>NZ_FMZN01000016.1:0-1288 GCF_900101225.1 Paenibacillus sp. CF095
ATTGGATAAGCCCTCGACCGATTAGTACTGGTCAGCTCCATGCATTGCTGCACTTCCACCCCCAGCCTATCTACCTCGTCGTCTTCAAGGGGTCTTACATACTGGGAAATCTCATCTTGAGGGGGGCTTCACGCTTAGATGCTTTCAGCGTTTATCCCGTCCGTACATAGCTACCCAGCGGTGCTCCTGGCGGAACAACTGGTACACCAGCGGTACGTCCATCCCGGTCCTCTCGTACTAAGGACAGCTCCTCTCAAATTTCCTACGCCCACGACAGATAGGGACCGAACTGTCTCACGACGTTCTGAACCCAGCTCGCGTACCGCTTTAATGGGCGAACAGCCCAACCCTTGGGACCTACTTCAGCCCCAGGATGCGATGAGCCGACATCGAGGTGCCAAACCTCCCCGTCGATGTGGACTCTTGGGGGAGATAAGCCTGTTATCCCCAGGGTAGCTTTTATCCGTTGAGCGATGGCCCTTCCATGCGGTACCACCGGATCACTAAGCCCGACTTTCGTCCCTGCTCGACTTGTAGGTCTCGCAGTCAAGCTCCCTTATGCCTTTGCACTCTTCGAATGATTTCCAACCATTCTGAGGGAACCTTTGGGCGCCTCCGTTACTCTTTAGGAGGCGACCGCCCCAGTCAAACTGCCCACCTGACACTGTCCCCGCACCGGATTACGGTACCAGGTTAGAACCTAGATACGATCAGGGTGGTATCCCAACGTTGCCTCCATGGAAGCTTGCGCTCCCACTTCAAAGGCTCCCACCTATCCTGTACAGATCGTACCCAAATTCAATATCAAGCTGCAGTAAAGCTCCATGGG
Source organism: Paenibacillus sp. CF095 (assembly GCF_900101225.1). NCBI lineage: Bacteria > Bacillati > Bacillota > Bacilli > Caryophanales > Paenibacillaceae > Paenibacillus > Paenibacillus sp. CF095. The sequence goes on from NZ_FMZN01000016.1 coordinate 830, forward strand.
GTCTTTCCGTCTTGTCGCGGGTAACCTGCATCTTCACAGGTATTAAAATTTCACCGGATCTCTCGTTGAGACAGCGCCCAAGTCGTTACGCCATTCGTGCGGGTCAGAATTTACCTGACAAGGAATTTCGCTACCTTAGGACCGTTATAGTTACGGCCGCCGTTTACTGGGGCTTCGGTTCACAGCTTCGGGATTACTCCCTAACCACTCCCCTTAACCTTCCAGCACCGGGCAGGCGTCAGCCCGTATACTTCGCCTTACGGCTTCGCACAGACCTGTGTTTTTGCTAAACAGTCGCTTGGGCCTTTTCACTGCGGCCCCCTCGTGCTATTCACACTACCGGGGCACCCCTTCTCCCGAAGTTACGGGGTCATTTTGCCGAGTTCCTTAACGAGAGTTCTTCCGCGCGCCTTAGAATACTCTTCTCGCCTACCTGTGTCGGTTTGCGGTACGGGCACC
>NZ_FMZN01000014.1:0-16401 GCF_900101225.1 Paenibacillus sp. CF095
GCTTTCCACAAATTTCGAGGTGCGAATCTCCCAGGGAAATCATGTGAGCTTTGGGTTCGAACCTGTTTCAGTTTTATGACCTTTTGGCAACGAGGGTATTGAGTTAATATACTGTTGTGGGATATAGTGGAGCTAATATGTGGAAAAAGTACCGGAAATACGTATTAAGGTATACTAAACATAACTTGATACGTGTATTTCCGCTGTCGCACTCCGTATGGAGTGCGTGGATTGAAATAGATCAATTTTGATATCAAAGTTAAATGATCCACGTCGCACTCCGTATGGAGTGCGTGGATTGATATTATTTAGCTGCCTATACCATCGGGCGCTTTTTTTATTTTTAGTCACACTTTGTATGGAATGATGATCCATCCTTTTTATAGAATTAAAAAGTGAATTCAACTTGCTCCCAGTTCCACGTTCTATTTTTAAAAAATTTCCACTTTTAAGTTATATAATCCCGATCAGAAAATAAAAATAGCGCTCACTGATAATCCAGGAGCACCTAACGAAATCTAAAGTCCAATTACAAAAGGCCACCCGCATATTGCAAGTGGCCCTTTACTCTACCCGTTAACACCGTGATTAAATGGAGAAATTGTTGGATTGGAAGATGGAGAGGAAACCGGAATCACAAAACTAAGAAATGTCATCAGAATAAATGTAGCTACTAATGCTCTTTTCATCATATACCCCCTGCAATATAGTTTTGTACTTCACGATCTGATCCGTAGTAGCAATTTTTCGTAAATCCTCAAATATACCTATAGTTGCAATAATGTCTTTGTCTAAGTCCATTGTAACCCCTACTTGTAGATAATCGAGGATATAATTTATAGCAACATCGTACCGCCGCTGACCCAAATTGTATATTGCAAGTTGATTAAGTAATTGTACGTAGTATACACGATTCCCTAAGTCTTCAAGCTCTGAAAAAGCTTCTAACTGTTCAGTAATAGAGTTAAAGTAATATTCATCTACATTCCACTTATTCAAGTTCGCGGCTTCGACAATTGTAATAAATCCCGGCAGTGCTTCCTCTTCATTCTCATGTATAAAATCAATATATTCATTTAATATCTCCTCCTTGCCGGACAACAAATCAACGGCGTATCCGTTAGCCTTCGCGAATCCTTTAAAACGTTCTATTACCACTAAGTCCTCATCTGTTGCATTGTCGTACCATCCCAAGTCTGCATATTTGGCTATGTATTCTCTAGCAAGATCAAAATGACCATGCTTTTGGAAAACGATAGATTTTGCTAAATACCCATAGCCAAAATAATATATCAAAGGACGCTTTATCATTTGATTTAAAGGAATAACGAGTTCATCCCATTTTTTCTTATTTTCATACATACGTTCTGCCAAGGATAAAATGTGGTCAGCAATACGATCCGCTTCGTCCCATTCGCTCTGTCTATAGCTTAGTCGGAATAACTCAAAACCTTTATCTAAAACATGTACATGATCCGACAGCAGATAAACTCCATTGTCTATAGCATTCTCCACTGCTAACGCCTCCATAAACTAGATTTAATTCACTATAAAAGGGTCTCTTAATTGTTGCTACGCAGTAATATCCTCTGTTTAATTACAAATATACTTAAAATTCAAAATTTAATTAGTATTGAGAAGTTTAATCATGAAACTATATAACGACAGAAGATTGTTTATTTTGAATATATTTACAGTATAACTAATGATACTTATAAGGGCAATGTTTAATTATTTTGAATCTTGTGAAGACTCCAATACATAACAGCTATTGTCTAGACTTCTTAGTAAGAGGAGTAGATGACATATATGAATCAAACGATTGCTGAACAGATTGGTGTTATCATAAGGAAATTACGAACAGAACAGGGATTAACACAGCAGGCTTTAGCCGATGAAATCGGCTCATCTTTCTCCTTTGTCGGCAGAGTTGAGCGCGGTGAAAGCAACGTCACATTAGAGACTATCATTAAGATTTCGAATGCCTTGAAAATTGAGTTTTTTGATCTTATGAGTTTAGGAAAAAAGCAAGACAGCGAGGATATCCTGGCAATCCATGCATTACTTCTAAAAAGAAGCGAGAAAGAGCAAAGAAAAGCACTTAATATTTTGAAAGAAGTATTTGATCGGGATGAGGTGTAGAAGAGACGTTTAATAGTTTATCTTTGTTCAAGGTTTGTTTAGAATCAGGGCAAGTGGAGGAGGTAAGGTTGGGATATGTGATTTAAATTGATACTGCCCACAATATGTACTATGTTATTAAATTAATTGTTAAGAAATCAAGAACAGTCTGCCACCTTGGCAACTGTTCTTTTTGATACATTAAGTTATTGATAGTTCTCTTTACTTATGTATTAATCAAAGAGTAAGATAATTTCTTTTAAATGGAGGAGGAATATGATGTTGAAGAAAAGATCAATGTATCAAAAATTCTCGGAAATTCTCGGCATTGCACTCTTGATGCTCATCGCAACAATATTTATGCTACCGAGGGTTGCGCTAGCAGCAACCGAACCAACATATCAGGAATGGGACAAGGGGCAGGAACATGTGGGGTTAAGCCATCTGTGGTTTACTGACCGAGCAGATAATGGGCTCATCCCGGTTCGTCAAAACTGGAAGTGGGGATTCATCAATTACCAGGGCAAGTTTGTCATTAAGCCACAGTTCCAATTAGCAAGAGATGCATTCTACCAGGGCGTAGCAGTCGTAAATAGAAATCAGTTAATGAATAGTAAGGGCAAAGTGATATTTCAGGATAAAGGCATTGAATATATCGGTGGGTTTAGCAATGGGCTGGCGATTGCGAAGAAAAATGGGAAGATGGGCTACCTAAATACCAAAGGAAAATTCGTTATCTCTCCTACATATGAAGAAGGAACAAGCTTTTACAATCAAGCAGCATTGGTGAAAAAGAACGGTAAATGGGCACTCATCAATAATAAAGGAAAATTGCTTACGGCGTTTAACATCGAAGACAAGAATTATGGGCCAGAATATCGTAAATCAGGACAATTCCCCGTAAAAATAAATGGACTGTGGGGGAGTATGAATTACAAAGGGAAGCTTGTGGTACCCGCAGAGTTCCAAGACAAAATCGAATTCAGAGGGAATACCGTAGAATGGGGACTCCATCGTGATGCGTACAGTGCCATTGTTCGGCAAGATGGTTTGATTATTCCTTTAGATAAACAGTATTACAGTTTAGGTGAGCCACAGAACGGACTTTGGATAATCCAAGGAAGTGGCGAAGGAATTGTTGATGTATCCGGACAATTAATTGTTGAACCTCAAGATGATCAAAAGGTTATTCTCTCAGAAGACGGAAGTTATGCTGTGAGAGACATGAGAGATCCAAGTGCCGGTTGGACATTTTATAAAAAGGATCAAACGCTGCTATTCGAGTCCAATTATACAGATATTCAAGCATTTTCAGAGGACTTTGCTGCTGTGAAGGTTAATCAAAAATGGGGCTATGTTTCGAAACAGGGAGACATCAAAATACCCGCTCAGTACGAGGAGGCTAACCTGTTCCAGATGGGAAGTGCCGTCATTCGCAAGAGTGGCAAGTATGGATTGATTGGAAATCGTGGTGAGGTTATTTTGCCTGCCAAATACGATGAAATAGTGCCACTGATCGAGCGGACCAATTACATGAATAACCGTATTGAGAAAGTGACAACAAAAAATCCACTATACCGTGTGAAACTGAAGAAAAACTATGGGATCGTGGACAGTCGGGGGAAAATCGTGATGGATGTGAAATACGAAATTCTTGAACTCGAACGTACCGACTATTATCACGATATTGATCCGATAGCAAGAATTCAATATGCATTAAAAGCCAAGGATGGCTTAATCACCACATCATACAATATTGAGACGGGTAAACGAATATTCCCAACATATGCATTGGTAAACTACCTTGGTGACGGGATGTACAGTGGGGTTCCGCTAGGGAACAATAGTAAGTATGTTATTTTCAATGCAAAAGGGAGCGAGGTATTCCGCTCAGGTATTGATGGTTAACTGACGTTGTTAAACTTTTGGATATGAGAAGTTTACAATGATAAATACACGATTTACAAAACGAGAAGGTAAGAATCCCGCCATTACTAGACATTTCAATCAACATAACACAATGTCGAATCTGAACAAATTCTCACTAAAGCGTTGGGAGCGTTAAGCTCGTAGGTAGCCCGACTAACATGACTATGCTTGCCTATGATCTGTTGTGGCGTCTAAGCGATACAAAAGTGGGTGGATCACGGTCAGTGAGTGCGGAATTCGGTGTTTAAATGTATACTTGATGCTAAGTAGTTCAGGCGCGTAAGATAAGAATAGGAAGAATTAATGGATAAAATAGACCGATAGCCTTGATTCTATACATTTAGGCGATATTTACAAAAGCAGAGTCCAACTTGTAGACACCAAAGATTCCTATGATATGGGTGATCCATTACTATACTGTAGCAGGTGCGAATGCCAAGCTCACATGATTTTCCCGGGGGATTCGCACCTCAAAATTTGTCGAATAGACCCATTTTATGACCTTTTGGCGATGAAATATTATCAAAGTTGTTCGAGTAATGGAATCAAAGTAGTTAACATACCGAAAATACGTTATTATCATTTGTGTATTAGAGATGATACGTCTTTTTTCGCTGTCGCACTCTGCATGGAGTGCGTGGATTGAAAAGTCCATAGCTCAGTGTTCCACATAATTATTTACCTCCTGTCGCACTCTGTATGGAGTGCGTAGATTGAAATACCCGCGCCGCTCAGGATTGTCGGGTACTCAGCTAGTCGCACTCTGTATGGAGTTCGTGGATTGAAATGGATAAAATTGAACGCAATTCATCAGCTATTGGTGTCGCACTCTGTATGGAGTACGTGGATTGGAATAGACCTCCGAAGTGTTTTGGGTTTTGCTATCCATGGTCGGTCTCACTCTGTACGGAGTGCGTGGTGAAATAGTGACAGAAACAATGACGATTAGTGGATTAGGATGTCGCCCTACGTATGGAGTGTGTGGATTGAAATAGTGATACACTAAACATTATGTTAAGTTCCATAGAGTCGCACTCTGTATGGAGTGCGTGGATTGAAAGTTTCGTTTAGTTTGTATTAGTAGTCTTGCAGCATTGTCGCACTCTGTATGGAATGCGTGGATTGTAATCTCCGGCCATAATTAGCCCACCACCCTTGATTTAAGTCGCATTTCTTATGGAGTGCGTGGATTGAAATCAGCAAGTGTTGAAGGCTATCCAGCCCTCTGTATAGTCGCACTCCGCACGGAGTGCGTGGATTTAAACTAACAATAGGTTGACCTTACCTCTGCTTTGATTAAGTCGCACTCTGTAAGGAGTGCGTGGATTAAAATCCGTATCTAGGAAAGTATCTTTAGTGAAATTTTGAAGCACTCCATATGTAGTGCTTCGGGTTAATTACAAACGGCTTGCCGTTAGTTTTGTAATCTTTGATCTACATCAGAATTGGAGCATCGTATGAATAGACAAGCACCTATTTTTCGCTGAATTCCTCTCGTTACTTAATCGACTTGAAATGGAAACGACACGTTTGTCCGCATTTCTGGGTTCTACGCTTCATGGTGTGACAGGAGTGGGCTAACTCGATATGTGGAATCTGATACGTATGTATTCGATAATCGCCGATTGGATGGAGCTTCACAAGATATCGTCAACCCTTATATCATTGAGCTATCTCGGACAGAGCCGATTTATTATAAAGGTGATCCATTATGCTTTAAGCTCATCTTGATCGGAGATGCCGTTCGTTACGATAATTATATCGTGGCTTCCTTGACTCAGGCTCATTGTTTAGGAATTGGAGCGGAGCGTAAGGCGTTCGAACAGTCAGGCATTTTTCATGGAGATCAGAATGGATTGATTTGGAAACAAGGACAATTGCATATGAACGCAGCTGCACCAGAAAACATCTCTCCTCATGCCCTGCAAGAACATGCTTCATGGTGCTCTGTACATCTGTTGACCCCTGTTCGGATACGTCGAGGTGGCGCGCTGGTACAGACAATTGATTTTCCAACTATCATTCGAATTATTAAGAGAAGAATTCAGTTGTTGACGGAGCGTTATGGAGGAAATATAAACACGGATGTAGCGATGAAGGTATGTGAATTGGCAAGCGAGATGAGCCTGACGTCTTCCGGGTTATATCTGAATGAGATGCATCGATACTCCAGTCGAAAAAAAGAATCGGTGGATTGGAGCGGCATGCTGGGTTCACTAACATTTGAGGGGGAACTGTCTCCCTTTATCCCTTGACTGAACACTGCCCGTATTTTACATATCGATGTGGTCTACAGGTCCATGTAATGTGAAGCAGACTTATCCATTGAAACAGGATTTTGATGTGAGTGAAGTAGTATATGGGCTATGAATCCTGTGGACAGAGGGTATCGCCAGTGGTAGTAATGAAATGTGAAATGCCATGAAGTCATCTGAAGCAGGTGCGAAACCCTAAGCGCACATGATTTCCCTGGGAGATTCGCACCTCGAAGTTTGTCGAAAACACTAATTTTGAGATCTTTTGGCAACAGGGATATTGAGTATATATGCTGTTGTGGTATATAGTGGAGTTAATATGTGGAAAAAGTATCGGAAATACGTATTAAGGTATTCTAAACATAACTTGATGCGTGTCTTTCCGCTGTCGCACTCCGTATGGAGTGCGTGGATTGAGATTTAACTACGTTGGAGTATTGCTGTAGGTCCTGCTGCTCGCACTCTGTATGGAGTACGTGGATTGAAATGCAATCAGCTCATGGTTAAACCGTGTCTTGGGTAGTCGCATTCCGTATGGAGTGCGTAGATTGAAATTTACCGACAAGTGACTTTGTGCTATCCGCAAATGTGGTCGTACACTGCATGGATTGCGTGAATTGAAATACTCACCGTACCACTGCAGGAGAGTGTTTCATCTGTAAAAATCACGTCACTGAGAGAGCAACGACTTTAAACTGTATTGATGTAGAATGTACTTTAACGGTTGGCCAAAACTTTCTTACTCAAATTAAAAAGATCCTCAAATCCGGAAAGACAGAAGTCATATAGGGATTAAAAGGCGTTAAGAATGGAAGATTTAATACCCGATTTGAATGAACTATTCGTAAAACTAGGTCACAAGAACGTCGCATTCTGTATGTAGTGCGTGGAGTAGAATTGTTTAGCAAGTGTCCAATATCAGAATGCGTATTTAGTCGAAATCCGTATGGAGTACGGCTAGATAATATTCCAGCAGCATAAAAAAACGTTATATACGACTTGCTTGCACTTGCCAATAGGTTGGTACCTGAAGTAAATGAGATCATTGGATCAACTACTTCCCGAATAATTTCTAAGCTAATTATGTCTATGCTTATTTTGTGACTAATCTATAAAGTTTCCTAAGAGACGATAAGAAGAAAGCGTACAAGATCATCTGATTCACCCTCCACTATTACTCCTTTTCCCTCTTTATTCCCAAGTTCGAATCCTACCCTAATAAAGAATGCTTGAATTCGTTTTTCATGAATCAATTCTAATTTTTCCAACAAAATGGCTTGTATATATACTTTTTTATAGTATTTCCTGTTATCAATAAATATTTGTTGTGCAGGAATTTGTAAATAAATGCCGAATTTAGTCAAATAGATATTGCCTAAGTCCTTGTCTTAATAATTTCAAGCGATTAAAGGAGGGATTTGTCTATATGAATAGTAATCCATTAAAGCTGATCTTTGATAATTACAATGAACTTAATAACCTGATGGTAAAAGAGATTGAATTAGCCACGGCTCATCCGGGCTTAACAGGTAGTTACCGGGAGGAAATGTGGGTGAAGTTTTTCCGAAGTATTATCCCTCAAAAGTTTTCTTTTGTTCACGGCGCAATGATTATTGATTCGGAAGGGGGGATTTCGAACGAAGTTGATATTGCTGTTATCGATGAACAATACACTCCTTACATATTTCAGTACCATACATTGAAGTTGATTCCCATCGAGGCGGTCTCGATGGTTATTGAATGTAAGAGCACCGATCTGCCCACAGAACAATTAGAAACATGGGCCAAAAAGATTGACAGCCTTCATGCTAAAAATACTGGCATCGCTAGAATGGCAACCGGATATGCCACTGGGGTAACCAATGCTACTCAATCTAGAAGTCAACCCATTAAAGTACTCGTTAGTATCAAAAAGTCGGTTAAAGACCGCACCTTAATGACGACAAGAGAAGAGCTTGGAGAATACTTCGACTTCATTATTCAAGAGCAGATCGATAAAACTTCAGATAACACGAAATTTGAAGTGTTGGTCAAAAACGAGAAGAAAACGTTAGGATGGTGGGGTAGACGCCTTAATCAGCATATTTCAGATGAGGCAGATCACAGTGGCCTAGCCCTACTTACGAGTCCTGATCAGCATCAAGCTAAGAATTTTAAGGAATGTAAGATCCATCTAGAAACAAAGGCAGAGCAGTCCCCTGATGGGAAGGATATCAGTATATCTTATATATCAAACAAGTTAGAGGATTTAAGAATTCCAAACAACCCGTTACTCACCTTGAATTTACAGCTCAATCAATTGCTGATGTTAGTCAATAATCCGATGCTGTTCCCGCATTTTGCATATGCTAATGCATTCCAAAATCTAGTTCAAGAATAATACGATAATTCTGAAATCAGACAATAAAGTGAAGGAACAGGAAGGTGGGAGGACAGACAATGGATGAAAAACTCTTAAAGGATCTAATGCATGCAAGTGCGATTGAAACACGTAAGTACAATATCGAATTGCTAACACCTTTGGCAATTCATGGGGCAAGAAAAGATATTTCATTTCGTATTACCAGTGTTCGGGGTGTTTTGCGATATTGGTGGAGAGCTGTCCGAGTCGAAGATGGGATGAATGAGCTCCGGAAACAAGAGTCATTGTACTTCGGCGGCACAGATCAGAGCTATGGTGGGAAATCCCCAATTCGTTTCACATGGGATAATGTCCAGTTGACCTCAGGATCATTCCCAATGTTGCCTCACCGTAACTCTAAGGATCGACAACGTGGACCACAGATTCAACAAATGATATCTCCTAATCAGCATGTGAGCTTACGTTCTGAGCTTCGAAAAAAGGTGAAGGACGAAAAATCACAAGGGGACGCTTTTGCGGATTACATTCATCATGTATTGGAACTATTTTTCATCCTAGGTAGTATGGGGCAGCGTTCTCGAAGAGGATTTGGTGCTGTTCAATGGGACCAGCATCAATTCATAGACGTTGCGGAATTCTTCGAATATTTACGCCATCTTTTTGAAAGAATTGGTCGGAAAGCGGAAGTTCATCTACAGAAACAGTATTTGACTTTGAATGATCTAGAAGGAGAACGTGCGCTCACAAGACCACATTTATCCTCAGTATGGGTTGGCGAAGGCCACGAAAATGCACTCGAGATTGTTAAAAAACTCGGGGTAGCGTCCCACGAAAGAAAGGATAAGCGTTCACTAGGAGGGATTGCTCCACGATTCGCATCTCCCTTATGGTGTACCGTAAAGAGAATTGACGGGTTATATCACCCAGTCATTTCCGAATTGTCCTCACAAGAAACACAACGGAGTGATAATTATTTCAACGAGCGCAACCAATTTTTGAATCGCATGGGAGTGAAAACTGTTGGAGGAGAATAACCGATATTACTGCATTTTCGGGATCGGCCCGGTACAATCCTTCATTGCTGCTTCGCGTAAGTTGGAAGATTTGTGGGGGGGGAGTTACCTTCTCTCATTCTTAATTAGGCAATCTCTTAGGTCCATTAGAGAATTGTGCAGGCAGCGTCAGATCCAGTATCAAGTCATTTATCCATACATTTCGGATAATGAGACAAATCAAATTGAAAAAAAATCGCTGGCGGTTGCCAATTATCCTAACCGGATCACGTTTACGCTGGAGACTTCTGAGGAGAAGGCGCATGGACTGATGTCAGACCTTGAACTGCACGTTCGAGGTGAATTGGTCCGAATATCGGATTGGTCCATAGAAAAAGTCTTTCAAGACAATACGCACGAAGGGAAACAGCGTATCCATCAGCTTAAGCAACAGGCAGAAGAACAAGTTCAACATTTTTTAGAAGTGAACTGGATTGCTTACCCATGTTCAATTGCTTCACCATCGAATCGACAAGAAGCCGAACGAATGTATCACTCACTCAAGGGACAACGCTCTATGCAGGTTGTAGCGGAAAAAGGGATTGCTTGTACGGTATATCAACGGATGGATGCCTTGTGCTACCAACCGCCGTTCTCCGGTGACCGCTATGGGGATTTAAAGCGTAAATTGAGAGATACCTGGAATAGACGCCGACATGAATTCAAGCCAGGAGATGCGAATGATCCAGATAATGCACGCATAAGAGACAATGAGTTTTTATGTGGGATTAGCTTGGTGCGGAGGGTTGCACGCGACTTTTTCCAAGAAGAATTCAATTGTGGATCAGATGTGTTTTCCCGTTATGAATCTGTCGTTGGTATCGGTTCTAAACAGGATGGTTACTATGCGGTTCTGCTCATGGATGGCGATAACATGGGCCAATTCTTCAATGGTAGTGAATCTGAAGTTCAGCATACGAGTGAGCGATTAGGTCATTTTGCTAGTGTGACAGTTCCCTCTATTGTTGAGGAGCATGAAGGGATATTGCTGTATGCAGGTGGTGATGATGTTCTTGCATTGTTCCCTGTTCAACAGGTTCTTGCAGCAGCTTATCAATTACGTAAAGATTTTGGTGATCCAGATACGGGGTTAAACGGAGCTACGGCATCGGCAGCTATTGCTGTCGGGCACAAAAGGACACCGCTTCAACAAATGTTGAATGAAGCCAGGACACTTGAGAAGGCTGCAAAATCGTACACTACAACCAGTGGTACTGCTGTTTTAAAAAATGCGTTTGCCCTATCCGTTCTTCCACGTTCAGGAGAGTATTTAGGTACCATTGTTTTACCTTGGGAGAACCATGGCGTGCTAATGACAGAAGCATTGGAACAACTCATCGAACTTCTCGGTGAAGTTATTTCTACCTCCTTCATTTATAATTTTGCAGCCACTTTCCAGAGATTGATTGGAGAAGATAGTCATGAAGAACCAGCATACTTGGAAGAAATGGTATTACTGGAATGTTACCGGCTTATGGATCGTTCCGTATATGATCAAGAACGCCGAATGGAATACCGTCATCAATTAGCTCAAGTTCCAGAGTTATTTCGCCAATTAAGGTTGAAGGGCTTTATAGATTTGTTGAAAATGTTGGCCTTCTTCAACAGAAAGGAGACATCACGTGCGATTACTGAAACTGACGCCAGCTGATTCCTTTTTTTTCAAAGGTCATATGATGTCTGAAATGGGAGTGCCGTCTCAATGGTCGGGTCTTTTTCCACCTCGTCCTAATACGGTGTATGGTGCGCTCAGGTCTGCTTACATTCATCAAGGGAGCACGTTTGAGGCTTTTCGTCACGAAAGCGATGCACATATGAAAGAATGGATGGGAACACCGAAAGAAATGGGGAAATTTCGGCAACAGGCTGTTTTCATCAGACAAAATAGAGAGATTCTTTTACCAGTCCCACTGGATTACCGGATTTATTCGATGATTGAGCACGGTGAAGAAAAGTTAAAAGCCGATATACTGACGTTAGCTCCGAACCGTGTTTTGTCTAACGTTCGTGCAGGTTACACGTTAACTAGAACAGGCGAAGCTGCCCGTGAAGGCAAGGATAAGGAACACCACGGTCAATATGTTCCGTTGGAGCAATGGTGCCAAGCGATTTTTAAGCAAGAAGAGATTCAGGATATTCGCTCGTTGTCTCAGATCGTGGATGGTTATATGAAGACGGGGATTAAGATTGATGCCGTGACAAGTGGAGCGGAGGATGCTCACTTTTTTCAGATGAATATGCTGACAATGCGTCAAGAATGCGAGCTAGTATCAATCGTCTCAGAGAAAGAAGCTCCTGATTTCTCCAAGGTGCCGATGGTGAGCTTAGGAGCCGAAAATAGACCATGGTTCTTAGAACAAGAGCATGTGAACTGGCAGGTTTGGTCAGAAGAACAATTAAATCAAATTGTTCAATCCTTACATGATACAAAACGAGCTAGAATTATACTGTTAACACCACTTGTGCTGCCTGAAAATTGTCCGTTATCTCAGCCAGAACAGACTGAAGATTGGCTCTGGGAACTGTTTCCTGGCGTGCATGTTAGGCTGTTGACTTGGGTTACGGGACGTGCAGAATTGTACGGGGGGTGGGACATTGTTGCGAATCGGCCCAAACCGAGACAGTTGATGTTACCTGCTGGAACGGTGTTTTATGTAGGTATTCAGCCAGAAGATATTACTTCACTCAGTCAGGTGGCTAACGGATTTCATCTGTTTGGAGGAGAAACCGAGGGCAGAGATCAGGAAGGTTTCGGATTTGCTGTAATAGCCAGTATCAAACCATAGTTTCGAAGTGAAAATGACAAGATCGAGGGGGAGTTCGTTTGTTTACCACGTTTAAACCTTTTCTATTATACGCCGTTACTTCGGTCCATGCGGGTAGCGGAAGTGAAATTGGGATCGTAGATCTTCCGATTCAGCGAGAAAAGCATACGGCATTTCCAAAGATTGAAAGCTCTACTCTCAAAGGTGCATGGAAACGTACCGTGTCTGGAAGAATCGGTGAAAGTTCTGAGGAGATAGCGGATTTTTCAAAAGTTTTTGGATCATCCCCACGAGATGATGAGCATAACGATTCTCAGGCGAGTGCAGTATCATTCCTTGATGCACGTATTCTCTTGTTCCCAATAAGATCATTAAGAGGTACCTTTGCATGGGTTACTTGTCCATATGTAGTGCAACGTTATAATCGTGAACTTACTATGTTGAATGCTGCAAATCAAGAAAAGATAGACTCTTTAATTCTTCCCGTGGTTGAGGCAGGTAGTGTCTCTGGCGATGCCCTTTTAATCAACTCCGCAAAAGGGGAAACTAGTCTATCAGGTAGCATTGTGCTTGAGGAATATACGTTTACTGTAAAAAGTTCTGAGGACACCGAACGTTTAGCTGAGAAATTGGAGGCATGGATTGGTACTCCAAATGGATCTATTGGCATTAGAGATCGTCTAGTAGTTTTATCAGATGATGAATTTACTGATTTTGTACAAATGTCAACTGAAGTCAACGCTCGTATTCGGGTAGAAGACAATGGTCAGGTTGAAGGTGGGTTGTGGTATGAAGAAAATATACCTCCTGAAACTGTCTTTTACAGTGCGCTTCTGTTTGGGAAACCAAGAGAATCTCAAAAAAAACCGAATAGAGCTGGAGCAGAACTGATTAAAAAAAGCAGTTTACATACAGCTGAGGATGTAAAAAGGTATGTTACTCAGGACCACTTCCCTGAAGTGTTTCAATTAGGAGGTTCGTTTACCATAGGCAAGGGAATCATGCGCAACATTCGATTGGAAGGTGGAAATGAAAATGAGTGATCAACAACCTTCTATCCAACAAATTGAAGGCGGTAGAGCAAGTTATGCTTTTCAGGAAGTTCAAAAGGCTGTCAATCAACTGAGTAGCTCAGAAAAAATTAAATTGTATTCCTCTTATCTTAAACGTCTTCCTAGCATGATTCAGGTTAACGGGCTGGGGCAATCCATGGCATTTTATTATTCTAAAGGTAAGGAAAATCAGTATGATTTGATTTATCAATCTATTAGTCATTGGATTATGAATAAACCAGAACTACAAATGGAGCAAAATAAAGATTTCTTAGGAGAGCTTGTATCCTTAAATAGTGAACAATACCGAAGGGTGACAACAGAAGTACATGCATTGCTTAATTGGATGCGAAAATTTGCTACAGGTATGTGTAGCGAACAGGAGCAGCGGCCTGGGGAAGAAGACTTATGACAAAGATGACTGAAAGTGATCATCGGATCTACCATCCGAAGGATACGGGTGAGATTTTACGTCGGAAACCAAAAGCTGATCATTTATGGTACCTTCTCCACTATAATCAAGATATTAGCTTCGACAAATACAAAAATGTGAAGTTTGGAAAGCAAAAAAAATCGTTTACTAAACAAACACTATCGCAAATGATTCGAGTGGCCGAAGCAGCTGAAAAACGTAAGGAAAGTATGTTAAAGCTGTTGGAGTCCAGCTATTATTTTAAGATACTTCGTCTGAAGGACACGTCATTGATCCTCCATGGTTTGGGTAGTTCGCATGTGAATGAAAGCAGCCTTACGATACATCCCGTGTATGGTGTACCTTATATTCCTGCATCGAGTATTAAAGGAGTAGCACGTCGGTGGTTTCTTGATGCTTTGTTGGAAGGCGAGGCTACGAATCTGGCTACCAATAAAGGGATTATAGGCGTGCTTGGACGAGCCTTATTCGGAAGTGAGGATGGGCAGGGAATCGTTCAGTTCTACGACATCTTATTTCATAATGGATTAGAAATTAAGTTGGATGTATTAACCCCGCATTTTGGTGAGTACTATGCTAACAAAGAGCTACCCAGTGACACGAAGAATCCCGTACCTAATACATTTTATGCTGCCAGTGTCCATTCAGTTCAATTGATGCTGACCGTGGATAAACGGAAGCTTGCTACAATAGCATCCGAGCTTTCTATTTTACCTGAGCCGTTGATGGAAATGCTCAGTTATTGGATATCTACAGCTTTTAAAGAGCTTGGGGTAGGCAGTAAGTCTTCGTCAGGGTACGGACGCTTCAATCGATCAGAAGAAATATATACTACTGCCTCAGAGGAATCTGCAGAGAGTATATTGAGTAATATGACGGAAAAGGAAAAGTTGATTTTTAGAATCAAGTATTTATCGTCTTCGGTACAAGATATTGGAGTGAGTAAGAGGGAAATCTATCTCCAAATTATTGAGTCCAATGATACTGAAGCTGCACAAGCTTTGAAGAATTATTGGACAGAGATTGGAGAATGGGTTACTTCAACGAAGAAAAAAGGTTCTGGTAAACAAGCTGATAAATGTAAGGCCATTCAAATGATGCTTTTACCGAATTAGAACTGTTTATCCTGAGGTGCGAACCCCAAGCTCACATGATTTTCCCGGGAAATTCGCACCTTGAAATTTGTCGAAAACGTCAATTTTGTGAACTTTTGGAAACAATTTTTTTGTTAAAATGATTTGAGTAATGGTTATAAAGAAGTTTTAATAGCGAAAAGACGCACGTATCTTCTCATTAGATTAGGTAATTACGTTGTTTTCGCTGTCGAACTCTGCATGAGTGAGTGGATTGAAATCGCTTGTAGAGGTCGATACCGTATTGGATGGACATCACGTCGCACTCTGTATGAGTGCGTGGATTGAAATATTGCCGAGTCCATCATGTCTTGGTCCATTCCGAGTCGCACTAGAATGCGTGGATTGAAATTATCCCTCCTATGTTATAAATTCAGTACAGCCAACGTCGCACTCCATATGTAGTGCTTCGGGTTAATTACAAATAGCTTGCCGTTAGTTTTGTAATCTTTTATCTACATCAGAATTGGAGTATCGTATGAATAGACAAGTACCTATTTTTTCGTTGGAATACCTCCCGTTACTCATTCGACTTGAATGTAAGGAAACGACACGTTTACCCGCATTTCTCGGCTCTACGCTTCATGGTGTGACTGGTTGGGCGCTAACTCGGCATTCTGAATCCTATAGGTATATATTCGAGAATCGCCGATGGGGTGGTGCTGCACAGGATATCGTCAACCCTTATATCATTGAACCACCCCGGCCAAAACCAGTTTATGATAAGGGTGATGCGTTATGCTTCAAGCTCATCTTGATCGGAGATGCGGTTCGTTACGCCAAGGATATCGCGACTTCGTTGACTCAGGCACAAACATTTGGAATCGGAGCCGAACGTAAGGCATTCGAACTAACAGACATTTTTCATGCAGATCAGTACGGACTCATTTGGAAACAGGGACAATTCGAGATGAACGCAGCTACACCCGAAAATATTTCTGTCCATGCGCTGCAAGAACATGCTTCATGGTGTTCTGTACATCTGTTGACCCCTGTTCGGATACGTCGAGGTGGGGCGCTGGTACAGACAATTGATTTTCCCACAATCATTCGGAGCATTACGAAAAGAATTCAGTTGTTGACGGAGCGTTATGGAGGAAATATAAACACGGATGTAGCGATGAAGGTATGTGAATTGGCAAGCGAGATGAGCCTGACGTCTTCCGGGTTATATCTGAATGAGATGCATGGATACTCTAGTCGAAAAAAAGAATCGGTGGATTGGAGCGGCATGCTGAGTTCACTAACGTTTAAGGGGGAACTGTCTCCCTTTATCCCTTGGCTTAACGCTGCCCGTAT
>NZ_FMZN01000013.1:0-31138 GCF_900101225.1 Paenibacillus sp. CF095
TGTATTAGGCATGCCGCCAGCGTTCGTCCTGAGCCAGGATCAAACTCTCCAATAAAGTATTGAAAAGAGCGATAAGCTCATTTTGAATCTGACGAGATTAAAAATCTCATTTGTGCTCCAGTCGATTCAAGCCAAGGCTTGTTTCAAACTTTCGCGTTCATTCTGCAAGCAGAATGTTTACTCACTCGTTGTTCAGTTTTCAAAGATCAAACTTATTTCGTTACCGAATGTCTTTCTCTTCAGCAACTCTTATATAATATCATGTCCGAACCAACTTTGCAAGCTCTTTTTTTAAGTTTCTTTCGAAGCTTATTTCATTTGCTTGCCGCACCGTGTAAACCGTGTTTTCTTGGCCGGAATTAGAATATATCATGTACAGATTTCAATTGCAAGTCTTTTTTCAAAAATGATAATCAACCCACATCATCAGCACAATATGTAATCTGACGCTCCTGTACTATAGAAATAACTCTCCGCATCCTCATTACGACGCTTCTAATATACTTATCCATTAAACATAACCAGGGAAGCCACTTCCACTGCGATTGCAGTGAACAATTGATTGTGACTAGCCCTGGTTTTCGAAGATCTCAGTTTTCTTTCCTTCTATAATAGATAAGAAATTATATTCCTTAGGCAAAGCTTGCACACTCCGCTTCACTTCTCAGTGCTTACAATATGCGCTTACCAAGTAACGAAGCGATCAGTTCCACACCAAGCCTTGCCGTATGTCTATTGTGGTCAAACAACGGATTCACCTCAACCAGTTCCATCGACGTAACTTGATTTGTGGAAGCAAGTATCTCCAATGCATAATGTGCCTCTCGATAATTCAAACCACCCGGTACTGGGGTGCCCACACCCGGAGCTTCCCGCGGATCCAGACAATCCATGTCAAAGCTGACATGAATACCATCTGTCCCTTTACCCGCTGTAGCTATTGCTTCCTCAATAACTTGCTGTATTCCCATCCGGTCAATATCATGCATCGTAAATGCTCGGATTCCCAGTCCCTTAATCTGCTCTTTCTCATAGTCATCCAGATCACGCAGACCAATATAGACCAAGTTGGATGGATTAATAAACGCGCCTGCTCCAGCAATGTGCGACAGATTGAATGCAGTGTGCCCCAAGGATGCAGCCACACTCATACCATGCATATTACCGGACAAGCTCCGTTCTTCCGTATTCAAGTCTGCATGTGCATCAAACCAGATCACACCCAAATTCGAATAGTGCGCTGTTAGCCCGGCAAAAGTACCAATCGCTACACTATGATCTCCCCCAAGCACAAGTGGAAAAGCTCCCTCCTCTACTGCACCTGATACTTCACTACACACCTTCTCACTGACCTGACGTACCTCATTTAAGTGTTTTACACGATTTCGCTCAATAGGGGCAGCAGGTTCAGAAGGACAATCTACCCGCACTTCTTTGGAAAGCACTAGCCCAAGACTCGCAATCTCCCGCTTCAGTCCAGCTGTAATCAATTCATCAGGCCCCAACTCCGCTCCACCTCTTGCTCCACCGAGTCCAAAAGGAACCTTAATGATAGCAATATTACGTTGCACAGATGTTTGATTTGTATCAATAGAAGTATCTTTTATTCCACCATGGACATCATCATCATTTTTCATGTAGGTCAGCTCCCTCATTGTTGATCAATACCTGCTCAATTCTCTCCAGTGCCCAGTCAATCTCGGACTCTTTAATCGTCAGTGGTGGAGCAAATCGAATGGTTGTCTCATGAGTTTCTTTGCACAGCAGTCCAGTAGACATCAAACGCTCACAATAAGGACGGGCTGGTTCATTCAGTTCAACACCAATAAATAAGCCTTTCCCCCGAATATCCCGTATGGCTGAACTGCGAATATCTCGAAGTCTTTTCATAAAATAGTTCCCCAGACGCTCCGATCGCTCGGCAAGCTTCTCATCTTCAAGAACTTTCAGAGCTGCTATAGCCACGGCGCAGGCGAGTGGGTTACCCCCAAACGTAGAACCATGAGACCCCGGCTCAAACAAATCAAGTATCTCCGCATCAGCAGCAATAGCCGAGATGGGCATGACCCCTCCCCCCAGCGCTTTACCCATAATCCAGATATCTGGTTCAACCCCTTCCCAGTCGGAGGCAAAACGGCGACCCGTTCTTCCAAATCCGGTCTGGATCTCATCAGCTACAGTCAACACCTGCTGGCTCTTACACAGAGCAAAGGCTTCAGCCAAATATCCATCAGGCGGGATAACAATTCCAGCTTCGCCCTGAATAGGCTCTACAAGAAAACCAGCCGTATTTGGCGTAACGGCCTTTTTCAGCGCTTCTATATCTCCATAGGGAATAATCCGGAATCCAGGTGTGAACGGCCCAAAATCTTTTTTATACTCCGCTGAAGAGGAAAAGGAAGTAACCGTCAGAGTTCTTCCATGAAAGTTACCAGAACATACGATAATTTCGGCTTGATTCTCCGGTACACCTTTGCAACGATAAGCCCATCTACGTACTGCCTTTACCGCAGTCTCCACCGCTTCAGCTCCTGTATTCATGGCAAGAATCTTGGATTTGCCCGTGAATTGTGAGAGTTTCTGATAAAAAAGAGAAGCGGAGCTGCTGTGGAATGCCCTTGAGGTCAGCGTGACCTGATCTGCCTGATCCTTGAGCGCCTGTATGATAACAGGATGTCTATGACCATGATTCAATGCAGAGTATGCACTTAACATATCCATATAACGGCGGCCTTCAGGGTCTTGCACCCATACCCCTTCCGCCTGTTCAATAACAATAGGGAGCGGATGATAATTAGGTGCAGCATAACGCTCCGACCAATCCATTAACATTTTGGAATCTGACATACACACCCAACACCTTTCCAAAATATTGTATACAAAATACAATAACAATGTATGCGATACCATCGCCATTTACGACTACATCCCGCCATTTCCACTCCAGCCTACTCCAAACCTTTCTCGAATCGAATCCTTTATCAATAGTTATCGGGAAGTAGACAGTTTCCGTTCCAGCCAAGAGAGTAAATTAGCCAGTGTAAATGTGATTATAAAATAGAGGCCGGCGGCAACAAGCAGCGGAGCAAGCGGCTGGAACGTAACACCCTGAATTGTTCTGGCCGTGTATATAATCTCGGCTATGCCGATCATGGAGACAAGAGAAGAATCTTTAATGATAATAATGAATTCATTACCGATGGCTGGAAGCATGTTACGAAAAGCCTGCGGCAGTATAATATAGCGAAGTGTCATACCATGTGTCATACCAAGGGAGCGCGAAGCCTCTGTCTGTCCTTTATCAATCGCTTGAATCCCGGCCCTGAACACCTCCGCCATATAAGCCGAGCTATTCATCGTCAGAGCTACCACCCCCGACATAAATGCCGGCAAGTTCACACCTACAACCGTCAGACCATAATGAATAATAAGAATCTGTACCAGCATCGGTGTTCCTCGAATGAGTTCAATATACGCCGAAGCCACAAATTTAATTGGCCATATTCGGGATATTCGCATTAATGCCATGATCACACCAAGTAACGTACCAAACAATACACCGAAGAAGGAAAGTTCCAGCGTGACCCACGCACTTCGTGCATAATCCTGCCAATGTTCTAATAGAAAGGAAAAATCTAAATTCACGGCATATCCCTCACTCGTCCGGTTTATTCGCCGAGCATCTCATTCGCTTCAACGACGAACCGTTCAATATCTCCGTTCGTTTTGAGCTTTTCCAATGTAGTGTTGATCTGATCCAGCAGCTTCTGATTACCTTTCTTCACCGCGATGGCCGAACCACCCTCATCTTCAGCCTGTTCAATCTCTACATTCGCAACAACAAGCCCCTCTTGGTTCTTCACATACTGTTCAGCCACCGGCTTCTCCAGAATGAGTGCGTCTACACGCCCCGTCTGCAATTCCAGAATCAGCTCAGGTATTTTGGCCAGAGAAGTGAGCTTTGCTCCCTCTATTTCCTGAGCAATCCCTTCCTGGATGGAACTCTTTTGTACGCCAACCTGCTTGCCTGATAGATCATCTATGGACTTTAATGCCGTATCTTCCCCTTCTCTAACAAGTACAGCCTGCTCTGCATAATAGTAGATATGCGTAAAATCAACGTTCTTCTTTCGTTCCTCGGTAGGGGTTAAGCCTGATATTACAAAATCAACCTTATCTGTACCGAGGGCCATAAGAAGGCCATCAAAGTCCATGTCCTCAATCTTCAGCTCGGCTCCCAGATCAGCCGCAATTGCTTTCGCAATCTCGATGTCAAAACCTACAATGGTATCTTTACCATCGATTTTCTTATGAAATTCATAGGGTGCATAGTCCGCACTGGTTCCAAGTACAATTACTTCCTTTTCCGCAGAGCTACTGCCCGAAGACGAAGTAGCGTCTGATCCGGTCTCTGTCGTTTTTTCCTGCCCACATGCGGACATGAATACAACCACTAACAACAGCATCATTGGCAACAGTACTTTTTTCACACATCATACCCCTATTCTTTTTTT
Organism: Paenibacillus sp. CF095; assembly: GCF_900101225.1. NCBI lineage: Bacteria > Bacillati > Bacillota > Bacilli > Caryophanales > Paenibacillaceae > Paenibacillus > Paenibacillus sp. CF095. Next base: position 4,515 of record NZ_FMZN01000013.1, read on the forward strand.
GAATGAGTAGCACAATAATTTGTATACAATATACATAAGACAATATATGGACTTATATGTAAGTAATACTAACAAACATTCTGGTTTATCACAATCATTATTTAAACATTTATACGCTTTAATTCCATAAAATGTGCTATATATAACACAGCATTTACATCGGCTGAAACATGAAGTTTGCTTGCCCAACTCCCCCCTCGGTGTTAAGATGATAAAAACTTGAAACTCCTGAACGGCGCGTACAGTACGGCCTTAAACCCATCTATTTATTCACTATACATAGAAAGGAGGATTCGGTATGGAGGTACCCAAATACCGATCCTTGAAAGACCACGTATACGATTACATTGCCCAGAAGATTCAGGACGGGACGTTACTTCCCAACCAGAAGATCAACGAGGCCGAAATATGCAAAAAGCTGGACATCAGTCGCACGCCTACTCGGGAGGCCCTTTTCCAGCTGGCTTCAGACAATCTGCTGCAATACATCCCACGCAGGGGATTTATAGTCACTCCTTTTGATGCAGGCAAAAAACTGGAGTTCTCCCAAGCGATCGGTGTGCTGGAGGCACTTGCTGCTACACTTGCAGCAGACCATCTCAGACCATCTGAACTTTTGGAGATGGAAACTCTCGTTGTTCGAATGGACGAAGATATTAGCCAGCTTGATCTTGCTGCCTACAACAAGAACCAATATCAGTTCCATAATCTGTACATTCAGCGATGTGGTAACGCCACAGTCATTGAGATGTTAAACACATTGAAGAACAGTTTCATCCGGCAGTCGTATGTTAGTGATAATAAACCAAAGCTATCTGAGGTACTGCTCGAAGTTAATGAAGAGCACCGGCAAATTTTAAGTGCTTTTCGAGCCAAAGATAAGAACCAACTGGAAGCCCTGCTCAAACACCACTGGCGGATTATCGACAACGATATGCTGTAGTACCTTCTGTCGAAACAAAACAAGGACAACCCACACTAATGTGTGAGTTGTCTTTTCCTATTTTTCTTTTTTGACCTCCAACGGTGCCCTTGCTTCAAAAACAGCATACCCCAACTTTTTGCCGTATTTCGCGAGCAACCGATCATTGGTTTGACTCATTCGCTGCATACGTTCATCTTCAAACCAATTCATATCGATCTCACGATGTTGATCATGATCAACGCCCCATTTTCCCATGGATCGCGAATGTTCCTTGACCTCTACCTTGGTGAAACCACACTGCTTGAGGCGTTTTCTCCATGCTGTGGCCGTCACCAGAGTTCGTATACCGTAAAATTGCTTTAACCTGCGACACATCAATTCGGTCTTTTGGCCTGATAGAACCATCTCCCGATCCACCAAAAGTCCAGCGGGCTTCAACACTCTTCTATACTCAGTTAGTGCACTCCGCCATGGAGTAAAGATCGTAACCGACTCCACGAATACCATATCAAAATGATTTTCCGGGAAAGGCAACGATGCTACATCAGCCTGAACAAATCGAACATCCACCCGTTCTCGTCTTGCTCGCCGAACGGCCTTATCCAGCATCTGGCGATTAAGATCAATGGCCGTTACTTGATAACCCCTTTTAGCCAGGTAACACGCAGTCCTCCCAGTGCCACACCCTATCTCAAGGATATGACTATCCACAGGCAGAGATAAACTCTCCAGCAACTTCAGCGTTGCCAAAAAACCTCCGGGATGGGCACTCCCCTCCCCTAACCGAGCCAGCATGTCATGATAATCCACGCGACATCCCCTCCTCACTCCTCCCAGTGTATGGAATAAACTCAAAAACGGCTCCTCCCTATTCGATTTCCCGGGTACTCGTCCATACCAATTGGTCTTCTTTTTACTATGATATACAAACCGTTGAATTCAAGCGGCAACCGCATCTAATGAGGAGGATTTGCATGTACAGAATTAATCGGGTATGTGAAGAAACGGTTTCTCCGCACGTTGGACGTTCCGTTTGTCTCGTTATGAAAGACGGTAAGCATATGTATGGTACACTTAGTCAATGTCGTGATGGCAAAGTTTATTTGAACGGATGTTTCGAGGGACCACGTCTATGTTCAGTCAAGTCCAAACAACAGCTGGTAAAAAGCAGCAAGAAAAACGCTGTTGCATCAAAAAAAGTTAAATCTTCAGCCTACGGTCGATATGGATACGGTCGCGGTTATGGCTATGGAGCAGGAGCAGGGATCGAACTGGCTCTGGTAGCAACTCTGTTTTTGCTGCCATTCCTGTTCATTTAAAACTCAAATCTGATAGCGGTAAAATTGTAGTCATAATAAAGACCCTTTTTGCTATAAGCAAAAAGGGTCTTTATTTTTTTCATGTGATTCCCTTCATTTACATTATATTTTCTGTTAAAAAATGATACAAAAAAAGGCATTCGCTAAAACGAATGCCGGGAACTTCATATTTAATACCCTTACCTTCGCACAGGGTGTCAATTTGATCTTAAAAAAAAACACCTCGTTAGAGGCGGGTAAGCTATGTTAAATCCGATTTCCTTTAGGCATCGTTTTCAGATTACTATTCGAATTCTCAAGCAATGGTAGCATCCTAGTCGTGCTGACCATCTCAGAAGCACATATCGGACAAGTAGGTACGTTATCAAACGCAAAATTGTCCCGCATCCATCCTTTGCACGTATCACTCGTACATTCCCAGATTGCCGCATCAGCTTGTGGAATCTCTTCCAACGGTTTTTTGCGATTATACATGACTTCTACCCCCTTTGTTATGGAAAAACATCTAACCGACGTTATTTCACAGAAGCCTACACTTAGCGGAAGTTTCACGTCCCACCGAACTTCTGCCTCGACAACTAATGGGTCGACTTTTATATAACTGATCAAAAAAAAGAAGCTGCCTTTACCATTATAACATGTTAAAGGCAGCTATGCTTTAATTACAGTTTTACAACTTCTTCTGCTTGAGGACCACGGTTTCCTTGTACAATTTTAAATTGCACGCGTTGACCTTCGTCCAGCGTTTTGAAGCCTTCGCCTGTAATAGCGCTGAAGTGTACGAATACATCTTCTCCGCCTTCAACTTCGATGAAACCGAAGCCTTTATCAGCGTTGAACCATTTTACTGTTCCGTTTTGCATGTGAATTACACCTCCAAATAAAGATTAACATGTTCCTTTGTTCTTTGCAGCAAGCAAATAAAAATTCACACATTGAAAAAGGTACCAGTCATAAACCTATAAGTGATCTCCCTTTACAATATATGAATTAGGTTTTCCACTCTCTACAACTTGTTTTTATTATAACTCCAATTCAGCCAAAAAGCAAATCTTTGTATTTTCTTTTCAAACAGCTTTGGAAATACATGTTATTAACACGCGTGGGGCCAGGGTTTATCACACTTATGTGCCTGGTCGCTTGTGTACGGTCTTATGAAAGGATATGCAGATCTAATCCATCTTATACATTTTTATATAATATTCTGACATGCATATCCAACACAACCAATGAATCATCTTACTCCAGTTTAACACACTATGTCCATGCCCACATAAATGCATCCCGATCCCAGGCGATCTGCCCACGATGAAGCTTTCGGAAAGCTTTCTTCACTTCTTTGGACAATGACGTATTGCCGTTCTCGTTCACAAAAACAAACTCTTCCCCAAAATGGGTCTTCACATATTCTATGGCAGCTTCCTGATGAAGTGTTCCTGTGAATTTAATCTCCTGTACCATCCATTCTGCTACACCTTGTGCTGTCTTCTCCACTATATCACCTACTGTCTAAACTTAATGTACGGATAGGCAGACCTCGTATCATGAACATATCTGTCTTCCCGCCAGACTGAAGTATACCATGATCCAACTGCTGACGGGAAACTGTATGATAACTACTTTCAAGCAATACCCGCAATAGCCTTAATGAACAACCGTATTCGCTTGCTCACTCCCTTTGGATGGAATAGACGAATTTGTTCGAATGCTCCACACTAACCATGCACAGTAAGCAATCAGTACTGCCAGTATTAACAGATCGTAAGGAAGTGTACCTGTATCCTCCAGATCATTCCCTAAAAATTGAATCAGATTATGTATGAAATGAAACAATATAAGCGGTATGATATTTCCGTTCTTCAGCATCAATAACGCCAGTACAGCTCCCAGGAGCAGCGCATAGATCAATTGCATGATCGTATCCGTCATATCCTGACCAGACAATGCGTTCAACAGATGTGTAATCGAAAACAATATGCTTGAGGTCACAACTGCGGCCACTGCACTTTTTTGAAGCAAGGTCTTGAAAATAAGCCCACGATAGATCGTTTCCTCAACAAAAGCTACGAGCAAGGTAAAAAAGATGAAAAAGGCTAGCCGTGACAAGCTCAGCTCCTCAAATCCTTTCAGGGCAAGTGTACCCAGTACAAGGAGTAGTGGAATATAATACTTTGCGTGGCCAGCTGGGATACTTCGTAAAGATCGGAATCCAGTCTCTCCCCATTTGCGCCTTAACGTCAGATAGGTCATCAGAACAATTGCGATGGGTGTAAAGGAAATGAGTACAGGGGAAGTGTAGTCCAGTTGTTTTATCGTTGCAATGGCCCCTGCTGCAAATACGGCTAACAGGAGAAGCAGCTCAATAATTACAACGGTGAGCACAGGTTTGCGCTCGGAAAAGGAATGTTTTGGCTTGGATTGCGGATTAATCATACATTTCCCTACCTCGTTTCATTTGCTTTTTTTCGTTGTCATATGAATTTATATGCCAATATAGTTGTATCACATCATCCGTATATTGAATATCCCTATTATGGATAAAACTATAAAAGTAACAAAAAAGAGACTTATCTTGACTTCTTTTCCCCTAAAATCAGGTATGGCTTATACCTTTATCTGTCCATTATAGTATTACAAGAGTTCAATGCTGCAGGGGTGTCGCGACTTTTCAACGTCATATATCTATGAAGTACCAATTAACGATAGCTTCACAATGCATAATGAAATCAGGGGGATACTATGAAAGCATTCTTTCAGCGCTGGGGGCATTTACTGGCTATTCTGTGCATACCGCTCCAAGGCTCCATTTACGTATTTCTAGGCAGCAACACCGGAAGTGATGTATTTTACAATTATGCTTGGATTGACACGCAGATTCCTTTTCTCAAAGAATTTATTTATCCGTACATTAGCTGGATGCCCATTCTGTATCTTGGATTTCTCTATTTGGGTCTGACGAACAAGTCGCTATTCTGGCGTACGTTGATTACCTATAATGTTGGTGTCTTGGCTGCCAATGTCTGTTTTGCGGTGTTCCCTACCCATGTCCCGCGCCCGGAGGTCGGCGGAACCGATCTGAGCAGCGTGTTAGTACAGTTTATCTATACTAATGATGCGCCCTTCAACTGTTTCCCAAGTGTTCACGTTCTGACCAGCTACTTGCTGTTTATTGTGATCAACAGACACTTGAACTTTAAGCCTTTGGCACGGATTTCTTGGTCGGTATGGCTGTGGTTGATTATTGCTTCGACGGTGTTTGTAAAACAGCATTCCTTGCTGGACATCGCAGGAGGCATTTTGTTTGCTGAGGCCGCGTATTGGACTGTACATGTCTTTGCTCTTCGTCTTGGGCAGGCACGAAAAAAAGGCAAGCAGCCACTCACAGCTTCTAATCCAAGCAGTCATGTATAATGACATTTATATATGTAACAGGTGGGATGATGATCCTGTTATACAGCAAAAGAGGGCATAGGCCCTCTTTTTTTGTACTCATTTAATTAAACCTACTTATATAGAAGAACTTTATTTGGGTTGGACTACGCGTTTCATGCTATAGGTGGCCGTTCATGAAGAAGGTCAGACGGTGGACTTCCGGTTATACGTTTGAATATGCGGTAAAAATAAGACAGATCCCGGTAGCCGAGAAATTCGGCAATTTCCTGGATGGAGAGTTGTGACTCAGTGAGCAAATATATGGCTCGTTTCATCCGTTGATCATGGACATATTGACTGATGGTCTGATTTGTCATGCTTTTGAATAATGCAGCAGCATAATTGGGAGTTTTATTGATCTCATCCCCGAGTTCTTCCTTCGTTACTTTCTCCCGATAATGCCGCTCAATATACCGCTTCATCCGTTCAACATGATTATGCCTCTCCGGCGGGATAACTCCACGATCAAGCTCCCTGTTCATATAAATCAACACTTCCATCAATAAGGCTTGGCTCATCATGACATAATAAGACGGACGCTCCTGCCATTGTTGATAAATAGCGCTCATGCGTTGATGGATCAGCTCGTAACATCCAGGTTTATGCCGCAAAGCCTCATACCGTTCCAGTGCAGGCAGAGTTTCCGTATGGTCGCGTTGCAGTTGAATTACAATCTGTGTGTGCGTTACTGTAGGAATACTCTTGCCGTAATATGGGGTACCACCTGGAATGAGGAGCAATTCACCCTTTTCCATGATCTGTTTATCACCGTTCACCCAATATACACATTTTCCATAAGTAACCAAGCTAAGCCGCCAAGTTTCTTGAGATTGCACAGCTTCTTCGTACCAACCGACACCATTAATATGTCGTACTTCAAGTGGAGTGACCATAACACACCTCATTATCGGACTATACTCTAATCATTGTACTATAGTTCATACCCTGATTCGACAGAAAACGCTACAATACACATATAAGCTTAAATATGAGGAGGAAATTAGCATGTTAAAAACAAAAATTATTTGTACCATGGGACCTGCTTGTGACTCAATCGAATTGTTAAAAGTAATGATTCAGGAAGGTATGACCGTTGCCCGTCTGAACATGGCTCATGGCGAACTGGAAGATCACGTGACACGGATTAACAATATCCGTAAAGCAGCTTCCGAACTGAACACCTATGTACCGATCATGATGGATATCAAAGGGCCGGAAGTACGTATCGGTAAACTGAAAGAAGCATCCTGCCATCTGCAAGCGGGTAAAGAGCTGATCCTGACTACCGAAGAAATTCTTGGTGACGCTGAGCGTATCTCGGTAAACTATCCAGAACTGAACCTCGTTGTGAAACCTGGCGATCGTATCCTCATCGATGATGGCCTTGTGGATCTGACTGTACTGTCTGTGGAAGGATCCGATATCCATTGTAAAATCATCAGTGGCGGCATTCTGAAACCACGCAAAGGGGTTAACTTGCCAGGAATCAAAACGACATTGCCAGGTGTAACCGAGCGTGACGTTATGCACATCGGATTTGGGATCGAAAACGATATCGAAATTATCGCAGCATCCTTTGTTCGTAAAGGCGATGACATCCGTGAAATCCGCAGCATTTTGAAAGAACGCGGTGTAGACCACGTACAGATCATCTCCAAAATTGAAAACCAGGAAGGTATGACTAACCTGGACGATATTATTGAAGCATCTGACGGTATCATGGTAGCTCGTGGAGATCTCGGGGTTGAAGTACCCATCGAAGACGTGCCGATGATGCAAAAAGAAATGATCGATAAATGTAACCGCGCTGGTAAACCGGTTATCGTAGCTACACACATGCTGGAGTCCATGCAAGTAAATCCGCGTCCTACTCGTTCCGAGGTAAGTGACGTAGCTAACGCTGTACTTCAAGGTGCTGACGTTGTGATGTTGTCTGGTGAATCAGCTGCTGGTAAATATCCGGTACAATCCGTACGTACAATGGCTGCTGTTGCTCGTCGTGCTGAAACAATGATCGATTACAAAGAGCAATTCGCACAAAAATCGGCTCAACAGATCGCTGATATTACTGAAGTTATCAGTCAGGGCGCTGTAAGTTCTTCCCTCGTACTGAATGCAAAAGCAATCATCACTTCGACTGAGAGTGGATTCACAGCACGCATGATCTCCAAATATCGTCCAAAAGCGCCAATCATCGCAGTTACACAACATGAAGAAGTATTGGCGAAAATCTGCCTGCTCTCCGGTGTCATTCCGGTTATGGGCGACAAAGTAACCACTACGGATGAAATGTTCGAGTCTGCTACGCGTAACGCAATCAAAACAGGTTACATTGAAAAAGGTGACATCATTGTATTGTCCGCTGGTGTTCCAATCGGTCAATCCGGTAATACAAACCTGATCAAAGTTCAACAAGTTTAATTCAATAGCTGTAACTGAAGCTATACATCTTAGTTATATATAGAAATACAAAAATCCACCGAGAGCAGAAATGCATCCCGGTGGATTTTTTGTTGATGCTGTGTGCCAATGATCGTGATGTTACAACAAACGAATTCGAGATTATAGATTCCGCGAGTAATCAACCAGATCCTGTGACATGGTGTTGATCTCATCCATTGAAGCATTCACCTGCTGTGTCAGGGCAGCCTGATTTTGCGTTAACGTGGACATATTACCGATATGTTCAAGAATCTGATCAATCAGTGTTTTCATCTTCTGCATGCTATCTTCGATATTTACTGTGGCCTCCGAACTGTGATCAGCCAGTTTCCGCACTTCACCTGCAACGACGCCAAATCCCAGTCCTAGCTCTCCCGCACGTGCAGCTTCAATTGCTGCATTCAACCCCAGCAGATTGGTCTGACTGGCAATCTCTCGAATAAACACGGTGATATTCTTCGTATCATCTGCGCTGCTTTTCACTTGAATGGCTGCATCGGCAGATAACTCCTGTGCAGTAACCAGATCCTGTGCCTGATCGGTGATTGAGTTGATTCCACGTACCATCTCGCCAATGGACTCCGACAATTGTTTTGTTTTCAGATTCATGGCTTCCACGATCTGTTCCTTATTCTTCTCATGGGTGACATCTCGGATGGTTCCAGCTACACGGAGCGGTACTCCATCCTGATCCCTAATGGTCTCCCCACCCGCGTGATACCAACGATACTCCCCGTCTTTGCGTTGCAGACGATAATCCAGATCGTACGGTGTACGACCACTGTAATCGTTCATATGTCTGGCAAATTCGTTGATCGTCCGATCATGGTCTTCCGGATGAAGTCGGCTGCTCCAGCTGCTGAACACATTCGGGAAATCCTGCTCGTCTTTAAACCCTAATTCTCTACGGAACTGGGGTGACCACCAAAATTCATTGTTCGGATTAACTACATCTCCAGCCACAACGGTCATATCCCACGGTGCCTCCACCAAGGCTCGGTTAACCAGATCATATCGGGTAACGAGTGCTTCCAGCTCATCAGACTTGCTCTTCTCCTCATGAATATCAAACATGATGCCCAGAAGTTTGACCGGAACGCCAGCCTGATTTCGGATGACTTGTCCAAGGCATCGGAACCAGCGGATTTCTCCACTTTTTGTAATCATACGGCTGATGACGTTATAGGCAGTTGTTGCTCTTGTGTCATTCACATGTTTCATAATCTCCTGCACCAGTTGGGGTCTGTCATCCGGATATATCGATTTGGCCCAGCTTGCAAATGAATCGGGATAATCCTTGGCATTATGGAACCCTAACATTTGGCGGAATTCATTCGAAAATGATACGATATTATTGTTATCCAGTGGATCACCGGCAACAATTTGAGATTCCCATAATCCCACATTCATTGCCTGATTCAGCATTCTAAGACGCATTTCCACACCTTCGTTTTGTGTTTTCATCATATGTACTGCTTTTTTGATATTACTAGCTATTTCATCATTATCCTGAAATTCAATACCATCTTCAATCCATGCGTCATAGTTGCCCTTTTCTGCATTTGCTACAAGTTTACGACTATACTCCAGTAAATTTTGATGTGCATCTATACGAATTTGTTTGGTCGATTCAGTACGTTTACGAAACATGTTCATTTCTCCTCTTAGGTCATATGATATATATTTCGACATTATCAGACATTAAATGTAGAGCAATGGTCTTAAATATGTATAAAAAACAAGAACCAGTGCTGAATCAGCATTGGTTCTTGTTTTAAATGCTCTTTATTTTTTATAATCATAAATCTTAAATGACTGCCTCTTACCCGCTACCAGCCAAAATTCAATGTTTTCCCCGTTTCCACCCAAGTTTTGATGCTGCTCAGGATCATCCACCAGCTGCTCTGTGCACTCGCAAAGGAAGGATGGTTTTCTGTAAATTGATCATTGATCAGCGTCAGCTTCGTACACTCCCCCACAGTCTCCAACTGGAAGACCACTCTGGATTGAAGCTCGGCATGATTGGCATGGTATGACGGTCCGGGATGCTCCTGATAACTAAGTCTGGACAACGGTTCAAATTCCAATATATCTCCGTACACATGGACAGTCTCCGCACCATCATTACCTGGCCCTACATAAGCAAACGGTTGACCTGGTTGGAAATTGGTGCGAAGTTCACTACCGAAAAAGCTGTTCCGTGTGCCGTCTGGTGATATTAGAGCATTCCAAACATCTTCCAGTCCTGCATTGATATAAAATTCATATTTCAGTTCCATGGACTCACTCCCTTTATGTATTGGATAAGCGATCTGCCAACCTCGCACTCCTATCCTATCGTTATACCCCAAAGACCGTATTGTAAAAACGCGACATCAGGTAAAATATAAGCTCTCTATGTTTTCGGGAATGTTATACCCTGATCCAAACGGATTGCGTCATATAGTGCTTTCCCAGAAGATCAGATATACTAAACTGGAATGAAATAACAGGTCTATTCAAGGTGATGGGACTAAATTAGAAAGGAAATGAGACATGAGCCAATCAACGAATATTATGGGCATCCCTTTTCCCAATGTAACGATGAATCAAACTGTTGCAATCCTTGGTGAAGTCGTAGATCAGGAAAGTACTGAACTATTTCATGTCATCACAGGCAATCCCGAGATTGTTATGTCCTGTCAACAGAATGCCTCTCTTCGCGAGGTTGTCGATCAAGCCGGGTTGGTCACAGCTGACGGTGCCGGCATTGTAATGGTATCCCGTTTTCGGGGCGGACAATTGACTGAACGGGTAACGGGTTGTGATCTGCTGTTTCGTTTATTGGAGGAAGGCGATCAGAAACAATGGTCATTCTACATGCTGGGAGCAGAGGAAAGCGTAAGTGAACAGGCCGTGAAAGTTATTGCGCAGCGTTACCCCGGAGTTATCGTAAAAGGTAGACACCATGGTTATTTCCAGGCAGATGAGGAACAACAGATTGTGGAAGAGATTCGTACTGCTCAACCAGACTTTCTTATCGTTGCTCTTGGTGCACCCCAGGCGGAACACTGGATTAATAAGTATCGCCACCAGTTGAACGCTCGTGTAGCCATAGGTGTTGGAGGCAGTCTCGATATCGTGGCAGGCAAAACCAAACGTGCCCCTGCGATATGGCAGAAGCTTAACCTGGAATGGCTCTATCGCCTCCTCAGTCAACCTTCGAGATGGCGCAGGCAACTCATTTTACCCCGTTTTGCTGTGCAGGCATTGTTGTTCAGAGAACCTAAATAATGTGAGATGAGCAGGAGGGATGATTCGGATGAAACAGGTAGAACAAGGAGACAGACCAAGTATGGGCCTGCTGAATCTGAATGAAGGTGATCATAAATATCAACTGACACGCCATGCTCCTTCCGAAGCACTTCGGCCTTTTGTTAAACATTACTGGATCGTATCGTGGGATCTGACTGGACTTGAACCGTATCCCCAACATGTCGTGCCTAACCCCTGTGTCAATCTGGTCGTGGAACGAAACAATACGTTTTTCTTCGGACCATCGGGACGTAAATTCTCCTATCTTGTGAGCGGGAAAGGTCGTGTATTTGGCGTGAAGTTCAAACCAGGAGGTTTTTATCCCTTCCTGCGGGTTCCTGTCTCTTCATTGTACGGACAGCCGATGAATGTATCCAATGTTCTTGACGTCACAGGGGAATCCTTGGAAGACCGACTTCTTGAGGCGGGGGATGATGCGGATAAAACCAGTTACATCGACCAGCTATTATGTGCACACCTTCCTGCTGAAGATGCTCAAGCGAGAATGGTTAACGATATTGTGCAACAGATTGAACAGAACCGGGAGATGCTGAGAGTGGATGATCTATCGTCCTATTGGAATATGCATACCCGAAAGCTTCAGCGTCTGTTTAATCAGTATGTGGGCATCGGACCCAAAACCGTAATTAAGTTGTATCGTCTGCAAAATGCTGCAGAAATGATGGACCGTGGTCTTCAATGTGACCTGATTAAGCTATCTCAGGACCTTGGATATCATGATCAATCTCATTTCATCCGAGATTTCAAGTCTATTATTGGCAGTACACCAGAGGAGTACTTACACTCTAGACATTCGAATGGTGAGCGCCGAGGGCTGATCAATTAAGAAACCTGTCCTGAAAATCAGGACAGGCGAATGACTTCTATGGTATCCCCCGTATGGATTACACCTTCCCGTTCAACCGAGCACACAATCCCACGTTTTTTGCGAGCCGCAGGCACGAATTTTTTGCGCAAACCGTCCTGTTCGTAGAATTGTTCAATCATTTTCCCCGGATGTACACAGGGAAGGTTCTCCCCTTCGCATATTAACCCTGTCCCGTTCGGAAATAGGAGCCGCGTTCCAGCAGGCAGTTCCGTCAATCGATCAATGCCACGGACCAGTATATTGGCACCAAGCCACTCTGGACGCACTTCAGGAATGTTCATTTTCTCAGCAATAAGAGCACATTCTTCCTCGGAAACAATACTTATTTGGCGGCGATTCGCAATCGGTGTACCACGCTTGTAGATTTTCTGACGCGAGTCCGCCGGACGAAGCAGACCATAATGACGGTCACCCGGAATTCCTGCAAGCTCAATGTCGATAAAAGGTACAACTCGGGTCACAAATGTGGATGGATCATCAGCCAACAAGACGAATTGAACCGTTCCCATAGTAATCTCCTCCCTTTCCTGAGCAATATCACTTCTTTATTGTTCATTATTACCCAATGAATGGATTGTCGACAATCGGCGTATGCTTACCTTTGTACGATTTTTTTTATTTCAACATTATAACTCACTTGGAAAAAGATAAATATTTTATATAACACACAATTAAATTGTTAAAAATTAATTTCACTCTTTCCGTTCTCGTTACAAACATTTATACTAGGATGGACAAGTAAATAAATTACATATCAGAAAGCAAGGTGTTTCCTTTGATTAGTATCATCTTTGTAGCTCTTGTAGCTGTCGAACACTTCTATATCATGGTGATGGAGATGTTTATGTGGACTCGTCCACGCACAATGAAAACCTTTAATCTCACGCCGGAATTCGCCAAATCCACCAAATCTCTCGCGGCCAATCAAGGTCTTTACAATGGATTTCTTGCGGCAGGTCTGATCTGGGGACTCGTATATCCGGATGCTGCCGTTGGACAGCATATTCAGATTTTCTTCCTGGCGTGTGTGATTATCGCGGCTCTCTATGGAGGAGCGACTTCTTCACGGTCGATCATTATCAAACAAGGATTGCCTGCGATCATTGCATTGTTGCTGGTCCTGTTCCTCTAATTTCCTGTCGATAGGTGCATTGCTGCGATTCATGTTTAACTCCTTTATGGTAAGGTAGTGAATAGATAGCAGTGTACAATGACCAGAATCAATCTGGGATCGGGAGGAGAACATGTCATGGGATTGTTTGACAAGCTTCGGCGGCGCAAAAAGGAGAAGGTACCTGCAGGTGGTGCTGTCGAATCGACGAATTACAGTGAAACCATCGTGGGTTTTGTCCTGCTGGAGCGTGACGATTGTGATTTTGACCTCTTCATCAGGAACATGAAGAACGAATGGGATATCGAGATTGAAGAACGCCCGGAGGAGGGCAATCTCTTTTTCGAAGCGAATGGGATGCAGGTGGTATGTGCTCACATTGCGGCGCCTGTACCCGACCGTGAAGTTGAGGAGAATGCCAAGTTAAACATCCTTTGGCGAGAAGCGGAGCAAGTTACCTCACGGCACCAGTCTCAGATTATTGTCTCTGTTCTGAACGCAACAAATGCTATTGAGGGACATGTTCTGTTCACTCAAACAGCGAGTGCCTTATTACAGTTGGATCACGCGCTGGCCATATACATGGCCCCACTTGTTGTTGAAGCCAGTCAATATGTCGAAACCAGCCGTGGGATCAAACATGATGAGTTGCCAGTCTCGCTCTGGATTTTCATCGGATTATTCCATAATGCCGAAGGCGCTTCAGCTTACACTTACGGATTACGTAACTTTGGTAAAGAAGAGATGGAGATTATGCAATCGTCGGAGTCCTTAAGCGATGTATTTGAGATGATGTTCATGACCACAACGTATGTGGTTGAGAACGACGTCACACTGCATGACGGGGAAACACTAGGCTTCTCGGCAGAACAAAAGCTGAGCATTTCCCTTTCCAAAGGTGTAGCAACGGAAGGTAACAGTTTGAAGATTGGATTCTAACTTACGTAGTTATCTTAACTTTATCGTGTCACAGTTGTAGAAGCCGTCCGGAGTTCATACTCTGGGCGGCTTTTTAGCCATTCAATTTACTCCCAATGACGATATGATAACAATCCCTGAATTTAACTTCACTAGGAATAAGTAGTTCATAAGAACCACTTAATTATGAATTTAGTTTTCATTCTCGTTATAAAAAGGTATAATTAGTAGGCTTATAGTCTCATATATTACATATTATTTTATTATCGAGGAGTTGCCTACATGTCTGTTAGACGTTTGGATTCAACTAAACCTATTATTGAAATTATTTGGGAAGGTATTGTTTCTCCTGAACATGTCGAACAAGCGAATACAGAAATCCAGAGAATAGCGGAACAATTGGGAAATTCGTTTGATGTGCTCGTGGACATGAGAAATATGAAGGCATTCCCCCAGGATACAAAAGAAAAAATTGTGGAGCATCAGAAATTACTGACACAGTGGGGTATGAAGCGAGCCAGTGTAGCCGTAGGTGGTGCGATCGCCAAAATGCAATTGAATCGGATTTCCAAAGAATCGGCGCACCAGACTGAATTCCAATGGGAAACGTATGACGAGGCTTTGGCATTTTTGTTGAAATAATATTGAAGTGATACGGACTCAGTATAAGAGAGCTACTAATGCTGTACCTTGCACACAGAAAGAGGCGTTCCCCGTGAGGAAGCGCCTTTTTCTTTTGCAGTTCCACGTGGCTTACTCAGTTTTGCCAGTGATACGACCGCTCATCATTTAAGATTCAAGTTTACTTACACGCACCATCGTTACCGATGTACCATTTAGAGACTCCTCCACGAAACCTAACCGCTTATATAAGCGAATCGCTTGGTTATCCGGGTCAACACTGAGCGAGACTGCTGCAATTTCCCGCCGTTCGACCTCATCTAATGCGGTCTGAAGCAGTAAGGTACCTACTCCTTTTCCACGCGCATCTTCCGTTACAGCCATCCCCATCTCTGGCGTAGCTGCATTCACATAACCGTATCCCGCATTTTGGTCCGTATAGAATCTTAACGTTATTGAACCTAGTCTCTTGCCTTGCTGGTCAACTGCAACATACCCGAAGTCCCCTTCTCTTCCCCATTCTTCAACGTATTTGGACAGTCCGGGAGTATGAATACTTTCGATTGGAAGAGGTGCATCACCTTCTCTTCTATGCAGGGATGCGTATAACATCTCCCATAGAAAGGGGATATCCTGTTCTTCAATAGGGCGTACAAG
Source organism: Paenibacillus sp. CF095 (assembly GCF_900101225.1). Lineage (NCBI taxonomy): Bacteria > Bacillati > Bacillota > Bacilli > Caryophanales > Paenibacillaceae > Paenibacillus > Paenibacillus sp. CF095. The sequence continues at coordinate 20,123 of NZ_FMZN01000013.1, forward strand.
GTAGTCAGTCTTGGTCATGTTTTCTCCTCCTTCAGCTTTTCAAAAAGGCGGTCCATTTCATTCAGATTAAACCCATCGGTAATCTCGTAGTCCTCAAGTTGGTCTCTCGTTTTTGCCTCATTGTAGATGGAGATGGAATCTTCATTATAAAACGTTAGTCCGAATCCATCGGTAAAGCGACCTTCTTTATTAATGGTAAGTCGCCACTCATAGTACTGCGGATTCCTTTCGGAAACGTCGAATTCCCGTACTCTTTTAAGTTCAACATCCTTTAATAGCTTCAGCATGTCTCTAATCTCTTTGGGATCTGTAATCGTTATTTCATCATCTTCATTATACGGTTCATTGTCGGAAATTTTCCTAATCGTCAGTCGATCCAATGTATCCAGCATCGTCATATGATCTGTGACCTCTGCTCGAAACGTCGTATGTTTGCTGGGGATATACATAGCATATTGACCAGAGGTATACATACGCACTGCAATAGCTACAACAACAATAATCGTGACGATACCCATAATCATCTTGATTCGTCTACTCATCCCAATCCCCTCTCTATACCTACACAAAACATATAAATTGTTAATTATTGATACATTCCAGTATAACATCTCACTTCTTCTGTTCCAATGTCATTTCTTATCTCTGGTCCCTCAATTACGATGACGTTTTGGGCTACACTAAAAATGGAAGATTTAAATGAACAAGCCGCGTTCCCCCATAGGGTAAACGCGGCTTGTTTGTTACTTTATTATATTTATTGTTTTATTACCTATTCAGAATGAGGCAAGACGATAACCCTTATCCCTAGCCATGAATATGGCACATGTAGGCTTGGACTCACAACTGGTCAGGTTACATCAGAAACCTAATTGTTTTCAGCCCAATACACGGCCTGCTGATTCTCGGATAACCAGCTCAGGCTTCAGCACAATCTTCTGTGGCTCTTTTTGTTCATCCTTTAACTCTTCAATCAACAGATCTACAGCGCGATGTCCCAGTTCTTCAATTGGCTGGGCAACGGTCGTAAGTGGCGGACTCGTTACCGAAGCCAGAATCGTATTATCAAACCCGATAATCGACACATCCTCTGGCACGCGTAGCCCCAGCTCTTTGGCTGCCTGAAGTGCACCAATGGCCTGAATGTCATTACAGCAGAATAAGCCTGTGGGATGATCGTTCTCACCGAGCAGCAGTAACGCCTCTTTTTTGGCCGAGCTCAGGTCAGCTGCGGATTCTCGGATCTGAGTCGGTTCCAGTGTATGACCTGCCTTAATCAGGGTTTCACGGAATCCGCGTACACGTTCCTGACTGCTGCTGACTTTGGACGGTTCCGACAATACCGCTACACGGGTGTGCCCAAGTTCAAGCAGATGCTCCGCTGCGAGTGCTCCGCCGAGTATGTCGTCAATAGTGACCGTATGTACCGACAGCGATGGCATATGACGAGCAATCAGAGCAACAGGTATCGACTGTTGCAAGAGGGGTGACAAAATTTCGGCATTATCGATCCCGGTTCCGATCATCATGCCATCGACCCTTTTTTGCTGAAGCAGATTTAGATAACGCTCTACCCGCTCGTCCTTATTATCCGTACTGCAGATGACCACGCTGTAACCCAATTGACGACTTCGATCCTCGACCGCTCTCGCCAGTTCTGCGAAATACGGGTTCGAGATGTCCGGTACGAGCAGCCCCAATGTATACGTCTGCTTACCTGTAAGTGCAGCTGCGATCGCGCTGGGTTGATAGTGAAGGCGTTCCATGATCTCCATAATCTCGGCGCGCCGCTTCTCACTGATCTTGCCTTTGCCATTAATGACCTGCGAGACGGTTGCAATGGATACACCCGCCTCGCGTGCTATATCGTATATGGTTGCTTTCATTGTTTTTCCCCATTTGTGCTATATATAATATACATAGATAATTGTTCTCTTCTTCTCATTATGCAGGGGGAAGTCTGCATACGCAACTTGAAGCGAGCAAAATGTGCGTAGCATGAACTGTTTTACTTTTTCATCAACCACTCATGGTCAGGGTCGTTATGGAATTTCCAGGTCCGGGTTGGTCCAGCCATCACGTTCAGATAGTAGACCTCATACCCCGGAGGAGCACCTACCGGATGATATCCGTCCGGAACAAGCACCACTTCTCCGTTCTTCACTGCTAGCGTCTCATCCACAGAGCGATCATCCGTGTATATGCGCTGAATGGCAAACCCCTGCTCAGGCTGCACACGGAAATAATACGTTTCTTCCAGCAAAGATTCGTCAGGGAGTGCGTCCCGATCATGCTTATGTGGCGGGTAACTGGACCAATGCCCATCTGGTGTGAATACCTCAACAACAAGCAAACTGTCTGCTTCCTTCTGTTCCGGCAAAATGTTGTGAATCTGGCGTTCCAGATTGCCATACCCTCTTGCCTCTACCCCTACATCTTCGGGTGCAATGAGACGAGCCGGGTACGTGCCTTTACCGGGTGCAACACATATAGCGATTTCCAGTTCAGTACGTGCTGTGATCTGTACTTGATCGGAAGTTGAGACGTAGACTGAATACGGCGGAATTTTCTCGAAAACACTCATTCTTTTTCCGATATTATCCCATGTGTGCTCCCGGGTACTTACATTGGCGAAACCACTGAGAAGCACCACACAGAGTTCCTGATCACCGCTCTCACGGGTTAGCGTCTCCCCTTCTGCCAACTTCGCTACCTGAAAGCCAACATATTCCCAACCTGCCGACTCCGGTGTTACGTTTATAAGTGTACCGTCTCCCTCCGGGTTGACCACGGGTTTCACAATACGTTCTGACATCTTGTCATCCACTCCTTTCTGTAATCGTCCACAACAACCTGATACTTATAAAAAACAAAAACTTGGACCATTCTTGCGCTCTATTAGAAAAAAGTGACTTTAATCATCCACCTATGGCGTTGCCGTTTGCGATTCCAGGGACACCCCAGGGACTTCACTCAGCTTCACAGGTCTTCCCCGCTCCATGGACATTTTTGCTGCCAGCGCAATTCGTTCTGCCTGTACTGCATCGTGGCCATCTACGATAACTGGTGTATCATGGAGGATTGCATCGATAAAGAGAGCTGTCTCCTGCACATACGCTTCATTGTAGCGTTCCAGGAAAAAGTGTAACGGTTTGTCGCGCATGAGCCCGGCCGCTGTACTGATCTCAGCCGTATTCGGATGATCATTCGCCGCTGCGGCGCTGCCCATTGAGCCAAATACTTCAACACGCTGGTCATACCCGTATACAGCCTGACGGCTGTTATCAATAACCCCAATCGCTCCATTGGCAAAAGTCATCGTTACAATCGCTGTATCCACGTCACCATGTTCCGCAAAAACCGGATTGATCAGCACATTGCCCTGAGCGTACACTTCTTCCACTTCACTCCCGGACAGATAACGGGCCATGTCAAAATCGTGGATCATCATGTCCATGAAGATCCCCCCAGATACCCGGATATACTCCGCAGGCGGTGGACTCGGGTCGCGAGACGTAATTTTGATAATATGCGGATCACCAATCGTACCATCCTGCACATGTGCACGTATCCGTCTGAAGTTGTGATCAAAGCGACGGTTAAATCCAATTTGCAGCTTCACACCAGCCTTCTGAACCGCTGATACAGCTGCTTGGGTCTGTGATAGATCCATGCTAACCGGCTTCTCGCAGAAGATGTGTTTGCCCGCCTGAGCGGCCTGTTCAATCAGCGGCACATGTGTATCAGTTGAAGAACAGATCAGCACCGCGTCTACATTAGGCATCGAGATCAACTCGCTGCTGTCCGTCGTTACAACAGGGATGCCACGACTAGAGGCCCAAGTCTCCAATTCAGGACCTGCAAACAAGTCACTGATTCCCACAATCTCGGCATGCGGGTTGCGCAGGAGATTGTCTGCATGAATTTTACCGATCCGTCCAGCACCGATGATGCCAATTCTCACTTTGTCCTTGCCCATTCCGTTATCCTCCCTATGTGCGTCCATATGGGCTGGGCATTCCCCTTAGCCCGAGTGATGCTCTGGTTGTTACCAACGCGCCGTTACCATCTTTTTGCGAGTGTAGAATTCAACACCATCCGTGCCATTGGCATGCAGATCACCATAGAAGGACTTTTTCCAACCGGAAAACGGGAAAAATGCCATTGGTGCAGGTACGCCCAAGTTAATACCCAACATGCCCGCATCAATCGTCTCCCGGAATTGACGCATACTCGCTCCGCTGCGGGTGAACAGACACGCCCCGTTGGCGAAGTCGGAACGGTTCGCCAGCTCAACGGCTTCCTCCAGCGTAGACACTCTTGCCACCGAGAGTACTGGAGCAAAGATCTCATCCTGCCAGATTTTCATATTGCTATCAACTTGGTCGAATACCGTTGGCCCTACAAAATAACCGGGTTCACCTGTCGCCTGATCCTTACGTCCATCCCGGATCAATGCCGCGCCTTCCTGCTCTCCGGATTCAATGTAACTGAGTGTACGCTCTTTATGTGGTCCACGGATGACAGGACCGAGGAACACGCCCTCATCCATACCGTTACCGATGGTAATGCGGTCTGCTGCTTCCACCAGCTTTTGTACCAGTTCGTCAGCCACATCGCCCACAGCCACAACAACCGAACATGCCATGCAACGTTCCCCTGCTGAGCCAAAGGCTGCACTGGTAATCTCTTTCACGGTTAAATCCAGATCGGCGTCCGGCATAACGATGGAGTGGTTTTTGGCGCCAGCCAGTGCCTGTACCCGTTTGCCATGCTTGGATGCAGTGGTGTAGACGTATTCAGCCACAGGTTGTGATCCGACAAAGGAAATCGCTTGAACATCCTTATGTTCCAGCAACCCGTTCACGACATCATGTGCACCGTGTACGATATTGAGCACGCCATCCGGAAGCCCTGCTTCCTTGAACAGCTCTGCCAGGCGGCCTGCCAGAAGCGGTGTACGCTCGGACGGCTTCAGAACAAACGTGTTACCACACGCAATAGCCAGTGGGAACATCCAGCACGGCACCATCATCGGGAAGTTGAATGGGGTAATCCCCCCAATTACGCCGATTGGGTAGCGGTACATGCCCGACTCCAGTCCTGTCGCGATGTCAGGCAGTTGTTTGCCCATCATCAGGTTCGGGGCACCTGCCGCGAATTCGACGCACTCAATACCACGCAATACCTCGCCGTACGCTTCGGCGTAGCTTTTACCGTTCTCCAGCGTCACCAGGCGAGCGAGCTCTTCCCAATGCTCTACCAACAGCTGCTGGTAGCGGAACAGAATACGTGCACGGCGCGGAACCGGTGTGCTGCTCCAGGATTTGAACGCTTCTCGTGCTGTCTGAACCGCCAGATCCACGTCCACTTGTTCGGACAGTGGCACATGTGCAATAACCTCTTCTGTAGCCGGATTCACAACCGGTTCCGTACGAGTTGACGCTGGGGTTACCCAGGCACCTCCGATCCAGTTTTGTACCATTGTCGCTGTTGCAGACGCTTCAGAAATTCCTTTTCCCATAGCCCTGTCTCCCTTCACTTATGTGTGATCCCGTATGTTCAACTTATATCATTGATGTTGATCTGTATGAGTGTGTTATTCAAAGTATTGCAACTAGCTTCAAGACACGGTGATCTCGCCCCGATTGCAACGTTCAATGTAGTCATTCACCTGTTCCACCGTTGGCATCGCATCCGAACAACTGTGGCTCGAAATGACGATACTTGCTGCGCCACTGCCATACGCCATGCTGCGCTCAATCGTCCAGCCCTGCATCAATCCATACAGGAACCCGGCCGCATAGGAGTCGCCTGCACCAAACGTTTTGACCACTTTTGCCGGATAGCTGTCCGCACGGTGAGAAAGCCCTTCGCGTGTATAAGCAATGGAGCCTTCCTTGCCGTGTTTTATTACAACAATATTCGCTGAGAAATCAAACCATTTCTGTGCAGTTACCTGATCGCTATGATCCGGATTGTGGTCGAATGTCTCCATCATGTCGAACTCTTCACGTGTACCCAGGATGATATCGCATTTCTCGGCTGCGAGGTTATAATAGACCGCTGTCTCTTCGTCCGATGTCCAAGTGTATGGGCGATAGTCCAGATCAAACACAATAACCGTACCATGTTTTTTCGCATACGTTAGTGCCTGTAATACGGCTTCACGGGATGGGCTCTGCGCGAGGGCTGTGCCTGAGATTAGCAGCACTTTGGAGTCAGCAATCAACTGCTCTTGCACCTCTTGCGCCTGTAATAACAGATCAGCTACATTGTCCCGGTACATCAGGATACTGCAATCCGTTGGGCTTTTGATTTCGGTAAAAGCAAGCCCCGTCACCGCTCCGGTGTCATCTGTAACTACATTTGATGTATCGATGCGGTTCTTCTCCAAATAACTCTGGATGAATCTGCCCATCTGGTCATTGGCGATCTTACCGATAAAAGCCGTCTCCATACCCAGTCTGGACATGCCAATCGCAATATTGGCCGGAGAGCCGCCAACATACTTCGTGAACGTCATCGTCTCTTCCATCGGGCGATTAATCTCATTGGCGTTCAAGTCGATGCACAAGCGACCAATCGCGGTGAAATCCTTCTTCCTGGATTCTGGAAAGGATACGTAAGTCATTGCATGTGAGCCCCTTTCTGTGGTGGGATTTTACATGTTGTATATCGATATCTAGACTAGTTATTCATTCCATCGTAAGGACTCGTAAACGTCTAGAGTAGGTCAGTTTTATTTTCCAATCGTAACATTATACTCTTGCTGGCCTTCTTCCTTTTTCACTTCATAGGTGTGCCTCTGACCGCTGCAATGCTGAACGAATCAGCTGTGTTGGTATAACGATTCCATATAGTTCAAAGATCGCTTCGCATACTCATACGGGTTATGAATCGCAGGGTCCTGTTCTCCTTCAAGCATCGCCCAGCCATCGTATCCTCGTGTGATCAGTTCTTGCAGAATTGGTGCAAAATCAATGCATCCATCTCCTGGTACGGTGAACACTCCTCTACGAATACAACCGACAAAATCAGACTGCTCCGCGCGTGCTTCATCCAGCACATACGGGCGAATGTCTTTCAGATGGATATAAGCGATCCGATCATAATGTTTGCGCAGCAGTTCAAGTGGATCGGCTCCGCCATAGTAGGCATGACCTGTGTCATAGAGTAGATACACGAGAGAAGGGTCCGTCAACTCCATCAGTCGATCAATCTCATCCGGTTGCTCTACCACTGTGCCACCATGATGATGGTACGTAAGCTTCAACCCGTGTTCACGTGCAATAGCTCCTGCTTCGTTCAACCCTTCAGCAAAGATATGCCATACAGATTCATTGAGTCTGAGTACTTCTTTTTCATTCGGTGTCCGTCTTGGATCAAAATGAAGTGACCCGCCTACTTCGGCCGTACTGATCACCTTACTGCCCATGGATTGCAAAAATTCCGCATGTCTGCGATAACTGTCCAGCTCTGACTGACGATACGCCGGATCGGAGAAAAGTACTGATTTCCACTGAGAGACCAGCTTGATATTCCTTTTACTCAATTCCTCACGCAATATAGCAGGATCGGTAGGATATTTACGTCCCATCTCTGTACCCGTCAGCCCAAGACGCTGAATGTCATCCAGAATCTGTGCACACGTTGTCGCATCACCATGCTCCTTCACATCTTCACCGACCCAATTGATCGGATGAATCCCAAGCTGGAATGGCAGCTTGCTCATTGCTCCACGTCTCCTTTGTCGTTCAACATTGTGGTTCACTATATTAAATCGGATTAAATAGGTCTTGCTTTAGCACGGTTGGCTTGCATGGTGTGATGGGCATGAACTACCTTTTCCTCGGCAGATACTTCTGGCACACCTACATTCCACCACGACTCGTATCCACCTGCGTTAGTTCCAGGCACGACCGGAATCTCAATCAATGTACTCACCGTTTCATTCTTCGCATCTCGGAGTGCCTGTTCCAGCTGTTCTGCCGTCTCCGCTCTATAAGATTTGGCTCCCATGCTTCGGGCGTGTGCAGCAAAGTCCATTGGCATGTAATCCCCGGTCAGTCGTCCACTCTCAGATTCCCGATAACGGAACTCATTGCCGAACCCGTCACTTCCATGTTCCCGCTGCAAATTATGAATACACTGGAATCCATTGTTGTTGAATAATAGAACGGTCATCTTCTTCTGTTCCTGCAAACTGGTCACAAACTCCGAATGCAGCATCAGATAACTGCCATCCCCCACCATGGCGTACACTTCACGATCCGGCTCAGCAAGTGCTGCTCCGAACGCTCCACTTACCTCGTACCCCATACAGGAGAATCCATACTCCATGTGATACGTCTTTGGTTCAGCCGCACGCCACAGACGATGCAGGTCTCCTGGCAGACTGCCTGCCGCACACACAATAACGGAGGAAGGATCAATCGTCCGATTAACTATGCCGACTGCTGTAGTCTGTGCCAGCCCTGCTTCATGTTGAGCTGCATACAGCCGATCCACTTCTGCATTCCACTCAGCGCGGAGATCAGCGATTTCAGATGCACCATATGCACTGCGGTATTGTCTTTGCTGCAATTCCTTCTGCAAAGCCTGCAATCCTTCGCGAGCATCTGCCAGAATGGCTTCCCCGCCTAACTTGGCGGCATCCATGCCGTTCAGGTTAATGTTGATGAATGAAGCTTCCGGATGTTGAAAAGCAGAGCGGGACGCCGTCGTAAAATCGGAGAAACGAGTACCGACGCCGATCACAACGTCTGCTTCTCTCGCCAGCCTATTGGCTGCCAGAGAGCCGGTAACCCCGATGGCCCCCACATTCAGTGGGTGGTCCCAAGAAACTGCGCTCTTGCCCGCCTGCGTCTCGGCGATCGGAATACCAAATGCCTCGGCGAATTCCACGAGCTGGGCGGATGCCTCAGAGTACAACACACCGCCGCCTGCAACGAGCAGCGGCTTGCTACCACGAGCAATCTGCTCCGTTGCCCGTTCAATGGCTGCCTGTACCGGGGGGCGACGATCCAGATAATGTACTTTGCGGGCAAAGAACGATTCTGGATAATCGTACGCCTCTGCCTGCACATCCTGTGGCAGTGCGAGCGTTACTGCTCCCGTCTCTGCTGGATCGGTTAGCACACGCATAGCCTGTGTAGCAGCAATCATCAGCTGTTCGGGACGAACAATGCGATCCCAGTACTTGCTGACGGCTTTGAATGGATCAGTGGCTGAGATTGTATAATCACTGCTCACTTCCAACTGCTGCAGTACCGGGTCCGGTTCCCGTGTAGCAAAGTTATCTCCAGGAAGCAATAAAACCGGAATCCGGTTCACCGTTGCGGTAGCTGCCGCCGTAATCATATTCAATGCACCCGGACCAATGGATGTTGTACATGCATAAATCTGTCTGCGGTTCTTCTGCTTGGCATAGGCGGCTGCCGTATGCACCATACCTTGTTCGTTCTTCCCTTGCATATACGTCAGGCTTCCCGGACTGCGCTCCAGCGCTTCTCCAATGCCTGTTACATTGCCATGTCCAAAAATACCGATGATTCCCTTCACAAACTTGGTTTCCACCCCGTCAACCGAGATATATTGCTGATCCAGGTATCGAAGCAGTGCCTGGGCCATCGTTAGTCGAATTGTATTCATGAATTGATCGCCTTCCTTTCCTTTACGGGTTAAGCGCTTAATCTACGTTAAGTTTAAGCGCCTTACCCCTAAAGGTTAAGCGCTTAATTGATATGGTATTACAGGTTAATGATTTACGCAAGCTATTTTTGTAAGCGTTTTTATAAAATGTGATGAAGAAGCTTATATCCAGGCCTTATAAGATGCGTTAGACCTGTTTCACTTGAACAGCGTCCACAATTATCAAGGACAAATTTAAAGGTGGGGAAATTTATGCAAACGTGGGATACATTCTGATACATGATAAAGAGCCATATACTCTCTGAGAGCACCACGCACTAAATTGCCAATAAACCTGTGAACGCAAAAAAAGAAAGAGACGGTTAGTACCATCTCTTTCTTTTAAATATTTAAGCGGGTGATGGGAATCGAACCCACGCTATTAGCTTGGAAGGCTAAAGTTCTACCATTGAACTACACCCGCATAACAACAATCGGGATGACACGATTTGAACATGCGACCCCCTGGTCCCAAACCAGGTGCTCTACCAAGCTGAGCTACATCCCGTTATCTATACCGGCGAGAGGACTCGAACCTCCACGGTTTCCCACTCGATTTTGAGTCGAGCGCGTCTGCCATTCCGCCACGCCGGCAAAATATGAAGTTATAATGGCGCGCCCTGAGAGATTCGAACTCCCGGCCTTTTGATTCGTAGTCAAACGCTCTATCCAGCTGAGCTAAGGGCGCAAAATATTGGAGCGGAAGACGGGAATCGAACCCGCGACCCTCGCCTTGGCAAGGCGATGCTCTACCGCTGAGCCACTTCCGCAAATAAGGGATGCGCGTGGAGGGACTTGAACCCCCACGTCAAAGACGCTAGATCCTAAGTCTAGTGCGTCTGCCAATTCCGCCACACGCGCATATAATGGTGAGTCATGAAGGGCTCGAACCTTCGACACCCTGATTAAAAGTCAGGTGCTCTACCAACTGAGCTAATGACTCATAGAAAACTGGTGGAGGATGATGGATTCGAACCACCGAACCCGTACGGGAGCAGATTTACAGTCTGATGCGTTTGGCCACTTCGCTAATCCTCCAGGATTACATGGTGCCGGCGAGAGGACTTGAACCCCCAACCTACTGATTACAAGTCAGTTGCTCTACCAGTTGAGCTACACCGGCGTATTACATGGTTTTATAAATGGTGGCTCGGGACGGAATCGAACCGCCGACACGAGGATTTTCAGTCCTCTGCTCTACCGACTGAGCTACCGAGCCTTACTAGAATAAAAATGGCGGAACCGACGGGATTCGAACCCGCGATCTCCTGCGTGACAGGCAGGCATGTTAGGCCAACTACACCACGGTTCCAGATCACTTTC
>NZ_FMZN01000012.1:0-58144 GCF_900101225.1 Paenibacillus sp. CF095
TGTATTAGGCATGCCGCCAGCGTTCGTCCTGAGCCAGGATCAAACTCTCCAATAAAGTATTGAAAAGAGCGATAAGCTCATTTTGAATCTGACGAGATTAAAAATCTCATTTGTGCTCCAGTGGATCCAAGCCAAGGCTTGTTTCCAACTTTCGCGTTCATTCTGCAAGCAGAATGTTTACTCACTCGTTGTTCAGTTTTCAAAGATCAAACTCGTTTTTTCGTCACCATTTTCTCTCAGCGGCGACTTTTATAATATATCATACTTCGTTTGTTTTGGTCAAGTGTTTTTTTGAAATTCTTTTTCAAAGTTCGTAATGAACTCCTTCATTTCATCTAAAGCATCCAACCAAGCAAGCAAAGCAACGAGATATAATGTACCATATAAATATCCTGCGAGTCAACTATCCGAACAAAGAAATTTTTAACCCTAATAATAACCCCACACCTGGCAATCCCAAAACAGTTACAGTCCCTATCGTTGCAGGGTTCAGCGGGATGTAGGTTCCTGTAATCCAGCCGGAATAATTCACGATATATATCCCTACTGCAGCCAGCACCAGATGAATTCCGAATGACGTAAAAAACGATAAGCCTATCCGCTTTCTGAATAAAACAACGATAAGCCCCAGTAATGATATAACCAATACACTTCCCAGTATGATACTCTTCATATGTTACACCTCCGTATTTAATGTAAACGCGACTACATACTAATCCCTCGCTGTGATGTAACATCATCATTCGCTCTGGCTCGCTTTGCTCTTCTCAAGTGGATCTGGTACTTCCGCTCAGCTGCCTCCAATACATAAATGGCATAATCAATCTCATCCTGTCCCTGTGCATCTTCAAACTGTCTCATAGCCCGTTCCCATTCCTGCTTAGCCAACTGAATATCTGCATAGATCTGATCCGCCTCAAGTTCCTTCAACATTCTGTTGTGTTTCTCTACCGAGTTCCGTGTATTTCGCCACAAAAACATAAACTCTCCCCCTCCTGATCAACACAGCTATTCTCATACTTATCAGGGAAAGGACAAACTTAGAACTTGGGCATTCATTTTCTTCACAAAAAAAGAGAGCCCTAAGGCTCTCTTTACACATCGAAACTTATTTAGCATCCGAAGTTTCCAAGGAAGTCCGCTACGTAATACAAATTGATCACACTAACGCATCTCCCTGCGCCCTTCCAATGCTTTGGAAAGGGTCACTTCATCCGCATACTCAAGATCGCCACCTACAGGCAATCCATGCGCAATCCGGGTCACACTGATCTCAAACGGACGCACCAACCGGGAGATGTACATCGCTGTAGCCTCACCCTCAATATTGGGGTTTGTCGCTAAGATGATCTCTTTTATACGTTCATCACTTAGTCGAACCAGGAGTTCCTTCAACCGAATATCGTCTGGGCCAATTCCCTCCATAGGTGAAATCGCGCCCTGTAACACATGATAGTATCCATCAAATTCCTTGGTGCGCTCCATGGCCACCAGATCTTTCGAATCCTGAACTACACAGATTACAGAGACATCCCTGGACTTATCCTGACAGATGCGACACGGGTCCGTATCAGTGATATTACAACATACAGAACAGTAATGAAGATTACGCTTCACACTTACGAGCGCTTTGGCAAAATCGATAACGTCTTCTTCCTTCATGTTAAGCACATGAAAAGCTAAACGCGCTGCCGTCTTGGGACCCACACCCGGCAACCGGGTGAAGGCATCAATCAGCTTGGCTATTGGTTCGGGATAATACAATCGATTGTGTCTCCTTTGACAGGATCAATTTTTAATTAAAATAATCCCGGAATATTCATGCCGCCTGTGAACTTGCCCATATCCTTGTTGGCAATCTCATCGGCTTTGGCCATTGCATCATTAACAGCTGTCATAACGAGATCCTGCAACATTTCAACATCTTCCGGATCTACCGCCTCAGGTTTGATCGTGATAGCAAGCAATTTCTTGTGTCCGTTAACTTCAGCCGTCACTACACCGCCACCAGAAGTACCTTGGACTGTTTTGTCCGCCAGTTCCTCTTGTGCTTTCAGCATTTGCTCCTGCATTTTCTTCACTTGTTTCATCATTTGGTTCATGTTGTTCATAATTGTTCATCTCCTTTGTTATGGTTATCGCGCTATGCGCATTATTCTTTGATCACTACAAGGTCCTCACCAAAGAGCTGGATGGCTTCATCAATCCAAGGCTGTTTGTTGCCTGAACCGCCGTCTTCATGCTCAGGTTCAAGCTTAAAGTCCTCCTTTGGCGCTTCAGAAGCTCCCTCCATTGCTCCGGTCCAATCTTTGAGCATCATCGTCACCAATCGCGCAGGACGCCCAAGCTGTTCGGACAACACCCGCTCAATGACTTCACGGTTGGCCTGCTTTTCCGTTGTTTCACGGTGAATGTTGTTTTTAAAAGCAACCAACACATTGTCCTCAAGCAATGATACCGGCTCACCATCCACAAACCAGGCGTGAACGGTAACCCGCTCTTCCTTCACTCGTTGCAGGATCTGACTCCATTTTTTGCTGATCTCCGCGAACTCAGGGGCTCCCTTGCGCGCAACATACTGATCCAACTGTGCAGGAAGCTTCGCAGGCGAGTTGCCTCTCGATACAGGGGCCCTTGTTGCCGGACGAGATGGAGCACTCGATGCACCTTCTCCACCAGACAAACCACTTTTCAGTGCACGATCCAACTTCTTCTCCAACTCAGCAAGCTGCTGCTTCAAGCGGTTGATCTCTCCCCCATCGGCAGGTGCTGCATGAGCTGAAGCTCCCACCTGAACAGAAGCCTCACCTTGAGCTGGAATACTACACAGTTTAAGCAATGCAACTTCGAATAATGTCTGTGGTTGTACTGCATATTTCATTTCACTCTGGTACCGATTAAGGGTGTCGATCATGTGGAACAGTTGTTCCCTGGTGAATGACTCCGCCATATCACGGAAAGACTCCGGATTAAGTACCCGGTCCGTCAGTTTATCTGCATCAGGTACCATCTTAATCATAAGCAAATCACGGAAATAATACAGTAAATTCTCCATGCACTTGTCTGCACTCTTTCCTTCATGCATGAAACCTTCAATCATCTGCAAAATATGACCAACATCACCCTTAAGCAGCGAAGCAGCGAGTTTGGCAAATTGCTCTGAAGCAATTCCACCCGTCATGTCCATAACCTGCTGGTACGTTACTCGTCCATCCGTAAATGAAGAGATCTGATCCAGCACACTAAGTGCATCCCTCATTCCACCGTCCGATAAACGGGCAATGTATTGGAGCGCATCCTGGTCAGCTTCCATGCCTTCCTGTTCACAGATCAGTGTAAGTCTTGCTGTCTGCTCTTCCAGGGATACCCGGCGAAAATCAAATCGCTGACAGCGCGATATAATGGTAGCCGGAAGGCGGTGTGGTTCCGTTGTTGCCAAAATAAACATCACATGTGGCGGTGGCTCTTCCAATGTTTTGAGCAAAGCATTGAATGCCTCCGTTGTCAGCATGTGCACTTCATCAATAATATAGACTTTCTGCCGGACTTCGGTTGGTGCATATTTAACCTTTTCCCGAAGATCACGAATTTCTTCAACGCCCCGATTGGATGCAGCATCAATCTCCTGCACATCCATCACAGCGCCAGTCGTAATTCTGCGGCAAGCTTCACACTCGTTACAAGGTTCAGGCGCAGGCCCACGTTCGCAGTTCACAGCTTTGGCCAAAATCTTGGCGGCACTTGTCTTTCCCGTTCCTCTGGGCCCGCTAAATAAGTAGGCATGGGAAGTCCGCTGTTCACGAATCGCGTTCTGCAAGGTCTGAATAATATGCTGTTGCCCCACCATATCTTGAAACGACTGGGGACGCCAAGCCCGGTATAACGCGATATGCTCCATGATGCGTTACCTTCCTTCCACTTCGCATTCGAGTCCTTTGTCGTTCCCCTATTATACTATATTCTAGGGTGAATCCAAACTTTATCTGACTCATTCATGCGTGGTTTATTAAGACATATCAAAAAGACCTCTGCATACATACAACTGCAAAGGTCTCTACATTTAAATGGTAAGCCGTGCACCTGCTATCGATATTTGCGATCCAAGTGGCACCCCTGAACAATAGCTCGGGCTAGGCAACCCTCCGGCACAAGAGTGATCTCACTTATGGCTGCTTCCTTCCGGACCTGACCAGGTTCATGAGTACTCATTGCGGAGGACCCAACCGTCAACACCACGTTTAGGGACCAAACCTCACATCGGCAAAACCTCTAGCAGGAATTCAACCTCGCTATAGCGGATTGCGAGTTACAGGGCACCGCTACCTCCCCATCTAGCACGGTAAGAAATAGTATAACGTAAGGTTATCCAAATTGCAACCAGAGGAACGTGAATGCGATTATGCTTACATATAACATATAAAAATAACATATAAAAACCCCTGCCAGATCAGCAGGGGTGTGTTGGATGCAATTAGCAGACAACTCCAAGAATTGTCCAATTAGATTCCGTATTTCTTTTTGAAACGATCAACACGGCCGCCAGCATCGATAAACTTCTGTTTACCTGTGAAGAACGGGTGGCACGCGGAGCAAATCTCTACACGAAGTCCGTCTTTAACCGAACCTGTCTCAAAAGTATTCCCGCAAGCGCAAGATACTTGACCAATCGTGTAATTAGGATGAATTGCTTCTTTCATTACCTTTCACCTCTTTCCGCCCTGAGCCTCAAGCGGACCCAGAGTAAATGGCACAACCCTGAGATTATAACACGGCCTTGTGCCTGTTGCAATCCATTATTGTTAAGAGGTAATCAACCGTTTTGGACGTGCCATTCCAGCGGGTGGAACATGGGTGTACGATCCGATCACAACATCAGGCAATTCGTCTTCAAAAATCTCAATCATCTGCTTCATGCCCAGGATATCACCTTGAGCAGGAGGAATTAATTCCAGATAGCTCTCTGGATCAATATTGAGATTACGCATCTGAATCAAGCGTAGATCGGTTCTTCTCGCAAACTCAATCATCGCCTCAATCTCTTCTTCACGATCTGTTACGCCTGGGAAGATCAGATAGTTAATGGACGTGTATACACCCTGCTGCGCTGCGTATTTCATTGATTTCTCAACATTGGCTAAGGTATAACCACGCGGTTTATAGTAGGCGTTATAGTGGTCATCCAGTGCGCTAATTGTACTTACGCGCATCAGATCCAATCCAGCATCTACAATACCTCTAATGTGATCGTTCAGACCGGCATTGGTATTAATGTTGATATACCCCATGTCGGTTACGGAACGCACTTCGCGAATTGCTTCAATAATCAGCTTGGCCTGCGTGGAAGGCTCCCCTTCACAACCTTGTCCAAAGCTAATAATGGACTCTGGCGTCTTCAGGTGTTCCAGCATAACCTCAACAATCTCATCCACACGTGGTCGGAAGTTCATACGTGTCTGCGGGGAAACAAAGCCGCTATCATCCGGTTGCTCGGAGATACACCCGAAGCAGCCCGCATTGCAAGAATAGGATACCGGCACTCCACCTTCCCAACGATTCAGGAACGTGTTCGACGAAGTTAGACATTCATATCCGAGCGCACAATTGGACAGATGGGTATAAAGACGGTTCTCGGGATATTGCTCTGTCAACCGTTTAACCCCGGAACGCACATCATCCCGATCACAGTTCAGCGGGTTCCATTGGTCAGGACTATCCGACTTTGCAGCCGTGACATAGAAACCGCCATCTTTCCAAACTACTGCGGAATAGCCGAATAACGGCAATTTATACTCTTTATCCGTCTTCACATAACCAGGGAGACACAAACGAGTGAATCCCTGTGGAAGCAATGCACCTACAGCCTGTGTGTCCGTTGGCATTGGCAACATCTCGCCGGTATCCGGGTCCATACCAATGGGCCGGGTGCTCGGGAGTCCAACCAACGTTGCACCCTCTGGCAAAGGGATGAGTTCGTCTTCCATAATCTCAACGATCATATCTCCACTGCGGGCAAGCCCGTACAGGGAAGGATGATCAAATACATTACCTTTTTCATCTGCGTATACTAAATACATGATGTTCTCCTCACATCTAATGGGTTAAACCTAACGACGAGTGTATTGTAACATTTACAGCAATGCTGCAAAAAGAAATTGATTAGTCCAACGACACTTACGTCGATGTACCTGACGTAGCTGTCTGTCTAGGTGAGCGACGGGTTGTTGTTGTCCCGGAATTGCTTGTCGGGCTATTACCAGCCGAATCAAATGCCGCCAAAAACTCTGCATTTGTCTTGCTGTTACGAAGTTTTTTCAGGAATCCTTCGACAAAGTCATGGGAGTCATTCATGTTTTTACGAATCGCCCAGATTGTATCCAACTCTTCCTTGCTGAGCAACACTTCTTCACGACGTGTACCGGAACGACGAATGTCGATCGCCGGGAATATGCGGCGCTCTGCCAGACGACGGTCCAGATGAAGCTCCATATTACCTGTACCCTTAAATTCTTCATAAATGACGTCATCCATACGTGATCCAGTATCAATTAATGCCGTTGCCAAGATGGTCAGGCTTCCGCCTTCTTCCACATTCCGGGCAGAACCGAAGAAACGTTTCGGACGATGGAATGCAGCTGGGTCAATACCACCACTAAGCGTACGACCGGATGGTGGAATAACCAGGTTATATGCACGGGCAAGACGTGTAATGCTATCCAGCAGGATAACGACATCCTTTTTAGCCTCAACCAAACGAAGCGCACGTTCAAGCACCAATTCCGCCACCTTGATATGATTCTCAGGCAGTTCATCAAATGTCGAAGCCACAACTTCCCCTTTTACCGAACGCGACATATCCGTTACTTCCTCTGGACGTTCGTCAATCAACAGGACAAACAGTTCAATTTCAGGATTGTTAGTTGAGATGCTGTTGGCAATTTCTTTGAGGAGAAGCGTTTTACCCGCTTTGGGAGGTGCTACGATCAATCCGCGCTGTCCCAATCCTACCGGGGCGAGCACATCCATAATTCGTGTGGACAAATGGTTGGGGGATGTTTCGAGAACCAGTTTTTTCTGCGGATACAGTGGGGTTAGTGCCGGGAAGTGAAGTCGCTCTGCAGCCGCCGATGGATTCTCACCATTTACAGCGTTGACTTGCAACAAACCGAAGTATCTCTCGTTTTCCTTAGGCGTTCTACATTTACCTGATACGAGGTCACCTGTTCTTAGGTCAAACTTGCGAATCTGAGAAGCTGAGATGTAAATGTCCTCCGTACTGGGCAAGTAGTTAATCGGCCGAAGAAATCCGTAACCTTCAGGTAAAATCTCGAGTACGCCTTGCATGAACATCAGGCCGCTTTGTTCAGCTTGTGCACGTAGTATAGCAAAGATTAATTCTTTCTTTTTTAACGTACCATAGTAAGGTATCTGATATTTTTTGGCCAGTTTGTAGAGGTCCGTTAGTTTCATTTCTTCCAAATCGGAAATTTGTAGATCCATATAATAACCACCTATTCAATTAATAAGTCCGTGTGAAATGGATAGTTTCGCTAGATGTTCCGGCTATAGAGAGCGGCGTCTGCCACAATCCCTTCTGTCCATTGTACGGAATGTAACCGTTATAATGCAAATACTTGTCTTTGAGTGTAAGTTTCCGGGTGGGATGGCCAACATTCGGCCAGATCCGCTATTGAGTGAACGATGCATTGAGGCGATCAATCCGGATAGACCGGCTATGGAGCGCAGTTCAAACAAAACCGGGGGTTGGGGATGAGAAATGATGTTCTTACAGCCATATGAAGTTTAATTCAAAAAAAGACCCTCCGGTAAAGGAAACAGAAACATTTCGTCTTATGCCGGAGAGACTGAGAACTCTATTAAAACAGGTTTACCTAATCATCGAAAAGATATGCAGTTCAGTTAAAATAAACATGTGTATGACTGAATCATGCATAACGCTTCCTATTAATCAGTTTCCCGCCATACATCTGCACCGAGCAGACGCAGATTAGTCACCAGATGATCATAACCGCGGTCGATATATTCGACCCCCGTCACTTCAGTCACACCTTCACTGACGGTGAGACCTGCAATCACCAGCGCTGCTCCAGCGCGAAGATCGGATGCTTTTACTTTGGCCGCGTTTAATGCACTGCCTTCAATAATCGCTGACCGTCCTTCTACTCGAATCTTTGCACCCATCCGCACCAACTCAGGCACATGCTTGAATCGATTACTGTATACAAAGTCGCTCAGGACACTCACACCGGTTGCCTGTGTTAAAACACTGGTCATGGGTGACTGTAGATCCGTTGGGAAACCAGGATATACAAGTGCCTTCACATCCACGTGGTTATAACTTGGTTTACCAATGACACGTATACTTTCATCTAACTCTTCAATGCCAACACCCATCTCCAGCAGCTTTGCCGTTAAAGCCTCCAGATGTTTGGGAATCACATTGTCAATCAGAACATTTCCGCGCGTCGCCGCTGCAGCGATCATATACGTACCTGCTTGGATACGGTCCGGAATAATGGAATGACGGCAGCCTTTAAGCTCCGAGACCCCTTCAATACGGATCGTTTCGGTACCTGCACCCTTAATGCTGGCACCCATGGAATTCAGAAGTGTTGCTACATCTATAATCTCAGGCTCTTTAGCCGCGTTTTCGATAATTGTAGAGCCTTTGGCACGAGTAGCCGCCAGCATGATATTAATGGTTGCGCCGACACTGCTTACATCAAGATAGATTTTTGCTCCGCGCAGCTCTTTGGCATGCAAATGAATGGAGCCATGTTCGTTTGTTACGGTTGCGCCAAGCGCTTCAAAACCTTTGATATGTTGATCAATTGGACGAGGCTCAAAATTACAGCCCCCTGGTAAACCTATGGTCGCTTCTTTGAAACGCCCTAGCAATGCACCCATCATATAATACGAAGCGCGAAGCTTCTTCACGGGACCATTCGGCATAGGAATGGATTTGATGTCAGAAGGGTCAATCTTCATCTGACTGCCTTCCCAAGTCACACGTGCTCCGAGTTCCTCCAAAATTTCTGCATAAACCGCCACGTCACTCAAAAGCGGCAGGTTGTCCAACACGACTTCTGACTCGGCAAGCAATGCTGCAGGAATAAGCGCAATGGCGCTGTTCTTGGCGCCGCTTATAGTTACAGTTCCCTGTAACGGACGTCCGCCACTAATCATCAATTTTTCCATAAAGCTTAATGTCCCCCTACGTGTTTTGCAGCCGATGAACGGCAATACGTGCTGATGGCTTCCGATGTAGAAATAAGGTGTGAAAATGGAAAGACACCGGCTAGGCGGTGTTTTTCCATTTCACAGTATGGAACTGGTAAAGATAAGTTACGCTTTGTTGTTGGAACCAAACTCGCGAATTTTACCTTTAACGGTTTCTTTGATTGCATCACGGCCTGGTACGATGAACGTACGTGGATCGTAAGCATCTGGTTTAGCTGCAAGCACTTCACGAACCACTTTGGAGAAAGCAATTTGGTTCTCTGTGTTTACGTTGATTTTGGATGTACCCAAGGAAATGGCTTTGTCGATGTCGTGTTTAGGAATACCTGTACCACCGTGCAATACGAGTGGAACTTGTACCGCGTCACGAACTTCTTCCATTTCTTTGAAGCCCAGATTAGGCTCGCCATGGTAAGGACCGTGTACAGAACCAAGAGCAGGTGCCAATGTGTCGATACCTGTTTCTTTAACGATACGGATACACTCGTTCAGGTCAGCGTACATGATTCCGCCGATAACGTCGTCTTCTTGTCCGCCTACAGTACCTACTTCAGCTTCTACAGAAACGCCTTTAGCGTGTGCATATTCTACAACTTTTTTAGTCATTTCGATGTTTTCATCGATAGAGTGGTGGGAACCGTCGATCATAACGGATGTAAATCCAGCATCGATCGCTTCTTTACATTTGTCGAAGCTTGAACCGTGGTCCAGGTGAATAGCAACTGGTACGGAGATTTTCATGTCGTGAATGAGTCCTTCTACCATTTTAACTACAGTGTAGAAGCCGCCCATGTGACGCGCTGCGCCTTCGGATACGCCCAGGATTACTGGGGATTTTTCTTCTTCAGCAGCACCAAGAATCGCTTGAGTCCACTCAAGGTTATTGATGTTGTATTGACCAACTGCATATTTTCCTTCAAGTGCTTTGTTCAACATGTCTGTCATAGATACTAATGGCATGGTTTCAATCCTCCTAGGGGTTTGGGTTGTGTCTATGGTTTTTAGCCGAAATCACATACGGGCTTATTATACCACATCCCATGTCAAATACTAAACAAGCATTTGCAAAAATGCTGTGCTTTGCAGCACAGTTTTCATAGACACCGCTTTATAACTTGCCCATTTCCAATATTCCCCGGATGAAGGAGTGAAATACCCCATTTTCCCACCAAGTACTATCTATGTTCTCTACACGCAAAAAAATCCTGTATCAACAGGATTCAGCTGCATTTATTGGCAGTACCATTACGAAGTTGCATATTCACAGCCACTCGCATCTCGTCGATATCAAACGGTTTCGTAAAGTGCATGAGCGCTCCGAGATCCGTGGCTTCCTTAATCATGTCCAGTTCACCATAAGCGGTCATCATGATCACCTTGATACCCGGATCAATTTCTTTAATATGCTTCAGGATTTCCAGACCGTCCATCCCAGGAATCTTCATATCGAGCAATACCAGGTCAGGCTTGTCATTATTCACAATCTCCAGAGCAACCTTGCCGTTGGGTGCTTGAAACGTGTTATACCCCTCACTGCTGAACACTTCCATTAACAGGATTCGAATACCATTCTGGTCATCAACAATCAAAACTTTTTTATCTTCCACTCTGTAACCTCCTAGAATTAGGAAAGCATGCACATCATCGAATCTGGATAACTATCCCATAGTCGTCATGATAAGTATTCTACCTCTTCCATTAAAATCCTGCTACCTTCACAAAATGACAAAGAGCATTTCCATCTGCTTTTTACACAAAAAAAAAGGGATGTTCTGGCATCCGCTATGGTTGCCAGGAACATCCCCAATATCTATTACGTTAACACTAAAACCATGTATTACTTCTGCGCATTCTCCAGAGAAGCCTTTACAAACTCACGGAACAATGGTTGCGGACGGTTCGGACGGGAAGTGAATTCCGGATGGAATTGTACCGCCAGGAACCATGGGTGTCCTGGAAGTTCCACGATCTCAACCAGACGTCCATCCGGGGATGTACCCGAGATAACCAGTCCTGCTTTTTCGATCGTTTCACGGTATTCATTGTTGAACTCATACCGGTGACGGTGTCTCTCATACACCAGCTCGTCATCATAACAAGCCATCGCCAAAGAACCTTCCTGAAGCTTACAAGGATACAGACCCAGACGCATCGTGCCACCCAGATTCTCGATATCTTTTTGCTCAGGCAACAGATCGATCACAGGGAATTCGGTAGCCGGATTAATCTCGGAGCTGTTCGCACCATTCAAACCAACGATGGAACGTGCATATTCAATAACGGAAACCTGCATACCCAGGCAAATACCGAAGAACGGAATTTGTTTCTCACGAGCATAACGGATTGCCGATACTTTACCTTCAATACCACGATCTCCGAATCCACCAGGAACAAGGATACCGCCAATACCATGTAACAGGTCGCCTACATTCTCATCCGTAATATCTTCAGAAGGAACCCAGCGGATTTTCACATCAGCATTGGATGCAAATCCTGCATGAGACAACGACTCCACAACACTCAGGTATGCATCATGCAACGCTACATATTTACCAACAATAGCGATCTCAACTGTATGCTCCAACTTGTTGATCCGGTCAACCAGCCCTTCCCACTCGCTCATATCCGGTGCAGGAGTAGTCAGTTTCAGGTGATTTACCACGATCTCATCCAAGCCTTCTTCACGCAGGTTCAGAGGTACCTGATACAAGGTGTCTGCATCACGACATTCAACCACGGCATTCTCATCAATGTCGCAGAAGAGAGCGATCTTGGCTTTCATGTCTTTAGACAATTCATACTCCGTACGGCATACAATCACATTCGGTTGAATACCAATGCTGCGTAATTCCTTAACACTATGTTGCGTTGGTTTTGTTTTCACTTCACCAGCTGCTTTGATATAAGGAATAAGTGTTACGTGGATGTACATCACATTGTCGCGACCTACATCACTCTTGATCTGACGGATAGCTTCCAGGAAAGGCAAACTCTCAATGTCGCCCACTGTTCCACCAATTTCCGTAATAACCACATCCGAACCCGCTTCACGTCCAGCGCGGAATACACGCTCTTTGATCTCGTTCGTAATGTGTGGAATAACTTGTACCGTTCCGCCCAGATATTCCCCGCGCCGCTCTTTGCTGATGACGGAAGAGTATACTTTACCAGTCGTGACGTTGCTGTTTTTGGAGAGATTGATATCAATAAAACGTTCATAGTGGCCAAGGTCCAGATCCGTTTCCGCGCCATCATCCGTTACAAAAACCTCGCCGTGCTGATAAGGACTCATTGTTCCCGGGTCGATGTTAATATATGGATCAAATTTCTGGATCGTTACCTTAAGCCCTCTGTTTTTCAGCAATCTGCCCAGAGAAGCAGCCGTAATCCCTTTGCCCAGGGAGGACACAACTCCGCCCGTCACGAAAATATACTTTGTCACTGTTATTACCCTCCTAATATAAGTACAGAAATTCAGGCGATATATGGTGTTATCGTAACCTGTTTCCCAGGTAATCATCGTTAAAAAGAGCAATGGCAGAAATTCCCTGCATCTGCGAACTGCTCTTTCTGCGAAGACGGTTTAAATACACGTTGTTCTACAGCAAAAAATGGTGCAAATATTCCGGTAGCCTTCATTCCATTTGGTGTTTTTGATATACAAAAACGGGCCACGAAATGTTGGCCGGGAGCATACGGAAAAGAAATCATTTTGCAAAATTATGCCTCTAAAAATACAAAAAAAAGTACTCCCGCAGGACGGGGCACCTTCTATAAAAAACATAAATATATTGTCGCTCATTCATAAGCCCATGCAATAGTTTACCCGTTACCCCGTCTGCTGTCAAGGCTGACTATTCCGGGGAAACGGGTAAATTATAGACGTCAAAAATGACTACCGATTATCAGAATCGTCGTCAAATTCATCCTCGTTTTCGGACTCTTCTTCGTCTTCTTCGAGGTCTTCATCTTCCAGATCGTCATCTTCAACCAGCACTTCTTCTTCGCTGTCTTCTTCGTCAAAGATGTCGTCTTCGTCTTCATCTTCTTCGTCTTCATCTTCGTCTTTATCCGGGCTGTCGAAGTCTTCGTCGCTGTTATAGCTGTCTTCTTCTTCACCGAAGTCTTCATCTTCCAGATCATCGTCTTCATCGTTGATGATACGCGGACGCTTCGCACCCGTCATGGAATCTTCTGTTCCAGCTACCGGATACCAGCGCTTCAAGCCCCACAGACTTGTACCGACGCAAGCAAAACGGCCATCGATATTAATCTCGGTATATAGCTGGGCGATAAACTCGTTGATTTCTTCATCAGTCATTCCGCGCTGCTTCGCTACCTCATTCATCAAGTCACGATAGTAATACGGCGTATTAGCCGCTTTCAGCACCATAAAGGCAAGGTCCACCAAAGGGATCTCTTTTACCTTTTCTTTATCAATTTTCAAATTGAGCGAGGTACTCACTGCAGACACTTCCTCTCACACAAAATTCACTTTTTAACCCCTACGAACTGGACTGTTACGTATAACATATCCATTAACAAACCTAAGTAAAACCTATTTAGCGTTAAAAAGCAAGTTTTTATGTACGGATGCGACGCAAATGCGGAGAGCAGCAACAATATGTCCATATATTCAACGTGAAGTGACATCGAACCCACAAGAATATCCTCTTTTGCCAAAGAGACAACTCCATAATAAAAAAGACGGAGTCCCCTCCGCCTTCTGACTGTATACCCTTGGAGGATTACTCCTCACCAGGTTCCCCGCAAGAGCCCTCTAGCTCTCCATCCATCATATGTCCCTGCGCCCGTTTTGACACGAAGAGAATGTGTTTTTGTAAAAAAAGGGCAAGTTCCCCATGCGGCGGGATGAGCGCATTCATAGAATACCTCAGCATGTTCATCCCGAAGGGGGCTGCCCATTATGGACTATACTGGTTTATTGCATCAATTGATTGACGGAATGCGACGCCCTGAACCAGAACAGGGAGGGCGATACTTGATCCGATTTGCCAAACCGCAGCAGTACGAGGCCTGTCTCGTAGAATTGTCTCGAATGCGGAATGAATTCACCGACCTTGGGGCTGTCCGTTCCTCGCGACTGGCTCGTTCCATTATCGCTCCAGTCCAACGCCCGGAGGACCTATACCGCTATAGGGATGAAATTACGATTGAAGCAGACGTACCTATCTCCCTTCATGCCACCGCACTCCACAGCAAACCGAGCAATGCTCAAGGCATACCTTGGGGAGTGAAGCAGATTCGGGCGCCCAAAGTATGGTCTGTGTCTACCGGACACCGGATTAAAATCGGTGTGATTGATACAGGTGCTGATTATCACCATCCTGATCTTCGTTATTCCCTGGCACGCGGAATCAATCTGTTAAACCGTAGCCTGCTTCCTCATGATGATAACGGACACGGTACCCACATTGCAGGGACCATCGCCGCAGCCAACAGCACCGCAGGCATGATTGGTGTTGCTCCACGCTCCCTGATCTATCCGGTGAAAGCATTTGACCACAACGGATCGGCTTATGTGTCCGACATTGTACTTGGCATCGACTGGTGTGTACGTAACAAGGTCGATATCATCAATATGAGCTTTGGCATGAAAACACGCAGCAAGGCGCTTCTTGACGTTGTCAACCGTGCGTACCATGCCGGAATCGTCATTGTTGCTTCGTCAGGAAATGACGGCAAACGCCGCAGTATTGATTATCCGGCAAGGTATCCGCAGACCATATCCGTTGGGGCAACCGACAAAAACAGACGTATTGCGTCCTTCAGCAATCGAGGCGCATATGTGGATGTCTATGCACCCGGTGATAAAATCGTCTCCTCTTGGGTACAAGGCAAGCATCACGAGATGAGCGGCACATCCATGGCGACGTCCCATGTGAGTGGCGCTATCGCCTTGCTGCTTTCAAAACATCCGGGGTTATCCCCCAGCGAAATCAAGACACTCGTCAAACGTGCTACGATCCCGCTGCGCGCCCGCAAGACCACCACCGCAAAAAGCAAGGTGCGCGGTGGTGAGATTGATGCCCTAAAGCTAATGCAGGAGGGCGGGGAGTGAGCCAGCTCTGCAAGCGGACAGCAGAACATGATTGAGGCTCGTGGCGAAACGCAATAGCCCGACCCAGGCAGTACGCATGAGGGAGTATTACGTAGCGGCTGAGACACTAGGTTACGCCCGCTGTGATGTAAGGGCAGGCTGGTGTACCTTGGACCAGGCATTTCGTTTTCTTCAGCTCCGGGTACACAACAAAAAAAGTCTCCATGTACCACGTTGAAGATACTCAACGTGGACATGGAGACTTTTTGCATTAGGCAGAGCGGCGACAGGCCGCGAGCCTGGAATTTACATTTTGTCAGGAGCTGTTACGCCTACCAGACGAAGTGCCGTTGCGATAACGGTACGCACAGCACCGATCAGTGCCAGACGTGCTTGAGTTTGCTGCGCGTCTTCCGTAATAACACGTTCTGCACGGTAGTAGCTGTGGAACAGGGATGCCAGCTCGTATACATAACGGATGATACGATGTGGCGCATATCCTGTTGCTGCTGCCGAGATTTCTTCAGGCAGCTCTCCCATTTTGCGGAGAAGGTCATACTCGTGCTCTGTTGTCAGCTTGGACAGGTCAATCTGTGCCAGTGGCAGCAGTTCAATACCTTGTTCTTCAGCCTGACGGTATACGCTGCATACACGTGCATGCGCGTATTGTACGTAGAATACCGGATTCTCATTGGATGTCGAAATAGCAAGGTCCATGTCAAAGTCCAGATGGGAGTCCATGCTGCGCATTGTGAAGAAGTAACGGATGGCATCAATGCCGACTTCATCCATCAGGTCTTCCATCGTTACAGCTTTACCTGTACGCTTGGACATCTTCACTTTTTCACCGTTCTGGAACAAGCTCACCATCTGTGCAATCAAGACCACCAGTTTCTCAGGATCATTACCCAGTGCTTGCATCGCGGCTTTCATCCGTGGAATATATCCATGGTGATCGGCACCCCAGATGTTGATCATCGTGTCGTATCCACGAGCATATTTGTCGCGGTGATAAGCAATATCTGGCGTAAGGTAAGTATACGTGCCATCATTCTTGATCAACACACGTTCTTTGTCGTCACCATACTGC
Organism: Paenibacillus sp. CF095; assembly: GCF_900101225.1. NCBI lineage: Bacteria > Bacillati > Bacillota > Bacilli > Caryophanales > Paenibacillaceae > Paenibacillus > Paenibacillus sp. CF095. The sequence goes on from NZ_FMZN01000012.1 coordinate 16,410, forward strand.
ATCGTTTTCAACCAAGTTGCTCCATCTTGCTCATAGATCTCATTGCGGTCACGCAATTCATCAAGTACTCGTAGCACTTCTCCGTTGTCATACAGGGAAGTTTCGCTGAACCAGATGTCAAAGTTAACACGGAAGCGATTCAAGTCACGTTTGATCTTGTCCAGTTCCTTCTCCAGGCCAAAGTCACGGAAATAAGCCGCACGGTCACCCGGATGCATGGACAGCAATTCGTCACCCTTTTCAGCAACAAGCTGCTTGGCGAATCCTTTAATATCTTCACCGTGATAACCGTCTTCAGGCATCTCAGCATCCTGACCCAGCTCTTGCAGATAACGAGCTTCAATGGAACGAGCCAGATTAAACACCTGATTACCTGCATCATTAATGTAGTATTCACGGGTTACATCATATCCTGCGTAATCAAGGATGTTACATAGTGCATCACCTACAGCTGCTCCACGGGCATGGCCCAGATGCAGGCTGCCTGTCGGGTTGGCACTGACAAACTCCATCTCGACTTTGCGTCCTTCTCCGATGTTAATTCTTCCGTAATCTTTACCCTGCTCCTGCACAAGCGCAAGTACTGGATAAAGGTAACTCTTGTCCAATTTGAAGTTAATGAATCCTGGGCCCGCAATCTCAGCCTTCTCGATTCCGGCTTCAGCCAGATTCAGATTGGCAATGATCTCTTCAGCAATCTGACGCGGATTGCGCTTGGCAATCTTGGTCAGCTGCATGGCAGCATTGGTCGCCAAGTCCCCGTGTGACTTCTCACGCGGCACTTCCAATGTGATGGCTGGCAATTCGTCCTGCGTAACAATTCCGGCCGTCACAATGGCGTTGCCGATGGCCGTACTTACCCGTTCGTTAATCGTATCTAGTGGATTACGTGTCATGAAATTGGTTCCTCCTGTATATGCAAACTAATCGCGAAATGTCCGGATTCTTCATCAAAGCGGTAAAAGTCGTAGCTCCACGCTGCGCGTGCGCTCAATCCCTGAATGGAAAGTTCCAGCTTCTGTGTATGCGTGGACAGGGCAAACGACATGTATGGTGATCGGTAGAAACCAGGAAGCTTCCGATTCAACTCAAAAGTCTGCTCCGATTCCACCTCACCATGACGTATAATCTTGATGGATTGTCCGCCCAGCTTCAATGTTGTACGGGTTGTACCTCCCTCAGGTCCAACCTGCGGTTCTTCATAACGAACATAAAGAACGGACCCTTTTAACACAGCTTCACCCTGCATTTCCTGCAGCACATCTTCACCTTCATAACGGCTGTGCAGCCGGATGTGTACCGGTCGCATGTTCGACATGAATGTTAACCTCCATTATATTCGAGGCGACGCAAAATCAGGCACGGCTGGTGAGAACAGCCCTTCCCGTATTGTTGTGTCGCTATACGCGCTCATATTCCCGGATAGCTCGCTATCCTACACTCTACTGTATAACTATATCCAGTTCCCTCGCTCAATTCAAATCCAAATTCAGAGTTTTTTCCTCATCAAGCCAAAAAGAAGAGCCGCACCTGTAAAGTGCAACTCCCTTTTGCTTCATTATAATAAGATTCGTTCATCCGATCAGGCCCATTGCGATTCATAAGGAAAAGGACATGTCGACTCACTCAGCTTCGCTCGCACCTGTACGAGACAACCACAATGCCGACAAGTTGTACCATATTGCAATCCCGGACAAGCAGAGCAGATGGATAGCCGACGTTCATATTCCTCATCCTGTACCGTCGGACGCGAACGCGAGGCAATCTCCACAAGTCTGGCCATTTTGGTATCGCTAATCTTCACATCGTACTGATCATTACAGCCCTTGCAAGGTTCCTGCCTTTTCATCATTAACCCTCAACAGCGATGACCCCAACCGATGCTGGAGGAAGAACAAAACGCAAGGTGTTATTCTCCAGTGTGAGTCCTTCCCACGCCACAGGCTGAACATGATCCGGCTGTTCAAAGGTATTGAATGCACCAAAATCAGTATGGTGCAGAATCTGCCCGGTTACTTTAGCCGCTTGAGCTGCGTCCAGTTGACATACAACTTCCAACTCATCGGTATGACTCAGATTACAAGCTGTCACATGAATGACCCCATCCTTGTTGCGGGAGGCTGACAAGCTGAGCTGAGGAATGGTTTCTTCTCCGAAGGTATACCCAGGGCTTTCATAATTCAAATCCAGTCGCTGCGCATCCATATGAACCTGATACATATCAAATACATGATACGTAGGGGTTAGGAGCATTTTATCCCCTTCCGTGAGCACAAGCGATTGAAGTACATTGACGATCTGCGCAAGATTTGCCATGTGTACCCGTTTATTATGTTGGTTGAAAATATTCAGGTTAACACCTGCAAGCACAGCGTCCCGCATCGTATTTTGTTGATACAGGAACCCTGGATTGGTTCCCGGCTCAACGTTATACCACGTACCCCATTCATCCACAATAATGCCGACTCTGCCCTCTGGATCATATTTGTCCATAATCTCGGAGTGCTTCACCAGTAATTCATCCATATGGAGCGTCTTTTTCAAGGTGGTGAACCATTCAGCCTCACCAAATCCTGTAGCTGCGCCTTTATCATTCCACTCTCCTGTAGGGATAGTGTAATAATGAAGACTGATTCCATCCATAAAGCGAGCAGCCTCCCGCATCAGGACTTCCATCCATTCATAGTTGCCTTCGTTGGGTCCACAAGCAATTTTATAAATCTCGTTCCCGGAATAGTTACGTACATATGTAGCATACCGGCGATACTCATCCGCATAATATTCAGGACGCATATTTCCGCCGCATCCCCAATTCTCATTTCCCACGCCAAAATATTTCAGTTTCCACGGTTCTTCCCTACCGTTACTCTTACGCCAGTTCGCCATCGGGGATTCGCCGTCAAACGTGATGTACTCCACCCATTCCTGCATCTCCTGCACTGTACCGCTACCCAGGTTGCCACTTATATATGGCTCCGTGCCGAGTAACTCACATAATCTCAAGAATTCATGTGTACCAAAGTGATTGTTTTCTTCCACACCGCCCCAGTGTGTATTGATCATACGAGCACGCTCACTCTTCGGACCTACACCATCTTTCCAGTGATATTCATCGGCAAAACAACCGCCTGGCCAGCGAAGTACTGGAATATTAAGCTTCTGCAAGGCCGTTAATACATCATTTCGAATCCCATCCGTATTCGGAATAGGTGAATCTTCCCCTACCCACAGCCCCTCATAAATACAACGTCCCAAGTGTTCGGAAAAGTGACCATATATATTGCGATTTATTAATCCTTGATCTGAATCCGCCTTTAAAATAACATCAACCATGATTTCAACCCCCATAAATTATATTGTTATCGCTTACAATAACTCGTTTTAGAGTAGGTTTCAACCGTTTTTATTTCTAGACAAACAAGCCTCTTCCTGTGTAATTGATTAGGAAGAGGCTTGTTTGTTATAGAAATTCATGCAGAGGCATACCAAATTGATTTTTATTCATTTCTAATTTGGATTTGCTCCATTGTTATTTCAGAATAACAGGCTATTTAATCCTGCTCTGAAGGCAACAACATTTTTTGTGTCCACGTCGTTCCACCATCTGTAGTCTGATAGATCGCAGGAGAGTTATCACTTGTTACTACGAGCCAACCCGTCTTGGCCGATGGGAACGAGATACGGGAACTGTATCCCGGATCTTTCAGGTCAATATTTTTCCACGTGGAACCTGTATCATAAGAACGTCCAATACCCACTTTGCCAGCTGCGGGTGAACCTGCAGACAGATACGCCGTCTGATTGCCAATCAACGCCATGTTGCCGGGATGTCCACCCGGGTTGGCTGGTCCGTTTCCTTTGCCTGTACTATTTGTACCTGGTGCAGGACCTCCCCCTGCTGTGGATTGCGCAAATACTTGAGTCCAGTTCTTGCCTTGATTACCGCTCGCATAGAGGGAGTAGGATTGTTGGGACATGCCTGCATCACCATACAGAAGGGCCCATACTTGCTGGCCATGTGCATACAGATCTGCTCCGCCCCATGTGTCTGAGACAACTCGAAGAGAGGTGGTCCAGTTTTTGCCGCCATCACTCGTTTGCTTCAGATGGTATCCCGATCCAGGTACAACCACGACGGCATACCCTTGTTTCTCTGTTGCAAAGGCAGCTGCACGCGTGTTGGCAGGTGTATTCATTTTACTCCAGGTTACCCCGCCATCCTTCGTCTGATATGCACCATTATAGGTGTAACCATAACCTACATCTTTATTGCGAAAATCGATTCGCTTGAATTGAATGCCCGGCGTATCAAGCCGCGTCCAGTGCGATCCCCCATCTTTGGTACGGATCAGATAGGTAGCAGGTGAATCCTTGACTCGCGCCAGCGCATATCCGTTCACATTATTCGGAAAATCAAGCTGTGTGAATTGCCACTGCCCGGTATATATGGACTGCCACGTACATCCTGCATTCGAGGTGCCGATCAGGAAGCCCTCACCCCCAGCTCGTCCAGTCGTATCATTAAGAAAATCAATGTCCGTAAATTGCAGATGTTGTTCTTCCACACCGCTGCCCTTTTTCAATGTAGCAGATAGTCCATAATCTCCCTTTCCACATGCCTGTGAGGATGCGGCGTTAGCACCTGATAGCGTATGTACCGGACCCATCCCCCAAGCCAGCGTTAACGATAATGCGAGTGCACCAATCCGTTTCCATGTCATTGTACTCTTGGTTGTCATCGTAACACCTCCTTCTATGGTTTTACCCAAATATGATGGTTCTAACGTAACAATCTGATTAACCCCGATGACAATTCCGCAAGATAAAAACCACCTTTACCCATGATTGGATCATGTAGGCAAGGGTGGTTCATCACCAAACATTGTGTACTCTAAGTTAAATGGGATACGTCACAACAGCAAGGATAACAAAACTGATACTTAAGAAAAGGCATAAACTAAAATATATTTTGTTGTATTTATATTCTCGAATACTATATGCAGCAAAAAGCATGGCCAGATCAGCCACCATCAAAGTGAAGTTGAGAAATATCGTCACTGCTAATACAAAATTGATGACAAACAATATAAAAACTGCAGTTAGCCATCTGGGATACATACTCAATTGAGTCCGAATCACACGCATTCACATTCACCTTTCCCTTCCTCTATTTCCATATTATACACAAATATTAAGATAGAGTCATACCAAGGCACGATATCTGCGTAAGAGGAGAGTCCATACAAACACATGAAATAAATGGTAGAGACAGGGGAACATACGTGCTATAATTCATGTTATGGACTTTTGAATATCGGTGGATGTTTTCCAGACCACGGCGCAGCTTCCCGAAAGGGGGTGACGTCGATGGTCAAACTTGTGGCGTTGCTTGATGTAATCCGATGGATTGCTGCGACCCTCAGTATTGTACTGAGTGGGCGAAAGCTTTACCGTTGGTTGCGCAAAAAGTTTCGTAGCAAGCGAAAACCCACCTCATAAGGTTGGACGCCTGACGGTGGGTTTCGCTTGAATAGCATTATTTAGTTCATGCGCGCCGTGGCAATCCACAGCCTTTCGGGTCCTAAGAGTCTTTACCGTTGACGCGGTGAAGACTCTTTTTTAGTATATGACCGAACCCGATCACCATATACTTCACGAATGTAATATATCAATTAATATACTACTGAATACTTATGTAGTCAGTATAGCACAGCTCTGCATAAAAGTTAAATTAAGTTAATTTAGCTCAACTAAATTTAACTTCGTTATTTGTTTGGCAGCATAATTTTGGCTCTATCATCCAGTCCGTTCCTTAAGCTGGAATAGTTGAGGACACAGGGATAAACGTTAGTAATAAAAAACGCCCTCCCCTGCGCAAAGTTGAACCCGCGCAGACAGAGAGCGTTATACTTATCGATTATTCTGTGATTATTTCACGAATCCAAGCAGCATTTCACGGATCAGCTTCGCAGCTACAATCTGTGTCTGTTGTGTTGGATCATAGATTGGTGCAACTTCAACCAAGTCACAACCAACTACATTTACATCAGATCCTGCGATCATATGAATGGCTTCCAGCAGTTCCTTGGACGTAATGCCACCCGCTTCTGCTGTACCTGTTCCTGGTGCTGCTGACGGATCAAGCACATCGATGTCGATGGTCACATACACCGGACGGTTGCCCATCTTGGGAAGAGCTTCTTTCATCGGAGCTGCCACTTCAAATGGATAGAAGTTGATGTTCTCGCGACCGTACTGGAACTCCTCACGGGAGCCGGAACGGATACCGAACTGATAGATGTTTTGGCCACCCATCAACTCAGCTGCTTTACGCACTGGTGTGGAGTGGGACAATGGCTCGCCTTCATAGTTTTCACGAAGGTCAGCGTGTGCATCAATATGAATCAGGATAAGATCCGGGTATTTCTTGTACATCTGTTGGATGACTGGCCAAGTAACCAGATGCTCTCCACCGAGACCAACTGGGAATTTGTCGTCAGCGAGCAGACTGCCGATGTATTCATGGATTACCTCAAGGCTGCGTCCCGCGTTACCGAAAGGCAAGAGCAGGTCTCCAGCGTCAAAGTATGTCATGTCTACAATACTTTTGTCGAGATATGGGCTGTACTCTTCAAGCCCAACCGATGCTTGACGGATATGAGATGGGCCGAAACGGGAACCCGGACGGAAGCTGACGGTGTAATCCATCGGCATGCCATAGATAACCGCTTTGGAGTTCTCATAATCCTCAGAGCTGCAAATAAATACGTTTCCTGAATAAGCTTGATCCAGTTTCATTAATGATTTCCCCTTTTATTTCGTTAAATCTTCCACGAATTTAGGAAGTACAAATGCTGCTTTGTGCAGACGCGGAGAGTAATACTTGGTATCCATCTCCGGGATTTGAGTCTCATCCACTTCGAGCGGGTCATGTTTCTTGCTACCCATGGTGAATGTCCACAAACCACTTGGATAGGTTGGAATATTACAGCCGTACACATGTACGATCGGGAAGATTTCTTTGACGTCTTTGTTCACCTTCTGGATCAGATCTGCCTTGAACCAAGGGTTGTCCGTTTGGGCAACGAAGATTCCGTCTTCTTTGAGTGCTTCGTAGATGCCTTGGTAGAAACCACGCTCAAACAATGGAGCAGCCGGGCCTACAGGCTCCGTGGAGTCTACGATAATCACATCGTATTCATTTTTATGTTCAATAATATGCATGTAGCCATCGTTTACGAGCACTTCAACATTAGGCTCGTCCAACTTGCCGGCGATTTCAGGCAAATATTTTTTGGAGTATTCAATAACTTTACCGTCAATTTCGACGAGAACTGCTTTTTCTACAGCAGCATGTTTAATGACTTCACGAATGACTCCGCCATCGCCGCCACCGACAACCAGAACTTTTTTCGGATTCGGGTGAGTGTTCAGCGCAGGGTGTGCCGCCATTTCGTGATATACGAATTCGTCTTTTACAGTCGTCATCACCATGCCATCAAGAAGCAACATGTTACCGAATTCTTCGGTCTCTACCATGGCCAAATCTTGAAAATCCGTTTTCTCTGTAACATAGGTCTGCTTAATCTTCGCGGTGATCCCGAATACCGGGGTCTGTTTCTCCGTAAACCACAACTCCATAATCTCTACCTTCTTTCCGTAAAGTTAATGATCAGCCATACCCGACCAAGTGCTGTGCACTATAATCGGTTCGCCCAAGCACGTCCAGCGTTCGGCGCCATATCGCGTTATAATTGCTGGCCTGCGGGAAAGGTCCGCGGTTCACTTCATTATATAGATTAAATTGACCAGAGCGTGCAGAGCGTCTGACTAATCAATGAATCAATGACCATTCGTCTGTTCGTCCTTACGCGCTTTAGTATCTTGTGCCGAATCTTACCTTTTCATTACCCTTTTGCATTATACGCGATTGACGTTTATACTGCAAAACGGTTTTCAAGGCGAAAATGCTACATTTTGTTTGCTTATGCACCCGATTGAATATCCCTGCCAATCAAGTCCCATACTGGAAGAAAAGAGAGGAGCCCGTTCCATGACCAAGCCAAATCAAAAGACCCGCAAACGCGGGTTCCGTGTACGAAAATTGTTTAAAAACCTGTCTCTGCTCGCCGTGCTCGCCATACTTGCTACCGCTGCAGGATTGGTCTATCTATACGCAACCAGCCTGCCCCTAGCAGACTCTGACCGGAATTCCAGATTACTGGACAGTCAGGGTGAAATCATCGCTACCTTCTCCGCAGGTGGCAAAGACTCTGTACCCGTTCAACTGGAGGATATCGCTCCAGATCTGGTCAATGCCACTCTCGCTGTAGAGGACCGCAAATTCTATAATCACTACGGGTTCGACGTGCAAGGGATGGGACGGGCTGTGCTCGTTAACCTCGAACATATGCAGATGTCGCAGGGTGCGAGTACATTGACTCAACAGCTGGCGCGTAACCTATATCTATCTCATGAGAAAACATGGACTCGCAAAGCCAAGGAAGCCATGTACACGGCGCAATTGGAGATGAAATACAGCAAGGATGAAATTTTGCAGATGTATCTGAACGAAATCTATTATGGGCATGGTGCGTACGGAATCGAAGCGGCTTCGCGAATGTATTTTGGCAAATCAGCCAAACAGCTAGATCTTGCAGAGAGTGCCATGCTGGCAGGAATTCCGAAAGGACCTACCTACTATTCACCCTATAACCATATGAAGAATGCCAAAGACCGACAGAAGATTGTGCTGAATGCCATGGCTGATATCGGTAAGATCACCCAGGCCGAAGCGGATAAGGCCTATGAAAAAATGCTTTCTTTTAAACCGGAAAGTGAGCGTAAAACGGTGGAAAGTGCCCCGTATTTCCGTGACTATATCCGAAATCTGGCCATCAAAGAGCTGGGAATCAGTGAAGCGATGCTGGATCACGGGGGATTGAATATCTACACCACCCTGGATCTGCGTGTACAAAAAGCAGCTGAAGACGCCATAGCGAAGGGTATGGATGCCAAAAGCGAGCTGGAGACGGCCCTCGTGTCCATCGACCCTCGTACAGGCTACATCAAAGCCATGGTAGGCGGCAAGAATTATCGCACCAATCAGATTAACCATGTACTGGCGACAACGCGCCAGCCAGGTTCGGCGTTTAAACCCATTATGTATCTGGCAGCCCTGGAATCCAAGCAGCTCACCAGTGCATCCATATTTAACAGTGAACCTACCCTTTTTCACTATGACAATGACCGCAAAACCTATAAACCCGGCAACTTTGGAGACAAGTATCTGGGTGAGATTGATCTAAGACAGGCGATCGCCGCTTCAGACAATATCTATGCGGTGAACACCATTATGCAGATCGGTCCTGAGCAGGTTGTGAGTATGGCAAAAAACCTTGGCATTACAAGCAACCTGAGCGCCGTACCTTCTCTTGCACTGGGAACGTCACCTGTCAGCCCGCTGGAGATGGCGTCGGCCTTTTCCGTCATTGCTGCTGGTGGACAACGGACGCCACCTGTCGCCATTCTGCAAGTAACAGATGCCGCAGGACGTGTACTCTATGAATCGCCACAGACGAAAGCTGAGACCGTGGTGGAACCTGCGGCAGCTTATGTCCTGACTCGTTTGATGGAAAGCGTCTTCGAAAATGGGGGAACGGGTAACCGGGTATCTGCCGCGATCAAACGTCCGGTTGCCGGAAAGACGGGAACGACCAATACGGATGCCTGGCTCGTTGGATTCACACCGGAGCTCTCCACCGCGGTATGGGTTGGGTACGACCAAGGCAAAGCCATCTCAACTTCGGATGGCCGCCGGGCGGCTCCGATCTTTGCCCAGTTCACAGAGCAGGCACTTGCGAGCGTACCACCCAAAATTTTCACCGTGCCTGATCATGTCGTCAGTGTCTATATTGACCCGGAATCCGGCAAGCTGGCAGGCAACGGTTGTGAAGAGAAACGGCTGGAAGTTTTTATTGATGGTACTGAACCGACAGAGGTATGCCATGGCACGACGGATGATTCGGATTCTGGAGAAGATGAGAAGACCCGTCAGGTACAGAATCAGCAAGGCATACAGGAAGAGAAACATTCCTGGTGGGGAGATTTCAAACGTTGGTGGGTAGAATGACGCAAATGCGCGATGACTTAGTTGCGTCACCTATAACCTCTGGTTATATTGAACAATTGGAAATTCACTTCGGATGAAAACTCATAATTATTCAGATCAATGAATACGATTAATGCACAAGCAAAAGACCCCCAACCGAACTTTCCGGTCAAGGGGCCTTTTGCTTTTTTGCTTTTATACTTTGTTGAAAGATCTGACTTAGGCGAGTGCTTCCTTCAATACATCTGGAGAAGCATTCCACCAGTCTTCGTTGTGTGAGATCAGCAGTGTCTTAAGTGCAGCTCGAGCTTCAGGTCCAAGCTCATCCAGCATGAAGCGACGCTTCAAGGCATAATCCATGCGATTCACATGTTCCGCCAGCAGTTTCCATCCACGTCTTGCTTCCGTATCAATCCACATCTCACATGCCGTTGCTCCACCATACAGTTGGCCTTCCTCCGTGCGATCGACAGCTACCCACACCAGCCATACCTGGCGTCCGTTGGGCACATCTTCACGATTGGTAGAGAACTTGATATTGCGTTCCACTTTACTTTTCGCATGCATCGCACCGATATCGATTTTGGCTTCGCCATTATCAATAATGACCGGGGAAAGGTTATTCAGATCAATGGAGCCTGCACCGAAGCCTTTATGCTTGCTTTTTGCACTAACGATATTCAAGGCAATCTGTTTTTTGCCGTTTTGCTCGTTTTGGTCCATGTTTATAGCCTCCAAGGGTTGATACAAATATTTTAACTAATAATTGTCCCATTGCAAACATATACATGCTGTAGATGCTTGTCAACGGGAGGTATTTAACGATGATTCCACGACGCGCCAAGAGCTGGCTCACTGCATCCCTGGCCCTGTGTGTACTTGCCGGAGGGATATGGATCACTCTGGGTTATAATCGCTCAACTCATTCAGAATTGCCAGTACTCGCCCCCGAATCGGGCAAGCCCAAGGCAATAGCTCCAACCCCAGCACCTCCAGAAAGTGTACAGACCCCTACAGCCGAAGTGTACAGCAACCGTGTTGTGGAATATCACATGGATGTGAAGCTGGTCGAAGGAAACGTATTGGAAGGGACTCAGACGATCACCTGGACTCATCCAGGCAAAAAAACCGTCAGCGAGCTTTACTTTCATATGTACCCCAACGCCTTCTCTTCTGCTGACACCACCTTTATGAAGGAATCCGGTGGAAAGCTTCGGGGTGATGTTATGCCTACCAATGGTTATGGCTCCATGAACATTACCGAAATGAAAACGGAGGACGGGCTCTCTCTGCTGCACCGGATGCAGTATGTGCAACCAGATGACGGAAATATCAAGGACACCACCCTCATTAAAGTACGTTTACCCAAACCGGTCAAAGGCGGGGAAAGTATTACACTCCACACCCGATTCGAAGTGAATCTGCCAAAGATTTTTGCCCGGATGGGAACTGCTGATGATTTTGTCATGGCTGGTCAATGGTTTCCCAAATTAAGTGCCTATGAACCTGTGGGCAGGCGTGGACGAACAACGGAAGGCTGGAATCTGCACCAATACCATGGCAATTCAGAGTTTTACGCCGACTTCGGTATATATAGTGTACGTATTCGGGTGCCTGAAACATACAAAGTTGCTGCTACCGGATTTCCGACGCAACAAGCCGTGGTGAAGAACGGAGAAAAGGTCTATCAATTCTATGCCGATGATGTGCATGATTTCGCCTGGGCAGCTTCACCGGATTTTGTCTACGCCGAGGAACCCTTCTCTGCACCCAATGTGCCTGGTGTACGAATCAAGTTATATTTGGACCCTGCTCATCAGGATCTGAAAGAACGTTATTTCTACGCCGCGAAGGCCGCACTAGCCAATTATAGCAAATGGTTTGGCCCATATCCTTACGCAACCTTATCCATCGTAGTTCCACCCAAAACGGGGAACGGTGCTGGAGGTATGGAATACCCTACGCTAGTTACGGCCTTTGGAGCCGATGATACTACCCCAGGTTATGACCTGGAACGTACCGTAGTCCACGAGATCGGACACCAGTACTTCTACGGCATGGTTGCCAGCAACGAATTCGAGGAAGCCTGGCTGGATGAGGGGTTCACCTCTTATGCAGAAGACAAACTGATGGAGCAGGAATACGGATTGATTCCGAATCTGCCGGTACAATCGGGACTGGTTACGTCTCCGTCATCCTTAACACAAGAATCTTGGAAGTTTGATTCACAGAATGAGTATGCAGCCAATGTCTATACACGTGGCAAGCTTGTATTGCTTGGGATCGAACATCAAGTCGGGGCGAAAACGATGGAACGCATTCTCTCTACCTATGTGAAGAAGTACCGCTTCAAACATCCCACTTCGGCTGATTTTCAGAACGTTGTGGAACAAGTGACCCGCACTTCCTGGTCTGATTATTTTGATCAATATGTCTATGGTAACGGGATGGCTGACTTTGCTGTAGAGAAGATTCGTGTTACGCCCGTACAGAAAGACGGTCAAACATTGTACGAGTCATCCGTGACGATCGCAAAAAAAGGGAGTGATTACAACGCCGTTCCTGTTCGCATTGCTTTTGAAGACGGACATATCCTCACCAAGCAATGGAATGGCAAAGAAGATCGCATCACCTATAAATTAACTCACACATCCCCCGTATCCTGGGCCATGACCGATCCCCTGTACTCGATCGTGCTGGAGAACCGCCATATGAACAATTTCCTGAAATCCGGACTAGATGAGCAAGCGAAATCCCGCTGGAGCATGAGTGTAACCAAACTAATAGAAGCCATATTCGGAGGTCTGTCATGGTGAGGTGGAAACGGTGAAAGCAAAAATACGTGAAGGCTGGTTTCTCGTCCGTCAGCATATGTTCATTGCCGCACTCTTATTTCTATATCAACTCATTTGGGGATATTTCTTCTATCGAATGGTACAATCGGCGGTCATCCCCCTACTCCTGCGCTATCCAGATTCTGATGCCGGGGAACTGAGTACACTTTTGTTCAAAATGGAAAGTCAACTCAACCTGTCTACCCATCCGGAGGTTCATCGTTATCTATGGATTCTAGGGGGCATGCTACTGGTTCGCATGTTGATCAGCCCCCTCATTCAGGCAGGACTGCTCTACTCACTTCAGCACTTTAATTCTACAGAAGAGCGCATCCCCTTTGTCCGCGGAATCAAAAATCTGTGGAAACCGATGCTGCTGCTCCACACCATACGTACTTTATTGATACTTCTGCCCGCCTACTGGCTCATACCGAAGCTCTACTCGATTCTCATGGACGGATTTCATTCCCTTCAATTACTTTTGCCTGGTATACCTTATGTTGCTGCCTGGATTGTATATGGTTGGATCATCCACCATGCCATACTCTACATGCAGTTCGGTGTGTCGGCACCAGAAGGAGAAGGCGGGGCTCACGGTATTCTCAAAGCACTCTGGATTGCACTGCGTCATCTCATCGCTGTAATCGGCATTGCACTCCTGCTGGGCGGAGTACACCTGCTCGTCTTTGGTTCATTCACTTCAGCCTCATGGTTATTAACGGGACTTACCGGACTTATACTACAACAGACGTATCCACTTGCTAGATGTCTATTAAGTCTGTGGAAAATATGCAGCCATTTCCGATTATGGCAGTCCAAAATATCCAAAGGTGAGAGCAGATAGTTTAAAAATTGTTACCATCGTATGTTAAACTCACGGCCTAATATGTACTTATAAATAGGCAAACCTCAACCTTTCCCCGTCAAAGGTCGAGGTTTTTTTTGCTAAATTTGTTGCTAAACGTTGCCAAAGCCGTACTCCTCTGTTACAATAATCGCAGTGAGTTTTTAGTAACAACTTTGTAATCTTTACATTCATATTTGTAACTACTTAAAATTAAATCGTCATTTCTTGATTTCGCAGGTGCATAACTAGCATAGCCAAATTCCTGGCACCTGGGAAGCGGGGGAACCAGTTATGGGTGAATTGATCTTGCTACAGAGGGATCATAGGGGACCTTCAACCGAATCCTTAAGCTAACCTCGCAGGCGTTGGAAGGGGAATATCTCTTGTTCAAGAAGAAATTAACCGCAGCTGTACTTAGCATCACATTCGCTTTATCGCTTGGTGCAGGTAGCGCATTCGCAGATTCAAAGATGGACACAGTAATTGATTCAGCAATGGGAACTACATACAAAAGTGGGGGAACAACGCTTAACGGCTTTGACTGCTCCGGATTTACACGGTATGTATTCGACAAGTTGGGTATTGATTTGGCACGCCAATCCAGTTCCCAATTCGACATGGGCGATTCCGTATCACGCATGGAAATGAGAGCTGGCGATCTGGTGTTCTTTAATACAACAGGTAAAGGCGTATCACATGTAGGAATCTTTGTAGGGGATGGAAAGTTCGCACACTCCTCTTCTTCCAAAGGCGTTACGATCAGTGCATTGAGTGAAAGCTATTGGGCCAATCGTTATGTTGGCGCGAAACGGATTATGAGCACGGACGCATATGAATCACTGGCCCTTGACTAGGGACAAGCTGAGCAACATGATGCTGTAACCATTAACCATACTGGAACGAAGCAAGAAGCATAACAGAACCGCCCGGTACATTCTCCGCAGGAATGTATCCGGCGGTTTTTTTGTGCTTCAATCCTTATTCATGTTGCAAGTTATACTCAGGGCATATCCTGCGACATCAACAGGTTCATTTTGCGTTCGTTCGTCCGTGCCCTTATGATGTTTTTACCCATCCCGTTATAATATAAACGGAATTACCGGAACTTTTGTTTCATTTTTTTTCTTGAGAAGGAAGACTTGCTAAATGAACATCTCTTTTGTAGAGTGGACAAAGAGTTCTGTTTCAAGGAAAGGAGCATGCAGGTGTATGAAGGAAACCCCTGTGACGTTTCACGTTGTACCCATGCGAGAAGAACATGCGGAGCTTATCTGCAGTTGGCAGTATGACCCGCCTTACAATATCTACAGCTGGCTCCCCTGGGACCAGATGAAAGCTCTGGAAGTGGAATTCGGAGATGCACAGCTGCGGCAGGAGCAATATGCGATCGTCCTGGATCAGAACGATCGTATATGTGGGTTTGCTCAATACTTCCCACTTGAAGGGGTAACCCGGATTGGCCTTGGCATGCATCCAGAGCTGTGTGGTCAGGGTCAAGGGACAGCTTTTGTCACTGCCATTGTACAGGAAGCCATTCGCCGAAATCCCACGAACGAGATTGATCTGGAAGTACTCACTTGGAATGCTCGTGCCATTCAAGTCTATCTGAAGAGTGGATTTGTCACCCAAGATACATACGAACGACAGACCCCAAGCGGCTTGAAGCCCTTTCACTGTATGGTTTATGAAGGGCCTCGCGGTTAGAATCCATTGCAAAACAACTAAATTTGCCCCTTGTTATGTGATTAGTTCAAAAAATTCCCACAAAATGCTATGATGTCAGTACAGGTTCCGTTATAATGATATGGATAGTTTCAGGTTAGATGATCTTTCATTCTGGAGGGGACATAAGGGATGCACAAATGGATCATGAGCGGAGTATTTTTTGCAGCATGCGCTTTAGCTATTGTTTTAATGTTTACGCTTCCAGGGAAAGAAGAAGTGGCTGAAGAAGCCAAGCCAACCATGCCGGAAGTAACATTGGATGCCGGACAGGCTGAAGCACTGGTCAAAGCCAATTGTATCTCCTGTCACGGGGATCAGCTTCAAGGTGGCGTAGGACCTGCTCTGGCCAATATCGGCAGCCAGGATGATCTGGAGAAGATCTATTCTACGATTGTCAAAGGTAAAGGTGGTATGCCTTCCTTCAAGGGCAAACTGCAGGATGAAGAGATTGCAAATATCGCCATGTGGCTGTCAGAGAAGAAATAATCTCTGCACGCACATAATGAAGAGGCCCTTAATCCCCTTTTGGGAGAATAAGAGCCTCTTTGTTATACCAATTATCAGGCCTCTGCCGCGTGCTCAGCCAGAAAGGCCTCAACTTCACGTGCGGACGGCATCCCGGACTGGGCGCCGAGCTTTGTCACGGATAACGCGGCCGCACCCATGGCAAAGCCTACGGCCGCGTCCAAAGTCTCACCGCGCGCGAGGGCTACTGCCAGCGCGCCGTTGAAGCAATCGCCAGCGCCGGTCGTATCGACGGCGCTTACGGCGTAGCCGGGCGCACGGCAAGCGCCGGCACGCCCTGCTTGTACGCGGCCGCCAGGCGCCGCCGCGTACACAGCCCCCTCGGGGCCGAGCGTCGTGACGACAGCGGCCCCGAGGGATGCGGCGAGCTCTGCGACCGCCGCATCCAGGTCTTCCGGCCGGAGATGATCCCGGCCGGTAAGCACGGCAAGCTCACTGCGGTTCGGCGTGACAACGTCGACGCACCGCAGGAGCTCCTGGGGCAGACCCGGCACCGCGGGAGCCGGGTTGAGCACCACCAATGCGCTGCCTTCAGCCGCCAGTTGGGCGGCGCGGGTAACCGCTGGCAGCGGGATCTCCAGCTGCAGCAGCACCGCTGCGGCTGCAGTCAGGCTTTTTACCGTATCCGCCTCTTCCAGCATCTCAGGCACCACTTGCCCATTCGCACCAGGAATAACGATAATCCGGTTGTCTCCCCGAGAGAGCCAAATGGAGGCCGTCCCTGTAACCGTGTCTTCCAATATGCGAACCTGCGAGGCATCTGCACCACTTTTCGTCAGACTGTGCAGCAGACGTTCGCCAAAACCGTCCGATCCCACCGCACCAATCATCGTAGTCTGTCCACCCAGACGCGCAGCGGCAACAGCCTGGTTGGCCCCTTTGCCACCAGCGAGATAATGCAGCTCCTCACCGCTCACCGTCTCTCCCTCTTCCGGAATCGTGTCTGTCTTCACCACGAGATCCATATTGAGACTGCCTACGACAGCAATAAGAGGTTGTTTCTGATTATAGTCTGACATGTATGGTTCACTCACTTCTGGCCGCGCGATAATAACTGACCTCGTTATTCCGACCTCATTTTGTCATAAGCTTCGTTATATTGCCCTGCTTCCTTGATATCTACAGATGTGATACCACCCGCATCCCATGACGTGAGACGCAGCGTAACCGTTGTATAATCAATCGTAATAAAAGGATGATGATTGAATGCTTCCGAGATCGCAGCGACCTCATCCACAAATGCAATCCCTTTCATGTAGTTGGAAAACACGAATTTACGTACAATCCACCGTCCCTCTTCCAGTTCCCAGCCTTCCAGCCTTCCCAGATGAGCTTCGACTTCCTCTTGCGAAAAAACCATGCGTTATCTTCCTCCCCATAGGATGGTACATTACAGACGTGAGTCCGTATAACCACCGACACCTTCGGCGCTATCAACAGCAACCTCAAAGGCCAGGCTCACCGCCATGCGGTTGGCCCATTTCACGACTAACATCTTACCACGGACAAGCTTCAAAATCCAATCAACTACATGGCATAGAACCACTAACCATAAGGCTTTGAGGACAATTCCAGTTCCATTCTTCCCCCTGAAAATGCGTGTAAACATACTAAATTAAAGGTACAAACGTCAACTCTTCTTCCCCGATCAAAATATGAATGCGGTGCTGTTCCTTATCATGGATGACCACGCCACTTCCAACCGGAATAACAGACTCCTCGCCCAGCGCATAGAACAAATCCTCCGCCAACGCCTCATCCACTTCAAGTTGGTCAGATGCAGCCAGTCTCTCCCACTCTTCCGCGTCCATTTCAAAGAAAACATACCGATCCGGTATGCGTCCGATTGCCGTTGTCAGATCTGTCAAAATTCCTTCATAATCCCGTCCATGCTTTACGCCCATTGGCTTTTCACTCCTATTCGGCCCCTAAGGAGCGGATTTGATCTTATTATACCTGAAAATAGCCCTTAAAAAAAAAGGCCTTCTGGTCGATAAATACATATATGACCGTTTTAACTGTTTTAGCAACCGTAAGGAATGCCTAACATTGAACGGATTGCGGCCAAAAATTCGTCCGGAAGCCCGAATACAGCCGCTTGAAAGGATTCAATTTTATCTCATGGATGAGGTGTATGATGAACATTTCAACGATTATTGGACTAGTTTTTGGACTGGTCTCCCTTGTACTCGGTATGTTCCTGAAGGGTGCGCCCTTAATCAACCTGGTTAACAATCCGGCAGCTTACGTTATTATCTTTGTTGGTACAGCAGGAACTATCTTTATCGCATTTCCAATGTCTGAAGTTAAGAAAATCCCTAAGCTTTTCGGAATTATTTTCAAAAATCAAGTACTTATTGATCGAGTGTCTCTGATCGGCACGTTTATGGATTGGGCTTCCACTACCCGTCGTGAAGGTTTGCTTGCACTGGAATCAAAAGTAGAAGAGATTGACGATCAGTTCCTTCGTGGCGGTATGCGTATGATTATCGACGGCAACGATCAGGAATTTGTAAGTGATGTACTAATGGAAGATATTCATGCTACAGAGGAGCGCCACCGCGGCGGTGCCTTGATCTTCGCCCAGGCGGGGATGTACGCACCAACGCTCGGGGTTCTCGGGGCCGTTGTAGGTCTCATCGCAGCACTTGCCGATCTCAGTGACATGGAGAAACTCTCCCATGCGATTGCGGCAGCATTTATCGCAACACTCCTTGGTATATTTAGTGGTTACGTGTTATGGCACCCGATGTCTAACAAGCTGAAGCGGATGTCCAAGCAAGAAATGGAGATCAAGCTGATGATGGTTGAAGGATTGTTATCCATACAGTCTGGTGTATCCACCATTGCCATCAACCAAAAGTTATCCGTATTCCTGACACCTTCCGAACGTAAACAACTGGAAGAGAAGGAGGGATCATCAGGTGAAAAAGGCTAAAAAGCACGAACCACATGAAGAACATATAGACGAGAGCTGGTTGCTTCCATATTCTGACTTGATGACCTTGTTGCTTGCCCTGTTTATCACGTTGTTCTCCATGAGTTCACTCGATGCAGCCAAGTTCGAGCAGATGGCTTCCGCACTAAGCAGTGCATTGAATGGAGGCTCCGGTGTTCTGGATCATACGTCCATGAATCCGGATACGCCAGGTGCCGATCTGGGTAAGAACAAACAGGAACCTACAGAAATCACCAAGAAAACACCAGCTCAGATAACGGATGCACAGATGGCTCAAAAAGAGCAGGAAGATCTGGAGAAGCTCAAGAAACGACTTGACCAGTATATCTCGAAGAACGGACTTTCGGACCAGCTGAACACCAAGCTGAATCAGTCTGAATTGAAGATCACCATCAGTGATAACGCCCTGTTCTCCTCAGGCCGAGCAGATGTAAAGCCTGAATCACGATCCTTGGCCAAAGCAATCTCAAGCATGCTGCAGGAGTTCCCTGAATATGAAGTGGTTGTATCCGGTCATACCGATAATATTCCCATTTCGAACAACCAATATAAGGATAACTGGGATTTGAGTGCAGATCGTGCGCTCAACTTCCTGAAAATCCTGTTGCTGAACTCGCAATTGGACCCTTCCAAATTCACACCAAGTGGTTATGGAGAGTATCACCCGATTGCCAGTAATGACACCAATACCGGACGGGCACAGAATCGCCGTGTAGAGGTATCTATCATTCGGAAGTATCAAAGTAACAATACAAATGTAAAATCCGTTGGCGGAGGAAACTAGAGGCCTGCAGCGATTCATTAACCAAAGACCGTTCTCCAGGTACAAGGAGAACGGTCTTTTGGGTTTATATAAAGCTTATGCTTGGTTTATCTCTACATTTTTTCACACTATTTGCGAAGATTCACCTGTCGTCATTGACCTTATACCAAAAAGCCCTGCTCTCCTTTTCGGAAAGCAGGGCTTCAATCAGTTAATTAGTCAAAGTCGAATCAACTATTCCAGTGAATAGTCCAACAGACCGCCCAGCTCCGCTTTTTCAGCAGCGGTAAGCTCTCTCCAAGAACCTGTCGCCATTTCTCCAAGATGAATGTTCATGATCCGAATACGCTTCAACTTACGAACCTCGTAGCCAAAGGCACTACACATCCGCCGAATCTGACGGTTCTTTCCTTCAGTCAGGATGATACGGAATACTCGATCCGTCATCCGGGTCACGGTACAAGGCAGGGTCATTTCACCCAATATCTTCACCCCAGTGCTCATACCTCTAAGGAAACTCGGGGTTACAGATCGATCAACAGTAACGATATACTCTTTCTCATGGCGTCCTTCTGCTCTAAGTATCCGGTTAACGATATCTCCATCATTGGTCATCAGGATCAAACCTTCCGAGTCCTTATCCAGACGTCCAATAGGGAAAATACGTTCATCGTGCCCGACAAAATCAACGATATTGCCCTGAATATGCTGCTCAGTTGTACTTGTGATTCCAATCGGTTTATTCAGCGCGATATATACGTGTTTTCTCTTTTCCTTGATCGGCTTGCCATTAATTCGTACATCGTCGCCTTCTTCTGCCTGACTGCCCAGCTCAGCCTTAACTCCATTAATGGTTACCTGACCACTATCCACCAACTTGTCGGCTTCACGCCGGGAGCAATAACCTGTTTCACTAATAAATTTATTAATACGCAAAAGGTAATCTCACCTCATCTAGTTCTCTTCATCTGTAATTGGTTCATCCGTTACCTGATCTGCCTCAATAACCTCCGGTTGTTGCTCGGATGCAGGCAGTTCAATGATAACCGTTGTTCCCTTGTTCATGACGCTTTTAATATCCATCATGCCCTTATGTGATTGAATAATTCGCTGACTGACCATCAGACCAAGCCCTGTCCCAGACTCTTTATTCGTAAAGAAAGGCTCCCCAAGCTTGGGCATCATCTCTTCCGGGATACCAATGCCTTCATCCCTGATCTCAATTCTGACGCGTTTCGACTGCTCGTCATGCTTGAGCTTGATATGAATGCTTCCTCCATTTGGCATGGCCTCCATACCATTTTTCAGCAAATTGATGAATACCTGCTTCAACTGGTTCTCTTCACAGTGTACCATAGCCGAATCGGATGAGGCACGCAGTACGAATTCTACACCATGCAGATGCGCCTGACTATCCAGTAACGAGATGACATCGCCGAGAATAAAACGAATATCCCGATTCTGAAAATGAACCGCCTGCGGTTTGGCCAAAATCAGAAATTCACCAACAATAAGGTTGATGCGATCCAGCTCCGATAACATCAGATCCAGATGACGATGATTCAGCTTGTTGCTCTCTTGCTGTAACTGTAGGAACCCGCGCAACGTAGTCAGTGGATTACGAATCTCATGTGCCACACCTGCTGCAAGCTGGCCTACAGTTGTTAGCTTCTCAGAACGTCTGAGCAGCTCTTCCATCCGATTACGGCTTGTAATGTCCCTGGAGACACTAATGAGCGCGGTAATCTCTCCAGCCTCGTCTCGTACCGGAGCCGTACTGACACTGACCTCTACTCGGGTCCCGTCTTTCTTCATCCAGGTGGTTTCGTTGGACGTAATGGACATCCCCTCAACGAGTTGGGCATGCTGACGTTTCATTTCTTCTTCTGCCTCTGGCGGGATGATCTTCAGATTACGACCTTCCACCTCACGACTTCGAAAGCCATATAATTGTTCAAATGCGCGATTAACCCGCAGCACTTTTCCTTCAAGATCCGTAATGTGAATGGCATCCGCTGTCTGATTGATAATGGACTCCAGATGTTCTTTCACCGCCCGATTCTCTTCATACATTTGTTTCAGACGGCTCGTATAATGTCCCAGATTACGAATCATGGCATTAATACGATTGGCCAGTTGGCCTAGTTCATCCTTCCTCCGGACCTTCAGACGGAAATCAAAGTGTCCATCCGCTACATCATTCACTTTTCCCAATATGGATTGGATCGGACGTGTAATATACCCTGCGAGCAGATAACTGCCAAAGATTACGATCTCCAGCAAAACCAACGATATGGAGGCATGGCTCACCAACTGCTCAGATACCATGGAGGATATTTGCTTATAGTCCATGACAATACTGATCACATAGGAAGACTGGTTAGGTGTGAAAATGGGAATAAAACTCTTCAGTACCTTCTGTTCGTGGGTTTCACTGACAAAAGATACATTTTGCCCTGTTCGAATGGCGCGCACCACAGCACGATGATCCTCATCCGTAGAACCATACTGGTATGTACCAAAACGAATCGGTCTGTTATTCAATTTGCTAAAGTTCGAATCTCTTCCGTCATCACCCATGTTCGGGCTGCCAAAAGTCAACGGATTGATGCCTGTAATCTCCAGAATGGAGGGATTGACCTCACGAATTTTATTTAAAATCTCATCCGGACTAGAGATTTTCACATAGTCATCAACTTCCGTATTATTATAGAAAGGATTGATTATGTAGTTTCTCTTTCCATCATGGTAGTAACCCCAGATATCAATATCCGAAGGACTGGATGTAGAATATTCGAATCCATCTGACCAGAAATGTTCCAACTTCTGCCCTTGGGGAATCGTCACCTGTTGTTTTTCAAACAACTGCTTAAAGGCCTGATACCAATAGGTCATGGATTTGGTGGACAGCCCAATTTCTCTCGGATCCGAAGAGCGGCTAACAACGATGTCATCATCCGTCTGCTCCATTAACGAAATATGCGAAACGCCGACCTTTTGGCTCAAGCGTACAAGTTCTTCATTTGTGATATTATTAATATCCGGGTCCAATTCTTCCGCTGCCATGACAGCAGCAAGCCACAGATTGTTTCCAATCTGCCGTTTTACATAATCCGAACTGTATTGATTCTGTTCGACAGCAATTGCAATCTGCTTTGCAGTGAGCACCATCTTGGTTTCACTGTCCTGCCTCAGATTCTCTTCTGTAGTATAATAACTCAGTGCGATATTCAACACTAAAATAACGAGCACTGAGCACGACATAATCATGGATAATTTCGTTTTAATAGACAAGTTTTTTTGTTCACCTCTCGGCTTGTACCCTCTGGCGATATATGGCAAAACCTATCTCCATCATAACGCTTGTATGTCTTTTTGAAAAGGATAATTGACCTGTGTCCAAAAGTTACCGAATGACTGAAAAGCTCGAAATTCGTTGTTTTTTGCATTTTCGAACTCTACAATGAAATTAATCACTATATTTATCCACATACCCACAGGCTTGTGGATAGTTTGTTTATAACTATGTGAGCAACTATACGGTTATCCACAATTCTATACACAACATGTTAACAACCCGAATGCTTGTTCGCTGAATAAACGATTTTGGAAGGAGTTATATAGTAATGACTGAACATTTTCTCCAGACCGATCTTGCGCATTTATCTGAGGAAGCTCAGCATGAGCACTGGATGCGAGAGGCCATTGCTGAGGCTTACAAAGCCGAAGCTCTTGGGGAAGTTCCGATTGGAGCTGTAATCGTACAAAATAACCAAATCATTGGTCGAGGATACAATCTGCGTGAAACTACGCTGGATTCTACCGCCCATGCAGAGATGGTAGCTATTCGTCAGGCCAGCGAGACCATTGGAGCTTGGCGTTTGTTGGATTGTTCTCTGTACGTCACACTGGAACCTTGTCCGATGTGTGCAGGTGCAATTGTACAATCCAGGGTCCCCCGCGTAATCTATGGTACGGCTGATCCCAAGGCAGGCTGTGCAGGTACACTGATGAACCTGCTACAGGAGCCTCGTTTTAACCATCGCACCGAGGTGATTCCGGATATCCTTCAGCCTGAATGCTCCACGATGCTAACTCAATTTTTCAGAAGTCTGCGCCAAAAGTTAAAGTAGTCACCGACTACAAACATCCCAATTAGAAAGGAAGTGTGCTGTAATGGCACTAACACTCTATGATACAGCCAATGGCATAAGCCTTCGGTTGCTCACACCCCAGGATACACAGTCCTATCTGGACCTGATTCAGGTCACACGCGTCCCCTACCAGTCTGTAGAACCCGTGCGAGACGATGAATTCTATACACTGGATGCTCAGACTCGGCGGATTGAGGATCGAGTCAAGGCAGCAGAAGAAGGTACAGGATATCAATTTGGAATCTATACCATTAAAGACAGCCTGTTGATTGGACAAGTAAGTATCAACAATGTCGTATTAGGCGTTGCCAATTATGCAGATATGGGTTACTTTATCCATCCAGATTATCAGGGCGGCGGACGAATGACAGCAGCGGTTAAACTGGCCGTAGCTTATGGCTTCCGTGCGCTGAAGTTAAATCGGGTTCAGGCTGCAGTATTGCCCTCCAACAAAGGTTCACAGCGCGTACTGGAGAAGAACGGATTCCAGTTTGAAGGTACTGCTCGCAGATACCTCAAGATCAACGGCAAATATCAGGATCATCAGATCTATGCTGTACTTGCTGAAGACTTGGACGAACTTGCGAATTAATTGATTTAGAATTTCCACCACAAAGCTGTCTGTATTTCCAATTCAACAATATACAAATTTAATATTCCAAACCGCACTACCCTAGTTATGTAGGAGAGAGTGCGGTTTTATTTGTATGTATCACCAGCCACGATTTAAAATCAAAGATCAATTATTTTGCGAATCCCCCTCATACGCTGTGTAACAAAAAAACCGCCTGTATCCAAGCGGAAGGAAATTATCCCTCACTTGAATAACAAACGGTTTGATTTGAACTCGACGAGCTTAGTATCCGTATGAAGCGTTCATCAGTTCTTCGAACTCTTGCATAGTAATTACGTCATTGCCAGTAGGGATGTTGATTTTGAATGCTGCTTTTTCGTTAATCTTGGTGTACGTATTGGAACCGGTAAATGCCAATTTCACTTCGTCTTTTGTACCTTCTGGCTTGATCAGCACATCAGCGACCATCTTTTGATATACAGGGAAGTCGTTTTTGTCCAATGCGAAATCAATGTTGAATTGGTTGATTGTCAGAACATCTTTCAATTTATCCAAGTCTTTAGCCATTTCAGCCTGATCTGCTTCAGTGATCTTCAGATCTTCTTTAGCTTTGTCGATATCAGCCTGATCCATTTGCAGCATTTCACGATATTCCTCTTTGGACAGAATATCCAATACTTTAGGCATAGCTTTTGTTACCAGTACAGTAACTGCTTCTTTAACATTGTCATTATTCACCGAGAATTGTACAACCTGCTTCGCATCTACGCCTTCAGGAAGTTGTGCATCTTTGGTGTCTAGATTTTTGAAGAATTTAGCTTGATCGTACTCGCTCAGCACTGCGTCCATGACTTCGTTGCTCAGCTTTTGCGTTTTGGCTGCGTCCATAGCATCCGGGTTCCATTCCGTACCCTCTTGCTCAGCCAGTTCTTTCAGATCAAGTTCCAGGAATTTGCCAACAACGTTCTCCGGAATTGGGAAGAACGGAATATTCGGCACTTTCACATAGAGTTTCTCAGCTGTCATCACCATTGGAATGGTAAAGGTCATACCCATATCGCCTTTAAGCTCGATGCCTAGAGTCATCTCTGTCTGCATTGGCTCACTTTGGTATACACCTGTTACATTCAACTGAGCATCCTTCAGCATGCTCATAAACTGAGTCATAGTAGGATCAGTTTGTGACGCATCCCCAGGTTTATAGCTCAATTCATTAATTGTAAAGTTAGAACTCATCTCATACGAAGTTAATTTGGAAGCATTGGCCGCAGCCGTCTTCAATGCCTCTTTTGGCTCCTGCTTGCTGCTACATGCTGTCAATGCCATAGATACGGTCAACAGCAACGTAAGAAGAAGCGCCCCCATACGTTTAGTCATTTGTTTCTCTCCTCTCGTGATAACCCCAAAAAAAGTAATTCAATATCAATGATATACCATATCGCCAGATACCGAAACCTAATTTGGGAAAAATGTGATCTTTCCTCTTTAAAATGGCTACAAAGACCTATGTCAGCTTTGGGAATATGCGTGTGCCTGTCTTTATATATGTATGAATACGCAAAAGCCCCCTGTTAGGTAACAAGGGACTTTTGCGTGAATCTGTTTCTTCTATTAACCTTGGGGGTTCAAATGATCCACATGATTTTGATTTTTTACTTTTTTGGAACCGGATAATGGCTCCTGCATGGAAGAGCGTTTGGATGAATGACGATGCTGTTCGGATGCTTGCGCTTCCGGTACGGGAATTGTTTTTGGTTTGCTCATATTATTGCCCCCTCATCATTGTTAGGAATGGGATGGGTCCCTGTCTTCCGTTTTGTCATGATTCAGTGCATCCTGATGACGGCGATCATTAATATCTTGCTGAATTTGCTGGGCATGATGACTGTTTACGGCAGGCTGCTCCAGATCATCGACTACATTTTGCAGGTTTTTGTCTACTCCCGCTTTGGCTTTAGTCAATTGAGTTCACTCCTTCAGAATCAGGCTATTGTCTCGTTTGGGATTGTAACGACTGGGCGCATTCATGAATGTGCCGTGTATAATCGTGAGCCAGTTCCTGAATCGGTTCTGTACGCTCATCTGTCGTTCGTCCATCCCGTTCCACATCAATCAGCTGTACGCTGACTTCACGCGAATCGACATATGCACATTTGAAATCAAAAGAGTACATCTCGTGCCCTGCTGTAGCAATGTGTATCCGAATCGCCTGCTGATCGGCTTCATCGGCCATTACCTGAGCCTGGTCTCCAACATTCAGGACTTGAGGCAAACGTTCTTGCCAAGCCCTACAAGCTCTGTCTGATCGATGTTTAACTCGCGGTTCATCTTACCACCTCCACTCCTATATAAAGTGCGGCGATGAAGATGTTTTTATACATATTAACCTTAATCAAAATATAACGTTGTACTGTGCAACGTATACATCGGTCACCAACCTGTATGCTCATTACGTTTAACAAACTCACAATGCAAAAAAGGACCCGAGCGAGATCGCTCGAGTCCTTGTTATAAGTGTAGTATGGCGGAGAGGGTGGGATTCGAACCCACGTGGAGTTGCCCCCTAACGGTTTTCAAGACCGCCCCTAGTTGTGATAAGCCACCAAGCCTTAGCATGATTGAGTTTATGGCACTTTATTATTGAATCGCTACAGCGGTCTGAGTTAAAAAGCTTCATTGAATATGTGACCGTCAGATAGCTTGATTTTATTGGTTTATATAGTATAAATCAATATCTCCTCGTCTTTTTACGAAATATGCATTATTTTTCAAGTATAGAGACATACTACATACTGATTTCTAAGCATTATCAATGAAACCAATACTTGCACCATCTGTGCCGCTTGAGTTGAAATGTTTAACAACGTATTGCTGAATCATAAGCTCACCTTTTGCATCTGCTGGTAAGTCATTATCTACAATAATAATCTGGTGACTTTTCTGTTTCTTAAGCATACTTTCAGATATCTTGGCTATATGCTTATACAAGTTAATATATTTTGTAGGGTCATCCAAACCTTCTAATGCATCATCTGCGTTACTGACTTCTAAATCATTATCTCGCTTAGTTTTGCCTAAATATTTACCAATAGTATCTATCATTATAAATGATGGATAATTTGTAGCATTGCTTAGACTATGTTGTAGAAGGCTAAAATAATATCCTACAGAAACAAGCGTCCTTAAACCACCAGAAGTTAATTCAGCATAATTACGTTCTCTAACCACTGGCAAAAATGATTTACTGTTTATAGATATACCATGTGGATTTTTTATAGGTATATTTATTAAGAAATCACGTAAGTAATCTGCTAGGTTTGTTAGAACATCGTCAATAGAAGGCGCGGATGCTTTTAGTGCGTCCAACTTCTCTAATAATATAGCAATTTGATTCTGCAATATTTCAGAATTAGATATTAGTTCATTTAACTGCTTTCTCATTTTTATTAGTTGCTCTATTTTATTAATCCGTTCCAAAACCCTAGCTTTCTCAGCTACAAATTCATCCCTTTGAGTAATAAATGGAGCAACAAAATTCTCAGTATTAATATCCAGCATTTCTCTCGCTTTTTCAAGATTCTCTAAAAGGCGTTGTTCCTCGCTTTCAAGGTGAATAATATTGTTTCGCTCTTCTTCAATCAGTGTATCAATTTCTTTCAATCTATTTTTTAGGCTATTAACTTCTGCTTTAACAGTTTCAACTGGATTAGATTCAAAATTTAAAGCTAATTTAGCATATCCAATTCTACTATTACAGACTGGACAATCAACCTCTTCATGCTTATCAGGTAATTTTTTTATTACCGCTAGCGATGAACTTAACTTCTCTATATCTTGCTTGTAGTCCTTTTTTAAGCGGATATGTTGTTCCATTTGCCCTAGCTTAAGTGATTTATTTGTCTTATACTTTGTATTTTCACTTTCTAAATGAACAATGAGTTTTCTTAAATCATCAAAATATGAACTATCGGAACGCATACGCTGAGTAATTGAGGCAAGTTCCATCTCGATTAATTCCAATTCGTCTCTAACCATAGTTAGTTCTTCATTCAGTAAATCAAGTGAATCAATTTGAGTGTCTCTAAAAAAGAGGCTATTACGTCATGTTTTTCTATTAATTTATTTTTCTCCGACGTTTTTTCACTTATTTGCCCTTGTAAGTCAGTAATTTGACTGTCTAATAGATTGTAAATAAATTTGAACACTTCTTTATTCTTAGTGAAAACCACTGGGCTGTTACTGTCGAGTATATTTCGACTGCCGACATCATCTTGGTCAAGGTAACAATACTTAAATATATCTCTGAAACTTAAACGAGTTAAATCTGAATCTGCCTTCGTGGGCGATTGCTTGATTTTTACCAAAGGAATGTTCAATGCATTAAGAAGAAAATCTGAGAAGTATCCCGCTGGCCCCTCTTTCTTATAATTGGGACTGTATAGAGCCGGAAATAAATCGCTAATGTTTTCAATGCCTGTTGAGAACACTTCAATTAAATCCTCTGGTTTAAATATGTCTCTCTTTATAGTGTAAGTCTTGCCGTTTAGTTCTACTTCAAGCAATGCATATCTTCCATGTTTTTCTATTTCCTCATACATATAAATCTTCTTTGCCCCAAGCAAGTAATCAATCAAATTTAATATACTAGATTTACCAGAATCAGAATCACCATAAATAATATTGATACCTAACGAAAAAGTAACTACATAATCTTTTTCATGACCTTTCAAAATTAATTTATTTATAACGAGTTTAGGAGAATCAGTGTATGTATTCATATATCTACACTCCTAGAATAGGATTAATTAATCTTTTTAAATTCGAAGAAGGAATGGATGTAAGTTTGCTTATAACATCGCATAATTCTCTCACTCTATACAAGTAATCTGATTCAACTGCACTAATGAACTCTGTACCTTTTTCTGTAATTACATAAAAAAATTCATTCTTGTCTCTTTCAATCTTCACAAATTGATGAACTAATAATATTTGAAGTAACTCTTTAATAGATGAATAGTCTATTAAACTCTTTTTGTTTATATACTTGGTTCTAACTGAACCCTTTTCATTCTCTTGTAGATGGAAACGAGGTAACTTTGAATCTTTCTCAACTAACTCATGAAGGACAAACGGCTGTGTGACTAAAAATTCGTAAATAGCTATTTTATCCAAATTAAGAATAAGCTTTTTTCTCTTCGTATAAGATAAACGGTCAAGAATCATTACAACGACTGCAACACGTAAGTTCAAATCTCTCTCTGGTATAATAAATGGGAGTTTATTCATCTGCCTTTGCCTCCCTGAAAGCTTTAATATCTTTGATAGAATTGTTTTGCGCCCACCATAAATCTTTGTCAAGGTCATTTGTCAACTGGTGTAACATGCCAGTTTTATGATAAGCGTTAATTAGCGGTAATGTAGTTTTCAAGAACTCTCTGTCTTTCTCAAGGATACTTTGATGAATATTGGTAACAAGCTCATTACTGTCCTTTAAATCTCCGCTAAGCAATTTCCCAAACTCAAGTGAATATAAATATTCAATTTGCGAGTACAATGCACTAAGTTCCTCTAAACCAATTGATTGATGTACTAAAAGTTTCCGCATGTATTCAGCGTTAAAAAATGTAGATTTAGCATTGTATATTAATGTTTTATGTACATCCGCTACCATTAATTTCAAAACAAATAATTCATTATCAAGCTGTCCCTCATCCTTAAAAGGCTTAACTAACATATTTGATTCCTTCTCCGCATTCGAAATAAAATCTAATAATTGTCTTTTTACTGCAACAAATATCAGACTGTCTGTCGAATCTGGTTTCGAAATCGAAAAATGGTCGTCGTTACAGGCAACTTTGTTAGATTCAGTAATTTCATATGCAATTGCACTTTCTTGCTTCACAACTTCATCAAATTGTCCGTAGAAATAAATAGTCTTAGGTAACTCAGACTGACTTTTAATCCATTGTTGATTAATACTATTTAGCGTACTACTTAAGGGCTGCAAATCAATCAGCTGTTTATGCTCTTTAAACAATAATTGACTGAAAGTGGCCCAGTCTACTCCATTATGAGGAACTGCTAATGAAAGAAACATTTTTACTTTACGTGATTCATGTGTATTACTAAGCAAAAATGATTTTGATACAAGCCCTCCCATACTATGTGCAACAATAATAATATTTTGATAGGGGGAGCAGTAAAACTCTACTACAGATTTCAAATGGTCGCCCAATTGAGTTATGCTTATATTCTTAGCAGTAGCGCTCTTACCCTTACTAAACATTCTAAATAATGACTTTGCAGAACTTCTTGCGGCATAAAAGTCGACCAACTCTGAATGATAATTAAAGTACATCAAATCAAAATTTTCTT
Source organism: Paenibacillus sp. CF095 (assembly GCF_900101225.1). Taxonomy (NCBI): domain Bacteria; kingdom Bacillati; phylum Bacillota; class Bacilli; order Caryophanales; family Paenibacillaceae; genus Paenibacillus; species Paenibacillus sp. CF095. The sequence continues at coordinate 47,277 of NZ_FMZN01000012.1, forward strand.
GTATAACCTTGTCGGCCAACAACATTTCTGGAAACGATGAAGAGTTAGTTTTCCAGGTGTCACTATCTCCAGTAAAACCATGCACAAACACAACCACGTTTTTATTATTATTCTGGTGTACGTATTTAATCGGTAACATAGACCCCTCCGAAGGTAACTGTTGACTGTTGTTAGCTTTATATGAACCAAGCTACCACTAATACATTTATACCATATTATAACACACATAACCTGTCGTAATATTTACAATCTTCAGAAAGAAACATGCCGATTACTACTGATAATATACCTTATCTGAAGTGTGGGAGGGGGATATTCGCCGGAACGGAATCAGAACGAGGAAAATTAGACTACGCAGGGTCACACACAAAAACTCTTCTGGTTTACCAAGCGTACTTTAGTTGGATGAAGTATAAGTCATGATTATGTATCCATCGGTTCCAACGGCAACATTCTGCTAAGCAATATACTGCTAAGCAACATTTTGGTTGGCAATATTTTGACAAGCTCATAACATCCTTCTATCTGAATCTTAGCGCCCGCCACCCATAGGAGTGATTACGTGAGCGCTTAGATTAGACGACGACTTGCATAAGATATATTTTATCCATTGGCAAGCAGAGTATAGTTTTGATATTAATAAGTCATATTGTCCATTCCTCTGCCAATGTAAATGAAATTCTATATATGCCCCATATATATCATTCCAATTCAGGCGGCAAGTACCCTAAACATTCAACTAAGATGGCCGGGTACTTCAATCATATATAGGTTATATCATTATCTCAGCTATATATTCTTTGCTAATGCCTATAATTTGAATCGTCAAGAAGGACATATCGAATAAGATTGACGATTGCTTGCTTCGCCTCGCGGTAAAAAGATTGTTTTGGGTAATAACCAACCTAGCACCTTTGCCTAAAGGTCTTATATCTTCTAAGATAAGAGAGATACTACTTTCGGGAAATCGCTGAAACCCTTATGGCTCTAAGGCTGGGACCACTTTGAATTTCGCAAAAATACCCCTCAATTGTTCAATATCTCTGCAAAAATACCCCTCGGTTGAGATTGTATTTGCCTTTTTAAAATTTTGTATACAGATGAAAATACAGAAACAGAGCCATTAATTGCAGCTCTGTTCCGTCAAAGTAAAGTCTGATTTAACTAGTTCTGGTGCAGTACCTCGATAGAATAATGATGGATTGACTTTGTAAACACTGTTCTTGCCAGCCTTGAATGAGCCAAAAACATGCACCCCAGACAGTTTAATCCTAAGATGTTCCTTGACATTCTTTTCGTCCATACCGGTAATTTCTACTACATCCCTTAGAGATAGTGCCTCTGCACTGGAAAAATCCTTTTCGTAAGGATGTCTTACAAGATGATTACTTTGAAAGTGCATATATGGGAGTATGCGATATAAGAAGCCAATATCAGCGGGCTTTATATCCTTCTGACTGTAAAGTTCCTGCATAGCTTTAATGAAAACCTTGACTAGCTTGTTCTCTTTGCTTGTTCCTCTAAGACAATATACATTACTGATGTAAAGCGCTTCATATTCTTTCTTAAATAAAGAAACTTTTTTACTCTGTATTAAGTCTAGTTCCATAAACTTTCTGAGTATGTTGGAATATGTTCTCTTATCTCTAATCCTTAGTACTTCCGCTAGTTCCTTCTCTGTCATAGGTATTCTTGCACCTAACGACATTTTCAGCATGTTATCATAACCTATATATGATTGGAGCACCAAGAAATAACCCAACTCTTTATTACTCAACCTCTCCGTTGCTAGCAAATCTCTCGCTCCCTCCATATTCACCATTGTAAACGGATTATCTGTCCTATATTTGTATCTTTCAAGCCTTTGTTGATATTCTAATTTTTCCTTATACGCTTCCCGCTGAGCATTGTTGATAATGGTATGTGTGTTCAAATTCACTTTATCAGCTATCATGTATCCAGTATCTACGTCTCTGTAGGTTACCATTTCATTATCAATTGCGTTCATTCTGCTCCCACTTCTGTCTTGACCTTATTTGCTTCAATCCATTTAGCCACTTCATCAAGCTGATACCTGACCATATTGTATGTTAATTTGACTGATGGTAATCCCTCAAGTTTCCATCTGCATAGCGTACGCTTAGAAATGCTGTACTTGTCACACACCACATTTGAATTTACTAAACTTTTCATTTACACTTCTCCTTTAATGAATCTACTAATTAGAGCTTTGATTCAGTCCTAATATGCCTTATTCGGACACATCTATATATTTAAGTGGACCCCTTCAAAAATCCCCATACACTCAAATAAAAATTAAATTCATAATGCATGATGGAGAAGGAAGCGGGAACCAAACATGTAGAATGCTGATACTGCCAAAGTCTCCAAAACAAAAAAAGACGACCTCCGTTTTGGAAAGTCGTCTCCACAATCAAATATTAGATTTTAAGAAGAAGTATAGTTTTCTATTTCTTACTAAAGTTCAAAAAAAACACGGCGGCGGGAAAAATAAATATTAGTTATGCTTTTTCTTCCAATTTTCAACAAACTCAACGAACTCTTCTTTTGTATCCCTTCCTAGTGCGAGCCTATCTAAACCGCGAACTAACTCTATGCCAGCATTGAATGGTCCCTCATATCTGTAAGGCTCTAAAATTATATCTCTGAGCATGATTGTTAGATTGTCTAATATTGTGCGATAACTTTCAGCATACTGAAAGAACTCACCAACCGTCTCCAGTAACCTCAAAGCTTTTTCATCCTCAATAATTTGCTCTAACGGCTTTATTGAACTCATAACTCTCACTCCTAATAATGCTTATATTCGTTGTTCCACCAACTTTACTAATCTTCTCGTCTTCTCTTCTCATTTGAAGACTTCATTTGTTCTTCCGTAAGTCTCTTAATAGGTTTTGGTTTAGGATAATTCCTTAAAATTTTCATTCTTCTATATTCCTCAATTCCAATGACTTTGTTCTCTTGCTTCAAGCCTACACCTCCTCAACATTATTTCTTATACTTTTGCTCAATTAGATATAGTACGGCACCAAACAGCATTCCGATTACAAACCAGTAGGATTTCAAAAATTCTTTAGCTTCCTCTCCAAAATTCAAGTCTTGAATGACAAAAATACTATTTATGAACACAAAAACACCCCCAATCAAACTTATTTGGGGGTAGTTATAAGACAAATATAATTTAAAATTGGTTCCCACAATTACTATACGTCAAAAATGTATACTAATCAAAGCCTATTGTCTATGTGGACCTCATCGCCTCATCAACCATATTCTCTGTACCATTTTAGCCCTCTCTATTCATAAACTTCTCGTATTGCTCACGAACATCAGCAACATCCTGATTAACATAACGGTTGACCATTTCCATTGATGAATGTCCGAGCAATCGTCGTAGTGAAAAGGGGTCTCCTGTTGCCTTTATATAACGAGTAGCAAATGTATGTCGGAACGTGTGAGGGCTTATACGAACCCCCGTAATCTTTGCCTTCTTCCCGATGTAGCTAATACATCTGGTTGCCCAATTCTTATCTAATGGCTGACCATATTCATTTAGAAATAAGTTTGGAGCTTGTCCGTTCATCTCATGCCAACCAAGGTAAATAACCAATAGTTCTTGGGTTCTTATTCCAAAGTAAACTGTCCGCGCTTTTCTAGTTTTAGCTGATTCTGCACGTACGGAAGCAGAGCGATTCTGTAAATCAACTTCTTCTACAAAAATTCTCATGCACTCCCCAATACGTACCCCAGTATCAAGCAGAAAAGACATCAATAATGCATCACGTAGTCCCAAGAAGGTAGTTAACTCACAGCAATTGAAGAGCTTCCTTTCCTGTGCCTTTGAAATTACTTGGAAATCTTCCTCAGGTACCTTCAATAACTCAACATTTTCAAATGGAGTTTCTTTTATGATTCTTTCACTTATAGCCCAATTGAACATTGCCTTAACTGTACGCAATCTAATATTTATTGTTGAGGGCTTCAACTTCTGTACCGTCAACATAGACGAAATCCATACACGGATGACATCACGGTTAGGTACAAAGTTATCAAGACCGCTGTACTCGTCGGCTAAGAAACGCCGAAACCAGTTCATATGCTTTCTGTAGTCTTCTAAGGTGCGTTCTGCCGCCCCTGCCGCTTGTCGTGCGGCGTAGTAACGGTTGAATAGCTTGTCCAGTGTCAACGTCTCAGGGCGAGATTTCTCGGCTTCTTGAAGCGTGGACCGGGGCGTTTCCAAGACCGAAGGGGTAAGGCGGTCTAATAACCGCTGGGGAATGTCTAAATTATTCTTCCTTTGCCCGCGCTTATGCGATGTTTTTCCATTGCTTGAACTCATATTGATTACCTCCCGTTAGACTTGTCACTAACGGTCACGAACACAAAAAAACGCACCAGACCGCTGTTCAACAGTCTAGTGCGTTTCAATCATAATCACCGCAAAACCTTATGCGGTGTGCAATTTAAAAGTTATGGCGGAGAGGGTGGGATTCGAACCCACGTGAGCTTGCACTCTAACGGTTTTCAAGACCGCCCCGTTATGACCGCTTCGGTACCTCTCCAGGGAATTAAGTTTTATAAACTTGCCACGAAAAGTATCATACCACATCTCGACATTATAATGCAACCTTTTTTATATCAAAATTGATAATCCCGTGTCAGACAACTGCCTCGGCTTTACAAAACACTCCAATCCGCCATTCCAAAATGACGGATTGAATTTGTATTCCTCTTGATGAGGATGGTTAACTAACTCTTAAGAACGATGTGCAATCACACTGGCGCCGCCCATATAAGGACGCAATGCTTCAGGAATAACAACCGTACCATCTTCCTGTTGATAGTTCTCCAGGATAGCGGCTACCGTCCGTCCAACGGCCAATCCTGACCCGTTCAATGTGTGCACAAATTCCGGTTTAGCTTTTGGCTCTCTGCGGAAACGGATATTGGCACGACGTGCCTGGAAGTCCTCACAGTTGGAGCAAGAAGAAATCTCACGATAGGTATTACTCTCAGGCAACCATACTTCAATATCATACGTTTTAGCTGAAGTGAAGCCCATATCTGCCGTGCACAATGTCAGAACGCGATACGGTAAGCCCAACAATTGAAGCACACGCTCCGCATTTTGAGTCATTTGCTCCAACTCTTCATACGAAGTCTCTGGAGTAGAGAGCTTGAGCAGCTCTACTTTGTTGAATTGATGCTGACGAATCAAGCCGCGTGTATCCCGTCCAGCCGAACCGGCTTCAGAGCGGAAACAAGAGCTGTATGCCACAAAGTGCTTAGGCAATTGATCTACATTCAGAATCTCTTCGCGATGGTAGTTCGTTACCGGAACTTCAGCAGTAGGGATTAGATAATATTCAGTATCTTTCAACTTAAACAGATCTTCTTCGAACTTAGGCAGTTGACCTGTTCCAAACAAGCTGTCCCGATTCACGATGTATGGAGGCAGAATCTCTTCATATCCATGTTGATCGCTGTGCAGATCCATCATGAAGTTGATCAATGCACGTTCCAGACGCGCACCCAGACCTTTATAAAAGGTAAAACGGGAACCTGTTACTTTGGCAGCCGCTTCAAAATCAAGAATATCGAGATCCTGCGCAATTTCCCAGTGTGCTTTTGGTGCAAAAGTAAATGACTTCGGCTCTTCCCAACGACGAATCTCAACATTGTCGTCTTCAGAAGCTCCAATCGGTACACTTTCGTTAGGAATGTTCGGAATCGCCATTGTGAGATCATTGATCTTCACTTCCAGTTCCCGAACTTCTTCGTCCATGGCTTTGATTCGATCAGAGACTTCGCGCATCTCCACAATCAGATCATCAGCATTCTCACGATTCTTCTTCAGTCTAGCAACTTCCGCAGAGACCGTATTCCGACGGCTCTTCAGTGTTTCACTCTCTTGAAGCAATTCCCGACGCTTGGCATCCATCTCGGTAAATCCAGCGATAAGATCCAGCGATTTGCCACGTTTATTCAATGCTTCTTCTACACGCGCATACTCATTCCGCAATATTTTCACATCAAGCACGATATACCCCTCCTAAATAACCTCACAACGTGAAGCCTTATGTTAAAATCCATTCTCAAAACTCTACTGTATATACCTTACTATATACTTATCGGAACCTGTAACCCAAAAAACAACCTATATCCCCGGTGTTACCCTCCGCTGCGATTCCCGCTATGAAGCAGATACAGGCAACATCAGGCATCCGTTCAGATGCAACTGCCATCCAGCGGCCTTACACGGCTTCTGGGGAAGTGATCCGATGACCGGGAGATCATAGGTTGTACATCATGCATTATTTAGAGTCTACCGTGTGTTTGTAGGATCTGGCCATGTCTACAAAATAAGTATGCAGACGATAGTCATCCGTCAACTCCGGATGGTAGGAGCAAGCCAGCAAATGCCCCTGACGAGCGGTAACAATCTCATCCTTGTATGTGGAGAGAACTTCGACCTGGTCTCCGACACTCTCGATCAAGGGCGCCCGTATAAACACAGCCCTTACCGTTTCCTCAATGCCTTTGACTGGCAAATCCGTCTCAAAACTTTCTCTCTGCCGTCCAAATGCATTTCGGGATACAGTCATATCCATTAGCTCCAAATGAGCTTCCTCTTGCCCTGCAATGTGTTTAGCCATAACGATCAAGCCAGCACAGGTACCAAACACAGGTTTGCCTTCAGCAGCAAACGCGCGAATGGCATCCATAAACCCATACTTGCGCATCAGTTTACCGATCGTTGTGCTTTCCCCGCCAGGAAGGATAAGACCATCCAAGTCCTCCAATTGCTGAACCTGTTTGATAGCCACACCTTCTGCTCCAGCACGTTCAATACTTCGAATATGCTCTGTGACAGCTCCTTGAAGTGCTAAAACGCCGATCTTCATACGCTCATTCCCCTTCTCTTACCAGCCACGATCTTGCATATTGGTAAACGAACATTGTACTTTTGTACTTTATCATACGTGAATTCTAACTTGATATTTTACCGGAAAAATTGTAAATATACAATCCATCCAGTCGGAATAACATGTATTTTGTCAATGATATGATCACATATACATCAAAATCATGATCATACTCTTTTCATGAAGTTTGCTAAGGGTTAAAACAGATTTTTGATCCCGTCAAAGAGATCCACGAAGAAATCCTTCACGGCACGGAAGAACAAACGGAACCATCCGCCTTTTTCCGCCTCTTCCGCAGTGATCAAGTTCACTGTTTTTTCCTGTGGCTCAATTCCATCTGCTTTATACGTGTACGTTACTGTACCAACCTTTGTACCTGCCTTGATTGGTGCTACCAGCTTGTCAGCCTCAGTTACGTTGGCTTTGAACGTCACATCCAGGTTCTGAGTACCTTTAGGAACAACAAAACTTACGGCATTATCTGTTACGACAGGAACAGTTGTTTCTTTACCTTTTTTCAAAGGTACCGCTTCCCAGCCCGTCACTTTGGTCTTGCCTGCGACAGCCTGTTTTACTTCAAAGTTGTTAAATCCAAAGTCCAGTACCTTTTTGGTTTCTCTGAAACGTGCAGATTCCGAATCTGTGCCCATAACAACACTGATGAGACGCATACCGTTACGTTCAGCTGTACCTGTAAAGTTATTACCTGCGTTCGTGGTATGGCCTGTTTTCATTCCGTCCAGACCTTCATAGGCATAGCTTTTGAAATTGGTTATATTTTTATTCGCTTCCAGCATCCAGTTGTAATTGATAATTGGAGCTTTATCATTTGGACGGAACTTATAAGATTGAATGGTTGTAAAATCTTTGTAGTCTGGGTGATCCATGATGATATATCTGCAAAGAATCGCAGCATCCATTGCGGACATCACTGTTTCCTTGTCTTCAGCTGGACGGAAGTCGGCAGGCATATCTGCTCGATCGAGACCGGAAGAGTTGATGAAGAACGTATCCTTCATTCCCATACGCTTCGCTTCATCATTCATCATTTTCACGAAAGCTTCTTCCGAACCGGCAACATGTTCAGCCAAAGCAACCGTAGCATCATTGGCAGAGCCAACAGCCATAGCAATATAGAGATCCTTAACTGTGTGCTGGTCACCTTCCGCGAGGAAAATTCGCGACCCGATACTTTGTGCAGCATTCTTTTTAACAGTTACAATATCGTCCCAACCGAATTTACCTTGTTTGACTTGTTCGGCGACAATGTACTCTGTCATCATTTTGGTCATACTTGCAGGTGGCATCGCTTTATCCGCATCAACATTTAGTAGAATCTGTCCCGTTGAGGCTTCCATAAGCACTGCAGATCTAACTTCAAGCCCAAGTGAGTCTACCCCAGGCACCTGCACGGCTTTCTCCGTCTTCGTTGTTGTTGCCGCAGCAGTCAGAACCTGACCAGAGTTATCCGCAGCAGTCATGACCGGCATTACTGCAGACATACAAAGCATGTTAATTAGCATTACCGAGGCTACGCTCTTTTTGAGCATTTGGCGTTTCTTTTTATTCATGTGTTTGGCTTTCAATTGATGAATACTCCCTTCGATCCAAAGCATTGTGAATTGCTTCAGTGCAGCTTATACTGCGATTTTCTTGTTCCCTAACCTACGTGGTTGATGTATGAGATGTGTACTATATGCGCTGTATCGAACGAGCAATATTATTGCTCCCAAAGTTCGTTATCGATTGTCACTTAGTCCGCATTATCCAAATGCTTATGTAAAAGGACGTCCGCGCTTCTGTTTAACTGGCAGCCTTTTCTGGCACTGCATTTGCTTTTCAAAACCATATTCATAGATTCACGTCAAATAGCCGCCGCAACGCCTTAATCCACCCATGGATCGTCACCGCTTGTTCTATTCTATCACAGGGGTATCTGCAAAAAAAGACAGACCCGGTGAAAATCACCGAGCCTGTCCTGGAAATGATTAACTCTCTTCAGATTACAACGAGTAGTTAGGTGCTTCTTTGGTAATCTGTACATCATGGGGATGACTTTCGCGCAGTCCCGCACCTGTAATTCGGATAAAGCCTGTATCGTTACGAAGTTGCTCCAAGTTACTTGTACCACAGTATCCCATACCCGAACGCAGACCACCAATCAGTTGGTGGATCGTATCAGACAATGGTCCTTTGTAAGCGACACGACCTTCGATTCCTTCCGGAACCAGTTTCTTGTCATCATCTTGGAAGTAACGATCTTTACTACCTTGTTTCATTGCAGCCATTGAACCCATACCGCGGTATACTTTGTAGCTACGTCCTTGGAAGATTTCAGTTTCTCCCGGGCTTTCCGCTGTGCCGGCAAACAAACTTCCCAGCATCACCGCGTGTGCGCCTGCAGCCAGTGCCTTCGTAATTTCACCAGAATATTTAATTCCGCCGTCCGCGATAATCGGAACTCCGTATTCGCGTGCCACCGTTGCACAATCATAGACTGCAGTTACTTGAGGTACACCAATACCAGCGATAACACGTGTTGTACAAATCGAACCTGGACCAATACCCACTTTGACTACCGAAGCCCCTGCTTCGATCAGGTCACGAGTGGCTGCGCCAGTAGCGACGTTACCTGCAACGATGGTCAGGCTAGGGAAACGTTCACGAAGCTGACGTACTGCTTCAATGATATTGATATGGTGCCCGTGAGCCGAGTCTACCGTAATCAGGTCAACACCAGCTTGTACCAAAGCATCTGCACGTTCAAATGTATCTTTGGAAATACCAATCGCTGCACCAACCAACAAACGGCCTTGAGCGTCTTTGGCTGCATGAGGGAATTGAATGGCTTTCTCAATATCTTTAATCGTGATAAGACCTTTCAAAGTGTTTGTCTCATCAACTAATGGAAGTTTCTCAATCTTGTGCTTCTGAAGAATACCTTCAGCTTCTTGCAGTGTAGTACCTACAGGAGCGGTAACCAGATTCTCACGAGTCATGACTTCGCTAATTTTGATGCCGTAATCATGGATAAAACGCAAATCGCGGTTAGTCAAAATACCAACCAGCTTCTGATCTCCTTCAATAATAGGTACACCGGAGATCCGATATTTCGCCATTACTGCTTCCGCATCAGATACCAGATGATCTGCCGTCAGAGAGAACGGGTTTGTAATAACACCACTCTCCGAACGCTTAACACGATCTACTTCTTCTGCCTGTTGTTCAACCGACATATTTTTATGGATAATACCGATACCGCCTTCACGTGCAATGGCAATAGCCAATGTCGCTTCAGTTACCGTATCCATACCCGCACTGATCAAAGGAATGTTTAGTTTTACACTATCGCTCAAACGAATAGATACATCTACTTCTTTAGGCAGTGTCTCGGATTTCCGTGGCACTAGCAATACATCATCAAAGGTGAGGCCTTCCTTACCAAATTTATCTTCCCACACGCAAGTGTTCCTCCTTATGTTTGCTCAGCTTTACGGTCCAAAACCCGAAGATTCCAGGCTGTATTTTACGCCGAAAATACGTTTTCTGAAAAATTTATTATTGCCATCTTAGCAAAGCGATATTTAGACTGTCAAGGAAAAGTACTTGGTTATATCAGGTGTATTGCCTGATGAACACAACTGTTTTTCCAGAGCGGACAAGTCTAGTTATTACGCAAAAAAACGTCAATTCGTATCGAATAACGTTACATGTATACAACCTATTGTGCTGATAAATTACCAAATTCAATCTGTATTTTAATCCCATACTACATAATAAAACTATATAATAAAAACCACCACCGAATAACATCGGCAGTGGTTCTTTGCTTGGCGGCGTCCTACTCTCCCAGGACCCTGCGGTCCAAGTACCATCGGCGCTAGAGGGCTTAACGGTCGTGTTCGGGATGGGTACGTGTGG
>NZ_FMZN01000011.1:0-63554 GCF_900101225.1 Paenibacillus sp. CF095
TTCCACACGTACCCATCCCGAACACGACCGTTAAGCCCTCTAGCGCCGATGGTACTTGGACCGCAGGGTCCTGGGAGAGTAGGACGCCGCCAAGCGAAGAACCACTGCCGATGTTATTCGGTGGTGGTTTTTATTTGTTTATTTAAGGGGATGCGTAAGCATCTCTTATTTGACTTTGTAAGAATCCTCTGACACACTCTAAGGGGTACATATATCACATATCAGGCCATGATTTGGATTGATAATAACTCTAGCGAATGGGGTGTAGGACGACATGGAAATTCAAAAATTGACGGTAGATGATTTTGAACCAGCGATGGCACTCTCCGAATATGCTTTTCAGGTGGTAATGAATGATGAACAAAAAGAAAAGCGGCGGAGTCAGTTTTCGTCACAGGATATATGGGGTGTATATGAGGACGGGCAGCTAGGAGCCAAACTTCACATAATCCCTTTTCAAACCTATATTCATGGCAGATCGTTCGAGATGGGCGGTATTGCGGGTGTAGCCACCTGGCCAGAGTATAGACGCAAAGGCTGGGTAGCGGGTCTGCTGAAGCATGCATTGGAAGAAATGAATCGTAACAAACAAAGTATATCGTTCTTGCATCCATTCTCTTTTGGTTTCTATCGGAAGTATGGATGGGAGACTTATGTTGAATTTAAACGTTATAAAGTACCTACAGCTCATTTGCCTCTGAAAAAGGCGACACCTGGAACGATTCGGCGTGGGGATCCAGGTCTCAGCATATTAAAGGAAGTATACAGTGCTTATGCTGAGCGTTATAACGGAACTCTGGTTCGGGATGATGCAAGGTGGGAGAATTCAGTTCTTGTTAATGGGACCAGCCAGAAGGCTGTATATTACGATGAAGCTGATGCAGCACAAGGTTATCTTTTATATGAGGTTAAGGAAAATAAGTTTACCATTAAAGAGATCATCTATCTGAATGAAGAGGCTAGGCAAGGGCTGTGGACCTTCATTGCCAATCATGATTCCATGATTCAGGAAGTTACGTTGCAGGCACCAGCCAGTGATACGCTTGCTTTCCAATTGGATAACCCACGGATTCAGCAAGAAATCGTACCTTATTTTATGGCGCGTATCGTTAGTGTAGAGCAGTTTATATCCCAGTATCCATTTGCAAGCCAGGACTCACCGGTGCAGATTGTTCTACAGGTAGAGGATACCCACGCTCCGTGGAATGAAGGAGTATGGCAATTAAACGTAGCGATGAATGGAACAGCGTCCATATGGAAAACTTCAGAACCAATTACTGATGATCAGACCATTAAGGTGGATATTCAATCCCTTACCGCAGTGCTGATGGGGTATCGCAGACCAACGGAAATGGCACGGATCGGAAGAATTCACGGACCAGAAGCAGCAATTAAGGCTTTGGAACAAGCGATTCCTGAACGGGAAACCTATTTGCTCGATTTCTTCTGATGACTATTCCCACTGCTCCATTTAACTTGATTAGCTTATATAGAAATATGGCGTGATCGAAAGACAAATGGACTTCTCCAGCAATTTTGGGGAGGTTTTTTTGTGTCTGGGGAATATTTCGTGTAAAATCGTAAAAAATGAATAGTGACCCCACTTGGCAAAACCACAAAATATGCTATAATGGTTATAAAGTCAAAGAAAGTCAAAGTCAACTAAAGGTTTAATACTTAAGTAGCTTTCTTTCAACAATCTGATGCATGATCGCCAATATACGGGATTCATCTCATCGGAGGATCAAGGGAATATTAAAGGACCTTCGTGCTTCCTTCGCTCTCCTGTTGATACCTGTGGAAGCAAGATTCGCTGTTTTCCTGATTGGTTAAATGGGTAGAGAAGGTGTACTCTGTGGGGGCGTGTGGGTCCTTATTGACTTAACGTTTCAGACAGTGGAGGATGATTGGATGCGTAATATCTCTGATATTATCGAACGATATCTGAAGAGTATTTTGCATGAAAGTCCCGAAGGAATGGTTGAAATTCAGCGTAATGATCTGGCAGATCAATTCTCATGTGTACCTTCCCAGATCAATTATGTCATCAGCACACGTTTTACACTCGAGAAGGGATACCTGGTAGAGAGTAAACGCGGCGGTGGTGGTTATGTTCGCATACAGCGCATTGAATTACCGGCCCAATCAGCTCTGCATAATCATTTGCACCATAGTATTGGTGAAGAGATCGGGCAGACAGCTGCCGAAGGTCTGATCTATCAATTGGAAGAAGCACGCTTCTTGAGCAAGCGGGAAGCCGGGTTGATGCGAGCTGCTGTATCTAGAGAGGTTATATTAGTCAAACTTCCTTACCGGGATCAAATTCGTGCCAGAATGTTGAAGGCGATGTTAATATCTTTGCTCGGTAAATGAAAACTATCGGGGTCAAAGGAGGTACATCAATATGCTGTGCCAAGAATGCAATAAACGTCCGGCGACACTTCATTTTACGAAAATCGTAAATGGAGAGAAGACGGAATTCCATATTTGTGAGTCATGTGCCCGTGAAAAAGGGGAAATGATCCCTGGAACAGCAGGCGGGTTTTCCATTCACAACTTGTTGTCCGGATTGCTTGATTTTGATCCAGCCAGCAAAAGTGGATCGGCAGGAACACCACCTGCAAAAGCACTTCAGTGTGAAGAGTGTGGTATGACGTACTCACAATTCAGCAAGATAGGCCGATTTGGCTGCAGTTCATGTTATAAATATTTTGACAGCCGTTTGGACCCTTTGTTCAAGCGGGTTCATGGTAGTACGTCCCATGTAGGCAAAGTGCCTGCACGAGCTGGTGGTCGCATCAAGGTGAAACGGCAAATCGCTGATCTGAAGCGTGAGCTCCAGGAGAGCATCGCGCAAGAGGAATTTGAAGAGGCGGCTCAGATCCGTGACCAGATCAGAGGACTTGAAAAAGGAATAGCTCAGGAGTAAAGTTTGTCATGAGTAGGAGGGATGCGTAATGCCTAATCTGCGCTTTACAGAGAAGGCGCTCAGCGACTGGATGCGCAGTGATGCGGCTGATTCCGAAATTGTCATTAGCAGCCGTGTCCGGATTGCACGCAACCTTCAGCATGTTCCGTTTCCGATGCTGGCTTCCAATGAGCAATCGGAAGAGGTGCTGAATAAGCTGAGCGAAGTACTTCAATACGATGACGTTCATGTCTTTGGGGATTTTCATACGTTGGATCTGATCGATATTGACGAACTCGACAAACGGGTGCTGGTGGAGAAACATCTCATCAGTCCAAGTCTTGCGAATGAATCCAGGAATGGTGCGGTTATTCTCAGTGAGGATGAGTCGGTCAGTATTATGATTAATGAAGAGGATCATCTTCGTATCCAGTGCCTCTATCCGGGGTTCCAGGTGAAAGAAGCCTGGGAGAAAGCTTCCGCAATAGATGATGCTTTTGAAGCGCACGTGGACTATGCTTTTGATGATCGCAGAGGATACTTAACCAGCTGTCCTACCAATGTAGGTACAGGTGTTAGAGCATCGGTTATGATGCACTTGCCTGCCCTAGTGATGACGCAACAGATAGGCCGTATTCTAACCGCAGTTTCCCAAGTGGGATTAACTGTAAGGGGGATATATGGTGAAGGCAGTGAGGCGATGGGTAACCTGTTCCAGATCTCGAACCAGATTACATTGGGACAGACCGAACAGGAAGTCATCGAGAACCTGCATGGTGTTGTATTACAGATGATAGGTCATGAGCGTACAGCCAGAGAACGGTTAATTACCGACTCCAGACTTCGGATTACGGATCGTGTCATGCGTTCTTACGGCATATTGTCTCATGCAGCTATTGTTGATTCCAAGGAAGCTGCACAGCGATTATCGGATGTACGCCTTGGCGTGGATCTCGGCTTACTGGATGGATTGTCCATCACGGTAATGAATGAGTTGAATGTGATGACACAGCCGGGATTTTTGCAGAAAACATTCGGGGAAGATATGCGCACAGATGAGCGTGACATCTATCGTGCTCAGTTGATTCGTGATACGATCAATGCAGCGAAGCAGTCCTAGCTTAGCCTGATATTGTATTGAATTATGGTTTCATGCCGCATTGCGGCTTTTATATAATAAGGCATGTACGAATGCCAAATGACTTTATTCGCAGCACGGCTGCAAACAAAAATGATATGAAGAATACGACGGTTATTTTATTACATGACCCTCGTTTTATCCAAAACCATGGAGGTGCAGGAGATATGATGTTTGGAAGATTTACGGAACGGGCCCAAAAGGTGCTCGCACTCGCGCAGGAAGAAGCTGTCCGTCTCGGTCATAATAACATCGGTACTGAGCATATTTTGCTCGGCCTCATTCGTGAAGGCGAAGGCATCGCTGCCAAAGCACTGATCGGCCTGGGACTCGGATTGGAAAAAATTCAGGATGAAGTAGAAACGCTGATTGGCCGTGGCCAAGAGCAACCTACCAACATTGCATATACGCCACGTGCGAAAAAAGTAATTGAACTGTCTATGGATGAAGCTCGTAAATTGGGCCATACCTATGTAGGCACAGAGCATATCCTGCTCGGATTGATTCGTGAAGGCGAGGGTGTTGCAGCACGTGTGCTCAATAACCTGGGTATCAGCCTGAACAAAGCACGTCAACAAGTGTTACAGTTGCTTGGCAGCAGTGAAGCTGTATCCAGTCATAATGGAACACCTGCCAATGTCAGCACACCAACACTGGACAGTCTGGCACGTGACCTCACGGCTTACGCCAGAGAGAATAACCTTGACCCAGTCATTGGGCGTAGCAAAGAAATTGAGCGTGTCATCCAAGTGCTCAGCCGTCGTACCAAGAACAACCCGGTATTGATCGGTGAGCCAGGTGTAGGTAAAACAGCGATTGCTGAAGGCCTTGCACAAAAAATCATTGCAAATGAGATTCCGGAAACATTGCGCGACAAACGTGTAATGACCCTGGATATGGGTTCAGTAGTCGCTGGAACCAAATATCGTGGTGAGTTTGAAGATCGTCTGAAAAAAATTATGGATGAGATTCGCCAAGCAGGTAACATTGTCCTGTTTATCGACGAATTGCATACTTTGATTGGTGCAGGCGGAGCTGAAGGTGCCATCGATGCTTCTAACATTTTGAAACCGGCTCTGGCCCGTGGAGAACTGCAATGTATCGGTGCGACAACACTGGATGAATATCGTAAATACATCGAGAAGGATGCAGCGCTTGAGCGTCGTTTCCAACCGATTACTGTAGATCAGCCTTCTCCGGAAGAAGCGATTCAAATTTTGCATGGCTTGCGTGACCGTTATGAGGCGCATCACCGCGTGAAAATTACGGACGAAGCAATTGTACAGGCGGTTAAACTGTCTGACCGTTACATCACAGACCGTTTCCTGCCAGACAAAGCGATTGACCTGATTGATGAGGCGGGTTCCAAAGTAAGATTGAATTCTTACACGATCCCACCAAACCTGAAACAACTGGAAAGCCGTCTGGAAGATATCCGTAAAGAAAAAGACGCTGCAGTTCAAAGCCAGGAGTTCGAAAAAGCCGCAGCGCTTCGTGATACGGAACAAAAAATCCGTGAAGAGCTGGATGTAACGAAGAATCAGTGGAAAGAAAAACAAGGTCGCACGGATTCTGAAGTAACACCTGAGGATATTGCACAAGTGGTAGCCAACTGGACAGGAATTCCGGTGAACAAGCTGAAAGAAGAAGAGACACAACGCCTGATGAATCTGGAATCGATTCTTCATGAACGTGTCATTGGCCAGGATGAGGCTGTGAAATCGGTCAGCCGTGCGGTTCGTCGTGCTCGTGCGGGATTGAAAGATCCAAAACGTCCGATGGGTTCATTCATCTTCCTCGGTCCTACTGGGGTAGGTAAAACAGAACTTGCTCGTGCTCTGGCTGAAGCAATGTTCGGTGATGAAAATGCAGTAATCCGGATTGATATGTCTGAGTATGGCGAGAAACATTCAACTTCCCGACTCGTCGGAGCGCCTCCAGGATATGTTGGATACGAAGAAGGTGGTCAGCTGACAGAGAAAGTTCGTCGCAAACCATACTCCGTAGTCCTGCTTGATGAGATCGAGAAAGCACACCCAGAAGTATTTAATATCTTGCTGCAAGTGCTTGAAGATGGTCGTCTGACAGATTCCAAAGGTCGCGTTGTTGACTTCCGGAATACGCTGATTATCCTGACATCCAACGTGGGTGCCGAAGCGATCAAACGTAACTCTACACTTGGCTTCACAGCGGTTGTGGATGCAGGTGCGGATTACGATAACATGAAGGGTAAAGTTATGGATGAGCTGAAGAAAAGCTTCCGTCCAGAGTTCCTTAACCGGATTGATGAAATTATCGTATTCCACTCTCTGGAACAGAAACACATTGCAGAGATTGTTACCCTCATGAGTGAGGAACTTCGCAAACGGCTGCGTGAATACGAAGTTGACTTCGAACTCACCGACAATGCGAAGGACTTCCTTGCTAAAGCCGGCTTTGATCCAGCTTACGGTGCACGTCCGCTTCGTCGGGCAATTCAGAAGCATATCGAGGACAAATTGTCTGAAGAGTTGCTCACAGGTAACGTAACCAAAGGGGATTCATTGCTCATCGACGAAGAGAACGGTGCACTGTCTGTTACGAAAAAAGACGTGGTTGTTCCTTCGAATGAGGAAATCGAAACCAAATAATATACATCAAGCACTGGAGTTAAACTTAAGCTTGTATTAATCCTTAATCCTTCTCGGCTTCGGCCGGGGAGGATTTTTTGCACTTTGGACAGAAGACGGACATGATTATGTCAGGAACATGTGTAAAGTTTGCGATAATCCTTTACGAAAAATCTCAAACAATGGTAAACTTTTAGTAACCCTGCACGTCAGGGAGTTTGGGTGAAATTCGTCGAATAATGCAAAATGCTGTTATAAAACTAAATTATAGGAGTGCTGAAGTGGCCAAAGTTAAAACCAAGTTTCAATGTACGGAATGCGGCTATGAAGCCCCCAAGTGGTACGGTAAGTGTCCGGGTTGTCAGTCATGGAATTCAATGGTGGAAGAAACAGAGACGGTGGTCAAAACACAAGGGAGAAATTCTCCTCTGTTTGACAGTAAAGATAAACCGCTTCCTATCATAGATATAGATAGCGGTCAGGAACCGCGTGTACAGACTGGAATCGGAGAGTTGAACCGGGTATTGGGTGGCGGAATCGTTCCAGGTTCACTCGTTCTGGTGGGCGGAGATCCGGGTATCGGTAAATCAACGTTGATGTTGCAGACGTCTCATGCTTTGACGCACTCGGGTTTGCGTGTGTTATATGTTTCCGGTGAGGAATCAGTCAAGCAAACCAAATTGCGGGCAGACCGTCTCGGGGCACTCTCTGCCGAGTTGTATGTGCTGTGTGAAACCAATATGGAACGTGTAGAGGAAGCGGTGGATCAGATCCAGCCGCATTTTCTTGTCATCGACTCCATTCAGACGGTATATCTTCCCGAAGTTACCAGTGCGCCGGGTAGTGTAGCACAGGTAAGGGAATGTACGTCAAGGTTCATGCGCATTGCCAAAGGCAGAGGCATTGCAACGGTTCTTGTGGGGCATGTTACCAAAGAAGGTGCCATTGCCGGTCCACGTATGTTAGAACATATGGTGGATTGCGTGCTTTATTTTGAAGGAGAACGGCATCATACGTATCGCCTGCTGCGTGCGGTGAAGAACCGTTTTGGTTCAACCAATGAGATTGGCATTTTTGAAATGGGCGAGGATGGACTTCGTGAGGTGGGCAATCCGTCCGAACTCTTTTTGTCAGAACGTCCACTGGGTGTAGCAGGTTCAACGGTAGTTGCCAGTATGGAGGGTACACGCCCTCTGCTCGTGGAATTACAGGCGTTGATCTCGACTACTCATTTCCCTTCTCCCCGCCGTATGGCAACAGGGGTAGATCTGCATCGATTAAATCTGATCATTGCAGTGCTGGAGAAACGGATGGGCATGTTTTTACAGACCCAGGATGCATATCTGAACGTGGCTGGTGGAGTACGGTTGGATGAGCCCGCTGTAGATTTGGCGGTTGCTGTCAGCATTGCATCCAGTTTGAGAGATGTACCGACCAAGCCGGATGACGTCATCTTTGGCGAGATTGGTCTGACAGGTGAGGTTCGAGCCGTATCACGGGCCGAACAACGAGTGAAGGAAGCCGCGAAGCTGGGCTTCAAACGAGTCATTTTACCGGAAAAAAGCTTAAAGGGCTGGAAACATCCTCGCGGGATACAACTGATCGGTGTGAATACCGTGGCAGATGCACTAGCGGTTGCTTTAGATTAGGGGGCATAACAAGATGAAAGATTCGAGCCAACTGGATAATATGAATGAATTGTTAAGGCTGATCGCACCAGGTACACCTTTCCGCGAAGGTCTGGAAAATGTGCTGCGCGCCAAGACGGGCGCACTGCTTGTTGTAGGATACAGCCCTGAAGTAATGGAAGTGGTGGATGGGGGATTCTCAATTAACTGTGATTTCTCCCCGAACTACCTGTACGAACTTGCCAAGATGGATGGAGCCATTATTCTTAGCGAGGATTTGAAGCGTATTCTTTACGCCAATACCCAGTTAATCCCGGACTCTTCGATCTCTTCATCAGAGACGGGGATTCGTCACCGGACGGCAGAGCGTGTAGCAAAGCAAACGGGTAAATTAGTCGTATCCATATCACAGCGCCGGAATATCATTACCTTGTATCAGGGAACACTTCGTTATTCCCTCAAGGAAATCGGGGTTATTTTGACCAAAGCAAATCAAGCGATTCAAACCCTGGAGAAATACAAAGCGGTATTAACACAGTCCCTTACAAATCTGAGTGCCTCTGAATTTGAGGAACTGGTGACGATTCCTGAAGTGGTCAATGTAATTCAGCGTACCGAAATGGTGATGCGGATCAAAACGGAAATCAAACGATACATTCATGAACTCGGGAATGAGGGACGACTCATTTCCATGCAAATGGAAGAGCTTGTGGGTACAACGGAAGAAGAAGCCTGGTTGCTCTACAAAGACTATGCCCGTGACGACAGTGATGACAAAATCCGTGAAATTATCGTGGGACTGAAAAGATTGTCGGACGATGAGTTGCTGGATGCACATCATATTGTCCGTCTTCTCGGCTATCCTTCATCAGCCGCTACTTCTGAGGATTCGGTTGCACCTCGTGGATTCCGGGTATTAAATAAGATCCCCCGCCTGCCCAATGTCATTATCCATAACCTGGTGGATCAATTCGAACAATTGCCTCATGTTATTATGGCTACAATTGAAGAACTGGACGAAGTGGATGGTATTGGTGAAGTTCGTGCCCGGACCATTAAGGAAGGCCTCAAACGTTTGCAGGAGCAGATGTTTATCGACAGACAGATGTAAGGGTTTGCCTATATAAAGGCTTGAAATGGATGAGGTGAAACAACGATGCTAACCAGATTCATTCCGAATCTCTTTACCCTGGGTAATCTGTTTCTTGGAATGATGGCGATTTTGCTTGCGATTGATGGAAATTACAGTTTGGCTGCCATTATGGTCATTGTAGCGATGCTGCTGGATGGTCTGGATGGCCGAGTGGCACGTGCGCTTAATGCCCAAAGCGAATTCGGCAAGGAACTGGATTCCTTGTCTGACATGGTTTCCTTTGGTGCAGCACCAGCCTTGATCATATTTATGGTGTCGTTTCAAGATTCGATGCCGATCCTCGCCTGGATCGCAACAGCGGCTTTTCCGATCTGTGGAGCCATTCGTCTTGCTCGGTTTAATGTTCGTCCGGGAATCCCCGGTTACTTCACAGGTCTGCCGATTCCCGCAGCCGGTGGGGTGCTGGCTACACTGTCCTTGTTCAATAAGGATATTGGCCCGGTTAGCATGATGATTGCTACATTGCTGTTATCGTATCTGATGGTGAGTTCGCTTAAATATCCCAATTTCAAAAAGGTCGGTTTGCCACGCAAGGCAATCTGGATTGCACCGTGGGTTGTGTTATTTGCCATAGCCGTAGCCGTTATTTTTCCGGAGCAGTTATCCAAATTGATCTTTATTCCGCTGGTGTTATACGCCCTGTATGGAATGAAGCATAATGTGCGAACAGCGGCCTCGCGTAGTCGGGCGAAAAAGCGCAAGGATGAGAAATCTTCCCGTCCTTCCGATCGTTAAGTCGCCTTGGGGACAGACACTATACAAAGAAAGCACGTACTCTCCTGAACTGGAGAATGCGTGCTTTTTGTTTATTCAGATCTATTTACGGTAAAAGAAACCCTTGCGGACGACATGCATATCTTCTTACGACAGATTAAACATCCCTAACGTTGAACACTTCTGTGATTCGTGATTTACGACCTCTTCCATGTTAATGTCCAGTAGATTACAGAGAGCCGACATGTAGAACAGGTTCCGCCCTAGCTCAGAGCTGATGACCTCTCTGCAGTTCTCACACAACTCACCTTCCACATGCGTTTCCAGCAGGCCCTTGGTTTGAGCGATATCGCTCTCCGGGGCATATTTCTGCTTGGTGGCGTGCAGCTCGATGCAGCCGCATTCGGTAATGGCTTTGGACACGGCACGGTTAACAGACGCTCCGGCTTGTCCCGTTTTGGACAGTACATCAATCAGGCTGCGATGACGCAGCAACAGTTCAGAAACTTGATCCTGGAAAGCCTGTAAACTTAGCGTACTCATTTTGCCACTCACCTCGGGATATGAATTGAATTCATTATATGCCAATAATTTACCTACTTTCAACTGACGATTGCAACATTTCCAAAAAGTTCTTCCAGATGGGATTAGCAATTCAGGAATTGGATCATACTGGATATAAAGATCAAGATACATTGAAGGAGGTGCAGGGACTAATGTGGAAAAAAGGCATTTTAACTTTTACAGGATTGTGCGGTGCATGGTTCGGCTACACGGCATATCATCTGGCAGGAAAATCGGTCCCATGGATGGCTGAGTGGATTCAGTCAGCAGGATTACTGGGAGCTGGTATATCAACGCTGCTGGGAGCTGTAATGTTTATGGCTGTATGTAATATTGGTGGAACATTGATGGCAGACAGGCTGCATAGTGGGATCAATTCATTGGCGAAAGTACCTATGAACGAATTGGCTGCAGGTGCCGCAGGTACCGTTGCTGGGTTGCTGGTGGCTTTGTTGCTCTACCCTGTTGTGAGATGGATGGGGACGGCAGGAGAAGTGCTGCAAGTGGCGCTGACGGTGATTAGTGCTTATTCCGGTTATGCCCTTGCCATGGCGAAGAAAGACGATCTGGGGGCCTTCTGGATGTCTGGACGATGGGGTCATCCTGAGGTGGACGAGGATAGACGGATGGAAGAACATAAAATTCTGGATACCAGTGTTATTATCGATGGGCGTATAGCTGATATATGCAAAACCGGATTTATTGAAGGCACGATCGTAATTCCGGAATTTGTTCTTGAGGAGTTACAGCATATTGCCGATTCATCGGATCTGCTCAAGCGGAACAGAGGACGGCGTGGACTGGACATTTTGAACAAAATCCAGAAGGAACTCGATGTAAAAGTCCTGATCTACGAGGGGGATTTCGAGGAAATCTCCGAGGTGGACAGCAAACTGGTTAAACTGGCTAAAGTGCTCCAGGGTAAAGTGGTCACCAATGACTTTAACCTGAACAAAGTGTGCGAACTTCAGGGTGTATCTGTGTTGAACATTAATGATCTCGCCAATGCGGTTAAGCCAGTTGTTCTGCCAGGTGAGGAGATCATGGTGCAGATCATCAAGGATGGTAAGGAGCATGGTCAAGGTGTAGCCTATCTGGATGATGGCACAATGATCGTTGTGGAGGGCGGACGCGAGTATATCGGCATGATGATGGAAGTGCTGGTGACCAGTGTGCTGCAGACTTCAGCGGGGCGAATGATTTTTGCCAAGCCGAAACTGTTGGAAAAAGCCCAATAAAGCGGTATGATGGGTAGTGTATCGTTGAATGATATTGTATATCTTTGGACGATAAACTGACAGACAAGGCAGGGATTGCGGCATGGATAAAGGGTGGGGCGTTGTCATTGTGGCAGCAGGTCGCGGAACCCGGATGGGGACGACCGAGAGCAAACAGTTTCTGTTGCTGCAGGACAAGCCCGTTTTCATACATACGCTTGAGGTATTTGCTGCGCTGGACGAGATCCGCGAGATGGTGCTGGTCACAGGAGCCGCAGATGTTGAACGCTGCCAGGATTGGGTAAAAGAATACCAACTGGATTCACGTGTCCGTGTTATCCCCGGAGGGAAAGAGAGACAACATTCTGTCCATAAAGGCCTTGAGGCACTTGGGACTGATTGGGTTCTCGTTCACGACGGGGTACGTCCTTTTGTGAACCATGAGCAGATCAAGGGATGCATGGCGGCCGCCATATCCGGTGGTGGAGCAGCTGTACTGGCGGTTCCCGTGAAGGATACGATCAAACAAGTGAATGCGGAAGGAGTCGTTACGGCGACGCCAGACCGCAGCAGTCTGTGGAGCATTCAAACCCCGCAGGCTTTTCGTCTTTCCTCCCTGCTCTCCGCCTACGAATCAGCCGAGCAGGACGGATTTCTGGGGACAGATGACGCCATGCTGGCTGAACGTCAGGGAATGTCGGTCAAGGTTGTGGAAGGCAATTATACTAATATCAAATTAACAACGCCGGAAGATTTGCAATACGCTGCGTTTTTGCTGGGGGGAGAGAAGAAGCGATGATACGTGTAGGACAGGGATTTGATGTACATCAGCTGGTAGAGGGACGCCCGTGTATTATTGGCGGAGTAACGATTCCTTATGAAAAAGGACTGCTGGGTCACTCGGACGCAGACGTGCTGTTACACGCGATTAGTGATGCCATTTTGGGTGCGCTGGCACTTGGAGATATTGGAAAGCACTTCCCGGATACCGATCCGGAATTCAAAGATGCCGACAGCCTGAAATTGCTGGAGCATGTATGGCAGCTTGTGAAGGATCGCGGGTATAAGCTAGGGAATATCGACTCAACGATTATTGCCCAAAAGCCGAAGATGGCTCCTTACATTCCACAGATGGCTGAGGTTATTGCCAAGGCGCTAGAAGCGGATGTAACACAGGTGAACGTGAAAGCAACAACGACAGAGCAACTGGGATTCCCGGGACGGGGAGAGGGCATTGCCGCTCAATCCGTTGTTTGCCTTGTACGTGTGTGATATCATCAATCAATTAGTGACGGAGGGGATCATATGAGCACCGAAATTCGTGTGCGTTACGCGCCGAGCCCAACGGGACACCTGCATATCGGGAATGCCCGTACGGCGTTGTTTAACTATTTATATGCCAAACATAATAACGGTAAATTCATTATTCGTATTGAAGATACAGACGTGAAACGGAATATTGCCGGTGGTGAAGAAAGCCAACTGAAATACCTGAAATGGCTCGGAATTGAGTGGGACGAAAGTATTGACGTGGGCGGAGAATACGGACCATACCGTCAAACGGAACGTCTGGACCTCTATCGTAAATATACGCAGGAATTGCTGGATAAAGGTCTGGCTTACCGTTGCTTCTGCACGGAAGAAGAATTGGAGCAAGAGCGCGAGGAACAGTCAGCACGTGGAGAAACACCGCGTTATTCTGGCAAACACCGTGACCTGACTCCAGAGCAAATTAGTGCGTTTGAAGCGGAAGGCCGCGTAGCGAGTATTCGTTTCCGTGTGCCGGAAGAGCGCACATATACGTTTGATGACATGGTTAAAGGTACAATCTCGTTCAACAGCAAGGAATCCGGTGACTTCGTCATTGTGAAAAAAGACGGCATTCCCACATACAACTATGCCGTTGCTGTGGATGATCACTTGATGAAGATCTCCCACGTCCTGCGTGGGGAAGATCACATCTCAAACACGCCGCGTCAACTGATGATCTATGAAGCGCTTGGCTGGGAGCCACCGCAATTCGGTCATATGACGCTGATCGTGAATGAAAATCACAAGAAGCTGAGTAAACGGGATGAATCCGTCATTCAGTTTATTGAGCAGTATGATCAGCTCGGCTATTTGCCTGAAGCGATGTTTAACTTCATTTCCCTGCTTGGCTGGTCGCCGGAAGGGGAGGAAGAAATCTTCTCGCAAGAGCAGCTGATCTCCATTTTTGATACGAAACGTCTGTCCAAGAGCCCGGCGGTATTTGATACCCACAAGCTGGCTCACTTGAACAACCACTATATCAAACACGCTGATCCGGAACGTATTGCCGAAATGGCCATTCCGCATCTGCAAAAGGCTGGACGTATTTCTTCTGAGCTGTCTGCTGAACAAAAAGAATGGGCTTATACTCTGGTACACCTGTACCAGGAGCAAATGAATTCTGCCTCCGATATTGTCGAATTGTCGGAAGTATTCTTCCGTTCCAATCTAGAGCTTGAAAGTGAAGGAGAAGCAGTGCTTGCGGAGGAGCAGGTGCCAACCGTACTGAAGGCATTTGCGGATAAAGTACAGGCGAGCGAAGAGTTTACTCCAAGCAAAATGGCTGCATTGATCAAGGAAGTACAGAAAGAAACCGGCTTTAAAGGCAAACAGCTCTTTATGCCAATTCGTGTAGCCTTGACTGGACAGACGCATGGACGGGATTTGAACCAAACGATCGTGCTTCTGGGTCGTGATACGGTGATCGAACGTTTGCTTGCGCAAGTAAAATAATCTTAGTCGAGGACATTCCGTTTATTTGGAATCTGAACACAGTCCTATGATGTATGGATTACGTAGGAGGCTGTTGTCAGTCTGAAGCCTTTTCGCTATAATAACAACACAACGAATAATTGATATGATTTATCTAATAGAACAGCAAAGATCGGGAGGAGTAGACTGACCCGGACAGATTCAGAGAGGATGGTCCCGCAGCAAAGAAAGATTTCTTTGGTTGCGGTGGCTGTGAACCATCCACTGTCCATCAGTCGAAATGCGCCCGTGAGCTGCACAGCCGAATCCAGCCCCGCCTTTGTCGATCATGACATAGGAAAACGTTAGGATAGGTTGTGACGATTGGTTTCCGTTACCAAACCGCTTGAGGGCTTATTCTATTTAAGAATGAACCGAGCAGAGTGGGACCGCGATAAACGCCTCTGCAGCTAAATGCTGCAGGGGCGTTTTTTTGTTTAGGCGAGTGTGCAGTACACTACCAAGGAACGCGCCGTCCGGTAAGCCGGAGGACGGGAACCTGAACAAGAGGGGAACGAGCATGTTCAAGAAGATCAGATCAGATATCCAGGTGGTGTTTGAAAACGATCCGGCGGCCCGAGGTTGGTTTGAGGTGGTATTTACCTACTCAGGGCTGCATGCGATATGGGCACACCGGATCGCTCATTTTTTATACAAGCGAAGATGGTTCTCGGTTGCCAGGTTCATTTCGCAGGTTAGTCGATTTATGACAGGAATCGAGATACATCCTGGAGCTACGATCGGAAATCGGTTGTTTATTGACCATGGAATGGGCGTCGTTATTGGAGAAACATGTGAGATTGGCGACGATGTTGTTATCTACCAGGGGGTTACTCTTGGCGGAACAGGGAAAGAAAAAGGAAAGAGACATCCGACCATTGGTAATAATGTGGTTATCTCATCCGGAGCAAAGGTGCTGGGTTCATTTAGCGTGGGGGATCAATGCAACATTGGTGCGAACTCCGTTGTGCTTAAGGAGGTCCCTTCCAATAGTACCGTGGTAGGTATACCGGGCAGAATTGTAAAACAGGATGGCCGACGGGTAGATCGCCTCAGTCAGCAATTGCCCGATCCGGTCGTTGACTCCTTGCGCAGTATGCAAAAAGAACTCGAACGATTGCAGGAAGAAGTACGTACACTGCAGAATGCCCGTGAAAATGAGACTGTGCGTGATACGTGATACAATAAATAAAGGCAGTATAGTATGAAAGGATAAGTGACCATGACGCTTCAGATTTATAATACGATGAGTCGTACCAAAGAGGAATTTGTTCCCCAAGAGCCAGGGAAAGTAAAAATGTATGTCTGCGGACCAACGGTATATGACTACATTCATATCGGGAATGCACGCCCGGTTATCTTTTTCGACACGGTTCGTGGATACCTGGAACAGACAGGACATGATGTGAACTATGTGGTGAACTTCACGGATGTGGACGATAAGCTGATTCGCAAAGCAGAACAACTTGGAACAGACGTTCCTCACGTGGCTGAGAAATTTATTGCTGCCTATTATGAAGACCTTGAGGGATTGGGTATTCCCAAGGCGAGCAGTAATCCGAGAGTAACGGAAAACATGCCGCTGATCATTGATTTTATCCGTGAGCTCGTTGAAAAAGGATTTGCGTATGAAAATGGCGGTGACGTCTATTATCGTACAGGCAAATTCAGCGAATATGGCAAACTTTCGAAACAGAACCTGCAGGAGCTGCAGTTCGGAATCCGTGTGGGTGTAGACGAGCGCAAAGAGCATCCCGAAGATTTTGTGCTCTGGAAGGCTGCCAAACCAGGTGAGATCTATTGGTCCAGTCCTTGGGGCGATGGTCGACCAGGCTGGCATATTGAATGCTCCGCCATGGCTCGGGAGTACCTTGGGGATACACTGGACATTCACGGGGGTGGACAGGATTTGCAGTTCCCGCACCATGAGTGCGAATGCGCCCAATCCGAGGTATTAACAGGTAAACCACTTGCGAACTACTGGATGCATAATGGATTCATCCGGATTGATAACGAGAAGATGTCAAAATCACTCGGTAATGGTGTTCTTGTTAAAGACTTGCGGAATCAATATAAACGCGAAGCGATTCGTTATTTCATGTTGTCTACCCACTATCGCAACCCATTGAACTTCACGGATGATACGATGGAGCAGGCACAGAACAGTGTGGACCGGATTGCGAATGCGGTAGGTAACCTGAACCATCGTCTCAATGCAGTAACTGTTGATCAGGATATCACAGCAGAGTTTGCGGCAAGACTCGACCAAATTCGTCAACAATATCACGAGAAGATGCAGGATGATTTCAATACTCCTGATGCAATTACTGCGATGTTTGAGTGGGCAGGGGAAGCCAACCAACTGTTGCAGCAAGAAGTAGTTAATGCGGCAGACATTCGCGCGCTCCTCGAATTGTTCAGTGAATTGAATGCTGTACTGCGCATTTATACTGACGCAGAGCCAGAACTTCTGGATGAGGAAGTAGAACGTCTGATTGAAGAGCGTGTAGAAGCACGCAAGTCCAAAAACTGGGCAAGAGCGGATGAAATTCGCGATGAATTGTCTGCACGTGGCATTCTGCTTGAAGATACGGCGCAGGGCATGAGATGGCGGCGCAAATGAGCGAAGGACATCCAAATACACCAAAACAACAGGAGCAGGTCACAGAGGGAGGATGGTTCCCATATCCTCCTTCCAGACCTGCGAGGTTGATTCCACCTATTGCACTGGCCTATATTGGTGATGCGGTATATGAGGTAGCTGTTCGTCAATATCTGTTGTCGAAAGCCAACATGCGTCCCAATCATTTGCACCGTAGTGCAACAGGGCTGGTATCAGCGAAGGCACAGAGCCGCATACTTACAACGATTGAGGCTGAACTGACAGAGGAAGAACGGGATATCGTCCGGCAAGGGCGGAATGCCAAGTCGGGTAGTGTACCCAAAAATGCAGATGTGTTGGAGTACAGACATGCCACGGCTTTTGAATGTCTCATTGGTTACCTCTACAGTAGTGGTCATCATGATCGCATGATTGAACTGATCGGGCATGGCATTGAGCACGCGGAACAACAATCGCCATCACCGACAAAAAAATAGAAATTTCAACAAAACAACGCATTACAGAGAGGATCGAACAACGATGGAAGAAGAATGGATCGCCGGTAAACACTCCGTGACGGAGGCGCTGCGTTCAGGCCGGACCATTAATAAAATATGGATTGCCGATACAGCACAGAAACATCTGACTCAACCTATTATCTCAGAAGCTAAAAAACTAGGTATTGTCATTCAACACGTGGACAAGCGTAAGCTGGATCAAACGGTACCAGGCATTCAGCATCAGGGGGTAGTTGCACAAGCTGCACCTTACGCTTATGTGGAGGTAGAAGACATTCTTGCCGCAGCAAAAGCGAAGAATGAGCATCCTTTCCTGATTCTGCTGGATGAGATTGAAGATCCTCATAACCTGGGGTCAATTTTGCGGACAGCAGATTGCACGGGTGCACATGGCGTTATTGTACCCAAACGTCGTTCGGCAGCAGTAACCGTGACGGTATCCAAAACGTCAGCAGGCGCCGTGGAGTACGTGCCAGTGGCTCGTGTAAGTAATCTTGGTCAGACCATCGATCGCCTCAAAGAGGAAGGTGTATGGGTTGTAGGGACAGATGTCACAGCTCATGAAGGTGTCTTTGGTAATGGAGTCTTTACTGGTCCTGTGGCATTGGTAATCGGAAATGAGAACAAGGGAATGGGACGACTTATTCGCGAGAAATGCGATGTGCTGATCAAATTACCGATGCAAGGTCAGATTAATTCCCTGAATGCTTCCGTGGCAGCGGGTGTTGTCATGTATGAAGTGCTCCGCTCGCGTCAAGCGCAGGAATAGAAGGTATGGCTGATTCCCGTGATGTGCTTCTTGTAGACGGGTACAACATGATTGGTGACTGGCCGGAATTAACCAAACTGGCGGAAAGTGGGCTCGAAGAGGCGCGTAACAGGCTGCTCTTTCGTCTTGCAGACTACCAGGCTTTCTCCGGCCGTCGGGTCATTGTTGTGTTTGACGCCTACCTCGTGCCTGGACTCGGTAAATCCTTTACTCAGAGCAAAGTGCAGATCTATTTTACAAAGGAAAAAGAGACGGCAGACGAATGCATTGAGAGACTCGTTCGGGAACTAAGCATGCGAAGACGCCAAATCTATGTGGCTACGAGCGATATGGTAGAGCAACATGTCATTTTTGGACAAGGAGCGCTGCGTGTATCTGCAAGGGAATTGCTAATTGAAGTTGAGCAGAACGAAAAAGAATTAAAAAAACGACTGGAAGAAGATCAGGCGAAGACCACGCGTAACACACTTGGGGGCAAGTTGAGTCCGGATGTATTAAAAGAGTTTGAGCGATGGCGCCGGGAATAACAGCGCGTTTTTACAAAATTTAGAATATTGAAACTCTTGACATTTATGTTATTGATGTTCTTTTTTAGGCAGAGCGTGGTTGACGGTGTGAGGTACCATCATATATACTGATCCTATATTTCATAGAGTAGAGTAACGGGGTACCTTGCGTTGCAGCCGGAGGGATTGTCTGTGAGTGTCGACCTCAAAGATATCATGTTATCCAAGTATGATTACCAAAGTGACGAAGACATTGTCGAAGCTTTCCGTGAAGGCGAAAGCGAAGCGTTAGAGTTTCTAATTAACAAATATCGTAACTTTGTACGCGCCAAGGCAAGATCTTATTTTCTGATTGGGGCAGACCGGGAAGATATTATTCAAGAAGGAATGATTGGCCTCTACAAATCCATTCGAGATTTCAAAGGGGACAAGCTGGCTTCGTTCAAGGCTTTTGCCGAACTGTGTATCACAAGACAGATCATCACGGCGATTAAGACAGCAACACGTCAGAAGCATATTCCGCTTAATTCTTATGTATCTCTGGACAAGCCTATTTATGACGAAGAGTCTGATCGTACGTTACTCGATGTGATTTGTGGAACCCAGGTCAGTGATCCGGAAGAACTTATCATCAATCAGGAAGAGTTTGTGGGCCTGGAAGATAAAATGTCCGAGATTCTGAGTGATCTGGAACGTAAAGTATTGATGTTGTATCTGGACGGGAGATCTTATCAAGAGATTGCAGTAGATTTGGACAGACATGTGAAGTCCATTGATAATGCACTTCAGCGCGTCAAGCGCAAACTTGAAAAGTACCTGGAAGTTCGAGATAATTAAACACATGTTGTCGTTGACGGAAAAGGCTCGGTGTTTGAGTCTTTTTTTAGTGTCTCAAGTTTATAAAATCTAAGAATGTTCATACTAGTAATCGCTCGGTCCATGCAGGAGAAGAGAAAAACAGAGATGAGAAACGAATGTATGTTGTACGGAAGTAATACCCAATGAATGAAAGGCTATTCTTTCATTGACACGGTTATACCCTTGTGATAAAGTGTTTTAGGTAGGCCTAAATTTATGGCTTTTTTTCAGGATCAATTTAGAGACTCTGCTTGAATGTGGAAGTCTTCGGGAGGTGTACATCATGCGGGTAATTATTACTTTGGCTTGTACTAACTGCAAACAAAGAAATTACACTACGACAAAAAACAAGCGTAATCACCCCGACCGCATGGAGATGAAGAAATTTTGCAAGTTTTGTAACGAGCAGACTTCTCATCGCGAAACCAGATAGTTTTTGGAGGTGTCGGCGTGAAACGAAGTTTCAAATCTCTGATTTCCTTTTTCTCAGAAAGCTGGGCTGAACTTAAAAAAGTTCGCTGGCCTAATCGTAAAGAGCTGACCAACTACACATTGATCGTACTTGGTACTGTTGTGGTTATGACGCTGTTTTTTTGGGTCATTGACATTGGCATCTCCTTTGTGATCGAAGCGATTATTTAAGAAGGGTTCCGGTGGCTTGATATGGAAAAAAGATGGTACGTCGTTCATACCTATTCAGGGTATGAGAACAAGGTCAAAGCCAATTTGGAAAAACGCGTAGAGTCTATGGGCATGGAAGACAAGATATTCCGCGTTCTTGTTCCTATGGAAGAAGAAGTGGTAAACAAGGACGGTAAGAAAAAAACCGTTATGCGTAAAGTTTACCCTGGTTATGTCTTGGTGGAAATGGTACAGACGGATGATTCTTGGTATGTTGTTCGCAACACACCAGGTGTTACAGGATTTGTCGGTTCGACAGGTTCTGGGTCCAAACCAACTGCATTGTTGCCTGAAGAAGTGGAACAAATTCTGAAGCACATGGGTATGGTTGAACCTAAGCCGAAAATTGAGTTCGATATTAAGGAATCCGTACGTATTAAAGTCGGCCCTTTTGCGAATTTCGTAGGCTCCGTGGAAGAAATTTTGGTAGACAAAAGCAAGTTGAAAGTGCACGTGAACATGTTTGGACGGGAAACACCGCTTGAGTTGGAATACACGCAAGTGGAGAAGATATAGTCTCTTCAAGTTTCTTGTGGGAGGGTTGGAAAACCCGTTAACCACTATTTTGCAAGGAGGTGTCAATCATGGCGAAAAAAGTTATTAAAATGGTAAAACTGCAGATTCCAGCAGGTAAAGCAAACCCAGCACCACCAGTAGGTCCAGCTTTGGGTCAAGCAGGTGTCAACATCATGGCATTCTGTAAAGAATTCAACGCTCGTACAGCTGATCAAGCGGGATTGATTATTCCAGTTGAAATTTCTGTATTCGAGGACCGTTCCTTTACTTTCATCACTAAAACTCCACCAGCAGCAGTTCTGTTGAAAGTGGCAGCTAAAGTTGAAAAAGGATCCGGCGAACCGAACAAGAAAAAAGTTGCTACTGTTAAACGTGATGCGGTACGTCAAATCGCAGAAACAAAAATGCCTGACCTGAATGCAGCAGACGTTGAGTCCGCTATGCGTATGGTCGAAGGTACTGCCCGCAGCATGGGTATCACCATCGAAGACTAATTTTCATAAGAAACATGGCTTCGTAAAACCGGTCGATTCGCGACCGGTTGATGTGGGAGGTATATCCGCTAACACCACAAAGGAGGAATAAAACATGGCTAAACACGGTAAAAAATACCTGGAAGCTGCTAAGCTGATTGACAGCGAAGCAACTTACGAGCCTTCAGAAGCTGTAGAGCTTGTGAAAAAGGCAGCTACTGCAAAATTTGATGAAACAATCGAAGCAGCAGTTCGTTTGGGCGTAGACCCTCGTAAGCAAGACCAGGCTGTACGTGGTGTTGTTGTCTTGCCACACGGCACAGGTAAAACACAACGCGTATTGGTATTTGCAAAAGGTGACAAAGCGAAAGAAGCGGAAGCGGCTGGCGCGGACTATGTTGGTGATGCAGACATGATCAACAAAATCCAACAAGGCTGGTTCGAATTCGACGTCTGCGTAGCGACACCAGATATGATGAGTGAAGTAGGTAAATTGGGCCGACTGCTCGGCGGTAAAGGTCTGATGCCTAACCCTAAAGCCGGAACGGTAACTTTCGATGTAACTAAGGCTGTTCAAGAAATTAAAGCCGGTAAAATCGAATATCGTCTGGATCGTGCAGGTCAAATTCATGCACCGATTGGTAAAGCTTCTTTCTCTTCTGAGCAACTTAATGAGAACTTCAAAGCTCTCATGGAAGCTCTGAATCGTGCTAAACCAGCGGCAGCAAAAGGTGTTTATCTGAAGAATGTTAGTCTTTCTTCCACGATGGGCCCTGGCGCACGCGTGAACGCAGCAGCTTTTAGATAATATCTCTTGACAGGCTTGTCCTGTTTTTGATAAGATATAAAAGTTGTGAGTCCGAGTGACTGACCGTTGACATTTGAATATGCTTGCCGTAGACAGTAGGTGCCATTTGGCTTAATTTCCTGCCGAGGTGTGATTATAGAACTTAGAACGATGCAAATCGATGATGAGTATATATCAAGCCTTCGTGATTCTACGGAGGCTTTTCTTAATGGGATAAATTTGATCAGGAGGTGTACAGATTGGCAAACGCAAAAGTGATTCAAGCAAAACAAGAGTCCGTTGATGCAGTAACAGCAAAATTGCGCGAGAGCGTTACAACTGTTGTTGTTGACTATCGCGGATTGAACGTTGCCCAAGTAACTGAGTTGCGTAAGCAACTTCGTGAAGCAGGGATCGAATTCCAAGTGCTGAAAAACTCGTTGCTTCGCCGTGCAGCTGCAGCAGCAGAACTGACAGAACTCGATAGTGTTCTTACAGGTCCTACTGCAATTGCATTCAGCGTAGATGACGTTGTGGCTCCAGCTAAAATTCTGAACGACTTCGCGAAAAAGAACGATGCACTGGAATTGAAAGGTGCAGTTGTAGAAGGTCGCGTAATCGGAGTACAAGAAGTTAAAGCATTGGCAGAACTGCCATCCCGCGATGGTCTCCTCTCCATGCTCCTCAGCGTGCTTCAAGCGCCAGTGCGCAACTTCGCGCTTGCGGTTAAAGCAGTTGCGGAAAAAGAAGAACAAGGCGCGTAAGCAACTTGATCTGAATGCTGCTTAAGTGGCAAATGAATTAAAAAAATAATATTATATATGGAGGTTCACTCATGAGTAAAGAGCAAATCTTGGAAGCAATCAAAGGCATGACTGTACTGGAATTGAACGATCTTGTTAAAGCAATCGAAGAAGAATTCGGCGTAACTGCTGCAGCTCCAGTAGCTGCTGCAGGTGCAGTAGCTTCTGCTGAAGCTGAGCAATCCGAGTTCGACGTAATCTTGACTAACGCTGGTGCTTCCAAAATCAACGTTATCAAAGCAGTTCGCGAAATCACAGGTCTTGGCCTGAAAGAAGCAAAAGAACTGGTTGACAACGCTCCAAAAGCACTGAAAGAAAAAGTTGCTAAAGAAGAAGCAGAAGCGGTTAAAGCTAAGCTTGAAGAAGCTGGCGCTACAATCGAAGTTAAATAATTTAGCTTTTATAAGCTAGATGAACAAAACAACAAACCCCTTGACTTATATCAAGGGGTTTGTTGCTGTAATTGTAAATGGAAAGTGAGTGAGGGCATGTCCAATCATTATTATTCGGACAAACCGCAAGTAGCGCATGATCGCAGAGCAACTGAAGCGGTTCTTCGCGGATTCAGTCTGCGATTCGTGACGGACGCCGGTGTGTTTTCCAAAAACGGAATCGATTATGGCAGCAGAGTATTGATTGATGCGATAGAGTTGCCATCAGGGGCTCATGTTCTCGATGTGGGCTGTGGATACGGGCCAATGGGTCTTACAGCAGCCAAACTTGTACCGGATGGGCATGTCACCATGATCGATATCAACGAGAGAGCCGTTGAACTTTCCAGGGAAAATGCAAAAGCGAACGGAATTAACAATGTTACGGTATTACAAAGTAATCTACTGGCTGAAGTAAAAAAGCGAGATTTTGACGTTATCCTAACCAATCCGCCTATACGGGCTGGGAAAGAGACGGTTCATACTATTTTCGAACAGGCACATCGCCATCTGAAGGTAGGCGGTTCGTTGTGGATTGTCATTCAGAAGAAACAAGGAGCCCCATCAGCGAAAGCGAAATTGGAATCTTTGTTTGGAAGAGTGGAAGAAGTGACGAAGGATAAAGGCTATCGGATTTTCAAAGCGGTGAAATCGGAAGAGGTATCTACTAAAAGCTGAATCCGAGTTTGTAAAGTAAGCAGGGGATCATTTTTTTTGCAATAGGACTATTGACTTGAAATTCAGGTCGTGGTATAGTTGTAAAATGTCAGTATTAAGATGCCCTACTTGGCTTTAGCTAACTAAAAATGTCAACCTTTTTTTACGCCGAACGGGCTTATTATGCCTACGTTTGGCGTATAATATGTACATTTTGGGCAAACTGGGGATAAGAATGATTTGGAAAGACATCCGCCGATCAAAGTTGCTCTTTTTTCGAACGACATTTCGAGTAAGGGCTTTTCTTTATTTGTGGATGCATTGCTTTGCTCTGTATGTGTACCATTATAAGGTTACAAACAGAGGTTCGCAACGAAATTTTTAAAGTGAGTAGACATTGAGGGGTGAGTTTAAGTTGGCAGGACATCTTGTTCAATATGGTCGACGCACTCGGCGCAGTTATGCACGAATTAACGAGATACTCGAAGTTCCGAACCTGATTGAAATCCAACAAAAATCCTATGATTGGTTTTTGGAGGAAGGGTTGCGCGAAATGTTCCAGGATATCTCGCCGATCCAGGATTTTACAGGTAACTTGATTTTGGAATTTATCGATTACAGTCTCGGTGAACCGAAGTATACAGTAGACGACGCGAAAGAGCGTGACGTTACTTATGCAGCACCGCTTCGGGTCAAAGTCCGGCTCATTAATAAGGAAACCGGCGAAGTCAAAGAGCAGGAAGTATTCATGGGAGATTTCCCGCTGATGACCAACACGGGCACATTTATTATTAATGGTGCGGAACGGGTTATTGTCAGCCAGTTGGTTCGCTCTCCTAGCGTTTACTTCAGTACCAAAGTAGATAAAAACGCCAAAAAAACGTATACCGCTACAGTTATTCCTAACCGCGGCGCTTGGTTGGAACTGGAGATGGACGCGAAGGATGTTGTTTACGTCCGGATCGACCGTACACGTAAAATACCGGTTACGGTTCTCTTGCGTTCACTTGGTTTTGGCACAGATGCTGAGATTCTGGATCTGCTCGGTAATGACGAATATATCCGCAACACACTGGACAAAGACAACACGGATTCCACGGAGAAAGCACTCATTGAGATCTATGAGCGTCTTCGTCCGGGCGAGCCTCCAACGCTGGATAATGCGAAAAGCTTGCTCGTAGCACGTTTCTTTGATCCAAAACGTTATGACCTGGCTAATGTAGGTCGTTACAAAATGAATAAAAAACTTCACATCAAAAACCGTTTGTTTAACCAACGCTTGGCTGAGTCACTTGTAGACGCTGAGACAGGTGAAATCATTGCTGAAGCAGGTCAAATGGTTGATCGTCGTTTGTTGGATGAAATCATGCCGTATCTGGAGAAGAGCGTTGGATTCCGCACGTATCACGTGGGTAACGGCGTTTTGGATGCCAATGATATCCCTATGCAAACGATTGATGTGTTCTCACCAACTGAAGATGGTAAAGTGGTCAAACTGATTGCCAATGCAAACATTGACAAGTCCGTTAAAAACGTGACACCGGCGGATATCATTTCGTCCATCAGTTATTTCCTTAACCTTCTGCAGGGAATTGGTAGCACGGATGATATCGATCATCTGGGTAACCGTCGTTTGCGTTCGGTGGGTGAACTTCTGCAGAACCAGTTCCGTATTGGTTTGTCCCGTATGGAGCGTGTGGTTCGTGAGAGAATGTCCATTCAGGATGCTAACGTAATTACACCACAGGCTTTGATTAACATACGTCCTGTTATTGCATCGATTAAAGAGTTCTTTGGTAGCTCTCAGTTGTCACAGTTTATGGATCAAACGAACCCTCTGGGTGAGTTGACACATAAACGTCGTTTGTCCGCACTCGGACCCGGTGGTTTGACGCGTGAGCGCGCAGGTATGGAAGTGCGTGACGTCCATCCATCCCACTATGGCCGTATGTGTCCAATCGAGACTCCAGAGGGACCAAACATCGGTTTGATCAACTCCTTGTCTACGTTCGCCCGTGTGAATGAATATGGCTTCATTGAAGCTCCATATCGTTGGGTTGATCCGAAGACAGGTATTGTAACAGAACAAATTGATTACCTGACAGCGGACGAAGAGGACAACTATGTTATCGCGCAAGCGAATGCGAAGTTGAACGAAGACGGTACATTTGAAGAAGAAGCGATAATTGTACGTTACAACAAACAGTCGGATAACATCCTTACGATGCCGAGTGAGCGAGTTGACTACATGGACGTATCTCCTAAACAGGTTGTATCCGTCGCTACAGCGCTGATCCCGTTCCTTGAGAACGATGACTCCAACCGTGCACTCATGGGATCAAACATGCAGCGGCAGGCGGTTCCACTCTTGATTCCTAAAGCACCACTTGTAGGAACAGGTATGGAGCACAAAGCTGCAAAAGATTCTGGTGTATGTATTGTCTCCGATTATGACGGAATTATTGAACGTTCTTCTGCGAACGAAATTTGGCTCCGTCGTGTTGAAGAAGTGGACGGTCAGGAAGTTAAAGGCGATATCGTTAAATATAAATTACACAAATTTATGCGTTCGAACCAAGGAACATGCATTAACCAGCGTCCGATTGTCAAAAGAGGTGCTGCTGTCAAAGCTGGCGATATCCTCGCTGATGGTCCTTCAACGGAAATGGGTGAATTGGCTCTGGGACGTAACGTTGTTGTTGCCTTCATGACTTGGGAAGGTTACAACTACGAGGATGCGATCTTGCTCAGTGAAAAACTCGTTAAGGAAGATGTATACACATCCATCCATATTGAGGAATATGAGTCAGAAGCGCGTGATACCAAGCTCGGACCTGAAGAGATTACACGTGACATCCCTAACGTTGGGGAAGAAGCGTTGCGTAACTTGGATGAGCGCGGTATTATCCGCATCGGTGCTGAGATTAGCGCTGGAGACATTCTGGTTGGTAAAGTAACACCTAAGGGTGTAACAGAGCTGACTGCAGAAGAACGTCTCTTGCATGCGATCTTTGGTGAGAAAGCACGTGAAGTACGTGATACTTCCTTGCGTGTACCACATGGTACCGACGGTATCGTAGTAGACGTGAAAGTATTTACCCGTGAAAACGGTGATGAGCTGCCTCCAGGTGTTAACCAACTCGTTCGTGTATATATCGCTCAAAAACGGAAAATTTCCGAGGGTGATAAAATGGCCGGACGTCACGGTAACAAAGGGGTCGTGGCCCGCATCTTGCCGGAAGAAGATATGCCTTTCCTGCCAGACGGTACACCGGTTCAGATCGTTCTTAACCCACTGGGCGTACCTTCCCGGATGAATATCGGTCAAGTACTTGAGGTTCACTTGGGTATGGCGGCGATGCAACTGGGTATTCACGTAGCAACTCCTGTATTCGACGGAGCGAAGGAGTATGACGTCTTCGATACGATGGAAGAAGCAGGTATGCAACGTAATGGTAAAACTGTCCTGTATGATGGTCGTACAGGGGAAGAGTTTGAACGTGAAGTTACCGTAGGTGTCATGCACATGATCAAATTGGCACACATGGTTGATGATAAAATCCATGCCCGTTCCACGGGTCCTTACTCACTTGTTACGCAACAGCCATTGGGTGGTAAAGCCCAATTTGGTGGACAGCGTTTCGGGGAGATGGAAGTATGGGCGCTTGAGGCATACGGTGCAGCTTATACACTGCAAGAAATCTTGACTGTTAAATCCGATGATGTTGTTGGTCGGGTTAAAACGTATGAATCCATTGTCAAAGGTGAGAATGTTCCGGAACCAGGCGTTCCTGAATCATTCAAAGTATTGATCAAAGAGCTGCAAAGCTTGGGTATGGACGTTAAGATTTTGAGCGAAGATGAGCAAGAGATTGAAATGAGAGAAATGGACGATGAAGATGACGCTGCGAGCGATAAGCTCAGCCTCAACCTTGAGGGTACAGAGGTCGGAGCGGAATAAACCGCTTCGAGCGCATGATGACCGGCGTTTTTCATCAGGCTCGCGTCTTGCTCCGGCTTCGGCCGGAGTGGGCGTAACCTAGAATACAGGAATTGGTTAAGGAGGGTTGCTCCTTGTTGGACGTCAACAATTTCGAATACATGAAGATCGGGCTTGCTTCCCCAGAGAAAATTCGTTCTTGGTCCCGCGGAGAAGTGAAAAAACCGGAAACGATCAACTATCGTACGTTGAAACCGGAAAAAGAAGGGCTGTTCTGCGAAAAGATTTTTGGCCCTACAAAAGACTGGGAATGTCATTGCGGTAAATACAAACGCGTCCGTTATAAAGGCGTTGTCTGTGATCGTTGTGGCGTTGAAGTAACACGTGCGAAAGTACGCCGCGAACGGATGGGCCATATTGAGCTCGCTGCTCCGGTATCGCATATCTGGTACTTCAAAGGTATTCCGAGCCGTATGGGTCTTGCGCTGGATATGTCTCCAAGATCACTCGAAGAGATTATTTATTTTGCATCATATGTTGTAACTGATCCAGGAGAAACTCCACTGGAGAAAAAACAGCTGTTGTCCGAGAAAGAATACCGCAGCTACCGTGAAAAATACGGCTATGGTTTCCAGGCTGGCATGGGCGCAGAAGCGGTTAAAAAATTGCTTCAAGACCTTGACATAGACAAAGAGCTCGAGTTCCTGAAAGAAGAGCTCCGGACTGCGCAAGGACAACGTCGTAATCGTGCAATCAAACGTCTGGAAGTTATCGAAGCATTCCGTAACTCCGGCAACAAGCCAGAGTGGATGATCATGGATGTACTTCCTGTTATCCCACCGGAACTTCGTCCAATGGTACAGTTGGATGGTGGACGTTTTGCAACGTCTGACCTGAATGACTTGTATCGCCGTGTAATCAACCGGAACAACCGTCTGAAACGTCTGCTTGATCTGGGCGCGCCAGATATTATCGTGCAAAATGAAAAACGGATGTTGCAGGAAGCTGTTGACGCATTGATCGATAATGGTCGTCGTGGACGCCCGGTAACGGGTCCTGGTAACCGTCCATTGAAATCTCTCAGCCACATGCTGAAAGGTAAACAAGGACGTTTCCGTCAGAACTTGCTCGGTAAACGGGTTGACTATTCTGGTCGTTCCGTTATCGTTGTTGGACCTTACCTGAAAATGTATCAGTGTGGTCTGCCAAAAGATATGGCACTTGAATTGTTCAAGCCTTTTGTTATGAAAGAGCTTGTTAATAAAGGGCTTGCCCACAACATCAAGAGCGCGAAACGTAAAGTTGAGCGTGTGAGCCCTGAAGTATGGGATGTTCTTGAAGAAGTAATCAAGGAGCATCCGGTTCTGTTGAACCGTGCCCCTACGCTTCACAGACTCGGTATTCAAGCATTTGAACCGATTCTCGTTGAAGGTAAAGCAATTCGTCTTCACCCGCTCGTATGTACGGCATACAATGCCGACTTTGACGGTGACCAAATGGCCGTGCACGTTCCGTTGTCCGCTGAAGCTCAAGCGGAAGCACGTATCCTGATGCTTGCATCTGGTAACATTTTGAACCCGAAAGACGGTAAACCGGTTGTTACTCCTTCCCAGGATATGGTGCTTGGTTCTTATTACCTCACTATGGACAACAAGGAAGAAAAGGGTACAGGTATGATCTTGCGTACAGTTAACGAAGCTGTATCGGCATACCAACGTGGTACTGCTGGTCTGCATGCGCGTGTAGCTATTCCGGTTAAGGCGCTTGGTAAAACAAGCTTCACGGAAGAACAGCAAGAAGGAATGTTGCTGACAACTATCGGTAAAATTATCTTTAATGAAATTTTCCCGGCAAGCTTCCCGTATATCAATGATGCGACTCGTGCTAACCTATACCAAGGTACTGCAGATCACTCATTTGTATATGAAAAAGGTGCTGATCTCAGAGAAGCTATTATGAATGCTCCTCTGGCTGGCGGTGTCGGTAAAGAATACCTCGGCTCCATCATTGCACGTTGTTTTGAAATTTATCACACAACGGAAACAGCCGTTATTTTGGATAAAATCAAACAACTTGGATTCACATACTCTACACGTGCCGGTATTACGGTTGCGGTATCTGATGTTATCGTTCCGCCTGAGAAGTTTGAAATTCTTAGACAGTCTGAGGAAAAAGCACAAATCGTTACGAATCAGTACCGTCGTGGTCTGATTACGAATGAAGAGCGCTATGACCGTATCATTGATATCTGGTCAAAATCCAAAGATGACATCACTGAGATTCTGATGAAGTCCATGGATCGTTACAACTCGATCATGATGATGGTAGACTCCAAAGCACGGGGTAACAAATCGCAAATCACCCAATTGGGCGGTATGCGTGGTCTGATGGCCAACCCATCCGGTCGTATTATCGAACTCCCAATCAAATCGAATTTCCGTGAAGGTCTGACGGTACTCGAGTACTTTATCTCCACTCACGGAGCGCGTAAAGGTTTGGCGGATACAGCCCTGCGTACAGCCGATTCAGGTTACCTGACTCGTCGTCTCGTAGACGTAGCCCAAGACGTAATCGTGCGTGATGATGATTGTGGTACAGATAAAGGCTTTACGGTAAGTCGTATCCAGGATGGTAAAGAGGTTATTGAAGATCTCTACGACCGTATTGAAGGCAGATACTGCTTCGAGACAGTTCGTCATCCGGAAACAAAAGAAATCATTGCAGGTCGCAATGAATTGATTGACTCCGATAAAGCAGAAGCGATCATCAAAGCGGGAATCACCAAATTGCAAATCCGCTCCGTACTCAGCTGCCGTGCAAGTCACGGTGTCTGCAAGAAGTGTTATGGTCGTAACCTTGCGACAGGTAAACACGTGGAGATTGGTGAAGCAGTTGGTATTATTGCAGCACAATCCATTGGTGAGCCGGGAACACAGCTTACAATGCGTACGTTCCACACCGGCGGTGTAGCCGGAGACGATATTACGCAAGGTTTGCCGCGTATCCAAGAGTTGTTTGAAGCTCGTAATCCTAAGGGTCAAGCAACGATCAGTGAGATTGATGGTGTGGTTAAAGAGATTCGCGAAGCGAAAGATCGTCGTGAAATCGAAATTCAAGGTGAAGCGGAGTCCAAAGTATACTCTGTTACCTACGGTTCCCGTGTGCGCGTAAGCGAAGGCATGGAAATTGAAGCGGGTGACGAGTTGACAGACGGTTCCATCGATCCTAAAGAAATGCTGCGCATTAAAGGCGTACGTGGCGTACAAAACTACATTTTGCAGGAAGTACAGCGCGTATACCGTAACCAAGGCGTAGAAATCAATGACAAGCACGTTGAAGTTATGATCCGTCAAATGCTGCGTAAAATCCGCATCGTAGATGCAGGTGATACAACGCTGTTGCCAGGATCGTTCGTAGATACGCATGAGTACGAAAGAGCTAACAAAATTGCGATTCTTAGTGATAAAGAGCCAGCGGTTGCTAAACCAATCCTGCTCGGTATTACGAAAGCATCGCTGGAAACAGACTCCTTCCTCTCGGCGGCTTCGTTCCAAGAGACTACACGTGTACTGACAGATGCAGCGATCAAAGGTAAAGTCGATCAGTTGCTCGGTCTGAAGGAAAATGTAATCATCGGTAAATTGATTCCTGCAGGTACAGGTATGCACCGTTACCGCAGCATCAAATTTGCTGAGCCAGAAGATGGTCAATCTTCAGTAGAAGAACTTGAGCCAGTTTCGGTTGATTAAATAGATTCCTCCTCATTTAGAGGAGAATGAAAGTTTTGTACGTCAGGAGGCGGACGCTTGTATAATGCAGGCGGACGAATCCTGATGTGCGTAAACTTTTAAAAAATGTTTTAGGATTAGCATTGACAATGCTTGCGCTAGATGCTAATATATCAAAGGTGCGTGGGCAGCTGATTGTACATGGTTCTATTCGGAGGAATGCACAATGTCTAATGAAAAAGCCTTGCAAGATGCTCATGTCAAAATAGGTACCAAACAGACCATGCGGATGGTGCAGACAGGTATGGCTTCTGAAGTCTATGTCGCAGAAGATAGTGATCCGCAGCTCACTTCCAAAATCATTGCTTTGTGTGAACAACACAATGTGAAGTACACGAAAGTGGATACAATGAAAAATCTCGGCAAAGCTTGCGGGATTGGAGTGGGAGCAGCTATGGCTGCTGTCGTAAAATGATAGTGTAAGGAACGTTTTTGTCCGAGAACTTTTAGGGATTCTCCAAGGCAAAAACTTTTCATTTGTCTTTTTATGAACCGCCTGGGTCTGTGGACTTAGCGAAAAGAGGTTTATAAAGAAACATGAATATTTGAGGAAGGGGGTGGCAATCACATGCCAACTATTAATCAACTGGTTCGTAAAGGACGTCAAGCAAAAGTTGAGAAGTCAAAATCTCCAGCTTTGCAAAAAGGATTCAACGCTTTGAAACGTGAATCTACTAACATCAGTGCCCCACAAAAACGTGGTGTCTGCACTCGTGTAGGTACAATGACTCCACGTAAACCAAACTCTGCACTTCGTAAGTATGCTCGTGTTCGTTTGACGAACCGTCTCGAGGTAACTGCTTATATCCCGGGAATCGGACATAACCTTCAAGAGCACAGTGTGGTATTGATCCGCGGAGGTAAAGTTAAAGACCTTGCAGGAGTTCGTTATCACATCGTTCGTGGAGCTCTCGATACTGCAGGCGTAAACAACCGTATGCAAGCTCGTTCGAAATACGGTGCAAAACGTCCAAAAGCTAAAAAAGCCTAAACCATTATAAGCAGAGAACCTGAAAGCCTTCTGGCTTAGGTCTGGAAGGTACAGGGTCTGCTGAACAAGAAAGAAAGGGGGATATCCATGCCACGCAAAGGTCCAGTTACGAAAAGAGACGTGTTGCCAGATCCGGTATACAACAGCAAGTTGGTTACTCGTTTGATCAATCGCATCATGCTCGACGGAAAACGCGGTGTTGCTCAAAGCATTCTGTATAATGCGTTCAAGTTGATTCAAGAACGTACGGGTAATGACCCGATGGAAGTATTTGAAGCAGCAATCAAGAATATCATGCCAGTCCTGGAAGTTAAAGCTCGCCGTGTCGGCGGTGCCAACTACCAAGTACCAATCGAGGTAAAACCAGAGAGACGTACTGCTCTGGGACTACGTTGGCTCGTGAACTACTCCCGCAACCGCGGTGAGAAAACAATGGAAGAGCGTTTGGCGGCTGAGATCATCGACGCTTCCAACAACACAGGCGCTTCCGTTAAAAAACGTGAAGATACGCACAAAATGGCTGAAGCGAACAAAGCGTTTGCTCACTACCGTTGGTAGGATTCAGTTCACAATAAAAAACTTCAATTTTGAAGGGAGACCCATTTCATGGCTAGAGAGTTCTCCTTGAAAAATACACGTAATATCGGGATCATGGCTCATATTGATGCGGGTAAAACCACGACAACTGAGCGGATCTTGTTCTAC
Organism: Paenibacillus sp. CF095; assembly: GCF_900101225.1. Taxonomy (NCBI): domain Bacteria; kingdom Bacillati; phylum Bacillota; class Bacilli; order Caryophanales; family Paenibacillaceae; genus Paenibacillus; species Paenibacillus sp. CF095. The sequence continues at coordinate 33,738 of NZ_FMZN01000011.1, forward strand.
ACAGGACGTACGCACAAAATCGGTGAAGTACACGAAGGCGCTGCGACAATGGACTGGATGGAACAGGAACAGGAGCGCGGAATTACGATTACTTCCGCTGCAACTACCGCTGCTTGGAAAGGCCACCGCGTTAATATTATTGATACCCCGGGACACGTTGACTTCACTGTTGAAGTTGAACGTTCCCTTCGTGTATTGGACGGAGCAGTTGGTGTATTCAGTGCGAAAGAAGGCGTTGAGCCTCAGTCCGAAACCGTATGGAGACAGGCTGACAAGTACGGCGTACCTCGTATCGCATATGTAAACAAAATGGATATCATCGGTGCTGACTTCCTGAATGTTGTATCTGACATGCGTGATCGCCTTCAAGCGAACGCTGTTGCGATTCAACTTCCAATCGGCGCTGAAAATGATTTCAAAGGTATCATCGATATCGTTGCACAAAGAGCTCATATGTACAAAGATGATCTCGGACAAGATATCGAAGAAACCGACATTCCTGCAGAATTTGCAGATCAAGTTGAAGAACTTCGCAACGAGTTGATTGAGCGCGTTGCTGAACTGGATGAAGACTTGACAATGAAATACCTGGAAGGCGAAGAAATCACAATTGATGAGATCAAAGCCGTACTCCGTAAAGGTGTTGTAGATGTTAAGATCTTCCCAGTTATCTGTGGATCCTCATACCGTAACAAAGGTGTTCAACTGATGTTGGATGCTGTTATCGACTACTTGCCAGCTCCAACAGATGTACCATCAATCACTGGTCATCTTGAAGATGGAACTGAAGCAGTTCGTAAGTCCTCTGATGAAGAGCCATTCTCCGCATTGGCATTCAAAATCATGACTGACCCTTACGTTGGTAAATTGACATTCTTCCGCGTATACTCCGGTGTTCTTCAATCCGGATCATATGTATTGAATGCCACTAAAAACAAACGTGAGCGTATCGGTCGTATCCTTCAAATGCACGCGAACAGCCGTCAAGAGATCACTGAAGTTTACTCCGGTGATATTGCAGCTGCCGTAGGTTTGAAAGATACGGGTACAGGTGATACACTATGTGATGAGAAAAATCCGGTTATCCTGGAGTCAATGAACTTCCCTGATCCGGTTATCGAAATCGCCGTTGAACCTAAAACCAAAGCTGACCAAGATAAAATGGGTGTTGCTCTCGGTAAGTTGACTGAAGAGGATCCAACTCTTCGTGCTCATACTGACGAAGAAACAGGTCAAACAATCTTGGCAGGTATGGGTGAGCTTCACCTTGATATCATCATCGACCGTATGCGTCGTGAGTTCAAGGTTGAAACTACTGTGGGTAAACCACAAGTAGCTTACCGTGAAACATTCCGTGCTCCAGCGCGCGTTGAAGGTAAATTCGTACGTCAATCCGGTGGTCGTGGTCAATACGGTCACGTATGGGTTGAATTCGAACCTCTCGAGCCGGGTACAGGCAGCCAGTTCGAAAGTAAGGTTGTCGGTGGTTCCGTTCCAAGAGAATACATTCAACCTGCACTGTCAGGGATTGAAGAGCAAATGAAAAACGGCGTTATTGCAGGCTTCCCGCTTGTTGACGTTAAGGCTACAATCGTAGACGGATCTTACCATGATGTCGATTCCAACGAGATGGCATTTAAAATTGCCGGATCTATGGCGCTTAAAGCGGCTAAAGACAAGTGTAAACCAGTTCTGCTTGAGCCTATCATGAAAGTAGAAGTAACTGTTCCAGAAGAGTACATGGGTGACGTAATGGGTATGTTGAACTCCCGTCGTGGCCGCATCGAAGGTATGGATTCCCGTAGTGGAGCTCAAATCATCCGTGCTAAGGTACCTTTGTCTGAAATGTTTGGTTACTCTACAACTCTTCGTTCCGGTACTCAAGGACGCGGCGTATTCTCCATGGAACTCTCTCATTATGAAGAAGTTCCTAAGAGCATCGCTGAAGAAATCGTTGCTAAAACAAAAGGCACCGAGTAGTTTTCTCACACTGGATGCAAGTGCATAAGAATTCATTTCGGAGCACTTCATTCAGTGAAAACATAAAATTATAATTTTAAGGAGGCCACGTTCAAATGGCAAAGGCTAAATACGAACGTAATAAACCCCACGTTAACATCGGTACTATTGGTCACGTCGATCACGGTAAAACAACTCTGACTGCTGCAATCACAACTGTATTGTCCAAAACTTACGGTGGTGCTGCTGTAGCATTCGACCAAATCGACAAAGCTCCAGAAGAGCGCGAGCGCGGTATCACTATCTCCACAGCACACGTTGAGTACGAAACTGACACTCGTCACTACGCTCACGTAGACTGCCCAGGTCACGCCGACTATGTTAAAAACATGATCACTGGCGCGGCACAAATGGACGGAGCTATCTTGGTAGTATCCGCAGCTGACGGCCCAATGCCACAAACTCGTGAGCACATCTTGCTCTCCCGTCAAGTAGGCGTACCTTACATTGTTGTATTCTTGAACAAATGTGACATGGTTGAAGACGAAGAGTTGTTGGAATTGGTTGAGATGGAAGTTCGCGACCTTCTTAACGAATATGAGTTCCCAGGTGACGATACTCCAATCACTCGTGGATCCGCTCGTGAAGCACTGGCAAACCCAGATGGCGAATGGGCTCAAAAAATCGTTGAGATGTTCAAAGAGATCGACACTTACATCCCACTGCCTGAGCGTCAAACTGACAAGCCTTTCTTGATGCCTGTCGAGGACGTATTCTCCATCACTGGTCGTGGTACTGTTGCTACTGGCCGTGTAGAGCGTGGTACTGTTAAAGTCGGCGAAGAGATCGAAATCGTTGGTATCACTGAAGAAACTAAAAAATCTGTTGTAACAGGCGTTGAGATGTTCCGCAAATTGCTGGATTCCGCTCAAGCTGGTGACAACATCGGAGCACTTCTTCGTGGTGTTGACCGTAACAACATCGAGCGTGGCCAAGTTTTGGCTAAACCGGGTTCTGTTAAGCCTCACACAGAATTCACAGCTCAAATCTACGTTCTGACTAAAGAAGAGGGCGGACGTCACAAACCATTCTTCACTGGTTACCGTCCACAGTTCTACTTCCGTACAACTGACGTAACAGGCATCATCAACTTGCCTGAAGGTACTGAAATGGTAATGCCTGGTGATAACATCACTGTTACTGTTTCCCTGATCTCCCCAATCGCGATTGAAGAAGGAACTAAGTTCTCCATTCGTGAAGGCGGACGTACAGTAGGTGCCGGTTCCGTAGCATCTATCCAAAAATAATTCGGCTTAACGCTGAATAAAGCATATGCAACAGTGTACTGGAACGAGTAACATTGTATTGTAACGAAGCTTCGGAAGAGTTCTTTATCCGACATCGGATAGAGAACTCTTTTATTATGTTTAAAGTTTCGGAACCTGCGTCATACGAAATGAACATCATTTACGAGTTTAGAAGGATTGGCAAGGCAGCCTGGATATTGAAGAATAACACTGCAATAAACGAAGTCATTTCATCAGAAAAGATAAGTTTAAATGTTTTTCTTAAATATGCTTGCAATACGCCTATCTTTTCTATATAATAATGAATGTTGTTCTGTGACGTTGCGATGATGTGAGAGGTTACTGGCACACCCGGCCCCTTTGCCATGGGAGAGTGGCTAGAAAATTTTCACGGAGTATGTCCGATAAAAAATTGGGCGATAGAAGGAGGGACTAAAATGGCAAAGCAAAAAATTCGTATTCGTTTGAAAGCTTACGACCACAGAATTCTTGATCAATCCGCGGAGAAAATTGTTGAAACAGCAAAACGTTCGGGTGCTGGTGTATCCGGTCCGATTCCGCTTCCTACTGAAAAACAAATCATTACTATTCTTCGTGCGGTGCACAAGTACAAGGATTCTCGGGAACAATTCGAACAACGTACACATAAACGTTTGATCGACATCGTTAACCCGACTCCACAAACTGTGGATGCCTTGATGCGCTTGGATCTGCCGTCCGGTGTAGATATCGAAATTAAATTGTAATATAGCTACAACAAAGACCATGTATAGAGGAAAAGAGGTGTCAACATGAAAGCAATCTTAGGAAAAAAACTCGGAATGACTCAAGTATTTACTCCTGAAGGTAACGTAGTTCCAGTAACGGTTATCGAAGCAGGCCCTTGTGTTGTTTTGCAAAAGAAAGACATTGAGAACGATGGCTACGAAGCAATTCAAATCGGTTACTCCGATAAGAAAGAGAAAAATGCTAACAAGCCAGAAGCAGGTCACGCTAAAAAAGCGAACACTGCCCCTAAGCGCTACGTTCGTGAAGTTCGCGGTATCAACATCGCAGAATATGAAGTTGGCCAAGAACTGAAAGCTGACATTTTCGCTGAAGGCGAATTCGTTGACGTAACGGGTGTATCTAAAGGTAAAGGTTTTGCCGGCGTTATCAAACGTTGGGGACAAAGCACTGGACCTATGTCACACGGTTCGCGTTACCACCGTGGCCCTGGTTCAATGGGTTCGATCCAAGCTAACCGCGTTCCTAAAGGCAAACGCCTGCCAGGACACATGGGACATGATACTGTTACAATCCAACGTCTTGAAGTAGTTAAAGTAGACGCTGAGCGTAACGTGTTGCTCGTGAAAGGTTCCATTCCTGGACCGAAAAACAGTCTCATTAAAGTTAAAGAAACGGTGAAAAAATAACCACTGAAGAAAGGAGGAACACAAAATGCCAAAAGTATCAGTTTACAATGTAGATGGTAGCCAAGTAGGCGAAGTTGAATTGAACGATGCGGTTTTCGGAATTGAGCCGAACCAACACGTTCTGTACGATGCAGTTCTTATGCAACGCGCTTCCCTTCGTCAAGGTACCCACAAAGTAAAAGGACGTTCTGAAGTACGTGGCGGTGGACGTAAGCCTTGGAAACAAAAAGGTACAGGTCGCGCTCGTCAAGGTTCAATTCGTTCACCACAATGGAAAGGCGGCGGTATCGTATTTGGTCCAACACCACGGAGCTATGCGTACAAACTGCCTAAGAAAGTTCGCCGCTTGGCGATCAAATCAGCCCTTTCATCCAAAGTGCTTGACAATGACATTATCGTTTTGGACGCTCTCACATTGAGCACACCTAAAACTAAAGAATTCGCAGCCATCTTGAGTAACCTCAAAGTGGGACGTAAAGCTTTGATTGTAGCTCCTAGCTATGATGATAATGTAGCTCTTTCCGCACGGAATATTCCAGGCGTGAAATTCGTAGCTGCTGACGGCATTAATGTTCTTGACGTGCTTTCGCACGACAAATTGATCATTACGAAAGAAGCAGTTCAGAAGGTAGAGGAGGTGCTCGCGTAATGAAGGATCCTCGTGATATTGTAAAACGTCCGATTATTACGGAACGTACTGCTGACATGATGAACGACTTGAAATATGTATTTGAAGTCGATATCCGTGCAAACAAAACCGAGATCAAAAAGGCAGTAGAAGCTATTTTCAATGTAAAAGTGAAAAACGTGAACACGCTTCGTGTTCCAGCTAAGCCGAAACGGTACGGACGTTATTCCGGATATACTAGCGAATGGAAAAAAGCGTTTGTAACGCTGACAAAAGACAGCAAAACGCTTGAGTTCTTTGAAACTGTATAATTGAATTTTTGAAGTAAGGAGGGAAACCCAGTGCCAATCAAAAAGTATAAACCAACTTCCCCGGCAAGACGGAACATGTCCGTTTCTACATTTGAGGAAATCACCACAAATCAGCCGGAGAAATCGTTGTTGGCCCCGTTGAGCAAACAAGCAGGCCGCAACAACCAAGGTAAAATTACAGTTCGTCACCATGGTGGTGGACACAAACGTAAATACCGTATCATTGACTTCAAACGTACTAAAGATGGAATACCGGGCCGCGTTGCTACGATTGAGTATGACCCGAACCGTACATCCAACATCGCTCTGATTCACTATGCTGATGGTGAGAAACGTTATATCATCGCTCCTAAAGGTTTGAAAGTTGGAGATCAAGTATTCTCCGGACCTGAATCAGACATCAAAATCGGTAACGCACTGCCACTCGAAAACATTCCAGTAGGTACCGTTATCCACAACATCGAGTTGAAACCAGGTAAAGGCGGACAATTGGTTCGTGCTGCTGGTACAGAAGCTCAATTGCTTGGTAAAGAAGAAAAATACGTTTCCGTTCGTCTCTCTTCCGGAGAAGTTCGTCGTATTTTGAAAGTTTGCCGTGCGACAATCGGATCTGTTGGTAACCAAGACCACGAGCTCATCAAAATCGGTAAAGCCGGTCGTAGCCGTTGGTTGGGTAAACGTCCTGAGGTTCGTGGTGTAGTAATGAACCCTAACGATCACCCACACGGTGGTGGTGAAGGTCGTGCTCCAATCGGACGTAAATCGCCAATGTCACCATGGGGTAAACCTACTCTTGGTTACAAAACGCGTAAGAAAAATAAAGCTTCTGATAAATACATCATTCGCCGCCGCACGAAGTAATACACACTGTGCATAACTTCGTGAGGCATCTGCGGATGCATAATAGCTACGTTTGAAGGGAGGATCTCCACATGGGTCGCAGTTTGAAAAAAGGGCCATTCATTGATGGCTACATGCTCAAAAAGGTAGAAGAGATGGAAGCTTCAGGTAAGAAGAACGTAATCAAAACCTGGTCCCGTCGTTCTACAATTTTCCCACAATTCATCGGACACACATTTGGCGTTTACGATGGTCGTAAACACGTGCCAGTATATGTAACTGAGGACATGGTCGGACACAAACTGGGTGAGTTCGCTCCAACCCGTACGTACAAAGGCCATACTGATGATGATAAGAAAACAAGAAGATAAATGAACATCTTTAATGTTTGAGAGGAGGTTACACAATGGAAGCAAAAGCACATGCTAAGTTTATCCGGATTGCTCCTCGTAAAGTTCAACTCGTTGTTGACTTGATTCGCGGCAAGCAAGTAGGTGAGGCGGTTGCCATTCTCCGTCACACTCCGAAATCCGCTTCTCCAATCGTTGAGAAGTTGCTTAACTCCGCTATTGCGAATGCGGAACATAACTATTCTTTGGATGTTAACAACTTGGTTATCTCGCAAGCTTACGTGAACCAAGGACCGACAATGAAACGTTTCCGCCCTCGTGCAATGGGACGTGCAAGTCGTATTAACAAACGTACTAGCCACATTACTTTGGTGGTATCTGAGAAGTAGAAGGAGGGGAAATGTGTGGGCCAAAAGGTAAATCCAGTCGGACTCCGTGTCGGAATTATCCGTGACTGGGAATCTAAGTGGTATGCAGGCAAAGACTTCGGTGATCTTTTGATGGAAGACGTGAGAATTCGTGAATTCCTGAAAAATAAATTGAAAGACTCCGCTTTATCTCGTGTAGAAATTGAGAGAGCGGCTAACCGCGTAAACGTAACGATTCACACTGCTAAACCAGGTATGGTTATTGGTAAGGGTGGTTCGGAAGTTGAAAATCTTCGTAACCAAATTACGAAAATTGCTGGCGGTAAAAAAGTACACATCAACATTTCTGAAATTAAGAACCAAGACTTGGACGCTGTTCTTGTAGCTGAAAGCATTGCACAACAATTGGAACGTCGTGTTTCTTTCCGTCGTGCTCTGAAACAAGCAATTCAAAGAACTATGCGCTCCGGTGCTAAAGGTATCAAAACTCAAGTAGGCGGACGTCTTGGCGGTGCTGAGATCGCACGTTCTGAAGGCTACAGCGAAGGAACTGTTCCACTGCACACACTGCGTGCTGACATTGACTATGGTACAGCAGAGGCTCATACTACTTACGGACGTATCGGCGTAAAAGTATGGATCTATCGTGGAGAGGTTCTTCCTACGGCTAAGAAACAAGCTGCTAAGGAAGGAGGCAACTAATCATGTTGGTACCAAAACGTGTAAAACACCGTAAGCAACAACGTGGACATATGAAAGGCCAAGCTAAAGGCGGAACGACTCTGAACTTTGGCGAATACGGTCTGCAAGCTACGGAACCGGCTTGGATTACGAACCGTCAGATCGAAGCGGCTCGTATTGCGATGACTCGTTACATCAAACGTGGTGGTAAAGTTTGGATCAAAATTTTCCCAGACAAACCAATCACTCAAAAGCCTCTCGAGGTTCGGATGGGTAGCGGTAAAGGTAACGTAGAAAAATGGGTTGCAGTAGTGAAACCAGGTAAGATCATGTTTGAACTTGCTGGTGTACCGGAGGAAATTGCACGCGAAGCAATGCGTCTTGCCGCTCACAAACTGCCAATCAAAACGAAGTTCGTGAAACGTGAAGAATTGGGTGGTGAAGCAAATGAAAGCTAGTGAATTTCGCAACCTAACCTCTGCTGAAATCGAGCAAAAGATTGCCGGATTTAAAGAAGAACTCTTTAACCTCCGCTTTCAATTAGCTACCGGTCAGCTGGATAACCCGACTCGCATCCGTGATGTGCGGAAAGAAATAGCTCGTGCTAAAACCATTATCCGTGAGAGAGAATTGGGAATCGGTTAATTAGGGATAGGATGGACAATCCGTCCGTAATCAGGAAGGAGGCCAACAATGAGCGAAGAACGTAACGCACGTAAAGTGCAAACTGGTAAAGTGGTCAGCGATAAAATGGACAAAACAATTGTTGTTGCTGTAGAAACTTACAAAAAACACAACTTGTACCATAAACGCATTAAGGTTACTAAAAAATTCAAAGCACATGACGAAGAAAACACTGCGAAAATCGGTGACACGGTGAAAATCATGGAGACTCGTCCGCTTTCGAAAGATAAACGCTGGAGACTTACTGAAATCGTAGAAAAAGCGGTTATCATCTAATGCTCAGCAGCACTGCTGAAAGGAGGAATACTAAATGATTCAACCATTTACACGTTTGACTGTGGCTGACAACTCCGGTGCGAAGGAACTGATGTGTATCCGCGTACTCGGCGGTACGGGACGTCGTACAGCTCAAATCGGTGATCTGATCGTTTGTTCTGTTAAACAAGCAACACCAGGCGGCGTTGTCAAAAAAGGTGATGTAGTTAGAGCGGTTGTCGTTCGTACGAAACGTTCTGTACGTCGTAAAGACGGTTCCTACATCGGTTTTGATGAAAATGCAGCGGTTGTTGTAAAAGACGACAGAAGCCCACGTGGAACACGTATTTTCGGACCAGTTGCTCGCGAACTTCGCGATAAAGACTTCATGAAAATCGTTTCCTTGGCTCCAGAAGTAATCTAAAGCTTAATCTCGTGATGTTAGAAACAGGAGGTGTACGAAATGCCAAGAGTGAAAAAAGTTCTGGAATCCCATAACAACAAACTTCACGTTAAGAAGGAAGATACGGTTATGGTGATCAGCGGTAAAGACAAAGGTAAAAAAGGCCGTGTCATCGCTGCTTATCCTCGTGAGAACCGCGTCCTTGTGGAAGGTGTTAACATGGTGAAAAAACACCAGAAGCCTAACCAGCAAAATCCGCAAGGCGGCATTATCGAGAAGGAAGCTCCGATTCACGTTTCCAACGTAATGCACATCGATCCGAAGAGCGGAAAAGTAACCCGTGTAGGTTACAAAGTTTTGGATAACGGAAAGAAAGTGCGCGTTGCTAAACGTTCCGGAGAAATTATCGACTAATTGAACCGAATGAGAAAGGAGGGCTATGATTCATGGCATCAAGAATGAAAGAACGTTACCTGCAAGAAATCGCTCCTGCTTTGATGCAGAAGTTTAACTATACAACGGTAATGCAAGTGCCGAAAATCGAGAAAATCGTTATCAACATGGGTGTGGGCGACGCTGTCCAAAACTCCAAAGTGTTGGATTCCGCAGTAAGCGATTTGCAACTGATCGCAGGTCAAAAACCTGTAATCACTCGTGCTAAAAAATCTATCGCAGGATTCAAACTGCGTGAGAATATGCCTATCGGTGTTAAAGTAACATTGCGCGGCGAGCGTATGTACTTCTTCCTCGATAAACTGTTCAACGTTACGCTTCCTCGTGTCCGCGACTTCCGTGGTGTATCGAGCAAAGCTTTCGACGGACGTGGTAACTACACACTGGGTCTGAAAGAACAATTGATCTTCCCAGAGATCGAGTATGATAAAGTTGATAAAGTCCGCGGTATGGATATTGTCATCGTAACAACGGCGAAAACAGACGAAGAGTCCCGCGAATTGCTCACGCAAATGGGAATGCCTTTCGTTAAGTAATGTTGGCATAACGTTTCCGGGTGTCTGGAAAGACTCCCTTTTCTCCGAAATTATTTAGGAGGTGTCAGGCTAAGTGGCAAAAACTTCGATGAAAGTTAAACAACAACGTACACCTAAGTTTAAAGTACGTGCATATACACGCTGTGAGCGTTGCGGACGTCCACATTCGGTCCTGCAAAAGTTCAAAATTTGCAGAATTTGTTTCCGTGAATTAGCTTATAAAGGCCAGATCCCTGGCGTGAAAAAAGCAAGCTGGTAAAAAGTCCTGAACGGGAAGGAGGTTAACTCACAATGACTATGTCTGATCCAATTGCAGATATGCTTACTCGTATTCGTAATGCGAACACTGTTCGTCACGAAACGGTAGAAATGCCTGCTTCGACAATGAAAAAACAAATCGCCGATATCCTGAAGCGTGAAGGTTTCATCCGTGACGCTGAAGTTATCGATGATAACAAACAAGGGATTATCCGTGTTTTCCTGAAATACGGTCAAAATAACGAGCGCGTTATCACTGGTCTGAAAAGAATCAGTAAACCTGGTCTTCGTGTTTACACGAAAAGCAACGAAGTACCTCGTGTACTTGGTGGCCTGGGAATCGCGATCATCTCGACATCTAAAGGTATCATGACGGACAAAGAAGCTCGTCAATCGAAATCCGGCGGAGAAGTCGTTTGCTACGTTTGGTAATATAACGTCACAAGATAGGAGGTGCAACATATGTCTCGTATTGGTCGCAAACCAATCACAGTACCAAGTGGTGTAGACATCACCCTGGACAACACCGTTATTACGGTAAAAGGACCAAAAGGAACTTTGACTCGTGAGCTTCATAAAGACATGAAGGTTACAGTTGAAAATAACGAAATCACAGTTGTGCGTCCTTCCGATAACAAAACTCACCGTTCTTTGCACGGCACAACGCGTAGCGTTGTAAACAATATGGTGAGCGGCGTTACTGAAGGATTCGCGAAATCTCTGGAATTGGTTGGGGTCGGATATCGTGCAAGCAAATCCGGAGATAAAATCGTTCTAAACGTTGGTTACTCTCACCCGGTTGAAATTACACCGGAAGCGGGAATTGAATTCGAAGTACCTTCGAATACAAAAATCATCGTTCGCGGAATTGACAAAGAGCGTGTAGGTGCTTACGCTGCTAAAATCCGTTCCGTACGTGAGCCTGAGCCATACAAAGGTAAAGGTATTAAATATGAAGGCGAGCGTATCATCCGTAAGGAAGGTAAAGCCGGTAAGAAGAAATAAGATTTCTCTTACCGCCTTTGCGCGGCTTTCGGCTTGCTTGCTTCGTGTGTTTCTAATATACCCCGTGGCTTCTGCTTTGAAGCCAGCGAGGTAACCTGAAAGGAGTGAATCTTTGAGATGATTACGAAACCAGATAAAAATAAGGCTCGTCTGAAAAGACACCTTCGTGTTCGTAAGAAAATCCAAGGAACGGCAGCACGTCCTCGTTTGAACGTATTCCGTTCTGGTAAACATATGTATGCTCAAATCATCGATGATGTTGCTGGTGTAACAATCGCTTCTGCGTCTACTGTAGACAAAGAATTGAGCACTGACATCAAAAATGGTGCATCTGTTGAATCAGCTCGTAAAGTTGGCGAACTCGTTGCTAAACGTGCTAAAGATAAAGGTGTTTCCAACATCGTATTTGACCGTAGCGGTTATCTGTACCATGGTCGTATCGCAGCATTGGCTGAAGCGGCTCGTGAAGCAGGACTTGAGTTTTAAGATATTTTTCAAAAGGAGGTTAACGACTTGCGTGTAGATCCGAATACTTTGGAACTGACTGAAAGAGTTGTAAATATTAATCGCGTAGCTAAAGTAGTAAAAGGCGGACGCCGTTTCAGCTTTAGCGCACTGGTTGTAGTCGGCGACGGCAACGGCTGGGTTGGAGCTGGTATCGGTAAAGCGGGCGAAGTACCTGATGCAATTCGCAAAGGTATTGAAGACGCTAAGAAAAACCTTGTACACGTTCCACTCGTAGGAACATCGATTCCTCACTTGGTAACAGGTAAGTTCGGCGCAGGACGCGTGCTGTTGAAACCAGCATCTGAAGGTACTGGTGTTATCGCTGGTGGTCCTGTACGTGCGGTTCTCGAACTTGCTGGTGTAGGTGACATTTTGACAAAATCTCTGGGTTCTTCGAATTCCATGAACATGGTCAATGCGACTTTGGAAGGTTTGTCCCGTTTGAAGCGTGCTGAAGACGTGGCTAAACTGCGCGGAAAATCCGTCGAAGAGCTTCTGGGTTAAGGAGGGAATTCTCATGGCTAAATTAGAAATTACCCTCGTCCGCAGCTTGATCGGACGTCCGGAGACGCAAAGAACAACTGTGAAAACATTGGGTTTGCGCAAAATCAATAGCAAAGTGGTACAAAACGATAATCCTGCCATCCGTGGTATGATTAACAAAGTAAGCCACTTGGTTGCTGTTAAAGAAGTAGAAGCTTAAAAACGGGTTAATCCCACAAATCTTTAAGGAGGTGCAACGAACGATGAAGTTACATGAGCTTTCACCATCTCCTGGATCCCGCAAAGAACGTAAACGTCTTGGTCGCGGTCCAAGTAGTGGTACAGGTAAAACATCAGGTCGCGGTCACAAAGGACAAAATTCTCGTTCTGGCGGTGGAGTTCGTCCAGGCTTCGAAGGTGGACAAAATCCATTGTATCGTCGCTTGCCAAAACGTGGTTTTGTAAACCCAACTCGCAAAGAATATGCAGTTGTGAATACTGAAGACCTGAACAGTTTTGCTGCGGGTACTGAAGTAACTCCAGAATTCTTGATGACGAACGGCGTAGTTAAAAACGCTAAATCCGGAATCAAAATCCTGGGTAACGGTGATGTCACTGTGAAGCTGACTGTTAAAGCTAACAAGTTTTCTCAATCTGCTATTGAGAAAATTGAAGCTGCTGGCGGTACAACTGAGGTGATTTAATGTTCAAGACCCTAAAGAATATCTGGCGGGTTGAAGATCTGCGCAAAAGGGTATTATTTACCCTTTTTGTACTGATCATTTACCGCATCGGCTCCTTTGTCCCCGTGCCGGGAGTTAACAAAGATGTGTTCGAAGCGACAAATTCTGCGGGTAAAGAAGTTTTTGGACTTCTCAATACGTTCTCGGGTGGAGCGCTCTTCCAGTTCTCGATATTTGCGCTCGGGATCGTGCCTTACATCACTGCGTCTATCATAGTACAGTTGCTTTCCATGGACGTTATTCCTAAATTAGCGGAGTGGGCAAAGCAAGGTGAACAAGGTAAGAAGAAATCTGCACAGTTAACCCGTTATTTAACCATCGGGCTGGCATTGATTCAAGCGTTTGGTACGTCGATCGGATTCAACCGCTTGTACAATACAGAGATGGTGCCTAACGCTACATTTGCAGATTATATCTTGATCGCGATTGTACTTACGGCCGGTACTTCATTCCTGATGTGGCTTGGTGAGCAGATCACCGAGAAGGGCATAGGAAACGGGATTTCGATCTTGATCTTTGCGGGTATCCTATCTACGGTGCCTAACATTATCAAACAAACGATCGAATCTGACTTCATTCAACCTGACCAACTGTTTATGAATATTCTTAAAGGTGTTATCATCGCAATTGTTATTGTGTTGATCATCATAGGAGTCATTTACATTCAGCAGGCGATTCGGAAAATTCCTGTACAGTACGCTAAACGTGTCGTAGGTAACAAAATGTACGGTGGACAGAATACACATATCCCGCTGAAAATTAATGCAGCAGGTGTTATCCCTGTCATCTTTGCTTCATCGCTGTTGATGTTCCCAACGATCATCGCCAACTTCTGGGCAGATCGCCTCTGGGCACAGTGGATCGGACAGAACCTGACTACACACAAACCTCTGGGTATGTTGCTGTATGTCGTGATGATCTTCGGTTTCACATTCTTCTATACTTTTGTACAGATGAATCCACAGCAGATGGCTGATAATATGAAAAAGAACGGCGGTTACATCCCAGGCATTCGCCCGGGTAAAGCAACCGAGAAATATCTGACCCGTGTCATGACTCGTTTGACAATGGCCGGAGCCATCTTCTTGGCAGTCATTTCCGTTCTGCCTGTATTCTTAGGGGCACTTTCTGGTTTGCCTCAATCTGCGCAAATTGGAGGAACATCCCTCCTGATCGTTATCGGTGTTGCGCTGGATACGATGAAGCAAATCGAAAGCCAATTGATCAAACGCCACTACAAAGGTTTTATCAATAAATAGGCAATAGGTACCGGTCGAGTGAAGATTTACTTGCCGGCACCTATTGTGCTGTTTGTTGATGTAGGGTAGTCTTGGAGGGAGTGACATAACGTGAACATCCTATTCATGGGCCCTCCGGGGGCAGGAAAAGGAACGCAAGCAGACGTCATCGTGAAAGAGTTCGGTATTCCCCATATTTCAACAGGCGATGCATTTCGTCTCGCGATCAAACAGGGAACTCCCATTGGCATGAAAGCCAAGGAATATATGGATCAAGGATTGCTTGTACCAGATGATGTAACCATTGGCATCGTTGAAGAACGTTTGCAGCAGCCTGACTGCAGAGAAGGTTTCCTCTTGGACGGATTTCCAAGAACCCTTTCGCAAGCAGAAGCGCTTGATGGCATTCTGGATCGATTGAACTCAGGTCTCGATCATGTAATCAACCTGAAAGTGGATCGCAACAAATTGCTGGCTCGTTTGACGGGTCGTCGAATTTGTAAAAACTGTGGTTCCACTTATCATGTGGTATTCAATCCGCCTAAGCAGGAAGGTATTTGTGATAAATGCGCTGGTGAGTTGTATCAACGCTCTGATGATAATGAAGAGAGTGTAGGTACACGACTGGACGAGTATATCAACAAAACAGCACCACTCCTCACGTTCTATGAGACTAAAGGTCTTCTTCGTCAAATGAACGGAGAACAGGATATCGATCAAGTTTCTCAAGAAATCGTGTCCTTACTGAGAGGTTAATTGATGATCATTGGTAAGTCCGAAACGGAACTGGGCTTGATGAGGGAAGCAGGGAGAATTGTTGCGGAAACGCACCGTCTCTTGGCAGAGCATATCGCTCCCGGTATTACGACTGGAGAACTTGACCATATGGCCGATCAATATATCCGCAGTCAAGGAGCTGTGCCGTCTTTCAAAGGTTATAACGGTTTCCCTGCCAGTGTGTGCGCTTCAGTAAATGAAGAGTTGGTACATGGATTTCCCGGCAAACGCAAGTTGAACGAGGGCGATATCGTTACGTTTGACATTGGCGCGCAGTACCAGGGGTATCATGGAGATTCCGCCTGGACTTATCCGGTCGGCCGTATTTCCGAAGAAGCCCGTCGTCTTCTGGACGTTACCGAGGCTTCGTTATACGCAGGTCTGGCGCTGGTAAAACCGGACGTTCGCTTGTTTACAATATCTCATGCGATTCAGAAATATATTGAAGATGAAGGGTTCTCCGTAGTTCGTGAATATGTCGGTCACGGCATAGGCGCAGATCTGCACGAAGAACCACAGATTCCGAACTATGGTCTTCCCGATCGGGGACCACGGCTTAAAGCGGGCATGGTGCTGGCCATAGAGCCGATGGTTAACGTAGGTAGACGGTATGTGAAAACGTTGGAAGATAACTGGACTGTCGTCACGGTTGATGGTAAGTTATGTGCCCACTTTGAACACACCGTAGCAGTTACACCAGATGGTATGGAAATTTTCACGAAACTGAATGCGTAGGTGATGAGGCATGAACAGTCAGTCTAATCCGCAGCTCGGTCAACTTGTGAAGATCCGTAAAGGCCGCAATGCGGACCAAGCCGCAGTAATTGTTGCTATAGCGGACAGTAAGTTCGTATATATTGCGGATGGAGACAAACGTAAGTTTGATCAACCTAAGAAGAAGAATCTTCTTCATCTTGAACTCCAGCCCATGATTAGCAGCGAGGTTGTGAACAGTTTAAACGAGAGTGGTCGGGTGACAAATGGAAAGCTCCGTTACGCGGTTCATTCATTTCTGGAATCCACCAACATTCAAGCTGAAGAGAAAGGAGACTGACTAATGGCCAAGGAAGATGTCATTGAAGTGGAAGGTACGGTTCTCGAACCGCTACCGAATGCAACATTCAAGGTTGAGCTTGAGAACGGTCATCAAATTCTCGCTCACGTTTCCGGAAAACTGCGGATGCACTTTATCCGTATCCTGACTGGAGACAAAGTAGTTGTTCAGTTGTCGCCTTATGATTTAACAAAAGGTCGCATAACTTACCGTAAATAGTAGTAGACAGTTGCAATGAACTGTGAAGCTTATGTAGCGGGTTTTGCCCGGCAAAACTTGCGAAAGCTTCGAAGCCGGTTTTACAATAGTAGAACAAGGTCAATGCTTACGAAGAGGGTTTTGCTTAGCAAAACTTTGAGGAGGTAATTCACATGAAGGTAAGACCTTCGGTCAAGCCGATTTGCGAAAAATGCAAAGTCATTCGCCGCAAAGGGAATGTTATGGTTATCTGTGAAAATCCGAAACACAAACAAAAACAAGGTTAAAGAAGGGGGTGTAGCGTAAAATGGCACGTATAGCTGGTGTGGATTTGCCACGTGATAAGCGCGTTGAGATCGCCTTGACTTATATTTTCGGAATCGGTAAAACGACTTCCCAGAAAATTCTGAGCACAACAGGCATCAATCCGGACACTCGTGTTCGTGATTTGACGGAAGATGAAGTCAGCAAATTGCGTGAAAGTATCGATAAAGAGGTCAAAGTAGAAGGTGACCTGCGTCGAGAAATCTCTTTGAATATTAAACGTTTGACGGAGATCGGTTGTTACCGTGGAGTTCGTCATCGTCGTGGTCTGCCTGTTCGTGGACAACGTACGAAAACGAATGCTCGTACTCGTAAAGGTCCTCGTCGTACAGTAGCGAACAAGAAGAAATAATAAGGGGGGATAAGAGAAAATGGCTAAACCGAAAAAAGTCGTACGTACTAAACGTCGTGACCGTAAGAATATTGAATCTGGCGTGGCGCATATCCGTTCCACTTTCAATAACACTATCGTTACTATTACGGATCCTCACGGAAATGCAATTTCGTGGGCAAGCTCCGGCGGCCTCGGATTCAGAGGTTCCCGTAAATCGACTCCGTTTGCTGCACAAATGGCTGCTGAGACTGCTGCCAAAGCTGCAATGGAACATGGGATGAAAGCCGTTGAGGTTATGGTTAAAGGACCAGGCGCAGGCCGTGAAGCAGCGATCCGCTCTTTGCAAGCTGCTGGTCTTGAAGTTAACCTGATCAAAGACGTAACTCCAGTCCCGCATAACGGATGCCGTCCTCCAAAACGTCGTCGTGTCTAATGAGATTTGCCCCTGCGTGTGGTATATTTCCGGCACAATCTGCTAATAATGGTTGTTTAGGCATACTACTACATGTTTTCGCAAGAGAAGGTAAATGTTTCATAGAGGACCGACGTTTTGAAGGAGGGGTATTGCAGTGATTGAAATCGAAAAGCCGAAAATTGAGACGGTAGACGTCAACGATGATGGCACCTATGGGAAATTCGTAGTAGAACCGCTTGAGCGCGGATACGGTACGACGCTTGGAAACTCGCTTCGCCGAATCTTGCTCTCGTCACTGCCGGGTGCGGCAGTGTCTTCGGTTCAAATCGATGGCGTTCTGCATGAATTTGCTACAGTTCCTGGCGTAATGGAAGATGTAACGGAGGTTATTCTTAACCTGAAAGCTTTGTCGCTTAAGATTCATTCTGATGAGGAGAAAGTGCTCGAGATTGATGCTGAAGGCGAAGGAGCAATTACGGCTGGAGATATCCGTGCTGACTCCGATGTGGAAATCCTTAACCCGGATTTGCACATTGCTACGCTCGGACCAGGTTCGAGACTTCACATGCGTATTTTTGCCAATCGCGGTCGCGGCTACGTCCAGGCAGATCGGAATAAACGCGATGACCAGCCGATCGGCGTCATCCCAGTCGATTCCATCTTCACCCCGATCAGTCGCGTTAACTACGCTGTGGAAAATACGCGTGTCGGTCAAGTGACCAACTATGACAAGCTCACGTTGGAAGTTTGGACTGATGGAAGTATTCGTCCTGAAGAGGCTGTAAGCCTCGGCGCTAAAATTTTGACTGAGCATCTGATGCTCTTCGTGGGTCTTACAGACGAAGCGAAAGATGCAGAGATCATGGTCGAAAAAGAAGAAGACAAAAAAGAAAAAGTACTCGAAATGACGATCGAAGAGCTGGATCTCTCTGTTCGTTCCTACAACTGCCTCAAACGTGCCGGTATTAATACCGTGCAAGAGCTGACTACGAAAACGGAAGAAGACATGATGAAAGTCCGTAACCTCGGACGCAAGTCTTTGGAAGAAGTTCAAGAGAAGCTTGAGGAACTTGGTTTGGGACTCCGTACAGAAGAATAGACAGCCGAGTGCTTGAAGTGAAGGAGGGAAAACAATGGCATACCAAAAGTTGGGCCGTAATTCCAGCGCACGTAAAGCTTTGTTCCGTGACCTGGTAACCGACCTGTTCTTATACGAACGCATTCAGACAACTGAAGCGAAAGCAAAAGAGGTTCGCTCTATTGCTGAAAAACTGATCACTAAAGCGAAAAAGGGAGATCTTCATGCCCGTCGCCAAGTGGCAGCTTATGTTCGCCGCGAAACTATCGATGGTGAGCAAGATGCAATCCAAAAACTGTTTAGCGAATTGTCCGGTCGTTACGCTGAGCGTCCAGGTGGATACACTCGTATCCTGAAACTGGGACCTCGTCGTGGTGACGCAGCGCCAATGGTTTACTTGGAACTGGTAGACCGCGCGTAAAACAGATGAGATGAGGAAAGGGGACAGAATCAACGATTCTGGATTAACCCTTTTTTTCTCTTCATTTCGGAATTCGTGCTGTAATAGAAGCTCCGTAAGGGGCTTCTTTTGCTGTTCGGGATAGGGATATGTATAGTATGGAACAAAGGTGTGGTAATAATGCGGAACTTATGTATGACGTTAACTTATGATGGCACTGCCTATTACGGCTTCCAAGTACAGCCGGGTGGGAATACCATTCAGGATCATCTTGAAGATGCGATTCGTGCTTTAACCGGTGAGAAGGTTAAAATTACAGGTTCAGGCCGAACAGATGCAGGTGTTCACGCCCGCAGACAAATCTTCAATTTTCCTACGGAGTCCCAGATCCCGATTGAACGTTGGTGTATTGCACTCAACTCCAGATTACCCTCCGATATTGTCGTTATTGATGCGATTGAAGTTTCGGCTGATTTTCATTCTCGCTATGCAGCGAAAAAGAAAACGTATCGTTATACAGTCAATGCGAATCAATTCCCGGATGTATTCAACAGAAGACTGCAATATCATCATCATGCGAAGCTTGATATTATGGCAATGCAGGAGGGCTTACGACATTTCATAGGGACGTATGATTTCACCTCTTTTGCTTCACGCAAGTCTCAGAAAGAGAATCATGTCCGTTCGGTATACGAAGCATGGATGGAAGTGGACCGATCAATGTGCAGAGACCATCCGCGCGATCAGGGTGTCATTCACATTTATGTGAGTGGTAACGGCTTTTTGCAGCATATGGTTCGTATTATTGTTGGGACACTGCTGGAGATCGGAGAGGGCAAACGGAAAGCCTCTGATGTACCGAATATGATTGCTGCATGTAATCGATCTGCTGCAGGACCTACTGCAGTTAGCTGCGGTTTAATGCTCTGGGATCTTGAATACAAAAAAGATTAAATTTGGTGAGTGAAAAGCTTAATTAACACTTGCGATTTAATCGCCTATCATGTAATATAAAAGTTGTGTTTTCTTAATGGCTTTCCCACAGCCCCAATTAAGAGGTTCACATCAAATTTACAATCCATCAACACCTAAAGTTATAACTTAACGAACGAAGATAAATGAAAATGATGATTTTGAACATTTTAAGGAGGAACTTTTCATGCGTACTACGTACATGGCGAAGCCTAACGAAGTTGAGCGCCAATGGCACATCATTGATGCTGAAGGCAAAACCCTCGGACGTTTGGCGAGCGAAGCAGCTGCTTTGATTCGCGGCAAACATAAGCCACAATTCACTCCACATGTGGACACTGGCGATTTCGTTGTTATCATCAATGCTGAGAAAATCGTATTGACTGGTAAGAAAATGCAAGGTAAAAAATACTACCGTCACTCTATGCACCCAGGTGGTTTGAAAGTAACTACTGCTGAAGAGATGGTTAAAAACAAACCTGAGCGTATGTTGGAATTGGCTGTTCGCGGTATGCTTCCTAAAACTCGCATGGGCGAGAAAATGAAGTTGAGACTTAAAGCGTACAGAGGCACTGAGCATCCACATGCAGCACAAAAACCAGAAGTTTACGAACTTCGCGGTTAATTAAAAGGAGGACAGTTTCATGGCACAAGTACAATACTATGGGACAGGTCGTCGTAAACATTCGGTAGCACGTGTTCGCCTTGTACCGGGTGAAGGACGCATTGTCATCAATAAACGTGATATTAATGAATACTTCGGTTTGGAAACACTCAAACTGATCGTAAAACAACCACTGAACTTGACAGAAACGCTCAACAACTATGACGTTCTTGTTATTGCTCATGGTGGCGGAATCTCCGGTCAAGCCGGCGCAATCCGTCATGGTATCTCCCGCGCTCTGTTGAAAGCAGATCCGGAATACCGTGCATCCCTGAAAAAAGCAGGATTCCTGACTCGTGACCCACGTATGAAAGAGCGTAAAAAATACGGTCTTAAAGCGGCTCGTCGCGCACCTCAGTTCTCCAAACGTTAATATTAAAAGCCTTTGGCCTCGGTCAAAGGCTTTTTTATATATTCATGACCATTCAACCTTATACTATATATGTTTTGCAATAGCTCTCATCACTCTGATGTCTCTCCACATGCTTGTGCATTTTTCCTTCATTGCCTTTTCAATCTTCTTTTAATGTCCCTCAATACAGCCCTATAATATGTACGTTAATACATCTACATCTTACTGAACCTCTCTAATCGTTTTAGATCATTCATTTTGCGCTTACCCATCGGTCACCACACGATCAACACCTTCTTATAAAATCATCAATTGGCGCTTACGCTGGATTTCTTAAAGCGTTTGGTTTACTGGTTTTGCACTTAATTCTTTACTGCAAGTCTCATCAGTATTTCTTATGGAAACGATAAAAGTCCCTTACATATCAATCGATATATGTTGTCACTCACCTCCCTTTAAAACTTCATCTTCTTTTTCTTTATTTTTAATCGACTAGTCATTTTTTGATGCTGCTTTTGCCTGCAAGAACTGTCCAAACCTAGCGGCAGCAAAACTTTCCAAGCCGAAGAGATGTATTATCATCTGACCAATGACTTGGACCAACATCATTGTTTTTGTCTCATGAACTGAGAAATGGATAAATTGAACCAAAATATTGTGTAGAGCGACAATCAAAAATGGGCAAAAACTGATTTATTTTACCATATGGCAGGCATTGACATCCGCATTGAAAGATTTATACTAAACATAATTCATATTAGATTAGTCGGCTTTAAGATGTATTGAAATGCAGAATGGGGGAAATTCACAGATGAACTTGTTGGAGAAAGAAGAATTGGCACGGACGAAGGCAGAGGAACTGGAACATGCTAGTCCAGAGGATATTATTCGTTATGCTATTGAAACATTTCCTAATATCACTTTTGCATGTAGCTTTGGTGCGGAAGATGTTGTACTTGTAGATATGTTGCAGAAGATCAGCCCATCCACAGATATTTTTTATCTGGATACTGATTTCCACTTCAAAGAAACATATGAAACACGTGATAAGATGCAAGAGAACTACAACCTTGAATTTGTACGCGTGTCACCTAAGATTACTCCGGAAGAGCAGGCAGCTCAACACGGTGAAGAGTTGTGGAAGTCTGATCCCAATGCGTGCTGTAACATTCGCAAAGTCGAACCGTTAACACGAATTCTTTCTCAGTATGATGCATGGATTACAGGTATTCGTAGAGATCAAGCACCAACTCGTGCAAACTCCAAGAAGGTTGAGTATGATTCAAAATTTGGCCTGATGAAGTTTAATCCGATTGCACATTGGACGACGGAGGATGTATGGCAATATATTCGTGACAATAACGTTGTATATAATCCTCTACATGATCAGAACTACCCGAGTATTGGCTGTGAGCATTGCACACGTCAGGTTATGCCTGGCGAGGACCCTCGTGCTGGACGCTGGTCTGGTAATGATAAAACGGAATGTGGCCTTCATAAATAATAGATACACAAGGAACTGACAAGATGACATCGATTCTGCCACATGGAGGTACGCTGGTTCAGCGTATCGTACAAGGAGAAGAACGGGAGCAATTGTTGCAAGACAGTAAAAACTTATCCTCTTTGCGTATTAATACCTGGACGATATCAGATTTGGATCTGATTGGTGTGGGTGCGTTCTCACCACTTGAAGGTTTCTTGAATGAGGAAGATTACCTTTCGGTGGTGTCTCGCATGCGTCTCGCCGATGGAACAGCCTGGAGTATACCAATCACACTTGCTGTTGACGATAAACAAGCCGCATCCCTCCAGATTGGTGAACGTGTGAAACTTGTTGGTGATCAAGATGGAGTCACTTATGGATTGCTTGAAGTCCCAGGTGGATCAGGGTGAAGAAGCCCGGCGTGTATTCAAAACAGATGATCCCGAGCGTCCTGGTGTTGAAAAACTGTTGGAGCGCCCTGCAACATACGTAGGAGGTCCAATCCAAGTGTTGAACCGTCCAAAACCTTCGAAATTTGAAGAATTCTATTATGATCCTGCAGATACCCGGAAGATTTTTCAGGAGAAGGGTTGGAAGACGGTAGTTGGTTTTCACACACTTAATCCGGTCCATCGGGCTCATGAGTACATCCAGAAGAGCGCTATGGAATTTGTAGACGCACTCTTCCTGAATCCGCTTGTGGGAGAGACGAAGTCCGACGATGTTCCCGCAGATGTTCGGATGAAGAGTTATCTGGTATTACTGGAGAACTATTACCCGGCTCATCGTGCGTTCCTTGGTGTGTTCCCCGCAGCGATGCGGTATGCCGGACCACGTGAAGCTATTTTCCATGCGATGGTTCGCAAAAATTACGGGTGTACTCACTTTATTGTTGGTCGTGACCATGCGGGTGTGGGTGATTATTATGGAACATATGAAGCACAGGAGATCTTTACTAACTTTACAGCAGAGGAACTGGGGATCACTCCGTTGTTCTTCGAACATAGTTTCTTCTGTACCAAATGTGGAAACATGGCATCCAGCAAAACTTGCCCACATGATAAAGAACATCATATGGCGCTTTCCGGCACCAAAGTACGCGGGTTGCTCCGTGACGGCCAGTGCCCTCCACCTGAATTTACACGTCCTGAGGTAGCAGAGGTGCTGATTGAAGGAATGGCGGAGCAAGTCCGGTCCTAGCGGTATATTTGTCCATCTTGTCCCATATAGATGATTAGAGTCATTTATAGGGACGAGGTGGTTTTTTTATGCGTAAAAATATGGGGAAACACTTTGTAGTCTGGATTAGGTTAAAAACACTCAAAAGGGTCATGCTGAGCCTCTGTCTGCTGGCCATGTTAGTGGCGGTAATGTCCTATGAGCTGCCTTCCGCCAAGACGTCAGGTTATTGGAGTTTGCCGATGGCGGGTAAAGTCATTGCCATTGATGCAGGACACGGAGGTCCAGATGGAGGAGCGGTAAGTAAACAGGGGGTTATTGAAAAAGATATCAACCTGTCTATCGCCCTGTATGTGAGAGATTATTTGCAACAGGCAGGGGCCTTAGTGGTGATGACACGAGAAATAGACACTGATTTGGCAGAATCGGACACCAAGGGGTACTCTAAACGCAAGACGGAAGATCTGAAACAAAGAGTACGGCGGATAGAGGATAAGCAAGCAGATCTCTTTATTAGCATTCACATGAACAGTGTCCCTTCCAACCGATGGAGTGGAGCGCAGGTTTTCTATACAACTAACCATCCGGATAACGAAAGTTTGGCTAATCTGCTTCAACAAGAGATGGTTCGTAATCTGGAGAATACAGATCGAATCGCCAAAACGGTGAATACGGTTTATCTGTTACAGGCTCTGAAGATCCCTTCAGCGTTGGTAGAAGTAGGTTTCCTTTCTCATCCGGAAGAGGCACGTATGCTTGCCGACGAAGCTTATCAACGCAAGGTAGCTGCTTCGATCTATAATGGAATTCTTAGATATTCCTCAGGAGAACGGCCTAAAAGTTAGTCAGAACAAGAAAGGTAATGATATAATTGGATCAGCATACCTAATTACATGCCAATAGATAAAGCTGAGGTGCTGTCTGATGTTATCAAAAGAACAGATACTTGAACTATTACAGCCATTACAAGAACCGCAATTGGGAGTAAGTCTGACCGAACTGGAATGGGTTCGAGATATTATGGTGAAAGAAAATCATGTGGCTCTGACCATAGTGACACTGGAAAATCGACCTGAGGATACAACAGCCTTGAGTGATGCAGCGCGTAATCTGTTGTCCCAGCACGGACTGAAGGATGTACATATTCGTGTGCGTGCAGCTTCTGAGCATGATCGTGAGAGCCTGAATATGGGACAACCCGATGATGAGCCAGATCGGGAAGAAGTGCTCGTAAAAGGTCACGCAGCGGGTCTAGATGGACATGAGTTGTTAAGTCCTGAATCAGGTGTTCGTTTTATTGCTGTGGCCAGTGGTAAAGGTGGCGTTGGTAAATCAACGGTAACCGTTAATCTCGCTGCAGCATTGGCACGACAAGGCAAGAAAGTGGGCTTGATTGATGCGGATATCTATGGCTTCAGTGTACCCGACATGATGGGGATTGAAGAATATCCGGTCGTTGAAGATGGCGTTATTCAACCGGTTGAACGTTTCGGCGTTAAAGTCATGTCGATGGGCTTCTTTATTCGGGAGAATAATCCGGTAATCTGGCGTGGACCCATGTTAGGTAGGATGTTGCGTCAATTCTTTACGGATGTCCAGTGGGGCGAATTGGATTATATATTACTGGATTTGCCACCAGGAACGGGAGATGTTGCTTTGGATGTGCATCAGATGTTGCCACAGAGCAAGGAAATCATCGTTACCACGCCGCATGCAACAGCAGCTTTTGTCGCAGCGCGTGCGGGTGCGATGGCCATTCAGACCGACCATGAGTTACTTGGTGTGGTTGAGAATATGGCTTACTATGAGTGTGGCAGTTGCGGAGAGAAGGATTATGTCTTTGGTCGTGGAGGCGGGGGAAGACTTGCGGAAAGTCTGCATACAAGCTTGCTTGCCCAGATTCCATTAGGCACACCGGATAATCATCCTTCCGAGCCTGATTTTTCACCTTCTGTATACAAAGCAGGTTCCCGTATAGGGGCTATCTACGATGAAGTTGCCCGGTCCATTGAATCCAAATTCTAATGGTATGAGTGTTATAAATACAATAAAGCCTGCGTCCACCATTCGGATGCAGGCTTTTCAGTTTCTGTAATATACCAACATCTACTGTTTATGAACCTCCACCGCTGCCAGAATCTCCACTTCCACCATCTCCGCCATCACTACCACCTTCGCCCTGACCCTCTTGCTGTCCGCCTTGCTCTTGCCCCTGTTGTCCGCCACTTTCCACTTTAGGTTGCAATTCGTCCTGTACTACCTTCTTGAGCAAAGTGAGTACTTCCATGCGGAACAACGGGTTTTGCATCACTTCCTGCATGACAGTCATCGTCTGTTTACGATAATCCGGAGTCTTCGTCATATCCATGAACATCTTGGATACCTCAGGTGACTTCATGATGGCTTCAACAGACTTTTGATATGTGGGATCTTTAATCAATTGCATATGAAGCTGTTTACTTTGTGCGTTGATCACTTTGGCAAATTCACCCGCAAACTGCGGATCAGTCATGATCTTTTCGAACTCCTTCTTATATTCGGGAGCTGTGATGGTATCTTTTACTGCAATACGTATTTGTTCCGAAGATTGCACAGGCATTAACATTTTCATACCAATGGATCCTGAAGCGCCACCCGAACCGCCGCCTTCTTCAGAACCGCTGCTTCCGCTGGATGAGCTTTGACCTGTAAGAGCTTCCTCCACCGCTTTCTTGCCTTCGTCACTTTTCAAAATATCTACAACCATTGTTTTCATCTCTTTATAACTGCCCTGAGGAGGCGAAGAACTCTGATCTGAACCGCAGCCGACAAGCATGACGGATAGCCCCAGTACGACACAGCATAGCTGCCACAAAGGCCGTTTCATGTGTACAATCCCTCCTTGATTAGATACTGGATGTAGTATGTGATGGGAAAGGGGGAAATATGTTGAGCAATGATGGTTTTTTGCTGAGAAGGTTGGTAAAATAAACACTCGGGGGTGGAAAACTTTTGAATTTACGTAGATGGTTTTTCCTGTTTTGGACAGCCTTGCTTATCGGGGCCGCGGGAGCATTGGGTACAGGATTGATTATGATGCTGGTGAACGGGGAGAAAACAAATGGATTAAATGATTTTCTTCTGTATCTTTTGATCCTATTTGGATCAGGGGTTATGATCAGCGTGTATTCACAAATGGGTTTCTTTGCATATCTGATATTGAATTATATGGGTAAAGGTGTATTTCCAAAGCGCGGTTGGCAGATCGTGCAGATTGTACTAACGGTGTTAGCCCTGCTTGACGTGATGTTTTTACGTCTGTTTGTTGGGGGAGACCGGGAGCGCATATCGGATATTGTGTTGGGTATCATTATTTTGGCAGCTGCAATTGTTACCGCTTACGTTAAAGTAAAGCTGACTCATATCTCCGCGCTTGTACCTACACTCTTTTTCATGATTGCCGTCACCATAGTGGAGACGATCGGCGTATTACGTATTGATGTGAATGCTGCAACCATATTTATTGTGGTTCCCTTGCTCCTATGTAATGCATACCAAATGCTGATATTGCACAGGCTGGTGGATGTATCGACGAACCGGAGTGTAAGTGGAAAGGCAGAACAGTTGAAAGAAAGCCAAGCATAGAATTCATTTTGCATAAAAAACATACTAAAAAGAGCTAACCTGGTTAGCTCTTTTCAACTTTTACGCACCTATTTGAGCTATAGCTCAAATAATCTAGTAATCATTGACCACTGGCTTGATCACGAACTTCCTTACCTTCTACACTGGAATGGTTAAGCAACTCAGACACGGTTACGAATTCATAGCCCTGGTTTTTTAATTTGTCGATAATGACAGGGAGGGCCTCATGAGTTTGTTTAGAAGAATCGCTTGCATGTAGCAGTACGATGTCACCCGGATGTGCTTTACTAACCACGCGATCAACAATGGTCTGTACACCAGGGTTTTTCCAATCCAAGGAGTCGGTATCCCACTGCACAACCTGATAATTTAGACTATTGGCTACCTGAAGCACTCGCTTGTCAAAGTCCCCGTTGGGCAGACGTAGTAATTTCGGTTCTTTTCCCGTTAAATCGGTTAAAATGCTATGAGCTGTCGAAATTTCTTTGCGAATTTCTTCCTCAGTCAGGCTACTGTAGTTCTCATGTCTGTGACCATGGCTACCAATTTCATATCCTGCCTCTTTGATGGCAGTAACAATTTCGGGGTGTGTCTTGCTCCAGGGGGAGGAAAGGAAAAAGGTTGCCTTCTGCACTTTATTTTCCTGAAGAACTTTCAGAATTGGCTCTGTCCGTTTATCTCCCCAGCTAATGTCAAAGGTAAGTGCAATTACCTTCTTCTCGGTTGGAACGCTGTAGACGGCTGATGGTGCTTCCTCCGAGAATACGGATACATTGCCACTCTCCAGATAAATAATACCGATCGCAAAGATGGCAGCAACGAGGACAATCAGGTACCGTTTAATCTTTTTGCCGCTAAATACATAGAACGAGTTCATTTCAATAAGCGCCCCTCTCCCATAAGAAATGCTTGTTTACTCTCCAATGTATGCTCGTACTCCCCAGTTATTCGTAACGGAACCTTGTTTGTCCATCATTTTAGATTCTACAGGAGGTTATTATGTTAAAATTCAGTACATTTCTTAGAGATCTTGGTTCCATCCGCAGTGCATTAATCTGGTCCGTAGTTTTATTTGTTGTTGGTATAGGGGCAGGATGGGTGAGTACAGGGCCACTGGAAGAACTATTGTTGAACCAAATCGGAGGATTACGTGAAGTCAGTGAACGGCTGGAGCAGGGGGGCAATGTGCAGTGGAACTTCTTCCTGTTCATCTTTTTCAATAATGCCATCAAAAGTGTACTTGTCATCTATGCCGGCATATTTTTCGGTATTCTGCCTGTCATCTTCCTGCTGATCAATGGGATGGTCCTTGGATTTGTGGTGCACACCACGATGAATTATGGAGCAAGCTTCTATGATATTGTGGTTAAAGGTTTACTTCCGCATGGCATTATTGAGATTCCGGTCATTATTATTGCTTGCGCCTTCGGACTGAAGTTTGGTGGTCTGGTTATCAAAAGCCTTGTACAACTTGGAAGTGACAAGCGAAATACGATGGGTACCCGGTGGAGAGCATTCATGAATAGGACGTTAACGGCATCTTTCTGGGTTGTCATCTTGCTTCTGGTTGCAGCAATCATCGAAAGCACACTTACGTATACTCTGGTGAGAGGATAAAATTTTGTGATGGTTGGCATTCATAAATTTTCAGAAAGTTGACCATAACAATAAAACGGGTTCCAGTAGCACTACAAAAAGCGAATGCACGAGGTGCTGCATGGAACTTCTGTAAGTGTGATAAAGAGGCTATGCACAAAAAGGAGAACTCTAATGCTGGGTATGTTGTTTAACGAGAAGGAATGCAAGGAACTAGACTATGTGCTGCGTAAAGAATTAGATGAAATGCTGTTCGATCTGAGTGATAATCGTCTTGACCAAGAGATCAAATATGCTATCGCGAGCCGATATAAGACTGTGTTCCGCATGTATGCACGCTTTGCCCCGCCAAAAGAGTTGTCCAAGTATGCAAGAGGTGGGAAGCTGAAAAAGTCGAAGCCGTAATGCTGAAGTTGGTCATATATTCGATTTACAATAGTGGAAGTGAGGTGCGGCTCTTAATAGTGGGTGCTGTACCTCTGAACCATGAGAATGTGAAATTGTTAAGGGGTTCATACTTTTTGTCGAAAAAGGGTTGACCTATCTGATTTCATATGGTAAATTAATTTTCGTTCCTTTTTTAGGAGCAGTTCACTGAAACAAGCACGAAAATAAAGCGATTGAAAATAACCGAAAAAAATAATGCTTGCAAAGAGAACTTCAACATGATATATTATAAAAGTCGCCGCTGAAACGACGACAACATGAAAAACAGCACTAAATTGAATGTTTGATCTTTGAAAACTGAACAACGAGTGAGTAAACATTCTGCTTGCAGAATGAACGCGAAAGTTTGAGACAAGCCTTGGCTTGAATCGACTAGAGCACAAATGAGATTTTTAATCTCGTCAGATTCAAAATGAGCTTATCGCTCTTTTCAATACTTTATTGGAGAGTTTGATCCTGGCTCAGGACGAACGCTGGCGGCATGCCTAATACA
>NZ_FMZN01000002.1:0-786516 GCF_900101225.1 Paenibacillus sp. CF095
CTACGCATCGTCGCCTTGGTGAGCCGTTACCCCACCAACTAGCTAATGCGCCGCAGGCCCATCCCCAAGTGACAGATTGCTCCGTCTTTCCAGTTTCCTTCAGGCGAAGAAAACAACTATTCGGTATTAGCTACCGTTTCCGGTAGTTGTCCCAAACTTGAGGGCAGGTTGCCTACGTGTTACTCACCCGTCCGCCGCTAAGTATCAAGGAAGCAAGCTTCCTATCAACTCCGCTCGACTTGCATGTATTAGGCATGCCGCCAGCGTTCGTCCTGAGCCAGGATCAAACTCTCCAATAAAGTATTGAAAAGAGCGATAAGCTCATTTTGAATCTGACGAGATTAAAAATCTCATTTGTGCTCCAGTGGATCCAAGCCAAGGCTTGTTTCCAACTTTCGCGTTCATTCTGCAAGCAGAATGTTTACTCACTCGTTGTTCAGTTTTCAAAGATCAAACTTGTTTTGTTACCGAATATCGTTCTCTTCAGCAACTTTTATATCTTATCACATCCGAACCAACTTTGCAAGCTCTTTTTTTTAAGTTTCTTTCGAAGCTTATTTCGTTTGCTTGCCGCACCGTGTAAACCGTGTTTTCTTGGCCGGAATTAGAATATACCATGTACAGATCTTGAATGCAAGTCTTTTTTTGAGTATTGATATATATATCTATAATCTTTCTGTTTTTTCTACATTCCCACATTTATCTCACTTAAAAGGCCTCTCTATAAAAGAAAGGCCCTCTCATCAAGTTACTTTAATATCTATTCTTATCCGATAACCTCTTGGATGTGAAGCTGCCGTTGCTGCATCAGGTTAATGATGGTTCCTTCTACTGACACCATAGGCCGTGTAGGATGATCTCGATCAGAGAATACGATCTCTCCAATTTGGTTATTGCTGAGTTTTACTCGAATGCCATTATGGATCTGGGTCGACCGTTGAACAAATACTCTCACAATTGCAGGATCCAATTTCCCAAATGCCTCACTTTGGATCTGTTCTAGGACTAGATACGGTGATTGTGCCTTACGGTAGATCTTCTCCAGCGTCATGGCATGGAAAATATCAGAGATAGCTACAATCTTGGCATAAATATGAATCTGCGTCCCACTAAGCTGCAACGGGTAGCCTGATCCATCAACCTTTTCATGATGCTGCAAAGCTGCAAGTCTGGCTCCCTCATTAATGGCCTTTGCCTGTTTTAGGATCTGATAACCATATTTCGTATGCTGGCGAATCTCTTCCTGCTCTGCAGCCGTCAACGTGGATGGTTTATGGAGAATCTGCGGATCTACCTTGTTGTTACCAATATCATGGAACAAGCCTGCAAAAGCAACTTGCATCCAATCCTTGGAGGGGAGATCGATCCACTGAGCCAGTTGATAGGATGTGATCGCACTCAGTACGGCATGGTGATATACATAATCATGTTCTTGCATTACTCGTGGACTGAAGGTAAGCACATTATATTGTTTGAGATGTGCAAACACAGCCTCCAACTGTGTACGTAACTCATAGACAGGCAATTCAGCCGCCAGAGAGGACAGGAACGCATTTTTCGTTAGTCCGACCATCTTCTCATACTCATCTTGCAAAGACGTTACTACAGGAGCTGTGGTGACGTTCCCTGTCTTCCCCGCCCGTTCACCATTCTTGTCATTGGCAGAACTTCCTGCGGACACGGATGCACCTTTGGTTCCTGAACTACTCGACACCATCCTTTCCTGTTCAATATCTACCTGTTGAATCATAAAGGCTCTGAGCACTTCCATATCCTTGGGTAAAATGACTTTTCCCTTCTGAAGCAGAACGTTGCCGCGAAGTGTTTGCACATCACTCCCAAGTTTGAGTCCTGGTTTGACTTCTGACAGGGTGATTAATCCCATGTGTATTCCCCTCACTCATCGTTCTTCTATGTTAATACAAACAAGACCATAGTCCCGGTTTTTCATGATATTTCCCATTATATTACTCAGGAATCAGGCTGTACATCCCAGATTCGGAAGAATAAAAGGAGAGTTTCCTTTATACAAACAAAAGGGCTCCCTGTGGGAGCCCTCGCAATCTTCTTCCAATCTCCAAGAGATCAGTCTTTATAGAATTCTATTTTATGCTTCCGAACCGGAATCGTCGTCGCCCTCAACTTCATTAACGTCAGCATCAGAAACGGTGCCTTCTTCCAAGCTTACTACCGGAGCTTGGGACTCCTCGCCTTCCAAGCCTTCAAGCGACTCATCGTCTGGTTCCTCTTCATTTTTGTCAATTCGGCTGACTGTAGCTACTGAATCCTCGTCACGAATATGAATCAGCTTCACACCCTGCGTGTATCGACCCATAGTGGATATGCCTTCCATGCTCATCCGGATCAACGTACCGCTAGACGTGATAATCATCAGATCCTCTTCGGTTTTAACCATTTTGAGGCTGACTACTGCGCCGTTCTTCTCTGTGACATTAATAGTCTTGATCCCTTTACCGCCACGAGTCTGCATCCGATAATCACTGACAGGTGTACGTTTACCGTAACCTTTTGCTGTAACGATCAGAACATCAAGCTCTTTATCAACTACATCCATGCCGATAACAGCATCCTGTTCATCCAATGTAATCCCTTTGACCCCGGTTGCGCTACGTCCCATGGAACGTACGTTACCTTCGGAGAAGCGAATAGACATTCCGTGAGCTGTACCCATGATGATCTCTTGCTGTCCATCGGTCAGCTTAACATCGATCAGAACGTCATCATCACGTAAGGAAATACCGATCAAGCCGCCTTTGCGAATATTGGTGTAATCCTCAAGTGGCGTCTTCTTCACAACCCCTTGGCGGGTAGCAAAGAACAAGTATCTGTCACTTTCGAATTCCTGAACCGGAATTACGGCATTGACCGATTCGCCCTGCTCGATCTGGATCAGGTTGATAATCGGCGTTCCCCGTGCGGTACGTCCAAGCTCTGGAATCTCGTAAGCTTTGAGACGATACACTTTACCTTTGTCAGTGAAGAACATGAGGTAATTGTGAGAGTTGGTCACGAACAGATGCTCAACAAAGTCGGTATCTTTCGTATCCATACCCACGACCCCACGTCCGCCACGTTTCTGGCTGCGGTATGTGGATACCGGCAGACGTTTCACGTATCCTGTATGGGTAATCGTAATGATAACCTCTTCACGTGGAATCAGGTCCTCATCCAGAATACTCTCTTCACCTACAGTGATCTCTGTACGACGATCATCGCTGAAGCGGTCACGGATCTCTTGCAACTCCGTACTGATAATCTCAAGCACCAGATGCTCATTGGCCAGAATCTCGCGATACTCTCTGATTTTGACCATCAGTTCGTTATATTCATTTTCAATACGTTCGCGTTCCAGACCTGTGAGGCGTTGCAAACGCATATCGAGAATAGCTTGAGCCTGATCATGACTGAGTGAGAAACGCTCAATCAAACCTTCTCTTGCTGCATCCGCATTACTGGATGAACGAATCAACGTAATAATCTCGTCGATATGATCCAGCGCAATACGCAAGCCCTCTAAAATGTGTGCACGAGCTTCAGCCTTTTTCAGTTCAAACTGCGTACGTCTGCGAATAACCTCAATCTGATGCTGCAGGTAGTGATACAACACTTCACGCAAGTTCAGAATTTTAGGTTCTTTATTAACAATCGCGAGCATGTTAATCCCAAAAGTGGATTGCATCGATGTATGTTTGTAAAGGTTGTTCAGGACAACCCCCGGATTCACGTCTCTGCGAAGCTCAATTACAACCCGCATACCATTACGGTCAGACTCATCACGAAGGTCAGTAATACCATCAATCTTTTTATCACGTACCAACTCGGCGATTTTCTCAACGAGTCTCGCCTTGTTCACCTGATAAGGCAGCTCTGTAACGATAATACGCGCCTTGTTGTTGTTCTCTTCGATGTTGGTTTTGGCCCGCATCGTTACTGAACCACGTCCGGTCTGATACGCCTGGCGAATGCCTGAGCGGCCCAAAATGTAGCCGGACGTAGGGAAGTCTGGTCCTTGAATGTAATCCATGAGTTCCATGGATGTAATATCCGGATTTTGAATCATGGCCTGTACACCATCAATGACCTCGCCCAGATTATGAGGAGGAATATTGGTGGCCATACCTACCGCGATCCCGCCGACCCCATTGACAAGCAAGTTAGGAAAACGAGCAGGTAGAACGATTGGCTCATGTTCCTCGCCGTCATAGTTCGGTTGGAAATCAATCGTATCCTTGTTGATATCTCTAAGCATTTCCATAGCAATCTTGGACAAACGTGCTTCGGTGTAACGCATGGCTGCTGCCATATCGCCATCGACCGATCCAAAGTTACCATGTCCATCTACATGCATATAACGCAGGGAGAAATCCTGTGCCATCCGGACCATCGTCTCGTAAACAGCAGAGTCACCGTGTGGGTGATACTTACCGATAACTTCACCGACGATTCTGGCTGATTTTTTATGTGGTTTATCAGGTGTCATGCCGAGCTCTGACATCGCGTACAGAATACGCCGGTGAACCGGCTTCAATCCATCACGCACGTCAGGTAAGGCACGGCTAACGATGATGCTCATCGCATAATCCATAAACGATTCACGCATCTCGACGCCTATATCCCGATCTGTAATCTGAGAGTTCATTTCTTCCGCCATGCTGGACCTCCTTCTTGTCCTTCAACAAACGTTCCATTCCGTCATACAAAAAAATTGATTATATGTGAAAAGCCTAACAAGGCTAAAACCGCGCAAGAACGCTACTCTTTATTATATTACTTTCACAAAAGTTACACAATTAAACGTCCGCTGGGCAATAGCCTTTCTTCCGGGAACTTCTGCGTGTCTGGGGATACGCCCTGCCTTCCTCCCCAATTGCACATACAATGCTAGAAAAACGGCATATGTACTGTGCCTACCGAGGCTAAAGCCATTCCCGTCCTACGATCAAACTGCAAATTGTGCAGCTCATCGCACAAAACGTCATATTTCTCTATTATACCACTGAAATCGTCTCTTGTCCTTTGATTTCTCCGTGTCTGTCCCTCTTTAGAACTGAGCAAAACATGAAAGGACTGATGAATATTGGGTATCCAACGCGTCTCCAGCAAATGGGCCAAAACAGCTGTGTTACAACGCAGTCGCATTGTGAATGAATATATCCCAGTGACCCGAAAATATAGCCGTCAAACTCTCGAACGAATGACTGAATTATTTGAGTCAAACTATATCAAACCAGACCGTGGTACTTACGGTAATGGCGTTATGCGAGTAAAAACAACCCGTTTATACGAACCTGTCGTTAATTCCGAAGATTCCACCACAGATGCGGAGGTTCCGGAAGAAACCAATGAGCGGAACGTACCTGATGATGAACCCGAAGCAAGTGCTGTTATCTTCAGAGATACCTATCTCACTACAACATATCAACTCCAATACGGTACAGAGGAGAGATCATTTCATTCCCTGGACGAACTCGAACGAGCACTGAATGATCGCATTCAGGAACGTGATTATATCATTCAACAAGGAATCTCGCTGATGAAGCATGAAGATTTGCCTTTTGACTTGCGTGTGTTAACTCAGAAAAATCTGCAACACAACTGGGAAACAACAGGTATTCTGGGACGTGTTGCTGCGCCGGGCAAAATCATCACCAACATTCATGGTGGTGGACGATTGGCCACGTTTGAAGAACTTGTACTCCCCCATCTTCACCAGGATGGCTTCAAAAAACTTCGCACTGAACTGTACCGCTTAGGTATTCATACCGCTGTGCAATTGCAAACATCATTTCCAAGGCTCAAAGAGATTGGTATTGATATTGCGCTAGACGAAGCAGGGCGTCCCTGGATTCTTGAAGTCAACACACTGCCAGGCATTTATGCCTTTGGTTTATTACCGGACAAGGAGGCATACCGGAAGATCAAACGTTATGCGATTGCATACGGTCGTTTGCCCTCCAAAAAGGGTAAAAGCTCTCGTACATCCCCTAAAGCACAAGCCTCGTCTGCCAAAAAACGTGTACGCAGATAACAAAGGGATAAGGAAGTCTAAGTATTCGCCTTCCCTGTTCATACTTTCCCTAATATAAAAAAGGCGCCCTCTCAGGCGCCTCTTCGAATGTGTTAAATGTCGAGGTTTTTCACGTATTTTGCATTTTCCTGGATAAAGTCACGACGCGGCTCAACGTTATCCCCCATCAGGGTGTCAAACATTGCATCAGCAAGGATGGCATCATTAATCGATACTTGCATCATGGTCCGACTCTCCGGATCCATCGTTGTTTCCCACAATTGTCCGGCATTCATCTCGCCAAGACCTTTGTAACGCTGAACGTTGAATTTTGCATTTTCGCCGAGCGTTGCAATAATTTCATCACGCTCTTTCTCGGAACCGGCATAACGAATCACTTTGTTACGCTCAATCTTGAACAATGGCGGTTGTGCAATATATACATAACCTGCCTCAATGATTTTGCGCATGTACCGATACAGGAATGTCAGCAATAGTGTTCGGATATGAGCACCATCGACGTCGGCATCGGTCATCAAAATGATTTTGTGATAGCGGGCTTTAGCAATATCGAAGTCATCACCAATACCTGTACCCATTGCCGTAATAATTGCTCTAATCTCCGCATTACCCAAGATCCGGTCGAGACGAGCTTTTTCCACGTTCAGAATCTTACCACGCAACGGCAAAATCGCTTGGAAATGACGATCCCGGCCTTGCTTCGCTGAACCGCCTGCAGAGTCACCTTCGACGATGTACAATTCACTGATTGAAGCATCCTTGGATGAACAGTCTGCCAGTTTACCTGGAAGTGAGCTTACTTCGAGTGCACCTTTACGACGTGTCAGTTCACGGGCTTTACGGGCAGCTTCACGCGCACGTGCTGCTTGCAGACCTTTTTCCAAAATGCGACGGGATACGGAAGGATTCTCTTCCAGGAACTCCTGCAGCTTCTCGGCAAACAAGGATTCGACAATCCCACGCACTTCGCTGTTGCCCAGCTTGGTCTTTGTCTGTCCTTCAAATTGCGGTTCCGGAATCTTGACCGAAATAATAGCTGTCAAGCCTTCACGCACGTCATCCCCGGAAAGGTTACCCGTGCTGTCCTTGATTACCCCCGCCTTACGGGCGTAGTCATTGATAATCCGCGTAAGGGCACTCTTGAAACCTGATTCATGCGTTCCGCCCTCATGCGTGTTGATATTGTTCGCGAAGGAATAGATATTCTCGGTGTAGTTGTCATTGTATTGCAGGGCAACTTCCACCTGGATGTTATCTCTGGAACCTTCAACGTAAATTGGATTCTCATGCAATACTTCACGCTTCTGGTTTAGGAAGGAGACGTATTCGATAATGCCGCCTTCATACAGGAATGAGTTGGTTGCACCTGTACGCTCATCCGTCAGTGTAAGACCAATACCCTTGTTCAAGAACGCCAGCTCACGAATACGGGCCAGCAAGATGTCATATTCATAAACTCTTGTTTCCGTGAAAATTTCAGGGTCCGGATGGAATCTAACCGTTGTTCCTGTTTCGTCGGTTGTACCGATTACTTTCAGGTCATACTGTGGAGCTCCACGGCGATATTCCTGTTGATAGATATGTCCCTCACGTTTAACCGTTACAACCACTTTTTCAGAGAGTGCATTCACAACGGATACACCAACACCATGCAAACCACCGGATACTTTATATCCGCCGCCACCAAATTTTCCCCCTGCATGGAGGACAGTCATAACTACCTCAAGTGCAGGACGTTTCATTTTGGTATGTTCGCCGACAGGAATACCCCGTCCGTTATCGACTACAGTCACGCTATTGTCTTCATGGATACTGACCTCAATGTGGTCGCAGTAACCTGCAAGCGCTTCGTCAATACTGTTGTCCACTACTTCCCAGACCAGATGATGCAGGCCCTTGGAACTGGTGGAACCGATATACATCCCCGGACGCTTCCGTACGGCTTCCAATCCTTCAAGGACCTGAATTTCATTCGCATCATATGACGGTTGATTCATAGACATGCCTTTCACCTACTTCTATAGATTCAATATCGTAAATATGCGTTAACTAATAATGTTTGCTGAAATAGGCAAAGTCCTTCATTTCAGCCAGCTATCCAAATTTAAAGACAAGCAGCAAAAGATACATCTTTTATGCCACACAACGCTAGAGATCCGGAAAAATGTGAGCCCGCTTCTTCAGCGTGGCTGAGGAAATAGGCGAGTAGTACACAATGTTTTTGGTCACCACAATGGACTTGGCTTCCTCTTCGCCGATGTGTTCCACTGTTTTTTCCTGCTCGGCATGCGTGACATACTGCTTGGAGATCTTTGAGGATTTTTCAATCGATATATCAAAAATAGCGACCAATTCGGAAGAACGGATGATCTTCTCACCGCCCAGATGAATGTACATAAGCCCTCACTCCTTAGCGTTCAACCTGTCCGGCATGAACGTGATAAATACTGGCATCTTTGAGCTTGTCAACGTTCAGGCTCTCAATCCCCGTAGCCGTAATAAAGGTTTGCACCTTGCTCTGGAACGTTTCGATCAGCTGCGTCTGGCGAAAAGGGTCCAGCTCGGACAGAACATCATCCAGCAACAGAACTGGATATTCTCCGATTTCTTCATGAATCAGTTCAATTTCCGCAAGTTTAAGGGACAACGCCGTTGTGCGCTGCTGCCCCTGCGAGCCATATGTTTGTACTTCCCGATCGTTAATGAAAAAGGACAGGTCATCCCGATGCGGCCCACTAAGGGTTGTGCCTCGGCGAATCTCCTGCTCTTTCATTTGTG
The DNA here is from genome assembly GCF_900101225.1 of Paenibacillus sp. CF095. NCBI lineage: Bacteria > Bacillati > Bacillota > Bacilli > Caryophanales > Paenibacillaceae > Paenibacillus > Paenibacillus sp. CF095. Next base: position 8,828 of record NZ_FMZN01000002.1, read on the forward strand.
ATAATTTTATCATAAATTGGTCCATTAAGACAGCTTCATCTTCCTCAGCGGCTTCGCTGAAGGAAGGAAGGTAGGCCAGCCGCAAGACTTCTCCTCCTCCGGTGATCCCCTGATGAATCGTTTCTGCCCACTTTTGCAGTTTCTTTATGAATTGTTTCCTTTTTTTGACGATTTTAACACCATGCTCAACCAGTTGTTCGTTCCACACCTCAAGCATGGTCTGGGCTGATGCCCCTTGTCCCCATAACTGCTTAAGCAAATTGTTTCGTTGGACGAGCACTTTCTGGTATTGCTGCAGGTGATACAGGTAACCTGGTGCAACCTGTCCGATCTCCATGTCAAGAAACCGGCGGCGGACCCCCGGTGTGCCTTTTACAATCTCCAGATCCTCCGGTGCAAACATCACAACATTGAGCGCTCCGACAAAATCACTTAACTTGCGCTGCTCCAGGCCATTAATCTTTGCTTTTTTGCCTTGTTGCGACAAAGATAGTTCAAGCTTGACAGCCCCGTACTTTTTGTCGACCTCTGCTGCAAGTCTGGCACGTTCCTCACCGAAACGGATTAACTCCTTGTCACGGGATGTACGGTGGCTCTTGGTGAGTGCAAGTACAAAAATCGCCTCTGCAAGATTTGTCTTGCCTTGGGCATTTTGCCCGATCAACAAGTTTACGGGACCAAAAGAGTCCAGTCTGAGATGTTCATAATTGCGGAAATTCTGCAGATCAATGCTGTTCACAAACACGCGGTAACCTCCCTTTTATCCCGTCCGTCAGGAGGCAGCAGGATCGAACTGGTCTTGTTATTCTGCAGCAACTTCGAATGTGCCTTCTCCGTCCACTTCAACGATATCTCCAGGGTATAACTTACGTCCCCGGCGTTCCTCAGGCTCTTTATTCACACGTACAAGCCCTTCCTGAAGCAAAGCTTTGGCCATACCTCCGGTTGGGATGCAATCCGCCAGTTTCAAAAATTGATCAAGCTTGATATATTCCGTTCGAATCGTAACTTGGTTCACGGTGATCTTCCTTTCGTTAGTTGGTCGTCCGGTATGGCAATATGACGTAAAGGCTGTGACTGTCATCCAGCGGTTTCAAGATGATTGGACTCATGACTCCTGTAAAAGCGATCATCAGCTGTTCACTTTCAACAACTTTCAGCACATCCAGCATGTATTTGGAGTTGAACGAGATTTTTAACGGATCTCCTGTAAACTCGGCAGGTTCGATTTCTTCTCTTACTTTACCTAGCTCGGAAGAGCTTGAAGAAATTTCAACGGATCCCGAATCCATCGTTTGCATACGCACGATGTTTGTTTTCTCTTCACGCGACAGCAAATAAGCCCGGTCAATGGATTCACTTAATTTTTTTGTATCTAAAACAAGTTCTGTTTTGTATGACGTTGGAATAATTCTAGAAGTATCCGGATATGTTCCGTCCAAAATACGGGAGTAGAACAATACACGGTCGATTTTGAACAGGACCTGGTTATCTGCAACAACGATATCCACAAGGGTATTTTGATCCGGAACAATTTTGCTGAGCTCGTTCAGCGTTTTACCGGAAATAACCACGTTGTTGAAGCGGATACCTTCTGCATTATCCAGCATTGCTGATCGAGTAGCAAGACGGTGACGGTCTGTTGCCACAAATTTCAATTCGTTGTCACCCAAACTCCAGAGTACACCTGTCAGGATTGGAGTAGTCTCATGTGTGGAAATGGAGAAGACAGTTTGTTTGATCATATTTTTCAGCAAATCTCCTGGAATGGAGACGGTTTGGTTTTCTTCGATGCTTGGCAGTACCGGGAATTCTTCCGGATCAAGACCTACCAGTTGAATTTCGGTAGCACCTGCGGAGATAAAGGTGTTGAAATTCTCTTTGACTTCCATGTGCACTTCCTGTGAAGGCAGCTTCTTGATGATCTCCACAAAAAACTTGGCTGGCAAAACTACACTGCCGGGTTGATCTACCTGAACTACGCTTTTATCTCCATCTTCAAGCGGGATGAAGGATTGAATGGATATATCGGTGTCACTTGCTGTCAATGTTACACCTTGATGATTCACGTCGAATTTGATACCGCTCAGAATCGGAATTGTTGTACGGCTCGAGATCGCTTTGGATACTTGCTGTATGGAATCGTTTAAGTAGTTTTTCATTATGCTGATTTTCATGGTTTCACTCCTAGCTGATTTTTTGGGTGTTGGGGTGTTAAAAGGTGTTTTTCAAAGGCCGAAGGCTAAGCTCCGAAATGGCTATTTTGGAGATGATATCTTTAAGATCTTTTTAGTAATAATAGTAATAGGGGCACTGAATATGTGGATAAGTGGGTATAAACCCGTACACCCAAGCCTATCCACATGTGTATACGTTGTGCATAGGCTTGGGACTTGTTCAGGTTGGATTCTTAATTTTTTCGGTTAAGTTGTTGATAACTTTATAGAGATCCTGATCGTTTTTAATCGCTTGGGAGATTTTTTCGTGAGCATGTATGACAGTGGTGTGATCTCGTCCTCCGAATGCTTCCCCGATTTTGGGCAGAGAAAAGTCTGTCAGTTCACGAGAGAGATACATGGCAATCTGTCTTGGGAAAGCAACTGCCTTGGTCCGTTTCCGTGCTTTGAAATCTTCAAGCTTAAGGCTATAATACTCGCCGACCTTTTGTTGGATGTCATGAATAGTGATCATTTTGGGACGACTGGAAGGAATAATATCCTTGAGTGCTTCAGCTGCCAGATGAGTGGTTACATCTTGATTAGTCAGTGAAGAATAAGCAACGACCCGAATCAGGGCGCCCTCCAGTTCACGTATGTTGGTGTCAATCTGGTTGGCAATGTACATCATCGCTTCATTCGGAATATCCAAGTTTTCCGCACGTGCCTTTTTCCGCAAAATTGCGATCCTTGTCTCCAAATCTGGAGGCTGGATATCCGTGATTAACCCCCATTCAAAACGAGAACGAAGTCGTTCTTCCAGTGTCGGAATTTCCTTCGGTGGTCTGTCGCTGGAGATGATGATCTGCTTCCGTTCCTCATGCAGCGCATTAAACGTATGGAAAAATTCCTCTTGTGTTGATTCTTTTCCCGCCAAGAACTGAATATCATCAATGAGCAAAATGTCGACGCTCCGGTATTTGTTACGGAAGCTCTCCCCGCGGTTGTCACGGATCGAGTTAATGAATTCGTTCGTGAATTTCTCAGACGACAAATAAACGACTTTGCTGCCCGGATCATGCTCCAGAACATAATGTCCGATCGCATGCATCAAGTGAGTTTTACCGAGACCTACCCCTCCATACAGAAAGAGCGGGTTGTAAGCTTTGGCGGGCGCTTCAGCGACCGCCAGCGATGCGGCATGGGCAAAACGGTTGCCCGGCCCGATGACAAATGTATCGAACGTATATTTCGGATTCAGCATGCTGAGTACTGCTTCTTCCTGTACAACTGTAGGCGTTGGTGCCGGCAATTGCGGGTCCGGTTCAGCAGGCTTGTTCTCTTCAATGACAAATTTCACATCGACTTGCTTGCCAAGCAGCTCGTATACCGTCGAGCCAACCAATTTGGTGTAACGGCTCTCCAGCCATTCGACGGCAAACGTGGTTGGTGCGGAAATGACGATTGAACGGTCATTTAGCTTGGTGGCTTTGGTTGCTTTGAACCAGGTGTCAAAGCTGGGTTTGCTGAGTTTGTTTTGTATGATTGATAAAATTTGCTGCCATAAATCAGAAGTATGGCTGTCCACAGACTGTCACTCCTTTTACATGTTCCAAGTGTGGCTTAAGCCATGATGCAGTGTCGAAATACGAGATATATTGTTGAATTTATCCCCAAACCCCCGCAGGTCGAAAACAAAAAAAGTATGAACAACGGAAAATTGTTCACAACTTTATCCACAGGCTGTTGATAATATTATGGGTCAGATCACATATTCACATCCAAAAGTAATACAATCATAGCAAAAGAAACCCCGCATTTCAACGTATCGCGTGATTTTATCCACAAATTCAATAACTTGTGTATAATTTTTAGTCACAACACAATATATTGTTTATAAACTGTTTAATTTTCGACAGAATGACCCAAAAAGCAAAAATGTTTTATACACAGGTTATCCGTCAAATGATGCCAAATTGTGTGTAAAAGTATTCTTCGTTTGTGAATAACCTGTCTGTGGATAACCGTGAAGTGAAAATAGAGCATGATCAAGATCGGAAAAAGAGCGACCTCTCACTCTCGTGTTTTTCTTGCCAATGGGGCGATGATGAAAGCGACAAATTCAGTGTCAGGATGAGAGACGGAGAGGGGAGTAAACTCATGCCTTTAATTGAACAAGATCAGTGGTGTATTTTCTGGGCAGATGGTAATTCTGTGATGGCAATGTATAAGAATAATGGACCAAGAGGACTTCATTTTAAGACATATGTAATGTGAATTATCCGGAATTAAGAGGTAAGGTGATAATCAAATATGGAGGTTGAAGTATATGATTTTATAATATGAATTCAAAGGATAGATTATGCGTGTATAGCAAAAGAGGGTGGCGCCCAAAACCGATTTCTGGTTTTGGGCGACACCCTCTTTTTTTGGTGCAGAGACGAACTATTATGATTTAGAGACGGGGAAGGGACATTTTACGCTGGAATTCAGCGATATCTGCGTATTCCTCTTCCAGTTTGCGAGAGATCCGAATAAAGATGGGCAGCAGCTCTTGGTAGAGAACAGCATTCTCTTTGACAGGGGTATGCCGATGCGTTGTACCCACCATGGAAGAAACGGCATGAAGCGATTGGATTCGCCCTGTAGCGTACAAACCAAGCACGACGGCACCCAGACAGGAACTTTCGAAGCTCTCGGGTACAACCACTTCCTGATTGAAGATATCGGACATCATCTGGCGCCAGAGAGGAGATCGCGCAAACCCACCTGTGGCTTGAATGGAGGTAGGTTGCCCAATCTGTTCTTCCATGGCGAGCAGTACCGTATATAGGTTGAAAATAACCCCTTCCAGAACAGCTCGGATCATATGCTCTTTCTGGTGATGGAGTGTTAAGCCAAAAAAGGAACCACGGGCATCCGGATTCCACAATGGGGCACGTTCGCCCGAAAGGTACGGATGAAACAGAAGTCCTTCCGATCCCGGGCGGACACGTTCGGCAATTTTGGTTAGAACATCATAGGAATTGATGCCAAGTCGTTTCGCTGTCTCGACTTCAGACGCGGCGAATTCATCCCGCACCCAGCGAAACAGCATGCCACCGTTATTCACAGGCCCACCAATAACCCAAAGATTCTCTGTAAGGGCGTAACAGAACGTACGACCTTTGGGATCGGTAACCGGACGGTCCACGACTGTACGAATGGCCCCGCTGGTTCCGATGGTTGCTGCGACAACACCAGGTTCAATGGCGTTTACGCCGAGATTGGATAAAACCCCGTCACTTGCGCCAATAACAAAGGGCGTAGAGGGGGAGAGAGCCATTTTTTCAGCCGATTCGTGATTCATTCCTTCTAATATATGTGTTGTAGGTACGAGCTTCGAGAGATGGTCGGGTGTAATGCCTGCAATCTCAAGGGCTTCTGCGTCCCAGTCCAGTTGTTCCAGATTGAGCAAGCCCGTGCAGGAAGCGATGGAATGGTCGACGACATATTGTCCGAATAGACGGAAGAACAGATATTCTTTAATCGAAATAAATTTGGCGGTACGCTCAAAAAGTTTAGGTTCATCGTGGCGCAGCCACATTAATTTGGTCAGCGGTGACATGGGATGGATCGGTGTACCTGTGCGCAGATAGATGCGATGGCCCAATCCATTCTCTTGCAACTGGGCAGAAAAAGCCGCACTACGATTATCCGCCCAGGTGATGCAACGGGTTAAGGGTGTGTTATCCTGTCCCATGGCAATGACACTATGCATAGCTGAGCTGCAGGATACAAACAGGATCTGCTCGGTAGCAACGCCGCTCTGATCCATGACTCCTCGGACAGAGCGGAGGGCTGCTTGCACAATCTCTTCAGGGTCCTGCTCGGCAACATCGGGTGCAGGGGTATACAAAGGGTATTCCTGCGTTGAGGTACTGACGACGGAGCCTTGCTCGGTAAATAATACGGATTTGGTACTGGTGGTACCAATATCGATCCCAATCATGTAGTTGTTCATATATTTAATCCTTCTTTCTCCAGAAAGCGATGAGATTTTAATTTCTTTCTACTATATAGAGTCCATTTATACCACTGTGCTCAGGAGCAAAATAAAGATCAGTCCCACCACGGATAATAGTGTTTCCATAACGGTCCACGTTTTCAATGTCTGGGAAACGCTCATATTAAAGAATTCTTTGATCATCCAGAATCCTGCATCGTTCACATGGGACAAGATGAGTGACCCTGCACCTGTGGCGAGTACAACCAGCTCAATATTGACACCTGGTGTGAGTGCAAGCACTGGAGCGACAATGCCGGCAGCAGTTGTCATAGCTACGGTTGCTGAACCGGTAGCTACACGAATGAGCGCAGCGACAAGCCAGGCAAACAGGATCACGTTGATGTTAGCGTGGGTAGCGACATCAGCAATGGCGTTGCCCACACCACTATTGATCAATACCTGTTTGAAGGCACCGCCTCCGCCAATAATGAGAATGATGGTCGCCGTAGGCGCCAGACATTCACTGGTGAAGCGAGAAATATCGTGTTTGGTGAATCCACGTGCAAAGCCGAGTGAAAAGAGGGCAAATACAACTGAAATCAGCAGAGCAATGATCTCATGACCGATAAATTCACTGAAAACGGTGAAGCCGCTTGTTGCATTTGGGTCAATGATGCTTGCTATGGAACCAATCAACATCAGAATTACCGGCAGCAATATGGTAAACAGGGTAATACCAAACCCAGGCATGTTGCTGTTTGTTTTGGTTGCGAATTGTTCAGCCAGTTCAGCTGGCGGTTCGGTGTGTATTCTTTTTCCAATAAATTTACCAAACAAAGGACCTGCAATAATCGCTGTAGGAATACCAACAATAAGGGAGTACAAAATGGTTTTACCCAAATCCGCGCTGTAGGCTTCAATCGCTATCATTGGCGCTGGGTGGGGTGGAACCAAACCGTGTACAGTCGACAGACCTGCCAAAATGGGAATACCAATCTGCAGCAGAGACATATTGGTTTTACGTGCAACGGTGAAAATGATGGGAATCATCAAAATCACGCCGACTTCGAAGAAAACGGGAATACCAACGATAAATCCAACAATCATCATGGCCCAGTGCACACGTTTCACACCAAACCGATCAACCAATGTAGTTGCAATGCGCTCGGCACCGCCAGATTCGGCCATCATCTTACCAAGCATCGTACCGAGAGCAATAACAATTGCAATGGTTCCAAGTGTGCCGCCAAGTCCCCCGGTAATGGAAGAGATTACATCGGCAGGTTTCATGCCTGTAAGCAAACCGAGCATTAATGCGGACAACAGCAGGGTGATGAAGGGATTCCATTTATACTTGGAAATCAAGACGATCAGAAAAACGATCGCAATTAACGTCCAAACCAATAATGTTGCGTTGTGGGATAGTCCAAAAAGAGTGCTCATGATGTGATGTGCTCCTTTATTTCTGATATAGAACGCTTACAAGTGAAATTATCGTCAACAATTTTTCGTGCCGGTACCAAATAGAAAAGGTGTTGGCGAGAAATATAGTTTTATCATGCCCAAAATGAAAACAAAATCGCGTTTTGTATACTTGTCGACAAGTTGAGCGGCAATCACTCACAGCGGATATGATTGCAAACGCCTTGCTCCTTTTAGGAATCAAAGCTTTCGTGCAGGGTTTTACCAGAATCTTGAAAATACGTGCGGACTCCAGCCTGAATGAGCATTTTGTCACCAGACTCCAGTGCTTCAACAAGCAAACGGTGTTTCTCAATTACAGCGCTTACTTTCTGCACGCCTTGAACGAATACTCTGCGCGTTGTGAGCAGCATAACGGTCATCACAACATATCGAATACTCTTCCATAGATGTGAAATACGGGAATGCTGAGCAGCTTCAATGATGGTCTCGTGGAAAACGAGATCCTGATAGGCGAATTCGACGGCGTCCTGATGCCGTCCAGCAAGTTGCATTTTGTCGATCACGTTACGCAGCTGGGTGATTAATGATTCTGGGACATCACCAGCGAGTCGCTGCTGCACAAAACTTTCAATCAGGAAACGGACATCATACAATTCCTCGACATCCTTGATTCGTAGTCCAATGACAACGACACCCATACGTTCAAGTCGAATAAGTCCTTCATTGGACAAAGTTCGTAACGCTTCACGGACAGGTGAACGACTGCTGTCAAAATCAGCCGCAATTCGATTTTCCGACAAAATCTCTCCAGGTCGAAGGGTACCGCTGATGATCCGCAGCCTTAATTCGCAGGCAATGGCTTCACCACGAGAAGCCCCTTGAAGCCAGGAAGAAGGAAATAACATATGGCTAACGCTCCTATTAATAAGTAATCAGTTCATTACTGATCATAGCATAACTATTTTGCGGACTGGACATTCAGTTCAATCCATAGTCTGTAGCTACAAGCTAACGGCTAATGTTTTTTTCAAAGGACTACTAAAGGCGGGTAAGTAAATCAGCTTCATCCATATACTTGTATACAAGATGTGATTTTTATCCTACACCTTTCTCAAAAGCTTGTAAACCTTAATTGAAGCGGATACAACCTGATTAGAATTCGACGATATTTATAGCCTATAATCATTATCCACATGTGAATAACTTTAAACAGGATGTAATGAAGGAGATAACAGGCATTGGAGGTTGTGGATAACTATAAATGCTGAAATATGGCGATCTGATCAGGGTCTGGGGATAACTTTCAGAACTCTCTTCGGGGCTTGGTAATGGTATTAAAGTTAACGGACTGTGGTCATTACTTTGAGTGGGATGGAGAGTGTATATAAAAGAGGGAGAAGCCTTGCGCCTTGCAGTTGACTTTTCCAGGTGATCATGGTTAAATATATAAAGGTGTTTTCTGTGAAGATGAAAGTGATTCATCACATAAGTATTTCCTTGTGAGGAGGTGCAATACATTGAGACCTACATTCAAACCGAACGTTAGCAAACGTAAAAAAGTTCATGGTTTCCGGAAAAGAATGAGCACGAGCAACGGCCGTAAAATTTTGGCCGCACGTCGCCTTAAAGGCCGTAAAAACCTGAGTGCTTAATGCATTGAAGACCACCGAGGTGGTCTTTTTTTTCTTAATTAGCTCAAATCAGACTGGATGCTGCTACAGATCAGGTCTGAATGGTCTGCGAAAAAGTGCTGAACACACACGAAGTATGTTGAGGAAGTATGTTGAGTGAGTTTTCCATTTTTCGAAAACTTACCTTATATAATGATGAATGTTTGCTTGGTTAAATGGCCAATCAACAATCATCCCGGATGAATGCTGATCAGTTCAAGTAGCTGGTTAACAATCATCCCAAATGAAGTTGTCGCCAAGACGGTTTACCGTCATTCAAGAAAGCCTATACTAAATCAGTAATGAGGCCTCCGTCAATAACAATGATGGAGAACAGCAAGGAGAAGCGCCGTGTATAAAAGACTGCGTCTACGAAACCGGGCGGACTTTAGCCGCGTATACCGGTATGGGAAATCGTTTGCCAATCATCAATTCGTGGTGTATGGCTGTCGCCGTAAAGATACGGAACAATTTCGGGTCGGCGTATCATGCAGCAAGAAAATCGGAAACGCTGTCGTACGCAACCGGATGAGACGCATGATCAAGGAAATTGTTCGTCATCATGAGCATGAGATCGTCACGCAGATGGATCTGATTTTTATCGTCAGAAAAGGTGCACTGGACATGCCCTATAAGGAAATGGAAAAAAGCCTGCTACATGCGATGCGAAAGGGCTCTCTTTTGAAGTCGAGCAAGCGGTAAGCTTCGGTTTATTTGTCCTCCTAATTATGGTATGATTTACGGTGGAATGGAATGGTTAAGAGAGGGGTTATGAAGTGTCGCGATTGAAGACATCAAAGGGGAAGTGGATTCTCCTCATTGCAGTCATTGCAATGGTCACTGTACTCGCCGGATGTACTCCACAAGGAGCCGGGGTTACTACGGAAGATCTAAAGAATAGTGATTCTTTTTGGCAAGCCAATGTTGTGTACTGGTTCTCACTGGCGCTGGATACATTCGCCAACTGGTTCAAAGGTGAATATGGACTGGCCGTCCTCGTGATGGTGCTTATTGTACGGACATTGATTTTACCATTAACAATGAAACAAGTCCGTAGCTCCAAAGCTATGCAGGCCATTCAGCCGCAGCTGAAGGAGATTCAAGCCAAGTTTAAAGATACACCTGAGAAAGTTCAGCAAGAAACAATGAAGTTGTTTCAGGAGAACAAAGTTAATCCGATGGCGGGTTGTCTGCCACTTCTGATTCAGATGCCGATTTACATCGCACTTTATAACTCAATTTACGGAAACTCCAGTCTGAGAACACATGATTTCTTGTGGCTTCAGCTCGGGGAACCGGATCACCTGTTTATTTTGCCAGTGCTGGCTGCCATCACAACATTCATTCAAACATGGATGATGATGCGTATGAATCCTGCACAGCAAGTTGGTCCGATGCAGTTTATGCTGTGGGTATACCCAATTTTGATCTTTGTGATGTCTTACCAGTTCCCGTCAGCACTTCCGCTGTACTGGTTCTACAGTAACATCTACACGATCGTGCAAAACTATTTCCTTTACCGGAATAATGATAAAATCGTGGCTGAGGTCAACGTGAAGCAGAATAGCTCTTCCAAAAATGGAGCTAAACGCAAAAACGGTGGCAAAGCGACCGTCTCTGGAAAAGGGTCGAAAGGGGCCAAAAAATCGAAATGACCAAAGTCATTACGTCAGGAAAAACCGTTGAAGATGCTGTAAACCAAGGATTGACCGAGCTTGGCGTAAGTCGGGACAAGGTCGAGATACAAGTGTTAGAGCAGCCGTCAAAAGGATTCCTGGGTTTGTTCGGGGTGAGGGCGGCCAAAGTTGAAGTGAAATTATTGCCTGTGCCGGAAGTTGTTCCACAGCCGATCAAGCCAGCTGCATACAAACCTGAAGTAGATGCATTACTTGAGGATGTTGCAGCTAAAAATCCCTATGAAGAAGCGGCTGCTTTCTTGAAAGAGGTCGCAGCAGGTATGGGACTGGATGTTGAAGTGCATATCAAAAAACAGCGGGATGGACATATCTTCAATATTGCCGGCGAAGATCTGGGCATGATTATTGGCAGACGTGGACAGACGCTGGATGCGCTTCAGTATCTAACGAACATTGTAGCGAACCGATATTCGGAAAGCTTCGTTCGAATTGTGCTCGACGCGGAGAATTTCCGTCAACGTCGGCGGAAGACGCTGGAGGACTTGGCTGAAAGGTTGGCTGGACAAGCAATCCGTACCGGCAAGGAAGTTGTACTGGAACCAATGCCTCCGCTCGAACGAAAAGTCATTCATGCAAAACTGCAAAACCACCCGCAGATTAAGACGTTAAGTAAGGGTGAAGAGCCTAATCGGCGTGTGGTTATTACGACGAAATAACACGAAATTGAAGACGCAATGGCTTCCTGCCCGGTGCAGAAGCCATTGCTTTTTTCGTACAGAAGCAATTTGATAAGGTGCGTAGAACAAATAAAGAGTGAACTTAATACGATAAGTGGCATGTCATATGTTATATCATTAATAGATTTGAAAATGGATATGGCGTCCCCCTGAGGGGCGGCAATTTTAAAATAGAGCAAGGAGAGATAACCATGATCAGTGATACGATCACAGCGATATCAACGGCTGTCGGAGAGGCGGGTATCGCCGTGATCCGGGTCAGCGGCCCGGATGCAGTGTCGGAGACGGAAAAGATTTTTCGCAGTAAAACCCCTTTAACTCAGGCAGCATCTCACACGGTTCATTATGGTCATATCGTAGATCCCGTTAATGGGGAAAAGATTGAGGAAGTACTGGTTACGGTAATGCGAGCACCACGCTCGTTCACAACAGAAGATGTCGTGGAGATCAGTGCGCACGGCGGTGTGGTGTCTGTAAAACGGGTCATGGACCTGCTGTTACAGCTTGATATTCGTCTAGCTGAACCCGGTGAATTCACGAAGCGTGCTTTCCTTAATGGGCGGATTGACCTGTCTCAGGCTGAAGGTGTCATGGATCTTATTCGTTCCAAATCGGACAGAGCTTTCTCGGTTGCATTGAAACAGGTTGAAGGCAAGCTGTCCTCCAAATTGCGTGATCTACGATATACACTGGTGGAAACACTGGCTCATATTGAAGTAAATATCGATTACCCGGAGCATGATGTGGAGTCGTTAACGTCTGATTTTATTAAAGAAAAGTCCAGTCAGGTTATGACTGAAATTGATAAATTGCTGACTACAGCAGAGCAAGGTAAGATCCTGCGAGAAGGTATCACGACGGCTATTGTTGGACGACCTAACGTAGGCAAATCCTCATTGATGAATACACTTGCGCAAGACAACCGGGCCATCGTCACGGACATTCCAGGAACAACTCGTGATGTGATTGAGGAGTTCATTACGATCAATAATATCCCGCTGAAATTGCTGGATACGGCAGGAATCCGGGAAACAATGGACGTTGTAGAGAAGATCGGGGTAGAACGCTCTCGCTCTGCGGTAAGTGAAGCCGATCTGATCTTAATGGTTGTGAATGCTGCGGAGCCACTTCATCCCGATGAGATTGAATTATTGGAACAAATCCGCGGTAGACAATCAATAATCATTATGAATAAAATGGACTTAACGCCACAGGTAGAACGTGACGTGCTGCTTCGTTACATTCCGGAAGAACGACTTGTACCGATGTCGGTGAAAGATGATCTGGGTGTGGATCGACTGGAAGATGCCATCTCTACGCTATTCTTCAGTGGTAAACTGGAGTCCGCAGATCTGACCTATGTCAGCAATGTGCGTCATATTGCTTTGCTCAAAAAAGCGAAGCAGTCCCTCGTGGATGCCTATGAAGCAGCAGAGCAGTTCATTCCGATCGATATGATTCAGATTGATGTTCGTTTGGCGTGGGAGCATTTGGGCGAAATTGTTGGAGATACGGCACATGATGCATTAATTGATCAGATTTTCTCCCAGTTCTGTCTAGGAAAGTAAAAAAAATATACTGCGGATTGACTTGAATCGTAGTGTATGATGGAAAGGTACAATTTCTGCCTGTTGTCAAAGGATGGAATGATGTTGTAGCCATTACGTGTTGGTTTCATATAGATAGGAATGCAAGTTCCGATGAACGGTTAGAAGTAGTTTCATTATTGTAGAACATGATCCGTCTGTGTGAGTTACACCAAATGCAGCGGAATAAGGAGGTAAACGGGAATGGCTTTTGATGGCGGCAGTTATGATGTAATCGTCGTTGGTGCAGGACATGCTGGTGTGGAATCGGCGCTGGCCGCAGCTCGTATGGGGTCCAAAACACTAATGATTACGATCAATCTGGATATGGTGGCCTTTATGCCTTGTAACCCATCTATTGGGGGACCGGCCAAAGGACATGTTGTTCGTGAGATTGATGCTCTTGGTGGAGAAATGGGACGGAATATCGATAAAACCTTTATTCAGATGCGGATGCTCAACACAGGTAAAGGCCCTGCTGTTCACGCGCTTCGTGCTCAGGCAGATAAATTCTCCTACCAGCACAAAATGAAGGAAACGATGGAGAATGAACGTAATCTGACGATGCGTCAGGGTATGGTTGATCGCCTGATCGTTGAAGACGGAAAATGTGTAGGCGTTGTGACTCAGACCGGAACAGAGTATCGGGCCAAAGCGGTTGTTCTGACAACAGGCACATACTTGCGCGGTAAAGTGATCATGGGTGAGTTGATGTATGAGAGTGGACCAAACAATCAACAACCATCTCTTAAATTGTCAGAGCATCTGCGTGAACTTGGCTTTGATCTGGTTCGTTTCAAAACAGGTACACCACCACGTGTGCACAAGGATACGATTGATTTTAGCAAAACTGAAATTCAGCCTGGCGATGATGAGCCGAAGTTCTTTTCCTATGAAACAGAATCTTCTGATAATGAGCAGCTGCCTTGCTGGTTGACGTATACATCCGTGGAAACACATCAGATTATTAATGATAATCTGCATCGTGCACCGATGTTTTCCGGTGTAATTGAAGGGACTGGACCGCGTTATTGTCCATCCATTGAGGATAAAATTGTCCGGTTTAGCGACAAACCGAAACATCAGATTTTCCTGGAGCCGGAAGGCAAAAATACATCCGAGTATTATGTGCAGGGACTATCTACAAGTCTGCCAGAAGATGTTCAACTTGCGGTTCTGCGCTCCATTCCAGGTATGGAAAAAGTGGAAATGATGCGTAATGGTTATGCGATTGAATACGATGCGATGGTGCCTACACAATTGTGGCCATCACTTGAAACCAAACGTCTACCAGGTCTGTTCACAGCAGGTCAGATTAATGGTACTTCTGGTTATGAAGAAGCGGCTGGACAAGGCGTTATGGCCGGCATTAATGCAGCACGTAAAGTACAAGACAAAGAGCCGATTGTGCTTGATCGTTCCCAAGGTTATATTGGCGTGCTGATTGATGATCTGGTAACGAAGGGTACAAATGAACCGTATCGTCTGTTGACTTCACGCGCTGAATATCGTCTGTTGCTTCGCCATGATAATGCAGATATGCGTTTGACGGAAATCGGACATGACATTGGCCTGATCCCTGAAGAGCGTTATGCGAAATTCCTGGATAAAAAGGCGAAAGTCGAGCAGGAAGTTGCACGTCTGAAAGTGGCTAAAGCTCGCCCGGTTGAAGTGAATGCCAAGCTGGAAGAGTACGGATCTACACCTATTCAGGATGGCAGTACGTTGCTTACCTTGCTACGTCGCCCGGAGCTGGGGTATGAACTGATTGAACAGCTTTCACCATCTGAGGTAGAACTGACAGCAGATATGAAAGAACAAGTGGAAATACAAATTAAATATGCGGGTTATATTGAGAAACAATTGATCCACGTGGAACGTTTGCAAAAGATGGAGAAAAAGAAAATTCCGGACACCATCGTATATGATGAGATTCATGGTCTGGCTATGGAAGCCAAACAGAAGCTCGCTACGATTCGTCCAATCTCGATTGGTCAGGCTTCTCGTATTGCTGGAGTTACTCCTGCCGACATCTCCATTCTGCTGGTCTACTTGGAGCATTATAACCGTGTAACCGCAGCAAGGGGACAATAATGGACGATATTCAACAGCAACTGCAGCGGCGCTTAAAGAAACATGGATTAGAGCTGGGAGAACTCCAATTGGAGCAATTCGAACTGTATTATCAGGAGTTGGTATCCTGGAATGAAAAGATGAATCTGACGGGCATAACGGATCGGGAGCAAGTGTATACAAAACATTTCTATGATTCGGTATCACTGGCTTTTTATACTGACATGACCAAAGTGAATAAGCTTGCTGACATTGGATCAGGAGCGGGTTTTCCGGGATTGCCACTGAAGATCTGTTTCCCGCATATTAAGCTTACGATCATTGATTCATTAAATAAACGTATTGGCTTTCTACAGCATGTGGTAGATATTCTTGGGCTGACAGATGTCGAGTTGGTTCATGGTCGTGCTGAAGAGATTGGACGCAAAGAAGGGTATCGTGACAGCTACGATCTCGTTACGGCGCGTGCAGTAGCCAAGCTGGCTGTGCTGAATGAATTCTGTCTTCCTTTTGTTCGTAAAAGTGGAATATTCGCTGCCATGAAGGGCGGAGACCCGCGTGAAGAAATGAAGGAAGCGGAGTTCAGCTTCAATCAGCTGAAAGGACGGGTTAAGGCCGTTCATCCTTTCCAGCTGCCGGTTGAAGAATCAGAGCGTCATATCATCCTGATTCAGAAATTTGATAAGACACCATATAAGTATCCACGCAAACCAGGCACTCCGATGAAAACTCCACTGATATAGTTGCATGATGGTTTTGAAGTCAGTCAAAACAAAATAGTATTTTAGACATAGATAAAGAGGATGTTTCACGTGAAACATTCTCTTTTTTTTGTTTTCTGAAATGGAGGACTGGATCAACATTACAGATACTCCGTATTACATATTTCTTAAAGAACCTGTAATGATGAATTTCACGCACAGTAGCTCATGGACAATTTCATTAATTGAATGTGTGCAAGTCGTCATATTTCCAATATTCACAAAGAAAAAGCAGGAAAATTAGCAGAGTTTAAAGAATAGGTAAGCATAGGATTATGATAGAAAAGATGATAGAATAGAAGTATCCGATCCTGGGTCACAGCGATCATAGATTATATGTACAGATAGATGGATATGCATTCGATGTTGCATGACAGAAAGCGTTATGAAAGGCAAAACTTATTCCAAGAACGATGCATGTGAAAGGTCGCTTATTGAATAAGAAGCACCTGCAAAGACTGTGGGAGCTATTACGAAACTAGGTGGTAATCTGCGGAATGAAAGAACAATTTTCGAAGTTGTTTGGTTTGGCGGAGCGCAATAACGGAGATGAGATCAAACAGATTCCGGTTAATGAAATTGTGAGCAGCCCATATCAACCCCGTACTATTTTTGATGATGATAAAATTGATGAGTTGTTGCAGACGATCAAAACACATGGCGTAATTCAGCCTATTGTCGTTCGCGTGCGAAATGGATCATATGAGATTATTGCCGGGGAACGTCGCTGGCGTGCAGTTCGAAAACTGGGTTTGGATACGATTCCGGCTATTGTGCGTGAATTCAACGATTCTCAGGCCGCATCCATTGCACTGATTGAGAACTTGCAGCGTGAAGGATTGACTTCAATTGAAGAAGCTGTCGCTTATCAGAAGCTGATCGACTTGCATCAATTGACACAGGAAAGTCTGGCACAACGACTGGGCAAAAGCCAGTCAACCATCGCGAACAAAATTCGATTGTTACAGCTTCCAGAAGGTATTAAGGCCGCATTGATGGAACGAAAAATTTCTGAACGGCATGCAAGAGCATTACTTTCTCTCGATACGGAAGAACTGCAGATGAAGTTGCTCGGTGAGATTATCGAAAAAGAATTGAATGTGAAACAGACAGAGGCGCGTGTTGCCTTTTACAAGGAATCTTCCAAAATCAAAAAATCCAAACGTGTTTCCTTTACCAAGGATGTAAGACTTGCACTTAATACGATTCGCCAATCCATTGATATGGTAACTGGCTCAGGTCTGGACATCAAAACAAAAGAAGCAGACCATGAGGATCATTATGAGATCGTTATCCATATTCCAAAACGCAAATAATTGAAGCTTATGGCGGCAATGGGCCGCTTTTTATGTCTATAAAGCAAGTTAGGTCTGACATTTTTAAAGAACAGTCGGTATATTGATGGAACGGTAGTTGTTGTTTGTGTGGACGATAGCCGCCTGCTTTTTGTTAACAATATCTCACAACCTACAAGAAAAGACTCCTATTTTATTTGAGGTGAAGTAATTGTCTAAGATTATGGCCGTAGCAAATCAAAAGGGCGGTGTGGGGAAAACGACGACATCTGTTAACTTGGGTGCAGGACTGGCTTCACTCGGGAAAAGAGTATTGCTTGTCGATATTGACCCTCAGGGGAATACAACCAGCGGAGTCGGAATCAATAAAGCAGATGTGGCTAATTGTATATATGATGTCATTATTAATGAGGTTCCTCCTCAAGAAGCGATTGTGGAGACTCAGATTGAAGGCCTTCATATCATACCTGCAACGATTCAGCTTGCCGGAGCCGAGATCGAATTGGTGTCCACGATATCACGGGAAGTTCGCTTGAAAAAATCACTCGCCATGGTGAAAAAAAACTATGATTACATACTGATCGATTGTCCACCATCCCTTGGTATGTTAACGATTAATTCGTTGACTGCTTCCGATTCGGTGATCATTCCGATTCAGTGTGAGTATTATGCACTTGAAGGATTAAGCCAGTTGCTTAATACGGTTCGTCTGGTACAGAAACATCTGAATACATCCCTGCAGATTGAAGGGGTATTGCTGACGATGTTTGATGCGCGGACCAATCTGGGAATTCAGGTTATTGAAGAAGTGAAAAAGTATTTTCAACAAAAAGTATATCAAACAATTATTCCGCGTAATGTACGGCTTAGTGAAGCACCATCTCATGGTCAATCCATTATCACGTATGACCCTCGTTCAAGAGGGGCGGAAGTGTATTTAGAGCTCGCAAAGGAAGTGATTTCTTATGAGTAAGCGGCTTGGAAAAGGTCTTGATGCCCTCATTCCTTCGCTTTCAATTAATGACGATGATAAAGTCGTAGAAATCCCGATTAGTCAACTGCGGGCTAACCCCTATCAACCACGTAAAGTATTTGATGAGGGCGCAATACATGAACTGGCTGAGTCTATTCGTCAGCATGGCGTCATACAACCCATTATTGTTCGTCCGGTGTTACGAGGTTATGAGATTATTGCCGGAGAACGACGGTTTAGAGCTTCGCAATATTGTGGTAATGCCACCGTACCGGCTGTAGTCCGTAACTTCAGTGATCAGCAGGTAATGGAGATTGCGTTGATTGAGAACCTGCAGCGGGAGAATCTGAACGCCATGGAAGTTGCAGTTGCTTATCAGGGGTTAATGGATCAATTCGCGTTGACTCAGGAAGAGTT
The DNA here is from genome assembly GCF_900101225.1 of Paenibacillus sp. CF095. Lineage (NCBI taxonomy): Bacteria > Bacillati > Bacillota > Bacilli > Caryophanales > Paenibacillaceae > Paenibacillus > Paenibacillus sp. CF095. The sequence goes on from NZ_FMZN01000002.1 coordinate 27,546, forward strand.
GTCTGTAAAAGTAGGTAAATCACGTTCTCACATTGCTAACTTCTTGCGTCTGTTATCATTGCCAGATGAAGTTAAAGACCATGTTTCACGTGGAACATTATCTATGGGACATGCACGTGCCATCGTGGGTGTGAAGGACGAGGTTATGGTAAAGCAACTTGCAAAACAAACCATTGATCAGCAATGGAGTGTACGTGAGTTGGAGGAAGCTGTTCAACAATTGGATCGATCCAAAACAGGTGAGGCTAAAGCCAAATCGAAGTTAAAAAAGAAAGATCCATTCATTGATACATTGGAAGAATCTCTTCGTGAACGTTTCAAAACAACAGTGAAAATCAAGCACAATAAAGATAAAGGTAAAATTGAGCTCAACTACTACAGTCAACAGGATCTGGAACGGCTATTAGAATTGTTACAATAACAGTCGGGTCTATGATTCATTAACAACATGCGGGGCTTACTCATGTCATGACATATCGCCTCTGTACCATGGAGAAACGATATGTCATTCTTTGTTTATAGGGTTATATGTGCGATATGTGCAGGCGAATTATTAATTTATGGGACAGAGGTGGTTGTGAAGTGGAGGGAGTTATCTATCTAGATCATGCAGCAACATCTTGGCCCAAACCACCTGCTGTCGGTGATGCGATGTTGAGTGCATTGGAGATTGCCGGAGCCAATCCTGGCAGAGGAAGTCACCGCATGGCTGTTCAGGCAAGTCGTGTATTGTTCGAGGCGAGAAAATCCTTATCCGATATTTTTGGAATCAAAAATGCGAATGATATTGCATTCGGATCAAATACGACAGAAGCGCTAAATCTAGCTATTCAAGGCTCGCTTAGAGAGGGCGACCATGTGATTGCCACCATGGCTGAACATAACTCAGTCAGACGACCACTGGAGTACATGCGAAGACTCCGAAATGTAGAGATTGATTATGTACCTGTTAATGCTGCGGGAGCCATTGATCTGATGCAAATGGAACGTATGTTTCGTTCGAATACCAGATTGGTGGTATGTACACATAGTTCGAATCTGCTTGGCAGTATTCTTCCTATTGGAGAAATTTCGCTCCTATGTCGTAAACATCAGGCGATCTTATTGGTAGATGCAGCCCAGAGTGCTGGGGTTATGCCTGTGAATGTACAACAATTGGGCATAGATATGTTGGCTTTTCCAGGGCATAAGGGGCTGCTTGGTCCTCAGGGTACAGGGGGCTTGTACATTGCGCCAGAGCTCGATATAGAGCCTTTACTTCATGGAGGAACAGGAAGTCAGTCAGAAGCTCTGGAGCAGCCAAAGGTGCGTCCTGATCGGTATGAAGCGGGGACGCCGAATACAGTCGGGATCGCAGGGCTGAATGCGGGTGTGAAACATGTACTTGAGATGACACCCGCGTTCATCTACCAACATGAGTGGGAACTGACCCAACACATAATGGATGGGCTGTCATCCGTTAAAGGCATTCGAATGCTTGGTCCAGAGATTGGACAGCCTCGTACCGGATTAGTATCTTTTACTGTAGATGGGTATGATTCGGCGCAACTCGCCTTCCGATTAGATCGGAATTATGGGATTGCGGTACGCTCTGGTTTTCATTGTACACCGCTTGCACACGAATCTGCTGGTACAACCGCTACCGGAGCAGTAAGGGCCAGTGTGGGATACAATTCAACTAGAGTACATGTGGAAGCACTCGTTAAGGCAGTGTTGGAATTGACTGGGGCAGACTAGATTAGAGTTGAAATGATGAACTCATTTGATACAGGATTGCTTGATTAAGCTTATGGATATCGGGTTGATTTATAATGAATGATAATATTACAGGACAGACGTTAATCTGATCAAAAATATAGAGGGGTAGTTGCAATTACATGGCTGAATTAAACGAGCTGATTCTGGAACAGCTGTTATGGATTATTGGCGGAATGGCATTACTTACGATGATCTTGCTGATTGTGAGTATTGTTCAAGGGGCAAAGTTACGAAAGTTTAAACGTAAATATGAAGCCATGATGGCTGGCAGTGGAGTAGAGGACCTGGAATCGTTGCTGATTAATCTGAAAATTCAGATGGACAGCATTGAGGATGAACACAAACTGCAAACGAATCAGCTGCAAGTTGTCATGCAAAAGCTGACCCGCATTCAAGGTAAAGTTGGCGTGAAAAGATACAATGCTTATGGAGAGCGTGGCAGTGATCTGAGCTTCTCAATGGCCATGATTAATGATAGCCAGGATGGCATGATCCTTACGGGGATATATAACCGTGACGGTTCTTACGTATATGCCAAACCTCTTAAAGGGGGAGAGTCCACGTATACTCTGTCCCCAGAGGAAAAGGAAGCTATTACTCTGGCACAGCAAGCAGAGTAGAACGTGTATGCCATTCACGAATGGCCGAGTACAGACTATTGGATATAATCTCGGACATGCGCATAACAAGACTGAGCCGTGTGTTCTGTAGAACAAAGTATTCCATAAAGCCGCCGACGTTAACGATACCTGTCAGATGGATATCGCCGACCGGCGGTAATTCTTTATTTACCCCCGCACCCGGCTTGAGTGGACCATTCACAACTTGAATGCATCCCACACTGGATGATTGTCCGAGACAGGCGTCAATGCCAATCACATAAGGGTTATGGTGTGTTTTCTGTATGTTGTGGAGTGTATCTTGCAGGTTCATCGCATGGACTGGTTCATCCAAGGTACCATATAGATGGAATAAAGGGCTGTCCCACTTGGAAAGGGCTGATCCGACCAGAGGACCAAGGCAGTCGCCTGTTGAGCGATCTGTGCCGATGCAGACAATCACTACATTTTGCAGAGAATGGGCTTTATAGAGATGGAACATTAAACGATGGGTAATGGCCGAGTGAATACCTGGATCGGTATGGGGGATTTTCAAACTGGTCATGTCTTGTGATGAAAAGGAACGCGAAGTAGGATTCATAGGATCTATCCTTTCCCTTGGAATAGTAGTAACAGTATATGGAAAGGTAGAGCGTTTTATACTTCACGAGGACAAGCTTTTTCTCTAGGGTTGGACTTATGGCGAAAGGAGCCGAACATGGACGAATGGATTAACGATTGGATGCTGATTGCATTTGATTCAACCCAGCAGGCACTGCGTGCTGAAATGCTGCTGGAGTTTGCCGAGATAGAGATTGATTTGTTCCCAACGCCAAAAGAAATTACAGCAGGGTGTGCGCTATGTATCCAGTTTCCAAAAGAGGATCTGGAGCGAGTGCAAAAGATCATTCGTAACGAGTTTGTAGAGATCCGAGGCCTCTATTTCAAAACAGAAGACAGCTATGATAACATACCGATGTAGAGGAGGCATGATGAATGTTGTCATTTCAATTTGCTCAAGGGAATATAGCTAATGGTACCGCAACCGCCGTCGGTGAAGCCTTGCGTTGGACGGATAAAGTCTGGAACAAAATTGCAGATCCCGATATGTGGCTTAACATTATGTTCAGCTCAATCCGGATCATCATTATTTTTATCATCACCCGTATTGTCATTAAGGTGGTATATCGAATTATAGATCGTTCCATGGAACGCAAGCAGGAAGGCAAGATTCGCGTGAATCCGCGCAGATTCGTAACCGTAGGGGAACTGTTGAAAAATGCGACCTCCATAACATGTAATTTTATTATGATTCTGCTACTGTTATCTGAGATCAATATCCAAGTTGGACCGCTACTCGCGAGTGCAGGTGTGCTTGGGCTTGCCATTGGTTTTGGTGCACAGGGTCTGGTCAAGGATGTTATTACCGGTTTCTTCATTATATTGGAGGACCAGTTCGCTGTGGGGGATGTTATTCAGACGGGAACCTACAAGGGAACGGTTGAAGTGATCGGACTTAGAACTACCAAACTGGTCAGCTGGCAGGGTGAGGTGCACATTATCCCAAACGGGGCGATTGCAAGTGTAACGAACTACTCCATGTCGAATTCGCTGGCTGTAGTGGATATTCCGATGAAGGCAGACTTAAGTCTCGATGAGTCGGTACATCTGGTGAAGAAGTCTTTGGTTGGGATTGAAGAGCGTGACCTAAATATTGTGAAGGTGCCGGATGTGCTCGGTATTCAGTCGATGTCTACATCTGAGTATGTGGTGCGAATTGTGGCTGAATGTATGCCTAACTCTCGTGCTTCGGTGGAACGTCAGATTCAGGGCGATGTGAAAAAAACGCTGGAGTATCATGAGATGAGTCATCAAGCAGCATTGGAACAGGCAGCAGCTTTGGAGAAAGATGAGGGGGATGGCACAGGTGGAGCGTAAAAGTTTCCAGCTTGGGGATATCGTGCAGATGAAGAAGCAGCATCCCTGTGGCAGCAATGAGATGGAGATCATTCGAATGGGTATGGATATTCGGATCAAGTGTGTCGGATGTAAGCATAGTGTATTGATTCCTAGAGCAAAATTCGAGAAAAACATGAAGAAAGTATTGCGTTCAGCCGAAGATTCCACTGAATCATGATCATGCAGTGATTCGGGATGCAGTACGCGTAATAACGTTTACATTTAGGCTCCGTAGGAGTGTTGCGTTCTGCAAATGATCATGCTATAATCAATATTGCTGCGGAAAGGTACCCAAGAGGCCCAAGGGGGCTGACTCGAAATCAGTTAGGCGTGTCACAGCGTGCGTGGGTTCGAATCCCACCCTTTCCGCCACTTCAATTGTAATTTACTCAATACACATTGAGTTTAATAAAAAGATCGATAAGAAGACTTTCCATTAGGAAAGTCTTTTTTTGTATAACGTTTTATTGAAAATGTATTGAACACGTATCCATATCAGATGCATCATTAATGACTAAAACGAAAAATAAAGAGCCCCGAAGGGCTCTTTATCCGGCGGTGCATTTGTTTGTTAGGAAACAATCGGTCGTAACAATCAGACACTTGGTGTACTGCACATAGCAATACGCGTGCTTCAGACGAAGGGCCTTATTACACATAACCACTTGCTTCTTAAATTACGTGATGAATCTCCAACAGCGAATGATCGGCTTCGTTGTCCAACGGAACCACACCTCTCTCGTGCACCGCCTGATTGTATTATGTGCTTTATTCCGTTTTATATACATGGATCGTAAAAAAGAATTGCGATTAATGGACGCGGGCTTTGGTCAGCTTCTTCCACTTACGATTATGATTACTTGTTTCGGGAAAAGCTTCACCTTTTTGCAGCGTTACCCGCTTTGGGTTCTGAATTTCCGTGACAAAGCTTTTTTCCCCAACTTCCGTGTACTCTCCATCGTTTGGGGCTTTGTCTCCTGGTTCAAACTCGGTTTTTTCACCCATGATAAAACCTCCTCTGCAGATTATGTTACTTTGTTGCTTCTGTAGTGTGCTCCATAGCCGGGCTGATCATGTGCCAATATGTACAGGGAACGTTTGCTTGCACTTTGACTCGGTATTTGTTATATTAATATAGTTCGAGTTTGTGCTCGTTCCTTGCTCTCAACCTAGATTGAGGGCCAGAGTCCATAAGGAGGTGAAAATTATGCGCAAATATGAAGTGATGTACATTATTCGTCCTGACATTGAGCAAGAAGTTGTTCAAGCTACAGTCGATAAATTCCAAGGCATCATCTCCAACGGCGGTGGTGAAGTTACAGCTCACGACGTTATGGGTAAACGCCGTCTTGCGTATGAGATCAAGAAATTCCGTGATGGTTTTTATGTTCTGGTACATTTCACTGCTGAACCAGCAGTTGTAACTGAACTTGAGCGTCTCATGAAGATTTCTGACGAAGTAATTCGTTATCTCATTACCAACGACGTTAAGTCTGCTTAAGACAACTCGTGATTAACGCACCAATACGCTCTGAAGGAGGGGATTACATTGTTGAACCGTGTCATTCTGATCGGACGGTTAACCCGGGATCCTGAGTTGCGTTACACTCCAGCAGGAGTAGCAGTTACGCAATTTACTTTGGCAGTGGACAGACCGTTTACAAGCCAAGGGGGAGAAAAGGAAGCCGATTTCATTCCGGTCGTAACCTGGAGACAGCTTGCCGAGACCTGTGCAAACTACTTGCGCAAAGGACGCCTGGCTGCAGTCGAAGGACGCATTCAAGTACGGAACTACGAGAATAACGAAGGAAAACGTGTATACGTGACCGAAGTTATTGCCGATAATGTCCGTTTCTTGGAGTCAGCTAACCGTGATAATAGCGGTGGCGGCGGTGGGCAACCAATGCGTGAAGAGCCTTCTTATGGAGGCGGCGGACGCGCGAACAATAACAATAATTCGCGTAGCAACAATCAGGATCCTTTTTCCGATGACGGAAAACCGATTGATATATCGGATGATGATTTGCCATTTTAACATGAGCTGATACTCTTAGGAGATATGGGTTACATGATAGGAAAGGACTGAAAAGCATGGGCTTCAAGCAAAGAGAAGGCGGAGACAACGATAAAAGACCGGCACGTCGTGGCGGCCGTAATAAACGTCGTAAAGTGTGCTTCTTCACAGCTAACAAAATTACTCACATCGATTATAAAGATACGGACTTGCTTCGTAAATTTATCAGCGAACGTGGAAAAATTTTGCCACGCCGTGTAACAGGTACTAGCGCTAAATATCAACGCATGCTGACGATTGCAATCAAACGCTCCCGTCAAATCGCATTATTGCCATACACAACTGAGTAGTTTTTACTCAGCTTGCATACGAAGCAGTCGGCTTATAGCCGGCTGCTTTTTTGTATATATCAATAGAAGTAACAGATCCACTCTAACAAATGGAAGAATTCAATACGATGGTGATAGAAGCATTCAAGGCTCAAATGAATTATAATAGAGTCTAACCTACTGAAAAGGTTCATGCAGCAGGAATAGCTGTTTATTTCAGAATAAACACCAGGAGTGGATATGAATACATCAAAACGTAAAGGCAAACAGAGAAAAAAGAGCAGTCTGAAAACCTGGATTATAGCTACTCTTTTACTTTCCATTATATATGTATGGTTACAGCAAAAAGGTGATATAGATAATATGTGGCCCGGGACAACAATCCAAGAAGCTCTGCCAATCACCGGCCTTCATCCTGTGGTAGCAGAGAATGAGAAATTATTGGTACGTAAGGCAGCGAGACGTGGAATAGAGATTGTTATCACCCACGGCTACCGAAGTTCCGAGGAGCAAGATGCACTATTTAACCAAGGACGCTCAAGTGCAGGCAATATCGTTACTAATGCGCGTGGTGGTGAGTCATATCATAACTACGGATTAGCAATTGATTTTGCATTGAGGACGCCTGAGGGTGATGTGGTGTGGGATATGGAACGTGATGATAACGGGAATGGTAAGGCAGACTGGATGGAAGTTGTGGATCTCGCCAAAGAGTTAGGTTTCACTTGGGGTGGAGACTGGGCAAACTTCCCGGACTATCCTCACTTGCAGATGGATTTTGGCTTGAGTATCAATGAGTTAAAACGTGGTAAAAGACCTCCTGATTCTCAGTAAAGGGTACTTTATATACATTTAAATGAATAAATATTAGATAAGCTCTGCATTTTGCAGGGCTTTTTTCTTTCTTTTGTAAAATAAATGATAAAAGATGACAATTTGGTCTTTACATTAGCAAATAAATAAAACTATACTAGATTAACTAGATTTTTTACTCTGATCGCACATATTATTTCAATTGTTAAGCATAACGGCTCTGGTTCAATAAAATTCAGCTATGGATCGAGATATAATCACCACTCATATATGTAACATTTACCTCACGCAAAATTAAGAATGTCTACTTAAATTAAAGCATACACATACATTAGATGTAACTACTATGTTATGTATATGTTATTTTGACTAATTGCCTATGTACACCTCACAGCTAAAAACAAGATAACACCTCTCAAAATCCCTGCTATATGCCTTTATAGTATTACTAATATCCAAATCTGTAGTATAAAAAACATTTATACCAAAAATCTCAAAATAAGCATTGACGTTAGCTAAAATTACACGTATGATTACATTAATTATTTTGATGTATAATTCCGCTAGGAATTATCAACATTAATTGACCAATGGTCTAAATATAAGTCTCTTAAACTTGTTTCTCCTAACAATTTGGTATTTTGTATAAGCTATTGTTCGTTATCTTCAAGAACTTGGAAATATACAGTGGATGCATTCCTCTACACACGAATACAATCTACGGAAATTATGGGGTTAGGGTGATTGATTTGAATACAGAGCTATTGGAAGTCAGAAATCTAACAACATCATTCAGAATTGAAGATGACTATTATGCAGCAGTGGATCACGTTAACCTTAAGGTGAAGAAAAATGAAGTGTTGGCGATTGTAGGTGAATCCGGGTCAGGTAAAAGTGCTTTTGCATTCTCTCTTATGGGTTTGCATAACAAAGCAAAAATCGAAGGCCAGATTCTCTATAAAGGACAAGATATTGCCAACATCTCCCCAAACAAGTTAAACAAGCTACGCGGTAAAGAAATGGGCATGATTTTTCAGGATCCATTGTCCGCGTTAAATCCTCTAATGATTATTGGTGAACAGATTGAAGAGATCCTCACACTTCATCAGTCTAAGCTGTCTTCCAGAGAGAAGAGAGAGAAGGTCATTCACTTATTGAATCAGGTAGGGATTCCACGTCCCGAACAAATATATAAGCAGTATCCCCACGAATTATCTGGTGGTATGAGACAGAGAATTGTCATCGCCATTGCGATTGCCAACAAACCAGAACTACTCATAGCCGATGAACCAACGACGGCTCTTGACGTTACGATTCAACTACAGATTCTGGAACTGATCCGTGATCTGAAGAATGAAATTAACGCAGGTATTATTCTGATTACACATGATTTGGGTGTCGTAGCTGAGATGGCTGATCGCGTTGCAGTTATGTATGCAGGCGAAATTGTTGAAATCGCAGATATCTTCACATTGATGAACGATGCGAAGCATCCATATACCCGCTCACTGTTGAACTCTATTCCCACCCTGTCTGAAGAAAGATCCAAATTACATGTAATACAAGGTATCGTACCATCACTCAAAAATCTTCCTCGCAAAGGGTGCAGATTCAAAGCCCGAATTCCATGGATTAGTGAATCGGCTCATGAAGAGAACCCACAGATGCATGAAATTGCACCAGGTCACTTTGTACGGTGTACCTGTTACCAGCACTTTCATTTCCCTGACCAAAGCTGAGGAGGAATAACATAATGGCATTACTCGAAGTAGAAGGGCTCAAGATACACTTTCCGATTCGCGGTGGATTGCTTAAACGGGAAATTGGCAGTGTAAAGGCTGTTGATGATGTTAGCTTCTCCATTGAACAAGGACAGACCTATGGTCTCGTTGGCGAATCAGGGTCAGGCAAAACAACAACAGGCAGAGCCATTATTGGGCTAAACCATGTCACTGACGGAAAGATTCTGTTTAACGGCAAAAATCTGGCTACGGAGCGACGTAAGAACAGGCAGCTTCAGCGGGATGTACAAATGATTTTTCAAGACCCATACTCATCACTGAATCCAAAGAAGCGTGTTATCGATATCATCGCTGAGCCGTTCCGTAACTATGAGCGTCTGACAGCTACCGAGGAGAAAAGACAAGTAAGAGAATTACTGGAAAAGGTTGGCCTGAGTCCGGAATCCATCTACAAATATCCGCATGAATTCTCAGGCGGGCAGCGTCAACGGATTGGCATTGCACGGGCTATTGCACTGAAGCCGAAGCTAATTATCGCTGATGAACCTGTATCTGCACTGGATGTATCCGTACAGGCCCAGGTACTCAACTTCATGCAGGAAATTCAAAAAGAACTGAATCTGACGTATCTGTTCATCAGTCACGATCTGGGCATCATCCGCCATATGTGTGATGAGATTGGAATTATGTATAAAGGTCGATATGTGGAACAGGGCACTACGAATGATATTTTTGAAAATCCACAACACATCTATACCAAACGTCTTATTGCAGCCATACCGGATATGGACCCAACCAAGCGTGAGGAAATGATAGCTTTCCGTCAGCAGATTAAGTCCGAGTATGAACATTCATACCGTAATTTCTTTGATGAGGAAGGACTTGCTTACTCGCTCCAATCCATTTCCAATACTCACCGAGTAGCTCTACCTCAGAAAGGTTGAAGGTCATATGTGGAAAACAATAGTACGCAGAATTATCATAATGATTCCTCAGGTTTTTTTGCTCAGTCTCTTGGTCTTTCTGATGGCCAAGGCTATGCCGGGGGATGCACTTACCGGACTGCTTGATCCAAGTATCGATCCGAAAGCACTGGATGAACAACGTGAGCGACTCGGACTAAACAATCCATGGTATGTGCAATATTGGGACTGGATTAGGAATGCAGCTGTCGGAGATTTTGGACAATCTTTCCGCTTCAAAATGCCGGTTACGGATCTGATTGGCCAGCGGATTGCCAATACATTCTGGCTCGCTTTGGCCACACTCGTCTTAACGTATCTCATTGCTATCCCACTCGGAATTATCAGTGGTCGTTACAACGACACTTGGTCTGACCGACTGATTACAGGATACACGTACTTGGGATTTGCAGCACCGCTGTTCATATTCGCACTGGTGATGGTTTGGGTCTTCGGATTCCATTTTGGATGGTTCCCAACAGGAGGAAGCGTGGCACCGGGTCTTACTCCTGGAACATTCGATTATGTCGTAAGCAAGATACACCATTTGCTACTGCCAGCACTATCAATGGCGTTGATTTCCACCGTTTCGACGGTACAGTACCTGCGTAGCGAGATTATCGACATCAAGCATAAAGAATTCGTTCTTACCGCGAGAGCCAAAGGCGCTTCGGAGTCCCGCATATACAACAGACATATCCTTAGGAACTCCTTGTTGCCAATCGCTGCATTTTTCGGATATGAGATTACCGGATTGATCGGCGGTACTATATTTATTGAGAGTATATTCAGCTATCCGGGTATGGGTCAGTTGTTCCTGAATTCCATCTCTTTAAGGGATTTCAGTGTGGTTACCGCACTTGTACTCTTATACGGGATAGCTACCATTCTGGGATCATTGCTGTCTGATATTATTCTAGGATTAGTCGATCCGCGTATTCGCATTAAGTAAGAACTTGAAGATTTCGGGGTGAAAACAAGATGAGCAAGACCAATGATGTTGTTGTAACTTCACAGAAGGTTGATAAAAGCCCCTCTAGCTTGAATATATTGTGGAGAGAGCTGGTTAGAGACAAGGTTGCCTTGGTTTCCCTCATATTCTTGGGGCTTGTTATCCTCCTTGTATATGGAACTTCCATAATCTTGGATCAGGATGAAATCGTTAAGGTAGACTTGTTTGCCTTATATGAACCACCTTCTGCACAATACTGGCTAGGCACGGATTACGGTGGCCGGGATGTATTTGGCCAACTTGTCATTGGGACACGTAACTCGTTAAGCATTGGTATCCTAGTAACTGTTATGACGGGAATTATCGGTATCCTTGTTGGGGTTCTGTCTGGTTATTTCGGTGGAATGATTGATAACCTGTTTATGCGGATCGTAGACTTTTTCATGATTCTTCCGTTCCTGATGATGGTTATCGCATTTGTCACAGCCGTACCTAAGTACAACATTGTTTCATTTTCATTGATCATGACAGCCTTCTTATGGATGGGAATAGCCAGATTGATTCGCTCAAAGGCATTGCAAGAGAGTGAACTCGAGTATGTCAAAGCGTCCAAAACACTCGGTTCTTCCCACTTTAAAATTGTTGTCTCGCAGGTTCTTCCGAACTTGAGTTCAATCATTATCGTAACGATGACATTGAATCTCGCTTCCAATATCGGCCTTGAATCCGGGTTGTCTTTTCTGGGATTTGGTTTTCCGGAAAGTACACCCAGTCTTGGAACACTCGTAAGTTATGCACGTAATCCGCAAACCCTGGAATCCAGATGGTGGATATGGCTACCCGCATCGGTACTGATTCTGGTATTGATGTTGAGTATAAATAATGTCGGTCAAGCCCTAAAGCGTGCGACTGATGCAAGACAAAGAAGAGGTTAAAAAAAGGGAGGAAAGGTTCATGAAAAAGGGATTATTTTCACGGGGACTATTTTTCACGATGATGTTGGTCTTTGTATTGGTGCTCGCAGCGTGCTCTGAGAAAGAAGCAGCCACTCCAGCTCCAGCTTCCAACACAGAAGAGGGAAAAACGGAGGAAAAACCTGCTAATGAAGAGGGCGTTTACTCCATTGAAGACTTCAACAATGTCAAAACGAATGAGGGTACTGCGATCGAGGGTGGATCGATTACATTCGGACTTGTATCGGATACTGCTTTTGAAGGTACACTGAACTTTAACTTCTATTCCGGTAACCCGGATGCTCAGGTTCTTCAATGGTTCGATGAAGGCTTGCTGACTTGGGATAAAGACTATGTATACACCAATGATGGTGCTGCAACATATGAGACTTCCGAAGATGGCAAAACGTTCACACTGACCATTCGTGACAATGTAAACTGGCATGATGGCAAGCCGGTAACGGCTGAAGATCTGCAGTTTGCTTATGAAGTTATTGGTAACAAAGCGTATGATGGTCCACGTTACGACTCCAACTTCACTAGTGTAGTAGGTATGGACGAGTATCATGCTGGAAAAGCAAAAACAATCTCTGGTATTAAAGTGCTGAGCGACAAACAAATCAGCATTACGTATAAAGAATCTACTCCGTCCCTGCTGACAGGTGGCGTATGGACGTATCCACTGGCTAAACATATCTTCGGAGATATGGATGTAGCAAAAATGTCTTCTTCCAAAGAAGTACGTGAAAAACCAATTGGTTTTGGTCCATTTAAAGTGGATGTTATCACTCCAGGTGAGTCTGTAACTTTTGTTAAAAACGATGACTACTGGCGTGGGGCTCCAAAACTGGATGGTGTAACTCTGAAAGTTATCAACCCGACAACGGTTGTTCAAGAACTGAAATCTGGCGGGGTAGATCTCGTGGATGCATTCCCGACAGATCAATATAAAGACAATGCTAACCTGTCTAACGTAGAATTCCTTGGTGCAATCGATCGTGCTTATACGTACATCGGTTTCAAACTGGGTACGTGGGATGAAGAGAACGGAAAAGTTAAAAGCAATGCTGAAGCAAAAATGGGAGATAAAAACTTGCGTAAAGCAATGTGGATGGCTGTAGATAACGATCAAGTGGGTAAACGTTTCTATAATGGTCTGCGTTGGAACGCAACAACCCTGATTCCACCGTCTCATCCAGAATTCCATGATGCCAGCAATCCGGGTGTAACGTATGATCCAGAAGCAGCGAAAGCATTGCTCGACGAAGCTGGTTACAAACTGGATGGTGAATTCCGTACCAATCCGGATGGAACACCACTCGAAATCAACTTTGTATCCATGACTGGTGGCGACACAGCTGAACCATTGGCACGTTATTACGTTCAATCATGGGCAGCTATTGGTTTGAAAGTAAACCTGGAAATGGTTGAATTCAACAACTTCTATGACCGTGTAGGTAACACAGGTAAAGACGATCCAAACATTGATGTGTATCAAGCCGCATGGGGCGTTGGTATTGACGTAGATCCATCTGGTCTGTATGGCCGTGATGCACTCTACAACTTCTCCAGATTCTCCAGCGAAGAGAATGACAAATTGCTGGCACAAGGTATCTCTGCTGAAGCATTTGATGTAGACAAGCGTAAAGAAATCTACAATCAATGGCAGCAATACATGGTAGATGAAGTTCCTGTATTCCCTACACTGTATCGTGCAGTTGTAGCACCAGTTAACAAACGTGTAATGAACTATGCGATTGGTGATGGAACAGGCGTTTACCTGAGCGACCTGCAAGTTAATGCAGACAAAGCGGTTGTAGCTGAGTAACACATTCTTAAATTAGCAGCTGTAAGGATTGGGGTCCTTTAAGAAGTCGGTTGCTAGATTATAATGAAGATTTCTCCTGGGAGATTGAACTAAAGTGTCTTTCAAAACATGGATTCTGTACACTCTGGCATGGGTGTACGGAGTTCATGTTTTTTTTGTAACCAAAAAATAAAAAAAATTTAACTTTTTTTCAAAAAAGTGCAGACAAAATGCCTCTTCACTTCGTCTATATAGGTAAGAGGTGATCATTTTATGAAAAAATGGTGGAAACGGGCAGGTATGCTGCTGGCTCTGCTGCTCATTATATATTTGGGTGTGAAACCGGACATGCTGGTAGGCAAACCGGGAATTAAAGCTGAATCTGCAGTATTAATGGATATGAACTCTGAACAGATCTTAATGGATTTTAACGGCTCCGAAGAAATTGCTCCGGCAGGCGTCAGTAAGTTGATGACAGAACTGTTAGTGATGGAGGCCGTGATCAATGGTGATATAAGCTGGAATGATCTTGTGAATGTGAGTCTATATGCTAGCTCCGTTGGGGGCAGTCAATTGACCCTGAAACAGGGAGAGCAATTCACAGTTCAGGAGTTGTTCGAGATCGTAGCTGTCTATTCAGCCAATGATGCAACAGTTGCTCTGGCTGAACATATCAGTGGTACAGAGCAGAAGTTTGTGCAACAGATGAATCAGAAAGCAACTCAGATTGGGCTGTCTGAGGATACACAATTCACGAATTCAACGGGCCTCAGTGAAAAGCTGCTTGGTCCTAACCGTCCGATGGATATACAAGGGCAGACCTTAATGACGGCTATAGATGCATGCAAGCTTGCGCGATATCTGCTGAATAACCATCCCGAGATTTTAAGAATTTCCAGTCAAATGCAAGTATCAATGCACCAAAAAGGGATGTACATGAGCAACACGAACTGGATGTTGTCCTCCATTGGTGGGCCATATGCTTACGATGGGAATGACGGATTGAAGACCGGGTATGATGAAGATTCCGGATATCATTTTGTGGGGACAGCTGAACGTGATGGCAAAAGACTGATATCAGTTGTATTTGGAACAGATACTCGTGAAGGGCGTTTTGTGGAGACTCGGAAGTTGTTCAACTATGGGTTTTCGGGCTCAAAATGAGAGGGCGTACATAGGCATCATCAAAGAGACCTTCAGGACGCCAATGATCCAACTGTCAAACAAACCGAGTCAGACCAGATTATTGAAGCATTACGCAAGCGTTAGTACATTAGATAAGATATGAGGGCTGTCCGCAGGTGCGATTGAACATGTGGCAACTCTATTTTATCGAATCAGAGGTAAATTGATCCATATAACCATATTATTAAATTGACATATGGTTTTCTTTTGTTTTAAAATGACCAGTGAGTCATTATTATTCAACTCGGTTTAATATATATGTACCAAACCAACTGTACGATACTGAATTTACGATCTGATCGGGAGGTAACATGTGATGCAAAAACAAATGAAATGGCCGCTAATCCTGTTTGCCATAGGGGTATTTATGGCTGCGCTGGATAACGGGATCATCACTTCTTCACTGACCACCTTAAATGCATCATTTGGTGTGTCGCCAACATGGGGAGCTTGGACGATTACGCTTTACACGCTTGGGCTTGCGGTGAGTGTACCTATTGCGGGCAAACTGTCGGACCGTTATGGACGCAAGAAACTATTTTTGATTGAAGTGGCGTTGTTTGGGATCGGGTCCCTGCTCGTCGCGCTGAGCACATCGTTTACCTTTTTCCTGATTGCTCGTGTCATTCAAGCTTTGGGCGGTGGTGGGATTTTTATCATTGCCAGCTCATACGTATTAAGCAAGTTCCCGGCGGAGCGACAAGGTACAGCCTTGGGTCTGCTCGGAGGGATGAATGGTGTTGCCGCTATTTTGGGTCCCAATGTTGGTGCTTTTATACTGGATCTGACTGGCAATTGGCATTGGTTATTCCTGATCAATGTACCTATCGCCATTCTGCTATTCCTTGCAGGTATTCGATTTATTCAGGAAGAGCAGGAACTGAATCGTGCAGCAGTGGACTGGAGCGGCATTGCTGTCCTAACGTTGGGTGTACTCAGTTTAATGTATAGCTTCAGCAATCTGGACGGTGTGAACATGCTTCAAAGCCTGGGGTCACCGATGTTCTACGGCTTTTTCTTGGCAGGTGTAATCATTCTGGTGCTCTTTTACTTCATGGAAAAAAGGCTGGAAGGATCTGAACGTGAACCTGTTGTATCGACACAGCTTCTGGGCATTGCGTCCTTTCGCTGGACGCTGTTGATTGCCTTTTTCTCCGGAGCCATTCTGGCCTCGGTGATCTTTATTCCCGGATTTGTTGAGCAATATCTCGGCGTATCCAATACAGCTTCCGGGTACTGGTTTACTCCACTGGCACTGGCATCCGGCATCGGGGCAGGTGGAGGTGGATACCTGGTTGACCGCAAAGGGCCGATCTGGACGTTATCGGTTGCGGGACTGCTATCTGCCATTGGATTCCTGCTGTTTCCGCTATGGGTGGAGCATATCTGGCAATTTGTCATCGCGAGTACACTCGTAGGTATTGGATTCGGTATGATGCTTGGTGCGCCAGTTAACGTACTTGTCACAGAACAGGCGGGGGAGAACAACAAAGGCATCGCGGTAGCGACCAGCTCGTTATTCCGCCAGATGGCGATGGCTATTGCACCTACCATTTTTGCCGGATTCCTGGCACGTTCTTTCATTAATCTGGGGTCCAACATTCAGGCAGGATTCGCTGACAAAGGAATTCAGGTGCCGCCCGAGATGCTGGAGCAATATGCGTCAGGTGGAGCTTCAGGGAGTGATGTCTCCAGTCTGACAGAGGGCCTGTCCCAGATTCCTGATGAAGGTATCCGTGATGTGTTGCTCCAGGCAGTGCATCAAACGACAGGGCAGGGTTATAATGGCCTTTTCTGGTCTGCGGTGGTATTCAGTGTGCTTACGCTGGTAGCTGCGCTTATAACGGGACGTCTGCGTCAAAAAGAGAAGAGCCAACATGTGGAAAGTGTGTCCACGAACGGATAGGATCGCATGTGAAAATGAAGAGAACAGTGTACCTTTTGAAACTAAAAAGGAGTCGCTGTTCTTTTCAATTTAACCGGATTGTAACTTTTCTTGCTCCTGCAATGATTACAATAGAACGAGCGTAAGCGGTGTCTTGATTCCAGAGAGAGAAAACTTCAGTGAACACCGAGTCACAAGGCATCCCAGACGTTTAATTGGTATTATATAAGTTGAACGAATCGTTACACTTCATCACTGCGAGTTCAGAATAACCTTCCGATCGCTGTTATCCCCAGATTTTTTGATTTCCTTTCCAAAGGTAAAAATCCGGTGATAAAGGCGAGCGCTACGCTTCTTCAGGTTTTTTCTGACCTCTCCGTTATTAGTGTAAATATTAGATGAAACTTATATAGTAGGCAGTATCATTTTGACAGTGAAGAAGGAATCAATGGATGAAAAGCAGAACTAAAGATAAGAAGAAGAAAAGAAGAAAAGGCCTATATATAACGCTCGTTTCACTTGTTGTTTTGTTAATCGGAGGTTATTTGTTCCGTCAGCAACTGGCTGTAGCGGCATTTGATCTGTTTCTCGCCGGTTCGGTAGAAGATCAGTTATCCCGTTCTTATGTACCGCAAGAAGGCAACAATACGCCTGATCCAACGGTATATCGTAAGGAACCTTTCTCCGTGTTACTGCTGGGTTCGGACAAACGAGCCTATGAGAAGACGCGCGGACGTTCGGATACGGTTATCTATGCTGTAGTACGTCCCAAGGAATCCCGCGTGCTTCTGGTATCCATTCCACGTGATACGTATGTGCAGATTGTGGGACGGGATGCTAACAAGGACGGCGTAGATGATTATGATAAGCTGGCGCATGCCTATGCTTTTGGTGGGGAGAATATGTCCATCAATACCGTGGAGAAATTTCTTGATGCTGATGTGGGTTACTATGCAACGATCAACTTCGACGGAATCAAAAAAGTGGTTGATGCGCTTGGTGGTGTAAAACTGCCAATTGATGAGGACATTGTAAACAAGAACCCGGATCATGTGCAATTCACGATTGAAGGCGGTAAGCCGATCTATGACGGGCAGGAAGCACTGTATTATGTAAGATATCGTGAGGATAGCGATTTTAATCGTACCAAGCGGCAGCAGATTTTCTTGAACGCGATGGCGAATGAGATGCTGAATTTGAATCAAATCGCCAAAATCCCGGAATTGATTCAGATCATGGGAGACAGCTTCCAGACGGATATGCGAGCTTCTTTCATTATTGATCTAGCTAAACAAGTGCTTACTCAGGAGAAACCGCAGATTTCAAGCTTCACCATTCTGGGTGAGGGGATGAAAAAAGACGGTATCTATTATGGTCAGGCTGACGAGAAAGATGTCCAATATGCCAAAGAGCTGATTAACAACTGGATGGATCAATCGACCCCAGCCGGTGAAGTAATGATCCCTGACCGGCAAAAGATTGAATAACCAATTCCATACCAATGATGTGTTGTAGACCACAATCAGCAGTACGTTTATTCGCGGGCTGCTGTTTTTTTTCTTTGTAGTGAGAACTATTATCCTTTTGGAACATCCTGCGTTCTGATCCGTATAATATAAGTTGAGCGAGATAAGTTGAACGAAGAAATTCACAAGGAGGATACACAAGGGTATGAACATCGCATTTTTTTTGCTACCCAAACAAGAGGTTACGTGCGTGACGTCGGATTCTACGCTGCGGCAAACGTTGGAACGGATGGAATATCATCGTTTTACAGCGGTACCCATTTTGAATAAAGAGGGCAAATATATTGGTACGGTTACCGAAGGCGACTTACTATGGTATATGAAGAATGCCGAGGGAAAGATTTCATTTGAAAACGCTTCAAAGTTCTTGCTCAAGGACGTTCCCCTTCGCTTGGATATTAAACCCGTATCCATTGATGCCAACATGGAGGACCTGATTAATCTGGCTAAAGTTCAGAACTTTGTTCCTGTGGTCGATGATATGGATCGGTTCATTGGTATTGTCAGACGGAGTCAGATTATTGAGTACTGCGAGGGCATTGTAGCCAAAGAATCGATCAAGGCTAAGTAAGGATGTTACGAATTTAAACATTATTGTGTCATTAGGGATAATCACAGCCGTCCGGTATCATGTTAAACTTAAGAAGTCCTGAACCAAGGGCGCATTCGAAGTTTTTTACATTTATATAGGTCGATAGGATGTACGGAGGACTCCGCATAAGTACCTGACATCAGTTTCGGAGAACTTCTCCGCTTTTTGGGGTAATTTTGCGGGCCCTCTTTTTATGCTATAATCGAGAATAAAGCTTTTTCGGGGGAGAGTGACTTTCGCCAAATGCCTAAAGAACTGGATGTAGCCAAACGCGCTAAAGTGATTGAATGGCTGAAAACCGAAGTGCTTGATCAGGTATCCCGATTATTCAAGGCGTTATGGGAAGGCAGTACAACTCGAATCGGGGACAGTCTTGCCAGTTTGATTATGAGTAGTTACATATTGGGCCGCAGGCTCGGTATTCCTTTCAAGGATCTGGATGCACTGCTAGTTGAGAAGTTGAAAAAGCATAAACAGGAAGGTCACCAGCTTGAAGACTGGTACCAGGATATTTCCTCGCTAGAAGATCATATGCGTAAGAGGTGAATTTGTTGAAATTTAGCTTTAAATCAGCTGTTTGGAGCGCAGTTTATCTGCTCTTGCTACTTTCGCTGTTAACTCCTTTATCGGTACTTGCCATATTTTTTATGATGATTCCGGGAGTTATTTTGTATGCTTCATTATCTTTAAAATCATTTATATGGCATCTCGTGCCCGTAGCCGTTATTTTGGTCGTATTCCACCCTATCTATCTGTTACTATTACTCATCTTTACCCTGCCTGCGATCGTTATGGGTCACGCGTATAAAACACGCAAATCGGCCCTGTTCGCCCTGATGGCGGGAAGTGGAATGATGTTGGCAGAATACTTGTTGTTGCTCTTGGTCGGCAGTGTCATTTTCCAATTCGACCTGTCCAGTTATATTGAAGATGTGGTCAAATTGACCATTGAACCGTTAACCAATACATCGAATCAGATGATCAACGGGTTTGCATGGACACCTGAGATGACCGAGGATGTTGCCAAACAAACACAGCTTATGATTCCGTTTGCTCTCGTTGTTACATCGATGGTAATGGCCTTTATTACACACGCCATTGCTCGTCCGATTCTGAACGTGATGGGTGTGGTGGTATCGAAACTTCCACCAGCGAGAGAATGGCGTATGCCGCGTGCGTTGATCTGGTATTATTTCCTCGCACTGTTGATTGAAGTGATCTCCAGACAAAGTGATGGAACATACTGGACTATGATTGCTATGAATCTGTCCCCGTTAATTAATCTGGGCTTCATGATTCAAGCGATCGGTTTCTTCTTCTTTCTCTCACATACAAAGAAATGGAATCCGGTTATACCATATTTCCTGGCGGCTGCGGTCTTCTTCATTGGTCCGCTTCGGATTATCGGAATTATCGATCTGGCGTTCCCGCTTCGTGAGGCAATATCGAAATCAAAACGATAGGGTGATGAGTCATGCCTAAATTTCTGAAGAAACGCTGGCACGGCTACTATACCGTATGGGCGTTCATACTGCTGCTGTTGCTCGTTATGTTCGTTACCATTTATAACTGGACGCTTGGTTTGATTAGTCTGATACTGGCTTCGGCGCTGGGAATCGTCATGATTAAGGCGGAGCTCGCGTTCCGCCGTGAGCTTAACGACTACATTAATGGCCTATCTATTCGGATCAAACGGATGGAGGGGGAAGCGGTCAGCATGCTTCCATTCGGAATTGTGCTGTACAGCGAAGATCGTACGGTAGAGTGGCATAACCGCTTTGTCGCGGAGATGTTCCAGGAGAAGACAATGGTGGGTAATCCGCTACTTAATTTGTTTCCCAAACTTCCTCAGCCTAAAGAGAAGAAGGATGGGACGAAGGAACATTCATCCAAGGAGTTGCATGACGAATTCCAGTTGGATGATCGGCATTATGGAGTTATTCATAACCCGCAGGAGCGGTATGTATATGTATACGAGATTACAGAGCTAGCCATTCTTCGTGATAAATATGAAAATGAACGCCTTGCATTGGGAATTCTCGTTCTTGATAATCTGGACGAGGCTGCCCAAGGCATGGACGATCAACAGCGTACAGCGCTGATTGCCCGTGTGACTAGCGAGATTACGTCATGGGCCAAGCGGTACGAAGTGTACCTGCGCCGTCTGTCTTCTGATCGTTATCTGTTGATGCTGAATCATAAGTCTTTGCAGGAACTGGAGCAGAGCCGATTTGTCATTTTGGATGAAGTTCGGGAGATGACTGCTGACCTCAAAGTGCCAATGACACTCAGTGTCGGACTGGCGTTTGGATCGGATAGCATCAGCGAGATGGGAGAACTGGCACAGTCCAGTCTGGACATGGCGCTTGGACGTGGTGGTGATCAGGCTGCCGTGAAGTCCGGACAACGCCTGTCTTTCTATGGCGGTAAGTCTAACGCAGTGGAGAAACGGACACGGGTAAGAGCCCGCGTTATTGCGCACGCGCTGCGTGATCTCATGCAGGAGAGCGATCGGGTGCTCATCATGGGGCACAAAATTCCGGATATGGACGCGATCGGCGCATCCATCGGAGTGTGGAAAGCGGCCAGTCTGTACAATGTGGAAGCACGGATTGTTTTGGATGGAATTAATCCATCGATTGAACGCATGATGGAGCAAGTGAACAAGGATGAGAAGTTGTCCAAAGCATTTGTATCACCGGAACAGGCAACCCAGATGATGACCGAGCACACGTTGCTGGTGGTAGTGGATACCCATAAGGCCTCCATGACCATGGAACCGAAACTGGTACAGTCTGCTACCCGTGTCGTAGTTGTGGATCACCATCGCCGGGGCGAAGAGTTCATCAATGACGCAGTGTTGATCTATCTGGAACCTTATGCGTCTTCTGCTGCCGAATTGGTAACCGAACTCTTGCAATACATTCATGACAAGGTACAATTCACTCCGCTAGAAGCTACGGCTCTACTTGCCGGGATTACGGTGGATACGAAGCATTTTGCACTGCACACGGGGTCCAGAACGTTCGAAGCGGCAGGCTTCTTGCGCCGTAGCGGTGCGGACACCATTATGATCCAGCGGTTGATGAAAGAGGATCTGTCAGAATATATTGCTAAGGCAGAAATCATAAAGCATGCTAAAATGGTATATGGAAACATTGCGCTGGCGGTCACAGACCCTGGCAGCAAGATTTCACAGATGATGATCGCCCAGGTGGCGGACACATTGCTGAACATGACTGACGTGGTCGCTTCATTTGTGATTAGTGAGCGTCCGGATGGACTGATTGGCATCAGCGCGAGATCGCTGGGGCGCATGAATGTTCAGGTTGTCATGGAACGACTGGGCGGTGGCGGACATTTGACGAATGCTGCCGTGCAGCTTGAAGGAACGCTTGGAGAGGCAGAAAAACGGCTGACGAACGTACTGGCTGAAATCGAAAAGGAAGAGGGGCTGTTCGAATGAAAGTCATTTTTATAAAAGATATGAAGGGTCAAGGCAAGAAAGGGCAAGTGAAAGAAGTATCTGAGGGTTACGCACAGAACTTCCTATTGCCACGGGGAATCGCACGTCTGGCAACGGACGGCAACATGAAGACACTGGACAACCAGAAGGCGGCTGAGGAAAGACTCAAACAGGAAGAGAAAGCGGAAGCGGAAGCACTTGCGAAAAAGCTGGAAGCAGAAGTGACTGAACTGAAAGCGAAGTCCGGCGAAGGCGGTCGTCTGTTTGGCGCCATTACCAGCAAACAGATCGCAGAAGCTTTGTCTAAAAAGGGTCTGAAAGTAGACAAACGTAAAATTGAGCTGGACGAGCCTATTCGTACACTCGGCGTAACACAAGTAACTGTCAAGGTTCACCCTGAAGTGAAGGCAACCTTGAAGGTACAGGTAACGGAAGAGTAAGATGGGCGGAGAAATGTTATTCGACCGGATTCCCCCGCAGAACCTGGAAGCCGAACAGGCCGTGCTGGGTGCAATCCTGTTGCAGGGCGAGGCCCTGATTACAGCGATGGAACGGGTGCAAACCGAGGATTTCTATGATAAGCCTCATCAATTAATCTTTGAAGCGATGATCCAGCTTGGTGAGGGAAATCAACCGATTGACCTCGTGACACTGACTTCGCTTCTGAAGGATAAAGGTGAGCTGGAGGACATCGGGGGCGTTAGTTATCTGGCTAAGCTAGCCCATGGTGTACCTACAGCCGCGAACGTAGACTATTACGCTCAGATTATCGAAGAGAAATCGATGCTGCGTCGCCTGATTCGTACGGCAACACAGATCGTGAGTGAAGGATATACAGGCGGCGAAGATGTTGCAGCGATGCTCGGAGAAGCTGAACGTCGCATTCTGGAGATCTCCAACCGTCGCTCCAGTAGTGGTTTTATAGCCATTCAGGACGTACTGATGGAAGTATTCGATCGTGTGGAAACACTTCATCAGAATAAGGGTACAACGACAGGTATTCCGTCCGGATTTATTGATCTGGACAAGATGACTGCCGGATTCCAGCGCAGTGACTTGATCATTGTAGCGGCCCGTCCTTCCGTAGGTAAGACGGCCTTTGCCCTGAATATCGCTCAGAACGTTGCCATTCGAGCACAGGAGACGGTAGCCATCTTCAGTCTGGAGATGTCAGCTGCCCAGCTGGTACAACGTATGATCTGTGCGGAAGCCAACCTGGATGCCAGCGTGATGCGTATGGGTGATTTCAAGGGTGATGAAGACTGGCAGAAGCTGACGATGGGTATTGCAGCTTTGTCAGAAGCCAACATCTTCATAGATGATACGCCAGGGATTACCGTAGCGGATATTCGTGCCAAATGCCGTCGCCTGAAGAAAGAGAAAGGCCTTGGCATGATCCTGATCGACTATCTTCAACTGATTAGTGGACGTGGTAAAGCAGGGGAGAACCGTCAACAAGAGGTATCCGAGATTTCACGTACACTGAAACAGATTGGCCGGGAACTGGAAGTTCCGGTTATTGCCTTGTCCCAGCTGAGCCGGGGTGTAGAGCAACGTCAGGACAAACGTCCGATGATGAGTGACTTGCGGGAATCGGGTTCGATCGAGCAAGATGCCGACATCGTAGCGTTCCTGTACCGGGATGACTACTATAACCAGGAGACCGAGAAGAAAAATATTATCGAGATCATTATCGCTAAACAGCGTAACGGTCCGGTAGGTACGGTGGAACTGGTCTTCCTGAAAAACTTTAATAAATTCGTCAATTACGAGAGGGCGCACAATGACGCCTTCGCGATGTAACGGGCAGGTGCTGACGGCTTTGGTCATGAAGCAAAATCGTCTGTCCCGAAGATCAACCATTAGAGCCACTAAACTCAAACATGTCTTATAAATACCAGATATAGATTCACATTGAAATGGGTATCCTTGAACCGGTGATAGCAGTCAAGCAAGCTTGGACTGTAGTCTCCGGTTTTTTATGTTGAAATAGTGGGTAAATCCCGAACATTACAGTTGTACTATATCTAATTGTTCGCCATTTGATTTGACTTTGAAAAAGGGTACTGGTACACTAATACTGCTGCGTTAAAGCAGCGCAAACCTTCCCTTGAATGTAACGGAAGGACATTTTTACTGTCCGTTAGCACGCTTCTCAGTCGGTTTATTGCGTAACATGCCTGCCGGGATAGAGGACGGACAGACCAATACAAAGGTGCGCAAGGCACCCACGGAGGAATGTTAACTATGTCAACGGTAGTTGTAGTGGGAACGCAATGGGGAGACGAAGGAAAAGGTAAAATCACGGATTATTTGGCGGAGAGCGCTGATGTGGTGGCTCGTTATCAAGGTGGTAACAATGCGGGTCATACAATTCTGATTGATAACAAAAAATATAAACTGACGATGATTCCATCAGGGATTTTCTACACGGATAAAGCGTGTGTTATTGGTAACGGAATGGTTATCAACCCGAAGGCACTCATCGAAGAAATTAACTATATTCATGACAATGATTTCACAACCAAGAACCTGTCCATTAGTGAGCGCGCACATATCATCCTGCCATATCACATGGTATTGGATGCACTGGAAGAAGAGAGCAAAGGTCCGAACAAAATCGGTACGACTGGCAAAGGAATTGGCCCATGTTACATGGACAAATCAGCTCGTATTGGTATTCGGATGGTTGACCTGCTGGATGCTGAAGATTTCGAACTGAAACTGCGTCATTTGGTCAAAGAAAAGAACCGTGTCATCGAGCAAGTCTACGGCGGTCAGCCTGTTGATGTTGAAGAGATTCTGCAAGATTACCTCGGATATGCTGAAATTCTGCGTCCTTACGTACGTGATACATCGGTTGTTCTGAACGAATATATTGATGAGGACAAAAAAGTATTGTTTGAAGGCGCACAAGGCGTTATGTTGGACCTTGATCAAGGAACTTATCCATTTGTTACATCATCCAATCCGTCCGCAGGTGGCGTATGTATCGGTTCTGGCGTAGGCCCGGCTCGTATTCAGCAAGTCATTGGGGTAGCGAAAGCTTACACAACCCGTGTAGGAGATGGCCCATTCCCTACGGAATTGCATGATGCAATCGGTGACCAAATCCGTGAGACTGGACATGAGTACGGTACGGTAACTGGACGTCCACGTCGTGTAGGTTGGTTCGATAGTGTTGTTGTTCGCCACGCGCGCCGTGTCAGTGGAATCACAGGTCTATCCTTGAACTCTTTGGACGTAATGACAGGTCTGGAAACCGTAAAAATCTGCACAGGATACAAATTCCGCGGCGAGGTCATCACACACTATCCGGCAAGCCTCAAAATGCTGGCAGAATGTGAAGCGGTATACGAAGAGATGCCAGGCTGGAGCGAAGATATCACTGGAGCGAAGAAACTCGAAGACCTGCCAGTGAACACACAGAATTATGTAAAACGTGTTTCTGAACTGACAGGCATTCCAATTGCCATCTTCTCCGTTGGTCGTAACCGTGAGCAAACGAATCAAGTTCTTCCAATCTACGAGTAATCGAAGAAATAGAGAGATTGTTTCTTGAATTATAAAATAGAATTGTCTGCAGACTTAGGCTTGTTAAGCCTCCAGTTGTTGCTTTTATAGCGATGACTGGAGGTTTTTTGTATGTTTATCGGATATAATCCCGAGATTTCCGTCAATACTGGTTAACAGTAGAGTCACAGACCCCGACATGCGCATGTCAGACGGGTGGGATAATCGGAGGGAGAGAACGGAATGAAGTTGCTTGTGTGGTTTGTCAAAATCGTGCTAACCGTGTTGCTGGTCAGTTCACTGACACTGCTCACGACCGGATTAATTGTACAGTCATATGCGAAGTCGCTACTCGCGAGTTTCAATATTCAGTGGGAAGGTCAACCCATGGGGTTAACTGCCATGTTCCAAGGTGCCTTGGGCGGTAAAACCAGCGAGGGGAACAAATCGGGAAATGAGACGACAGATCAGCCGACAGGAGCGGACGAAGAGCAGGTTCCGGAAGATGCTGTTTCAGTTATGGGGAATGGAACGGAGGGCGGTCAATCTGGCGTAGATGCAGGCAAGAATGCGTCTCAAGGGAGCGGCTCAAACGAGGGCACAGAGGAAGGTTCAGGTACAGATACAACCGTAGGATCAAACTCAGGCACAAGTGCAGGCAATGGGGTGGATACGGGCACGGGTAATGACTCAGGAACAGATCAGGGTAGTGGTTCAGCTTCAGGTAATGGAACCGGAGCGGCCAGCGGCGGTGCTTCTTCAGGCAATGATGCCATTGTTGTATCACCGGATGACATTACAGGAGCGAAGGACAAGCTGCCAGCAGAGGAGAAAGAAAAAATCTTCAGCCTGCTCATGAACAAGCTGCCGCAGAAAGAAATGCAGCAGATCTCAGGCGCCATGGAAGGTGGCCTAACGGAACAGGAACTGCGTGAGATTGAACAGGTGATCTCGAAGTACCTGACCAGTGAAGAGTACGACAACCTGATGGAAGTACTGCAAACAGAATAAGATTGGAAGGTAAAGCAGGCGTACTCATAGACGGGTATCGCCTGATTCATAATGTAATGGACTTGTCGATGGTGATTGAATATAATTTATTTAAATAAATACTGGAAATGCCTGTAGGAGGGTACAGTGTATGAAATATAAAGGTAAAGAGCACAACATATAAAAACGTTCAGGTAATATTGCGGAAACCTCCAGTCCAATTCGTGGACCTCCGTTCATGTGTGCATTCAAGAGATCCGATGGACTTGTGTTTATGAATACACTAATTGGAGGTTTTATTGAACATGAACTTATATCATTCTAATTCAGAACCATCAGTAAAAAAGTTTACCGAGGCGACGAATGAGCGATACGAGCAAGGCCTGCAAGAGGCGGAGCAGCCGTTTAGTGGCTGGGATTTTAGCTATGTAACAGGGAGTGAACGACTTCAGAGCGGAATGTTGCCTTGGTCCTATGGAACGATGGCGCGCCGATTGTTGAATCAAACAGAACGATTGCTCGACATGGGGACTGGTGGAGGAGAAATGCTGTCCAGACTCCTTCCACTTCCTCCATACACATGTGCGACCGAAGGTTATCTTCCGAATATACCGATTGCAGAGGAACGATTACAGCCGTTAGGTGTGAAGGTGCTTCCGGTGACTGATGATTCGCAACTTCCTTTTGTAGACGGGGAATTCGATCTGATTCTTAATCGGCATGAGTCGTATGATGAGCAGGAAGTTAGGCGGATTCTATCGGTAGGTGGACTGTTTCTGACTCAACAGGTAGGTTGGTCAGATTGCAGGGAGATCAATGATCTGCTCGGCATTCCTATGCCCGTGGATTACGCTGGATGGGAGCTGGATCGTGCTGTTCTTCAGCTGGAACAGTGTGGATTCCGTATTCTGGAGCAACGGGAAGCAACTCCCGCGCAGCGTTTCTATGATATAGGGGCACTGGTATATTATCTAAAGACCATCCCGTGGCAAGTACCTGATTTCAAGGTAGAACAGTTCCGTGAGCCATTAATGTATATTCATACGGAGATGGAGCAAAATGGATTCTGGGAAGTACAGCAGAAGCGATTTGTAATTCTTGCAGTCAAAGAATAGAGACATAAAAGTTAATTTCTATTATGGCATGGGATGAAATCCAGTTTAAGATAAACCACAATCAGGTTGTTTACGTAATCCCTTATCAGAGTTGATCTGGTGAGGGGTTTTTATTTGTATTTTTATGAAAAATAAAGCATATTTCACTGGGTCTTAGAACCTAGTCTTAAATTGCAAGTAAAAGTACATAGTACAGCGGATGTTGAGGCATAATGGGTGATGGATCAGCCATACTATCTTATGGATAATTCAGGGAAACCAAGCGGGGCGTGGCTTTGCGGTGTGACGTATAGAGTTGAAATGAGTGTAAAACCTGTGTTAAAGTATACGGGTGTGATAAAAGGTTAAAATTTTGACACTTTTACGAGCGCAGCTAAAGTCCTGATTTTGCGGACACCCAATACAAGTATCAACGAGCATGGGACAGACACGATGGGTGATGTCTTGACAGAAATGCGAACTGAGAAGTGCTGAAAAGGAGAGAATCATGAAAGGTTTCAGAGGCATACGCCAACCGGGCAAAGACCGGGTACACGAACAATCCGGGGAACACCGGACGGCCGAAGACAAAAACAACATGAGCATGTCCACCTTCAGTGTGAATAAGAAGCGCGTTCTGGCCTCGCGCAAATGGATCATTACAGCAGCATGTGGTGTATTCATCGCAGCATCGCTCGGGTTCGCAGGCAAACAGTATGTTACTGCAAACACCGTACCGTACTATAAAGTAATGGTTAAAGGTAGCGAGATTGGTACCATTGCAGATGAGGCACAATTACAACAACTATTTACAGACAAAACTGAGGAATATCAACATAAATATCCGGATGCAGAGATGGTGCTGAACACGGATGGCATCACAACCGAAACGGTAAGAGCGTACAAACCTGAAGTAAACAGTGACGAGACGCTGGACAAACTGGGTGACATGCTGACAGCCTACGCCAAAGGTGTGGAGCTCAAGGTAGACGGTGAAGTCATTGGTATTGTGAAGGATCAGGCAACAGCTGATGCAATCCTGGAACAAGTGCAAAGCAAATACATATCGGCATCGGCTGTGCGAAGTTCGCTTAAGACGAAGTCGGTATCGGCTAACTCCTCGAAGAAAGACGAGGGACCAAGCACAACCCTGAAGTCGGTAGGTATCAAGGAAGATGTTGCGACGGATGTGGTGAAGGCTGATCCAAACAAAATATGGGATGTGTCCGAGGCGGTTAAAGCTTTAACCGTTGGTAAAGACGCGCCTGTAACTTATGTGGTTCGTGAAGGAGATACGATCTCTTCAATCGCCGCCAAGTATGAAATTACACAAAGCGAGATTCGCCAGCATAATCCGGGCATCAAGGAAACGTCGCTTCAAATCGGAGACGAACTGACCCTGACCGTTCCGAAACCGGCGGTAACTGTTAAATCTGTTGAGCAGGTTGTAGAGCAGATTGAGATCAAACCACAAGTGGAAGTGCGCAAAAGTGCCGAGTTGAAAGCTGGTACAACTAAAGTCGTGCGCCCAGGACAAAGTGGCTTAAAAAGCATGCAGTACCGTATAACGAAAGAAAATGGTGAAGTGGTTCAGGAAGAGTGGCTTGGTCAGGAAGTGATTAAAGCAGCTGTAACTGAAGTGGTCCTTAGCGGAACAAAAGTTGTTGGTGAGGGCACAGGTGAATTTGCTTGGCCGGTATCAAATGCAACGATGAGCAGCAGCTTTGGACAACGTTGGGGTCGCCAGCACAAAGGTGTCGATCTGGTAGGTAACCGCGATGTGAAAGCGTCTGATGAGGGTGTAATTACGTTTGCAGGACAGAAAAGCGGTTATGGTAATGTCATCATTATTAACCACCGTAACGGATACGAAACACTGTATGGGCATTTGAACAGCATTGGCGTTAAGGTTGGACAAGTGGTTGAAAAAGGCGAGAGTATCGGCGTTATGGGCAACACGGGTCGTTCGACTGGAACACATCTGCATTTTGAGATTATTAAGAATGGAACGGTAGAAAATCCGTTAACGTATCTGAACTAATATAGAGCTTAAGTAGAGCAAGGTTGGCTATAATGCTGGCCTTGTTTTTTGCTGCTGTAAAAAATTTTCAGATGAAAGACCTTCCAAGCCCCTGATCGGGATGTGACGGTGCTTCAGGTATGTTAAACTATAGAGTATAAACAACAAACTAGAGAAACAAATCAAGCAGGCTTGGTACAAGCTAAACATAGAAGAGAGATATAAACGCTAACGCGGATTAAGCAGGATATAGGGGTGAACTTAGCCGATGCAGGGGAAGATTTTGGTGGTGGACGATGAACAGCCCATCGCGGACATTCTGAAGTTTAATTTGGAAAAAGAGGGGTACGAGGTCATCTGCGCATTTGATGGCATTCGTGCGGTTGAACTGGCGTTATCCGAGAAACCGGATCTGATGCTGCTGGATCTGATGCTCCCGGGCAAGGACGGTATGGATGTCTGTCGTGAGGTGCGCGCTCATCTGGAGATGCCGATCATCATGCTTACCGCCAAAGATGGCGAGATCGACAAGGTGCTTGGACTGGAATTGGGTGCGGATGATTACGTGACAAAGCCGTTCAGTACGCGTGAGTTGCTTGCACGGGTGAAGGCACAGATGCGCAGACGGCAAAAGCTTGCGATAACGGCCGAAGCGCCGGAAGATGAGGAAAAGCAGGTCATGCGGCTGTTTGATCTGGCTTTTGATATGGACATGTATACGGCTTACAAAGGCGGGGAACCGCTCGATCTGACCCACCGTGAGTACGAACTTCTCTATTATATGGCGAAGCATTCCGGCAAGGTTATGACACGGGAACATCTGCTGCAAGCGGTGTGGGGATATGAATATTTCGGCGATGTACGTACCGTGGATGTTACGATTCGTCGTCTGCGTGAGAAGATTGAGGAGAATCCAAGCAAACCGGAAACGATTCTGACACGCCGCGGGCTCGGTTATCTCGTGCGCAGTGCCAAAAGCGTGGGGATATAATGGGCCGATTCGCGCGATTCTCGTTCTTCCGAACGATTCAGGCGAAATTGATTATTATCTATGTACTGCTGATTCTGATTGCGATGCAATTGATCGGGGTTTATTTTGTGAGCGCGATGAAGAACTCGCTGACGAGCAACTTTACGGAAGACTTGCAGGCGCGTGCTGAGATGTTATCGGTTCTCGTGGGGGAGACGATGGCAGGTGGAGAAGCAGAGGCAGGCGAGGACAAGACGGAAAATCTGCGTGTGCTTGTGAACAACCTGTTCAACATTAACGGTGCCGAGATTCAGGTGCTGGATGCCAGCGGCAAAGTACTGACGACCTCGCTAAGTTCACATTCCGACTATGTCGGGCGCAAAAATACCCAGACCGTTGTCAGCCGTGCGCTTCAAGGCATTCGGGACAATGAGGAATATATCGTGGACGAGGATAATGTTCGCAAAAAGGTCGTCGCCAAGCCGGTGCTGTCTGGCGGCAAGATCATTGGCGCGGTCTACATCGCGGCGTCCATGAACGAGCTGTATTCCACGATGGAGGGAATCAACAAAATCTTTATTTCCGGCATTCTGATTGCCTTGGTGTTAACGGCGGTGCTTGGCGTGATCCTGTCCCATACGATTACGCAGCCGATTAAGGAAGTGACTCGGAGAGCGACAGCGGTCGCAGAAGGTAACTTTGATCAGCAGACACCTGTATTTGGCACGGATGAGATTGGTCAGCTCAGTCGGGCTTTTAACTATATGACCAGCCGGCTTCGGGATGCACTTTCACTGAATGAAGAGGAGAAGGAGAAGTTGACCTCCATTCTGACGAATATGAGTGATGGTGTGGTGGCTACGGATGAGTACGGTAAAGTTATTCTCGTAAACCGTCGTGCCAGCAGCATTCTGGGTATGCATCCTGCGGATATTGAAGGAAGACACTTTGCCATATTACTCGGCATTGATCCGGAGGATGCGGAAGCTCTCGCGAGTGGTTTCACAGGTTCAACGCTGCTGCAGATTGCACCGGCAGGACAAGAAGAACCTGTGGTCATTCGAATGACATTTACACCGGTTCATCGGCGTGAACGGGGGATCACGGGAACGATTGCCGTACTTCAGGATGTTACCGAGCAGGAAGAACTTGAGGCATCCCGGCGTGAATTCGTAGCCAATGTATCCCATGAACTGCGCACACCACTGACCACGATCAAGAGTTACGCGGAAGCACTGGATGACGGTGCACTGGAAGATCCGCAGCTTGCCGGTCGTTTCGTGGGTGTTATTCAGAACGAGACGGAGCGAATGATACGACTGGTTACGGATCTGCTGCATTTATCGCGGCTTGATTCCAAAGAGGCTTTGCTACGGAAACAGCCAACAGACATCCTGGAAATGCTGGAGGAAGTGACGGATCGATTCTCGTTCCAGATGCATCAGAAGGATATTCAGCCTGTATTATCTGTGGAGAATGATATTCCGGCTGTCCCGCTGGATCGCGATCAGATTGATCAGGTGCTGGATAATGTCGTGTCCAATGCGCTGAAATATACATTGGAAGGTGGAACCATTACGATTGCTGCTAGACGCAGTGATGAACATGCACTTGCCATCTCGGTATCGGATACCGGAATGGGTATCCCACAGCGTGATCTGGATCGCATTTTTGAGCGGTTTTATCGGGTGGACAAAGCTCGTTCCCGCAGTATGGGAGGCACAGGGCTAGGACTGTCCATTGCCCGGGAAATTGTGAAGGCACATGATGGCAGCATCTCTCTGGAGTCTGAGGTAGACGTGGGCACGACAGTAACGTTCACGTTGCCGATGCGTGAGAAAGGGGGTGAGCACCGTGAAGGAACGGATTAAATCCTTGGTGCTTGCTGCCCTTGTTGTAGCCAGTCTCGTTCAGAGTTATTTTCTGATCTACCGTTTGCCCGGAGGCGGGGATTCTATTGTGACGTCAGAGACGAACTATGTGAAGACGGAGAATATGGGTCAGGAACGCAATATTGAAGAATTGATCTTCCCCGATCAGATGATTATTCATCTGGGTGAGGATAAACATACGGTGTTTTACCCTGGTAATACGTTCTATCAGTTGATCTATTCAAGGTTACAGGGGCGGGCTTTCGATGATTTTCAGCGCCGTAGTGTGCAATCAGTGAACTGGGATCAGATCCGCAAGGAGAACCCTGGGTTTGAGCTATCGTTCAAAGAAGGTATTCCCGTAGCATTGTTACAGCGGGTGATGAGGCTCGGGACGGATTCCTTATTCCAAGGCGAGACCATTAACCGAATCTCGATCTATACGTCCAAAAATGAAACGAAGGCCCACGCGCTGTTCTTCAGCGCCAAGGGAGACGTGGTATACGAAGCAACGCAGGCAGACCTTACAGTACAAGACGTGCAGCAGCATGTTGACTTTGGTACGAACTGGACGCCATATACCTTGATGGATGGCGGGTATTATATCCCGGCGGAAGCTCTGGAGACGATTGAGGCGGATGTGCCAACAGGTCAGTTCACGGTTGAGCAGATGCAGCGTAGTCTGTTCTTCGATCCAAGTATGACCCGGAATATCCGGGAAAAAGATGGATCGGAGATCTACACGGATAGTAAACGTAGCCTGCAGGTAAAACAGGAACAACGCTGGATCAGTTACACCGACCCAGCCGCACCGCCTGCGGGACAGATTGACCCCGCGAAGGATGCGCTGTCTGCGGTTGATTTTGTGAATCAGCATGGTGGCTGGAAAGGCCGGTCGCGCATGATGCTGGAGACCGCCGACAGTAAGACGCGGCTTGAATTCCAACAGTATTATGGCAGCTATCCGATTATGGATTCCATGCAGTTCCGCTTTGGCACGATCACCATGGAGATGCAGCAGGAGACGGTATCCAGCTATGAACGATCGCTGGAATACCTGAACGAAGGCGCAGAGACGAAGAAATCGGTCAAACTACCTGGTGGAGACAAGCTGAAGGCTCTTATTAAAAAGGTGGCAGGTGAGAATCGCCAGGTCGTGGACGTGTACCCGGCTTATCGTCCTTCTTCGATTGAGGACGGACTAAAGCTGATTCCGGTATGGGTGATCCGCTTTGGAAATGGTGAGGAGACTACCGTATCTTGATAACGGCTAACGAATCTGACACGCCTTAAATGCCGAATTAGCCTAAAACGCAAAATCTAACGAACCTCAGCGACGTTATCCCGGCAGAAGACGAGTGAAAACCGATGGAATGCCTACAAATAATAGAAATAACTTCTCTCAGATTCGTTAGATTACAAACTTGCGGAAAATGGAGCAAATAAGGCGTGTGGAGTTCGTTAGCGAGCAGGTTAACGTGGATAGAGATCAATTTTCCAAGAGTGTTTGAAAGTGTTTTAGCCAGTTAACTGAGGGAGGTGAATGTTTTGGATTGGGGACGGGCGAAAAATGTGTTGATCTATGCCTTTCTGCTGCTCAATCTGGTGCTGGGATACCAGATCTGGATGGATGCGCGAGAGACGGCCGGAGCCAATCTGGACTTCACCTCACTGGCAGATAATACACAGCAGGCGATGGAAGAGAAAGGCATTCAGGTGCTGGCTCCGATTCCGAATGAAACGCCGAAGCTGCCAAAGTTGTCCTATGAGTTCATTGAAGAGGACAAGGCTGGCGTTGATATGGAACTGGAACAGTCTGTAGATAGCAAGTTAATCTTCTCGCAGAGCGAGCTGGAAGATGCATTAGAGCGTGAGATTCCACAGATCGGGAAGTACCGGCTGGATCAGCTGATGGCCGAGGATGGGGCTTTTGTGCTTCACCCACTGGTGGATGGCAAATGGCCGCTCTTCAATGTGAGTCTGGAGCTATTCTACAGCGACCAGAAAATAACGGGTTACCGTCAAACTCCAGTGCGGATTACAACCGCAGAGGAGAGCGATCAGCAGGTGCTTCCGGCGTCGAAGGCGCTGGGAACACTGATCGAGAACTTTTTGCCAAATGATGCAATTGTCAAAGATATTCAGCTGGGCTATTACGGCCAGTTGTTCAATTCAGATATACAGGTAGCGATGCCGGCATGGCGGTTCGTGCTGGAAAGTGGCGAAGTGTTGTACGTGCAGGGCATCAGTGGGGATGTATTCAGTCCCAAGACAGACAAACCAGGGGAGTAATGCGTTATGGGGATATATTTTACCGTGTTATCCAGCGGTTCGACAGGTAATGCCACAGTCATACAGCATGGGGGTACCTCACTCATGATTGACGCGGGTCTTAGTGCGAAGCGATTGGATGCACTGTTTCAGGAAAGGGAGATTTCTGGGGCAGAACTGGACGGGATTCTGGTTACACATGAACATTCCGATCACATTAAAGGACTAGGCGCGATGTCTCGGAAATATAATTTACCAATCTACGCGAATCTGAATACGTGGGCGGCACTGGAGAAGTCGGTTGGGGCGATTCCAGAGGAAAACCGGAGGGTATTTGAGACAGGTGAAAAGCATGATTTTGGTTCACTGCGCGTGGAATCCTTCGGGATCTCGCATGATGCGGCTGAGCCGGTAGGTTATACGTTCGATGATGGTACGGAGAAGCTGTCTGTTGCAACGGATCTCGGGTACATGAGCGACAAGGTTCGCGATGCGATCGCAGATTCTGACGTACTGGTGCTGGAGGCGAATCATGATGTCGAATTGCTGCGTATGGGGCGTTATCCGTGGAACACCAAGCGCCGGATTTTGAGTGACATTGGGCATTTGTCGAACGAAGCAGCAGGGGCAGCGCTTAGTGAACTGATGAACGGACGCATCAAGCGCACGTATCTGGCACATCTTAGCCGAGATCATAATATGATGGACTTGGCGAAAATGTCGGTGCGCGACGCGATGGAGAGCCGTGGATGTTTTTATCGGGATCATGAGTTCAAACTCTGTGATACGTATTACGACCGTCCTACGCCATGGGATAGGGTGGGTGAGCCATAAAGCTGTCGAGTTCGGCGGCTTTGCGCTCGACTTCCTCGCGGGTTAGGATGCCTTTATCAATAAGCAGTTCGATGATGGTACTGAGTGCAAGCGTGTTGCGATAGTGTTCTTCTTTGAGATCGGCCAGCTTGGCCGCCATATGAACTTCATCCATGGCTGTGAGTGTACGTGTGCGATCCATATATATCCTCCTCTATGAAGCTTCGAATTGTCTTTTACTATTATTGTAGTCAGGCTTGATGGGAAACATTCCTCTTTTTGCCGCTAACATTTGTGTGATGAGACGTGTATGCTGAACCTGTGACTATGCAGGGGTGAAAAAGTTCTTCATATTTGCCGAAATGGCGCTTAGCGGACCGGATTTTGTGGTGATAGATACTATGGACCTTTATTGTTAAGCGCGTTATAGCGGAAATTTGCTTTAATTTTCGTAAATATGCAACTTTTTGTGATTTGACGTGTTTAGTATATGAGGAGCATTGTGATTTTGGCTGTTTTGCGTGTGAAATGGCATGTCATAGAATGCGAGAGCATGTTTGATAGAGTCACTGACAGAATGGCGTGTCCGTTCTGTTGTACATAGACGCTGTATCTTGATTTGATGCCGGGATGCGGCGATATGCAAGACCATTTTATAAAAATGCAAAAAAGCATGGGAAAACGAGAGGTTATTTACGGTACGCACGTAACGAAAGACACAGAACGAGGCTGGAGAAGCGAAGCGATCGCCTGAAAGCTTTCTGAAAGAAAGCTACTTCGGAAGCATATGCTATGAACAAATTTTACCTAGGAAAAAGAAACAAAAAAAATTTGTGAGTAACAGCGATCGGAAGCTCGGCTGTGGCTGGAGTGGGGTAGCGTAAGAACACCATCGTTGAACCATGCGACAACTTAGGCGGCAGTCAGGGTCTTGATGCGTGACAACGAAGGGGAGAGGATCACGATGGGATTGTTTGGAGACGATTTTTATTCAACCAAAGTATCAAGACGCGCCGAACCTGAACAGAAAGGCAAACTTCAGATCATCCGCCCTGGAGGCAGAGCACGTGGACGTGACCGCTGGAGCAATCCGCGCAGATCGCGTACGGGAATCAGTTCCACAGTGAAGGTAGCTGTGATTAGCTCGGTGATCAGCTCCATCGTGACCGTCATGCTGTTTAGCTTCATCACCCAGCCCGCTTCGTTACCGCTGGCTAATGCTACGGGTAACGGTGGTGGAGGCGGTGCACAGACAGCGCAGGCAGCTGATCCATACGATCGGATTATTCAGGCAGCAGCACACGTTCGTCCTTCCGTGGTGAGCATTGTGAACCATAAAACGGGTAGCAGTCTGTCGATGGAAGATTCGGCGCTGGGCTCAGGGGTCATTTTCAAGAAGGAAGATGGCAAGGCCTATATCATGACCAACCACCACGTCGTGGAGGGTGCGAGTGATCTGGAGATTGTGACCGTAGACGGGGAGACACACAAAGCGAAGCTGGTCGGTAAGGACCGTGTGAGCGACATTGCTGTACTATCCGCAGAAGATAAAGGGCTGGGTGCAGTCGCGGAGATCGGTGATTCCAGCAAACTTCAGCGCGGTCAAACGGTGCTGGCGATCGGGAACCCGCTCGGTCTGGGCGGTACGCTGACATCCGGTATTGTCAGTTACACGGATCGTATTCTACCTGTATCGATTAATCAGGACGGGGTGTACGACTGGGAGCAAAACGTGATCCAGACGGATGCGGCGATTAATGAAGGTAATAGCGGGGGTGCTTTGGTCGATCTGAACGGCAAAGTGGTCGGCATCAACACGATGAAGATCTCGGATACGGGCGTTGAAGGTCTCGGCTTTGCCATTCCGATGAACGAAGTGATGAAAACGGTAGATTCCCTGCTACTGAACGGCAAAGTATCTCGTCCATACCTGGGCGTGTACACGGTCGATCTGAGCAACCCATATGCACCACTGGATGACGAGCAGCGTAAGGATCTGAAGCTGCCATCTCACGTGGACAGCGGTGTGGTTGTGCTGGAAGCATCCGGTCCGGCATCTGATGCGGGCATGAAGCTGAATGATGTCATTACGGAATTTGATGGGCAAAAAATTACCTCCACGCTGGATCTGCGGAAGTATCTGTACGATCAGAAGAAGATTGGGGATACGATTGAAGTGACCTTCTACCGGGATGGCAAAGTGGAGAAAGTATCGGTGAAGCTGACTGATAAGCCGGAGTAAGGGAAGTTCAACGAGCGAGCCTATACTGTTGCGTGGATTGAAATAGGGAATGCTAGAAGAGTGATCAGATTAACTGACCACTCTTTTTTAGTTGTTATGGGTGGACGTGCTCGTTCGACAGTAAATGAGTAGATCAACCATTTTATATTCTCATGATCAGTTAGACCCGGAGCCAAAGGAGCAGATACATCAGACTAGGGCTGTGGTAAACTGTTGTCAATATGTTGGAGACGGTCGCTGATGCAATAACATCTGTTTGTCTATCACATTTTTATTTCAGAATGGAAGGGGTATTTATAATGAAACATTTGAAGAAAAAGATGCTTGGGGGAACGAGCTTGGCGCTGTCACTGTTTGTGCTGTCCGCCTGTGGATCTGAGGTAGCTACAACAGGAGCATCGGTGGATACAAGTGCTCTGCAAGAGAAGATTGCAGGGCTTGAGAAGAAACTGGTGGAGCAGGGAGCCAAGAGCGTTGAGCAGGAGCAAAAGATCGCAGCACTGGAGACCAAGTTGAATGAACTGAGTACAAATGTGATTGCAGGTGGGGCTGGTGGTCAAACACCTGTAGCATCGGGAAACAATGGATCGGCCGGGAAAGGCGATGGGGTCCTGATTACGTTTGCCCAGTATGAGAAGCTTGAGGTTGGCATGTCGGTTGAAGATGTCATCGAGATCCTTGGCGGCGAAGGTGAAGCGCTGAGTGAAGCGGAGAATATGGTGGTTTACAACTATAAAGGCACAGCCGGCAATGGTGCCAATGCGGTTATTGCTTTTCAAGGCGGGAAGCTGTTGACGAAGGCGCAGTCGGGATTGAATTAAAACGAGTGTGGATTAGAGACAATTCATGGAATGGAACAGGGCAATAAGTAACTCTGTATTCGTAATTTAGGCGCAGGAGCAAGATTCATTCGCTATGTGAAGTGATTGTTAATGTTACAGGAGCATTCTTTTCGTAGTACCGTAAAGGTATCGGGAAGGATGCTTTTTGTGTTCTTTTACGGCGAATGGAGAGGTTTGGTGGAGGTTGGGCACGATAAATTGGGGCTAGGGGTTTCTTTTCGGTGGCAGGTGTGATAGAACTGAGAAGTGGCTATCCTGTAATGGGATAAGCGGTTGTGAATCGGGAACATAGCTGGTTACAGAAAGGATGCTTAACGGATGTACGTTGTATGCAAAGAACACGTGGACATTGCCATCGACATGTTTGTCGATGAGTATGAGGACGCTCCAGATATCGTTGATCTGAAGGAGACGGAATTTGCCGATTGGGACCCGCCTGCGAAGTGCGCCGAGTGCGAGCAGCACGCGGAATTCCTCGTCGTTTAGCGTACTGTAGGACTTAGACGGCTGGAGGCGTGACTTAAGGTGGCGCTTCGGGCTGACTTTCCATCCGGTATGAACATCGCAGCAAGAAGCCAAGGAGAGCGTGATTAGCGCTCTTTTTGTCTTTGTGGGGGAATTGGTGGTGGTTGTTAGGCAGCGTGGCGTTGGCGAGGGTTGTGGGGGATGAAGGTGGAGTAGCTCTAACGAACCTGAGGAATCTTATTCGTGGCAAATACCGCCTGGTTGAAATCTAACGAATCGTAGACACGCTATATTACTGAAAAGACCTCGTAAGAGGTGGGGAACGCTTGTTTTAACTGGGATAGCGTGTTTCAGATTCGTTAGATTTTAAAGTAGCCGCAATGGGGCTGAATAAGGTGTGTGGAGTTCGTTAGAATTTGGAGAAATGTGTAGTGCAGGTGTACTACGGTTGGAACGAACGATGCGCTGAAGCATCTTACTTATAGAATATCTCGCAAGACAATTTAGGAGGAATGGATTTTCATGTTTATTCAGATTATTGGCGTAGGCAAATTGAAGGAAAAATATCTCACGCTGGGCATTCAGGAATATGCCAAGCGGCTCGCCCCGTACATCAAGTTTCAGATGATCGAGGTCGCAGACGAAAAGGCGCCCGATACCCTGAGCGAAGCTGAGGTTCGGGCGGTAAAAGAGCGCGAGGGCGAACGCATCCTCGCACATGTGAAGAGCGAGGCGCATGTTGTCGCGCTCGCATTGGATGGCCAGCTCTGGAGTTCCGAAGAGCTGGCATTGGAGATCGACAAGCTCGGCACGTATGGGACGAGCCATGTCGTGTTTGTCATCGGAGGAAGCCACGGGCTCTCCGATGAGGTGTTGCGCCGTGCGAAGCAGCGCTTGAGCTTCGGGCGCATGACCCTGCCGCATCAGCTTATGCGGCTGGTATTGGTGGAGCAGATTTATCGCGCGGTGAAGATAAATCGGGGGGAACCGTATCATAAGTAAAGCACATTGGGAGGCGATAGCGAGAAATGCTGTCCGCTTCGTGCTAGCAGGGAATCCCCTCGGACTTGCAGAAGGGTAGACTTGAGATATCCATGCTAATTTAACTTTAATGCTTAAGCTTTCTGGATGCGCCTGTGGTATCATGAACATGCCTATCATCCCGTTACATCTGAGGGGGAAGAAGTTGCTTGTGAACATGGACAATTACTATAAATATGAGGATGTATCTGTATTAGATGATGCCAATTCAGCGCTAGATAGTGAAGCAGCTCGGTTGGCAAGTTTGATTTACACGCATACTTCGCAGGATGGGACCTATGCTTCACCAATCCATGGTCTGTATGTGAACCGATATTCGCAAGTAGAAGCGGCGGATGATGTTCACACTATGTTCTCACCGGTAATCTGCATTGCAGCGCAAGGAAATAAGCGAATTACCGTAGGCAAGGATGCTTATGAGTATAGTGCTTCGCGAATGTATATTGCCCCCGTTGCCTTGCCTGTTGCGATGAAAATCATGCAGGCCAGCCCCCAAATACCGTTCTTGGGGATAGGTCTATACCTCGATCCGCAAAGGATTGCTTCGTTGCTGCCGATGGTATTTCCTAATGGTTTACCGGAGGTTCGCAATCGCAGTGCGTGCTACGTCATAGAAGCAGACTTGGCCATGATGAACGCCGCTGCAAGATTGATGGCTTGCCTGTCCTCTCCCGATGATGCTCAAATGCTGGCTCCATTGGTGAAAGACGAGATTTATATCCGCATCCTCCGTAGCCCAATCGGTGTTTATGTTGCCGAGACTGTTCTGGCGGAATCGGGCATGCAGCAGGTTGCAAAAGCGATTGATTGGCTCCAAAATAACTTTTCTCAGCCGTTGAAAGTAGCGGATTTGGCGGAGCTGGTCCATATGAGCGAATCGTCGTTTCGCGAGTATTTCAGATCGGCTACTGCGATGAGCCCTCTGCAATATCAAAAGGTGCTGCGCCTGCAAGAGGCGAGGCGTCTAATGTTATCCAGCTCCATTGACGCAACTACGGCGAGCCGGCGTGTAGGCTATTTGAGCGATTCCCAATTTAGCCGCGATTACAGCCGATTTTTTGGGTGTCCTCCAACTAGAGATATCACAAGGTGGCGTCAGGACCAGCAAAAGTTGAAGTGAAACGCACATGTAAACGGCTTTTCAAATTTCCGCGGGCATAGAGCCTAGCGGATTTTTCCTTTTTAAGCGGCGGAATCTGTTGAATCAGGCAAAAACTCCGACGGAAAAGGCAAAGACCGCAGTAGTCAATCCCCTATACTAAGAGTAAACATCCTATCGATAGGAAAGGGGATTTCTGAAAATGCGTGTATTGGTTACAGGGGCGACAGGCTTCATCGGAGGGGCGGTCGTTCGCGAACTGCTGGATGCCGGTCATCAAGTGGTTGGTCTTGCCCGTTCTGAAAAAGCCAGCAAACGGCTTACGGCACTGGGTGCCCAGATTCAAGTCGGTTCGATTGAGGATTTAGCAGGCTTGCGCAAAGTGGCTGCTGCAGTAGACGGGGTCATTCATTTGGCCTTCTTCCACAAGTTCTCGCATGCGGGCCTTCCAACTCGGCTTAGGGTTTTATTCGGCGGGACTCCTCGTCATGTAGTGATGCGATTTATGAAGGCTGCAATTGAGACCGATAGGCGAGCCATCGAGACACTTGGCACCTCCTTACCCGCCGGTGACCGGGCGCTTGTCGTCGCGATGCCTACGATGACGCTTACTCCCGGTCGTCTCGGAACGGAGGCCAGCGCTGGGGATCCTCAATCGCAAGGTGGATTACGCATCATTTCAGAACATACCACCCTAGACTTGGCGAATCGTGGGATACGTTCCTCGATTGTACGCCTCCCACCGATCGTACACGGTGAAGGCGATAAGACGGGCTTGTTCCCAAATCTGGTGAACATCGCTCGCAAGAAGGGGTTCTCCGCCTATACAGGCTCCGGTAACAACCGTTGGCCATCCGTGCATCTACTGGATGCGGCGCGCCTTTTTAGACTCGCCTTAGAACAAGCTCCGGCAGGGTCCCGGTTTCATGCAGTGAGCGAAGAGGGCATTCCATTTCAAGAGATCGCCACGGCTT
Organism: Paenibacillus sp. CF095; assembly: GCF_900101225.1. Lineage (NCBI taxonomy): Bacteria > Bacillati > Bacillota > Bacilli > Caryophanales > Paenibacillaceae > Paenibacillus > Paenibacillus sp. CF095. The sequence goes on from NZ_FMZN01000002.1 coordinate 70,293, forward strand.
TGGGCCTCCATTTGAACTTGCCGGTCCAAGGTATTGGGGTTGAAGAAGCAGGTAAACATTTCGGATGGCTTGCACCCTTCACGAAAACGGATAATCCGGCGTCCAGTGCGTTGACGCAGGAGCGTTTAGGATGGAAACCAGTACATCCTACCCTTTTAGATGATATTCGGAAGGGGTATTATTTCTAACTGTAAAGCTGGGAGGAAGCGAAGATCCGTTTGCACCAAAAGTACGGCAGGAAACTTGACCACGACAAGCGTTGAATTTGTATGTCCCTTTCTGGCCGATGCCTTAATCGAGAAGATCGGTATTGACTCTATAGCCACTATAGGGTTTAAAGGGACAACAGCTTCACGGTGCATCAACGGAGGAGGATAATTCTAATGGGAAATAAGATGATTCGGGCACTCGTTTTCATTCTTGCATTTTCGATTGCCGGATACGCAATTGTTCAGTATGGCGTGCTTAAAGCTAGTGATGCAGGACTTGTCTCTTTCAAATTGCAAAAGCCGAATTTTGAACTCAAACCATGGATATATGTACTATACATCCATATTGTTACCGCGATATTTGCCTTGATCATAGGACCCTTTCAACTATTTATGAAGCCAACGAATGATAGGAAACGTTGGCATCGCCTATTGGGGTATGGATATGTTCTTTCGATTACAGTTAGTGGGATCGTGAGTGTGTATTTATCCCTTTTTGCCACGGGAGGTTGGATTGCCGGGCTTGGGTTCATGTCGCTCGATGTATTGTGGGTTGCGACGACGCTTATTGCAACGAGAAAAATTATGGCGAAAGACATCCAAGCTCATAAAGCATGGATGCTTCGCAGTTATGCGCTTACTCTTGCAGCTGTTACGCTTCGAATCTGGTTAGCGCCGCTGAATCTTCTGCTTGGCGATTTCGAGGCGGGGTTTCGGGTTGTCGCTTGGGTTTGTTGGATTCCTAATCTGCTCGTCATAGAAGCCGTGATTTCCAGAATGAGGTTGCGGCCGCGGCAATGATTCACAACTGCCAGCTACAGAAGGAACGCTAAATGCGCTCCTTCTGTACAATGAGAATTAATCGAATCAGTTCATGAGCTGGACAATCTTTTCAAGCTCCAACTTTCCATCCAAATAGCGGGAAACAAATCATGGCCGTTTCTGTGCAGCACCGATCAGCATCGGAATGGCAATCACAATTCCCAGGATCACCGTAACAATAGAGCCCTCCAGGTCAAAATCTCCCCCCGTAAGCCATGCTGCGCTGTCAGCCTTCACCGTAAACAACCCGGCCGCAGGGAGTCCGGACACAGGAATGCCAAGCACACCTTCAAGTGCATTCTAAGCAAAATGCAGCCCCATGGCGAACCACATATTACGCCGCCACAAGAATGCAGCTCCGAGCAGAACCCCTGCTTCCAGGGTGATGGCAAGTGCGCTCCATAGTGTTGCTCCTGGATTGCCAAGATGGAAGGCTCCGAAGGTGAGCGAGGTTACCGCAAGTGCAATCCAGCTGACCCATAATTTCTGTATAGATTGAAGCATCAATCCACGAAACACCAGTTCCTCGATGATGGCTGCGCTCAGCGCAGTTTCAATGGACGTCATGAGAATAGAAACCGGATCTGCAGCAGCAGCCCATTGGAAGGAGTAGCCGCCGAGCAGAACAATAATAAGTGTAGAATATGGCTCCCGTGATTATGCCCCGGACAGCTTCCACCCCTGCATGCTGCCCGGATAGCTCTGGAATGGGCCGCCATGCCACGTATTTCATAATAAGCTTATAAAATAGGATGGCTGCTAAGCTCAACAGGAGTGTTAAGAATAAGGAACCGACCCCTTCTACTCGCTCGGTCAATTGGTTATCCCGAGTGAATCGAGTTATGATCGGGAAACCCTCATGGATCGTAGGATCTTCCATGGGGCTGCTGGGTTCGGTCAAAGCTCAAGGCCATCTTCGTGATATTCTGTTTTCTTCGGGTATTTCCTCGCCACCTTTGCCGGGAAATGAAGTATATATTGGCATAGTTCATGAAAAGTTTCACCTAAAATCATGACTGGACCCTCAATAATAAACTAAATTTCAAAATCAAGAGTACCCTGTTCGGTTAATTCAAAGGGACCAGGTGTAACATCTGCATCCGGTCTCTTTGTTCCGAAGAAATCAGAGTTAAAATGATATGGACTGCTGTCCGGCTCCTCAAACTTCATGTTGGCGTGATAAGTCTTTCCAAGCAGGTCCGTGGTAACTAACATTGCAGTGGTTCCCCGAAGCAATTCGGGATCATGTATCTGAATGTGCACCTTACCTTGCGCAGGATCAATCTCAACATTGATTCCCTTCTGTGCAACAATCTTCGCATCCGATTCGTGACGACTTGGAACCGCATCGTTAAGAAATGCATTGCCACCCATAGCCACCGGAAGAACGGCATTGCCTATAAAGAAATCCTTCGCCGCATCGCCAAGCTCAAGAAGCTCCTCTTTGGTGTATTCCCACCATTTCTTATCTTTCACATCAGGATGTTGATCGTAGCCTCCAAGTCCCACAGCATGCAGATAACAAATGGAGTTGTCCGGAACACCATCCATGACCGTCTTCCCGTCCTCTCCAACTTCATCCCTTGGTTTAAGGGGAAGATGCTCAAAGAAGGTAATAGGAACAGGTTCTTTATTCGCATCGTTATCACCCAAGAAGATATTGTTGTAGTACCTGTCATCGCCCCCAGTGATATTGGAGTATCCAGCCATGGCCGTCTCGTGCGGGAAGTGATATGGCGTAATACGGGTAATTTCGGAACGAACGACAAATCGGCCTGCAAATAAATTATGAGCAAAAGCCCCGCCCTGGGCCATATTTCTGAAATTCATCGGAGAGAGAAATAGATTATGATCGACCATATACGGACCATGGCAAACCTCAACGAAGAGGTCTTCCGAAAGATTGTCAAAAAATACATTACGGCTGATGCGAGTGCCCTGTGCCTGCCAGTCCAACCAAAGCGCACGATAACAGCTATAGATGATATTTTCGTTAATTTGAGTATCTAGTGCAGCATGCAGTTTGATCCCTGCTACTTCGGCACCATGTCTGAGTCGTTTGTGGTGAGTATTATATATACGGTTCTGATAAATGTGGCTGCCGATGTTATCTTTATGCCAGCCGGAGCGTAATGCTCGTAAAATAACCTCCTGCTCGCGTTGAGTACCACCTTTACTATGCTTCTCCAAAGACTTGGTGTGCCCTGTGCCGATTTCGGTACCCAGGCTAATACCAACGCATTTGGATTCACTGATGATATTGTTTTCAATAATCCAGCCCTTGCTCCAGTGAGGTCCAATCAAACCTTCCTGGTAGTCTGTAGGTGGCGCCCATTGGGGGGAGGCCTGACGAAGAGTAAAACCGCTTACGGTGATATAATTGAGTCCCGGCTTCTCAGGCCAGAAGCAATAAGGACGTACATTAATTTCTACATTTTCCTTACAAGGATCTTTTCCACCAAAGTTGGCCCAGATTTTGGTTGTTGTAGAACCAACCTCGGCATACCATTTTAACAATGAATCCTTGGGATACTTGGCTTCGGGCCAAACTTCAGGTTTGTGAACGCTTTCAACACTATTGCACTCATATAATGATTTGCCATCCAGATAGACATCGCCGAGATGAACCGGGAAAGGCCCGTCAAACAACCAGTCTCCAGTGAGCTCCACCTCAAAGGGATTACGAACGGAAAAGATAGAGTTGAGCACTTCTGTGCTCCAAACATGGTCTCCTTCAGACTTCCAGTTGGTAATCCGCTCAGCTCCTGTAATCACAACTTCCCCGTCTCCTGCGGATCGATATACGATTCGATGCTCCGCTGTTCCTCCATTCGCCGGGTTAACCCATTCCCTGTATACTCCCGCATGAACAATAACGGTATCACCAGCCATGGCATGAGCCGCAGCGCGTGATATGGTACGAAGGGGTTGATCTGCTGTTCCTTTTCCTTGATCATTCCCATGTTTGGATACATGATATTCCATAACAACTCTCCTTCTATTTTAAAATGTTTGTTGTATCCCGTTATTATACTAGAAAATAAATGTAATGGGAGAGATAGGAAGGCGGGTGTCAGGCTAAATTGATATTGATATGAGGTAAACCACGTCTAGTACCCTATGAGGTTGTGGTTTTTTTGCTTTTTGAGACTTTAGCTATTGTTAAAAGCTATGACTAGCCATGCTATTTTCATATAACAGGCATCCCTTTTGACCATGCTATACTCATTAGAATAAAAAGTTAGAAGGAGAAATACTTATGATACCATTTCGTAATGATCATGTAGGCAGCTTTCTACGCCCTGCAAACTTAAGTCAGGCACGTGAACAATATAAGTCAGGCAACATCACATATGAAGAATTAAGAGCTGTAGAAGATAAAGAGATTATTCGAATTATTGAAAAGCAAAAGGAAAATGGCGTATTGGCAGTTACGGATGGTGAATTCCGCAGAAGCTGGTGGCATTTTGATTTTCTGGGTGGCTTGGATGGCGTAGAGTTGTATGAGGAAATTGATGGACCGAAATTCCATAATATGCAAACGCGCAAGGGCGGGATTCGTGTTGTGGGTAAAGTTGATTTCTCGAGTCATCCCTTTGTTGAGGATTTTGAGTTTTTGAAAAAGCATGCAGGTGACGCAGTGGCGAAACAGACCATTCCAAGCCCCAACATGCTTCTATACCGTTTGGAAAATGGCGCCAATATCTATACGGACCGGGAGCAATTCCTTCAGGATACGATTGCGGCGTATCAAAAAGCCATTCAAGCTTTCTATGATGCGGGATGTCGATACCTGCAATTAGATGATACAGCTTGGGCAGACCTATTCTCAGAAGCTGGTCATGATAAGCTGCGCGCCAAAGGTCTGGAACCGGCGGAAGAGTTGAAAACGATGCAGCGAATGATTAACGAAACATTGGCTCATAAACCGGCAGATTTAGTTGTGACGATGCATATTTGTCGTGGTAACTATAAATCGAACTATTTCTCAACGGGTGGTTACGAGTACGCTTCTGAAGTTATCTTTGGTGGCTTAAACGTAGATGGATTATTCTTGGAATTTGATGATGAGCGCTCAGGTGGCTTCGAGCCTTTACAATATGTGAATCGAAAAGATTTGAAAATCGTGCTTGGTTTACTTACTTCGAAAACAGGCGAGTTAGAGGATAAAGAACAGATTAAAGCTCGGATTGCAGAGGCGGCAACCTATGTACCACTTGAGCAACTTTGTTTGAGCCCACAATGCGGCTTTTCTTCCACGGAAGAAGGCAATATTTTAACGGAAGAACAACAATGGCGTAAACTTCGTTATGTGAAGGAAATTGCAGAAGAAGTTTGGAATTAGCCCATTAGAATAACGGAGGGGATTCAAAATGACAATCGAAGCAGACCAAGAGACAATTATCGTTGAAGCATTCATTAATGGTCAGAATGTAAAATCCCTTTCGCAGTTAGCAAAAGAGAATCCGACAAACCCCGCTGAGATCGTAGGCTATTTCCCTGTCACTACGAAAGAACAAGCGGTTGAAGCGATTGAAGCAGCGGCAGGGGCTTTTAAAACATGGAAGCAGACCTCCATTGATGAACGCATTATTATGATGCGCAAGGCGATCGAGAAGATTAGAGCAGCTGAGAATGAAATTGTTCATTTGCTGTCCAGAGAGCATGGCAAGCCCCTGTATGATGCACACGGTGAAATTTATGTTTCGTTAATGTGGATGGAATTTGCTTGTAATGAAGCTAAATCGACTCTACAGGAAGAGATCAAAGAGCATGAGAATGGTAAAACGATTCTTTCCTATGATCCAATTGGTGTGGTGGCAGCGATTAGTCCATGGAACTATCCCATTGCTTTATCTACCATTAAGATTGCTCCTGCCTTACTTGCAGGCAACACGATTGTGCTTAAACCAAGCCCATTTGCACCACTGGCGGCAGCGAAGGTGGCAGAGATTATTGCGAGTGAGTTCCCGGCTGGTGTAATTAATGTCGTTCATGGTGATGCGGATGTGGGCGTTGAACTGACTAGTAATCCTCATGTCACAAAGATCGCCTTCACAGGTGGCACCGCGACCGCTAAGCATATTATCAAAGCAGCTTCGGAAACGATTAAAGATATGACGCTTGAGCTTGGTGGTAATGATGCGGCTATCTTCTTGGAAAGCTTTGATGTTCATGATGAGCGAGCCATGCGCCGGATTGTCATTTCTAATTTTTTGACAACAGGACAGATCTGTATGATCGCCAAACGTGTATATGTACACCGTTCTATTTATGATGAGTTTGTGGAAAAATATATAGAAGCGGCAAATCGCTGGATTCGAATTGGTGATCCATTTGATTCAAATACGACGGTAGGCCCGGTTAATAACCTGAAGCAGAAGAATTACGTGCTTGGTTTGGTTGAAGATGCGCAAAAGCGCGGGGCTAAGGTCATCCCTCTTGGGCAAATTCTGGATCAGAAGCTGTTTGACCAAGGTTACTACCTACAACCTACGCTTGTCTTAGGTTGCGATGTTCATGATCCGATTGTAGTGGAGGAACAGTTTGGTCCTACGGTTCCGATTCTTCCATTTGACGATGAAGAGCAGGTTATTCATCTACACAATGAAAGCATATATGGATTGACGAGTTCTGTGTGGGGGAAAGAAGAGGATGCCATCTCCGTCGCACGTCAACTCGAAGCTGGAACGACCATGATCAATACAGCTGCTGTTCAGGGTCTTGACGTTCGGTTCCCTTTCGGTGGCTTTAAGCAATCTGGTATTGGCCGTGAATACGGCGCCGAAGGGATCCGCACGTATACAGAAAAACATGTCATCAACGTTCCGAAGACACTGGATCTTCCTTATATACCTGAATAAATTTTATATCACATAACTTCGCATCGTACAGGGCATGTACATGTGAAATTAAATGTAGGTTCTAACTTTACTCTGGTGACAATCAAAATAATAAGAAATAAAGAAGCCACTCCATTTTTTGGAGTGGCTTTTTATTCAGCTATTATACGGTGAATGGCGGCTATCTTCTACCTAGTGTCTCCCAAATTCCATGGAGCCAGGCGTCGAACTCAGCATCTTTGTCGCCCTCGTAAGTATCATAGAGATCCAGACGTGTCTTTTGCAGTTTTTCCTTAAATTCCTCAAATGTGTGACCTTCAGGAAGGCTTTTTTTGATCCGCAGCAAAATTTTGTTAGTACCTTTAAACAGCTCGCCTTTGTTTTTGGCAGGCATTTGTACATCTTCATCCAACTGTTTCAGCTTGTGATATGCAGCTTCACGCACCTGGAACACTTGATCATTTTTCAAAACATGCTGAAGTAACTTAATGGTAGGGGCTGTATCCCAGTTTCCCAATTCGTTCACCGCATTCAGTCTGTCTCTCCAGCTTGACGTACGGTTAGCCGCTCGTTTGAGCTCTTCAAAGTTCTCCGGTAGTTCGTTCACTGCTCCAACTTCATGGTTGTTCGTCAAAATTCAATCTCCTTAATCATCGCCATCTCGGCAGAATGATGAATGTTATTTATGTGATCACTATTATAGCACGAACCTGACTAAACTACTCCTATGAAGCCGATTGGTTAGCCTTTTCCTTAACGAAGTCTACCATGAACACCCAACCAATTAGTCCACATAAGACAAAACCAAACGCATGCAGAGATCCATAAATGGGAATAAAATCGCGTATGGTTAATGAGTACATATTTTTCAGTAACGGATAGAAGATGGAAATGACAACCACCGTGTAAAAGGCTAGACAAGAAAGGCCTAAGAAGAAGGCTGCCTTAATATCCAAAGCATTTTTCCTCAAGTAAGCAAGGAGATAAGCTGTGTAAACCACAATATTGCAGGCGAACAAACCGACACCAATGTATTCAATCGGCTTGGAGAAAATCATACCAATAGCAATCAAGATGGGTCCGATGATATCGACGGCAACAACCCAGGGATACCAGCTTTTCTTCGTCATGATGCGTCCCAGTTCACCAATGAAAATTGGAACGATTGCAGATGAGAAATGAAAGTGAACCGAGCTTAACGCGTGCGTTGCAGGATTAGCTTGAAAGAGGTTCAAATGATATTGATATAAGGTAAACCAAATGCCCCCGATGAAAAAATAAACGAGCCCCGCACCAATTGCTATTTCCGCTGCTTTTCCTTTAGCGATCACAATAGTGGTCAAGCCATAGATGCCAAGCAGCAGTGTGAACAGTAGCCACCCAAGGGACAGAATTCCTGGCATTGCCGTACTTTCTAACCCCCACATTTTACTACTCATTACCGAAGCTAGAGTAAGAAGCGCAGCGGGAAATTGAAGCCACTTCATAGCGGCATACATCAATCGTTGATATGTATTCTTCGCGTCATGATCCAAAAGTAAAATCACAAGAGGCACAATAACGAAAGCCGCAAACAGTAGAAATTTTTCAACAAGTTCGAATGGAAAGTAATCCAGATAAAATATCAGAATGGTTATGATACCACCGGGAAATGCGGGTGATTTCATGAGTTGCTTCAAGGAACTATTCATGGGGCTTCCTTTCTAACCTACGTCTATCGTAAGATCTGCCTGCATTCAGTTATGTCGCGTTTAATTAGTATATAACGGCAATTCTCCTTCTAGTAGATTAACACAGTTATATGTAGATATATAAGAATAAATCCCCTCAATAACAAGACTTCATTCTTCAAATCCCAATAAAATTAATGCATTTTTTGTGATTCAACCAGGCAAGGGCAACTGTCATCACATTCTTGTTCAGTTTTTGTTTAGAGTTAATGATTATACTAAAATTCGCAACAAATCTGGAGACGGGAAGAAGGTAATAAATGTTGCTATAGTTCTTTTTGAACAGTGTAGGTTATAGACGAAGAAACACAAGAAGTTTGCTGTATTAGGGATCATTATATTTCAATTTTGTACGGAGGCACTAGATATGAACAACGATGGCTTTAGAAAATTTATTTCAATTGCGCTCACGGTCTGTCTAATATTTGGGCTTAGTGGTCTTACTCCTTTAGACGGCTCAGTGGCCAATGCGGCAATCGCTCCGACTATGGCGGAGACGAACTACGACCAGTACCAAGTCAAGTTAACTGCCGACCCGGTGACGGATGCGCCACCTAGCGGTTTTGGCACAGCGGCATCAGACGGACGTATTTGGACTGACAAGAGCGTTACGGCAGAGGGTGATGGCAGTTTTAATGTCAAATTGTCAGCGTTAGCACAAGAATATATGACCGCAAATTCGACCAATCCAGGTGTCGGAGGGAGCGGCAATGCTGACGGTCCTGCGGCGGACGTAACCTTTATTTTGGACATGAGTTCGTCTATGGGAAATCTAAATGGGAGAGAAATAGCAGAAACAGCAGGTGGACCTGGTGTGTACTATCGTGTGGAAGCGATGGCCAAGGCAGCCAACGATGCAATCCGCACAGTCATGGATGCCAATCCCAATAACCGCGTTGCGGTTTATTGGTTTGGAGGATCGGCTAGCTCCAACCACCTCGGCACGTTTATGGAACTAGGACACTACGTATTTAGTTCAGGACATGGAACGGAAGATTATTTGAAATATGCAACATCGAACCAAAACATCACATTGAACAGCAATCTAGTCAAGGATGGTACGGCCGTTGGAACGAAGTCGCCAGTCTCGCTAGGGGCAGGTACGCCAACGCAGGACGGTATCATGTATGGCGTCTCCAAGACGATGAGCAGTGTGGGAACTAAGGGCACGGGACCTAAGCGCCAGCCTTACTTGTTCCTTCTATCAGATGGGGCGGCAATTCATGCCAAGAAGGCATGGTATACTTCGCCCAAAGGCAAATCGTTTGAAACGGATTTTCAAAATGCAGTAACCGAAGCTACAACGATTGCAAACTACAATCAGAGTGGCACTGATGGTACCAAATACGTACCAGCTACTGCCGGCACCAGTCTGGCCAATACAGGTGATCCGGAAATTGCTGCGTTGACTATACTCACGGGCGCATATATGAAGGGTCTTTTAGATAATCAGTACACTGCATACAATGGAGGAGAATCCACTAAAGCCAAAGTGTATACAGTGGGACTGGGTTCCACAACGGCAATTAATGGACCATATAGTGGTAGCCAGCCAGTCTACGCATGGGCAGGTCTTGACCCGAAAAGAGTCAACGATAATAAGGAAGACAGTAGTTATAACTATGGTACGGCAAAGAATACCTATGACAAGCTGAAAACGTATGCTGCTCAGGGGCCAAATGGTTTTAACTACGCAGATTCTTTTGTTTACAGTAATTATTACACATTCGCTCCAACCTATGACATTGTCAGTTCAGCTTTTGCTGGGTTGGCCAATGATGTAGAAGCTACTACGACCATACTTCCGCTTCTCAATATACCGGAGACTACCGATCTTGGCTCAGAGACAGCCGATATAGCAAGTGCAATTGTTGTTGCAGACGAAATCAGCGAGGACTTTAATGTTGATCTGTCCACGTTGAAAATCGGTGACGCTGTCGCAACGGTGGATGCAAATACGACGATAAATGGCGGTACAGCGTATCAATTTGCTGGATACGGAAGTAAAGCCGTCATTAAGACAGTCGCAGGTGTTACCAGTCTCACTTGGTATATCGACGCAGAAGATATGCAACGGCATATTTATCGCTTCAAGAACCGGACAAGCCCAAAGTCGGGAGAATATAGTGCACCAACAGACGGTTCATTTGCACTCAACTATAAAGTAAAACCTACTTTTCAGGTATCTCCCAATAATGTAGGAAACATATCTCGCTACTTGAATTCAGGTAATGCCATGGATGGGGCCAAAACAGCGGCTTATTTCTTCCCGCCTACGGACAGCCCTTACTATCTTGCTTTAACGAGTAAGCAGACGATCTCCAAAACAGATGGAATTGGTGCAACTTATGTAACCGAAGAGTCACTGAATAATGGAAGAGCGACGATGAAACTTGGAAACAACGGTAAGCTTGATCTGAAGATGGGGATTGACAAGACAGGTCCCACAACGGTTCAGACCAACGGATCTATAGACTACACAGTTACAATCTATAACTATACGAATACGACAAAAACAGGTCTTAGTGTCACCAGTGAGGGCCAAACACAAACGGGAATTGATGTACCCGCGAATAGTAGTAAGGTGCTGAGCTTCACGAAAACGGCACCAGGTACACCGCAAACTGTGATCAGCGACAATGCTGTAATTTCGGGGATTAATCTTGGCTCTAATACAGTAACTACCAATGTAACGGATGTGACAACAGCTGTGGTCACCACGCATGTCATCGAAGCCATTGGAGGCACGACTGAAGGGGATAATACCTACAATATTGGTGACTCAGCAACAATTAAGGCAAGCGCAGATCAAGGATATGCATTCGTGGGATGGTATGACAACCAAGCAGGTACAGGTACTCCAGTAAGTACAAGTGCAGCATATACGTTTACCGTTCAGACGGATGTAGGCTATTATGCTAAATATGTTATGCTGCCAGTCGCGGAGAATGACACGTATAGTGTCTTAAGAGGAGATACGCTCACCGTTTCGGCACTAGAGGGCATCTTGATGAACGATACGGATGCGGAGGGACGTCCACTTACGGCGGGGGCTATCAGCTCTGTCAGCGACCCGAGCAAGGGCACTCTGAATGTAAGTCCTGACGGATCATTCACATTCGTGGCAGATGAGGAAGCGTCCGGTAACGTTACGTTTACTTACCAAGCAGACAATGGCATCGCCCAGTCAAACGTAGCTACGGTGACGATTGCGATTACTCTACCAGTTTCTACGCATGAGCCTATTGCGGAGAATGACACCTATCGCATTAAGAGTGGAGATACGCTCACTGTTCCAGTTGAGGCAGGTATACTCAAGAACGATACCGATGATGAGAATCATCCGCTTACGGCGATGAATGTCAGCTCAATCAGTGATCCAAGCATGGGCATGCTGAATGTGAGCCCTGACGGATCGTTCACGTTCATTGCGGAGGAGAATGCGTCCGGTAATGTTACGTTTACCTATCAAGCCTTTGACGGAACCGTTTATTCGAGTGTAGCTACGGTGACGATCACAATTACGTTGCCAATCAATACACATGTCATTGGAAATGTCGGGGGCACGACTAATGGTGACGATGCTTATGGGCTTGGCGAATCGGCAACAATTGCGGCTAACCCAAGTCTGGGCTATTCATTCGTGGGATGGTATGAGAACGAAGAAGGCACAGGCATTCCAGTAAGCACGGATGCGTCATACACCTTTACTGTTCAGACAGCCGGAGACTATTATGCAAAATTCAGAGCGGTGCCAGTTGCCGAGAATGACAGCTATCAGGTTGCAAGAGGGGGTAAACTTACTGTCCCGGCGGAAAAAGGAATTTTACTCAACGACACTAGCGCAGGGAATGATACGCTCACAGTAGTGAATATTAGTTCAGTTAGCGACGCAAGCAAGGGTACACTGACGGCCAACTCGGATGGCTCATTCACGTTTGAGGCAAAAGAGGAAGCATCAGGAAGTGTGACGTTCACGTATCAAGCTTCTGACGGAACAGGTCAGTCCAACATAGCTACGGTGACGATCACAATTACCAACCCGAGCATTGTTGGAACGGTGACGGATAAGAAAACCGGAGACCCGGTATCCGGGGCGACAGTCATTTTACGTGACCTTGCAGGTAAGGAAAAGGAGCGGTTCACGACAGGTTCAAATGGTAAATATAATTTTGAAAATGTCGTGATCAATAAATATATTCTAGAAGTGATTAGTGATAAGTACAGCTTGGCTCATCGAGAAATCTCAGTATCCACGGTCAACGTTAATACGAATGGAGTTGTCATCCAGGACTTTGAGCTTGTCGAGTTTGAAATGACGTTGACGGCCAACCCATCGTCCATACTTGGTAACGGCACGTCAACATCTGTCTTTAAGGCGGTGGTGACTGATAAAGAGGGTCATCCTCAGGCAGGGGTCCAAGTTGTATTTAAAGTGCCGGATACAACATACGGCCATTTTGCTGGGGACTTGAATACGATAAGCGTCTTGACGGACGCACACGGAATCGCAACTACAACCTTCACGGCGGCTATACTTGGCGGTACGGAATCTGCATCTATACCATTAACGGCAACGGTTGCTGACAGCCCCAGAGATCTCTATGTGAGTGATACGATTCATATTACGATCACCCCTGGTGTTATTACGGGTATTGTCACAGACCAAGCGGGTCACCCCGTAGCAGGCGCTTTGATTAAAGTGAGCAAAGATTTTGATGGTGATGGTATTACTGATTTTCATGCTGTTGCAGTTACAGCGGGCGATGGGGCATACACCCTAGCTATACCGCAGGGTAATGTGACATACGATGTATCCATTACAAAGCAAGTAGAGATTGGTGGACAGAAAAAATCCGTCACGTTTAATCAGAGTGTTCCAGTAAATGCTAGTGTGGATGGTCGATCCTTTGAGGGGAATAAAACAGTCTCTGGTGTTGTCTTGGTGGAAACATCGCAGGGTGGCTCCCTGGCACTCAACGGAACTGTGGGCGGCGGTTACACGGTGTTGATCAATGACGGCAATGGGACTCATACAGGCCAAATTGATTCCAATGGAATATTCAATATCGACAGTGTACTTAAGGGCATCTACACTGCCGATGTCATCTATAACATTCCGCTCCCGGGCGGTGGAACACAACCTGTTGTTGTTGGTCATGCTGATATTGAAATCAGTTCAGACGGACAAATCAGCATTAGTGAGGTGCTCATTGACCCCTACGGTACAATTACCGATTCCGTGACGGGTCATCCAATATCCGGTGCAATCGTTACACTTCATTACAGCAACGGAACGGTTGTCAACTTGCCACCTGTGAGCAGCTTCCCGCCAGCGGATAACGCGAACCCGCAGACGAGTGATGCGACTGGGCAGTATGCGTTCATGGTATTTCCGCATACGGACTACTACTTAACCGCGACCAAGGCAGGATATAAGAATTTCGACAGCAGAGTTGTCGATACGAACCAGCCGCTAATTCATGTAGGTACGGAGATCGTGCTGTACGACTTTAGCATGACGCCACTGCCGTCATCCAACGGAGGGGGCTCTCCAGTTGTAACGACTGATCCTGTAGGGCCACCAGTCACAACGACTGAGCCTGCACCACCGAAGACCATAACGACCAAGCCCATTGATCTTGCCACAGCTATCCTTGTGGACAAAATGAAGGGCAGAGAAGACGATATTCTAACCTTCACCGTGATTTACGCCAATAAAACGTTGACTGAGGCTGATGGCTTGTATGTTAAAGCTACTATCCCGGCGGGAATGAGTTTAGTTGATGCAAACGGCGGCGTCGTTACGGGCCAAGAAATAAAATGGAATGTTGGTAAGCTGGCAGGAGACACACGTGGTCAATTGACGTTTAAACTAAAGGTTAACGAAATGACCGAAGGCGAGAACTATGCTTCTGTTACGGCTGTTGTTGGCTCAGATCATAAGCTTACGCTTGTGAATACGCAAGACGATACGTCCTTGATTAAAGTGATGTTGTACTCTAACCGTTATGAGCACAAACATGATCGATATATTATGGGGTACCCAGACGGTAATGTGAAACCTGAAAAGCTCATCACTCGTGCAGAGATTGCAGCTATTTTTGCCCGGACACTTCATTTGCAAGATGAGGTTCGACACATCAAGCTGTACAGCGATGTCGCTACGGATTACTGGGGTGCCGATTATATCGAAGCAGTTGCAAATAAAGGGATATTCAAAGGCTATGCAGATCTTACATTCAGACCGGATCAGCCCATTACAAGAGCAGAGCTGGCGACAGCCATTGCTCGTTATCTCGGCGTTGCCAAAGAGCTCAAGATGGACCATACTTTGAGAATCAGCTCGTTTACAGATATTGAGGGGAACTGGGCGGAGCAGTCTATCGATGAAGTTTTCCGTTTCGGTATCGTATCAGGGTATAAGGATGCTTCTTTCCAACCTGGAAGTCAGATTACCCGAGAGGAAGCCGTTAAGATGATTAATGGGATGCTGTATAGAGGTCCTCTGACTGGAGCAGAACCTTCATATCCTGACAACCGTTTGGACAAATGGTCATATGGACATGTCGAGGAAGCCACAAGAACCCATACGTATAAAATCAATGAAGATGGCTCGGAAACGATGATCAAGTATATCCCGGAAGATCTGTGGTAATTTTGCATCGTGAATACACTCAAACTTAGTAATAAGTAAGTGCACGCTATCTTAAACTAATCTGAGGGATCTCATTAGATTCCTCAGATTTTTTTGCTATCTGGTTATGTACATACATATTGGTGAGTGGACCCAAAAACGTTAGACACAAAAAAGAGCCGCAAATCATGCGACTCTTTTTTGTCTTTCTGTACATTCGAGTTCGTTTCCCTTTTAACGCCCGCCCGTATTCGAAGCCCAGACAGGAATCCAACTATTCGGATAATTGCTATTGGTCAGGGTTGTGTTATAGAGAACCAAATTCCCATCACTTTGCATGACCAGTGTATCACCTGTTGTGTTAGCCGGTAAGCTGCTCCCGTGATGACCTGGAATCCATGAGGTGGTATTGGGAGACCAAGCAGCTACCTGTACAGAAGTATCAATCATCAAAACTTTATCCCATCCCCAACCGGTGTAATATTCGAATTTACCTGTAGCCGGGTTGAAACCATAACGATAACCATATTGGTAAACGTCTTGATATTTCATGCCATATTTATAGATGACAGGTTTCCCGTACTGTGATTCAAAGTTGAACGAAAGAGCCCCACTGTTACTGGTACCGCTACTCCAAAGAGAAGAACCGTTTTGATAGATAACAAAGTTCCCGTCATTCTGCCAAATGGCTGAAAATCTACCATCTTGGGAGGTGAGATAGTCACCCTTCGCCATGCTTTGACCGATCGTGAGCTTATCACCAAGATAGCCGGCAGAAGCCGTCGCTGGTACGGCAAATGCAAGAATCAACAAGCAAGCCATAAGAATTCGAAAAGATCTGGGGAAAAGTTGTCTGTTCATTGGACACGCTCCTATGTTCTTTGTAAGTGGTAGTTACAGGGAAAATCGATATATAATGCTCTCCGGGGTCACCTCCTTTAATAGGCAGTAAGTTGCTTGAATACATCGTATGTAAATGGATATGTGTTAACTAGAGTTGAGGGGGTTGAGGGCCACGGAAGGTTGCTATTATAACTGCCCATACATTTGACGAAAAAAACGAATATTACTTTTTATACCATTATATCAACTAAAAAGATAAAATACATAATTTTCTATTAACTTCTATCTGTTCGATAGTGGAAGGCATAAATGAATACTTTTAACTAGTCTCACTCTCGACTTGCAGTTAGTAGTTCTGCTGTGGCAAACGATTTATTTTTATTTGTGGATATAGGAATTTGGACGAATGTGTCGAATGATTGATTAGATTGAATTTGAGGTATTTCAGAAGGGTTTCAGATGATTTTTTCATCCAGAGGAAAGATACGAGGAGGGTCATATGAATTTTGGCAAAAGGATAGGGAGCTTCATTCTGGTCTTGTCTCTCATTACAGGACTGTTGTACTTAAAACCATCGGATAAGGTGTATGCTGCGGCTCCAACGTCAACAATCACAATGGATAATACGCTGCTGAGAATTGGCAGTACATCAAAGGTAACCTTTACGTTCTCGGAAGCGGTACAAGGGTTGGATTATGGCGACTTAACCGTTCCGAACGGCACACTGACTGCACCTGTCTCTTCTGATGGAGGCATTACGTGGACCGCAACTCTCACACCTAAACCCGACACTACAGATGCAACCAACGTCATTACTCTCGACAATGGGGGTGTGATGAATCAGGACCGTAGTGTAGGTATAGGAACGACCACTTCGAACAATTATGAGGTCTATACCGCCCGGCCAAAGGCAACGATTGTTGTAGCCGATACAACACTGACCATTGGTAAGACATCACAGGTAACGATCACACTCTCTGAGGCCGTGACAGGTTTTACCGTCGCAGACCTTGCGGTGACGAATGGAACAATTCAAAATCTAGCCACCAATGATAATATTAGCTATACAGCAGAACTAACCCCGCCTGTCGGCATGACTGCTGGAACCAACAAGATTACACTCGATAATACGGGTGTGGAGAATCAAGGCGGCATTGAAGGCATAGGAACAACAGACTCAAATAACTTCGCAATCGATACAGTAAGGCCCACAGCAATGATTTTCGTAGCCGATGCTGCACTGACTGCCGGGAAGACATCGCAGGTTACCTTTACGTTTTCCGAAGCAGTTACAGGCTTTACCAATGACGACCTGACCGTTGCAAACGGTACGCTGAGTGCCGTTAGCTCTTCCGATGGAGGCATTACATGGACCGCGATATTGACGCCGGCTGTTGGCACCACGGATGGAACGAATATCATTACGCTTGATAATACAGGCATCAGTGATATTGCAGGCAATGCCGGAACGGGTACGACGGATTCGAATAATTATACGGTTTATACCGCCCAACCAACGGCAACGATTGTTGTAGCCGATACAACGCTGACCAGTGGCAAAACATCAGCGGTAACGATCACATTCTCTGAGGCTGTGTCGGGTTTTGATAATGCGGATCTGACGGTTGCGAACGGTACCCTGAGTGCTGTTCATTCATCCGATGGGGGCGTGACGTGGACAGCTACGTTAACACCTCAAGCTAACGTGAGCAAATCGGTCAATGTCATCACCCTTCAGAATAATGGAGTGTCCAACGGTGCTGGTAATGCAGGACAGGGTATAACGGAGTCCAATCCGTATTCAGTTTTCACTGTACAGCCCGTACAAACAACAAGTCCGAGTACTCCTTCTGCACCAACGGCTCCGATAGACAATACAGTCACTTCAACAACGGGTAAAATAACCGTTCCGGTGGGCAAATCAGGGTTGGTTAGCTTGGGCAAGGAGATTCAAATCTCAATTCCAGCAGGGGGATCCCCTCAAGAACTGACTTTATCGATTGATAAAGTATCTGATACCGAAACTCTGCTAAGAAATAAAGAGATTCTGGCCAGCCCGGTATTTGAGCTTCTGAAGAATTTCACAGAGAACTTTCTCAAGCCGGTAAAAATGACATTTACATTTGATTCATCAGGTCTTGAGAGTCACCATTCGGCAGCTGTATTTTATTATGATGAAGTGAATAAGGCATGGGAGAAAGTGGATGGCGGTATTATAAAAGGGAACCAAATCATAGTCGAGGTCAATCACTTTACGAAGTATGCTGTCCTTGTTGTAGATAAAACCAGCGGAAAGCCGGTCTTGAATAATCCAGTTGAACCCACCACGGAACCTGGTTTTAGCGATATCTCGGGACACTGGGCAGAAGCAAGAATTAAACAAGCTTTAAGCAGCGGTATGATTACCGGTTATCCGGATGGAACGTTCAATCCGAGGAAGAACGTCACACGTGCCGAGTTCTCAGTCATGCTGATGGGTGCGTTGAATTTACAAAAAACAGAAGTGGAACTGGTATTCTCAGATAAAACCGAGATCGGAACTTGGGCCAAAATGGCAGTCTCGCAAGCCGTGCAAGAAGGCATTATTAGCGGTTATCCAGACGACACGTTCCGGCCGAACGCCAATATCACACGTGCCGAGATGGTAGTGATGGTTGCTAATGCACTCAAGGTATCTACTACAGGCAATGCTACAACGTCTTTTGCAGATGACAAATCTATTCCTGTTTGGGCAAAAACCTCTGTGGCCGCTCTGAAGGAACTTGGTCTTGTAGAAGGCATGGGTAACAACGATTTCAAACCTAAAGCACAAACCACCAGAGCAGAGGCTGTTGTTATATTAATGAACATGTTAGATAAAACCAAAGTGGAATAGTGGTTAACGGAGGAGAAATATCTCTACCTTTATAGAACAGAAAAGTAGATTTGGGGGGTAGAGGTACCCTTGAGACTGACTGCTGTGAATTATTAATATGAAGGAAAAAAGGCACCCTGCAGGGTGTCTTTTTTTAGCCAGTGTACTATGCTGAACGTACCCAGTAGGTGATAGCGTAAGAAGAATTGAGCTGCGTGTCAGAGCACTAATAGTGAAGTTTTGGCTGAAATGTAACATGTCATGTTGCTGTTCTATCAATCTCTCAACTTTTTACATAAATTTTATATATTTAATGATTTTTATGAATTGAACTATGGTAAAATATCTCAGGATCTAAAATTGGAGAGGGGTTTTTTCATTCATGTTTTGGAAAAAAGTTTTGGGCAAAAGTACACTGCGTGTAGCTACTGCTGCACTATTACTCACGCAACTATTGGGCGCAGCGGGTTCTGTCTCTGCCGCAGGTAACGATGTAGAAGTACACTTGATTGGAATCAATGATTTCCACGGTCAGTTAGATACCACATCAATGGTGGGTGATAAGAAGGCAGGAACGGCTCCAATTCTAGCAACCTACCTCAAAGAAGCGCAAGCCAAATATGAACACTCCCTACTCTTCCATAATGGAGACTCTGTTGGTGCATCTGCTCCAGCCTCATCTTTGGATCGTGACGAGCCTACCATGGAATGGATGAATATGATGGGCTTTGATGTAGGGTCCTTAGGGAATCATGAATTTGACCAAGGTGTCGCTGCTTTGAAAGCACAAATCTTTGGTGGCCTTGATCCAAAAGAAGGAAAAGTAACGCATGCCGGTGCAAAATTTGATTACGTCAATGCAAACGTGATTGAAACTGCCACAGGAAAAACATTGATTAAGCCGTATGTGATTAAAGAAGTGGGCGGAGTCAAAATTGGATTTATCGGACTAGTGACGAAATCCACACCTGCCAAAGTATCTCCATCTGGGACAGCTGGCCTACGTTTCTTAAGCGCAGAAGAAGAAGTGGAAGCCGTTAATAAATATGCTAAAGAATTGCAAGACCAAGGCGTAGAAACGATCATTGTTTTGGCACATGATCCAGCAACAACCAAAGAAGGCGTAACCACTGGAGAAGCAGCTGATCTGGCAAAAGCTTTACCGGCGGATTCCCCTGTTGACGTTATCGTTGCAGGTGACAACCATGCTTTGGCTAACGGTGAAGTGAATGGAAAGTTGATCGTGCAAGCTTATTCCTATGGTACGGCGTTTGAAGATATCAAGCTGATGATTGATCCTGCCACCGGGGATGTAACTGAAAAATCAGCGACTGTTACAACGACTTTCCAAGAGGGTGTAAAAGAAGACCCTGAATCTTTAGCTATTATTAAAAAATCATTGGACAAGCATCCTGAGCTGACGAAGCCAGTAGGTACAACGGATGGTTCCGTCACTCGTACAGATGCTTATAATAACGAAGCCCCTCTAGGCAACCTCATTGCAGATTCAATGCGTGAAGCAGACTTTGGGGATAAGGCAAGTGCTGCTGACTTTGCATTTATGAATCCAGGCGGTATTCGTGCGGATCTGCCACAAGGCGATGTAACCTTTGCTGATCTTGCCAAAATCCAACCGTTCGGTAACACTCTAGTGAAGCTGGAACTGACTGGCGAACAAATTAAAACTTTGTTGCAACAACAATGGGGTACCAACGCTGACGGTACACCTAATACCAAAACACTTCAAATCTCTGGTTTGAAATACACTGCAGATTTCAATAAGCCGGTCGCAGAACGTGTTACTGGTCTTAGTCTTGAAGATGGTACACCTATTGATCCTGCAAAAACATATACTGCTGTAGTTAACAACTTTATGGCTGCAGGTGGAGATAACTATAAAGTGCTGCTGGATGCTAAATCATCCCTGGCAGGTCCTATCGATCTGGATGTATTCTACCAATACATCGTAGATACGTATAAAGGCGGTAGCATTGAAGCTAAAAATGAAGGACGTATCACAAACCTGGCTGCATCTACTGAGCCAACAGAAACACCTGTAACAACAGAAGTCATTTCTCGTGCTGAATTTGTAAGTGCTCTGGTCGACATGTTGAAACTTAACGAAGTAGCTACAGCACCTGCATTCAAGGATGTTGCAGCTAATGCTGCATATGCAGACGCGATTGCTGAAGCTACGCATGCTGGATTCATTCAAGGGTATGGTGGAAACTTCTATCCTGATCGGGATATCACGCGTGAAGAAGCAGCTACTATTCTTGCTAAATTGGTAAAAGATCAAGCTACCGATAAAGAAGCTGCTACGATTATTGCTAGTTTCGAAGATGGTAAATCGGTGTCTGCCTATGCAATTAAACCTATGGCAAAACTGATTGACAAAGGTATTTTTGCTGGAACAGATAAAAAATCGCTTCAACCTAAACAAGGTCTTACTACTAACGATGCAAAAGCATTAATTGAAAAAGCTGTTGCAGCAAAAGCTTCATAATGTAGAACTTATTCAAACTTTATATTAATAGGGGCTCTTCCTGACAAAGGAAGAGCCCCTTCTGCTATAAATACTAACAGCGGTTCTTCACCAGCAATACCTTTACTCATCTGTTCGATTACTTCGGGTTGATCGACAAAAAGATGTTTCTATGATAGGGTGGAGGCATCCCATAGGCATTCTACTCTTCGGAGTAGAGTGCCTTCATGTATATTATGGGAGCTTACATTAAATGTATTTTAAAATCAATTGGATCGTATATGGAGGTGGTGATGCTATGTTTCTCTCTTTAGCCCCAACAGGGGATGGTTGGATGAGTATGAAAAATGTGAAAATATCATTTAATAAAGAGGAGCGAACATAGCATGACTACTCGTTTTCAAGCGGAGACCCGCATTCCATTAAATTCTTCTCGACTTAAGGATCTACGTAAATCCGGGCGTTTGCCAGGTATTGTGTTTGGCAGAAATACGGAGAATGAGATGATTCATATTCCAACAATAGAATTTCAAAAATGGTTAAAGCAAGGGGCATCTGGTTTTATTGAACTACAGTTTGAAGAGAAAGGCTCATTGACCGTATTATTGGAAGATCTTCAACGGGATTCGGTTACACGAGACTTGATTCATGTGGATTTTCAACAGGTGCAGACCAATGAGATCATGCGCACTAAAATTCCTGTCAAGTTCAACGGCACACCGATTGGCACAAAACAGGGCGGAGTCGTGCAAGTTCAATTATCTTCTATTGAAGTGGAGGCATTGCCGAGACACTTGCCAACGTCGATTGAATTTGACATTAGTGCTATGGAACTTGGAGAAACGTTACATGTAAGTGATGCAACGTTTGCTCCAGATGTAACGGTGATCTCTGAGGGGAATGAGTCTCTTCTCTCTGTAGTTAAACCTTAACAATTCCGAATTCGCAAAGCTGAATAAGTCAAAATTAGCCGTACGGGTGATCATCCGTACGGCTAATTTGTGCTGATCACGATATGTTGGCGTGCCCCATCCTCACAGAGCGGGTAGTCTAAAATTCACCCCACGTATGTCTTTTGCTCACGTGCAGACGCATTTATTCTGATATTTGGCTACCCTTTCAAAGTTGATTCGCAAAATTCAGGTGTAAAGTAGGTAGACTCAGGAAAGGTAATCACTATAATGGAAATAAGATACATATATAGTTGATATATAAGAATGGATGCGGATGAACTAACGCTCAATATAGAGATAGAGATGAGGAAGAGCGGTGAGTAAACCTGAACCGCTAAGGTCATTGGCATAACATTTCTAAACAGGGCGGTGAGCGAAAAGAAATGGACAAATTAAAGAATAGCGGATTCTATAAACTGAGATTCTTCATCACTCCTGAAGAGTTTAAAAGCCTTTTGCAGCTTTTGGAGCATCGGCAAGCGCAATTCTATCGTACCAATGCTACCCGAACAGAACATGATTATAGACAGGTGTACGAGGGGTATCAGACGTTCTATCAGTATTTTGTGGCAGGAGAAAAGAGAGATGACATCCATCCCTTCTTTGTTTACTCTATTTCGATTGCATCGGATCAAGAAAGTTCAGGATTTTTTGTGAGAAATGAAGGGGTTTCTTTTCCATATCACGGAGAATGGGCAGAGGATGAGCTTCCGTGTATCTTGCTTTCATTTCCGAAAGGTTTTCAAGTTAATGTGGAAGATGAAAAAGGAAAGTACTATATATATGAGGATATCCGGAACCATAAGCCGCTAACCTATGCGTTTTTCGATGAAATAAGAGACTCTATCAAAAAAATGACCAAACCCCTTCGCTTCTCAGCCCTTGATGCAGATGCGATGAAGGAGCAAAAGCCCTCTGTGCGTATAAGCCATGATGCAATGCACGAATTGAGCCAATCGTGGATATTCAGTAAATATGGACTTGTGATTCATGGCAAATAGGAGGGGGACGAAATGATGTTCGCCCTAAAGCTTATCTGTACCTGGGTACTGCTTGCTGCCTCATGTTCAGCAGTATGGTGGAGTTTCAGAACAGAAAAGCTTATAACCATCTCCTGGCTGGCATTTTTGCTACCGGCTGTCTTCCAGCTAGCTACCGCTTTCCGGATCGGTCCAGGCCAAGCAAAGTCACTCATCGTGTTCGGCTGCATCAATCTGGTGTTTGCTGCCCTTGTAGGTGCGGGTGTTTGGTATCTAGTCCAAATAGCCAATTCATATCGAAGGGGCAAATGATCAACGAATGGAAAGGGGAACTCCAATCATGAAGCCAATGCAAGAAATAGAGACACTGGCCATAGAGATCGCCGCTGCCGCCAGAACGTCCTTTTGCACCCTTTTTGAAAATGGTGAATGTTACTATTATTGTACGTTATACACTACTGGCGAGGGACATGCGCCAAGCATCTCTGCCTGGTCGTGGGAAGCTTTGGCGTTGGAATCGGCTAGGCAAGCAGAAGAAAGTGATACGCCGGTATCCACGATTGCGGATCTCATCAAATGGTCGTATGCGGATTCGCCCTATTGTTGTTTTGGGGATGATCACTTTGACGGTGTCAAACAACGATATAACGAGCGTCCTTTCATTGCGGAACTGGAGTATGATGATTGGGATCGCGAGTTGGATGTGAGGCTGAACGCCATGGAGCTGGCGATGAAAATGCTCGATGATGAAGGCATATTTGCCTTAAATCAACGGCGAGAGTCCGTATGTGTCCTTGTTGAAGTCATGCCGCCGGATAAGATCAATACCGAAATTGCCTTACGTTTGAATCGGGCGGAATCTCCGGCGATGCAAGCATGGTTGGCGGAGGCGGCAGAATAGAAGCATCTGCATTTGGGGAGTTTTGACCGTCTATTTACATTATATTATGTACCGTTTCGACTCAATTGGCTGAATAAGATGATTATGATAATAGGACTATAATTTTCGAACCACCTTTGTACAGTAAAGGGTGGTTCTTTTTTGTGTCTGCGACCCTCGGACAAACACACTTTTTCTACCTTGTCCACATTTATACCTCACCAAAACTATTTAATTGCATTTAATAGATTATCAATAAAAAAGGAGGTTTTGAGAATGGGAAATAGAAGACCTGGAGCACCTAGAGGTGGTTATGACCCTGTTCAGATCTATAACTCGACTTCGTTTAATGCGAGTGGAGTAGTGGAGTATGCATCCATCTTTTGTAGCAACGATAGATATAGTGTTCAGCGTGACGAGACTTGGAGATCTTCCGACCGTGGTGTGTGCCTGGTAACTAGAATCACCGCGACGGTTAGAACACCAAGTGGAAATATTGAGGCTGAACCGTATACCTCTTCTGGTACTTCGTACAGCCAGTTCGCCATTATACAGGTAGGGGTAAATCAGTTCCGAGTGACACGTGTTACAAGTGCGATTAGAAAATGCCGGAAATAACCGAAGAGGGTTAATATCAAGAACAGGTACTAAACAGGAAGAGACGACTGGCCATGAGTAAAAGGCTGGTCGTCTTCTTTTGCTTTAATGTTCTTTGTACCATAATATTCTGCGGTGCATCGAGGAATCTTTCAAAAGTCGGAAAGGCCGTAAGGCTGGTTGATAATTGCCTTCGATAATCCAAATTCGCCGTTTCTTGTCGATGGCTATATCGAACCCGACTTGTCTAAGCATAGGGTAATGCTCTCCCAATCGTTTGGCAGCTAATCGTGCAACTTGTTCCGCTCTGACAAGTAAGCGCCGATCTCCAATTCGAGCTAGTCTCAGTGCTTTAAGAACCGGAATGGGGCGGTTATTCACATTGGTGACTTGGTATCCTTGTGCTGCGACTTTAGCATAGGAACCTGTCACGTTCCAAGTGGACGAGGAACTCTTTTTGCGCTGAACCATGATCCGAATGTCGAACGGCCTGTGTTTAATTTGAGCAAGCTGCAGACGCTTTTGGACAATATATTCATCACTTTTGATTGTTTGTTCGAACCATTCGAGTAACTGCTCGTTGTCTCTCATGGTGACTGTGTTATTTTCATTTTGAATACGATAAGCATTTGCACCGCTTCGTTTAATGAACAGGATACCCCTTCCGTAACTGCCATTACGAGGTTTCAGTACAACGCTGGGATATTGAAGAAGCATCTTCGTTAGCGTATGCTTCTCAAGCAACTGTGTTTCTGGCAAACGTTCAGCGAGAGAGGGCTCATCGCGCAGAATGCCATACTGCAACCATTTGTCTCTTTCGAATAACATGGAATCACAGCCTTTTTCAATCGTCTACGGTAATTCTAATTCAAATTCGTGATCCGCATAAGTGGCCATTCGTCCAGATTTGTAAGTCGATGCATGTCCAATCGGTCGATGGAGACAGAAGATGAACTTTTGCGAGAAATGACTGCATTCTGGGGAGGTGTTCATTCACGCTTCGAGTGGCTTCTGGATACGCAGGCTCACTTCTATCACCACCATGGATAACGGCATGCCGTGCTGGTACATGTACTGAAACGAGAGCCAAATGTGCAATTGTTCGAGTAGTGCTAGACTAACCCTCAACTAGTATTTTTCGCCTATAAACTAGCTTATAAAAGAGTGCAACTTTTTTACCAATATATATACAAGTTATTCGTTTACTGTATGCCTTTTCGATGTTATACTCACAATATTCAAAAAAGAATCTGTGAAAATATGTCGAATTGAGGCTTATCAGGATGATTATAGGTAGACAAAACGGCGAAACGATCATCCTCATTCCATCGCTTGAACCGGATGAGAGACTTCCAGCCTATGTAAGGCAATTGCGAGAGTATGGATTTACTAATATTGTTATTGTGGACGACGGATCTGGTGATGCCTACAAGTCGATTTTCGAGGAGCTTCGTGAGAACGGTTGTGCTCTGTTGACACATGTGGAAAATCAGGGGAAGGGTGCGGCACTCAAGACCGGATTTGAGTATATTGGGAAGCAATTCGACGCATCTTCCTTCGTCGTAACCGCTGATTCAGACGGACAACACGCAGCTGAGGATGTATACCGCATAGCCCAAGAAGCAAGGATTCATCCGGACTCTTTGGTGCTCGGGGTAAGGAACTTCAGCGAGGGGAATATACCCCCAAAGTCCCTGTTAGGTAATCGGATGACCTCTTTTATTTTTGCCATGCTGTATGGTAAAAAACTGTCAGATACCCAGACTGGGCTTCGTGCCTTCGGTCCAGGGTTACTTGCGTTTATGCAGGATGTTCGCGGCACTCGATTTGAATATGAGCTGCAGATGCTCATCTCGTGCATTCAGTCTGGCATACCGATTCATACCATGCCAATCCAAGTCATTTATGAGAATGGCAATGCGGGCACTCATTTTAAAGCGATCCAGGATAGTGCTCGGGTCATGGGGGTGTTGTTCTCCAATTTCCTGCGGTTCATCTCATCATCGGTGGCCAGTTCTGTTGTGGATTTGGGCATTGCCTGGTTTTTAATAGACGCGTTGCGGCCCGTGTTGGGTGAGCAGCACTATTTAAGAATTCTGCTTGCAACCGTGATTGCGAGAGTGATTTCCATTGTAGTCAACTATGTACTGAACAGACATTTTGTATTTCGCAAGGAGGATAGCCAGGGAAGTCTATGGCGCTATCTGACGTTATGCGGAGTGGTGATCTTGCTTTCCAGTACCGGTGTATATATATTCCATACCGTTCTCTTCGTAGATGAGAAATTGGCGAAATTCGTCTGTGATGCCTTGCTGTTCCTGCTCAGTTTCCAATTGCAGCGAAGATGGGTATTTGCAGCAAGGAGGAAGCAGCTGTAGTGCAAAACGAAAAAAGGCAGAATATCTTTTTTGTCATCACGATGATCCTGATGTCGATTTATTTGGTATGGCGTACATTCTTTACGTTGCCATGGGGTGAAGGCGTACTGAACGTCATTTTCGGTATGCTGCTGATTGTGGCTGAAACGGTCACCGTACTGACAACCTTTGAATTATTCTTTCAAAAGATGCAAAAAGAACGTACACAGCTCGACTTTCCAATCGTTCCGCCGGAGTACTATCCGGATGTGGATGTATTTATTGCTACGCATAATGAGCCTGTTGATCTGTTATATAAAACCGTTAATGCCTGTACGTTCATGGATTACCCGGACAAGCAGAAGGTTCATATCTATCTCTGTGACGATGGAGCAAGACCAGAGGTAGAGGAGCTTGCCAGACAGTTTGGCGTGGGATATCTGGGGTTTCCCGGAAACAAGGATGCCAAGTCTGGTAATCTGAACAATGCACTGAGCAAAAGCTCTTCGCCGCTTATTGCAACGTTTGATGCGGATATGATTCCACAACACACCTTTTTGATGAAAACGGTACCCTATTTCATGCTCTCCACGTTTATTAAGGAGAATGAGGTATGGCGTCCTCGCCGAGAGGATGAGATGGACCCTAAGTTCAAGCTTGGGCTGGTACAGACCCCGCAGAGCTTCTACAATCCGGATCTATTCCAGTTTAACCTGTATGCAGAGCAAGGCATTCCGAATGAACAGGATTTCTTCTCCAGAGAAGTGAACATCCTGCGTAATGCCTCCAATGCGGTAGCCTATACAGGAAGTAATACGATCATTTCTCGGCAGGGTATGGAAGACATAGGAGGTTTTCCGCTCAATACGATCACCGAGGACTTCGAGACAAGCATCCGCTTGCAGCAGGAAGGTTATATTACTTATGCGACTCAAGAGGTTCAAGCTGCCGGGCAGACAACAACAACAGTGAAGAGCATGATTAAGCAGCGGATTCGCTGGGCAAGGGGTATCATTCAGAGCCTGCAGAATACGCGTGCACCCTTATCTGGGAAGCTTCCTTTCTGGACGAGAGTGACCTACTTAAGCAGTTTCTTATACTGGTGGTCCTTCTTTAACCGGTTGATTTTCATTTTGGCACCTATTTTATTTGCGTTATTCGACTTCCAGATTGTGAACACAACCTTCTGGCAGATCTTAATATTCTGGCTTCCATCTTATTTCTTCTATAGTGTATCCATGCGATATCTGTCCAGCAATATTCGGAATCAGCGCTGGAGTCAGGTTATCGATACCATATTTATGCCTTATCTGATCTGGCCGGTTCTCCTGGAGACGCTGGGTATTCGTGAGAAAAAATTCAAGGTCACCAACAAAAGCAGAGCAAGCGGTCGACAATGGATGTCTGCTCTGTTATATGCACTTCCGCATATCTTCTTGCTGTTGCTATCCATTGCAGCCGTGATTCGGTATGTCAATGGCAAGTACGGCATTGCGCTGTTCTTCAGCAGTATCATTATTTTCTGGCTGATTCATAACATGATTGCGCTGTGTTACGCCCTGTTCTTCATGATTGGCCGCCGTGCGTATCGGGAGACAGAACGGATTCGGGCGCAGGAAGATGTCACGATTCATGACCAAGCCAACAATCTGCGATATCAGGCCAAGACGGTGGATGTATCCGAACAAGGGATTGCCTTTTATGTCCCTTATCCCATTTATTTGGCTGAGCAGAAGATCATCTCTCTGGTCGTCAAAACCGAGCGATATGAGGCGAACCTCGATGCAGTCATCGTTTATGTGAAACAGGATGGGGAGGGCTGGCGTTATTCTGCAACGGTTCAGCCGGTCGATGAGAATGATAACCGCCAATACATGCAAATCATCTACGACCGTAAACACTCATTGCCAGAGCAGATGAATCTGTGGGATACGGCTTATGACGATATGCTTCGCAATGTGAAAAAACGGATTGTTCAACCCAGATCGGATCAGCGAAAAATGCCGCGGCTTTCCCTTCAGCTTCCGGTTCATTTCACCAATCATGCTAGCTGTACGCTGCGCAGCTTCAATTATCGTTTCTTCTCTGCGACGGGATTTCATGGTGATATTGCGGCAGGAGCGGTCGTTACTTTTTATACAAAGAGTAATATTGAAGTCATTTTGCAACATACGGGAAAAACGACAGCCCGTGAGCGCGAAGTGCTTCTCTCGGTGGAGAATATCGATGATATTGTGGAGAAGGGCTTGATCGACCAATTGCTGACGGATCTGATTCAGCCACATTCCGATCGTGCCACCAGAGAGGGTTAGGAGAGATAAAGATGCTCATTGTGCTTCATTTTGTGATGGGAGTTTTATTGATATTCTCCTTTCTTGGTTATATGCAGTTTGTACGGAAGGCACTTTCACTGCGTTGGGAGTTCATCCCTGTATTCGTGTTTTCCTCGATTGCCTGCATTGTTTTTCTGAGTGGTTTGGCAGGGCAGCTCTTTACGGGTAGCCTTGTCATCCTGATTGCAGGTTTGCTTTTGTATGGGGGAATGTTGTTTCTCAGGCTGCGCCGAGGGGCATCATTACGTATGTCTTTTTCTATATTCCAATTTTCATTCCTGGCAGGGACTTTTGTTTTCTTGCTGGTGCTCTTTCAGAACCAATTAACACATTACGATAATTTCTCGCATTGGGCTATCGTATTAAAGCAGATGCTGAGTACAGACGCCTTTCCGACGCCAGACTCCAACCTGATTGATTTTAAAAACTATCCGCTGGGGACTTCGTCATTTATTTATTATGTCTGTCGCTTCATGGGGCACTCCCAGTCCGTAATGCTCTTGGCACAGGGATTGCTTATCTTTTCCTGTTTTTATGCCATGTTTGGCATTGTTTCGGAGAAGAAACGCTTTCTTCTGTACGCTTTTCTCGGACTCGGGTTATCTACACTTTCTTTTTTCAATCTGACGATTCGGATCACGAATCTACTCGTGGATTTCTTGCTTCCAATCTACGCGCTTGCGATCCTGGCGGTGATCTACCAATATCGTAATGAGATCAAAAAAGCATGTATTGTTGTTCTTCCGCTTGCGGGATTGCTGACCATTATCAAAAGCACAGGTATTATTTTCGCCGCGATCGGCCTGATTTTCCTGGTGTATACATGGCTAAAACATAAGCAAAAGTTCGATTGGAAAACAGCACTCGCTGTCGTGGGCACGATCTGCGGTGTGCTAATTCCCTACTTCGGATGGAGCTGGCGAATGGCAACGGTGTTCCAAGGGATTGATAACAAGTTCGATGTGGCTACTTCGGGGATTCAGGCCGGCAAAACGCCGGAGCAGATGCAGGAGATTCTGTGGACTTTCCTGAAGGCCAGTACGGATCTGACGACACGGCCAGTGATCGGCATTGTTATTTTCCAGCTTATCGCGATTGCAGCATCTGTATTTGCCATCGTTGTGCTCAAGAAGAAGTGGAACTTGTGGAAAGCATTAATTGCTTTGGACGTTGTTCTGTTACTGTACTATGCGGGTATTCTGGCGCTGTATCTCTTCTCCATGCCACTGGATGAAGCCATTGTCCTGGCGGGCTTTGAGCGTTATGCATCGAGTATCGTGGTGCTGTTCGCCGGTGGGCTGGTGTTGTGCGCTGCAATCGACCTGGAGCGTTCATTTCACTATCGGATCGGTGAAGTGCCTGATTATCAATCCTTTAAGACGGTCGAGACGAAAGGTCATTATCAAAAAGGCATTATCGGCTGTATGGCTGTTGCCGCCACCATCCTTTTGTCCGAATACAACGGTATCGTGTCTATCGCCCAAAGCTATGATACAACGCTCCCTTACAAGATTCATGCGGTTACCGGTGATCGGTGGTACCCAGGTGGGCAGGAGGATAATAATAGATATCTCTTCTACGCCTCAGACAGGGACCAACAGGTCACGAACTATTACATGCAATATGTAGGGAAGTATTTCTTGTATGCTCCTCATGTGGACGGAATCGTGTTGTTCTATGAGGATAATATGGACAACCTTCTGAGCGGCTACGATTATCTAGTGGTCGTCGAGACCGATCTCAACGCCAAGTGGTTGCTGAAAAAGCATTATGGCATCGACATGCAGGAGGGTATCTACAAAATCACCCGTTCCGGGGATCAGATCGTTCTTACGTTGACTTGAGATCATAGATGTTGAAACCCTGTTCCGGACATCCGGTCAGGTAAGATTAAATACATGATTGTATATAGAGTCCCCTTAAATATAGCCCGCTATAGCTAATACCTATAGCGGGCTATAACTCTTTCGTAGAACAGCTATTCCGATCGGATATGTTATATTTAGTTCTATAATGATAAACGGGGAGATTAAACTATGAGCGTACAAACAGAACCTAAACAACGAACAGTCACTCCATTTCGATATGATATTGTGGGCAGTTTCCTGCGCCCAAGTGCGTTGAAGGATGCCCGATTAAAATACCAGAACGGCGAAATTACCACGGAACAGTTGAATGAAGTGGAGAATGCCGAGATTGTGAAACTTGTACAGAAGCAAAAAGAGGTTGGACTTCAGGCTGTAACGGACGGCGAATTCCGCCGCTCTTGGTGGCATCTGGACTTCTTCTGGGGACTGGATGGTGTAGAGCGGACGATCATTGAGGAAGGCTACCGATTCAACGGAGCGACATCCAGACCGGAAACAGCTCGTCTGAGTGGCAAAATCAGTTATAGCAGTCATCCATTTGTAGCGCATTATGCCTTCTTGAAAGAAGCCGCTGGGAAAGACGTTGTTGCCCGTCAGTCCATCCCAGC
This sequence comes from Paenibacillus sp. CF095, assembly GCF_900101225.1. Taxonomy (NCBI): domain Bacteria; kingdom Bacillati; phylum Bacillota; class Bacilli; order Caryophanales; family Paenibacillaceae; genus Paenibacillus; species Paenibacillus sp. CF095. The sequence continues at coordinate 102,292 of NZ_FMZN01000002.1, forward strand.
AGCTGCACAGTTCCTATTCGAATTGGACCGGGCAGATAATAAGGAAAGCACACAGGCCATCTATCCGAACCGCCAAGAGCTTCTCTCGGACATTGCCGGGGCGTACAAAGCATCCATCTTGGCCTTTTATGAAGCCGGCTGCCGCAGCATCCAGATTGATGATTGCACGTGGGGTGCACTGTGTGACCAACAGTTCATCACAGTGATGGAGCAGATTGGCGTTAATGTGGAAGAGTACGCAAACGAACTTGCAAAACTGAACGAAGATGTGGTATCTGGCCTGCCGGAAGACCTCGTGGTAACCACTCATGTCTGCCGCGGTAATTATGTTTCGACATTTGCAGGAGTCGGTGGCGGTTACGAGCCGATTGCGCAGACACTTCTGAGCATCGATAACTACTCTGGATTCTATCTGGAGTTTGATACGGAACGGGCTGGTGACTTCAAGCCACTTCGTTTCCTGAAGGACAATCAGCAGGTTGTACTTGGCCTCTTCTCTTCCAAATTCGGAGAGTTGGAGAACAAGGAAGATATCCTGAAACGGATTGAGGAAGCTACACAATATGTTGATCTGGATCGAATCTGCCTGAGCCCGCAATGCGGCTTCGCTTCCACGGAAGAAGGCAACCATCTGACCGAGGAACAACAATGGCGCAAGCTTTCCTTCATTAAGGAAATTGCTGAAGAGCTCTGGAAGTAGGAAGTAACATTTGCAGCGTCATTCATCATTCACTCATGTGTTTATGTATAAGAAAAAATCGCTAAAAAGCCGTACGGACCATCATCCGTATGGCTTTTTGGTGTAAGTCCTCACTTTTGAGTGGATATTTGATCAGAGCCCATAACAGCCAAGAGAGTAAAGCAAGGGGGAGATATGAGAATAACGGATCAGCCCATATTATATTAGGGTTACATTCCTTGGTGAAGTAGTCCATTATCCATTCTTAACGGAACAGTTATAGGATGAGAGCAGGAGGGGTTCTATTAAATTAGGATGAGGATAATATCAATGTATTTCGTTCCAGATCATGGTATATTTCTAGTATTAAATAATGTAAGGAGATAACTATGAGTCGCACACTAGTTTTTTCACTAAAAGTAATACCTCTGCTGTTAACTACGATTCTGCTGTTTTCCCTAATTTCTGTACATCCTGCCCAGGCAGAGGGTGAAGTTGCGAACATTGAGGATGCTGTAGTAAAAAGTCAGTTGAACCTTAATTGGTCTTCGTTGGATGAGTTAAATAGTGGATTTTCCCATTCCATTGCCTATGGTGGAGGGATTTATATGATGCCAGCTGCTGGAGGCTATGTGAAAACCTCTAAGGACGGAGTTACATGGAAGACAATCTATACCGGGAATCCAGTAGATTTTAGTTTGATTATTCGTGGAAAGTCAGAATTCATGGGTTTTCGTGAGGAAGCAGATATCGTAACCGTATGGACATCCACTGATGGTCTGTCATGGGAGAAGTTAAATAATTCAATACATATAAGATTTTTAAAAGACGCCATATGGAACGGGAAACGATATATTGCAGTTGGTGGAACAACATATGAAGGAAAGATTTTCTCTTCAGAGGACGGATTAACGTGGACCGAGCGAAAAACAGGGATCTCCACCAATTTTACAGCCGTAGCATGGGGCAATAATACCTTCGTGGCTCAAGGTTATGAAGGCGGAGTCGTAGCGGTATCCAAAGACGGAATCACCTGGAAAAAGGTGAAGACCAATCAGCCCAATTATGAGCAAGTTTGGGATATGACCTATGGCGGTGGAGCTTTTGTTGCTGTAGGGGATGCAACGATCATGACCTCGAAGGATGGACTGAAATGGACATACGTATCGTCCAAAGCCTTTTGGTCCAAGGTGTACTGGGCAAAGGACAGGTTTTATATTTTTGGTTTTGAATATGTGAATAAAGCCAATCATGTCTTGAAGGAGGTCAACTGGACATCCAAGGATGGTAAGAGCTGGAGCGATGCTGGGTTTGCAACTAGCCCTAAGCAGAACCCGTTTTTTACCATTCACAACGGCAAACAGTATATAACGATTACGGATGCTGGTATTCAAACATCTGCGGATGGGCGCAAATGGAAGCTGACAAAGCGATATCCTTTTGTGCTTCCAAGTAACGTATATGAAGCAGCAGTAAGCAAGGATAGGCTGGTGCTGGTGGGTGGGTATCGTAGCCAGCTTAACTTCCTTTCCGTCAGCTCGCAGGGTTCTGCAAAGATGAACACGGCTGGCAAATGGCAATCTTCTTATGTGGATCAAGCGTATCCACTTCGGGGAGTTGTATGGTCAGGGAAGGACTTTTTTGCGGTAGGAGATAACGGGAAGATGATGTCCTCTGTTGATGGGGTAAAGTGGACGGTCATTAAATCACCGACAACTCAATCACTTACGAGCGTGCTGTATGCTAAAAATACGTATTACGTGGCAGGCGAGGCCGGCACGATTCTTTCTTCCAAGGATAGGAAGACGTGGAGGACCCTAAACACTAATGTAAAGAAAAAAATCAATGCGATGGCATCAAACGGCACAACATTGGTAGCCGTTGGAGAAAAAGGGCTTTTGCTCGTCTCCGAGGATGGTCTGAAGTGGAACGAAATCCCGGCACGGTTTCCTGGGCATAATTTCGATGTGGTATGGGGTGACGGAAAATTTGTCGTGACCACTGCCAGTTACTATGGGAATGCACAGAGTGCGGTTATTTTGACTTCAGAGGACGGTAAGAAATGGGCGAGGACAGAGTTCCGTGACGAATTATATGCTCGTGGAATGAACACTGGATTCTTTGGCATCTCATACGTGGGCAATCTCTTCATTGCTGTTGGCAGTGAAGGTTCCATCTTCCTTTCCGATGACGCTGAGAAATGGACCAAGCAGGATGTCTTGACGGTAGACGATTGGTACGATGCGGTGGAGTTTAAAGGGAAAGTGTACGTCTTTGGAAATACAGGTAAAATCGTTACGGCTGACCTCAACTCCTTGAAACGGAGCCACTAATTAAGATGCTTAAAGGGAGAATCTATATGCGTAATCAATTCATCAAAAGTATGATCGTTTTATGTTTGGTTTTTGTACTATTACCGACCACTATTATCTCGGCTGCATCGCTTATCAAAGACCCGGTCCTGGCCAAAGTTATTCGGACAGATTTGAAGATGTCGGCTAAGAAGGAACTAAAGGCTGCTGATTTGAAAAAATTAAAATCCATATATGCTATGGAAACAAAAAGTAAGATTTCTAACCTGCAAGGTCTTGAACATGCCGTTAATATGACGGATTTATTCTTGCCTGACCAAAATATAAAAAATATTAAACCACTTAACAAGTTAAAGAAATTGACGTTCTTAGCTGTTGAAGGCAATCAGATTGCAGATATCTCGCCACTTATAGGTCTGACTAATCTGCAAAATCTGGTTATGGACGATAACAAAATCAAAAGCCTGGCTCCATTAAAAAATATGCGTAAGCTAACCAGTCTACTCGCCAGTGGGAATCAGGTGTCTGATCTAAGTCCTCTTCAGAAGTTAAAGTTGGAATGGGTTATTATGAATGATAATAAAATTCAAGATCTGACACCTTTAAAGAACCATCCAACCTTGGAGTATCTATATGTAGAAGATAACCTCATTGAGGATATTTCAGTGCTCGAAACCATCCCACATCTAACAGAGGTATATTTGGCTAATAATCCGTTGAATGAGCGTGCAGAGCAGGTTATGAAAAAATTGGAGAAGAAAGGCGTCGTTGTAAGTCTGGTAAGCGAAGAAGCGGATCAGTCGAAGTAGTTTCGATTAGAGAAGATGTATATGTATATGTATATGTAAGAAGAAGTTAATCCCTCATTATATTGAACAAGAACAAAGAAGGCCGCAGATATTCTCGCGGCCTTCTTTAAGTATGTTGGACAGAAACGCTCGGTAACAACTTACCACCCGTCCCACAACAATATTATTCCACTTCGATCTCCTTCACCGTCTCTCCCTCAACCAGTACCGGCTGATAGTAGGTGTTTGTGGGCAGATCCTTTTTGCCTTGCAGATTCTTGATCACCCAGTCGGCAGCATCACGGCCCATTTGCTCTTGGGGATGGGTTAGTGTTGTTAGCCTTATGTTGGCATTCTTGGCGATGTACGAATTGTCCTGTCCAATGATGGATAACTCATCCGGGATCGAGATGCCGAGTTGTCTACAGGCGTGCACGACCTCTAGTCCCACCTCGTCGTTATAACAGACGATCGCGGTGAGCGAATCCCTGTTTTCCTCCAGATACGCTGCTACATTGGAGGAAAGTTCTTGCTTCGATGCGGTATCAAAGGAAAGCACTTGCTCAGGATGGAACCGTAACTTCGCTTCACCGAGTGCTTTGATGTACCCCTTCATCCGGTACTTGCCTTGCAAATCATCCATTTTCGCAATAATGCCGATCTGGGTGTGGCCTTTGGCGATCAACTCACGTGTGGCAAGATAACTGGATTGCACATCATCCAGACAGAAGAATGGAACCTCTAGCTCTTCATAAAAGGCATTAATCATCGTAAACGGTACATCCTGCTCCTTGAACGAAAGGTAGTACGCAATATTGGGATTGTAGAGATTACTTTTGGTCGGTTCGACGATCAGGCCATCCACACCGTAGGAGAGCATCATTTCTAGGGCTTTTTTCTCCTGTGCTACATCATTATTGGTACTAGCCAGCAGTAACGAGTAGTTGTCCTCATTCAGACGACTCTCAATGCCGCGGATAATGGACGGAAAGATGTAATCCGAGATGTATGTCGTGATCACACCGATCGTTTTCTTCGAAGTATGACCGCCTGATCGTGATCGATACTGATTGCTGACGTAAGTTCCCGACCCTTTTTCGCTTCGTAAAAACCCTTCGTTCGATAACTCCAAAATAGCCTTCCGTACCGTCTGGCGACTCACGTTGTAGCTGTCCTGTAATGCCGACTCCGTAGGGATCTGTTCGCCTATGCTATATGTCCCCGAGAGGATATGACTCTTTATATCATCAATGATGACCTGGTATTTTGGCTTCATGTAGTCCACTTCTTTCATCGTTACTCATCTATATCAATGTTGTTGTTCAAATAGTTGTACGTACATATTTTAGCATGATTCAGATGGGATGAAAATAAAACCGAACATTTTTCAAAATAAACCGTACATATTCAGCCTTTTCACATAGAGGTGTACCTTACAGCATAGCCATTTTATAGCCATATAAGACCTTTGGATAGTCAAATAGAGTACATTATGTGTCCTTTGTAAGTATAACTATTATATATTATTGACAAATGTACGTACAAAAAATATACTAAGGCTGTCAGAAAAGGAAAGCGCATTCTTTGAAAACACAGACTTTTTGAACCACCTTTTAAACAATATTCATTATTAGCTATCGCCAAAGTAAAAGCTTCACCTTATATATGCATCCTTAGGGATGTGAAATCGCGACCGGAGAGGGGATACACGTGATTATGAGTCAACTGGACTTGAAAGAAGCCATTACCAAGGGCGCTACTTCGCTCGGAATTGAATTTGGATCAACGCGGATTAAGGCGGTGTTGATTGACGAGCGTTTTGAGACCATCGCGTCAGGCAGTTATGAATGGGAGAACCTCCTGAAAGATGGATATTGGACGTACAACCAGGAGGATATCATCACAGGTCTGCAAACGGCTTATCGTGAGATGAAGCAAGATGTAGAACAGAAATACGGAATTACGCTGCGAACGGTCGGTTCCATCGGATTCTCGGCCATGATGCACGGATATATCGCGTTGGATAGCGCGGGTGAACTGCTGGTACCGTTCCGCACGTGGCGTAATGCTACGACGGGAGCAGCTGCAAGGGAGCTAACGGAACTTCTGCAATTCAATATTCCGGAACGCTGGAGCATCGCCCACTTGTACCAAGCCATTTTGAACGAAGAGGCACATGTGCCACAGATCGATCACCTGACAACTTTGGCTGGATACATCCACTGGTTGCTGACGGGCAATAAGGCGATTGGGATCGGCGATGCATCAGGCATTTTCCCAATTGACGAGTCTACACATAACTATCACCCATTCATGATCCAACAGTTCGACGAACAGATCGCAGGCAAAGGTTATCCGTGGAAAGTCGAGGACCTTCTGCCCAAGGTATATCTCGCTGGTGAGAATGCAGGTGTATTGACGGAAGCGGGAGCCAAGTTGCTCGACCCTTCGCAAGATCTGCAAGCAGGCATTCCGCTCTGTCCGCCAGAAGGCGATGCCGGAACAGGTATGGTGGCAACGAATAGCGTGAGAAAACGTACGGGGAACATCTCCGTGGGCACATCCGTATTTGCGATGATTGTACTGGAGAAGGAATTATCCAAAGTGTATCCCGAGATTGATATGGTCACCACGCCGGATGGTAGCCCAGTAGGGATGGTGCATGCCAACAACTGTTCCAGTGATATCAACGCATGGGTGGGATTGTTCCGCGAATTCTCTCAAGCGATGGGATATGAAGTGGATAACGCCAAGTTGTTTAGTGTGTTGTTTAACAAGGCTTTGGAGGCAGACCCAGATGGTGGTGGCTTGCTCAGCTACGGTTACTACTCAGGTGAGAACATTACGGGACTTGAGAAAGGCCGTCCCTTGTTCGTCCGCTCCCCGGAAAGCAACTTCAATCTGGCAAACTTCATGCGGACACATCTGTTCAGTGCCTTCGGCGCACTCAAGCTGGGCATGGACATTTTGACGGAGGAAGAGAATGTAGCCATTGACAGTATTTTGGCTCACGGCGGCCTGTTCAAGACCCCTGTCGTTGGACAACGGATTGTAGCAGCTGCGATGAACGTGCCGGTGTCGGTGATGTCTACCGCTGGTGAAGGCGGCGCATGGGGCATGGCACTTCTGGCTTCGTACATGATCAACAAAGATCAAGAGGAGAGCCTGGATGTGTTCCTGGAGCAGAAGGTCTTTAACGATGTGGAGGGAGTCGAAGTGGCGCCGGATGCATCGGATGTGCAAGGGTTTGAAGCATTTATCGAACGGTATCGGAGTGGACTCACAATTGAGCAATCAGCTGTAGATCATCTGGTAGAGGATGTTCAAAAAGACCGCTTTTGATTACGAAGGATGCCTAGTGGCATCATCAACATCGAATATGGAATTCAGCCGAAATGTCCGTTGCTCACGTAGCTCTATCTACGCTCCGCTACTCCATTTCTAGCTTCATCCCATCTTCTCGGTACTGAAAACCGACTTTTTGAACACGCACTATTAGAGAACGGGAGGGAATAACATGTTAGAACAACTGAAAGAAGAGGTATTCCAGGCGAATCTGGAACTGCCAAAGCACGGACTTGTAAAATTCACTTGGGGTAACGTCAGTGCAATTGATCGGGAAAGCGGTCTGTTCGTGATCAAACCAAGTGGCGTTAGCTACGATGTGATGAAAGCAAGCGATATGGTTGTGGTCGATCTGGACGGTAACGTGGTGGAGGGTGAGATGCGACCTTCCTCGGACACTGCAACACATGCCGTACTATATAAGCATTACTCGGAGATTGGTGGCATCGTGCACACACACTCCACATGGGCGACCATCTGGGCGCAAGCCGGACTGGACGTACCTGTTATGGGAACAACACATGCAGACACGTTCTATGGAGCAGTGCCTTGTGCACGGTTCTTGAACCAGGACGAGGTTGATCGTGGATACGAAGCGGAGACAGGACGCGTCATTATTGAAACGTTTGAACAGCGTGGGATTGATGTTATGGCTGTTCCGGCAGTATTGCTCCATGGGCATGCGCCGTTTACGTGGGGGAAAGATGCCAAGTCTGCGGTGGTGAACAGTGTCGTGCTGGAGGAAGTATGCAAAATGAACCTGTACGCGCGGCAGTTAAATAACTTCGCGAAGGAACTGCCACAAGGCATTCTGGATAAACACTATCTGCGAAAACACGGAAAAGACGCGTATTACGGACAGAAGTAATTAGGTTATAACAGTGATTGGAAGCATGTTCTGGCTTACAAGTGGTTTAGTTTGGGAATGACATGTTCAACTACACTTTTTACACGATAACGGAGAGTGCAGTACCAATCTGTAGAAGCGAAGCGCTCGCCTTTATAACCGGATATCATCCTTATTAAAATTGATCAAAGAAATCCGGGGATAACCAGCGATCGAAAGATGGTACTGCAATCGGAGTGGTAAGTGTAAACCCATTAGTTCAACTATAAAATAATGAAATGAGGATGATTATATGTCAGCAGCAAAAGAATTCTGGTTTGTGGTCGGTTCACAGCACTTGTACGGAGAAGAAGCACTGGGTGAAGTAAAAGCCAACGCACAGAAAATCACGGATGCCCTTAATGCAAGTGGCGTACTGCCGTACCCGCTCGTATTGCAGGATCTGGCGGTAAGCGCAGACAAAATCACAAGCACGATGAAAGAAGTGAATTATCGCGACGAAGTAGCGGGCGTCATCACATGGATGCATACATTTTCCCCAGCGAAAATGTGGATTCGTGGTACAAAATTGCTGCAAAAACCTTTGCTTCACTTGGCGACGCAATTTAATGAAAGCATTCCGTGGGCAACCATCGATATGGACTTCATGAACTTAAACCAAGCGGCACACGGTGACCGCGAATATGGTTTCATTAATGCCCGTCTGAGAAAACAAAATAAAATTGTTGTTGGTTACTGGGAGCGCCCAGAAGTGCAACAGCAGGTCGCTGACTGGATGGACGTAGCGGTAGCTTATAATGAAAGCTTTAACATCAAAGTTGCTCGTTTCGGTGATAACATGCGTAACGTGGGCGTAACCGAAGGGGATAAAGTGGAAGCACAGATCCAATTTGGATGGACGGTTGATTACTTTGGCATCGGCGACCTCGTGCAATACGTGAACGCTGTAACAGAGCAGGAAGTCGATGATCTGATCGCTCAGTATGGAGACCTGTATGAATTTGATTACGGCACGAACAGCAAGGAAGCTTGGGAAGCCAGCGTACGTGTGCAAGCGAGTTATGAAATTGCCATTAAACGTTTCCTGGACGAAGGTGGTTACAGTGCCTTCACTACAAACTTCGAAGATCTGCATGGAATGAAACAACTTCCGGGTCTGGCCGTGCAACGCCTGATGGGTCAAGGGTACGGATTTGCCGGTGAGGGTGACTGGAAAACAGCTGCGCTGGATCGCTTGCTGAAAATCATGGCCCATAACGAGAACACAGGCTTCATGGAAGATTACACATACGAGATGGCCGCTGGACAGGAAGCGATCCTGCAATCTCACATGCTTGAAGTAGATCCGACACTGGCCAGCACCAAACCGAGAATCATCGTGTCCCCACTGGGTATTGGCGATCGTGAAGATCCGGCACGTCTCGTATTCGATGGCAAAGCAGGCGAAGGTGTCGTGGTATCCATGGCAGACTTCGGTACCCACTACAAACTGTTGATCAATGAAGTATCTGCATTTGAGCCAACTGTTCCAGCGCCTAACCTGCCGGTAGCACGTGTTCTGTGGAGCGTGAAGCCAAACTTCCAGGACGGGGTAAAAGCATGGATCGAAAATGGTGGTGGTCACCATACGGTTGTATCCTTAAACCTGACGACAGATCAGATCGTGACGTATGCGAAGCTGGTGAATCTGGAGTACGTTATTATTAAGTAAAAGTTGAGTGGTAGCTACTGCCTGAACTCATACAAATTCTTTCTCTGTGGCCGGGGGTTAACCCTCGGCCCTTTGTTTGTTATGCTGAGAAGCTGAGCAAGGATTTGCTTTTTCATCGAAAAGGGATAAGAAATGAAGGAGGAAAGACATGTATACAAAAGAAAGCTTGATGCAGCAACTTGAGCAGCTTGGTATGGATAGGCAAGGCACATTGCTCATTCACTCTTCAATGAAAAGTATTGGCGAGGTTGAAGGTGGAGCAGATACGGTGTTGGATGCCTTTAGCGACTATATGAAAGAGGGATTGTTGGTGCTTCCCACGCATACGTGGTCTACCATTAATGCGGATAACCCAGTGTTCCACGTGGAAACTTCTGTATGCTGCGTAGGCATTCTGCCTGAGCTTTTCCGTAAACGTCCGGGCGTGGTTCGTTCGTGGCACCCTACGCACTCGGTAGCAGCACTCGGAAGGGATGCAGAGGCATTTACGAAGGATGATCATCTCTTCGATACACCGTGTGCGAGAGGTTCAGCATGGGGGAAACTGCTCGATCGAAAAGCGACGATCTTGTTAGTAGGCGTTGACTTGAAGCGGAATACATTTATCCATGGGGTCGAAGAGTGGGTGGACATCCCTGGCAGAATGACGGACGAGCATGAGATGCTTTATACGGTTTTACCAGATGGAAGCCAGATTTCAGTACCATCCCGCAGGCATTGTGGGTTGCCATGGTCAGAGCATTTCTGGAAAGTAGACGAGGTATTGGTTCGCGAAGGTGCGATGCGTAAAGGAAAGCTCGGTGATGCGGTTGTTAGAGTGTGTGATGCGACTAAGACAGCAGAGGTAATTACGGAAATGCTGAAGGATAACCCCGATCTATTCACGGACAACCTCCCTCTGGATGCAGTAAACGAATGATACAAGGGCCGTCCGGTAGACGGATGGCTCAATATCGATCACTTGATGATGTCTAATACCTCCCGAGCAGATGATGTACTCTCCTGTTTTGCACTCCAAACCTTCAAAAGCATTCACAAATAATCAGAAATAGATCAGCATTTCGATCAGAGGTTGGTCGGACTTCCAGTGTATGGGCTACTCACCCTTATGGTGGTGTGATAAGATATGGTTAAATTAACCAATAAGTATGGCGTAGCAGAATTGTATAGGTGTTTATTGAAGTTATATATAAGTATCACATAGAATCATGAACAACCACGTTGTCATTGTAGCATCTAAGAAGGAGAAGATTCGTGAACCCATTAGTATGGTATGATCTCTTTTTATTTGTCCTATTGTTCGGTGTAGGTGTATATGTGTTTGCTACGGTTAGAATTACGAACTTACATAAGGTGTACTTTTTGTTTCACGGGTTGATGATGCTCTGGCCTTTCTGCCAATTTGCGAGTACGCTCACGGACGATTCCGGTCTGCAATTGTTCTATGTGACGTTATCTTTCGTCGCGGTCTCCCTGCTTGGGAGCGGGTGGCTTCTACTGACAATCTTTATTACCGGTTACGCGGAGCGGTTGATTGCAAAAGGAACGTTCCTGCTATTTGTCCCAGCGGTGATCGGGGCTATAGGTGTAGTCGCAAACCCATGGAATGAGTTCGTCATCCCACTGGAGGGTGGGTACATCGAGCGGGCTTACGGGCCTTGGTTCTGGGTTGTGATGGTTATTCTGGTGAGCTATTTCTTGGCGTCCCTCGTCGTTCTGTTCCGGGCGGTGTATTCATCGCAGACGTCTGCCATGATCAAAAAACAGGTGAGGATTACCCTATGGGGTATCTTTGTCTTGGCTGTGTTTGCAACGATTGATGCGATTCTAAATGTCGTTCTAGCCCGCTGGTTGCCGATCATTCCTGGCATGACTTCACTGGGGATCTTTCTGTCGGACCTTTTCTTTGTCTATGTGATCAAAAGATACAATGTGTTCGATCTGGTCTCCATCGCGCATGAGGACGTAATCAATACCATTCCATATGGCATCCTGGTACTGGATGAGAATGAAGTCATTGTTGAAGCGAACAAAGCCTCTCGATCCTTTATGGATCTGCATGTGGGGGATTCTTTTGATATGGAAGCCTTTCTGGAGTCTGTTCATGTTGTGGGCAGCTGTCGGGAGTTCGTGAATCATTATAAGAAAAAAGAAAATACCCTCTCTCAGATTGAAGTGATCGTGGAGCGGGATAACAACATTCGGCATTATATCTTGCAATCTTCTCCGATTGTGGATTCGGCTCTTGTGCCGATCGGTCATATTCTCACGTTCCAGGATGTCTCGCAGGAGCGTTTCTATGTAAAAGAGATGAATCGCCAGAACGTAACGCTTCAGGAGCGCAATCAGGCGCTGGACTTGATACGTCAGGAGTTATCCGAGGCCAATCGCAAACTGGAGGAACTCGCGCTGACGGACAGTTTAACCAACTGTTACAACCGCCGTTATCTGACCCAACATCTTAACCACGAGGTCATTACCAATATTCAATACAAAACACCATTCTCACTCCTGCTGCTTGATATCGACTACTTCAAAGCGATCAATGATCGCTATGGGCATGTCATCGGGGATGAAGTGCTCGTTCGCACGGCGGAAGCTGTCAAACAATCGATTCGCAGCACCGATATCCTGACGCGTTATGGCGGGGAAGAGTTCATGATCTACCTTCCGCATACGGAGCATGACTTGGCGAACCAAATCGCAGAGCGCGTAAGAACAGCTGTGGAGTCCAACCACATCATGGTGGATCACGAGATTATGCAGGTGTCCATTACGATTAGTATTGGGATTCTATCCTTTGAGGATTTTGAAGTTGTGCATGTACCGGACAATCCGGAGGGGTATTTGACGCAGCTATTCGCTGCGGTGGATAAGGCACTGTATCAGGCGAAGCAGAATGGACGGAACAGAGTGGAGTTTGCGGAGTTTGAGCGTGGAGTTGTTTGAAAAGGGAAGAAAGAAAAGAGTGGGGGTGTACTCCACTCTTTTGGTGTTAGTGCATGATGTTGATCCAGATATATTTAATCGGAATTTTTATGTGTTTTTTCGATAGCATTTAAAACTTCTTTGCTAATTTTGGTCAATGATACGATTATATTTGTACTTTTGCCGCTTATTAGAGTTATATGTTCATCCAAGGCTCTTTTGTACTCAGAGTCTTCTTTAAATTTAAAGATTTCTTCAGCAGTGACCTGCAATCCATTCATTATTTTCTCAAGAGTCTCCAAAGAAATGTTACGATCTCCCCGTTCAACCCCACCAATATAGCTGTAATGAAGACCTGCTGCTTCCGCCAGTTGTTCCTGAGTCCAGCCTTTTGCCTTCCTTAACTCACGTATTCGATTTCCTACGTCCTCTGGTAAACTCATTTGATCACCTCCACTTAAGGTTAGAAGAGGTTATAGAATCCTTACAGACTAATATGTGCAAAGGAAATAATTATTAAACAGTACTTATAAGTACAATTTATATTGATCTTCTTTTGGTTTATCTATACAATTATAAGAAAATCGATAATTAAGGAGGATTATCTTTGCGGAAATCTATCCTAAAATCACTCAAACCGGACATCATTGTTGAAATGTTGGATATGGCTGTGGCTTTTGAAAATTGGAACAAGGTGATGGAGAGGGCGGACATGTTATATCAATGTGTTGAGTCTATCCATGAAGAGCGGCAGGAGTATCAGTCAAAGGGAGTGCCTGCACCACATATACATACCGAGCGGCCTTTGGTCTACTATTACGGGTTCAGTCACCTAATGCGGGGTATGGCTCACCAGAAGATGGGACAGGTAGATCAGGCGCGGGCATTTATCGATCAATATGCAGAACTGGGTTGGATGGAGGATCTGGATGAGGTAGGTATTCAGGTGGTGCAGGAGTTTAAGCATAAGGCACAGGTGAATCGTTATGCTCTTGAGATTGAAGCCGGGCAGGTGGAACTGCTGGAGGAGTTTGTGAACTTTTTGCAAGAGCATCCGGAGGAATGGTTGGCAGGTCTAAAGGTGATTATGGAGGCAGCAGTGCACCATAGATGGCAGATTGATCGTGTTTTACAGGTGTTTGAGGATCAGATGCTGGGCGATGGCACAGAAATGAATTCTTCAAACAACGATGATATGTACCATTACAGTTATCAGCGGGCTTTGTATGAACAGTGGATGGGAAGAGCACAGAAGGCCGTGGAGTTCATTTTGCAGGCAATTCAGTTAGCAGATAAGCTTGAGGTGGATCGGTATTTTATAAGGTGCACGGCATTGTTGGAATCATTGCGGGAAGAGGCAACAGCGGAACAGATTGTACGGTATCGGGTGTTTTTGGAGGAGATGAAGTAGAAGAGGTGTTTACTGAAACTGGTAGGATATGCCTTGAAGTGGGTATATGCATATAGGACCATAGCACCGATGAGGAGCACAGCTTGTGTATTTACCATGGTGAAATCAGGATGTTAGCCGGATAGTTTACATAGTACACTTCTGCTAACATAGGATAATCCTATTTCGAATGAGCGGAGAAACGTATGAGTACAATCAAAGTTACCCCTGAACAACTACATCACGTATCGAATCAGGTGGATCAAGCCAGACAACAGTTGGAGAGTATACGAAGTGATCTGACGAGACAGATCATGTTCGTTCAGATGATGTGGATGGGCGCGAAGCAGGAGCGATTTTACTATGAGTTCGAGCAGTCACGACCTATACTGGATAAAGCGCTGGAGAGTATGGTGAATACATCCAAGGAATTGAAGGATATCGCCACGCGTTTCCAAGATGCAGATGCTCAGAAGGTAAGTCTGGGTGGTGCGTTTGGAGCAGTCGGTGCCGCAGCTATGATGACCAAATCAACAGGTGATTCAGGTTCGGGTGACAAGGGCTATCGGATGGCGCAAATCAATATGTTCGGTAAATTGGTATGGATTCCTGTCAACGAGAATGGTGTTGCGGATCAGGCTGCTCTTCAGGCGTATCAGAGAGATCAGGGAAATCTGGACTTTAATCGCATGCAAGCTGTGAACGTTGAACCGCCTGGGGAAGATATTTTTGCGTTACAGATCAAGGCTTTTGAGATGGGGATTCATCCTACGACGGGAGAGCCTGTATCCGATAAGTATGCTCAGATGATGGTGACCTCTCTGAAGTTTAGTCAGATATTCATGGCGATTCAGATGGTTCGTGGGAGTATGCCGGGTGGTAAAGGGCCTCATCGATTGCCAGCTTCTAATCTTGCTGTGGCGAAGATTAAGCAGCATATTGAGGCTGCTAAGGCGGAGAAAGGGAGTATAGAAAAAAATGCACTAGAGGCAACTCCAAAAGCCACGGAGCAGAGAGCTCAGTTGAGCCAAAATCTGATTGACCATGTTATTAATAGACATTCTGTTAATAGTACGAAGCAACAACTTCCATATCTCCAAAAGAAAATGTCCGATGAACAAATCAATGAAATGCTAAGTAGAAAGTCTTTCTTTAATAAAGAGTGGTCTGATAATAAAATAACTGATGCGTCTACAGAGGCCGTTAATCAGTTGAAACAACAGGGAATAAAGGATGGATTGCATACTGTTACTGTATTTGATGAACAGATTAAAGTTTTCATTAGAAATGATAATGTTGATTCCGTTTATGGTACACATATATATAAAATTAGTGATTTAATAGATTAGGGGTGTTCAAATATGTTCACTATTTCATTTAAAGCAATTGATAACTTTGATGAAATTAAACAAATGTCTGCAAAGCAGTTTGATCTAACGAAACAAGATATCGAGGGAATTATTGAATTGGACTTTAACGGAAGTAAGTACGGTATGTTCTTTGACGATTGTCCATTTGGTAATGAAAGACTTATTAGATGGTTTGAGGACTTACTGACTATAGTCCAGAAGATTAGAATACATCAATATGTTGCTTATCGAATTCCTGATAGCGCTAATTTGTGGCTGGAGTTTAAACAGCAGGGAGTGGAACTACAAGTTAGTTTAGTAGAAGATATTGATCGGGAAGTTATTCTGGACCTATTTATTACTGAACCACTTGAGGAATTTAGATACTCAACTTGGAAGGATGTTAATGTAAGTTCGACTTCCTTTACAGAAGAAATTATGAAAAATGCGCATCAGTTTCTGGACTTTGTTACTGAATTGAATCCTGACATACTGCAGAGTACGAGTATTCAACTACTTCAGGAAAAGTTAACCGATGTAAAGCGACTGACCTCATAGAGAACCTACTTTGCTAAAAATGTTGATTACGAAGGATAAATTTATATCAAACTTTTCAGCATGTAATCATTCTGAATACAGGCTATATGACACTCTTATTCTATGGCATCATAAAGTTCCGACATTCGGTCAGCCAATTCCAACTGTGGCTGCATTCGCTGATGATTCATATCGGTAGGTGTCATGTACAGCACTTCTTTTCCCTGCTCAAACATCGTGACATGGAACAAAACCCCTGTTGCATCTTTTAGGTCAGGATCGAGTACGATTTCTAAATCGCGTAACTTTTCAATCCATTCCTGAATCAGCACTTGATCTCTAGTTGTTCTTTTAGTACCATCACCACCACTCATCATTTCAATAGAATCAACCTGTGTAATATCGCCAGGATAGAAGGTGTGTAATTCCTTCGGTACTTTACTTACTCCGACTTGATCGGGCTGATTAGAACTTTGGCAGCCGCTAAGAATCAGGGCCATAACAGTAGCAAACATTAAGGCGATAAGTGAATATCTTCTCATCGTACTCCCCCTCTTAGTCCCTAAACGAATTTTGCATTTGAAATGTTCCGCATAAACTCTATTTTGTTTAATCCTTAAAGTACATCAAGGTTACTGTTCACATTTGCTGGAAGACTATAAAACTGGGTTGTAAGTACTCGAAAAATCTTGCATGGTTCTACATCTAAACAATCCCGGATCGCAAAGGAAATAAACCATATTAAAGCCCTCATATGTAACAAAAAACATGAAGAATCCGCTCTCATCCGAGAGTCGGATTTTTTCTCGTTCTAACACCAATATAACTCTTGTCAAAACGTAATCATTACGATATGATAATACTCATTGTTTAGATCATAATGATTACGATTAAGAGAGAGGGGCATTACCTTGAATAAAAAGACGCCACTGCTAGCGCTGTTCTCCTTGGCCTTGAGCGCTGGACTGTTGAGCGCCTGCGGATCATCTGAGTCTAGTCCCGCTGCGCAACCATCCACCGATAATAAAAATGTTCACTTCCTATATAACTTCTCCACGAGTTCGCTAGATCCACATGTGGATTCCAGCTATGTGCCGCTGCGCGCGGGCATTACGGAAACGCTGGTTCGTCTCGATGAAGAGAACCTGACGGTTGCTCCATGGCTCGCCGAGAGCTGGAAGAGCGAAGATGGGCAACATTGGACGATCGACCTGCGAGATGATGTGACCTTCCAGAACGGCAAGCCAATGACAGGTGAATCCGTTAAGGCATCCCTTGAGCGGGCACTGGAAGAGAATGTAGCCATCCAGAACGCGCTGAAAATCGATACGATTGAAGCCGAGGGCGACAAGCTGGAGATCACCACAACTCAGCCGTTCCCGGAGTTCGCTTCCGAGCTGGTGAATCCGAACACGGCGATTATCGACGTGAGTGAGCCGGACATTGTGAACAAGCCCATTGGTACGGGTCCGTTTAAACTGACTTCTTTTACCCCAGGCAGCAAGCTGGAACTGAATCGTTATGATGAATACTGGGACGGAGCATCGCCTCTGGATTCCATCACGTTCTCATTCAATGAAGATGCCAATGCCCGTACACTAGCGCTCAAATCTGGTCAGGTAGATATCGTATACCGTCCGGAAGTCGAAAGCCTCGAATCGCTCAAAGCGATGGACGGCATGAAGGTTGAGTCCACATCGACATTCCGCGTGCATCAGCTAACGATGAACATGCAGCGGGAGAGTATGAAGGACCTCAATGTTCGTCGTGCGCTGGATGCTCTGATTGACCGTCAGGGTATCGTGGACACGATCCTGCTCGGCTACGGTGAAGCTGCTATCGGACCGTTCCTGCCATCGCTGCCATTCGCACCAACCTATACGGATACAGCAACGGAATCCGGAGCTGATGTCGCTGTAAAATATCTTGGCGAAGCAGGGTACACGCAGCAAAACGGCGTGATGACCAAGGACGGCAAACCGTTGCAGTTGACGCTGCTGACATATTCAGCCCGTGCCGATCTGCCACTGATTGCTCAAGTGTTCCAATCTGATGCGAAGAAGATCGGCATCGACGTGCAGATCCGTCAGATTGACACGCCAGAAGATTATATGGCATCCAACCGCGACTGGGATATTGCGACCTACAGTAATTTGACAGCTCCGCGTGGGGATGCAGGATATTACCTGAATGCGACGTACCATCCGAAAGGTGCTCTTAACTTCAGCGGATCGGAAGATCCGGAGCTGACCAAGATCATCGACGAATTGAATCTCACAGTTGCACCAGAGAAGCGCGCAGAGCTAGCCGAGAAGGCAGCCAACTATGTGCATGACAACGTGCTGAATTCATTCGTGCTGCATCCAGGTACGATCGTTGCCTACAACGGCAAGAAGATCAAGAACTGGGTTACCACTCGCAGTGAATATTACATGATCACCAATAAGCTGGATGTGATGTAATGTTTCGCATTTTGCTTCGGAAGTTCCTTGAAGTATTTATCTTTCTGTTGTTCATTATGTTTGTGAGCTTTCTGTTCATTCGTCTGGCTCCCGGTGATCCGGTGCTGACGATCCTGAATGTGGACGAACTGTCTGTTAGTCAGGAGCAGGTCGAAGCTGTACGCGAGGAAATGGGTTTCAACGATTCGCTTCCTGTCCAGTTCGGCAACTGGTTGCTCGATTTCGTTCGACTCGACTTCGGCGTATCGTACTCGACAGGTCAGCCCGTCATGCAGACCCTGATGCGTGCGCTGCCTGCTACGGCTGAACTGACGATTGGCGCACTGCTGGTCATGCTTGTTATAGCTATCCCGCTCGGCTCGCTATCAGCACTCCATCGTGGCAGTTGGATTGACCGCGGCAGCCGGATGCTCTCCATTGTGGGTGCGGCGGTGCCAAGCTTTTGGCTGGGTCTAATCCTGATCGACATGTTCGGCGTACGCTTCGGCAATCTGCCGACCATGGGCAGGGATGGATTCGCCTCGCTTATTCTGCCATCTCTGACGCTGGGACTTGCCATCTCCAGCGTTTATGTGCGTCTTTTGCGTTCCAGCCTGCTGGATTCACTAAGTCAGGAGTTCGTTCGGTCCGCCCGGGCAAGAGGGTTATCCGAAGGCCGGATCTTCATGCTTCACGCGTTTCGGCACAGTCTGCCGCCTGTCATTACGGTATTTGGCGTAAGTCTCGGCAGCCTGATTGGCGGAGTTGTCGTGATTGAAGTGTTGTTCGCTTATCCGGGTATCGGCAAGCTTGTCGTTGACGCCATCCGCCAGCGTGATTATCCACTGATTCAGGGTTACATTCTGATCATGGCTATCGTGGTATTCCTCGTGAATACGGCAGTTGATCTGTCTTATCGTTATTTGAATCCCGAAATGAAACTGAAGGAAAAGGAGGCCCACCGATGAAAACCATACCCCTGCTCATTCCAACGACAAAATCTAAAAAACATAACTGGCAGGCGATCATTGGTCTGCTGTTTGCACTGCTGGTCATCGCGGCCTCCTTATATGCCTTTTTATACTTGAAGCATGATCACACCTTAACGGATCTGCGCGGACGATTGCAGGGCGCAAGTGCTCTCCATCCGTTCGGTACCGACCATCTGGGCCGCGATGTACTGACACGTCTGCTGCTTGGCGGCGGCCAAACACTGGGTTATAGCTTGCTGGCACTCGGTGCTGCACTGCTGATCGGTATTCCGTTTGGACTTATCGCAGGATACAAACGTGGATGGGTCGATAAGCTGTTCATGCGAATTGCTGATGCTTTTCTAGCTTTCCCTGATACTATCGTGGCGATTGTGCTCAGTGGCCTGCTTGGCGCGGGAATCGGTAATCTGGTATTGGCAATCGTGATTGTGAAGTGGGTTAGCTACGCCCGTCTCGTTCGAAGTACGGTCTTATCTGAGTCACAAAAGGATTACATTCGCATCGCCCGGACCAACGGACTTTCGGACGGTCGTATCATGAGAAAACATCTGCTTCCGCATATCGCAGGCCATGTGCTCGTGCTGGCCAGTCTTGATCTGGGCAAAATTATTCTGCTCATCTCATCATTGTCCTACATTGGCCTTGGCGCACAGCCGCCAACACCTGAATGGGGTGCGATGCTGAATGACTCGCGGCCTTACTTCCAGTCTCGGCCAGAGCTGATGATCTATCCTGGTCTTGCCATTGTCTCGGTAGTACTGCTCGCGAACATGCTGGGCGACTATCTGCGAGACCGGTTTGACGTGAAGAAGGAGGTGCAGCCATGATTCTCTCCATTGAGGAACTGAGCATCTCCAGCCAGGATCGCACTATTGTAGATCAAGTCTCTCTGGCTGTTCGCGAAGGTGAATTTATGGCATTGGTTGGACAGAGCGGTAGCGGCAAAAGCTTGCTCTCGCAAGCCATTGGTCGTCTGTTGCCGCCCAACCTGCATGCGTCGGGTCGAGTCATGTTCGAAGGCAGCAACCTGCTCGAACGGAATCCGAAGGAGATGCGCGCCCTGCGGGGAAGCCGCATCTCATATATTTTTCAAGACTATCAGGGAGCGTTTACGCCATTCCGTAGCATTGGCGGACACTTTGATGAATACCAGAAGGTACATGGGGAAAAGTCTTCTTCCATCCGCAAGAAACGGGCTGAGGAAGCATTGGAATCCGTTGGCCTTGGCGCTGAATTGCTGCGCCGCTACCCGTTCCAGTTGAGCGGTGGGCAGCTTCAGCGGGCCTCGATTGCCACATCGCTGATGCTGTCTCCTCGTTTGTTAATCGCAGACGAGGCAACGACGGCGCTCGACAGTGTATCCGGTCATCGCGTACTGGAACTGCTGGCACGCAAACAAGCGGAGACGGGATGTGCCATTTTGTTTATCACACACGACTGGCGCCATGTACGTCGCTATGCCAACCGCTTGGCTGTGATGAAGGAAGGGCAGATCGTCGAATCTGGTGGGAAACATCGCATTCTTGACCATCCCCAGCATGAATATACGCGTCAGCTGATTGATGCGGCTCCCGTCCTGAGTCGCTCGCTGAAGTCGGGATTGAAGGAGGCAGGAACGGAATGAAGACAACCACAAATGATGAACGCCGTGGACTCGTGCAGTCCGAAGAAGAATCTGGTGTGCGAAGCCACGATTTTGCAAAAGACGTAAACCATGCAGACACAGACAATGCAGTCATAAATACTACAGAAACAGATCATGCAGTTAAAGATGCGGATATAGATACCACGGTTACAGGCAATGCTTCATCGCTCAGCATCCCTGGCAATCCTGTGCTTCACGTGGAACATCTCAGCCGAACGTATGCAGGTGCAGACCGACCGGCTGTGAATGATATTTCCTTCACTCTGAACCACGGCGAATGCCTTGGCCTGGTTGGCGAGAGCGGCTGTGGCAAGAGTACACTCGCACGCTGTCTGTTGAGGATCGAAGATGCAGATACGGGCTCAATTACACTGGGCGGACAGGATATCGCGCGGCTGAGCGGCCGACGGTTGCGACCTCATCGCCGGAAGATTCAGATTGTTTTCCAGAATCCAATGGCAGCACTAAACCCGAAGCTCAAGATTGCCGATTCACTAATCGATCCGTACGAACAACTTGGAGGGAACGCTGAGCTGTCCCACTTTACCTACACATCGAAGGAGGCATACGTCCAAAAGCTGCTTGAAGCGGTCGAGCTTCCAAGCGATTTGGCTGGACGTTACCCCCATGAGCTAAGTGGTGGACAGCGTCAGCGCGTCACGATTGCACGTGCTATTGGCATTGAACCGGACGTTGTCGTTCTGGATGAACCTACGGCCAGCCTGGACGTGATCTCGCAAGGTGCAGTTCTGCAATTGCTTACCGATCTGCGGACATCACTTGGTCTTTCATACGTGTTCATCTCGCATGACTTGGCCGCGGTACATCGCATGAGCCAGCGCATCATCGTTATGCGGGAAGGTCAGATCGTTGACCGCTTTGGTGCAGATGCGTTGTTCGCCGAAGAACGCCATCCGTATACAAAGGAACTGATTTCAATTTTCTGAGTACTCCCGGAGACGCCGGGGGTGGTAATCGTTTATTTATAGTTTATTTATATATGAAGCCGCCTTACGAAGAGATTCGAGAGCGGCTTTTAGTGCATCCATGTAATAACCCAAAGTCCCCCTAAAACCGGGTTCCTTTCTTTGTTTTGAACAAATATATCTTTCAGGCCTATAACCGGGCTAACGTTCCGATGTAAACTAGCGTATACTGATGGAATAGCAAATATCTTGAAATTGCATATTTAAATTGCTCTATATTATTGATACACTAGATCAAGGTTATAATCATTCAGAGAAGGTGCGACCCCGTTCAAGAATGGGCTTGCTGCAAATGCCAAATCGATAACGCTTACATCCTTTTGGCAAATATAGGATATAAGGACGGTAGACATGAGCCAGGGACAAACGAGTACAGATGTTATCTTGATTGGTGCCGGAATTATGAGTGCAACTTTGGGAACTTTGCTAAAAGAATTGGCACCAGACTGGAATATTAAGGTTTTCGAAAAGCTAGCCACTGCAGGAGAGGAAAGCTCCAACGAATGGAATAATGCCGGAACCGGGCATGCTGCATTGTGCGAACTTAACTATACCGTTGAACGACCAGACGGAACCGTAGATATTAGCAAAGCGATTAAAGTGAATGAACAATTTCAGATCTCAAAGCAATTTTGGTCCTATCTCGTCAATAGCCGTCTGATTCGTAATCCGCGGGACTTCATTATGCCGATTCCTCATTTGAGTTATGTACACGGAGAGAGCAATGTCCAGTTTCTGAAAAGACGTTATGACTCCTTGTCGAATCACCCGCTGTTCGCAGGCATGGAATTCTCGGATGACAAGAAAGAACTGGCGAAATGGATGCCGCTGATGATGAAAGATCGTACCAGTAATGAACCTGTTGCAGCGACCAAAATTGACTCCGGTACGGACGTTAACTTTGGTGCTTTAACGCGTATGCTGATCAGACATTTGAAGGAACAACACGTGGGTATCCACTACGAACATAGCGTGAAGAATATGAAACGTACCAGCGATGGACAATGGGAATTAACCGTGAAAAACCTGAAGAGCGGTACAGTCGAACGCCATAAGGCAAAATTTGTCTTCATCGGCGCGGGCGGTGGAAGTCTGCATTTGCTCCAGAAGACGGGCATTCCGGAAGGTAAACATATCGGCGGATTCCCGGTCAGTGGCATCTTTATGGTGTGCAAAAATCCAAAAGTCGTGGAACAGCATCATGCCAAAGTATACGGCAAGGCTTCGGTAGGGGCTCCGCCGATGTCGGTTCCGCATCTGGATACCCGTTTTATCGACAATAAGAAGTCGCTGTTATTTGGACCGTTTGCCGGGTTCTCACCGAAGTTCCTGAAGACGGGTTCCAATGCCGACTTAATTACGTCGGTTAAGATGCATAATCTGCTTACGATGCTCGCAGCAGGTGTCAAAGAAATCTCTTTGACCAAATATCTGATCCAACAACTGATGTTATCTAAAGAACAACGCATGGCTGAATTGCGTGACTTTGTTCCGGGTGCGAAGAGCGAGGATTGGGATATGGTTCTGGCGGGCCAGCGTGTGCAGGTGATCAAGGATACCGTTCAGGGTGGCAAAGGAACGCTCCAATTTGGTACGGAAGTGGTCACGTCTGCAGATGGAACAATTGCGGCTTTGCTAGGTGCATCACCGGGTGCATCCACGGCGGTTCAAGTCATGCTTGAGATTCTTCAGCGTTGCTTCCCGCAGCATATGGAGGCATGGGAGCCTAAGATCAAGGAAATGATTCCATCCTATGGCATATCACTTGTGGAGAACCTGGATCTTCTCAAAGAGGTTCATTCTTCAACAGCCAAGGCGCTGGGGTTATCGGATGAAAAACATGTCCTGCACGTATAACGTTTAGTTTATCGTGTTAGATCATAATGAAGTCATAGAAAAGAGAGCTAAGCCGGGACGAACCCTGTGCTTAGCTCTCTTTTGGTTTATTTGGTATATCAGAACCTGAACTTGAACTCGAGCCTGGCTTGGAATTGAACTTGAACATGTCCGCTATCATCGCTTTCCCCGTAGACCTTACACAAAGCAAACGGATACGGATCGTACAATATGCCACTGTAGAGTCATAGAACGATCTTATCGCTCAGAATCTTGTGCTGCGGTCCAAAGGGATGACAAAGGAAACTTTTGTGCCTTGACCCGGCGAGCTGACGATGGTCAAACCTTGTCCGTACATCTGGGTTAACCGGCGATGTGTATTGGTTAATCCAATACCTCCCGTTCCGCCGGGACCTTTCTTGGGCCACGCCAGTGCCCGTTCGATCTGCTCGGGCTGCATCCCAACACCGTCATCCTCGATCTCAATCAAGGTACCGTTGGTTTGGTTGATGATTCGGATATGCACGGTTCCACCCTCAACTTTGCTGAGAATACCATGTCGAACAGCATTCTCAATGAGCGGTTGAATGGTGAGTGGCGGCAGGGATAGATCAAGATCATCGGGAATATCCCAGATGACGTTCAACCGATGCATGAATCGTTCTTTCTCAATGTAGAGATAGGCACGGGAGAGATCCAACTCATGAGTGACCTCAACCATTTTCTCCGAGTTAACAAAATGAAAGCTGGTCTGAAGATACTCGATAAAAGCATCGCCCAGTTTCTGCATTCGCTCCGTGTCCATCTCACTAAGAACCATGATTGAATTGAGCGTGTTAAAAAGAAAATGGGGCTGAATCTGTGCTTGTAAGTAAGCAGCCTCCATGCGCAGTCGCTCATCAATGGATTGTTTCAGCACAATTAATGACCCGATGCGATGCCTTAATTCAACGGCATCCACGGGCTTGGTGACATAGTCCGTTGCACCGGCCATGAATCCGGCGTACACATCAGCTGGTTCGTTACGAGCCGTCAACAACAGGATGGGAAGCTCCGATACCGAATAACGCTTGCGTACGTTCTCGGTCAGTTCATAACCGGACATATGAGGCATCATGACATCGGCAATTAGTAAGTCCCAAGGCTCCTTATCCAGCAATTCAAGTGCTTCAAGCGCCGAGGCTGCAGGTTGAATATGGTAAGGTTCATTCGCAAGCATGGAGATCAGTACTCGCAGGTTTACAGGATCATCATCGACGGCAAGAATACGGGCGGCAGTCTTATCCTGAGATATGGTCTGCTGCTGTGGCTCTGCAATCACAATTTCATCGAAACTGTGAGCGTCCCATTGCTGCTCAGTCTGATCCGATAGCGATGTGGTATCTGACCGTGGAAGCGAGATCTGGAAGGTCGATCCTTGCCCAGGTACGGATTGCACGGTGAGCTGACCGCCATGGAGTTCGGTGAGTTGCCTGCTAATATTGAGACCGAGGCCGATTCCTCCGCTTAAACGAGCTTCTGGGGTCCCTTGTTCATACGCCTCGAATATTCGCTGTTGTATCTCCTCACTCATACCAACACCTGTATCTGAGACTTGAATTAAAATGCTCTCTCCATGTTCCCGGACAGATACGGTAATCTTACCCTCATCGGTAAATTTGAGCGCATTATGCAACAGGTTGTAGAGCACCTGAACAAGTCTTCTCTCATCGGCCTGAATCAACGGCAGTGATTCTGGAATATCCACCTGCATATGGATGGGCTTGCCCTCTGCCATGAATCGGAACATACCGATCACGCCAGGAATGACAGATGCAAGAGATAAAGATTTCTTCTGAAGCGTAATGCGTTTTTCCTTCAAACGAATAACATCCAAGAGGTCATCAACCAGTTGGGACATGCGTCGGCCGATGGTAACTAAGAGCTTCATGTCTTCTGCCTGCTGCCCACCTGATTTACGCCGTTCACGGACCGCGATGCTCTCGGCGATATTGATGATCCCGTGCAGCGGTGTACGCAACTCATGAGCCGTATTCACAAGAAACTGATCCTTCTGGCGATCCTCCTCTTTGAGTTGTTCGTACAACTTCTCGATCTCACTTGAATTGCGAAAGTATTTTCTGAACCAATAGGCGGAGAAGCCAAACATGGCCGCGATCACATCGATCGGATAATACACGTTGGTAATTTCGCTATGTGAGTTCACAATTCCCCATAACACGCTTGATAGGCTGCTAGTAGCCGCAAAGAGCAAAAAGCTTGCGTCGCTTCGTTTCTCGGCTGCCATTCGGAAGAATAGGTAGACAGACCAGCCGATGGCAAACAGATAAAGGAAATCAGAAAGCCCAATCTCAAGTACATGATAGATCAGGGTCACTGGTGCGACGAGCAGAAATAAACAGTAAACGCCAAGCACGCTGGCATAGATACGGAACAGTTTACGCCCTTGTAGATTATGGGAGAAGCTTCTAGCCATCTGTAAAAGAAAGAATGCGAACAACGGATAGGAGAACGCTTTGGCCTTAACGATCCAAGTGAAGTTGAGTGGAATCCAACCCAATAACAGACTGTCATGGTCGGAGACGACCGTTAGGCCAGCTACCAGTGTCAGCATCGAGAACGTCAGCAGAGCTCGTTCCTTTCGGATAAACAGAAACATCACAAAAGCGTATAGGCTGTGCAAAAGCAGTATAGCGAATGTAATCTTTTGCAAGTCAATGGATAGTCCTCGCTCACTGCCAATGGCTTCTGGAGAACCAAAATAGAGAGAGCGTGTGATCCCTCCGCTATAAGGATCGTCAAAATTGGCTGTCTGCACCAAAAGATTGAGTTCGGTAGAACCCTCAAGCACATAGGAAGTCGTAAATGCAGTCCTTTCTGGTCGATAGGCTTCGGCATGAGTGGCAGGTTGGCCGAATTCGGCAACAATGGTCCCGTTCATCTCGATGATCGATGATGTCTGGATTTTCTGAGCCCAGAGAGAGACTTCCTCCACAGATGGATCTAAAAGTATACGAAGACGGTACGTTCCGTATCCGAACGACGATGAGGATTTTGGTAATGCATTACGCCAGTCACCGGGAACTTGAATCCATGAGGATAGGTTATCCGTTATTTTCGCATCAGAATTAGAGATTAACGCTTGGGGATAAAACTCCCATTCTCCATCTAGGGATATGGGTGAAGTGTTGGCGAGGTTCCAGCCTCGAAGGTCCAACACGCCTTCAATGGGTTCAGGATGTGCGGGTATAGTGAAAGTCTCGGACCATATCCAGCGAAAGCCAAGCAAAATAGTCAGGAATAGAATCGACAGCACTACATATCGGGGTATCTTTTTATAGGTTATTGGTTTCATGGCAGACTTTAGTTTTCGACAGTTTACTTCAAATTCCTGCATGCCCTCTGCCAAAAATGAACATTTTTTTGAATTCCGGAACATAGATTCTATATTTAAATGATAGCGGTCCCACGTCAGGATTTATGGTAAAATTATAGATTAAAGGGTGATCAGTGAGCCAGAGGAGTTGTGCATATGAGAGTGATTTTGGTAGATGATGAATATCTCGCTCTGAGCAGGTTGAACAAACTGTTGCAAGAGAGAGAGGATTGCGAAGTTATCGGCTCTTTTCTGACGGCACAGGAAGCCATAGATCAGATCAAACTTCATCTGCCGGAAATCGTCTTCATGGACGTTCAAATGCCGGGGATGAACGGAATCGAGGCGACCGAACGTATCCATGAGGTTTCTCCTGGAACAGAAGTTATTTTCACAACCGCATATAACGAACATGCACTGACAGCTTATGGGCTTGAAGTGCTGGACTATATTATGAAGCCTGTAACGCGTGACCGTTTGGAAAAAACGATGAAGATGTATCAACGCCGAACGGTGCCAGCAAGTCTGAATATAGCAGAAGAGCCATCCATGTTAATCCGCTGTCTGGGAATGCTTCAGGTCCAACTGCACCCGAATGAGCCGCCAAAACATATGAAGTTCAGAACAACCAAGATTAGAGAGTTATTCGCCTATTTGCTTCACCATCGGAACAAACCGATTAAACGGGATACGTTACTCGAGCTGTTGTGGCCAGAGTTGGATGAGCGGAGAGGTATATCCAATCTGCACAGTGGCATCCATCGCTTACGCAGCATGATGAACGAATTCATGGGCGAGGACAATATGGTCATTCGTTATCAACAGTTTGGTTATCTATTGGAAACGGGTGAATTCAGGATTGATGCTGAAGAATGGGAGAGTCGTCTTAACCGATTGCCTCTATTATCATCGTCTACAATAGCTGAACATCGGCAGACCTCAGATCAATATGAGGGCAAATATTATAGTGAAGACGATTATGTATGGGCTGAGTTGGAGCGCGAACGATTGCATGCACTCTGGCGTAACCACGCCATGCAACTCGCACAATATTACATCGAACTGGGACAGAATACGGAAGCACTCACGGTATATCACCGGGTACAGCAATTCGAGCCATCATTGGAGGAAGTCGGACTGGCCTTAATGAAGACCTACGATCGATTAGGCAATAAAGATCCTGTGGTCGCTCAATATAACCAGTTGGTTATCGCTTTAGAGCAAGAGGCAGGTATACGTCCCGGCCTGGAAGTTGAGTTATGGTACCAACAATGGAAACAATCAAATATGTAATTGAAAATATTCAGCCTCGCAGCTTCATTTGCAAGGCTGTTTTTTTGTTGTATTTACGAGCGAAAGGTTTGGTAAGAGTTTGGTAAGAGGCTATGTGTAGAATAAGCAAGATGAGGGTCGATATTATGCGAAATGTAAAAGAGGGAGGATAAGTATGTCGTTTTTGTACAGTAAGAAGTGGAAAAAAGGATTTAAAGTGTCCGTAGTTAGCATGTTGTTATTAAGCACATTCATCTCTTCAATTGGTTCAGAGAGAGTAAGCGCAGCTAGCAGCCCTGTTCCAGGGGGAACGGGTCTTGAACCTGTGTTATGGCTGAAAGCAGACTCGGATGCTGATACGGTGGAAGGTTTACTGACCGATTGGAAGGACCAATCAGCTAACGAGGTAGAATTTGACCTGGTTATTCCTTCTGGGAAGACAGCACCGAGTTATAATCCGGGAGGAATTAACTTTAACCCCAGTGTAAAATTCAACAATCCGACAGGTGGGGGCCACTATAGTAGCTCCGTAAAGCTGGTAGGTGACAAACCAATTAAATTCCAATCTGGCTATGCCGTTTATAAAAATAACAACGGGGGAGCTCTTGTCGGAGCGACTACTCCTACAGGAACCAATGGCGTCATTATAATGGGTGGATATGGAAACAATTTTGCCTCAGGTAATGGCGTCGATGGTGTTTATGACTATTTCAATCTGGTGGATAGAAGTAGAGCTCAGATCGTGAACTTTGATATCGTAAGTAATAATAATCATACAGCACGAGTAGATGGTGTTGAAGCTAGCTTCAGTCGGAAAGGGGTCTTTGGAGAGATTAACTTTACTCCTGTTATAGGTGCTACCAACGGCGGAAGTGCCACTTATAACTGGGGTGGTCTTGTAGCTGATGTTGCTGAGATTATTTTGTATGACAATCAGACAGCTATGGATGCTTCAAAAATTGAGTCTTATCTAGCCATTAAATATGGCATTACGCTCAACAACGGAGCAAGTCCTTATCTTTCAACTAACGGAAGTGAAGTGTGGACTGTCGATTCCAAGTATAAGCACAATATTGCAGGAATCGGCAAAGATGAAGCACAGGGCTTGAATCAAAAACAAAGCTTAAGCATCAATGCTGGAGTACCACAAGTCGCCGTAGGTGTTAACACGCTGGCTGCTACAAATGCAGATAATTCCAGCATTTTGACGGATCAGCAATATTTCGTATGGGCGGATAACGGTCTGCCATTGACCTATGATCAGTCTATAAATAAACCGGGACAATATCATGCGCAAAGAGTTTGGAAAGTGCAGAATACGAATAACGTGGGTGAAGTGGAGATTGGTATCCCGGAAGTGTCAGTTCCAGCAGGTTATCAATTACTGGTAAGTGACAGTGAAGATTTTACAGATGCATCTGGCTATGAATTGAGCCTCAAAGATGTAAATGGAATTCCACATTATACAGCCAAGGCGGCATTAAAAGACGGAGAGTATTTCACGTTCAGTGCGTGGGCACCAAAATTCACAAGCGCAAATGTAAGTAATGTGTCTGTGACAGAAGATGAGGTTATTGTAACGTTCGATGAGGAGCTCGATTTTTCGAATATAGCAAGTTTAACTGGCTTCAAACTGGAGATCAACGGCCAACCAATCACGATCGACAGTTTCGAACGAGGAGCGAACAGCAAGACATTGAAGTTAAAAACGAGTCAGATTATCCCTTCCAATGCATCAGTGATCGTTTCTTACGATATTGAAGATGGTAATCTAAAAGGGACTAACGGTGCCCCAGCTCAAAGTTTTAGCGAAAATGCTGTGACAAAGGTAGACAAGTCCTTGTTGCAAGCCAAAGTAACTGAAGTTACAGGCGAGGGTCTAGAGGAATCTGAGTACACACCAGTGAGCTGGACAGCACTGAATAATGCGATGAACGAAGCAGAGCGAGTGTTGAATGATCCGACAGCGACCCAAGCGCAGGTAGACAAGGGACTTTTGGATCTGACAGATGCAAGAACGGGCCTAATCCCTACAACATCTGTACCAGTTGTAGATAAATCAGTTTTGCAAGCGAAAGTAACTGAAATTACAGGTGAAAGCCTGAAAGAGTCAGCGTACACGCCAGTGAGCTGGACAGCACTCGATGATGCGATGAATGAAGCAGAGCGAGTGCTGAATGATCCGACAGCAACCCAAGCGCAGGTAGACAAGGCACTTTTGGATCTGACTAATGCAAGAACGGGCCTAATCCCTACAACATCTGTACCAGATGTAGATAAATCAGCTTTGCAAGCGAAAGTAACTGAAATTACAGGTGAAAGCCTGGAAGAGTCAGCATACACACCAGCGAGCTGGACAGCACTGGATAATGCGATGAACGAAGCAGAGCGAGTGTTGAATGATCTGACAGCGACTCAAGCGCAGGTAGACAAAGCACTTCAAGAACTGACTGATGCAAGAACGGGTCTAATCCCTACAACATCTGTACCAGATGTAGATAAATCAGCTTTGCAAGCGAAAGTAACTGAAATTACAGGTGAAAGCCTGGAAGAGTCAGCATACACACCAGCGAGCTGGACAGCACTGGATAATGCGATGAATGAAGCAGAACGAGTGTTGAATGATCCGACAGCGACCCAAGCGCAGGTAGACAAGGCACTTTTGGATCTGACAGATGCAAGAACGGGACTTACCAAAGTAATTGGTACAGATACATCAACGCTGCAAACGCTGATCCCGTCTACAGGAAGCTTGTCTCCGGCCTTTGATCCGGCTAAAGACACATACACCATTTCAGTGCCGAATAGCGTATATCAATTCCAGCTAACGCCAACGGCACTTGATCCACTTGCGAAGATTGAAATAGCTGTTGGAGATGGAGAATGGAACGAGATTTCAAGTGGTGCTGTAAGTGAGAATCTACCACTCCAAGTTGGCGGAAATAAGATCGTTGTTAGAGTAACGGATTCACTTGGCCACGTTACGGAGTATAAAATTAACGTGACTAGAGCATCCAATGACAATGGTAACAATGGTGGAGGCAACAATGGCGGCGGAAATACGGGAGGTAACAGTGGAAGCACACCAGCACCTACACCTGCGCCAGTACCAACGCCAACGCCGGCACCCGTGAAGGATAATTTGGAGACAACTCGGGATGGTAGCCATCAACCATTTGCTACATCCAAACCATCTAACAACAAAGAAACGTTGGTTCAAGTTGATCCAGCCAAGCTGAATGTTGCCATGTCACAAGGCACAGGACAGCAGTTCGCCATTCATTCACCGAATGATGGGAATATGAAGGTGGACGGTTTAACCCTCGAAACACTGAAACAATTAGTAGATCAAGGTTCCAAATTGAACATTAGCAATCCGTTAGCGATCTATCCGGTACCTGGTGGCAAAATGGACTTGAATGGTGTGTCCAAACAGCTTGGTAATGCAGCGTTGAATGATATTGATGTCCATATTGATATTGCACGTTCCTCGGATGCATTGATTGACAGCGCCGAGACAAGAGCCGCATCCCAAGGATACGAGCTACTTGTCACACCAGTTGATCTGGATCTGACGTTTACGAAAGATGGACAGACTGTGCGATCTAGCCAGCTGAATGGCTATGCACCGAAGTATATTGCACTTCCAGAAGGCATCGACCCGAACCGGATTACAACAGGAGTGATCATCAACCCGGACGGTAGCATCTTCCATGTACCAACGGTTGTTACCAAAGTCGATAGCCGATACTATGCACTCATTAATGACCTGCGCAGCAGCGGAAGTTACTCAGTCATCTGGAATCCGCAGGATTTTGAAGATGCCAAGTCCCATTGGGGTAAAACCGATGTGAACAACATCGCTGCGAGATTAGATCTGAAAGGTAACGGAGATAACACGTTCTCACCGAACCGTCAGGTTACTCGTTCTGAGTTTGCCGAGATTGTTGTACTTGGACTGGGCCTAATGCGTCAGGATGCACCACAGAATCTATTCCCTGACGTTAACGAATCCGCATGGTTCCGCTCCGCGGTAGCCCTTGCGAATGAATTCGGTATCGTTCGCGGTTACGATAATGGCAACTTCTACGGTAATCAGGAGATCACACGTGAGCAAGGATTTGCCATGGTCGCTCGTGCCTACCGTCTGATTGAACCAAAAGCGGCAATCAGCCCGGAACAGATGAACTCTGAACTGGAGCGTTACAGTGATGCAGCCGATGTATCGAATTGGGCAAAAGAAGATGTAGCCCAGTTGATTGCAGCGGGGATCATCCAAGGTAATGGGCCAGAGGTTCTGAGTCCAAAGACCACGATGACCCGTGCTGAGGTCACTGCATTGATTGCAAGAATGTTGAAAGTAACAAACCTGATTGATAAGTAACACATCTATACGGAAAAGCCTTTGCTGACATTGGGGGTCGGCAAAGGCTTTTTTCTATTTTCATTAAATTCTTAAATTCATGTCGTAATACTTTCGCCCTGTTGGCAGATCATGGAATCTGAGATGATGGGTTCACCAGAGGTTCGGGTGACAAACTTTGAACCGCTGGCCTTCAGGCTATTGCGATCCTTCCTTCTACAATCATTGGAGATCATAGGGTCGCAGCTCTCCTGAAGATTTCATTTCAGAGAGGAGGCGTCCAGGCTATCATATTCCTTCCTTCTAAAGCCATCTACCAAATGTTAATAGGAATATGGCTTTCCTGGACTCTTTTATCATGAACAATACAATCTATTTGCGCAGAGCGAACAAACTCATTATTGAATCAAACGAAGGGAAGCAACAGTTGCCGAAGACACACCTGGCGACTGCCCTCAAAAATATTGAAGCACTCGGATACACCTTCTCGGATGAGTTGATTCAAGCGATGCGGCAGCTGTCCAAGGAACAGTTTGAAACAGTATATATTCAACTCGTGGCTGATCTAAGAGTCATGGTCGGCGCACATGTGAAGTACACACCGATGTATGCTGGATTCCCAATGCAGGTGATGCAAGCGGATGAGGCCGAGTTATATCTCAATGCGATTATTCATTATCTGACCAACCTGACTGTGGTCTATCCGGATCAACAATCTGTGGAAAGAATGCCTTTGCTGGAGAAGACGGACTTGAAAGTCATTGGTTTGGGAAACCAGCAAGCATTCCAGACGCTCATCCGTCAGATCATTGAAGCAAAAGGTTCCATCTCGGAAACGGACAAGGCGGATATCGACATGGTATTGGAGCATGCAGACCCAAGTGAAGTGGATGCGATTCTACCTGCTGAGATTCCGTTCAAAGAAAATGTGGGCTTTGTGGTCGCCTCGCTGTTGAAGCATGAAAAAGCGAACCTCGACCGAATTAGTCCGTATTTCAAAACGGCAAGTGATGTCCTCCGTCTGGCTGTTGCCTGGTCCAATGGTGATGTTAGCCTCGCTGTGGCTTCTCCCTTCCGAAAATTCAAACGGCGTGAGAGACGCCTTTTGCTCGGATTGCTGGAGCAATGTGGCTCCATCACGGAGGATATGTTGCGATATAAGGATCGCTGGATTCGCCTTGGCGAAATTCTGCATCCATCGGAATATAAGCTTCGGTATCCGCGATGCGAAGAAGCCTTTGATATTTTGCGTAATAATAAGCCGTATTCGACCTTCAACGGAAGTGTGGAACTTGCCTTCCAATATCGGAATGTCTGGAGTCTGATCGATCTGTTGTCACAGCGTCCAGGTGAATTCGCGAGAAGACTGGATCACTTGTTGCGGATGACCGAGGATGAAGCGTATGTACTGCTGGCATTTGGTGAGGTACTGGAGCAAGTATCCACCCCGGTGTTATTGCAGGTGAGACAGCATTTTGCTCGGCGTAATGAACCGCAGGATCTGCGTGTCTTCTTCCCAAAAGGCAATGTAGCCAAAGCTTTTGCTGTTCCGAATGAGCTGCCAGACATCAATGAAGCCACGTGTCAGGATGTCGTGCAATTGTGCGAGCAGGCGCTGGTAGAGCGATTCGCTGCCCTTGCCCCGCTTGGAAAGACCTATGTTGATCCACAGCTCCATGATTATCTGGTACCCTTTTCCCAGAGATCGGCGAGCAAGGCTCTGCATACCATCGTTCGAGGAAGCCGTGTGCCAATGGCAGAGGGTGATACGATTCGTTTCTTCAACTGGTGGAAAGAGGGGGACGTGGATGGCAAGTCTACAGGGCGCGTGGACATTGACTTGTCTGCGGTGATGTATGATAAGGACTGGAACTATGTGGAGCATATTTCCTATACGAATCTGCGATCCTCTAACTATAAGGCTGTCCATAGCGGAGATATCGTGACTGCACCTAACGGAGCAAGTGAGTTCATTGATCTGCATATTCCATCCATCGTGGCTTATGGTGGACGATATGTGGTGGCAACACTGCTTTCGTTTACCAGTCATCCGTACTGTGATCTGCCGGAATGTTTTGTGGGGTGGATGATGCGGAAGAAGCCGGGTTCTGGCGAGATCTTCGAGCCGTCCACCGTAGCTAACAAAATCGATATTACCGCAGATACGCAGATTGCGATCCCTGTCATTATGGACCTGGTTGAACGTACCGTCATCTGGACAGACCTGGCGCTGACAAGCCACCCGGATTACTACAATAATGTGGAAGGCAATCAAAAAGGCATGGTCCTGATGGGCAAAGCACTAACGACTTTACGCAAACCCGATCTGCATGACTTGTTCATGCTCCATGCCAAAGCTAGAGGAGAACTGGTGGATACAATAGATCAGGCGGATACGATCTATTCGGTGGATCAAGGCGTTACGCCGTATGATATCGAGCAGATTATGGCGGAGTATCTGGTTTGAGTCCAAATGCATGTGAATAAAGGGTCGAGAACAGAGAAGAGCAGCGGAATGCTGCTCTTTTTTGAGACTCAATTTGTGGTTAACAGGGTTAGCCCCTGGGCTTTTTCTGTACATATTTTTTGTAATTGGTAACAGAAGGTATTTTTTGGCTTTGAGATATGAGTTCTTTATCGCTAATGATCCAAGTATGGTTGGATGAGTTTCGCCTGCGGATCGCAACAAAATTATTTTTTCCAGCAGAATATACGCGATAACCCTTTCGTTTGCTTCTAATGCAAAATAGGTCGTCCTCACCGACGCTTTGATTCGGGAACGGTACATGGTTTACTACCTTGCGTTTAAAAACAAGCGTTGCGCCAGGGATTAGGGTCACCGGTCGATGTTCATCATGAGGAGAACGAAGGATAAACGTCTTAGATCCGCGTAAATACATGTAATGAGCCTTCTTGCCAATGACATCAGCATTGGTTCTTTGAAAGGTCTGCATACTTTCCTTCAAATAGTAGGGGGCGTAATAATCATCATCGTCAAACTTGGCAATATAGTTGTATTTCGTCTTCTTGATAGCATAATTTAGACAGGCGCCGAGGGAAGTGCGTTCTGGAAGACGATAGACGTGTACGTTTGAAAGTTTTTTGGCTAGACTTAGATATGGGGTAAGGGGAATGTTATTGTTATTGACAATAATGATAAGTTCCTTCCTGGCGTGGATCTGTCGACTGTAGTTATTGAACAAGTTTCTTATATAGTTTTGACGTTTCGTGCAGGCAATAATAGAAACCCCCTGCTTTTGGATAGCGCCATGTGGCTTAGCTCCCATTTCAATTGCACCCCTTGTCCGTTAAGATCAAAACTAGTTCTCTATAAAATATGTAAACGGAAAATAAGAGGAACGGCATATCTCCACAATGGAGAATTGGCACAAAAACTTTTCAATGTACTCGTATGCTGGTACTATAACGACGCATCTAAACGAACATTGGAGAGTGCGGGAATGAGAATGAAAATCAGACTTCTGCATGTTGAAGTAAATTTTTTTCAGAACTTACTATTGGATGAACGGTTCATTTTCATTGCAAGTATATGTAATATAATGGTATTGTTTTATTGGAATTGTAAGAATTCTTGTATGTAGAAGAGTGATTTAAGAAGGGGGTGGCCAGATCAGATTTACATGAAGTAGCGACTCTACTCTATACGCACGCAGACATAACATTTCAGTGATTATGGACATGCCCGCATAGCAGACATATCGATATGAGACGGAAGTGTCAGTTGTTATACATCATAATGTAAGCGCTTTATTAAAAGAGTTCCAAGGAGGGATTTACTCATGACCAAAAGTATAGTGAGAAAGGCGCTTGGTTTGTTTTTAATTGTCGTTATGATCGCAACAGCTGTTGTATACCCTGCATCTACCGGACACGCGGCAACCATTAATGTTACGGATAACGGCTCCAGAATTGAAGTAAACACCGGTTCAGGATTAGTCTATGTGGTGAACAAAACCAATGGGGATATTATCTCAGCCAAAATGAACGGTACGGAGCTGAACAGCAACAGAGGGTCACATATCGGCTCAGGTTTGGGCTCCTCGGCCAATGTGACGTGGAATACCTCACCTTCAGGATCAACCGTGTTAATCACGGTATCCACAAGCACACTGACTCACTATTATGCTTCGCGTGGTGGGGAGAACATCATATACATGGCAACGCATATCACGGCTCAACCTTCGATCGGGGAGCTGCGGTACATTTTCCGCGGTAATGGTAGTGTGTTGACGGGTGTTCCGGCGAATTCCAATAATCGAGGTAACACAGGAGCAATCGAGAGTCAGGATGTGTTCGGGTTTGCAAATGGACAGTCGGCCTCCAAATATTATGGTAATGATCAGGCCAAAGATTTATCCGTTCGTGGAGTTACGGGGAATGGTGTCGGTGTATTTATGGCCTACGGCAATCGGGAAAAAAGCTCTGGTGGTCCATTCTTTCGCGACATCCAGTTCCAAAGTGGAACAGAGACGGAAGTATATAACTATATGAACTCGGGACATGCACAGACGGAGAATTGGCGCCTGGGTCTGCATGGGCCGTACGCTTTGATCTTTACAACCGGAGGTACACCAAGTGTACCCGATTTCAGCTGGATGTCTGGTCTGAATCTGCAAGGTTGGGTATCCAGTCGGGGGAACGTGGTGCTTAATGGTCTCTCCGGGATGGATACAGGGTATGCATACACAATTGGGTTCGCTAATAGTAATGCCCAGTATTGGGTGGGGACGTCTTCAAGTGGGGCGGCCGCCAAATACAGCATGATTCCTGGGACGTACACCATGACAGCATATAAGGGAGAACTGGCCGTATATACGGAAACGGTTAATGTCACGGCAGGACAAACGACGACTCTGAATACACGTACGATCAACAATGATCCAAGTAAAGCCTCTAACATCTGGCGAATCGGTAACTGGGATGGTACGCCACGGGAGCTCCTGAATGGACAGACGATTCCGATTCGTCACCCATCCGATAGTCGCAACCCAAGCTGGGGACCTGTCACCTATGCTACCGGTAGCGCGACCAATCGATTTCCGGCAATCCAGTTCCGTGGTCAGAATTCTCCAACCACAATAACGTTTAACTTGAATGCAGCTCAAGCTGCATCTTCTCATACATTCAACATCGGTATTACCGCAGCCTACAATAATGGAAGACCTAGTATAACGGTTAATGGACATGCTTTAACCAATCCTGCTGCATCTTCACAGCCCAATTCTCGTAGCTTCACCATTGGTACCTATCGTGGTAACAACACAACCTTTAGCTGGAATGTTCCAGCATCCTACTTCGTCAATGGTTCCAATACCATCACAATTACGCCGATCAGCGGTTCCAGTGACTTGGGTAACTGGTTAAGTGCAGGTTGGGTCTACGATTGTGTTGAGTTGCTGAATTGAATTAAGAATTCAATGTATTGGAAGGAATAAAGAAGGTAGCCTGCCTGGTTTTCTTAACCGGGCTCAGGTTACCTCTTTTAGTATTGTCATCAGAAATGAAAAGATATCGATTCATGATATCCCTAAGGATCTTGGTTTGCTGGAGATGGTGATCCGGATAGTGGTATAATTTTCAATACGTAATCATGAGTGAATGAACGGGGAGGAAAAGAGAATGAGAGACGATCTGTTGGTTCAATTGCAAGAGTGGCATGAAGAAGATGAATTTCAGGAAATTGTAGATGCAATTCAAGCAATTCCTGTGGAAGAAAGAGATTATGAGCTGGTTAACCATTTGGGACGAGCGCTAAATAACCTGGAACAGTATGAAGAAGCGGTTGAACAATTCCTGACGGTTGCTAAAGAGGGCACAGGTGACCCACTCTGGCATTATCGGATTGGACTGGCTTATTATTATCTGGAGCAATATGCGCATGCGCTACAGGCGTTTGAAAGAGCGGATGAATTGGACCCTGGGGATGAAGATACGCTGGAGTTTCTGGAATGGATTCGAAGCAAAACAGCAGAGGAATCCGTAGAGAAGCTCGTGAATACCGTCCCATCTGTCTCTGAAATCTCAACCGCACCTGTTAGTGTTGGCCATCTGGAACCAATGGGTTTTTGGAATGACAATGCTGAAGCCGTGGATCAATATGTGTTGGCTCCGCCTACCGATGAACAGGTCGAGTCAGTGGAGGAGCAGTTGGTCTTCAAGCTGCCAACATCCTATATTAACATGATGAAATTACATAATGGGGGTGTTCCCCACTATCGGTATTTTCCTGTTAGCCAAGCAGAGGCTGCCAAGAAGGTCCGCGTTGAGGTCGCGGGTATATTGGGTATTGGGCGGGAGAAAGCACATTCGTTAGGTGGTGAAGCTGGCAGCCGGTTTATTATCGAGCAGGGGGGTTATCCTGAAATCGGTGTTGTTATCTGTGAGTGCCCTTCCGAATCGGAGGTGGTGATGTTGGATTATCGTGAATCCGGCAATGCTGGTGAGCCCGAAGTTGTTCATGTGGATAAAAAAGAAAGTTACAAGATCACTTGGCTTGCGCCCAATTTTGAAACCTTTATTCAAGGTCTGGTGAATGAGGAAAATCAACCTGCAAACCTTGAAGGTTCACTGTAAGTAAGGGTATGAGCTTCTCTTTATAGGAAACGTTGAAAAGGCTGCATCCGTAATGACGGATGCAGTTTTTTTGTTGCCTAGTTATGCGTGATAAGGCGGAAATGGTCGCCAATAAGGGGCTTTTTTCAACTGCGTTAGCTTCGCTAAGATATCCAAAATAAGTATATAGAGCTGTACTCGTTGCATTAAGGCAGTTACTTTGCTAGTATTTAGACATATAATAATTAGTCATCTAAATATTATATGTCTAAATACTTTGGTTTCTTCAAGAAAGGGGCTTAAGCATCATGTTAAGAATGAAAGACAAAGTAGCCCTTGTTACTTCCAAATAAATAAAATACGTTAGGAGCAATTCGCATGGGAAAATTAGATAATAAAGTAGCCATTATTACTGGCGGAGCCTCGGGAATCGGGGAGGGTATGGTTGATCTTTTTGCACAGGAAGGCGCCATCGTCATTGCAGCAGACATTAATGAGGAAGCACTGGAGAAAGCCAGCCAAAAAGAGAATGTGTACGGAATGAAGTTGAATGTATCTTCGGATGAAGGTTGGCAGGCACTGGCGAAAGTAGTGAATGAACGTTTTGGGAAAATTGACATTCTGGTCAACAATGCAGGCATTTCTTCGGAAAAGCCGTTTGAGGAAATCAATGCACAGGATTGGGAGAAAATGCTCTCCATTAATGGCTTCGGCCCATTCGCTGGCATGAAACATGTCACTCCTTATATGGCAGCCCAGAAGAAAGGTTCCATCGTTAACATTTCATCATACACCGCTTTGATTGGACAAGGCTTTAACCATTACTCGGCATCCAAAGGCGCGGTACGTGCATTATCCAAAGCCGCTGCGACCACCTTCGGACGTCAAGGTATTCGGGTGAATGCTCTTTTTCCTGGGATCATCGAAACACCAATGACCCAATCCTTGAACACATCCAAGGAACTGCTAGAACGATTAATTCAGGCAACGCCTTTGCAGCGTCTGGGCCAAGCAAGCGATATTGCCAAAGCGGCGTTGTTCCTGGCATCGGATGATTCTTCGTACATTACAGGATCTGAACTGGTGATCGATGGTGGCTACTCAGCCCAATAGCGTGTAAAATGATGACAGCCCTTAAGTTAAATGAGGGCTGTTGTTTATTTTTTCGAGGAGGATCTAATGGAAGAACAGAACATTTTTGAGCTTATACACAACATGGATAATTTCACCAATAAATTGATCATACAATGGAACAAATCATTCAATGAGGACCTCGGTGTTTCTCATGTGCTTGTACTCAGCCATCTCCATCAAAATGGAAAAAGCCGACCTTCGGATATTGCAAAAATTTTAGGGTTCACTCCGCCTACACTCAGTTATTTATCTGACAAGATGGTAGCCAAGGAATTAGTCGTCAGAATGGTAGATGAAGCGGACCGTCGCATTGTTTATTTGAACATTACGGATAAAGGGGCCGAAGTCCTCGGAAGAGCAATATTGGAGGGCCAGAAGCTGCGCAAGAATTTATTCCAGAAATTAAACGAAGAGGATCGAGCGCAATTAGTCCATATTTTTGAGAAGATGAATCGGGAAGATTGAGCAATAGTCTGGAAGGGAGACAGAAGGTGATATGGAGGAACCGCTCAAAGTATATAACACCGCAGTTGAAGCTTTTCTTGAAGTAATCGGGGGAAAGTGGAAGCCCGTTATTCTATTCCATCTTACCTTTGGGAAGAAACGTAATGGTGAGCTGATGAAACTGATCCCTGCGATCACCCAGAAAGTATTGACTCAGCAACTTGGTGAACTAACGGAGGCGGGGATCATTGTCCGAATTTCCCATCACCAGGTCCCGCCTAAAGTGGAGTATGAGTTAACAGAGTACGGGGGGAGTCTTAAAGAGATTCTTCATCTGATGTGTAGGTGGGGCGATATACACGTGGAGAATGTTTATGGTGATCGAGGAAAAATTCTGTTTAAGCCGCCAACTACTACTGACGTTGAGTGACTTATATAAGCCGACTCTGAAATTCAGGAATCGGCTTATTATGCATTTTATTTACTTTACGGAAGGATCTTGCGATTACGTAGATTTCTGAAAATATCCATAAACATAGCCTCAGTATCAATGAAATCATGAAATCCGAAGCGGCGAGCTTTGGAACCATCCGCGAAGAAATCGTAATCCCACGAGAAGACAAAGTCACCAAATGCCCAGGAAGAGACATCATCATAAGGGATGTTTACCAAACCATACTTTTCAATCATGGACTTCCAAAGATCTTCTTTATCTGCCATCACTGTTGCAAGTGAGAGGGGGAGTGGAGGTGCGGTTTCCAATTCGAAAAATGCAGCGATTCTGGGCCATAGTTCATTCCAGCGAAACAGATCGCCATTGGTGATATTAAATGCCTGATTGGCACAGCGAGGTTCGGTTGCTGCCCATACGGTTGCATGAGCCAGCAATGTCGCATCAGTCATTTCAAGAAGCGAATGATACGCTCCTGGTTTCCCAGGGAATCGAAGTGGCAAGCCAAGTTCCTTGGAGATAGACGCATACACGCCAATAACCATGGCAAGGTTCATTGGATTACCCAGAGCGAATCCACATACAACAGAAGGGCGCAGGGCTGACCAGGTCCAGCTGCTTCCAGGTTGCCGATCCTCGAGAAACTGTTGCTGATCGACATTGAATTCAGGGGGCATATGATATGCGTCTGTTTCTTTGGCAGGTGTTTTGAATGGCCCCAGATGTGCGCCGTACACTTTATAACCTTGCATTAGGCTAATATGTTGGAGATTTGGAGCGATCGGTTCGATGGTATTCACCACATTGACGAGCATGGCCAAGTTGGGCTGTACCAATTCGGCCCAGGTTGGGCGATCCTGATACGCGGCGTAGAAAATATGCGTAACGGTCGTTAAAAGACTCAGTTTGTCTTGTGTGTCTGCTTCGTTCAGTAAATCAGCTGATATATAACGTAACCCAGGGGCATCTTCTCCTCCGCGGCGAGATACACCAATGACATTCCATTGCGGAAGTGTCACCAGATAATCAATAAGGTTTCTTCCAATGACGCCTCCAGCACCAATGACAAGTGCGGTGTAACGGGGAACGGATTGTTCGGGTTTCAATGGACATGCTCCTCTCTTCTTCTGTTCATATTGTGGGTCAGAAAAAGAAGGATGAGAAGTACGCACCTCAAAGTCATATACGTACTTTGAAGTAATATATGAGCCTGGAGCAGGATATGAGCGTTATAATTGGCACTTCAATGGATGTTACTTGCCTATAACCACAAGAAGCTGCAAAAGGAACAATGGGTCCTTTCACAGCTTAGATGTGTCTGTATATTCGTTCAATAGATCTGTTGTAAATATGGTTTACGCCGGATATCCGCCACCTGGAGGCGGCCATGCGCCGTAGAAGCGACGCAGCAGAACAATCTCACCCAGATGGTACGAGTTATGGGATGCGATATTGCGCAAAAGTCCTGCTTTAGTTTCACCCGGGAAATAGAGCAGTGGATCATCTAATTGTGCATTTTCGGCAATGGCTACGGCTTGATCAACCCCATCCAAGAATGCCTGAATATCTGCCTTCCACGTGGCTTCGTCCTGTGGACCCTTCTCCTCAGGCCAGCTCTCACTCACGTTAGCAGGGAGCTGTGGTTTGCGTCCTTCCAAGTGATCGAGCATGAATTGCTGCCAATAATGCATGTGCTTCACCAACTGATAAATTGTATATGGCATGGCATCGTGCGTACGAGCAGCAAGTGTGACATCGATATCGGGCAGGGCACGGGCGATGCGGATATGACCGCGTTCCCCGACTAATGATTTGACAAGGGCTTGCCCAAAGCTTTGATTAACATCTGACATATGGTACCTTCCTCTCTTCCAAGACCGGATCTGATAACCTGTCTTCTATTAAGTATTATACAATTAAATTGCTACAAATTGAAAATAGGAAACAAGAACCTAAATACTTAAAATGCCTATGATATAATAGTGAAAATAAATCTCAAGACCTCAGGGTCGAGGAGGAAGCTCCTGTGAAAGTGATATTGGTTGACGACGAACGTCTAGCGTTGATAGGCCTTCAAAAATCACTAGAAAAAGAAGTAAGCGGCATTGAAATTATCGCTACATATATGAATCCAACAGAGGCTGTGGCAGGCATTGTGGAACACCGTCCTGATGTTGTATTTCTGGATATTCATATGCCGGAGATGGATGGTATGGATCTGGGAAGACAGATTCAGGCGGCAACACCGGGCATCGAAATTATATTTGTGACCAGTTACGATCAATATGCGGTGCATGCTTTCGAACTACAGGCTTTGGACTATGTGATGAAGCCCATCCAAAAGGATCGATTGAAGCAGACGGTGAGCCGCGTAAGAGAGAAACTGAGCGTAAAACGGGAGCAGCGGTCAAAGGATACAAACGTACCTTTAATTTGCTGTTTTAATCAGATTCAGTTTAAGCTTCCAGGAAAGGATACCCAGGTTGCCAAATGGCGTACAAGCAAGGCGCAGGAACTGTTTGCATACTTGCTTCACCACCGGAACCAGGTCATCCATCGCAGTGTTCTGCTGGAGCTGCTGTGGCCGGGAATGGAAGAGGAGAAGACGGCACACCAACTCTACACTGCGATTTATCATGTCCGCCAAACCCTGAAAACTTGCAATATGGATATGATCACGATTCAGAGTGGACACCTGGAGGCAGGCTATCGACTCGAATTGGGTGAGGCTCAGTTGGATAGTGAGCAGTGGGAACGGGAAATCAGGCAATGGAAAGCCGTAGACGAAAGTACCGTTCATGCCTATGAGCAAGTGCTTCATCTATATAAGGGTACCTATCTTGGCAATTATGAATACATGTGGGCTGAACCTGAGCGGGAAAGATTACGCTATCTGTGGCTGTATCATATGAGACAACTAAGTCTGTATTACCAGCAGCATGGGCTGGCGGAGAAAGTGATCGAGAGTACACAACGTATCCAGCATATGCTTCCGGATGAAGAAGAAAGTTATTTTATGCTAATGAAGTTATATGATGAAATGCACAACGATCTCGGTGTGGAGGAGCAGTATCGTCTCTTAACCACCAGAATGGAGCAAGATTTGGAGATCCCGATCAGTGAGGACATTACCGAATGGTATCAGGACTGGAAGCTCGGTTTAACCAAAGTCATGAAAAAATAATTAATGAAATTACTTCAAACGAAACGTGTGGACCGTTACAAATATTTGTTCATTATGCTAATCATTTTTGGAGTGTTAATTGGCATGCGCTCGGTATGGTCTGAGCTATTCCACACAGTAGATGAGCATCGCGCCGTTAACGGGGTGCTGGATTTAAGGGGCGTGGATCTGGATCAATCTCCAGTCATGTACTTGAATGGGGAATGGGACCTTTATCCGGATGAGTTGCTGACCCAACAAGATATTGTGAAGAGGAATGGCGGTGCCAAGAGTGTTCAGGTCCCTGGGGACTGGGGGAGTGCACAGAATCAGGAACAAGAGAGTTCGTACGGTTACGGAAC
Source organism: Paenibacillus sp. CF095 (assembly GCF_900101225.1). Taxonomy (NCBI): domain Bacteria; kingdom Bacillati; phylum Bacillota; class Bacilli; order Caryophanales; family Paenibacillaceae; genus Paenibacillus; species Paenibacillus sp. CF095. The sequence goes on from NZ_FMZN01000002.1 coordinate 147,216, forward strand.
ATATCGATTGCGCATTTTGACAGATCCGCTTCAGACGCCGGTAACCTTCTGGTTCAAGGGAATCCGAAGTTCATCCGAGGTTGAGATGAATGGAGACGCGGACGGGGGCATGGGTGAGGTCTCCACGGATAGCAGTACATATATACCCAGAAGCACTTCATATACAGCGACCTACGATCAGGAAGGAACAACCTCCATTGAATTATTGGTCCGTGTAGCCAATTACGACAGCCCGTATATGGGCGGAATTAGCAAACCTGTTCGCTTTGGTTCACAGGCAGCTGTTGATTTTTCGCGTTGGTATTCCATTGGTTTTCAGATGCTCACCTTTCTGGTTATGCTCCTCCACGGCATGTATGCCTGTATTCTTTACGCATTTAATCGACAGGAACGTTCCTTGCTGGTTGGAGCCGTATTAACTTTAGCTGTTGGCATCACGGTTACGATGGGTCATGACAATATATTGATGTTATGGCTTCCAATTAATTATACCTGGGGCATTAAAATTCGATTGATCTCATTGTTGCTGCAAAATGCTTGTATCCTTCTGTTATTCCAGAGATTAACGATGGTTCATGTACGAAAGGCATGGCTACAGTGGCATGTTGTCATGACCTTGATCTATACGGCCGTGATTGTGGTGGTGCCCATTCATATTACATATGCCATGATCCATTACAACGTCATTAACCTATTCTTTCTTGTATCCATGATCTGGTTTCTATACATCGTCGGAACGATGATCTTCAGGAAACAGGCGGACCGGGACATTGTGTTTCTGCTACTTACTGCAGGAGGCATTACATCCAACCTGATATGGAGTGTGGCCGAGACAGCTAAAGATGTGACAACAGTCTACTATCCCATTGATATTATCTTTGCGATTACGGGCTTCTCCGCCTATTGGTTCAAGAAATACTTCAGGAATGTCAGGGAGAATATGAAGCTGAATACAGAGCTGCAGAAGGGCGACAAAATTAAAGATCAGTTCTTGGCGAATACATCACATGAACTGCGGACCCCGCTGCACGGGATCATTAACATCGCTCATAACGTCATCACCCGAGAGAAAAACCGGTTGGATGAACGGAGCCTGGAGGATATGGAGTTGCTGATTACGATCGGTCGACGGATGTCACATCTTCTTGGTGATCTACTGGATGTAGTTCGGCTGAAGGAGCACCGCATTGAGTTACGTCAGGGGCCTCTTTCCATACAGTCGGTTGTGCCTGGCGTTATCGCCATGCTGCAGTTCATGGCAGAACGAAAACCAGTCCACCTTCATATGGAGATTCCGGAATCGTTCCCTCAGGTCATGGCTGATGAAGAAAGGCTTGTTCAGATTTTGTATAATCTGCTGCATAACGCGCTTAAACATACAGAGGAAGGAACGATATCCGTAAGTGCCGAAATTCGTGAAGGACATGCTCTGATTCATGTGACGGATACGGGCATTGGCATGGATGAGGATACACGGATGCGTATTTTCCTCCCGTATGAACAAGGGTCATATGGAATCAGTGATGGACAAGGCATCGGGCTTGGACTGAACATCTGCAAAGAGCTCGTAGAACTGCACGGCGGGGCACTTACGGTTCACTCGGAACTCGGAAAGGGCTCGGTATTCAGCTTCAATCTGCCGCTTGCGAATGAAACTACCCATCAGGCTCAGTCACAACTTCCCCTGATATGGGAACAGGCCGCGGAGATGATGGAAGATGCACCTAGCGGATTCCTGTTACCCCGCTCAGGTATGGGGGACGCGGAAGCCTTGGCGACAGCAGAGATGGCTCCGTTGTTAAAAGAGGGGAGAGCTACCATTCTGGCTGTGGATGATGATCCGGTTAATCTGGATGTGCTGGTCAGCATCCTTTCTACTGAACCATATGATATAACTACAGCAGGTTCGGGTCAGGAAGCGATGGAATTGCTCGGCACACGTCAGTGGGATCTGCTCATTACAGATGTGATGATGCCCAATATGTCCGGATACGAGTTAACCCTGAAGGTGAGGGAACAATTCTCGATGTCTGAGCTTCCTGTGCTGCTGTTGACGGCACGAAGTCAGCCGCCAGATATCTACACGGGGTTTGCATCGGGGGCCAATGATTATGTCACGAAGCCTGTAGATGCGGTGGAACTGAAATATCGGATACGTGCATTGACCATGCTAAATCAGTCTATCCAAGAGCGCCTGCGCATGGAGGCCGCTTATTTGCAGGCTCAGATTCAGCCTCATTTCCTGTTCAATACCCTGAATTCACTTATGGTTTTAAGTGATATTGATACAGAGCATATGCGGAAGCTTGGTGAAGCTTTTTCATCTTATTTACGGATCAGCTTCAACTATCTCAATACAGGGGAACTGGTGAAATTATCATACGAGCTGGAACTCGTGGAAGCTTATCTTTTTATTGAAAAAACACGATTTGAAGATCGATTGTCGGTGGTATTAAACGTAGAGCCAGACCTTCCGTTGCTTCTCCCGCCGTTATCAATTCAGCCTTTGATTGAAAATGCCGTCAGACACGGTCTATTAAGCCGAAATGTGGGTGGGACAGTATGTCTGTCCATCACTCGCCATGAGGGTTATACCCGTATTGAAGTGAAGGATAATGGCAAAGGGATGGAACCGGAGAAGGTTGCAGAGCTGTTACATGCTACGCCAGGTGGAAAAGGCGGAATAGGTATTGTGAATACGAACCGCAGATTGTTGCAACGGTATGGTCAGGGATTATCAATCGTAAGTGAGCCGGGTGAGGGCACGATGGTATCATTTGATATTCCGGACGAGATATAAGGAAAAGGCCGCAGAAGTGAAGACTTCCGGCCTTTTTGTGTTGATTGCATGTTCATTCCCTAATTTTAATTATTTCTAATGCATCTATCATATGTTAGTATATTTAACATTAGAAGCGCGGGTTCCGGCATTGCGCGCTAAACGTTGTTATAGTGGGTGAAAAGATCGATGCGCAATTGGGTCAAAAATGAGAATGTACAGATGACGGCCATTGCCTTTGCCACTGCGGTAGGGGCGCAATTCAAGATAAATCCGTTCCGGGAAGATTACTTCCGAATCGGGCTGGGGGTTAGCATCCTTTTATTTCTGCTGATGATCATGCCACACTTGTCTTATGTGAAGACAGGAATCCTGACAGGCATCACAAGTTTCCTGTTTCAGTCGGCAGATCTCATCAATCATGTACAGACCGTGTCCATTCTGGAAAGCATGCGGGACAACCTGGGGGCAGGCGTATATTATGTGGTCTTTGCCTATGGGCTTAGCAAGTTCAAGCATCGATTCCATGAGATGCAGCCTCTTCTGCTCGGCGGGTTAATCACATGTATCGATTTCTCCTCTAATCTTGTTGAGCTTCTTCTTCGCGGAATGTTAAGCGGGACCAATATCTTTTATATGAAGGAATGGTTGTATCTGCTTGTGGTAGGCGGTCTGCGAAGTTACTTTGTGATTGGGCTCTATAACAGCTTTGCGGTGAGGCAGATGCGGCTTTTACATGCAGAACAGGAGAAGCGGATGGAGCAGATGCTGAGTGTGAACTCGGGTCTGTATGGCGAGGTTTTTTACCTCAAGAAAGCGATGAATACGATCGAAGGCATTACGGCAGACAGCTATGATCTATATCGCGATCTCCGAGAGCACGACATGAATCAATACAGTCAGCGCACGCTGGGCATCGCTCAGCAGATTCATGAAGTGAAGAAGGATTCACAACGCATTCTCGCGGGTCTGCTGAAGCTGTATGATAACGAAAAAGCGGTTAACATGAGCTTATCCGAAGTGCTGAACTTTGCCAGTAAAGCAAACCGAAAATATAGTGAGATGCTGCATAAGCAGGTCGAGATCGACATCGAGCAACAGTATGATTGTGAGTCCCCGTACTACATTCCTCTTCTAACGGTAATGAACAACCTGATTGCCAATGCGGTAGAGGCGATTGAGCATGAAGGGACGGTCCGAATTCGTGTGTATGAGCAGGAAGATGACGTGCATTTGGTCGTGATGGATACTGGGAAAGGTATACCTGAAGCCAAACGGGATGTGATCTTCGAACCGGGCTATACAACGAAATTCAATGAAGTTGGCATTGCTGCAACAGGCATTGGCCTGTCTCATGTACGTGATATCGTTCAGTCATTGGCGGGACAGATTAAGGTTGAATCTGCGCCTCCGGGAGCTAGAGGGACTACATTTGCTATAGCGATTCCCAAAATGAATCTAATCAAGGGGGGCGATGTCGATGACACTTTCTATCATGATCGTGGATGATGATGTGGTAAGCCGGAGTATGCTGCATGATATCATCGAATCCTGTGGAATCGGCGAGCTTGCAGGCATGGCAGAGGGCGGTATAGAAGGGGCACGCATGATCATGGATCTGCGTCCCGATGTGGTGCTGATTGATCTGCTGATGCCGGATCAGGACGGGATTGAGACGGTAGCGAAGCTGAAGCGGGGCGGTTATACCGGGAAATTCATCATGATCTCTCAGGTGGAGAACAAGGAGATGGTAGGGGCGGCCTACCAGACCGGCATTGAATTCTTCATTCATAAACCGATTAATCGGGTGGAAGTGGAGCATGTGCTCAGCAAAGTGAATGAACAGTGGAAGTATGAACGTTACGTGCTGGAGATCAAGCAGTCGATGGCTCGATTGAATCTGGTGGAAGCGCCGGCCCCTGCCCAAGGTCGGACGGTGCGAGATGCGGCAAGAAGCATTCTGATGGATCTGGGGATCATCGGAGAAAGTGGTAGCAAGGACATCATTGCGCTCATGGAGTATGCGATTGACCAGAAGCAGGTCGCGGAGTGGCCGCCACTGAAGGAGTCGTATGAAGCGGTGGCCCAGACGTACAAGTCTACGCCCAAAGACGTGGAGAAAGAGTGCAAGGCGATGGAACAACGTATTCGCAGAACGGTGATTGCCGCACTGACAAACATGGCCTCGATTGGACTCACCGATTATAGCAACCACAAGTTTGAACATTATGCTCCCCTCTACTTTGACTTCCAGGATGTTCGAATGAAGATGAGAGCGATGGAAGAAGATCAGGCAGGCGACAAAGGCAAGGTTAATATCAAAAAGTTCCTGCATGTGTTCTATATGGAGACGATTGAAAAGATGAATAATTGAGATAGTGTATCTCTTATCCAAAAGCCGAATTCCCGGAAGTAACACTTCACGGATGTTCGGTTTTTTTGTTTTTAATGCTTTTTATTGTTATATAACCTTACATATAATATTGGAAACAGATCTTTCAATAGCGTTTTTCACGCTTTTATCTACTTGAAAACAACACATGTGAATTTAATTATCATAAATTGTGATTATTTTATGTAGGATCATGTAAGTTGGCGTAGGGAGCGAACTACAATACGTACATGAATAAGCATTTTGCATAAATCCGGTGAGCGTCTTTCAATCAGAAAGATATAGATCGAAATGATTCTATTCGTCTATATCTTATACCCGGAAGCGAGTTTGATTCGAATTATGCAAAATGCTGAAATACAAACGGTCGATTCGGTCGATCCCAATCTAATTCGGAAAAGGGGTTTTTCTATGAAAAAGGTAGCATCCATTGTAATGGCGTCCGTTCTTGCTCTAACACTCAGTGCCTGCGGTGCAGCGAAATCGGGTGAAGAGAATAGCGCCCAGTCGGCAAGTGGTTCAGCTGTTGAGAAATACACATTTGGTACCGATGCAACGTATCCCCCTTTTGAGTTCCAGAAGGACGGAAAATATGTAGGGATCGATATTGACCTCATGAACGCGATTGCGGAAGAAGAGGGCTTTGAGGTAGAGATCAAACCGATGGACTTCAAAGGCATCATTCCGGCTATTACGGCGAATCAGTTGGACGGAGCCATTGCAGGCATTAGCATTACGGACGAACGTAAAAAAGTCGTGGATTTCTCGGACCCGTATTATCAGGCCGGTCTGTCCCTAATCGTACATGAAGATAACGCGGACATCCAAAGTCCTGAAGATTTAAAAGGAAAAATTATTGCGATTAAAAAAGGAACCTCAGGTGCCAATCTTGCAGATGAATATGCAAAAACCTATGGGGCAACCGTGAAATATTTTGATGACAGCCCATCGATGTATCAGGAAGTCGCGAACAAAAACGCAGATGCTACGCTGGAGGATTTCCCCGTCATCTCCTATAAGATTGCCATCGACCCGAACGCCAAACTCAAAATCGTTGGAGACCGATTGAACGGTGACTTCTATGGTATTGCTGTTGCCAAAGGTGATACGGAATTGCAGAAGAAGATCAATGATGGACTGAAGAAATTGCAGGAAAACGGAAAGTACGACGAGATTGTTGGAAAATATCTGGGAACAACGGCTAAATAGAAGGGAATGTGGTACGGATGGACTCCTCCTTGCAAGTCATAATAGACGCACTGCCTCTTCTGCTCGAGGGTACAGTCGTTACGTTAAAACTAGTCGTGATCTCACTCATCATTGCGATGGTGATCGGATTGATCTCAGGTCTGATGAGTACTTCTTTGAATCGATTGTTGCGGCTGGTAGCTACACTTTACGTGGATATCATCCGTGGTACACCCCTTCTGGTGCAGGTATATTTCATCTACTTCGGGCTGCCTGTGTTCCTGGATATGCGCATTCCGGCGATGACCGCAGGGATTATTGCGATAAGTCTGAATGCCGGAGCCTACATCTCGGAGATCTTCCGGGCAGGGATTAATTCCATTAGCAACGGGCAGCATGAGGCGGCGCGATCCCTGGGATTAACGCGTTTCCAGACGATGAGGCTGGTCGTGTTACCCCAAGCAACCCGGCGCATGATTCCTACCTTTGTGAACCAGTTCATTATTACAATTAAGGATACATCGTTGCTGTCTGCAATTGGTATCGCAGAATTAACGCAGAGCGGGGAGATTATTATTTCCTCCAACTTCCGGGCATTCGAAATCTGGGGTGTGGTGGGCATATTCTATCTGATCATTATTGTGCTATTGTCCCGGGCTTCCCGGTTCATTGAAAGGAGGTATGCGATCCGATGATTACCGTACAGAATCTAAAAAAGCAGTTTGGTGCCAATGAGGTGCTGAAGGACATCTCCACAACGATTCAGGAGAAAGAAGTTGTATGCGTCATCGGGCCTTCCGGGTCTGGTAAAAGTACGTTTTTGCGCTGTCTCAATCTGCTGGAGGGTGTGACGTCTGGCAAGGTAACGATTGGTGGTGTTGAGGTCACTTCACCCAAGACGGATATCGATCAGTTACGAACCAATGTGGGCATGGTGTTTCAACAGTTCAACCTCTTCCCACATCTGACCGTGCTGGAGAATATTATGCTCGCGCCGAAGCATATCAAGAAACTGAGTAAGGCTGAGAATGAGAAAAAATCAATGGAACTGCTCGGCAAGGTTGGGCTGTCTCAGAAGAGGGATGCTTATCCCGAGCAGTTGTCGGGTGGACAACAACAGCGTGTGGCCATTGCGCGTGCACTTGCCATGAACCCAAGTGTGATGCTGTTCGATGAACCTACATCTGCACTGGATCCGGAGATGGTTGGAGAAGTGCTGCAAGTCATGAAAGACCTCGCTCATGAGGGGATTACGATGATTGTTGTTACACACGAGATGGGCTTTGCCCGTGAGGTGGCGGATCGGGTGATCTTTATGGATGGCGGATATATTGTAGAAGAAGGCACGCCAGAAGAGCTCTTTCAGAATACCCAGCATGAGCGGACCAAGGCGTTTCTGGGTAAGGTTTTATAGTCTTTCGAAAAGATAACCCCTTATGGCAGGCCGTGCACTAAAGACATCAGGTATGATGGACTTAGGTCGGGAAGCTGAAGGGGTTATTATTTTAATCCAGAATGACTTCTTTATCTGGTTGTTCAAGAAATTCGAACATGATTTTAATTTGTTCCAGCGTATTTCTTTCCAATGATAATTCAGGTAAAGCGTCGATAGCAAAAAAATCAACTGCGCTGGTTTCTACACCTGTTTCCGCATGCCCTCCCACAATGTCACAGCGGATAAACATCTTATATACGTGATAAGGCTCAGGTGGGTGTCCATGGAATTTTTTGTCCAATACTGCTAACAACCGCATCGGCACAACATCAAAACCGGATTCTTCTTTGATTTCTTTCACAGCTACTTCTGATGGTGATAGGCCGATGTCACTCCATCCCCCTGGTAATGCCCATGCCCCATCTATCTTCTCTCGAACCAAAAGTACTTTGTTTTTCCTGAAAACAACACCACGAATATCGACTTTAGGCGTCGCGTATCCTGAATCACTTGCAAATGTAAGTGATATTTTCTCTTTGTTAACAGAAGTATAGTTGCTTAAGATATCAATACTAATGCGTCTCAATTCCTCGTATCGCTCGATATCATAAACATCCTTGGCATAGGTTAAACCTGTTTGTGAGATAGCTTGAATCTGTTTTGCCCATTCTAGCCACTTTGTGTCCATGGACTCCTCTTTTCTTCGCAAGTCACGAGATTTAGTTTAGTTAGGAAATAACCCCATTATATCATATGAATTACAGTCTATAATTATTGCTTTTTATTATAGAATTGCGAGATATTATAAAGAAACGATGTTCAAAGGAGAAAGTGATATGATCATAACTATTGATCAACAGGGCAATTCCAAGGTCGCCATTATTGAAAGTAATGGCATCGTCATCAACAATGCTCAAGATGCACTGGATTTGATGGCTTCGGTAAGGTATACCGATGATGCTGACAAGCTCATTATCGACAAAACGAACATCACCGAAGAGTTCTTCGAACTGAAAACCAAGCTTGCAGGCGAGATTTTGCAGAAATACGTGAACTATCATGTTAAGCTTGCTATTGTGGGAGATTTCGAAGGACATACCAGCAAGAGCCTGAGAGATTTCATCTATGAGTGCAACAATGGCAAGCATTTTTTCTTTTTGAAAAACAAAGAGGAAGCGCTTCAAAAGTTGCATAATATCAGTTAAGTGCATATCCGAAGCATGTAGAGAGCCTGCTTATAATCTGAGTCAAACGTAGGAGGTTTGCATGGTGATAGCTAATGAGAGTTTAAAGGTAACTGCTCTGCCCGATGTTCATAATCTCAAAGTGCATGGCAGAACAACTGGAGAGCTGGCGCCGTTGACGTTATTTTGGACGGGAAGTGCAGTTGAACTTAATGTACAGGGCTCCGAACTATGGGTTGAGTTGGAGTCGCAGTATGACATGTATGAGTCATGGATCAGCATTCTGATCAACGGTGTTCCGGTGAGTAGACAGATGTTAGTGGCGGGAAGATACTGGGTCTGTGTATTTCGGGGTATGAACGCGGATGTGGTGAAGAATGTTCGGATCGTTAAGGATGTTCAAGCGATGAGTGGTGACCCGGGTTGTTCCTTGCAGATTCATGCGGTGAAATCCGATGGAGCGTTCCTGCCTGTGCGGGAAAAACCGTACAAAATCGAGTTCATCGGTGACAGCATTACATCTGGCGAAGGTGCGATTGGGGCAAAAGCGGAAGAAGATTGGATTCCGATGTGGTTTAGTGCCATACATAATTATACGTATATGACAGCAGAGGCATTGAATGCAGAATACCGGGTCATCTCGCAAAGTGGCTGGGGTGTGCTGACAAGTTGGGATAACAACCCGAAGGGGAACATCTCCGATTATTACGAGCAGGTCTGTGGCCTGCTTGCCGGAGAACGTAACAAAGCGCTCGGAGCAGGAGAAATGCATGATTTTGGTTCGTGGCAACCGGATGTGGTGGTTGTGAACCTGGGCAGCAATGATGGGGGTGCATTTCAGTCACCTGAGTGGAAAGATCCCGACACTGGCAAGGTGTACAAGCAGCGGATGAACGAGGACGGAACGTATCATGAAGAGGATCTGGCCGCTTTTGAGAAAGCGGTGGAACAGTACCTGTTCAAACTTCGGAAAAACAATCCGGCGGCACATCTCGTATGGGCTTATGGCATGCTTGGTTTTCCCATGATGCCCGCCATCTACCGCGCGGTTGATGCGTATACGAAGGGGACAGGCGACCACAAGGTCTCAATCATCCAGCTTCCTGATACAACCGAAGAGACGGTAGGGGCGCGCACCCATCCAGGCGAGTTATCTCACCGTAGGACGGCAGAGGTGTTAGCGGAATATGTACGAGGAATGATAGGATAGCTTGAAATATGGAAAAGGAAAGACCACTCCTTCATGAAATGTACCTCAATGGTTAGATGGTGTCTAACTTTATGAGGTCCCTTCTTCATAAGAATGGTCTTTTTCCTTTTCTACTTATCTAGACATTCGAAGGTGTGTCCGCTGTGCCGCTGTTCTGTACCTCATAACGAATCGAAATGATCTGTCCCAGCGTCTGGGTCCGGACCATTTTGAATTGACTGGGCACAGTGCCTGTCGGGAATAAGGGGATGCCTTCACCAAGAATTTTGGGAATGATGGCAACTTCAATCTCATCCAGCATTTTTTTTGCTAACACAGCTTCAACCAGTATTCCGCCACCCACAATCCACACATCTCCATCAGAAGTCTGCTTTAATCGGGGAATGAGCGTATCTACCGTCTCGGTTGTAAACTGTACATGCGGAGCGGGAGGCTGTTCCGAGCGAGAAAGCACATATGTTGGCCGATCCGCATAGGGGAAATCTTCGGAAAGTGTGAGCACCTCTTCATACGTATAACGTCCCATAACAACGCTACCAATCGTTTGATAAAATGCAGCATACCCGTTGTCTCCACCATCACCCTCCACATCAAATAACCAATCGACCGAACCGTCCAGTCTTGCGATATATCCATCCAAACTCATAGCAATGTACAAAATTGTTTTGTTATCAGACATGTTCATCGCTCCCTTCCAAAATGTATGATACACTTTAACTATGACAAAAGTTGACGTAGTTAGGATGTTGAATTCATGAATCATCGGAAACTGGCGATCATGCGCCTGATGGATTCCAGACAGAAGTTTACAGCCCGGGAACTGGCAGAACGGTTTGACGTATCGGTTCGTACGATCCAGCGTGACCTGGATGCATTGCAGGCGCTTGGTTTTCCTTTGTACACAGAAGTTGGCGTGAACGGCGGATACCGGGTGTTGCCCAATCGGATTTTGCCACCTCTCCAACTCACACAACAGGAGGCATTAGGGCTGTTTATGATGCTGGAATATCTACAGCAAGTCCCGGATTTTCCATATGGATCAATGCGTGGACATCTGGCTGAACAGTATTTCTCTACTTTGCCTGAGGATGTACAGGATCTGATCATGCGAATGAGAGAGCATATCACCTTTGTCCAGCACCCCGGTGGGCATGCCGAGCTTTTAACAACCGAGATATTGGGTGCAGCGGTAGAAAAGAGAGAAATCGAATTTATGTATCATGCCCGCAGTGGTCGTAAAAAAGCCCAAGTCTTTCCCTATGGCATCTACTATGAGCAGGGACATTGGTACATGCCAGCTCGAAATAAGGACCGCGTATTATTGTATCGGGTGGATCGCATACAGCAGTTGGCTGTTATGGAATCCGTAGATGAATCTATTCCGAGTCTGAAGACATGGCTTGATACCAAAGAAGACAGAGCAAGCGTAGAAGTGGTACTGCAATTCACGGAATTTGGAGCAAGGATTGCCGCTTCAGATGTGCTGTTCAAGTCGGTTGAAGGCAATGAGTGGCGCGGACTGGTTCCGCCGGAGGAGTTCTCTTTTACAGCGCGAAAGTTACTCTCCTATGGGCCGGAAGTGAAGGTGGTGTCTCCGCTCGAACTGCAACAGCAGGTTAGAGGGATGCTGGAACGGAGTTTAAGTCAGTATGGTGGGGGATAAAAGCTTTCAAACGCTGGATATTAGGGTATCAAGGAAGAGATAAGAAAGGTGTGTAGACAAATGAGCGAAGTTTGGACTAAAGACATCATCCCGACTGTATCCGATAAAGTAGTGATTGTGACAGGTTCGAACGGCGGGTTAGGGTATGAAACGGCATTAGCGTTAGCTGAAAAAGGCGCAAAAGTTATCCTTGCAGTTCGTAATCTGGAAAAAGGTGAAAAGGCAGCTAATAAAATAAAGTCGTCTGTGCATGTAGCTGGAGAGGTAATCGTTATGCAGCTCGACCTTAGCGATTTAGCTAGTATCCGTGAGTTCGCAGCCGCTTTTCTTGAGCAATACGATTCTTTGTCCATTCTCGTTAATAATGCAGGAATTATGAACCCTCCATTCCAGTTGACGAAAGATGGCTTTGAATTACAGTTTGGTAGTAATCATCTAGGCCATTTTGCGCTTACGGGTCTACTATTGCCTCGATTGATCTCTACTCCGAAATCGAGAGTAGTCACTGTAAGTAGTATGGCAGCTCATAATGGTGTAATTGATTTTAATAATTTAGATGGCTCCAAAGGATATAATCCCATGAAGTTCTACAGTCAAAGCAAGCTAGCCAATCTGATGTTTGCAAGAGAGCTGCAGAATAAATTTAATTCCGCCCATATTGATTCCATGAGTATCGCCGCTCATCCAGGGATTTCGCATACCAATCTATTTTCCTTCGGTTCGGGGAAACAGACCAATATATTCATGCGCAGTCTTTTGAAAATCATTAGTCAACCGGCACATATGGGGGCATTACCTACCTTATATGCTGCAGCAGATCCGACGATCACGGGAGGGGAGTATATTGCTCCCAGTGGTATGGGCGGCACTAAGGGCTATCCCAAGAGCGCTAAGATCATCGAAAAATTATATGATGCTAACATTTCAAACAAGCTATGGAGCGTTTCAGAAGAATTAACTGGGGTTTATTACAAATTTGACGACTAGATTTTTCCATTAAAAATAGTTATCCTTATTATGGTATGGACAGTTAAAAGTTCTTTTAGCACGAATAAGATTTACTGATTGGGGGGCTACCATGATTCGATTCATAAGAAGTTTCACGATCCGCTCTATGCAGAGTCCATGTGATGAACAACGGCGGTTGTTTGTATAGAGCGTGAAATCCATTTCCGCCATATCACTATAGTGCATATCCGATGTGTTCGTCGTACGACTCTGCTACCTTAAAGATTTTAACTTTTAAGGAGTGGAGCAACGTGAAATATATTAATGCAGACACGATCTTCCCGGAAGAATTGATCAGAGAAATACAGCGTCATATCCCCGGTGGATTGATCTATATTCCGAGGCCCAAGGATGCCCATAAAAAGTGGGGAGAGAACTCGGGTGGCAGAAGGATTGTCCAGGAGCGGAACGACGAGATTCGCCAGCTTTTTGCTGCTGGAACAACTATCGATCAGCTTGCGGACCATTACTGTTTATCCATCGATAGCATCAAGAAAATTGTGTATTGCAAAAAGGCATGAAACTATAGAAGCCATGTTCGAACAATCGGATGTGGCTTTTTCCTGTAAGGATAAAAAATGGTTATTAAAGGTTTTTTACATATAAGAGGTTGTTAACTACGCGTACAATTCATTTGACGGTACAAGGTTATGGGGTGAGAGTTCTTGAAAATAACTCCTTAAATCATCTGGTAAGGTTGGTGAATATGAATAATATGAGTATAGAAGTGAAATTAACGAATAAAGACGAGGCGTATATGATTAAAAATATGTACCCGTTATACCTTCATGATCTATCCGGACATTATGGTCTGGGTGGAGAGCATACCCCGAACAAACATGGCATTTTCGAACCAAGTCCTGATTATAAAACGTTACAGGATCAGTATGATGTACAGAACATTTGGTGGGAAAAACCGGAGTGTCTTTATCCGTTCCTCATGATTGTGGATGGCATACCGGCAGGGTTTGCGTTCATAGCTACTCCGCCATATTGTTCACAAGGCACTGATTTCTTTGTACATGACTTCTTTCTGATGCAGCCGTTTCGAGGTGTAGGCGTTGCTGAACACGTGGCATCGACGATCTTCGGCATGTTTAGAGGAAACTGGGAGTTGTTCACCAATCCATCGGAGACAAATAAGATTGGCCAATCTTTCTGGCGGAAAACAGTGAATCATTATACCAAAGGTAACTATCGAGAAATGTACGGGCAAACGTTCGATGGCTATAAATTGATTTTTCAATTCTCCAATATATAAAGAGAGACCGTCTCCCTTTGAGGAAAACGATCTCTCTCCACTGCCTTTTATAAACTACCGTTGAAATAGTGATACTCAGAATTCACTTCAAAACCAACACTGCAGTACAGATTCAAAGCACGTTTGTTCTCGGTAACAACGGATAAGCGGATATCTGTGTAACTTTGTTTTCTTAGGAGATCAACCAGGATGCTAAGCGCAGTGCGCCCCAGTTTCTGTCCCTGATAAGCAGGAAAGATACAGAAATTATGAATAAATGCAGTCGTTGCATTAATGGAGTTGACCCGTACCAGCCCAACAGGCAGTTGATTCTGCCATGCAATATAGGTGACTCGGCTGGGTTCATTTGTTTGCATAAAGTACTCGCGTGTCCAGTCCTCCGAATCTCCAAAGGCTTGGGATGAGCAAGTGACCACAAACTCCATATCCTCGGCTTCTGCCACGGACAACGTTAGTTCAGGCGGCTCCACAACCGAAAGGACCTCATTCACAAGTTGCATCGAGTACTCCGCACGATCATAAATGGCTCCAAGGGATTGGGCAGTAAGAACACCCGGAGATAAACCCTGAGGAACGCGATAACTGAGTTGGTTGATTCCCTGTGGTTTCATGTCCAGGGTGGCCCTTTTCAGTAGGCTGCTGAACACACCTTGGCGACGATAATGCGGATGTACGATGGCGTTAATATTTCCGGTTACGACGTCAGAAGCATACCAACTGAGGAGTCCTGCCAATTCACCGTCGCGATAACAGAGGAGTGCATGGTCTCCGTCTTTTTTACTGATATGGTCAAGGTCTGCTTTCAGATGAATGGAATCGAGCTGTTTACATTGTTGTTCGAGTAAAATAATTGCTTCAATCTGTTCCTTGGAGTTATAGACCATGGGAACGACTTGATAAGTTGACATAGCTTTCACACCTTCAATGTTGAAGGAAACACGCAGTTATTGGACCCGCAGGCGCTATCCTTCGAGAGTTGGTCCAGTTGTAATTTTGATCATCATTATTATCTCCTCCAAATCACTTCCCGACGACTATAACACAATCTATGATGAAGATGACACCGAATGGATGTAATTCACTGGGTGTCTGTTCAGATGCGCCCAATAACTGGACATTATATCCTATTGAAGGGATAATTGAGAGTAATACTGACGAGAAAGGGAGGGATTAACCATGCGCAAGTTGGCATCTGTGATGGGGATACTATTTCTTTCCGCCGCCATGTTAATGGGATGTACATCATCTGAACCAGCGGAAAGCACGGAACCCGTCACTCCACCAGCAACGGAACAGCCAAGTGATACGGGGGACCAGAAGGCGACGGCGGAGGAGCAGCAACAAGCGCTCGAAATGTCGCTGGATTATAAGACAACAGAACTCACTGTGGATGGCAAGGACTATGATGATACATTAGAGATGGATGGGTTATTGGCCAAAGGAGAGACGATGAAGCCGTTCCTGACCTCCAGGAATTATGAGGCTTACATGGCTAATCGATATATTGTCTTGCCTCTTCAGGTTGCACACATCGAACAAGCGAAACTGCATCCTGAAAATATACAAACCAAGATCAAAGATAACAAGAGTGACTGGATTCTTGTGGAATACACGCTCGATCTGAAGTTTACAGACGAGAACGGCAAGGAGTTCAAGTCTATTCCGCTATCGGGCGATATCACCTTTTTGCAAGATCAGGGAGAATGGCGCATTCAGGATGATACGTACAATAGGGACGCATTCGCAGACATCATCAATAGTTCTCTATAGTTCATGAAGTGTCTGTGAATCTGGCACGTTATGCACACCCCATTTGCAGATCTCCTCTAGAATGGGCATCAGACTCTTGCCTCGGGGTGTTAAGGAATACTCCACTTTGGGCGGAGTCTGATCATACTCCACTCGTTTTATCACACCTTCACGTTCCAAATCGTTCAGTTGAGAGGTTAACACCTTGTACGTAATCCCGGGGACACGCCGTTTGAGTTCGCCGTAGCGTGTGACCCCATGGAAGGCAAGTTGATACATGATCTTCATCTTCCACTTCCCGCCGATAATGGATAGGGTGTAGTCGAATGGAGTTAGTGTTTCCATTGGGATTGTGCTCGGATTATCCATCACGAATAAGCTCCTTTAGGCAGGTACGCACTTCAAAGTGCGTACTTTTTTTGTGGTGAACAAGTGTATATTCTTATACCAACTATATGTTTCCCATGGGGCTTTGTAAACCGAAGGAGCTTCTGTTGGGATGGGGAAAAGGAGCGAATGTAATTGGCAAGAAACAATGTATTTGAGTTTGCAGCAGATGATATCACCATCGATGAAATGTATAAATTGATGATTGGTTCCGTGGTGCCACGGCCTATTGCCTGGGTTTCTACGAGAAGCAAGGACGGTGCTCTTAATCTGGCGCCCTTTAGTTTTTTTACCGTTGCTTCGCGCAATCCACCAACCCTGCTCATATCTGTTGGACCCGGTGTAGGTGAGAGGCAAGGTACCGTGAAGGATACGCTCCTCAATATTCGGGAGACGGGAGAGTTTGTGATCAATGTAGTTCCCGCTGTACTTGCAGCGTCCATGCAGCGTTCGTCAGCAGATGTAGCATCGGACGAAGATGAATTTGAACTGGCAGGCGTTACTCCGAAAGCGGGCATACGTGTAGATGTACCTTCCGTGCTCGAATCTCCGATTGCTTTTGAACTTACACTGGATCGGATTATTGCGGTGGGTACAGATCATCTGGTTCTTGGAAAAGTAGAGCACGTACGGGTGGATGCAGAGGCATATGCCGGTCATTATAAAATAGCGATAGAGAGCTGGCAGCCATTAGCCAGTCTGGCTGGCGATTACGCTCTAATGAAACCTGCATTTTCAGTCTGAGATGGGGTTACGTGATCTATATCTGAAATGGTGAAGCAGAAAGAACCGCTTCTTCAGTTTGTGACTCCTGAAAAAACGGTTCTTCCTCGAGATATTAATTGTAGATGTGGGTGGTTAATCCTCATCTCCAATTCATTGGCTTAGAAATTGGTTCGCCCAAACGTGGCATCACTCTTCACCGTTGAGCTGCTGGATGCATTGATGGCATCGAGTTGTAACACGTAGTCATAATGCCGGATGTAATATCCGGGCTGACTGTACGATTGAAGGGATACTTTGGTGCTGTCAGCCCAACCAGGGCTGCTTAGGAACGTAGCATCTCCTTTATAGGCAGCGGTGTCGGCGTAGGCTTCAAGTACAATTTTGTTGCTGGCATTACGCTTCAGAAAGTAGCCTGGGAAGTTAATGGACTCCAGTGAAATTCCTGTGGAGCTGGCAAGACCCGGTACGACGCGGAACTGTGAATCCAGAACAGGGGAGACGTTGGCATCCATGCGAGCGGTGTAATTGGCATGGCGGATGTATTGATCCGGATAGTTGTGTGAACTGAACCGGCTGTAACCTGTGGCTTCCGGTGTTGCAGGGCCCAACATTTTGACCTCGTGCAGAGTTGGGGTATACCAGTTCCCCGGATTATTCCACAAGACGGCGTTCACCATATTGATCCGTACATAACGGGCGGTGAAGTGCACGGCGTCCGTGGTGAAACCATAGGTCAGATTGTTGGTGCGATCCAAGGTGGAGTAATTAACACCATCGTTGCTAATCTCAATTTTGTATTTGTAGTACCCTTCAGAACCTTTATACATAAACCAGGAGGTGTCGATCTCGGTGATCGTCTTGGGTGCGCCGAAGTCCACTTGCCACCAGGCAGGCCAGCTATTGGAGGAAGCCACCCATGAAGTCTGGTAGTTACCATCATTAACGTTGGATGCAGACGAGCCGGAGGCTGTGGAGATGGCGGTAGCTGTTTTGCCTTGTGCATGGTTGACGAGAGCAGGTGGTGTTACTGCACCCGTTACTGCATCGATATTCCATGTTGTATACCACTCCAGTGATGCTGTTCCGTTCGAATCATTCAAGGTTAGCGGCAGCCAGATATGTTTGTGCTCTCCGAGGTTCATCGGATTCCAGCGATCCCCCATGTAGACGTAGGATGTGGTATTGCTGCCTGTAATCGTGGCAATATCATGAATCTGCGAACCAAAGGCAGATGGATTGCCATATGGCGTAAGCGCAGTCCATGGACCCGTCATGGAAGTGGCTGTAGCGTAAGCACCCTGATTCGGATACCAGCCAGCCGCTTGGGAGGTGAAGAGGTAGTAACGGTTTCCTTTTTTCACAACGGCAGGTGCTTCACGATAGGCGTTCTCGAACAGCCAGCCTTCGAAGGATTGTATTCCGGTGTAACTTGCATTCATTTTAAAAATAGCCATCGTATCATTGGCACCGCCATTTTTGCGTGAAGCAGTAACCAGATAACCTGTGCCATCTGTATCAACAAAGACGGTCATGTCACGGGATTCATAATTCAGCGGGCGGAAGCTGCCCTCATAGGTGAATTTGCCATTCGGGGTATTGCTTGTTGCGACTGCTACACGCCCGAGGTTGTAGTCTGTACCGTTCTCATAGTGTGCCCAGAGCACATACTGATTGGTGGAGGCGTTATAGATGACTTTGGGGCGTTCGATTTTACTGGAGGCCAACTCAGTTGCCGAATCTTTCGTCAGAATGGCGTTGCTGAAAGTCCAGTTCTTCAGATCGGTGGAGGTGTACACGTTCACACTGTCGAACCTGCCACCCACCGCATGTTCACCGTACAGATAATACGTCGAGCCTACCTGCAGAATGTTGCCGCTGTTCGCATGGATGGGGTTGCCTGCGGTGTCGAGCCAATCGGTACCATTGGTTATCGTGACACTTGCTGCGCTTGTTCGTTCAGGATGAAGTCCAAACAGGGTGAACGTGAGTGCAAAGACCAGAAACCAGACGGCTTTCCTGTTACCCATTACATACACCTCCCGAAAGATATCAGATAAAATGTAGCGCTTTCATTTATATTGTAGTTCGGCTAGACTCTTTTTCAAGTGAACAATCCATCCATTGCTGAACAAACCTTCATTTCATCGTGGCTGAGCGGTGAGAGCAGAGGAAATGTTGCTAAATATCTAGTACGATGATGTAGAGCGGATCAGGTACACACGTTAAAATAAAGCTAGACTGAATTCACATCATGGTTGGAGGGTGGACCGTCATGAACAAGTTTATTGTAGATGAGGACCTTCAGGTGAAATTGCATAATGACGAGGATGGAAAGAACACTCCGATTAAGGGAGGCATTACTGCTCAGGATTTTGAAGTCATCTCTACGCATCAAAAGGGATGGTTGACCTTCGCCTACCTGCGCGATCGTCAGGGAATATGGTGGTTCAATGCCCGCAAGAATAAGGCGAGTTTGTTCAGTCGGGATACGGAAGCTTTTCGTGTGATCGATGAAGATTACTGCTGCGACTCTCAGTATGTCTATCTGGAAGATCAGGCCGTGCCTGACTCCGATCCTAACAGCTTTCGGCTGTTGCCGGATACGCCCTACTTTGCGCAGGACCAACGTTATTTATATGTGAAGAGTAGCCAGCATTTTCATCTTTTTGAGGATATCGATACAAATGCTGTGATTGCTCATCACGATTATTGTACCGACAAAGACCACCTGTTCCATCTGTCCAGCTCTCTTCGCTATGCGAATGGGGACAAGGATGAGGTGAGAGAATGGTTGCGTGAGCATCATTCCGACGTACCTGGCTGGTGGAATGATCAATATGCACACAGTGCAGAGGGCGCTACGCAGATCACAGGGAATTGGGTTGAGACTGCGTCGTCTATTTTTTATAAAACAGAATGGGGCGGTACGTATCGTCGAGAAGCGAAAACGGTATTCAACCTTGTCCGTGGAGCGGACAGATCTACCTTTGAACCACTGGATGAGCACTTTGCACGGGACCAGGAACGGGTTTATTTTCAGTGGCGTACTGTACAAGGAGCAGACCCGGATACGTTTCAGCCACTAGGTGGCCCTTTTGGACGTGACCGCAATCATGTGTATTACAACGGATATCGTGTCGATGAGGCAGATGCTCGGGAGTTTGAAGTGTTTGCCGGGACAGAGCATCTCGGACTTTCCAAGGATCAGCACCATGTGTATCGTGCCGAGGTTGTTCGGACAAGTCAGCCTTTTGGTCATCCAGACGATGTGCTTCAGATGATCAAGGGGGCGGATGCAGCAACGTTTGAGTTAATAACACCTTCGGGCAGTTGGGCGGTGGATGCCGATCGTGTGTATCTGTGGGGTAAACCGAATAAACATATCGATCGAGCCAGCTTTACACATCTATTCGATGCCGATCCCCAGAGTTGGGCCACGGATCAGAATGGTCTATATAATGCCAATGGCAACCGTACGGTAAAGGGTGTCAATGGAAGTACATTTGTCATGCTGAATCCATATTGGGGCAAAGACGACCGTGTAGTGTTCAGCTTTGTGACGGGTGGGGTTTATAAGTCGGGAGATGCAGCGACGTTTCAAGTTACGGATGATACAGGGGGCGCCGAAGATGCGCTATTTAGGTATACGGTAGAAGGCGGTACAGTGCGGAAAAAGAAGAGGTAATGAAAACAGGGATGGCAGACTTAGAAAAGAGTCCACTATCCCTGTTTGAATTTCTATTTATTTGACCGTGTTTACCAAACTATTTATGACCTTTGCGAACCTTGAGCTGCATCTTTTTGATCGTTGTATTCTGCATGAGCTCTAATACGAGTGGGCCTTTGCCGTTCAGAATCTCTACATCCGTCACATTATCCAGAATCGTAATGATCCCGATGTCGTCTGCAGTAACCCCTTCAAGCTTGGCGATGGTACCTACAAAGTCTACGGCGCGAAGTTTCTTCTTCTTGCCTCCGTTGAAGTTCAGCTTCATGATCTGTTGGTTCAGCTGTTCACGCTTGTCCTTTTTACGTTCAGGAACGATCTTCAATCGCTTCTCAAAATCTTCTCTGCGGCGATCTACAGCTTCCTCGGAAGGTGCTTTCACGACAGGGATTTCGAATCCAATATAGGATTCAATCTCCGCCAGACGTCTGCCATCTTTCGGTGTAATCAACGTAATGGCTTTACCTGTTTTGCCTGCGCGCCCCGTACGGCCTGTACGGTGAACATATCCCTCTTTTTCCAAAGGAATATCGTAGTTGATGACATGAGTAATATTTGTGATATCAATACCACGTGCAGCTACATCTGTCGCGATCAGATAACGGAATTGTCCCCGTCGGAATGCGTTCATCACTTCAATCCGCTCATCCTGCTCCATACCACCATGGATACGATCTGCTGGATAGTCAAGGTCAGCCATGACACGGAACAGTTTGTCCACATTTTCCTGCGTACGGCAGAACACAATGCAGCTATCCGGATTTTCCACAATGAACAAGTCCTGAAGCAGCGCGGTTTTGTTCACCTCTGGAACGTGAATCACGGCATGTTCGATGGTGGCTGTTGTCAGTCCACTTGCCTTGATCTCAATCTCCACCGGTTTGTTCATGTATTTGCGTGACAGCTTGGCTACATCTTCAGGGAACGTAGCGGAGAACAACATCGTTACTCGCTCCTGCGGCAGTTTCTGAATGATGGACTGTACCGTCTCAATAAAGCCCATATTCAACATCTCATCAGCCTCGTCAATAACGAGATAGGCGATCCGTTCGAGTGGCAGCGTGCCGCGTTCGATATGATCCAGTACCCGACCTGGTGTACCAACAGCCACGTGTGTTCTTTGTTTTAACTCTGCTTTTTGGATATGAAAAGGGGACTGTCCGTATAGTGCGGTTGCTTTAATACGCTTAAAGCGGCCGATATTCGTAATATCTTCGTTAACCTGCAAAGCCAGTTCCCGGGTTGGGGTAAGAATCAAAGCCTGTGGCTTATTCTCATTCCAATCCACAAGCTCACAGAGCGGAATGCCGTAGGCGGCTGTTTTACCACTGCCTGTCTGTGATTTGACCACAAGATCCTGATTCTCAAGTGCTACCGGAATAACTTTAGTTTGAACCTCGGTTGGTGTCTCATAGCCCAGACTGTCCAGTGCTTTTACGATCTCTTCACCAAGTCCATAATCTTTAAATTGTTGCTCGCTCATCGTTTACCTCTTTTGCGTTAGTTTTGAATACTCTACATACAAGCATTGCACCGTACATTTATCGTATACCTCTTCATTATACTCTATATGCAGGCAGGCTAACGGAGTAAATGCTTTAAGTGTGTAAATTGTTTTCATGATTTCTGATTTGAGGGAGCAACGTTTGTTGCTATTCGTATGTGTATCATAACGTTCCACGTGAAACGAAATGTATCGGTAGTTTGCTTGGTGTTAGTGAATGACCATTTTTACAGCCTTGGTTTGGGGAGGGTAAGATTGAGCAATAATTCCATTGACCCACACTTCTGCACTTCGACCAACCATTGTTTCATCCAAAGAGACGGCGACAATCTCTCCTCCAACGATGAGTTCGGCGTCCTTGCTGAGCGAGACCCAAATCGGTCCTGAATCAACACCGCCATCTTCTTTATTGTCGATGAGTACCTGACCTCTTTCTTCCTCAAAATCCGTAATAATTCCTCGTACATGTGGCTTCTCTTTCCCTTGTTCCTCGGATTGCTCTGCGCATCCGAGCGTTAGCAGAAGCAAGATCACTGGTAATAAGGATAACCTTCGTACAATGGACATTGGGGTGCTCACCTCGCATCCTTTTTAATCAATCTATAACTATGGACGTTACCTGAGAGAATGAAGTTCCTGTACATCAATAAAAAAACGAAAATCAGTCGATTCAGTCTGGTGCTAGAAATTGGAATATGTTAGCATATAGTTATCTTACTGAACGGAGGGATACGTGTGGTAAATTTTTTTCGATTGAGATAGTAGCGGAACGTTTGCTTGCGCTTGCTGTTTCACTGCCTGTGTGCAGATCATCGGGAGAAGTTTGCCTGTTTACACGTATGCCGTTATTTGTAGTGGACACTCTTGCATAAGAGTGGTTCTTTGATGTACCACTATGGGGATGCGCAAAAATAGGTATAGCCCTATTCCGAGATCGAAAGCACAGGCATGAATGTCTGTGTTTTTTATTTTTCCAAGGAAAAGGGGAGGTTTGGATATGACAAAGTCAAATGAACAAGTGGATTTCACACAGGATATATGGTTGCTGGCTGAACAAAATGGGCTTCAAATCCGCAAGGAATCAATGGAAATCAATGAGTCCGGGATGGACTTCCGTGTAGCCTTCGCCACTGATATAAGTGGACAAAAGTGGGTTCTGCGTCAGCCGCGGCGTGAAGACGTATGGGGGCGTGCCGAGAATGAACGTAGAGTACTGGACGTTGTCCGGGGGAGTGTTCCGGCACAGGTACCGGACTGGCGAATCTGCACGCCCGAACTTATCGCTTATCCACTATTGGATGGCGACCCGATTGCAGTGGTAGATCCTGCTGGCGCAGGATATGCGTGGCGTTTCCCGCAGGAGACCTTGTCTGACGAGTTCCTGGATTCACTGGCTGCTACACTTGCCGCATTGCACAACATTGATCCTGAGGAGGCGGCCAGGGGCGGAGTTCGGATCAAGACGCCTATGGAAGCTCGCAAAGAGTTTGCGGCAAATATAGAGGAGATTAAAAAGAATTTTACGGTACCGGACCAACTGGCGGAACGCTGGACGGTGTGGCTGTCTGTGGGTAGCTATTGGCCGAAGCACTCGACGTTTAATCACGGGGATCTGCACCCACCGCATATCATTGTCGATGATACACAGCGGGTAACCGGACTCATCGACTGGACGGAAGCGGAGATCGCTGATCCGGGTAAGGATTTTGTAATCCTTTATGGACTTTTCCAAGATGATGGACTACGCGATCTGCTGAAGCGATACGAGAAGGCAGGGGGAAGGACATGGCCTCAGATGTTTGAACATATTCGGGAACAATGGGCTGCTTACCCGGCACTGGTTGCCAAATTTGCTCTAACCACAGGGGAAGAGTCGACGATGGAAATGGCGAGAGGCATGCTGGCAAACTGGGATGTGAAGAGAGGTTGAGCTTAAAGGTATATATAATTCGTTCACTCGCTACGGCACATACTATATTGTCGATGATGACTACGTACTTGCTGCCTATGAGGGTGAATCGGAGGAATTACGTGACTTTACGGAACAAACGAATGGAATACAGCTGGATTCTTTTATAGATAAAATCAAGAACCTGCCACAAGGCTAAATGACTTTTTCCCATAGAGCAGTTACAGCGATAATCCTAACGGTTTGTTAACCTAGCAAAAGGCGATCCTCACCATGATATTCATGGGAGAATCGCCCTTTTTTCTTTTTCGTTAAGCGTGGTGCGTCACGATTGTACTTATTTCAAGATACTCACATATCTCCCGTATACAAATGCTACACGTCCATCCAACTTCACTTTTACCCAACCATACTTGTCTGTACTAATTACCTCAAGCAGGGTACCTTTCGGTACGGCAGCAACGACCTTGGCTTTGGATGAAGCGCCAGCGCGTACGTTCAGGTAAGCCGCAGTAACCTTGGCTTGTTTGCCTTTGATGACGGTATCCGGTTTACCAGTGCTTGGTGTTGATGGTTTAACAGGTTTCGACGTGCCTGGAGTCGGTGTTGGTTTTGGTACTGTTGGTGTCGTAGGCTTCTCAGGAGTAGTTTCTCCCTCGCCATTGCCTGCCGCTTTGCGAGCTTTGTTCAGCTGTTGATAGAACGCTCCCTTGGTTTTCACGCCTGCGAATTGTGCCGCACTCACATCTGCTTTGGCAGATAGCGTATCAATCTCTTCCTGAGTCACCGTATCCAAAATGTTAATGGAGGCAATGTTGGTGTACTTGCCATCTTCTGTTGTTGGCACAGACATGATGCCATCGTTAATTAACTCCACCACATCTGCACGCTCCGGTGCAGTCAGGTCTACGCCAGTGATTTTCCAGTTGTGTTGAATCTTCGGTTCGTAGACACCTTTCATGACATCTTTCAGATAGGCGATGGACAGGTTGCGAATTGTGCCTTGAATCTCACCAAATGCCGAAGCATCCTTGGAGGACCAGAGCTGCTTGAACTTGCGCCCTTCCATGGCTCCGCCTTTGGCAATCAGCGCTTCCATTCGATAGGCGTTCATGCCAAGTTTCAACGTATCGTCTTCTTTTACTGTCGTACCGTTGCTGTACTTGAGATTTGTAATCCGACTGCCGTATGGTTTGGTCAGGTCAATCTCATACGTTACGCCGCCGAAGAAATCATCGGTGCTGTATTTGGAAGCACGTCGTTTCGGATCAAAACTGATGGTCACATCACCCGGGCGTGTGGAGTTGAAGTACCCCGCAGACCACTCCATGTAATCCTTCAGATCACGTCCGGTCACTTCATACACGGTTACTTCACCAAAGGTGTATTGGTAGTTGAAAGCAATATCCTTTTTCTTAATCGGGCCTATATCCAGCTTGGCCTTGTCGTTATCAATCTGGTGCGCGACCACATCGGCATCGCTGTAGTGCAACATCACTTCGGTGAAAAAGTCAGACAAAGGTGTTTCCTGGATCTGCACCGCAGGGATACCCTTAATCTCATCAGCAGGCACCAGGTTCGTTCCTTTCAGTTCAGCCACTTCAATATTGGCATCGGCACGAGCGAACTCGTGGAATGGGTGCAAAGTCTCTTCCAGCGCAGGATCGGAGACTTCATATGTTCCGTCGGCTGCTTTTACAGCGAGAGCTTGAGCTTCCTTGCTTTTCAGCACAACTTTGTCGCCGTCTTTTTCAAATGTCAGATCGATTCGTGAAATATGTGAGCCATATTTATTCGGTTCGGAGATCAATACGCCGTTAACCGTTTGGGATTCAATCAAGGTATGCATGTGTCCGGCAAAAATGGCAGCCAGCTCCGGGTTGGCGTTGGCGATATCCGTCACTCCGGTGCCCGGATTTCCGTTCTCGTTATCCAATCCCATATGCATGAGTCCAACCATGACATCGACTTTGCCTTTCAACTCAGCAATGGCCTTCTTGGTTTCTTCCACAGGATCTTTGACGATGATACCGTCCAGGTGATCCGTCCCTTTTTCAAACTCGGTAATCATAGGTGTGTTCATTCCAATGACACCCACTTTGATTCCGTCTTTCTCGATAATCGTATAGGCAGGCATGTAGCGGTCGCCGTTTTCTTTGAAAATGTTACCCACGAGAGGCTGTCCATTGAATTGGGAAGAGATCTTCTCCAGTACGTCCAGTCCAAAGTTAAACTCATGGTTACCCATGACCCATGCGTCATATTTCATCTCGTTCATTGCAACCATCATGGGAGATTGAGGTTGATCATTGAACAACTCAGCCGAGTTATCCTGAATCATGTCTCCTGCGTCCAGCAGGATTGTATTGGGATTCTCCGCACGGACTTTCTTCACAATCGTGTAGAGCTGTGTCATGCTACCAGTTGGATTTGGACCGTCCAGAGCATAGTCCCACGGCATGAATCGACCATGTATATCCGATGTACCCAGCAACGTGATCTTGGTTTCCTTGTCTGCCTCAGCAGCCTGAACCGGAGTGGAAGCAAAAGGGGCGAACAAAATGGAGGCACATAAGAGGAATGATAGGGGCCATCCGGCGAAACGTTTTGTTGAAATTTTGCGCATGTTGTAATCTCCCTTGTTATCTAGTGTATGTAAAGATATGTATCATTTTATACTAGATAAACATGTGGTGAATGTAAACTCCAATGTAAGAGTTATGTTGGATTTAAGAGAATGAATATATAAATAGCTTCAGAAAAATCACTAAATTCTATTTTTTTACAATAAAATACTATAATTTGACAGGTGTTAAAAACCGAAATTATCCAGTAAAATGATGTTTGTAAACGCTTAACAAAAAATGAATCTAAGGAGGAAAATCATTGATTAAGTCTAAGTGGTTTAAAACAGTCGGCTCACTGGCATTGGTAGGGATTCTCGCTGCTTCTGTTGCGGTTGGTAGTGTGAGTGCTGGTTTGGCGAAAGGTAGCAAATTTCTGGGCAATATTATTGCCAACCAGGTTCCTTCGAATTTTAGCCCATATTGGAATCAGGTAACTCCGGAGAACTCTACCAAGTGGGATGCTGTTGAAGGCACACGCAACGTAATGAATTGGGGCCAGGCGGACATGGCCTACAACTATGCTAACAACAACGGATTCCCGTTCAAATTCCATACGCTCGTATGGGGAAATCAACAGCCAAATTGGATTAACAGTCTCTCAGCTGCAGATCAGAAGGCTGAAGTGACACAATGGATTAAAGCCGCAGGACAGCGGTATTCGAAGTCTGCCTTTGTTGATGTGGTAAATGAACCTCTGCATGCGAAACCATCCTATCGCAATGCCATTGGTGGAGATGGGGCAACGGGTTGGGATTGGGTTATCTGGTCATTCCAACAGGCGAGACAAGCCTTCCCTAACTCCAAATTGTTAATTAATGAATATGGTATTATCGGTGATCCTGCTAAAGCGGACCAATATATCCAGATTATCAACCTTTTGAAAAACAGAGGTCTAGTTGATGGTATTGGAATCCAAGCGCATTACTTCAATATGGACAACGTTTCTGTGAGCACGATGAACACGGTATTGAACAAGCTTGCAGCGACAGGGTTGCCAATCTATGTATCCGAGCTGGATATGACAGGTGACGATAATACACAATTGCAGCGTTATCAACAAAAGTTCCCTGTGCTTTGGAAGCATTCTGCCGTTAAAGGTGTAACACTGTGGGGTTACAACCAGAACCAAACATGGGTGAACGGTTCACATCTGGTTAATAGCAACGGTACAGAACGTCCGGCTATGCAATGGCTGAGAAATTACCTGGCGAACAATCCATAAGTTTGCGTATTGATGAGTCTGAGCATCTCTTGCAGATCCGGTAATCATATAACACCAAATAGCGCCTGTTCTACATGTTAAGCATGGGAATATGGCGCTATTTGTGTTAATGCTTTGTCTCAACAGTGTTCGGCAATTCATGGTGCAGGGAAGCATTTAATTTTAATCCAAACCAATACAAAAGCGATCAGTGCAAAGATCATTCCGCTCCAGATCAGTTGATGTATTCCCAGATTTGCGATGAACCAGCCGCCGATGGCAGTACCCAGGGTAATACCAAGGTTAGAAAAGGATACATACAAACTGTTGCCGAATTCAGGCGCATCCTGCGCTTCAGCGGTTAACCAGGTTTGGCTAACAATCAATCCTCCTGAATGCACGGATGCCCAGAGGATGACTACAATAACCATCCATATGAAGTGATGACCGGCCCAATAGACGAGTGCGTAAGCTGCTACATACAGCAGGGGGAACATGAGGACAGTTCGGACCACGCTCTTACGCAGAAACTGTCCAAACCCCAAATTTCCGATAATCATGACGACACCAAAGACGGTCAGCATGACACTGATCCATGATCCGCTCATTTGAGTGACTTGCCCAAGATACTCGGCGAAATAGCTGTATACAGAGAACATGGCGGCGAATATAAAAATGACTGCGGCAACATTCAGCCATAACCCGGGTTTGCGCAGAATACCAAGCTGCTTACCATAGGACATCTTTTCCTTCACGGGCATTGAGGGTAACCAGATCCAAATTCCGATAAAGGCGACCACACTGACCATCGCTCCAAACAGAAAGGCGACTTCGAGAGATAGGCGTTCAGCAAGATACGATGTCAGCGGCACGCCAAAGGCAAAGCCCGCGGTAACTCCGGTGAATACTTTGGCGACAGCCTGGCTGCTTTTCTCTGCCGGAACGAGTTGGGCACTGGTGACCAGGGCTACGGAAAAGAAGACGGGATGGAATAACGCGGGAATGATACGGAAGATAAGCATGGTATCAAATGTTGTGGCGTAGGCATAGACGATGTTCGAAATGGCAAACATCAGCACAGCGGTTAAAAGGATGATTTTGCGATTAATTCCGGACGCCAGCAAGGTGAGAAAGGGACCCGCAATGGCTACGACCAGCGCAAATATACTGACCAGCCATCCTGCCTGTGCAGCCGAGATACCGAATTTATGCGCAACCTGAGGCAGTACCCCCACAATTCCCATTTCTGTTGTAATGATCCCGAATACACCGAGTGCCAGAATCAGGATAAGGAGCGGGTTGACCTGTTGTGATTTCATGTAAAGCGTACCTCCAATTAATTTAAATATACAGAAAAGTAGATATAATATTCTAAAATGGGACTGCCTTTCCTCCTATAATAGGATGGACATGAGAGTAAGTTCTCTGGATTACATTATATCTAGATTTATAGATTTGTAAATATAAAAGGTGAAACGTCATATCTTTAAGTCGTCTTCGGCTTGTGTTCTACAGGAGTAATCATGGTGACAGTAGGCATGGTCTGGTCCATGAAAAATAGCGCCGGCTCAAGGAATTCCTGAGCCCAACGCTATTGATGTCCGCATTTTTAACGATGTGTTGGATCAATTATTTCGGTTGGATAACCATGCTGTTGAACGAATCTGCCTCCAGCTCAATGTGAAGGGTGTGTCCTTCTTCAAGGGTTAGATACAGGTCACGACGGTCCTGGAATGGATTGTTGATGACAATGACTAGACTGTTATCCGGGTTGCGGAAAGCAACGGATTTCCCGCTCCACGCGCCTGACAGACCGACTCTTCGAGCACCAGGAACAATATGATGAGCGAAGTGTTTCATCACATAATACTCGGGGTTCCGAGTAACCTCCTTATTGTCCGGATCTATCGTAATCATGGAGTTCTGCTCCCAGCCCCATGTGCTGCGGCCTTTGGGTTCCAGAACCATGTTCCAGTAGATGTACGCGTTCACTCCGTTGCTGAAGTAGTGCTGGTAGAGGTTATATACATATTTGGCGTAGTTCCATGAGTTGTTGCCATCACCGCATTCGTTCTCGGTTTGCATATACCGCAGCTCCGGATAACTCGCCGAGGTACGTTGAATGGCATTTTTGCCTGCCCATTGATACCCAACACCTTTGATATAGGAATAGGCCTTTGGATCACTCAGGACAAGCCCGGCGTACTCGTCGAAGTCGTTTGTTTTTTTCTTGATTAACTCCTCCCATGGATCAGGGGCGTTGATCGTTCCCAGCCAGATTTCCGTATCCAGACCGTGTTGGTCAAAAGCCGGGCCCAGATAATCGGCGATAAACTCACGAAGCTGCTCGCCTGTCCACATGCAAGAAGGGAATTTCTGATCTGCAATCACTTCGTTCTGCACATGCACCTGATGGATGGTAATGCCTGCTTCACGGTAGGCCTGTACAAATTTTACGAAGTACAGGGCGTAGGCCTCCAGAATATCTTTCTCCCAACGAAGCGTGCCATAGTTATAGGCTTTTGGCGATTTCATCCACGTTGGTGGACTCCATGGGGAGGCGAAGAATTGCAGGTTCGGGTTATAAGTCAGAGCTTCCTTAATGTAAGGAATCAGATATTTGAAATCACGTTTGATTGAAAAATGTTCCATGGCCACGTCTCCGTCCACCTCGTTGTGGCTGTACCACTGCTCTGCATAGTCACTTGCGCCGATCGGCAGGCGACAGATGTTAAACTTGTGCTCACCCTCCGGATGGAAGAGGGAATGGAATACCTCATGGCGCTGCTCCTCATTTAAGTGGGACAGAGCCATATAACCAAGCTCGTTGAAACAGCCACCAAACCCTTCCACAAGCTGGTGATCTTCACCCGTGAGTTTTAAGTTAGCGCTTTCATTTGTCGATACATAAGATAACTCTTTCCATGAGTTACCTTGGGTTGTTGAATAACCAGTGAATGTGAATGTCATATGAATTTCCCCCTCGCTTGAACTTCAGCTGTCCTATATATTAAGTTCAGTATACCAACTCCCGCGGCAAAAGAAGATAGGCTAAACCGTGTAAAATTTGCCCTAATCCAAGATAGAGTGTCACAAGTTCATGTCCGCACAGACAGATGGTATGCTGTATTTGCTTGAGATTGGCGATGTCCATATACCATTATCCAATGTCATAGCAAAACTGTCATGGCACAACAAAAATCCCCGCTGATTGTTCAGACGGGGACTTGCGCTATGTTTCTCATATTCTCTTATGGCTGAAAATGAACGTGAGACACAACTTAAGGCTGTACACTCTCACCAAGCTGTTTATTTTCAAAAATCAGAATCGTTTTGCTGCTTCCGATGTAACCAACAGAGGTATTGAATTGCTCTGAAATGAAGCGAACTGGAACAAATGCTTTGCCATTTTTCATCAATAGAGGAGCATCATTGATCGCAAGTGAATCATTCACGACAACTTGTTTGTTGCCCACGCTCCAGCGGATGGTCTTGTCATTCTGTGTGATCACGGCTTCGCGTGTACCGCTGTTCCAGTTCACGCTGGCGTTTAACTGCTCCGAGACAAAACGCAGAGGCACATAGGTCCGCCCTTCATCGATAAAAGGTGCAGCATCCAGTGCATAAGCGCGATCTCCTACATAAGCAGAGGTAGACCCTTCAATCAGACGCTGGAAGCTGCCCTGCGGCGTTCGTTTCTGCTCCCGCACATTCATCCGGTTCAGAAGCTGCATCGTCTGACTGCCACTTGTGACATCTAGATAGTTGTTCTGCACCGTAAGCCCCGCAGGCTCAACCTCTGAGACAGAGGTCTGAATACCAGAGGATAACGAGGTGGACGCTGAGATATCCTGTATGGCATTCGTCGCTGACTGATCACGGGTAAACGTAAAACCTGCGATCGGTGTCAGATCCCACACCCGGTTATTGGATAATTTTAATACGTCCAGGCTGTATAGTTGCCGAAGAGGTTCCAGATCATAGATCTGATTGGATTCTGCATTCAGCTCCTTCAGCCCAGTCAGTCCCTCAAGCCCCTTGAGGTGTTGTACTTGGTTACCGGAGATATCAAGTGTCCGCAGCCGTGTCATGTGCTCCAGTGGTGTCAGATCAGTGATTTGATTGCCTGCCACATTCAGATTCCGTAGTGTATTTGGCAGTTCAGCCAGTACTTCCAGCGACTGAATCTGGTTGTTTGCTACATTGAGTTGTTGAAGCCGGGTTTTATCCATGAGCGGTGTCAGATCGCTAATCGTATTGTTCGAGATCTCAAGCCACTTCAGTGCATCCGCATCCGAGAGGGCCGCAAGACTAGTGATCTGGTTACCGCTGGCGTGGAACGTATGTAATCGGTTGAACCCACGTACAACCTCTATGGATGAAATGGAATTGTTGCTGATATACAGCCTTCCCAAGTCTTTCAATTCAGCAAGTGCGTCTATGGATGTAATGTAATTGTTGCGAACATCGATCTCGCGAAGCTGGGTTAGGTGCTCCAGCGGTGTGAGATCCTCAATCTCATTCCCATATAATCGGAGGTGAGTCAGGTTGGTTGCATATTCCAGACCGGACAGGCTTTGAATACCTGCATTGCTCAGATCCACCACCTCAAGCTGCTCCAGATCAGATGAAGTCAGTGGAACATCCAGAGGTTTGTTCAGGATTAGCTTCAGTCCGTCCTCAAGTAGGGGATCTTCAATGATTCCCTCGCCCAAGTCTGAAGTCGTGTAAGCCATGGCTTGCCCCGATGCCCCGAGACTCAGGATGAATACTAGAAATAGTAGCGTCATTCTTCTCATTGCATGCATTCCCTCCGATTTTTAGAATTATAAAATCATCCGAACAGATTGAATTAGATAAGTATATTGAATCAATTGCATAACTCACTAAAATGGATTTTTGTAACTAGATATAGACAAATTAAACCATTTTGATCTATATCTAGCCTTGATTGAAGCAGCTAAAGGTATTATGAAATTGATTCTAGTATCTACACGATAACAGCGACCGGAAGGTTGTTCTGCACACGGAGTGTTCAGTGTAAATGGAACATTTTAACATATGCAGGTTCAGCTCAAAGCATATCTATAGTTATTAACCCGTCAACAGGGAAAAGGAACAAGAAATTTCGTAATGGGTAATTCTCTACTTCTATTCTATATGAAACAAACCCTGCTCTGCACTCTTCAGAGAAATGTTTATCAAAAAAAATAGAACATCTCCCGCAGACCCTATTCAACCCACCCTTGAAACGGGTAAAGATGAAGTAAAGATGCCATTTTGGAGGGGAAGATGTGAGTATGCGCCAAGCCATGATCATTAGTAATCCATCGTCAGGTAAGGAAGAGGCCGAGCAGTATGTGTCCCAAGTCAGAGAAATTCTGGAGTCACAGCAGTACGAGGTAGTTGTTAATGAGACGGCCGGGGAAGGTGATGCCACCAACTACTGTCTGAGCGCCTGCAAAGACGGCTGTGATCTGGTCATCTCCATCGGGGGCGACGGTACACTACATGAGACGATTAACGGCATGATGGATCAGGATCATCGTCCCCGACTGGGCGTGGTACCGCTAGGTACGGTGAATGATTTTGCGCGTGCGCTGAATATCTCGCTTGACCCGGAGGAGGCCATTAGGCAGTTACGTTCGAATCAGACCCATATCGTGGATCTGGGGAAAATCAATGATCGCCTGTTTGCCAACGTTGTGGCTGCAGGTTCTTTGGCAGAAGCTCTGTTCTCCGTATCCTCGGAAGAGAAGTCGAAGTTGGGATCATTCGCATATCTCAAAGAAGGCTTGAAAGACCTGGTGAATACACCAGCCAATCATCTAACCATCGAATATGACGGACAGATCTGGGAAGGAGAATCTCCCCTTTTTCTGGCGGCGCTGACCAATTCGGTTGGAGGATTCCAGAAGTTGTCCCCGGATGCTGAGGTGGATGATGGTCTGATACATTGTTTTGTTGTTCGTAACATCAGTGTGTTCAACAGCCTCACACTAGGTACTTCCCTGTTTTTTGGCAATCTGAAGGACCATAAGGATGTGGACTATTTTACAGCCAAAGAAGTTCATGTTCGCTCAGAAGAAGCCATTCGCACCAATGTAGATGGGGAAGAAGGTCCTGCCCTGCCGATTCACCTCACTGTCCTGCCAAGGCATATTGAGGTTATCATACCGGAAGAAGTATAACTTATTCTTTGGGATCTATAGGCTGGAATGAAGAACCTATCATTTCTCCATATGAATATAGGATAAATCTATTGAAACCGATTGCAGATATATGTCACAATCAAAGGTAAGATACACGATAATATTCGAATATGGAGGGAAAACATCTTGAGAACCATTAAATTGGGCAGCAGTGCACTAGAAGTACCTGTAGTGGCTGTGGGCTGCATGCGGATTAATTCACTAGACGGTAAGGAAGCCGAACATTTTGTTCGTTCTGCAATGGAGGTTGGGGCAAATTTCTTTGACCATGCCGACATTTATGGTACAGGAACATGTGAGGAGATCTTCGCCGAAGCGGTACAGATGAATCCCCAAGTTCGTGAAAATATGATTCTTCAATCCAAATGCGGGATTCGCAAAGGCATGTTTGATTTCTCCAAAGAGCACATCCTGAATTCAGTCGATGGCATCCTGCAACGTCTGAAAACGGAATATCTTGACGTTCTGTTGCTGCACCGTCCAGATGCTTTGGTTGAGCCGGAGGAAGTGGCTGAAGCCTTTGATCAACTGGAGCGCGAAGGTAAAGTGCGTCACTTCGGGGTATCCAACCAGAATCCGAACCAGATCGAATTGTTGAAAAAATACGTGAAACAGCCACTGGTAGCCAACCAGTTGCAGATGAGTATTACCAATACGACGATGATTGACAGTGGCATCAACGTGAACATGGAGAACGATGCCGCGGTTAACCGTGACGGTAGCATTCTTGATTACTGTCGTCTTCATGATATCACCATTCAGCCGTGGTCCCCGTTCCAGTACGGATTCTTCGAAGGTGTATTCTTGGGTAGCGACAAGTTCCCGGAATTGAATTCAAAGATTGACGAAATTGCTGCGAAGTATGACGTGAGCAATACAACGATTGCAATCGCATGGTTGCTTCGTCACCCTGCGCAGATGCAACCTGTGACAGGCACGATGAATATTGAACGTCTGCAAGACTGTGTAAAAGCAGGAGATGTTCATCTCACACGTCCAGAGTGGTATGAAATTTACCGTGCGGCAGGCAATATACTGCCTTAAATTCAAGTTATAGTGAGCATGATGACTGCTGAGTCAGTTGAGAACACGAGCCCGTAGATGGCTCGTGTTTTTTGTCTATTTTGAGGTTTGATGTCAGGCACGTTTCCGATATAAAATAAGGATAGGATTGTCTGTTTTATAAAAGGATTAAAATGGTTTTAATACAAATTAGTTGAAATTATTATATTGACCGATACTTTCTAATTACATATAATTACTTTTGCATACCGATAATCCTGTTTATGTTTTTTATTTTGGAGGGTGGTGTTCGTTTGGAGTCGACAACCACGATACGCGATCACTTGGAAAGTTATCTGAAGCGTGAACAGATGTCCATTAGTCATTTTTCGGAAACGTCAGGGATTAATTCGGGTACGCTCAGCAATATTTTGAATAAAAATCGACCTATTGCCATGCAGCAGTTGGATCGCATTACTTCCGCCATGAAACTTGAAGAAGGTTACTTCTATGAATTATACATAGATGAGTGTTTTGTACATGCGACCCCGGACTGGCGAAGACTGGGACCCTTCCTTCATCGCTGTGCCGAGTTGGACAAGTTGGACTGTATTGAAGAGGTTATTCGTCTGATGATGGATAATCTATCCTATATTCCTTTGTTATTTGATGTGGCTGAAGAATTCTACCAAGCGGGTAAATTCAAACCAGCCATCCTTCTATATGAAAACATTGCTGAAAGTGAGAAAATGCAACATTCCGAGCGGCTTGCACTCTGTCAGTATCGACTGTTCCGGTTGGGACTGACCAACGATCAGCAGCGGAATCTGATTATCGCAGCCCGGTTCGAATATTATGTGGATCGGCTGGATGAGCGCTATCAATTGGATGCGCTTAACGAACTAATTAATGCATTTGGGGCATTGCATAGATGGAACAAGGTTCAGGAGTTATCTGAAAAATTGAAAGTAAAAGCGTCCATCCATTATGAGATGAACGGCCGAAGGAAACAAGAAGAGACCAAAAGACCAATTGTCTTCTATATTCTGTACTCCGATCTAGCTGCAGGAAGTGCCTGTTATCATTTGAAGGACTACACCGGAGCACTAAAATATGTTTCTTTATATTCGGATAATCGCTGGGTGAGGAACCCGGATAAAGATGAAATCGTCGTTATGAATCAGTTTCAGGAATGGGCTGAAGCTAATCGATATATATATTATTTAATGGGTGGTCATTTTGAGGTGTTACCTGATTATCTGGCGTATATCTCGACAAAGGAAAATGAGATATTCCCAGCGCTGTGTGATATTGTAACAGCGGCTAATCGTTATGATAAGGATATTGATCATGTACTCAAACAGTATGAATCGTACTTCACTTATCAGGAACAGAGTAACCGAATTGGCAAAGTGAGCAGACAGGTTACGGATGATCGATATTTACGACTTTTAGCAGATTTGGGTGCATACTATTTAAAGAAGGACGAGTTTCATTTAGGGATAGAATTTGTTCTGGATAGTTTGAAATTTTCTATTGAAATTAGCAGTGGACGAGGTATGCTTAGAGGTGTCGGACTGTTTGAGCAATACCGGGAATTTGCATCTGAGACGGCGAAACAGCAATACAAAATGATAATTAGTGAGGTGCAGAAACTCAATGAAGAGAAAGTTGGCTTTGCTGATAGCTACCTGTAGTATCGTTGTATTCATCGTAGCTCTTGCTACGGAACCTGTCCCAGGCAAGGAAAGCCCGAATCCCGAAAGCCCGAACCCCGAAATTATGAGACCCGCTGATCATGGATTTGGAACTTAATAAAAGTAAAGAACGCTTCTGAATTCATTTCAGGAGCGTTCTTTTTTTGTGTATCAAAGTGGAAGAATAAGTATGTCGTATCTCACATGCGCTTATGATTGGCATAATACACTAAAATATGACAAAAAGGAGGGATACTATGGATCGCCTGGATTTGATATCACGGATCGAAGATGCCAGACAGTTGTTATATCGCATGCATATGGAATACGGCAGTCTGCTTCATCCGGAAGTGATCCAGCAATCCGTAGTCCTGGACGGTCTTATTAATCAATACAACAGAGCCAAGGTAGGAAAGGCAATGAGTTAAGTTCGCCTATTTACATTTGCGTCTTTGTATAATATAGTTAGTTACATGAGTAACTAACCGACTAACTGACTAATGAATACGTATGAAAGTTGGAAGCACATGAAATCGACTTTGGATGAATCTCAGCCTATTTTTCATCAGATTGCCACGATGATTATGGACGATATTGTGGAGGGGAGATTGAGGGTGGAAGAACAGGTTCCCTCAACCAATGAACTGTCACGCTTCTACAATATCAATCCGGCTACAGCCCGCAAAGGACTGCAGGAACTCGTGGACAAGGGGATTATATACAAACAGCGAGGTGTTGGAATGTTTGTTGCAAAGGGAGCAAGAGAAGCATTGCTCGTTGAACGGAAGCAAGATTTTTATGAAGAATACATCAAGCCTTTACTTGAAGAAGCCAGACGGATTCACATGAATGAGGACATGATCATTGATCTGATTCGCGGCAAGAAGGATAAGGAGAGTGAGTTATGATTCATATGGAGCAGGTCAACTATAGCTACCAGAAGACGCCCGTTCTGAATCAGGTTACGCTACATGAGAGTGAGCCAATCATTAGTGCAATCTGGGGAAGAAATGGAGCGGGTAAAACAACCATGATGAGTTTACTGGCAGGTCATAACCGCCCCGACAGTGGAGCCGTTCAGATCATGGGTCAAGACCCCTATAATAATCTGACTGCCCAAGAGCATCTGTGCTACATCCAGGAGAATCATCCCCTGGGGAAAAACTGGACGGTTAGTGACATGGTTCAAATGGGGCAATATTTTCATCC
Source organism: Paenibacillus sp. CF095 (assembly GCF_900101225.1). Taxonomy (NCBI): domain Bacteria; kingdom Bacillati; phylum Bacillota; class Bacilli; order Caryophanales; family Paenibacillaceae; genus Paenibacillus; species Paenibacillus sp. CF095. Next base: position 185,286 of record NZ_FMZN01000002.1, read on the forward strand.
GCATTGGAATCAGGATTTGGCAGAACGTTTAATCAATGTGTTCGAACTACCGGAGAAGAAGAAGATCATTAAATTTTCGAAAGGCATGAAGACTGCCACCCAGATTATATTGGGTCTTGCCAGTAATGCAAAGATAACCATTCTGGATGAACCCACCAATGGGCTCGATGCTGAGAAGCGTAAACTCTTCTATAATGCGTTACTTGAAAGTTATGAAGATAACCCGCGTCTGATTCTGATATCCAGCCATCATATTGAGGAGATTCAGCCTTTATGTGAGTCCCTTATCGTTTTGCAAGCCGGAGAGGTGTTGTTAAATCAACCGATGGAAGAGATGCGCGAAAAAGGAGTTCTTCTAACAGGGAGAATTGATGATATCAACCAAGTCACAGCAGATGTTAAAGTTATCGAATCTTCCCAGATGGGATCGACTGTGAAAGTGATGATTGATGAGCCCTACTCGAAAATGTGGAAGGATATCGCTCATTCGCAGGGTCTTTCCATTGAGAAAGCGACATTACAAGATTATTTGGTTAACAGGACCCGTAATCAAGAGGGGGTTAAACCATGAACGCAGTAAAAGGTACGAATCGACTGATTCGCGATGATATGCGTTTGTATCTGGGCATATTTTCATCCATCGCTCTGATGCTCGCCGTTGTATATCTGGCCATTGGCTTCATATTTGATGTCTCGTATGCTACGCAACTGTTTGGTCCCATGTACGGAGGGATATGTACGTTTGCAATCGGGGGAATTATTACACTGTTTCCGGTTGCGATTGGAATGGGCAGTACACGAATTCAATTCATGAAATCCTTCTATATGAATTCGGTATGGATGGTTGCGGGCACCATGATCATTCTGCATGTGGCGTACTTCCTCATACACCTGCTTCAGGAAAAAGGAATTGTTGACGTAACCCTTTATCAACCGGGCATGTTGTATTCAAGCAAATATCATTTCTTATCTTACCTTTGGATCGATCTGATGTGTGGCTTTCTCGTGCTGGGAATATCTGTATTCCCAACGGTTTGTTGGATGCGATTGGGGTTGCGTAACTTCTTCATTATGTTCTTTGGGGTAGGCTTGGTCATTACGCTGATCATTACATTGGGCGATCTTGGTGAGTTTACGTTGTGGATTGCTAGGATCAATCGCATGACATTGTTCACCGTTCTGGGATGTATTGGTGGTGCGCTACTTCTGTCTACGTACCCGATGATGAAGAATGCGCCGCTTACCATGAAATCCAAAAAAGACTGACAGGAAACAGTTATAAAGGAACTGGGCAAGGAATCTAAGGGAAACTTCCTGTAACCAGAAAAACACGAGTGCGAACACGCCTCGTGTTTTTCGTATCATCCTAAATCTCTGAATATACCTATTCGGCAATCTTTGTGCGCAATTCAAAATGAAGGTGTATCCCTTAAGCCTGAGCCTGCGGTTTGAATCCTTCGTCTTTGAGGTACTCGCCGGCTTCGCTACGCGTTTCAAAAGCCATATCCAGATTAACACCGGAATACACATACCACATGTCATCTTCGTATTTTAAAGTCAGCGTATGTCCATCTTCATCGACCCATGTTCCGCCACCCGTAGAGGTTGTAGACAAGGCAGGAGCAACAGCTTTTACTTGTTCTGGCTCTTCGAATTCAACTGCGTTGGGATTGTGAGACATCGCTTGGATCGTTTCATCTAACAAGGTGCGCAGATCTGGTTCGGAGTAATCACGAATATTGACGAATCCTTTAGCATCGGTCTCATAGTTGGGCAGTAACCCTGCATAGATATAACCGTTACCGTTAGGGTGAATATGGAGAGCAACAATTTTTTTATCATACGCACTATCCTCGTAGTGGAAATTAACACGACCGAGAGAAACATCTTTGCGTTGCAGTTGGGGATACGATTGTAGCACTTCAAGCTTTTGTTCCACGTTAAGCATAATTGCCTCCTGTAAATGTTCAATAGAGGTGATTATAACATGCCCTCCAGTTAATTTCCCGATAAAATACTTCTCTCCAGTTCTTTCAGATGTTCCATAGCTTGCAGATAAGGATATGGTCCATAGCTTACGCGAGCTACACCGAGTGCAGCAAGTTGTTTTGGTGAAGGTTCAGGAGACGTAACCATGACGTTAATTGGCAGCGGTGAACGCTCACACAATTCCTGAATCAGTTGGTGATCCTGCAAACCGGGTACAAACAGACCACTGGCTCCTGCATCTGCATAATGGCTCGCACGTATAAGTACTTCCTCCAGGAGGGAGTGGTTATGGTGTTCAGGTGCATGTTGCAGAAAAATATCTGTGCGGGCGTTAATGAACAACGGTATGCCTGCCTGCTCCGCAGCTTCCCGGGCGGCGGACAGTCTCGGGCATTGCTCCTCCACAGAGTACAATCCCAAGCCAGTGGGAAGTTGATCTTCCATGTTGATTCCTACAGCACCATGATCGATGACTTGCAGGATATTTTGCTTCACTTCTGACACAGACCTCCCATACCCTCCCTCTATATCGATCGTTACAGGCAGATCCACGCTCGCTGTAATCCGTGCGAGATTGGCAAGCACCAAATGGAATGGCATGGCTTCCCCATCTTGCTCACCATGGGCCGCAGCAACGGACCAGCTTCCGGTTGCGATGGCCGTTGCTCCAGCGGATTGAATGGCTTGCGCACTTCCGGCATCCCACACATTGACCAGAACAAGTGGTTTTCCTTTCACATGGTATTGTTGGAACAACGTTGCTTTTTCTTCTAAGGTACTCATATTATGTTGACTCTCCTTTGTTATATCATGCATTCCTTTGGACATTTGATGCGTACTTCATTACTTCATTCTGTTTTTCAGCTACCGTTTTTTTGTTTCTCGTGAGTCAAAAGCCAGTTTTTGCGAGTTAATCCCCCGCCGTATCCACCCAGTTCCCCACTGGCATTAATTACACGGTGACATGGAATCACAATCGCAAGCTGATTGGCCCCATTTGCCTGTGCCACAGCTCGGCAAGCAGTCGGTTTTCTCAGTGCATTTGCAATCTCTTGATATGACCTCGTTTCACCAGCCGGAATGGCCAGCAACTCGTCCCACACACGTTTTTGGAATGGTGTTCCTAAACAGAACAACGGTGTGTCGAATGCTGTCCGAATACCTTGAAAGTACTCGTTTAGTTCACGCTCAATGGACTGGATGGGAGCTGTAGTACCGGGTACAATCGCTGATTTGGTTCGTTTGCGCAGACGCTCAACTTCGCGCTCCAGACCTCTGCGGTCCACAAATTCCAGTAAATATAGCGACTCCTCATCTGCAATGGCCATCATCGGGCCAAGGCGGGTGTCAATCCAGGACGCTTTTAGGATATGTCCTTCATCGACTTGTGTAGGGGCGGCGCCCATGATTCGTGAAAAGGCATCGCGGAAGCCGCTGCTTGACTCATATCCGGTAGATAATTGGCTATCAATCACGGTGCGGCCGGAGCGAATATTTTTCAGGGCAAGTCCCATGCGGCGAGCGCGAGCATATTCGACAAAGGTCATGCCGAACCGCTTCTTGAACTGACGGCGAGCAGTCGATTCGTCGATGGAGAGGGCCTTGAAATCCTGTCCTTTCCAGCGTTTCTCCGGATTTTTCTCCACAGCTTCCACTAATATGCGAACGACATCGGATACTTGGTTAGGGTGAGAAAGTGGACGACAGCGCTGGCAAGGGCGATAAGAGGCCAGAAGTGCTTGCTGTGCCGTCTCATAGAATTCGCAGTTTTCGAATTTTGGCTTTCGCGCAGGGCATGTGGGACGACAGAACACACCTGTGGTTCGGACTCCAACATAGAATAAACCCTCGTATTCCGAATCCTTGGCCACAAGCGCCTCGTAATATTGTTCCTTCAGATCAGCAGAAATCATGGGGGCACGTCCTTACTCATTAGAATCTTTATCTATACCTATTATAGAAAAACGTTGCAACAAGCATCGCCGAAAATCAGGCATGAATATTGGATAGATTAAATCGGATATAACTTTGAAATTCGGTTGTTCAGAATTTGTTTAGAGTGAACTGGTAGTATAGACCTATCAGGGTAGGGTGACTTAGGCAAAGATACCTATATAGTGAAAAATATAATTATTGATCATTCATTGTTATAGGAAAAATACATAGGTAAACATGAAATTAAAGATTAGCGGAACGAAAGTTTGGAGGTCGACTAGAATGAAATATTCCACGTACAAAAGTATTTATGAATCCGCTTATACCAAAACGTCCGAGTCTCGCACCATGTATGTTAAAGATCAATTCATGCAGCGTGTGAAGACGCCAACCTGGCTAGTGAAGATCGTCACCATAACTCTAATTATAATCATAGGGTGTAGTGCTGTATTCACTGCATTTGCCGGGGATGAGCAATTGTTGTCGGGGGACCAGATCGTTGTATCTCAGGGAGATACACTGTGGGGCATTTCATTGGTACATAAACCTCAGCAGATGGACACTCGTGTGTATGTAGAAGCAATCAAGAAAGTGAACAAAATTGAGCATAACGCCATTCAGATTGGACAAGTGTTGGTCTTGCCTGGGTTTGATCGATAAAATAATACGTGTATGAAGTCATGAACAGAGCTCTTTCTTTATTCATTGAGATGCAGTCACATACTGAATTTATTAATCATTTACATATAATGGAGCTTCATGAGGGACGATATGGTGTAGTGATTAATAAGTGATGTGCTATATAAGTTGAACTAAAGAATATTTACACTGACACTACGATGACAGAATAACCTTCCAATCGCTGTTATCCCCAGATTTTTTGATTCCCTTTTCTTAAAGGGAAAATCCGGGGATAAAGGCGAAGCGTATGCTTCCGATGCAGCTTTCTTCCAGAAAGCTTTTAGCTTCGCTTTTTCAGGTTTTTTCTGTCCTCTCCGTTATCGTGTAAATGATTAGTTCAACTGATATAGATATATGTGCTGTAAATGGATGAAGGGAGAACTAGATGATGAAAATAAATATAAAGAAATCTGCACTTTGCATGTCTGTGCTCTGTATTTCGCTATTAGTTAGTGCCTGTGGCGCCAAGAATAATAATGAATCGGTTCAGGAGCACGCCTATCCGCAATCGAAGCAACCCGTAGAGGAAGCTGGAGAAAACTCTGTTCCGAATGCGGATGCGAAGAATAACAATGACAAAGGCATTGCCAGTGGTGATGAGGGTAATCCTACGGCTCAATCGGAATCCACTGAACCGTCTGAGCAGATTGATATCGTCATTGACCAGTCGGAGAAACCGAGTGAGGGTAACAGTTTTGATTTTGGAATCAAGCAGGTTCCGAAGGGCTATACACTAACGGAGATGCGATGGACGTCTAACACGGTGACGATTGTGAATTCACTACAGGAAGCCATTGAACATGGTGGAAATGGAGAAGATGGCTTTTACTTTAGCGGCAATGGACAATTCTCCGGCTTTATCTATTCGGATGAGATGAAGGGCGAGCGGGGCAAAGCGACATTTGTCTTCACGAATGATGAGGGGAACGAAATCATGTCCGAGAAAGAAATTACGTTGAAGTAGCAGGCACATCATGAAGGCTCAGTCTGGAGCCTGTTGAACAGGAAAAGCAGCCACTTGGGCTGCTTTTTTTGACATACATAATTACAAGATCGCCGATCTGTCTGTTGCTACATCTATAAAGATTGAACTGAAGATTTACACGAGAACATAGAGGACAGAAATAACCAGAAGAAGCGGAGCGTTAGCCTTTATCCCCTGATTTTCACCTTTATAAAAGTGATTAAAAAATCGGGGGATAACAGCGATCTGAAGGTTGTTCTGTCATCGGAGTAGCAAGTGTAAAAATTACTTTTTAGTTCAATTTAATTTATATAGTTGCTACATAAAGTCAAAGAAATAACGGACCACGTGGAACATAACCGGCGAGGTATAGGTCAGGCTGTCGACCCGGCTCAGGTAGCTTTTTTTGAGAGAATCGAACTTGTTGTCATCTCCAATTAACAGATCTCGCTTCAGTACAGACACCGTCAGACTGCCGAAGAATCCGGCCAGACTGATCAACACCCCGATGAACAGCGAGAATTTCCAATCAAATGGCGTCAGGTAGGGATGGATGAAATAAGACGTTGCTGTCGTCACAATGAACGCACACGCGAACCCTTCCCAGGTGACAAAAGGATTGGCGGTAGGCACCACTTTTCGTTTGCCCAGATAAAGAGAGACCAGATAATGCACCACATCATTAAGCTGTGTTAACACGACCAAGAACAGCACCAGCTTGGAGCCGTACTCCGGTGTGGCGAAAGGGAAATAGGCCAGGTGGCTCAGTCCAAACACCATCAGCATTAGTCCCCATTGTGTGGAGCTGACACTGCGCAGGAACCCGACCGTACCTTTGTTAATTAGGCGTGGCAAGGGCAGCACCAGGAACACATATAGTGGAATAAACACGATAAACATGCCATACCATCCAATGTAGATCCAGTAGAACTGAACCGGAATCGCCAGATACGCCCACAGGAACAGCCTGCGGTCGGCTTTGCGTGTACTGCGAATCATGGAGAAGTATTCTTTGAGTGAGAAGAATGCAAGCACCATGAGGGAGATCAGGGACACGATGGGGTTAAAAAGGGTAGCGAGGCAGAATATCACAAACATACCCCACCAGGTTTTGATTTTTTGGCCGATGCCTGAATAGTCTTTGCTTGGCTGAAGCTTCGCAATAATTTTGTACACGATATGTATCACAAGTAAAGCTGTGAAGATTAACGTTAGTGTAAAGAGTGAACTGCTCACGTACCGATCACCTGCTTATTCAAAGTAAGATTCCATTATAGGGTACCTATGTTATTATGAAGGAATAGTGCCAACTTGATAAGGGGAAATTTTGTTATGACAGATGAACGCTCCATCTATATCCTGCTTACGAATACAGGAACGCTGTTTACCAAGGTTATTCAGAGTTATACCCGAGCGCCATATAATCACGCATCGATCTCATTTGACCGGGAGTTAACCGAGCTGTACAGCTTCGGCCGCAAGCATCCGAGCAATCCGCTGAATGGCGGGTTTGTGAAGGAAGATATTCAGACAGGTACATACAGCAAGTATCCCAATACGACATGTGTCATATATGAGCTTAAGGTGACGGATCGTGAAGTGGAAAAGATGAAACGTGTGCTGCACATCTTCATCCGCAGCCGTCAGAAATATATGTACAATCTGCTCGGCGTGCTTGGCATTACGCTCAAGGAACCGGTGGAGTTCAGCAACTCCTACTTCTGCTCCCAATTTGTAGCCGAGATTCTACAGCGTTCGGGAATCAAATTGTGGAATAAGCTGCCGGCGCTGGTGACACCGGATGATTTTCGCCAGAGTGAACGATTGCAACTGGTTTATGAAGGAAAGCTACGCGAGTATACGCTGGGGAATGCAGAGCAAGAGTAGGGTAGTGCGTATGCTGATGCTTGCCAAGCAAATCCAATCATGAAATAGCCTGCTGCCACGGATGACGAGGCAACAGGCTGTTTGTGTACTTCATATAGATGATGCAGAGGATCGGTCAAAATCAACCTCTTCCAGGAATTCAATCACTTCACCATTGGGGCTGTGGACAAGCGCATTTCTAACCCGAAGTGCAGGTTCGCCAAGCGATATCCAATCCGGTTCAACGTAGGCCTTGGCTCCATGGGCGAGCGCTCGCTCATAGATATCTTCTACATCATGCACGTAAAAGGCGAAATGTAACAGTGCGCCGTGCCGGACATCTTCAGGCGAGGTGGCAGGTTCACCCTCGGCGGGAATGACGGCTTTTGGGTCAAATACCTCAATACAGGTGCGCTGATCCGGAGAGATCAGCATACATGCCTCGGTAATGTGGAAGGAAGGCAAACTCCAGGAGTGACCGACCTTAAATCCCAATACTTTTGTATAAAACGCCAGGGTATCTTTATAATTTCGGGCCTGAATTGCCACATGTGCAAGTCCAATAACACTCACATTACATCGCTCCTTCTTCAGATTGTAGTTTAAATTATAGGGCTGATATCGCATTGGAACCATACAATATCAAAGGATATAATGAGATGAAATCTAACTATTTTTAGCTAATTTATCAGGATAACCTTATTAAATAAGGTCATGACTCGGAGGTCTTACAAATGGAACACATGATAGATGAGATCGATCAGCAGATTATGCGTTTGCTGCAACATCATGCACGTATCCCCGTTGCACAGATAAGCAAAGAAATTAACATGTCCCAACCTTCGGTTAAGGAAAGAATCCTGAAACTGGAGGAAAGAGGTGTGATAACGGGATATTCAACCATCTATAATCTGGCCCGGTTAAACCGTGGAACCACGACGTTTATTTTGCTCAAAACAGAGCATTGCGACGAGTTGGTCCAGTTCTGTGAACAGGCCATCGAAGTCACGGACGTTTATCGGATTAGCGGTGAGTATAACTATCTGATCAAGGTACAGACGGCGTCCATTGAAGAACTTGCCGAGTTCCAGGATTCACTGGTGAAGCTGGGACCCTCGAAATCCCATATCAGCATGAAAAATATTATGGAAAACCGTATTCTCCTCTAGGTTGTATTTTCAAGGTCAGGCAAGCTATACAAGTGTGGATGTTAGTGCCCTAAAAGTCTCGAACCCAAGCCGAGCTGATCCCGCGAATGAGTGAACGATTTTCTAAGGAACACAGGACGTCTTATTTGGCCTCTTGGCCCTCTTTTGAAAATGTAAGGAACATTAGACACGTTATTTCCCGCAATCCCTTGATAAAAACGCTGCAAACGGCTATTTATTCAGATATAACGTGTCTCAGGTTCTTTAGATTTCTGAGGACGCTTCTAACCGCTCAATAAGACGTCTCAGATTTTTAGCGCTCGGTTTCACCCTTTGCTCCAATAGTGAGTGAGAGGAAGGATTTGAATCCCGTTCGCTTGGGTTTCAGCTTTGAAAACGTACTCTAGGGTGATGATGAGGATAGTCTGTCCTTCGTATTGTGCAAATGCACAATGAATTTCGTCCTTTCATCAATATTTATTCTCGCCTCCAGCAACTATAATGAAAGCGTGTTCAACAAGTGCATGGGGGGCAATTGACAATGGAACCATTAACAATTAGCTGGATTGGCGCGCTGGCAGGACTGGCTATTGCCATCATTTTAATTTTGAGGAAGCTGAATCCGGTCTATTCTTTATTTCTGGGTGCAATTGTAGGCGCTTTAATTGGCGGCGCTAACCTGGAAGAGACCGTAAATATACTGGTAGATGGCACACAAAGTGTCATGGGAACCGTACTGCGTGTACTGGCAGCCGGGGTGCTTGCGGGTGTGATGATGGAATCGGGAGCAGCAGAGACGATAGCGCAGGCAATTGTACGGAAATTTGGCGGCAGCAAAGCCATTCTCGCCTTGGCGCTGGCTACGATGATCATTACCGCAGTTGGTGTATTTATCCCCGTAGCCGTGTTGATCGTTGCACCGATTGAATTGTCTGTAGGTAATAAAATGGGTATATCCAAATTGGCATTGCTGCTGGCCTTATCCGGTGGAGGCAAGGCGGGAAACATTATCTCCCCGAATCCCAATACCATTGCAGCAGCGCGAGGATTCGATCTGGATCTGAGCAACGTTATGCTGGCAGGCGTAATTCCAGCCATCTGCGGTTTGATTGTAACTGTTCTTGTAGCTTCAATGCTCAAGAACAAAGGGGTTATGGTTTCTGATCAGGAAGCCGAACAGGGCAATGTAGATACATCGAAGTATCCACCACTTGGCAAAGCCATTGTTACCCCTTTGGTTGCGATCATCCTATTGATGATTAATCCCATAGGTTCTATTGCGGGCATTGAAGCATTGTCTACTTTTAAAGTGGATGCGATGTACATTCTGCCGATTGCAGGCATCATCGGTATGCTGGCGATGGGGCAAGGCAGAAATATTGTGAAGTATACAACCGCGGGATTAAACAAAATGACCGCAACTGTGCTCATTCTGGTAGGTGCAGGCGGAATAGCAGGGCTCATCTCTGCTTCAGATCTGTCAGGTCAGGTGGTGGGTCTGATTGAAGCCTCTGGAATATCCGGTACCTTCCTCGCACCAATCGCGGGTATTTTGATGTCGGCAGCGACGGCCTCGACGTCAACAGGTGTTATTCTAGCAACGGGCTCCTTCGGTGATGCCATCCTGAACATGGGTACGGCACCGCTTGCAGCGGCAGTTATGGTGCACACGGGTGCGACTGTCATTGATTCCCTGCCACAAGGCAATTACTTCCACGTGTCGGCTGATAGCATGAAGATGACGATTCGTCAGCGGATGGGCGTGATTCCATATGAGGCAATTGTGGGTGGCACGATGGCTATCGTAGCGACGTTACTGTACGGATTTATCCTTTAATCTAACGGATGGAGTGAGAGAGATGAGAGAAACTGTAGGGACTAGAGAGAAGACATTTGTTCTGGCACCGGATTCGTTTAAAGAAAGCATGACAGCGAAAGAAGTATGTATCGCGATGGAAAAAGGATTGCGTAAAATATATCCGACCGCAGGATATATTCATGTACCCATGGCGGATGGTGGGGAAGGCACGGTGCAGTCCCTTGTGGATGCTTCCGGCGGTTCCCTTCACCAGCAAGAGGTAAGCGGACCATTGGGTCAGACAGTGACTGCCCAGTATGGCATTTTGGGTGACGGATCAACGGCGGCCATCGAGATGGCATCGGCCAGTGGCATACATCTCGTAACCAAAGAAACCCGAGATCCGCTACAGACGACAACCTATGGAACGGGAGAGTTGATTCGAGCTTGTCTGGACCTTGGCATACGCAAAATCATCATCGGCATTGGTGGTAGTGCAACTAACGATGGTGGTGCCGGCATGGCTGAAGCGCTTGGCGCGAAATTTCTGGATGAACAGGGTCAGCCGCTTGCGCGGGGTGGCGGGGCTTTGGATCAACTGACTCAGATTGATGTATCCGGTCTGGATGTGCGTTTGCAGGAAGTGGAGTTCATTGTCGCCTGTGATGTGACCAATCCGCTCTGTGGAGAGCATGGCGCATCAAGGGTGTTTGGGCCACAAAAAGGGGCTACCCCAGAGATGGTTGAGCAACTGGATGCGAACCTGTCCCATTATGCAGATGTGGTGAAACAGCAGTTGCACAAAGATATCCGTGATATGCCAGGTGCCGGAGCGGCTGGCGGGCTGGGTGCGGGACTCTTGATTTTTACACAGGCAGTGTTGCGTAAAGGCATTGAAATTGTCATTGAATACACTGAGTTGCGTGAAAAATTAATTGCTGCGGATGTCGTATTTACGGGCGAAGGCGGTATCGACTTTCAAACGAAATTTGGCAAGACCCCCTATGGCGTTGCTCGGGCAGCCAAGGAAGCGGGTAAACCTGTAATTGCCATTGCAGGTTGTGTGGGCGAAGGAATCGACACCCTGTACGGGGAAGGCATTGATGCCATATTTGGTATTGTGCCCGGGGCAGCAGATCTGGAGCGGTTATTGCAAGAAGGCCCTGAGAATGTGGAGCGTACAACTGAGAATATTGCCAGGGTGCTGAAACTGGGTCTACTATCTTAGATCAGTGACGATCGGGATCGTACGGGGAGTTACGTGATCGTATTGGAATGCAATGTAAAAAAGACGGGATACGGATATGCCTGAAATCAGGTGATCTGTGTCTCGTCTTTTGCTATTCTCGAAGCTGTTCTGACGCTATTGGTAGAACGCGAGTAGTCCATGTGTAAGTTCAATGAGTTCCAGCAAATTACGGGGATCTTTGCCCGTAAGGGTCTGTATGCGTTTGAGCCGATATTGAAGGGTATTGCGGTGAATATTGAGATGGTCTGCTGTCGTGGTCATACTGCCGTTATGTTGGATAAAACTGCGGAGTGTATCCAGCAGGTCAACTGTATCCTCAAGTTTGCTGATGATATTGGCATGAGGTGTTAGATCAGCCGCGCTGAATCGAACCAGAAAGGGTACATCCTCATACCGAATGATCGGCGAGTCTGGTTGAAGTGCCACCATAATGTTCATCACGGACCGGGCCTGTTCGTAACTGGTGGCGATATTCGCTTCTTTTTGGCTGACGGCGATGAATGCTGTGGGTGTGATCTGTCTCAAACGCTGGATTATCCGATCAACGTCTGCTTCATTCTGGATCAGAATAATCTGATCATCACCATCACCTTCAATAGAGAATGAAGGGACTTGGAGCAATATGCGGTTAACCTCCGTCTCAGCGGCCAAGGAGTTTTTGGGGAGACGGACATATAGAAGAATGGTTGGCAATTGCAGATCAATACGGTATTGCAGGGCTTCCTTTTTGACCTTTTGTGAGTATGAACCCGGCTGATTGAGCAGTCGTTCGATAAAGGCTTTTTTACGTGAAGCTTCATGAGCCATACTTTCCATTTGATTACGCTGTTCGATTAAGAGAGATACGGTAGTACGCACGATGTTGCAGAAAGGCCGAACTTCATCCGGATGACCGGATATGCCAATGACTCCGACATGCTGCTGATTGATTAGAATCGGTTCGTTGGTGCCCATCTTCTCAAGTATGCCATCCTGCCAAACCTCGATCATGCTTCCTGTTGTTAATGCGCGGACAGCGCCCTGATGAACTGTGCCCACACGTTCCTTCTGACCACTTCCAATAATAATGCCATGCTCATTCATGATGTTGATGTTGTATGGAATGTCTTGCATCATTTTATCTACGATATCCTGTGCCTGTTTTTCCGAAAGCTGCAACAACGAAGCTCCTCCCCTTCCATCTCATCGTGCTAAATGCGCATCTTCTCTGATGATGATTCCGCCCGATACCATATTGTGCATCTGAACGAAATTATAGAGGAATGGTAAGGCTTACACAAACACGACAGTTCGAATTGAAGGTGTTCATGGAATTGTTGGGCATTGCATATATAGTTGTGCGTTCAAGTCGCTTCGTTCACGTTACCCTTATCCGTTATGATGCCTTGTGTACTGTTCAGGTAGTTCAGATGTGCTTTGCCCCAACCACACATGCCGTCCAATAACGTCCCAATGGTCTGACCGTGTTCGGACAGGCTGTATTCCACCTTGGGTGGGACATCCCCATAGAGTGTACGCACAATAATTCGATCCTGCTCCAGCTCGCGTAGTTGTTTCGTTAACGTGCCTTGGGCTACATCAGGAATCATGCGTCGCAGTTCACCGAATCGCTTCGTACCTTCCTTTAATAAAATAAACAAGATAAGGGGTTTCCACTTCCCATTAATGGTCTCCAGTGTTGTCAGTACTCCTTGTAACCTTGGTTCTTCTAAATCCACAGTAATCACCTCGATTTATACGTCTATGTGTATCTCTATCATATCGGATTTTCGCAATCTCTGCTTGACCACCTCTGTGAAAAGAGAGGAGAAACCGTTGTGATTCTGTCTCCATAGTACGAATATTCGTACTAGGTACGATGTAAATGCGTACTATTCAACCTTCTTCATTTCATGAATAATGAACACAACGTGAGCGAACATGCACATACATAACCGGAGATGAGAGGATGATCATAGATGAGTCACTATACATTGGAGAATAAACGGGTCGTTGTTATCGGAGGAAGCTCAGGTATCGGACTGGCTACGGCAATTCAGGCAGCAGAGGCAGGTGCGGATGTGATTATTGCAGGCAGATCGGCGTCCAGACTGGAGGAAGCGAGGGAACAGATCACAAAGGTTGGAGGCAAAGGCGCTTCTGGAGAAACGCTGGTGGACGTTCATGTATTGGATAATCAGGATGAGCAGCAGCTTGAAGCATTTTTCGCCCGAATCGGCATGTTTGATCATCTCTTCACCCCAGGAGCAGCCTACACTCGAGGCCCACTGACTTCGGATCGGGAGACGGCAGAGAGTTGTTTCAAAGGCAAGTTCTGGCCTCAATACTTTGCGGCTAAATATGCAGCGCCGTATCTTTCGGCTTCCGGCTCGATCACGTTAATGTCTGGTGGATTCAGCCAGCGACCACTGGATGGTGGTGCCTCCTACGCCGCATGTAACGGTGCAATCGAGAGTCTGGGTAAAGCACTCGCGGTGGAACTGGCACCGGTTCGTGTGAATGTTGTATCCCCTGGGACCATCTGGCGGGAGGGGCAAGAAGGGACGCCGCGTGGTGATCATTTTAAAGATTATGAGAAGCTGTCTCTGCTCAAGCGGGTTGGCTACAATGAAGAAATTGCACATACAGTTACGTATCTGATGACCAATACATTCACGACCGGCAGCACATTGTATGTGGATGGCGGCTACACCTTGATTTAAGAGCCTGAGTTATACAGGTCTAAAAGAATACTTTTTAAAAATAAAATGATGAAATATGGCGAAAAAACTTGAGATCCACCCTATTTTTGTACTATAGGGTGGATCTTTTTCCTTTTATTTTCAATTTTTGTTTAGAATCTGTTTATTGCAGTGCAATACAATAGGCCTTACGTATCAGAGGTAATGAATTTATATGTAAAAAACATGAGATAGGGAGGATTCAAGTACATGAATTACAGAAAGCTGATAAGCTGCCTTTTAATTGCGGTTTTGTTATTACAGGTGGTTAGCGTTGGTGGGGTTGCAAGTGCTGACCCGGTTACTCCGTTGGACCAACTTAACTACATCAGAAGTTCAGATGATGATATCGATGTAGCTATTTCAGATGTTCAAAGCTTGTTGGAGAGCGGCAGTTTAATAGATATGACCGATATCTCCACCACTTATAACCTGCTGAATGATGAACAGAAGAAAGAATTGGCACGAGGAATGATTTTTTTGCTGCCACGGGAAACAGATTATGAGAGTCAAAGCCAAGTTGAGTATGTTTTCTCAATGTTATATAACTTGTCAAAAATCCCTAAGTTTATGAATGAAGATAATGCTCAGGACCTTTTGGATGAGATCTATGGTCTGTTTAGTCATGCAGAAGGCTTTCTACCTTTCGACGAAGCGCAGTACATGGTAGAGGCCAGTGTTGGCTACAGCATATTGAGTGGTGCTGATAAGCCAATGTTTAAGAATATTGCTATGTTTGGAGCTTCCATGAACAGATCACAAGTTTCGGTATCTTATGTTTCACAGCTTACTTTGATGAAAACATTAATCGAGGAATATCGACCCATTAATACTGCTAATGATGTATCAGGTATGAACGTAGCACTTGACTCCATCATGAAACATAATCGAATGACCAGAATGATGAGTACCGAGGACTCCAGTATAGTCCCTTTTCCAGTTCAGATGGAAAAGATGGAAGATATTGAATACGATAATCAAAAGAGAGAAGAACTTGCACAATGGATGATTGATCATAAGCCGCAAAACGGTTATGAAACAGTATCCCAGGTTCAAACTGCATTTGATGAATTTTTCGAACCCAATAGTTCAGCCTTGTTGGAGCAATTCAACGATATCAAAAAAAGAAAGGATCAGGGGGAGAATACAGATTTCACTCCTGAACTAATCGAGTTACTGAGTAACAAAAATTTCATAGCTGATCCCGATTTCAAATCTTTGTCTAACGAGGATCAGGAGGCCATCATAAAGCATTTATTACGCATAGATCCACCGACTAGTGAAGGGTATGAGAATAAGGAACAGGTACAATATATGGTGCAATTGGCTCTTCAAGCACTTGAACTTCCTCGCAAAATCGAGGGATCAGCCCCAAGAGAAATACTTGATGAGTTTTATGAGAAACTAGCTGAGCGGATAGAGCATTTTGATTATCCTGGTGCCGAAGATAGATACTATAAACGTATAAACCTGTATCTCCAATCAGATACGATTGATAGAAGTATGACGGTCTTTTTATTTGAAAATAAACTCAGAGGGAACCTGGAAATAAGAAAAATTCTTTCTTATATGGAGACGGCAGTGGATGACACACCGTTTATAAATAGGGCTGAAACGACAGAAAGTATGTTGGAATCGCTGTTCAAAATGTATGACATTCAATCGGATATCGAGTCGTACAACTCTGATAACCCGGAAACGCCACTCGGAAGCTTTCCTTTGAATGTAGGTAAAGTGCATGATCTGACACCCGAAGAACGAGAACAATTGGCAGACCATATGCTTAGTGAGAGACCACTTGGTGGATATGCAAGTTTCGAAGCAATTCAGACTGCATTTAATAAATTTTTCCCAGATGACAACGAAGCTGACCCATTGACTGTCTTAAATACTGCAAAAACTAATGGTGACAGAGCGGCTATGCGTGTAGCTATGGAGAATCCAGATTTGGGTATTACTCTTCCTGATGGCTACGGTGCTCTAACCCCGCAGGTCAAAAATTTCATTGCAGGGTTCCTGATTCAATATGTAAGTAAAGAGTTCAAAAATAAAGAACAGGTTCAATACATGATTGAACTTGGTGTCCTCGCACAATCGGTTTGGGAGCAAAAAGAACTTATTACTCTTAAAAACAAGCTGGATGCACTTGCCCAGAAGTTAGCGAATTTGCCAGTGTCCTTTAATGATCAACAAAGCGAAGAATATCGTAGTATTGGTCAAGAATACTTGAAACGTACCAACGAAGTAGACAAAAGTGTGTTTGCCTACAGATACTTGTATTCGGTGGCCTTCGAGAAGTTAGAGGGGACTTTCCAAGGAGATATTGTTGAACCTATGGTAGTGCTAGGGCTTTTGACTACGCCATACCAGTCTATCAATAAGGCTACCAAGGTTGATCGAATGAATCAATGGCTTGATTCAGCTATGAATGATTACATTACAGGTGAAGCATTCTTCAACAAATACAAGTTTGATCGTACAGGCGCCCTTGATCTATCCAGAAGAGCAGAGCTGAGTCCTGAAGACCAAAAGGAGTTGGCGGAATGGTTGCTCACTGAGCAAGACAGCTATGAGGATGTTAGTAATCTACAATATGTATTTAACCGATTCTTTACGGCTCCTGATGTGAAGGGGAATGACATCAATAACACCCTGACAGGTCTGGACGACACGATGGAGATCTCCTTTGATAATAAGTTGCACTGGATTGATATTGCTTCCATTAATAAGCTCGACCTTAGTGGAAACAAAACAGTATGGGTTCGTTACAAAGCAATCAGCGATGAACTGCCAGGCCGCGCCGTGAAGTTTGTCTTCACACAGAACGGTGATAGCGGCACAGATAATGGTAATACTCCAACACCTAACCCGGGTGGAAACACAGGTGGCGGATCATCTACGACTTCACCTGTAACATCTACACCTGCACCAACTACGAAGCAAGAACAGATCGTGGTTGACGTTAATGGAACGAACGGCACGAACCTGACCAAGACACCAATCACACGTACAACCGAAACCAACGGCACCATTAAAGATTTGGTGGAATTGACCGAAGCGATTGCCAAGGAATCGGTGGAAAAAGCGAAGCAATTGAACATGAACACTGCACGCATTGTTATTCCAGACACCAAAGATTCCGTGTCAGAGACACGTATTGAACTGCCTAAGGCAGCCGTGAAAGAACTGAGTGATGGTTCGCTGAAACTCGAAATTTCCACTGAAAATGCAGTGATTTCCGTTCCGACGAATTCCATCGCCGGATTCGATCAAGATCTGTACTTCCGCGTAGTTCCACTGAAAAAAGAATCGGAGCGCAAAGAAGTCGAAGAGCGTGCGAAGAAAGAGCAGTTGATTCAACAGGTTGCTCCGGATGCGAATGTACGCGTACTGGCTCGTCCGGTAGAGATCGAGACAAATATGCAGAGCCGCGAAGTGACGTTGACATTGCCACTGCGTGATAGTCTGCCGACCGATCCGGTTGCTCGTCAGCAGGCTTTGGATAACCTGGCGATCTACATCGAGCACAGTGACGGCACAAAAGAATTGATTCAAGGCAAACTGGTGCAACTCGCGGATAACAGCGAAGGCATTGAGTTTACCGTAACCAAATTCAGTACATTCACCCTCGTTGTGGTGGACGGGCTGAAAGTTTCACAAAGTAAACATCAGCCGTACATCCAAGGTTTCGGTGCAGATTTCCGTCCGGATGCATTCGTAACACGTGCACAGATGGCAGCCATGCTGGCTCGCAATCTTTCAACTGAAGCGGCAGCAGGCTCCACTAATAACGTGAGCTACAAGGATGTATCTGCGACACACTGGGCAACAAGTGAAATTCAAAAAGCGCAATCCGCAGGTATCATGAACGGCATGAGCAACACCCAATTTGCACCGGAAGGTTCGATCACCCGTGCACAGATGGCCACCATTGCGTATCGCTGGATGCAGCAACAAGCGAGCGCAGCAACCGTGAATGGCACAGCAGTTTCCTTCACAGATGTACCCGCAGACCTGTGGGCAGCAGATGCGATTGCATACGTGCAAAATGCTGGCCTGATGGTCGGATACAACGACGGTACATTCAAACCGAACAGCAAGCTGACGCGTGCGGAAGCGGTGAAAGTGTTGAACGTATTGTTCAACCGCACACCACTCACTGCCGCAGTTACGCCAACGTTTAGTGATGTACCAGTAACACACTGGGCATATGCAGATATCGAAGCTGCTGCGCAGAAGTAATATTAGTGCAGGATTGAGGAGCTTAGCTTTTAGCTTGGTTTCGAATAGCTGATAAGATAGACAAAGAAGACCACCCCAATAGGTGGTCTTTCTTTGTTCTAATGAAATTCGAAGAACGGATATTCCTAAGATGTGTTTCTGTGATCTATTTGTTCAATTCATTAGGCTAGTTTATTGAATCTAATCTTACGTGATGCATTTTTGTAGGTCTTAGATATTATATATTTCACTTTAAATGTTGAATAATGACGAAAAAAATGTTTTTTAACGCGAATTATGTATATAAAAATGGATTTAAAACCTTTTATTTGCTCTATTGTTCAGAATCCGTTCAGAGTTGTGTACTACAATTGGCCTATATTTCATAAAGCGAGATTAGGGAGGAAAGAGAAATATGCAGTACAGAAAAATAATGAGCATGTTGCTCATTTTGGTGTTGGTAGCTCCATGGCTGGCGCCAGCAGGAAAGGTTAGTGCAGGAGCATCGTATCCGGTACCCGGCAATAATGGTTTAATAACGGTGAAGGGTGTGGACGATAATTCGGTAGAGGTTAAATGGGAATATGCTCAATCCGATAATACTGCATCACATGAATTGAGTTATCGGGTTTTCTTTTCCCAAAATTCTGATCTTACGGACGCGAACGAAATCAACAATAGCTCAGTTGATCATGCTTATGGCAATTGGATTTCTGGTTCAGAATCTACAGATGGATCATTTTCTAGAATAGTTACTAACTTAACAGAAGGTGAGACCTACTATTTTAACGTAATTGTTCAGGATCGTTACTCGGATTTTGCATATCAGATGCAATCCATCAAATTTACTACACCGTTGGGTGAGTTTAATAACGCCATTGGTCAAAATTTTGACGCAGCTAAAATAGCTGAACTGTTCAAAAATGAAAATTTTATTACGACGACGCCGGATTTTGAATCTCTACCCCTGGAAGAGCAGAATGCACTGGTAACTTTAGCGGGACAAATGAATGAACCTGTTAATGGATATCAGAGTAATCTTGAGGTTCAACTTTTGGTCGATTATATTCAACAAGGTATTTCAGTAATGAAGGCAAATGAATTGTCCGATGTCCAAGAAAGATTGAGTATTTATTACGACAGATCTTTTACTTTTGCAGCGTCGGTTAGTCCTGAATATCTGAATATGATTAAACCGATGCTAGATCAATATTTTGATGCTTCTGATCTGGAGCGGAATGTGCTGGCATTCAAAATTAAGTTACAACGAATTACTAGTAACCCATCCCTTGAAGAATCAGTGATGAATCTTTCGATGGCTCCATTCCAAATTACCAAAATTACGAATGCCTCAACACAGAGTGAAATGATTAAAGCGCTAAAGGAATTATACAACCTTCAACAACAAGCAGAGGAGTTTAAAGGTACAGATAAAGAGACCCTTGTTGGTACATTCCCGCTTGATTTTAGTAAAATGCAAAGCGTTTCTTCCGACATGACTGAAATGGAGAAGCTTGCAGACTGGATGCTGCTGAAAAAACCGGGTAATGGCTATGAGACATACAGTACGGCACAGAAATATTTTGACCAATTTTTTGATACACCTGCAAAAGAGTCTTTGACACAATTAAATGAAGCTATACTTGCCAAAGATCGGGATGCAATATTATCTCTGTTGAGAAACTCGGATTTGCTGACTCAGCCCGGCTCGTTTGGTGATTTGACTGAAGAAGAGCAAAATACAGTTGCTGCTACATTAGTGCAGTTGATACCCGATTCGAATTCCTATAATGGAGATCAGGTCCAATTTATTGTAGATGCGAGTGCCAAGGCACTCAAAGCCTATCGGTTAGATTATCGTGAAATGGCTTATGAATTACAAACTTTCTACCAACAGATTTTGTTAGAAGGCCCGGGTCTCTTCTCACAAAAAGATTTTGGACTCTTCAAGGCAGCAGCTGATTTTTATCTGAAAGCTAATGAAGCAGATCAACGGATGATTGCTTATATTGCGAAGATGAGTTCTGTCACGATGAACAATGATAGTGATGTCAGTTTATTGTTTATGATATCTGGAGAGCTGCCTTCAATTAATCAAGCTTCGTCTGCAAATGAGGCATGGCAGCATTTAACGTTTTACTACATGATGCAAGTGCAGACAGAAATGTATATGAATCAATATCCTGAAGTAATGCTTCAAGAATTCCCGCTGCAACTGAACCGATTAAATGACATATCAGAGGATATGGAGCAGCAGCAAAAGCTTGCAGAATGGATGTTTAGTGAACGACCTATTGGAGGATATGAGAAAATTAATGATATTCAAAGAGCATTTAACTTGTTCTTTGCTCCCCCAGCGCCCAATGTTTCTGCTGATGACACAGCCAATGTTGTTATCGGCGCAGATGAAACGATGGAATACTCCAAAGATCATGGGGTGACTTGGAATAAATTTACCAGTACAGATCGATTCGAGGGGAACCAAACCATTGTGGTTCGTGTAAGAGCCAAAGGCAACACACCGGTATGGAAATGGACAACACTTACGTTTACATCCAATACTCCAACCCCTAACCCGGGTGGAAGCACAGGTGGCGGATCTTCTACGACTACACCTGTAACATCTACACCTGCACCAACAACGAAACAAGAACAGATCGTGGTTGACGTTA
Organism: Paenibacillus sp. CF095; assembly: GCF_900101225.1. NCBI lineage: Bacteria > Bacillati > Bacillota > Bacilli > Caryophanales > Paenibacillaceae > Paenibacillus > Paenibacillus sp. CF095. The sequence goes on from NZ_FMZN01000002.1 coordinate 206,529, forward strand.
ATGGAGCGAACGGCACGAACCTAACCAAGACACCGATTACCCGTACCACGGAAACGAATGGCATCATTAAAGATTTGGTGAAAATGACCGAAGCAATTGCCAAGGAATCGGTGGAAAAAGCGAAGCAATTGAACATGAACACTGCACGCATTGTTATTCCAGACACCAAAGATTCTGTGTCCGAGACACGTATTGAACTGCCTAAGGCAGCCGTGAAAGAATTGAATGATGGTTCGCTGAAACTCGAAATTTCCACTGAAAATGCAGTGATTTCCGTTCCGACGAATTCCATCGCTGGATTTGATCAAGATTTGTACTTCCGCGTAGTTCCACTGAAAAAAGAATCGGAGCGCAAAGAAGTCGAAGAGCGTGCGAAGAAAGAGCAGTTGATTCAACAGATTGCTCCGAATGCGAATGTGCGCGTACTGGCTCGTCCGGTAGAGATCGAGACAAATATGCAGAGCCGCGAAGTGACGTTGACATTGCCACTGCGTGATAGTCTGCCGACCGATCCGGTTGCTCGTCAGCAGGCTTTGGATAACCTGGCGATCTACATCGAGCACAGTGACGGCACAAAAGAATTGATTCAAGGCAAACTGGTGCAACTCGTGGATAACAGCGAAGGCATTGAGTTCACCGTAACAAAATTCAGTACATTCACCCTCGTTGTGGTGGACGGGCTGAAAGTTTCACAAAGTAAACATCAGCCGTACATCCAAGGTTTCGGTGCAGATTTCCGTCCGGATGCATTCGTAACACGTGCACAGATGGCAGCTATGCTGGCTCGCAATCTTCCAACTGAAGCGGCAGCAGGTTCCGCGAATAGCGTGAGTTACAAGGATGTATCTGCGACACACTGGGCAACAAGTGAGATTCAAAAAGCACAATCCGCTGGTATCATGAACGGCATGAGCAACACTCAATTTGCACCGGAAGGTTCGATTACTCGTGCCCAGATGGCGGCAATTGCGTATCGCTGGATGCAGCAACAAGCCAGTGCAACAACCGTGAATGGTCCAGCAGTTTCCTTCACAGACGTATCCACAGACCTGTGGGCAGCAGATGCGATTGCATACGTGCAATCCGCTGGCCTGATGGTTGGTTACAACGATGGTACATTCAAACCGAATGCCGAGTTGACACGTGCTGAAGCGGTGAAAGTGTTGAACGTATTGTTCAACCGCACACCACTAACTGGCGCGGCTACGCCAACGTTCAGTGATGTACCAGCAACGCACTGGGCATATGCTGATATCGAAGCTGCAGCGCAAAAGTAATATTTTTAAAAGAAAAAAGGGGCCATTAACGCAGTTGCATATGGAAAAGAGAACCCCTAATGACGGATAGGATATGACAATACAATAGATAGAATAAAAAAAGAGCTGTTCCAAAAGCCATATATTGGCTAGGAACAGCTCCTTTTTGCGGTTTAGTGTGACTCAACAATGGTGCGTCAGATCGTCTAGGTTCGTTAGCGCCCCTGGGTCACCTATTAGTTATTCTGTTTACGCAGTTGTACTACTCTTTATCGGGCGTGTGTGCAGCATTCTCGTAAAATTTACCGTCCTGCAACTGATCCACGAATCCTTGGAGCCAGACGTAATACTGCTCTGCGTGTTGGAGTTTGTGCAGATCACGCAGTGCATCATCTCGATCTTTGGACGAGGTATGTTCCGAAAGGATCATGGCCGACAGGTCAGGAATGACCTCACGAATGCCTTCTAACATGACATCTACTTCCCGTTGGAGCTTGGCTCCAAAGAAATTCTGAAATGTACGATAAAAGTCGGTCTCAGCCAGATATTGATCCTGGCGCTCCTTCTTTTCCTCCAGTTTATAGATCATCTGTGACTCCGTAAGTGACCGAACCGCATAGCTCATGTTGCTCTTGCTCATATTCATTGAATTCTTCATCTCTTCAAGTGTCATCGGTCGATCTTCAAAATACATGATGCCGTATAATTTGCCAAACGTATGATTAACCCCATATAGATCCATCGTATTGGCGATGGCCTCAATGACTCTCTCCCTCAGCGCATGCCGATCAGGTAACGAAGAATGATTCGGGTTCCCGGCAGTTTCTTTTCCCACAATGTCACCTCTGGTTTATGATAGCGTTCCCACTAGCTGCCTCATATTTTACATGACTTGCTCCAATTTTAACATAAGCCGGAATTAGAATTTTCAATACGAGTGTACAATCAATTTTGTACAGAATAAATATAAAGCTGATTATACTCAAAAATTCCCAATCATTAAAGAAAAATTGGACAGTAAGGAGTGGGGGATTTGCGTTTAAAACTATGGAGGGAGTCTGAGGCGGTACTATTCACGCTGCCAGCTCTTATCCCATTGCTGATCTTCTGGCTGGGACCTCTGGGATATATCGTTTATCTCAGTTTCACCGATTGGGACTTTATGAGCCCGGACAAGCTGTTTGTTGGTTTGGACAATTACAGTTATCTGCTTACAAACTCTGAATTCTATCGATCACTGAAAGTCACCTTGTTATTCGGATTGGGCAGTGTAATACCAACCATTGTGGGCGGATTGGCGCTTGCGATGCTCATGAATAGCAAAATCAAATCATCCGGCATCTTCCGGACATTACTATTCTCACCTTGGGTCACCCCGACAGTTGCGGTATCCATTGCGTGGTCCTGGATCTTTGAGCCAGAAGTCGGACTCGCTAATCTGATGCTGGGCTGGGTTGGCGTATCTCCGATCGGCTGGTTGCGTGACGCGGACTGGGCGTTGGTTGCTGTTCTGATTGTCACGCTCTGGAAGTCGATAGGATGGGCAATGGTATTTTATCTCGTTGCGCTACGAAATCTACCGTCCGATCTGCTTGAAGCAGCTTCAATCGATGGAGCCAACGGTTGGGACAAGTTCAGAAGTATCACATTGCCGCTGATCTCACCAACAACATTCTTTCTATCGATTATTCTTACAATCCAGTCCTTGCAAGCCTATGACCAGATCAATGTCATGACGCAGGGTGGACCGGCGGGATCAACGAGAACGTTGCTGTACATGTATTACCAGTCTGCATTCGAATCCTTTAATGTAGGTGAGGCTTCGTCCATCGCCGTTGTGATTATTCTGATCTGCGTGTTGCTGTCGGGTGTATCCTTCCTGCTTGGCAGACGTCTGGTGCACTACTAATGACAATGACATTGCCTAACAAAAAGTCTAAACGGATGAAGCGCAAGGAGTTGCAGAATGTGTCACAACCGAATTTTAAAATAAGTAAATTGATCCGCTACCTCCTGTTAGCCGTTATCGCGCTAGGTACAGCTTTTCCCTTCTATTGGATGGTCATTAGCGGGTTCAAAACCAATGATGAGATCTGGCAGTTTCCGCCGACCTTCTGGCCGGAGACTTTCCTGTGGAGCAACTATGTGGATGCCTGGAATGCGGCACCATTTGCCCGTTACATCCTGAACAGTACCGGGGTGGCCTTAGCCATCTGTCTATTTCAGGTCGTCAACTCCAGTATGATGGCGTACGCCCTGACACATATGAAATTCCGTCTCAAAGGTGTACTGACATCCCTGATTCTGGTGGGTTATATGATACCAAGTACAGCCGTGTATCTGCCTAGTTACCTGGTGCTTAGCGAACTTAATCTGCTAGATTCCTACACAGGCTTGATTGTATCCAACTGTGTCAGCGTGTTCTCGATCTTTCTGATCCGGCAGGCTTTCATGCAGGTATCGCATGAATTGGTGGAAGCCGGACAGCTGGACGGTGCATCCCACTTCCGGATTCTCTGGACGATTATCACGCCGCTTGTTCGCTCAAGCTTCGCTGTGATGGTTCTGATTACGTTTATTGAACAGTACAACAACTATTTCTGGCCTATGCTCATCACCAAAGACCCTGATTTACAGCTGGTATCGGCGGGTCTGCGCAGCTTCTTTGTAGAAGGGGGGGCATATGGACTGGCTTGGCCACAGATTATGGCTGCGAGTGCCTTCACCATCGCACCCTTACTTATTCTCTTCCTGTTCACCCAGAAGACCATTATGCAGAGCGTGAATATCACGGCTGGTGTGAACAAGAACTGATATTAACTACCCTACTATATAAATTGAAATTTACACAAAACGGAGAGGACAGAAATAATCTGAAGAAGCGAAGCGCTCGCCTAAAAGCTTTCTGCAAGAAAGCTACATCGGAAGCATACGCTTATCCCCGGATTTTACCTTTATAAAAAGGAATCAAAAAAATCTGGGGATAACAGCGATCGGAAGGTTGTTCTGTCATTGGAGTGGCTAGTGTAAATATTTTTTAGTTCAATTTATGCAAACTACCATTCACCTAAAACGGGAGGAACAACAATGAATTGGAGTCAGGCAAGCATGACATGGAAAAAGAGATTGAGGTTGAACTGGAAGGGTGGCATGTCGCTGGTACTCGCGACCAGCTTTGCACTGCTGACCGCTTGTGGAACGCAAGCACCCGCAGAATCAAGCACTACGGCTGCTGCCAGTGGAACCGAAGCTCAGGCGAAAGATCCAGTGGAGATTGAGTTCTGGTATGGTCTGGGTGGTAATCTGGGCGATAACATGAAAAAGACGATTGATGCGTTCAACGCCTCCCAGAACGAAGTCGTTGTAAAAGGAATTGTACAAGCAGATTACACGGAAACGGAACAGAAGCTGCAAGCAGCGATTGCTTCCAAGAAGGTTCCAGCCGCTGTACTCAGCTCCAATATAGACTGGGCACGTAAAGGATATTATGCACCCATGGATGAGATGATTGCCGCTGATCCGAATTTTAAGAAAGACGACTTCATTCAGACATTCCTGAACCAGGGACAGGTGGATGGAAAGCAATACTTTTTGCCAATGTACGGTACAACTCAAATCATGTATTACCGTATGGATACGTTCAAGGAGAACGGAATTGACCCAGCAACTCTGACGACATGGGAGAAGCTGGCTGAGGCGGCTGCGAAGATAAGCAAACAAGAAAATGGCAAGACCACCTTCTACGGTTGGGAACCGATGTGGGGTAGAGAAAATATGATTGATGCCGTGCTGGGTAAGGGCGGACAGATTCTTAGCGACGATGGCAAAACCGTTATGATCGACTCCCCGGAATGGATCGAGACATGGGACTTGTTCCGTAAATGGATTAACGAAGACAAGATTATGGGCATTCATTATGGAGGTCAGGGCTGGGAGTACTGGTACAAAACGATTGATGATGTGATGAAAAATAAAGCAGCAGGTTACACCGGATCTAGTGGTGACCAAGGTGACTTGGACTTTAGCGTAGTCGCTGCAATGCAACAACCAGGCTGGGAAGGTATTGGTGAAGGAAAACCGGTAGCAAGTGCCATATCGGCAGGTATTCCGTCAGCAGCAAGTCCAGAGCAACAGCAGGCAGCATACAAATGGCTTACGTATTTCTCTGAAACTTCAAACACAGCTTCATGGTCCATGAACACCGGATATATCGCAGTACGTCAATCTGCTCAACAAGATCCAGAGTTCATGAAGTTCAGTGAGGAAAATCCACAGATCACGGTACCATTGCAACAAGCAGCTCACGCCTCGGCTCCATTCCAGGATCCAACGGGTGGCAAGATCAATGATGCATTGAAGGATGCAGCTGATCAGGTACAGATCAATAATATGCCAGCGGAACAAGCACTGAAGGAAGCAAAAGAGAAAGCGCAGAAGGAACTGGATCGTGTAACGAAATAACGATATCGACAAGACCTGTTTCCAAGAGACTCGGTCGTGAACCTGACCGGATTGTAAACATAACGTATCAATAATCACTATAAGTAACTCAAGCGGAAAGGGCGGTACATGCTGTACCGTCCTTTCCGTTCATAAAGATTGCAGACAAGGAGTTTGACCAATGCAAGATGAAACGTATGTGGATGGATTATCAAATCCGATTGAAGCCGTTTTGTTCGACAAGGACGGGACATTACTTGATTTTACGGGCATGTGGGGGTTCTGGACCGATTGTGTGTTGAACGACTTCAGAGACCAGTTGGCGACCAGGGGACTTCGTATCGATACAGAGGAATTCCCACAGATCTGGGGTACATTCCACGATGACCAAGGCCGGATGAATGGGTATGACGTGCGGGGGCCACTTGCGATGGGCACGATGGATGAAGTGTATGCCGTGCTGACGTGGCATGGATATCGTGCGGGTCTCAGCTGGGCGGAAGCCAAGATCATGGTTCGGGAGTGTTTGGCGCGAGCGGAGGAAGAGATGGAACAGCATCGTCCGGCACGTCCGTTACCGGGAGTTCAAAGATTCCTTGAACAGTGCCGTAGCGAAGGCGTGGTTATGGGTGTTGTGACGGCAGATGATACACCAAGTGCAATTAAACATTTACAGTGGATGGGGTTGGATTCCTTTTTTGACGTGGTGATTGGTACAGATCTGGTGGAACGGGGGAAGCCATTTCCCGATATGCTACTGCTTGCCTGTGAACGGTTGGGTGTATCTGTGCAGCATACTGTGGTCATTGGAGATACGGACGGAGACATGGAGATGGCACGAACCGCTGGTGCGGGGTACAGGATTGCCATTGGAGAACCGGGAAGAATCCACTTGGCCGATAGAACGATTCAATCCTTCCATGAATTGCTGAATGGTGGGCTGAATCGATGACGAACAGTCACGCCTACTTGGGCTGGGTACTGTTGGCACTGGCTATCGGGCTGGAGCTTAGTGCTACCATTTTGCTAAAAGTATCGGATGGGTTCTCGCGGTTATGGCCTTCGGTGTTGATGTTTGTCTGTTATGGCGCAAGTTTTACTTTTCTTAATTTTGCAGTGAAGTATATGCCGCTGGCTGTAGCTTATGCGATCTGGTCTGGGGTGGGCATTACGCTCATTGGCGTTGTAGGGCATTACTTTTTTGGTGAACGTCTGCGGCTCACGTCGATGGTATGGATCGGTTTTATTCTGATTGGCATTATTGGACTGAAATGGAGTGATTCTTGATGAAAAATGAACATACACCGGAGCAACCTATTGCCAGCTTCCAGGTTATTACGGACACACATGTGCGAGAAGAGGCAGACCATATTCATAACCGGCATCTGGACCAAGCATTAGCCGACATAGCTACATTTAGTCAGGGGAGCAGCGGGATTATGCATGTGGGCGATGTGACGGATCGAGGTCTGCCGAGCGAATATCGTGAGTTGCAACGCATATGGAAGCAACATGCGGAGAGCTTGCCTGACATCAGATACACGGTAGGTAATCATGATATTGGAGCCGTGGTATGGCAAGATCCACCGATCGTTTTGCTTGAGATGAAAGAGGACGAAGTAGCTGAGTTATTGGAGCAGGAAGCAGAAATGGAGCTGGTAACAAAACAAACCGCTGCTGAATCAGCTGCACTGATTGAGCAACTATCCGTCGGGACATATACGTTGTCGGCTGCACCTCCGGAGCAGGAGGGTCAGGATGAGGGACCGATCTCTTCAGGAGTCGACCCCATTACAGTCGCCGGGTTATGGCAACGTCGATTGAGTGATTTTGAAGCAATAACCGGCATGAAGGGCTCTTACCACGATCACTGGATTGATGGTTATCATTATATTTTCCTGGGCACCGAGCAACCTCATCCGAAGGATTGTGATATGTCGGCTGAACAATTGGAGTGGCTGGATGCGAAATTGTCTGAGCATGCAACGCCAGATCATCCCATCTTCCTGTTCTTGCACCAGCCACTCATGGATACGGTAGCAGGATCGCTGAAGGAACAAGGCTGGTATGGTGTGAATCAGGATGCAGAACTTAAGGCCGTTCTGGCTAAATACCCGCAAGCGATCCTTTTCTCGGGACATACCCATTGGCAACTTGAAGCAAAGCATACGATGTACGATGGTGCGGGGCACATGCCAACCATGTTTAATGCGTCCTCTGTAGGTTATCTCTGGACAGATGAGGATGAGCATCTGGAGGGCAGTGAAGGACTTCATGTGGAGATATATAAGGATCGAGTGGTTGTGAAGGGACGGGACTTTGTCGCGGGCGAATGGATTGAAGGTGTTGAGTTTACAGTGTCATATCCTGTAGAAGGGTAGTTATTTGGATAGTCAACGGGAAAGGGGCATGCTAAGGGTCAATGCCATTAAGAAAAGTTAAACTTGATGACTTTGCTCAAAGGGTGGCCTTTTTGGTGTCCATCTTAAAGTTATGTTCAGATCATCCACCCCATAAAGTTCCACGTGAAACGTAGCAGGTGAGGCTAGAGCTGGGTAAAGTTGTAAATGGGTATGATTACAAACTATACTCAAATAAGTACACATGATATGTACATACTCGTTAATTTAACCTATTTACGGAGAGGAAGTAGAACCGGCATGAGAGAACTTCAGGTTCAAACGACATATGGTACCGTTCAAGGCGAACTTTTGCACGATGCAAGCGTATGGAAAGGCATTCCCTATGCGAAACCTCCGGTAGGTGAGCTGCGTTTCAAGGCTCCGGTACAGCCCGAGTCATGGGATGGAATCAGACAGGCCACTCAATTTGGACCTGAGAATATACAACCTCGAAATCATCAACCAGAAGGCCTGACAGAAATTCCGAGTGAGTCAGAAGATAGTCTATATCTGAACATCTGGGCACCTAAGGAAAAAGAAGCAACACCATTGCCGGTCATGGTATGGATTCACGGTGGCTCCTTTGTATCAGGTTCAGGTAGCCAGCCGATGTATGATGGTACACAGTTAGCGGTTCGGGGGGACGTCATCGTTGTGACGATCAACTACCGATTAGGACCTTTGGGTTTCCTGCATATGGCTCCATTAGGTGATTCATATGTATCCAATGCAGGTCTGCTGGATCAGGTTGCGGCATTACAGTGGGTGAAGGATAATATCTCTGCTTTTGGTGGTAACCCGGATCAAGTTACGGTGTTCGGCGAATCAGCGGGCAGTATGAGTATTGCAGCACTGATGGCGATGCCAGCGGCCAAAGGACTGTTCCAACGTGCCATTATGGAGAGCGGTGCATCCCAGTTCATGCCGGCAGAGCAAGCTTCAGCGTTGCGGGAAGGGATGTTAAAGATTCTTGGGGTGGAGCGGGACAACCTGCAGAGGTTAAATACAATTCCTGTAGAGCAGATTATAGCAGCGGGTGAAACGGTCAAACAGCAGAGCGGGGCAGGTATGGCATTATTGTTCCAACCTGTATTGGATGGGCATACATTACCACAGGTGCCACTTCAGGCGGTGAGCGAAGGTTCAGCGCAGGATATTCCGGTGCTGATTGGTACGACATTGCACGAGGGTGCACTGTTCATCCAGCCGCATGTGCCTTTTTCAAAAGAAATCGATATGGTTCAGGGCGTAGACTTTATGACACCAGATCTGGAGAACCGGGTAGCCATCGCGGATAGTTATCCGAAAACGGCAGATGGACAAGCCCAAGTGATGACCGATATGTTCTTCTGGCGGTCAGCGCTGCAATATGCTGCGGCACAGCAGAAGTATGCCCCAGTGTGGATGTATCGTTTTGATTGGGTGATGCCGGAACATCCCTTGTTAAAAAGAGCGATTCACAGCATCGAGATGTTCTTTGTGTTTAATACACTGCATGTCCTCAAATTCATGAATGCGGAGCCGGATGAAGCTGCGGCGGCACTTGCCCTCAAGGTACAGGATGCCTGGATATCCTTTGCCAAGAATGGCCAACCTGAAGTTGCAGGTGTGAACTGGCCTGAATATGAGCAGGATCGTGCGACACTAATCTTCAACCATGAGATTGAGGTCTTACATGATCCGGATGCAGCCAAGCGAGAGCTGTTAGGGTTATAATCCAAGCCGATTATTTGAATGGATACTCTGAATAACTGCTATACGCTTAATCAAAAGAGGAGGTTCATTCTCAGAATGAACCTCCTCTTTTTGTAATCCGGCTGGAGAGTAAGCAGAACGTAAGTACCAATTAGGGGGATACATTATGCATTGCATTGTTATACTCCAAACATTATTTACGAGAGGCACGCGTGCGTGACACCTCATCGAAGTAGAAGGAACGTTTTCCACGGGAGAACAGCACAATTAAGACATGAATGAAGAGCACGGCATAGACCAACATATAGACACCGACTGTTCCTAGGGAAAGCAATATTTGATAAGGCTGGAGCATAACATCCTGATTACCTGAAAAAGCATAATCGTTGACCAGGCGAATGATCGTAACTAGCAGCCATGGAACATAGAGTGCGGCAAATCTTTTGAATAACGATTCACTGGTGGGTGTGCCGGTCTGATGATCTACATAGCGGAATCGCAAGATAATTGAGCCTGGAGTTACCCCATTTCTTACCCAAGGGATGAAGAACAGCACAATGACCATAGCAATGGATGTACTTAGCGCATCACTGATCACATCAGATGCTGTGAAGATCGAAATCAGATTCGAGAGGAAGACAACAACGACTCCATCGATAATTAACGCGAGCAATTGAGGCATAACATACACTTGGTTTTGCTCCACGATCTGTTCGCTCTTCGCCTGAATGCTTGCACGTGATGGGAATAAAGCAAGCAGGATGGGCGCTGTGAAGAATCCAATGACCGCTCCTGAAGTATTCAATAACAGATCATCTACATCAAAGAGACGGTAAGGACAATTATAATACCCGTAGAATCCGGTGATCTGGGTGATCTCGAAGAATAAGGAGAGCCCGAATCCACCTAGCAGGGCGTACTTCCAGAAGACTCTTTTTTGAAAAAAATAACGGATATATACACCCAGCGGCATAAGAAGCAGGACGTTAAATAGAACTTGCAAGAAGGCTCTGCCCTGAATCATTCCGATATAACTAGATGGCTGAGACCATACAATGGGTGTTTCTTTCATAATGTCTTTGACAAAAGTGAATGGAACCAGATTGTAGTAGATCGTGTCAGCGGCTTGCTGCGCACAGGTATCTCGCGTAGTCGGAAACGGAAGAATAACGAGGCAATAGGCAGCTAGAATATAAAAGATAAAAGAAAAGCTCACGCCAAACCGTGACCAACTGAAGAAGCCGTCTTTGCGATAACCATAGATCAACCAAGGCACCAGCAAAAACATGGCCGCAACAACAAAGATCAAAAAAGCCGTTTGCACAGGGAAAACATATGAGGACATGAGTAGGAACTCCTTTGGTATTAAATATAATAACATTCATAGAAACAGAAAAATTCATGTATGTGTAGTGCGTATCTATTAGTTACATTATAAGTAGTTACCCTTAAAGTGAGGGATGCATGAACCTTAAATTTGGTTTAAATCCATCCATGCAGTGACCAAGCGTATGGAATATACCGCCGAAATCCCGTATACTTGCGGGAATGCCAATCGTAGAATGGAGAGTTTAATACATATGTCTAATTTGCCTAACTGCCCCAAATGTAATTCGGAGTACACGTACGAGGATGGTAACCTGCTGGTTTGCCCGGAGTGTGCGCATGAATGGTCTTTGGAAGCAGACAATGATAACGCAGAGGATGCAAAAGTAATCCGTGATGCCAACGGAAATGTGCTAAGTGATGGCGATACCGTTACCGTCATTAAAGATCTGAAGGTAAAAGGTAGCTCGCTTGTAGTTAAACAGGGCACGAAGGTGAAGAATATTCGCCTAATTGATGGGGATCATGATATTGATTGCAAGATCGACAGCTTGGGTGCAATGAAGTTGAAATCTGAGTTTGTGAAAAAGATATAAGATCGAAAAACGTTCAGTTCCGCATTCAATGGAAATTGAACGTTTTTTTGTTTGACAGGAAATATTTAGTAGATATATACTGGTTGGAATTTAATTTTGAACATGGTTAGGTGGTCTACATATAAGAAAAGGCAGGTGTCAGAGCGATGAAGAGAGATCATATTATTAAATATTATTCCGGGTTTGATGAGTGGGGCAGACTGGAGCGGGAACCAATTGAATTCATCATTAACATGCATTACATCAGGGAACATTTCCCCGCTACTGGTTGTATTCTGGATAATGGCGCAGGACCAGGAAAGTATGCCATGGAGCTTGCGAAGCTGGGATACCAAGTCACTTTATCGGATCTGACACCTTCCTCCGTGGATACTGCGCGGCAAAAGGCTCAGGAGTTTGGATTGACACAGCAATTCGATGGATTCCATGTCCTCGATGCCACTTCGCTCTCCGGTATGGCTGACGAGAAATATGATGCATCCCTTATGCTGGGGCCGTTATATCATCTGCAGACAGACGAAGAGCGGATGGCTGCTGTACAGGAGTTGTACCGTGTGACCAAGCGAGGAGGCGTGGTGTTTGTAGCGATGCAGAGCCGAATGCGCATGAGTATCAATTCGCTGCAATCTCCGCAGCACTGGAAACCGAATGATAACATGGCAGCAATCCATTCTTTTGTGGAAAAGGGTAGATTCGATCATCAGGATCAAGGACGATTTACGGGAGCATACTATTTTAATATTCAGGACGTTACGCCCTTCATGGAGCAACATGGATTTGAAACCGTTGATTTGATTGGTTCATCCAGCCTTAGAGCGATGCTCACGGACGAGCAGCAGCAATACTGGAAAGAGCGTGGCGAGTACGATGAACTCATGCAATATATGATCGAAGCCGCCAAAGACCCTTCCATATTGGGAATCTCGTCGCATCTGCTGTACATCGGGAGGAAGAAATAATAGACTTACAGGCAATGCTCTAAAAATCTATGTATTTTAGAATTTCAGCCCGTGGAATACTGTTTCCACATGATATAATATCTCTATCTAATGGTCTGGAGGTGTCACTATGCAATGGAAGGAAGTTCAGGAGCGATTCCCTAATGAGTGGGTCGTTTTTGAGGCAACCAAGGCGCATTCTAGAGAAGGCCAGCGTTATATTGAAGAGATGGCAGTGATTGATTCATTTGATGATTCTACAAAGGCACTAAAACGTTATGGTGAATTGCATCAGGAAGATCCCAGACGGGAATACTGCTTTTTTCACACTTCACGTCCAGAAGTTGTGGCAAGAGAACGATATGTTGGCATGAGAGGTCCTCGATGAAAATTTCAGAGTTTTATGGTCTACCCTTCATAAGCATAAAACTTGAATTTAGAGGAGAAGTACTACAATTAGAAAAAGTCCTTTTGGATACCGGATCAGCTAGTACATTGTTGAATGCAGATGCAGTTCGGGAAGTAGGAATGGTTCCTGAAGAGGATGATCTCGTTGATATTATAAGAGGTGTAGGCGGTATAGAGTATGTTTACACCAAGTCACTCGATTCTATAACTGTAGATGGAACAACGATTAATGATTTTCAAGTTGAAATAGGAAATATGGATTATGGTTTGGAGATTGACGGAATTCTGGGATTTAATTTTATGAAACAGACCGGTGTTGTAATTAATGCCAACCTGATGGAACTAAGTATAGATAAGCTGTAATCTATAGAAAATAAACATAAATGTGCCCTCTGGAAACAGAGGGTACTTGTGTTTTTTATCAAAATAGTTCAATATTAAGATACATAACAAAAGGTGATCTACTTACAATAGGTTAGATGAACAACGGATCGCTTCATACCAGGGAGGAACAGACAATGGAAATCGGAATTAGTACATTTGTGGAGACAAACCCGGATGTAAAAACAGGAGAACTTATCAGTCATGCGCAGCGCATTCGCGATGTTGTTGAAGAGATTGTTTTGGCAGATCAGGTGGGTCTGGATGTATATGGCGTGGGAGAACATCATCGTGCCGACTACGCCGCTTCATCACCAGCTGTCATTCTGGCGGCCGCAGCTTCACAGACCAAGAATATTCGCTTGACGAGTGCGGTAACCGTGCTGTCATCGCATGACCCGGTACGGGTATATCAAGATTTTGCGACATTAGATGGCATTTCGAACGGACGTGCAGAGATTATGGCAGGGCGGGGATCATTTATCGAATCGTTCCCACTGTTCGGCTATGATCTGAACGACTACGATGAGTTATTCGACGAGAAACTGGATTTGCTGCTCAAGCTGCGTGATTCGGAAAAAGTAACCTGGGAAGGCAAACACCGCCCTTCCTTTAACAATCTGGGCATCTACCCGCGCCCGGTACAGGAAAAACTTCCGGTATGGATTGGCAGTGGCGGTAATCAGGAATCGGTAGTTCGTGCAGGACTGCTCGGTTTGCCACTGGTGCTTGCCATTATCGGTGGTCGTCCGGTGCAATTCGCACCACTGGTGGAACTGTACAAGAAAGCAGCTGCACATGCAGGACATGATGCTTCCAAGCTGACCGTTGCTTCTCACTCTCACGGCTTCATTGCCGATACAACAGACGAAGCCGTGGAGAAATTCTTCCCGCCAGCGCAAGCGGTCATGAACATACTGGGTCGTGAACGTGGATGGGGACACTACAGCCGTGCGACATTTGATGCGGCGCGCAGCCTGGAAGGTGCATTGTATGTAGGTGATGTGGAGACCGTAGCTCAGAAAATTATTTACCTGCGTAAAGAAGTCGGGATCACACGCTTCATGTTGCACACCCCCCTTGGCACAATGCCGCACAACGAGGTTATGAGAGCAATCGAGCTGCTTGGTAAAGAAGTCGCTCCAATTGTGCGCAAAGAAATTGCACGTTGGGAAGCTGAGAACCAAGAGGCACGTTAATCGACTGAAACCGTTACGGAACTAGATAGAGTCAACCAAATAAAGGAGCATGCCCTAGGCGTATTACGCCAATGGGCCTGCTCCTTTTTCGTTTATCTTCTAAAAGTATCTAAAACAGCACAGATTTAATGCTTATCCATTCGCAGATGTACTCACAAGGGAGTGTATAACCATGGATAACGTATGATCATAGAGGGTTTTGGCAGCTTCTTCGCTCTCAATATGGCCTCCCAAATACAGATGAATAACACCGTGTAAGGGAGCCCAGATCATCCGAACCGCAAGCATGGGATCTTGTACCTGAAGCATTCCCTGTTCAATGGCAATCTCCACCAAAGCAGACACTTGCTTCAGTGCAGTCGCTGTTCCCTGTAAGGTTTCTCCATCTGGTTTGAATTCGGAAAAAGATCCTCCAAACATCAGCTGATAGAAGCTGGATTGAGAAATGCCGAAGTCCCAGTAGACGTAGGCCAGATCACGGAAATACTGTTCGAACGATGCCTGCCGGGGTATAGTTTCAAATCGCTGGGCCATGAGGGAGCATCCCTCTAAATACAGATGTTTGGCTAACCCTTCTTTTTTGCCAAAAAGGTTATATATGATTTTGGTGGAGCACTCCATGCGTTCAGCTACACGGCGTACCGTGACGGCTTCTGGTCCATGCTCTTGCAGTAAAGCAGCAGCAGCATGCACAATATTTTGCCGCAGATTATCCGAGTGCTGGAGTCTGGCTTCCTGAAAGGTTGTTACCGTATGTGCAGATTCTGTGGAACCCGAATTAAGATCCTTCATTGATTTCATCCTCGTAACCGTATTGTTGTTGAACAGAAACTACGTTTCCTTTTCTTAAGATTATAGAATTTATACGTTTTCAGCGGAGCTGAAGGATTCGATGATGGCAAGAAAAACTTCAGCTTAAATGCGGTCTGTCTTCTATGAAAGTACGTCGATATATTTTTTTCTTATGGTCATTCTACTGTTTTACGCCGGATGACGTCAATTTAATCCGAATTTAATAAGTAAGCACCACGTTCTAGATTCAAATTTAACAAATGTATTTGACAGCGTCATGGATTTTGGTTACGATGATTCTATACAGAAACAGTGTTTCCTAGTAAAAACAAGTGTTCAAATTATGCATAGAGGATGGATGAGAGATGATAAAAGAACAGCATCAATGGGTACTTATTACAGGTGCTTCTTCAGGTATTGGGGAAGTTTTTGCACTCGAAATGGCTTCCAAGGGTAAAAATATTGTGCTGGTGGCCAGAACAGAATCCAAACTGAATCAATTGGCAGAACGTATAGAACGTACATATCAAGTAAGGGCTGAGGTGATCGTATCGGATTTGTCTCAAGTCGATGCACCTCAGAGGGTATATGAGGAATGTCAGAATCGGGGAATACACATCGATATGCTGATCAACAATGCGGGATTTGCTACCCATGGATGTTTTGAACAGGTGGATGGTTCCCGCCAGCAGGAGGAGATTATGTTGAATGTGCTTGCCTTGACAAACATGACGCATCTTTTCTTGCCAGGCATGTTACAGAAGAAAAATGGTGCTGTCATTAATGTGTCTTCGACGGCTGCCTTTCAACCTGATCCGTATATGGCTGTGTATGGAGCGACGAAGGCATTTGTACTTTCTTTTACCGAGGCATTATACGAAGAAAACAGGAAGCGTGGCGTTCAGTTTTTGGCACTATGCCCAGGCTCAACCGAGACTTCGTTCTTTGATGTAGTGGGCGCTGATGAAGCCTCGGTGGGTAAACGTGATACACCTGAGCATGTCGTGGCGGTGGCCATGAGAGCACTCGAGTCAGGCAAACCTTATGCTGTGCCGGGGGCCGGTAATTACTGGACAGCGCAGTTCACCCGCCTCGTGCCACGCAAGTTGATGTTGCGAATTGTAGGAAGTATGCTCCGTCCACGTTCCAAGGGTGGTAAAGCAGAAAAAGTACAAGCCTGATTAGTGGTATAGGGATAAAGCTTTAGGCCAAAATGCCTTTGGCCCGAGCTTCCTTTATCCAACCTGGAAATTCAGTGAGGAGACGATCGTACAATTCTTCATCGCTGATCTTGGAGATGTCGTCGAGAGCAAAAAAGTCAGCATTATCGATGAAACGTCCAGTCATATCATCAAGATTCTCCAGAATACCGTAATTGGCTTGTCCCAGGCCAATGAATTGCCAAAACAGATTTTTGGTTGAACTTTCGGTAATAAGCCGCATGATTTTCCCTTTTTGACTGACTCCACCATCGCTAAAAAAGATAATATACGTTGGAATCTTCACATCGGGTTCCTCGATCGTATATTTGCGAATGACATCCTGCATCACAGGAGGTTCGTTATTGGTACCGCCTTTGCTTCCCAGCGTATATGTGCGTTCAATATAATTCTCGAAATCCCTGGCGGTGACGCTAGGTGCACGCAAGAAGTCTTTGGCGAAGAACCAGACGTCCAACTCCCCGTTATCATCAAACGCTGATGCAATCGCCAGGATACGCTCGAAGGCTTCTTGCACGATGCCTTTGCGATACAGATGGTACATGGAGCCTGATGCGTCAAATACAACGGCAACACGTGCCTGTATAGGTTCAATCTTTTTCTTTTGGAGAGACAGGGTTACTTTACGTTTGAGGAGATCGATCTTGGTCAGGTTTAGCGGCGCATGATTCGTGTTCGGTGGAGCAACAGGTGCCAGGGCTTCTGGAGAGGCGGCTGCAACTTCAGCTCGTGCCGTGTTAAGAACCTGTTCGGCTTCTGAAGTATCGTTACTCTCGATCTCAACACCAAATGATTCTGCCAGCGGCTGCAATCCACCAAAGAAACCTCGTCCAATCGCACGCACTTTGAATCCGTCACGATACTTGTAGATTTCAATGAAAATAAGCGCTGTTTCCGCAGTGACCTGCGTGATCTCATAGGTAATCTGCTGGGAACCAGCTCGTACAATCGCCTGACATGCCTGAACATTGGCGAATGTGCCTTCCGCATCCAGAGTAGCCGTAAACACACATTTTTCTACAGGAGCTTGCCTTAATTGATTCGTATCCAGTACAAAAGAGGATTGCAGTTCATCTGCCTGTTGCAGAAGTACACTGTGGTGGGGATCAGCCTTCTGATTATAAAATACAAAATAGTCGTCAGATGGGACTTTTCCCTCTTCGTTCACCATAAAGCAGCTAACATCCAAGGGAGAAGGAGATGATGTACATTGAATGGTCACCTGAAGTTGGGTGGATTCGTTGATACTGATATTCTGGCCTGTGTTTAAGTGGATGAACGAATCTGTCATAATCGAATGCGCCTCTCTTCTCCAATATAATGGTTGAAAATGAACAGTAACAAGATCGATTCTGAGACAAATGTTTCCATAAGTCAATCTTTTCACCGTTGATCCTACGCCTCATCAGACTCGTACTTTTCCCGATGCTCCTTCTTCATCTTCACATAGTCTGGATCCGTCTTCGCAATCTCCCATTGTGCTTTAAATATAGCCGCGGCTTCTGCCTTCACCTTGTCATTCTGATAGGGCAAGATCGAGCCATCCTCCTTCGAGTATTTGCGTCCTCCTTTGTGATTTGTATACCGTCTGGCCCGTGTATAACCCATCTGGAGAAATTTACGAGCCATATCCATACCAACGAAATCTCCCTTTTTCTTATACTCCAAAAATAGCTCATAGATCTTCTCCGATGACTCTGTCGCAATCTCGGGTGTTTTGAATCGCCAGTGTGGCAGAATCTCGCCTTTGTACGGTTCTACCATCAGCACGCCCTGCTCACCTCGGCCTACGGTGTACAGCTCAGGATGTTTGCGCAGATCCAACTCATCATAATTGAGACTGTAATCAAATTTTTTCATGTATACACCCTCCTTGATAGGGATTACCCCGATTCTGAACCAACAAGCACGGTTAATGGGGAACAATAGAAGGAATTACACAGGAGGGGTAGCGGTATGGGAATGTCCGGCAGATATCTTGTGGTAACGAAGGAGTTAGTTGAATCCATCAAGTCAGGTGAGATTAGTGTGCATGATTGTGCAGTGGATCTGGATATTGATAAAACGTGGCAGATGCTTCAATTCACGCTGAACGGTAACTTGTTAGAAGGGGAGCCGCCCCTGGGTTATGTGGTGCCTCTCGCAGGTGAGCAATACGTGGGAAACTATTCGGACATGGATCTATTTTTGCTTAGTAACGAGCAGGTGCTGGAAGCCTACATGGCATTGGAGCAGCTCACACCGGAGGAATTGAAGCAACGGTATAGTCTGGACCAGATGATCGCTGAAGGCGTCTATCCTGTCATGGAAGATTGGGATGCGGAAGAAACATTCAGGAGATCGTTCAGACTGTGGATGATATCCAGGCCTTGTTTCAGGCCACGGCTGCAAGTGGGAACGGGATCATCTTTTATGTTTTCTAAGTGAGCATTGAAATTATGATGGGAATTCTATGGCCGACGTTGAGACAGGTTTGAACTGCTCCTATTCGGGTTATTGATAGACACAAGGCTCAGGCCTTGATGACATAACTATCCGGTAGAAGAGAGGGAATGCGATATGACACAGGATCAGAACGAAGAGAACAAAGCGATTCAAGAGGACGAGCCGGATCAATTCGAGACTCCCGCAACTGCGGAAGATGAAGAAACGGATGAGAAACTCGCAGAAGATCAGGAGCAAGAATAACTCCCGGCATTGCATAATGAAGCAGGATGTTTTATCGAAACATACGATATGCTGAAATATAGATAGACCAGAGGTCGGACATGTTCCGGCCTTTTGGTTTATTTTTTTGCGTATCCGTTTACAAGAATTACCTATACCTTCATAATGGAAATGAACCATATTTTTCTAAGGAGGAGTTCATATTACGAATCGGAAGTTAGTCCAATGGATGGCAGTGCCACTAGTACTTTTAATGGTTTTTCTTACAGGATGTCAGGCTGTGGGTGGAGTAGACGTTGGCAAAGCAATGGCCAATGGCGCGAGTATCAAGTCCGGTGAATCCAGACAATCCATGAATATAAACATAGAACCGGCTAAGGAATTTGCTACAGAAAAAGACCTTGAAATGATCGAACTCATTAATTCCATATCCCTGGATATTGATCAAGCCAAAATGAAAGATGCGAAGACAGCATCGATCAAAGGTACACTGAGCATGGAGGGAACGAAATTACCTTTCCACCTGTCCATGAATGAGTCCCAATTGGTCATTGATCTGGACGGAGCCCAGAAACCGCTGTACATATCTCTGGATACGCTCCAAGATGCACAGGCTCTTCCAATGGTAGATACGAAGGCTCTGGAGAAACAACTCGAGGAAATTTCCCCGAAACTGTTCTCTTTTGTCCTGAAGCATCTGTCCAATCCGAAGAACATCTCCGTAACACCGGTACAGGAATCCGTGAATGGCGAAGCGCTTAGCCTCTCCAAGCTGCATCTGGAAGTTAGTGGTGAAGAGATGCTTGCTATGGTTAAACCGTTCCTGACGAGTATCTCGAAGGATGAGCAAGGACTGAAAGAGCTGATTGGCGATCTGTACGATGTGTTCTACCCTGTACTGGAAGCTGTGAATGAGGTTGAAGGCGGGGGAGATGAAACGCTGAATTCGATCGTTCCTGAATCGAAAGATGAAGCCGTTGCGTCACTGTATGCCATCATCAAAGTAGGACTGGACAGCATGCTGGTCAATTATGATCAGGAGCTGAACAACCTGTTGAATGAGACCCCTGAATTCAAAACGGTATTTGGCACAGGTACCACACTGAAATTGGATTTCTATCTCGACAGCAAGCTGGATATTCGCAAGCAAAACTTTGAACTGAAAGTAGCGCTGCCGGCTTCCGAAGATCTGCCGGTGAACTCCGTAACCGTAAGTGGAGACAGTGAACAGTGGAATATCGGTGGCACAGTTGCAGTTGATGAAGTGGATGTATCAGGCGGCGTTATGGATCTGATGAAGGATGATATTACGCCTGGACAGATGCTGCGCAATTTTGATTCCAATTCACTGGCATACCAATTGCTGAAAGATGAAGCTGGGATCACGAGTAAAAGTGTAGTGCTCTTCCCGGATGATGAATACGCTGGGGCGATCACGGTTAAGAATACAACATTTGTTCCACTTCGCTACGTGTCTGAAGAATTGGATGCTGAAGTGAAATGGACCAAAGGCTCGAACCAAATCGTTGTCATTGACGACATCACTGGTGATGAGATTGTCCTGACCGTAGGTTCCAAGAAGGCAACCGTTGCTGGTAAAGAAGTAACTATGGTGGAATCCGCTTATGTAGGCAAGGACGGCAAGACGTATGTGCCGCTGCGCTTTGTGGCTGAATCCCTTGGAGCTACTGTAGATAAAGAACAAGAAACAGGCTGGATTTACATTGACCGTCCTTAAGTGAGACGTTATAAGTAAGCCTTAGTAAGAGAGGGGATTTCAGAGTATGCCAGATT
Organism: Paenibacillus sp. CF095; assembly: GCF_900101225.1. Classification (NCBI taxonomy): domain Bacteria; kingdom Bacillati; phylum Bacillota; class Bacilli; order Caryophanales; family Paenibacillaceae; genus Paenibacillus; species Paenibacillus sp. CF095. The sequence goes on from NZ_FMZN01000002.1 coordinate 227,643, forward strand.
TCTCGTAATGATCGTGAAAAGAACACCGCAAAAATTCCGTTAGACCATGAACGGGATACGTGTGTCCTTTTGACCCATTACGAGGAACTTCGGCGTTTCTGAAATGAGGAAACGGATGGAGGAGTGCCTCTATTAGAGGTGCTCCTCTTTGTTGTGTCATCCTAAATAAATCCCCAGAGGTGTTGTATATGAAAAGTCAATTATTCATCCATTCAAACTCGATTACGTTGCGTCCATTTACGCTGGAAGATCAGGCTGTCGTGTATGCATTAACCCAACAACCTGAAATCACAGATATCCTGCCAGATTGGAAGATGACTGAGGAGCAATTGCGCGAATTTTTACAATTTGTTGTTGGCAGTTACGAACAGTTCAACCCGGAAGATGTACGCATCCTGCTTGCCGTTGTACACAATGAAGACCAGCATATCATCGGTTGGTGTGGTGTGTTTCCGAATGACATGCTGGACTGTGCTGACCGCGAGGTGTCTTACGCCATCTCCCGGGATTACCGGGATAAAGGATACATCACAGAGGCTGTGCAGGCGCTAACAGCATATTTATTTGAGCATACCTTGCTGGATCGAATCGTGGGCATTGTGAAGCCGTACAACCAGCCGTCACGCAAAGTTCTGGAGCATACGGGTTTTTGTTATATCTCTCGCAAAAAGCTAGTGGACCAGGAGAACTACGATTATTTTGAACTGCTCAAAGTAAAGTCCGAACCAGCGCAATTGAAGCAGATGCATTGTACAGTTCGCTTACGACGAGCACAGCAGGAAGATGCTGTTGTACTTACAGAGATTTGCACTCGTGCTTTTGATCATGTCATAAAAGTCTGGGCGGATAATGAGAAGGATATCGATAGCAATCTATGCCCGCCTGATTATTCGTCAGTTCGAATGCATCGTTACGTGATCCGTGAATGGGATTATTATGTTGTAGAATCAGATGGATGTGCTATCGGCGGAGTGAGTGTTAACGTGCTCGGACGAAAACATGCCAGGATTGATAAGATCTATATTGATCCCGTATGCCAGGGACGTGGCGTGGGAACTCAAGTCATGAGGCTTATTGAGACTGAATTTCCGCAGATTGAAATCTGGAAGCTGGAGACCTCAGGTCGGCAGCAGGATAATCATCATTTTTACGAAAAAATGGGATATGTTTGTATCTATGCATCTGAGGATGAGTTTGGATATGAGAAGAACATGTCAATTGATCCTTTTGATCCAACATGTGACGTGGCATTATCCATGGACTCGGGTGAGTCAGTGGTTGAATATGTTCAAGCTAATCTGGACTCAGTCCGTTACAGCACCAGTAATCTGACTAATAGTCGGATTACTGACTGCAATCTGAGTGGAAGCAAATTTACCAATCTAAATATGACCAATATATTGCTAGCTGATTTACGCCTAACCGACAGCAAGGTTGAATTCTGTGCTTTGGATGGCGTTCAATTCCAGGATACACATCTTGGATCTGACCGTGTACCCATGCATTGGGCGCATTGTGATCTTGGGGGAAGTCGCTTTATCGATTGCGATCTATCTGGAGTGCAGTTGGAACAGTGTCAAGTGAACGGGATGAAGATCAATGGAGTAGAAGTAAAGAAATTACTTGCAGCCTATGAGGCTATGAAGTCCTGAGGACGAATGGCAGGGCGAATACGGAAGCATACTAATCCGGTTGAGATGCTGGTTGTAACAGATCCCCGTTAGATTAGAGCAAATGAAGAAATGGGTATTTACTTACGTATGGAGGATGTCAAAAACAGCAAAGGGAGGTCTATGGATTATGACTGAACGATTTGCGGGTAAAGTGGTCCTGATTACAGGCGGTGGCTCCGGTCTTGGACGATCAGCTGCTGTGGAAGTTGCACGTGAAGGCGCAAAACTTGCCTTGGTGGATGTAAACATGAAGGCGCTGGAAGAGACCAAACGTGTAATCTCCGATGAGGTGAAGCATGCCGAGTTTCTGTTAATCGAAGGTGACGTATCGGACGAAGAAGCTGTGAAGAAGTATGTTAGCGATACGGTCAATGAGTTTGGACGTATCGATGCATTTTTCAACAATGCAGGCATTGAAGGCAAGCAAAACCTGATCGAAAACTACGAGACGGAGATGTTCAATAAAGTTATCGATATCAACCTGAAGGGTGTATTTTTCGGGTTGAAGCACGTTCTACCTGTGATGAAAAAACAGGGAGAAGGCTACATCGTGAACGCGTCCTCTGTTGGTGGGATTCGCGCCGTGCCAAACCTGGTTGCCTACGGAGCGAGCAAACATGCCGTAGCCGGCATGACCAAAGATGCAGCGATTGAATACGCCGAGCACGGGATCAGCATTAATGCAATTGCACCCGGGGCCATTTTGACAGATATGGTCATCGGTTCGTTTAAACAGATCAATCCGAATGACTGGGAGTCAGCATCCAAAGAGTTCGTTAAGGACAACCCGGCGAAACGCTTGGGTGAACCGAAGGAAGTAGGGCGTCTCGTTGCCTTCTTGCTGTCCGGCGAAGCACCATTTATCAATGGAGCTATTATTCCAATCGATGGTGCACAGTCAGCTAAATATTGATCCCATAATCAAACCGCGTATCCATGCGACATAGACATATACTGAAGAACGCCCTTTTTCGCCAATGTGCGGATGGGGCGTTCTTTTTGGTGTGATATTCAGGATTCGGTGTAACTTATTCGCAGATTAAGTGTGCTGTAGAATCTGCGGCTTTTTGCTAAACCCGGTACTCCCGGCTGTAAAGCCCATCTGGCGATAGAATTCATGTGCGGCTTCACGTTCTGGGCGATTGCCACTGTTCAGAGACAAGGAATCCACGTTATGCGTGGCTGCCCATTGCTCAGCTTCAAGAATGAGCTGACGGCCGATGCCTGAGCCTCTGAACTGGTCGTGTACAACCAATGCCAAGATACGGCAGTGTCTTCCGTTCTTTTCATATAGATAAGACGTCTGTAATCCGATCAGTCCAACTACACGTCCGCGTGCTTCAGCAACCAGTGTAGTAAAGTTTGCGTCCGCAGAGATATGGGTATAGCGCTCTTCCATCTCGGTGTACGTGGTGGGATAACCAAGTTGGTCCATCAGAATGACCATATCTTGCAGATCGGTAGGGGAGCTATGTCTAATCGTCACATCCAGGCTCATAATGTTGTATCCTCCTTGGGTCTTTCCTTCAATGAAAGTTCAATAATGGTATCCAGCAGCTCTGCAAAAGTAATCCCTGCAGCAGATGCACTTTTGGGCAGCAGACTGTTACGGGTAAGACCCGGCAGCGTGTTCACTTCAAGCACATACGGCATGCCTTCCCGAATCATCATATCCACGCGAGCGTAGACGCTGCATTTGAGCACCTGATAGCAGGCCAACGCCGCGGCTTCAACGCGATTGTGAAGGTCCAAAGGCAATTGCACAACCTGCTCATCGGCCCCGTGGTCATCGTATTTGGAAGCATAGTCGAAAAACTCAGCGTTCGAACGAATGGAGATCACCGGCAACATCTTACCATCCAGAATGGCACAGGTAATCTCCTCACCTTCGATATACTGTTCAATCATGACCGTGTCATCCCAGGCGAGGGCAGCCTCTACAGCGGCGGGCAGAGTGGAAGCTTCCTTCACCACTTGGGTACCGATACTGGAACCGCCCGAATTGGGTTTGACCACCACGGGGTACGTTAATTGTTGAACAGCAATGGAGGACAGTTCCTCCATATGGTTCACCCGCAGCCATTCCCCGGTAAGCACACCTGCATGCTGCATGAGTTGTTTGGACATGTCTTTATCCATGCATACACTGCTTGCAAGCACACCACAACCTGTGTAGGGAATACCCAGAGATTCCAGTGTGCCTTGGACCGTACCGTCTTCGCCGTATTTGCCATGCAGGGCAAGCAGTGCCACATCGATCCCCGCTGACTTGTCGATTAGATCGCGCTTGGTGTTCAGCTCAATGGGCACAACCTCGTATTTGTCTCTATTGAGATTCGCAATCATCTCCTGTCCGGTGAGCAGTGAAATATCCCGTTCTGAAGATGTACCGCCCATAATCACGCCAACTTTCATGTGAAATCCTCCTTATCTCATTTGAGCTGCTGTCTCGCCAATGATGCGAATGCCTTTACGTATATTCTCATCGCTGACTCTGGAGAAACCCAGACGCATCGTGTTTACACCCTGACCATGTTCCAGATAAAAGGTATCCCCTGGTGTGAACGTTACACCTTTCACTTTACAGGCCGCCAGCAGTTCACGGGTTCTGTATTCGGACGGGAACTGCACGAACAGATGCAGACCACCCGCACCGGAAATCCGGCACATTGGCAGATGCTGCTTCAGGCAACGCACAACCAATTCATATTTTCGCTTATACTCTGTACGAGCTCGCTTCAAATATTTCTCGAAATTACCGTTGCTCAGATATTGATACAATAACGATTGGTCCAGCGTGGAGGTATGGATGCTGCGTGCCCGTTTCATACTCTCCAGATAATCAATCAGCGCCGCATCCGCAATAATCCAACCTACACGCAGACCTGGGAACAGTACTTTGGAGAAGCTGCCCAGATACACCAGTCCATTGCCTTTCCCCATGCTGGCGATCAGGGGAGATACGTGGGAACCGGAATAGCGTAATTCTTCATTGAATCCGTCCTCAATGATGGGTACCTCATACTTGTTCATCAACCGGATGATCTCTACCCGTTTTGCAGGGGACGTCACAATCCCGGTTGGATTGTGATAGGAGGGCACGAGATATGCCAGATCATATGGACTTGCCTCAAGTTCATGTTCCAGTTGCTTCAAGTCCAAGCCATCCGGCTCCATGTTCACACCGGTCAGGTGGAACTGGTGCAACTTTAGATTTTTAATCGCCGTGTGGTGCGTTGGATTCTCGCAGAGCGCTTTTCCGCTTTTTTTGCGCAACGCTCCAAGCACCAGATCGAAACCTTCCGTGAATCCGTTGGTGATCAGGATGTCCTTGCCACGGAGGTCAACACCTTTGTTCTCCATATAACGTAGTAAATAGTTCATCAGCGGTCTGTATCCCTGCGCATATCCGTAATTCAGCAGTACTTCGCCTTCAAGTGACATGCGATCCAGAAAAGCCCGTTTCACGTTGTGCAGATCAAACAGCTTTTCATCCGGTGCTATGCTGGTAAACGATATCTCACCGCGCTCTGCTCCGGAGCCATGTTTCATCAGATCGTACTGCTCTGCCTGAATGGCATACTCGCTTACCTCTGTCGTCCAGTCCAGTTCCCAGCTTGCTGCTGCCTCAGGTGTTTCGATGGAGGCACTGACGTAATTGCCCTTGCCTTTGATTGCATAGATCAGCCCTTCATCTTCAAGCTCGGCATAAGCGAGCAGGACCGTGCTGCGACTAACCTTCATGAGTGTACTGAGTTCACGGGTCGAGGGCAGCTTTTGTTTGGCTTGCAGGCCGCCTTTGAGCATCAATCGCTTCATATAATCTTTAACTTGTATATATACAGGGCGGTCCTCCGTCAATTTCAGATCGGAATACATCCCATCACTCCCTCTACTGGTATCTTGCCATATTATAAACCCAGCAGAAAGAACCACGATACCTCTGTTTCCCTGAGCGTGTGGTTGGTTGTTCGCACAAACGCAAAAAAGCCCTGGCAGTATGCCGGGGCCTGGTGGTGAAACTTGATCCATTTTCTATAGTACTGCTGCTATAATTTCTACAGTTGTATTGCATGACTAGTCTCTCTAGGATCGATAGCTATCTGACCTTCTACGTGTGTCTATTAACTTCAGTACGACTATAATTGCAGGCTTTCTAGGTGATACTTAAAATCTACAGTGAATCATGAATCTAGGTCTTTCTAGGTTTGCTTGCTGCAAGGGTCGATTAGATGATGAATCCACAATCTATAAGCTAGGGTTCTTGCTAACTGTACTCTTGTCGTGATCACATAACAGAATTCAGCATGAAAAAGATATTCAATCATAGGGTACAATAGACGGAGGTAGATATAAAGACGTATGTCTCAGTGCCCAATTTCTTCCTCATACCCCTATAGTACCACTTTGAATCAGGGAAGTTAACCTTTTTTTTGAAATATTTGTCGTAATAGCGAAAATTGCGTGAATTGTACTTCATATAGATTGAAATGGTGTCCCTTTATAATATGTGATAGGATGTAAACCTATAGATAATGAGGAAGTGAGCCTATTGATTAATATTACTGTGCCAACACCGGATGTAACCATCACAAAGCAGGTTGATCCACAGCTTAGCCACATTTATGGATTTACTGATTTTCACCTGATTACCCGGGAACTAGGCGGGATTTTCATGTTTTACAATGCCGATGGAGAATTGTTATTTGTCGGGAAAGCACGTAAATTAAGACCACGTATCAAAAAGCATTTTGAAGACACGGTATCACCAATTAAGAATCACCGCGAGGAAGTAACAAAGATTGAAGTATGCCTGGTTGAAGATCCGGTAGATCGTGAAATTTACGAGACGTATATCATCAACACGATGCGTGCGAAATACAATGTAGATAAAGTCTTGTACAAATAAGACGCTTAAAAAGCACATGAACATGCAATGTCTGGGACATATGTCCTAAATGTTGCGCCAGTGGGTAAGGGTGTAATCGAAGGATTGCATCCGATTCCTGCTGGTGCCATCCCGATCTTTTCGAGGGAGTAGCTTGTAGAATTGAAACGTAGTAAACCCAAGCTTAGTATCACAGATATACCAAATACATATGAAGAGGTGATTGTGTTGATCGGTCGTAGCGGTAACCCTACTCTTAAAGACAGCACGTTTGAAAACAGAGGATATGGAGAAGATCGGTATCAGAATTACATGACGATCAACGGCACGGTGAACAAAGCGTTTATTACGCTGGTGATTCTGCTGGGCAGTGCGTTTGCAACATGGATGATGTTCTTTAACGGACAACAAGTGATGCCGCTCGCTTATGGCGGATTAATCGTTGGTTTCATTCTGGCACTTGTCATTTCGTTCAAACCCGTAGCGGCACCGTATCTAGTACCCGTCTATGCCGTGGCAGAAGGGCTATTCCTAGGCGCACTCTCAGCAACCTATGAGTCACTGTATAACGGAATTACCTTGCAGGCGGCTCTGTTGACCATGGCTGTATTCATCGCCCTGCTGATGGCATACAAAACCAGATTGATCAAAGCTACGGAGAACTTCAAGCTTGGGGTCGTGGCTGCAACTGGCGGTATCATGATCATGTATCTGCTGAGCTTTGTACTGAGTTTCTTCGGAATTTCGATTCCTTATCTGCATGATAACAGCTTGATCGGCATTGGTATTTCGGTCGTTATCGTGATTGTGGCTGCCCTCAATCTGGTCCTTGATTTCGACTTCATCGAGGGTGGTGCTGAACGTGGTGCGCCCAAGTACATGGAGTGGTACGGTGCATTTGGATTGATGGTAACACTGGTATGGCTGTACATTGAGATTATCCGTTTGCTTGGCAAATTGCGGAGCCGGGATTAGTTCTATTCGATACGTCAGAGACGTAAACGGAGTGTGGATTTAAAGTTAAAAAGCTAACGCGTGTTACTCACGTCGTTAGCTTTTTTGGTATATGAGGACGAGACTGCGGGGCGGTCCGTAAGACGGGTAGCTGTTGTTGACCACGATTGCTTCTGACATCTCCGTACTGGAGATCTTCCTGCCACTGACGACTGGGGCCAGAGTGTATATCACGCAAAAGACCAAAGAGAAAGAAATCACTATGATTGGTGCAGGAATCTTCTGTGCAATCGAAAGGATAAGTCTTGTTATCTTATAAATACTCAAAAATCCCTGACGGATTCGTCAGGGATTTTTGGTGTTTATTTCAACAATGATTGCTAGTTGGTAAATCTACAAGGTAAATCTAGAATCTTATAAATTGCTATGTTCATCCGTATATTGCTATGACTTTAAGCTGCTCGAGCAATAATCTGGTTACTTTCCAGAACTGCTTGAGCTTCAGCGTTTGAAGGACGGTAGCCTTTTTCGAGCAACTCTTTAATGTAGATTTTGTTGTAAACGAAAGAGAATACGATCCCACTAATCCAAGCTCCGAATCCTACAGTGAAAATACCAACGGCTACGGAGATCAAGAACATGATGGCAGCCCATTTCAAATCACCACGGAACAACGCAGGGAAAAATCCGAAAAATAATGTTGTCCAGCTGAAACCTACTTTCACGTTCTTGGTTACACCTGCACTGTTTTGCAAAAAGATATGCATCTGTCCACTTCCTTCTAAAATAATGAATCGGAGAGAGAATTGAGTATTAACAAGTATGTAGTATAATTCTAGTTATAAATACCTGATTATTATTACCTATTCTTCTTCCTTTTGGTCCTATAGTACCATTAACTGGACAGGATGTTAATCTTTTTTTGAAAATTATGGTTTCCTATGAGATATATGCTCTTTTTGATTTTTGATCAATAGTAAAATAAAGGAGGGTCATTGACCTCTCCTTCATCATAATGCCAGATGTAACGAATCTCATAACTCTTAATAGAGGATTTTTAGTGATTAGTGAAACCTAACGAACCTTAGACATCTTATTTGTACAGAGTTCAGCAATAACAACGTGAAATAGAGCATATAGAGGGGATTAGCGTGTGTAGGATTCCTTAGAATACCAAAGTCGTGTATTTCTAGTTATTAAGGTGTCTCAGATTCGTTACAGCTCGATCTTAACTTAAATTCCAAGATATACCCCAATTAGGCCCAACTAGCCGCACACTAAACCAAATCCGTGTAAAATTTTTTCAAGGTTAAAATTTCGGGCTGGCTCGGCAGCTCTCCACCAGCCGAACATGCCGCAAGCATATGTCCATCATCCAGTCGCTGACTGAGAAAGAGATATGTCCCCGCCTGTTCACAATGCCAATCTTCCCGCTCATCAGGTAGGATGGCGAAGGAGTCCAGTGGTATGGACAACCCCATACCGACAGCTTTGATATAACTTTCCTTCAGCGTCCATAGACGGTAGAAGGTTTCCAGCCGACGATTGTCAGGCTCGGCAGCCAAGAACTGGCTCTCCTTAGGAGAGAAGAAACGCTCTGCAATCTGCATGTCAATTGGAGCTATTTTTTCCACATCCACGCCCAGTTCATCTGTACTGCCAGAGATCAGAGCAATCCAATCACCTGAATGGGAGACGTTGAATTGTACATCCGAATAGTGACTGAGTGAAGGTTTGCCGTAGGAATTACGGGTAAAAGAAAGCTCAGCAGGTCTCAGTCCAGTTAATTTGCTCAAAGATACACGAGTCAATATCTCGCCCAGCACGGAGCGATACGCGTCAGCCTGACGCACAAAACGCGAAGCCTGAGCACGTCGCTCGGCAGAAACTTGCGACAAAAAGTGGTTCCAGTACGCCTCGGGCAATACTTCTGGAACTTGGAGCACACGAATAGTTATCATCATTTATCACCTGAATACGTATTCTGCGCAGTTCAGTAACTTCCCTTTATATGGAACGTCCCCTCAACTCTTCCTCCCAAATCATCACTATACGGATGCCCCTAACAAGCAAGCCGGTTGTCTCGCTTTTCATGTTAAGATTTCAGGTAATGCATCTTTATCTCATGCTTCTTGCGCTTGTTTCCATTCTATATGCGCAGACTGCACTCGCTCCCACATCTCTTGGCATTCCAGTTCGCTGTAATTCACCAAGGGTTCATGGAATATTTCAGTTAATACGTTGCGCCACTCGGTATAATTCCGGATCTCCGTTTTCCGGATTCCTTCGATATCATGAGTTCGGAGCATACATCCACGTAATTCATGACTGCGATTCTTATCCCGCTGACGAAGCAAAAATGCGTTATGCCAAGGTGATTCGACCGTTTGACTGTAGAATTCATGTTTGGGAATGAACTCCCCCAGATCGTGGACTACCTCGGGAGCATAGTCGACTCCTGCACTTGGCCCATTTGGCTCGTACTCAAGCCGCCATCCCCCAGCCACAACAGATGATGGCATCAATTGGTACGTGAACGGAGCTGAACCATAGGTTCCATAACGAAGTGGCAGAGGTTCAAAGGGCATTCCGCCCAGACCTACATCTACAATCCAGCGCTCAACTGTCGGGTCAGCATCCGGCAGAAGGACGGACAGACCGAGATGGAATGAGTTCACACGGGGTTGTTCCCCATGAGGCTGTACTCCCCCGCGATGCCAATCAACCGTATAACCCAGCGAGCGGAGAAGAACACTAAATGCACCATTTAGATGAAAGCAGTAGCCACTACGTCCCTGTAATATAAGTTGAATCGATTCTTGAAGACTGATTCCCGCAGGACGACCTGCAAAAATATCGACCGTTTGCCAGGATAAATATTGGACATGTGCTCGCTGGAGTTCAAATAAGAATTCCAATGTAGGTTCCTTTATATGATCTATGCCGATCCGCTTCAGATAGGCCTGTATTTCAGTTGTATTCAATAGTTCAATCATTCAGATCACCTCACGTCATATAGTGGACTGCAGGCGATGGTTATAAAACTTCTGCTGCCCTGAGTTCATTGTAAAATTCAACGGGTGAAAACAACATGATCAGTTGAACCAATTGTAACGGTACAATTCATAGGATAACCTTGAAAATCATCTCAAGAGTTGGACATGGTTTTGATCTCATTCAAATACAATATATGGATGAGCTATTTCTTTTTCTGGGGTATGCTAACCCTTTGGAGTGGATATAGGTTAGAATATAGATAGATAGCAGGATTAGGAGATGGAAAAATGGCTAATGATGAAGTGATTTTGACACAGGAAGGCTTGGAAAAGCTGGAGGACGAACTGAGGGATTTGAAGACGGTGAAGCGTAAGGAACTGGCTGAGCGTCTGAAACTCGCGATCAGTTACGGTGACCTGAAGGAAAATAGTGAGTATCATTCAGCCAAAGATGATCAGGCCTTTATGGAGACACGGATTTTGATTCTGGAGAAGATGTTGACAAAAGCAAGAGTCATCTCTTCAGACAATATAGACTCCAACAAAGTGAGCATTGGATCGACGGTGTTGCTTAATGACATTGAGTTCGCCGAGAAGATTGAATATAAAGTGGTTGGCCCTGCCGAGGCCGATGTTGCGGATAATAAAATTTCGTACGAGAGCCCGCTGGGCAAGGAATTGATGGGCAAAGAAGTGGGCAGCGTCATTCATGTCAATGCTCCGATGGGCGTTATCAAGTACGAGTTACTTCAAATCAAAGTGTAATTCAAAAAGAGAGGTGCTCCGCAGTCATCCAAGTGGCTGAGGGGACACCTTTTTTTGATTCTATTGGGCTTTGAACGGTTGGGAATAGGGATTTGTTGAAACTTCATACGGTTGGACTAACGGACTTTATCACATACTGTGTTTAAGGAACTTATGAGATGAAGATTTCCGTGTGTTTTATATGTAAAAAAATAACATTTCGACAAATTTCGAATTTCGAATGACCTGACAAGGTGAGTAGTATATAATTACGGGAAAACTTTAAAGTGATGGAGTAGATACGATGAATTTTAGTAAGCCTAATCTAGATCAAGACAACGCTGGCAAAGGAGAACGTTTCTCCCAAGCTGGATTTATCCTGGCGGCCATTGGTAGTTCGGTTGGTCTGGGCAACATGTGGAAATTCCCGTACATTACGGGTGAGAACGGAGGGGCTGCGTTTTTCCTGCTCTTCATCGTCTGTTTGCTGCTCATCGGTCTGCCAGTGCTCTTGGCTGAACTTGCGATTGGTCGCAGTGGCAGAGGTAGTGCAGCTACGGCTTTTATCAAAGCAGGTGGACATAAGGGCTGGCTCGCAGCCGGATTGCTGCAAGTACTGACGCCGTTTATCATCCTGTCTTTTTATGTCATTATTGCAGGCTGGACCTTGCAATATGCAATTACATCATTCAGTGGAACATTGTTCAACAATCCGGATTATGCCGGACAGTTCAATTCCTTCATAGGCGGTTATATGCCGATTGTATGGCAACTGGTTTCAGTTCTGATCACAGGCTGGATTGTTGCCAAAGGGGTATCTAACGGAATCGAGAAGTTTAACAAGGTACTGATTCCAGCGATGTTGGTACTGCTCATTATCCTGATGATTCGTGCAGTTACATTGCCGGGTGCAGGAGCTGGGGTTTCCTTCTTCCTGAATCCGGACTTCTCACAACTTACAACGGAATCCGCACTGGTGGCGCTTGGACATGCCTTCTTCTCCCTGTCACTGGGGATGGGTATTCTTGTAACCTACGGTTCGTATGTAGATAAAAATCAATCCCTCGGTGCGGCAACCGTCGCCGTCGGCGCAGGTGACTTGATCTATGCATTCATTGCGGGTCTGATCATCTTCCCAACAACATTCTCATTTGGTATTGCACCGGACCAAGGACCGTCACTGATCTTTGTGGCACTTCCGGCGGCCTTCTCGGCGATGCCACTTGGCTTCTTGTTTGGCGGACTGTTCTTCATCCTGTTGGCTATTGCGGCATTAACGTCAGCGGTATCCTTGCTTGAAGTTCCGGTGAAATATTTCATGGAACGTTTGTCCTGGAGCCGCAGTCGTGCGGTATGGGTGATATCGCTAGCGGTCTTCATCGTGGGACTTCCTTCGGTATTGTCGCTCGGCTTGCAGCCTGAATGGACGATTGGATCGAAGAGTGTGTTCGACTGGATGGACTTTGTAGCATCCAACATCCTGCTGCCTGTAGGTGGATTGCTTGTGACGATTTTTGCCGGATACTTCTGGAAAACGGCTGCGGAAGCTTCCGGCCTGCGTTCCGGATGGTTCCGGGTGTGGCTGTTCATGCTGCGTTACGTAGCTCCGATCCTGGTTCTGCTGGTTCTACTGCACACATCCGGTATCATTCACTTCTAATGGCGAAGGCCCGATAGGGTTAAATATGGTCTGTTGTGCAGATTTACCATGGATAAAACCTCTTGGAAGAAATGCAAAAGCCCTTGTTTTCCCTCGTCAATTTTGGGACAATACGGAGTAGAGGTTTTTTGGGTAGGACCGATAAGCCATATGCTTTTTTGCGAAAAGAGGATTATACAATGAACAAATCATCCATATATGGATTAACATTAGAGCAATTACGTTCCTGGCTGCCGGAGCATGGGCAGAAAAAATCCCGTGCATCCCGGATCTGGGAATGGTTATATCAAGAGCGTGTACATGATTTTCCCGCGATGTCTGATGTCCGTCAGGAATGTCTGGACGTTCTCTCCGAGCATTTCACAATGAACTCGCTGAGCGAACATGTGAAGCAGGAGTCGGCAGATGGTACCGTGAAGTTTTTGCTTCGGATGCAGGACGGCAACCTGATTGAAACGGTATTGATGCGGCAAAAATACGGACTTACCGTCTGTGTGACCACACAAGTGGGCTGTAACATTGGCTGTAGCTTCTGTGCGAGCGGTCTGATCAAGAAGAGCCGAGACCTGACCGCTGGAGAGATTGTGGAACAGATTATGCATGTGCAGCGACATCTGGATGCAGCAGGTCAAGACGAGCGGGTAACCAACGTGGTTGTGATGGGGATTGGTGAACCATTCGACAACTTCCAGCACATGAGTGATTTCATCGAAGTCATCAAGGATCGTAAAGGACTGGCACTTGCCGCCAAACGGATTACTGTATCCACGAGTGGCCTTCCGGACAAAATCAAGGAATTTGCAGACAGCAGTCTGCAAGTTAACCTGGCAATCTCTCTGCATGCACCTAATAATGAACTGCGTACACATATCATGAAGATCAACCGGGCTTTCCCGATTGAGCAATTGATGGATGCAGTGGATTATTATCTGGCTACAACAAACAAACGCATCATGTTTGAGTATATCCTGCTACGTGATGTTAACGATCAACGTGAGCATGCCGCGGAGCTCGCTGAACTGTTGTCCAGTCGCAGAAGTATGGTCAGTGTGAATCTGATCCCATACAACCCGGTGGATGAGCACAGTCAGTATCAACGGAGTACAGAAGAATCGATTCTGGGCTTCTATGATACACTCAAAAAGAACAACATCAACTCCACTGTACGTATGGAACATGGTACCGATATCGATGCGGCTTGCGGACAGTTGCGGAGTAAACAAATGAAGAACAACGCTGCCGAATCCGAGCCAGACCGTCTGGCACTGGGATAAGACACAACGCGAGCTGGCAAGTAAGTTAGGATACTTGGTTGCTATAATCGGAGTCTGTACGTGCCACTTACCGTTGTTGGGTCACGAATGAATGTGTTGCCTGAATATAAAACGCCTCTGTATATCACTGAGAAGTGATAATGGAGGCGTTTTTTGGAGTTTTATTATTTCAGTTTTTTGGTCATTAGCAGATGGGGAATGCCGTCTTCCATAAATACTTCCGAAGCGGGTGCATATCCGAGACGTTCGTAGAACCCGGAAGCTTGTACCTGTGCATGCAACTTGGCTTTCTCAAGTCCTTCGGCAACAGCCATCTGCTCCAGCTTGTCGATCAGCACACGGCCCAGGCCGTGTTTGCGGTAATCGAGCATGACGCAGATCCGTTCCAATTTGGCGACCTGTTCCACAATGCGCAGTCTGGAGGAGGCAGCCGGTACACCATCTACGTAGAGCAGAATGTGGCGAGCCTCCGCGTCTAATGTATCATAAGCGTCGAATTCATCCTCCGCGGGTACGCCTTGTTCTTCAACGAAAATAGCAGTTCGTATGGCGAAGCAGGCATCGAGCAATTCCTGATTATTAACTTCAACAATCGTTGTATTCATGAATGTTTCTCCTTTGGGTGATCGTAATGTTATCCTGACGTGATAAACTGGTACATAACAGGAATGTGGAACGATTTTTGTTCCATGTATACGGTTTGAGCTATATGTTTAAAATTGAAACCAATTCAACTGTAGTTATACCATCAATTATGTTGCGAATGCAACAATTTTATAGGGGCGTGAATGTGTTGACTGAAAAAAAAGAAGTGCTGCGTGAAATTGGTATGATTGCCCGCTGTCTGGATTCAATCAGTAATGTCGAGTTTCAGCATCTGAACCTGTCCCGTGGACAATATCTGTATCTGTATCGAATCTGTGAGAATCCGGGCATTATTCCGAATCAGCTTGCTGAACTGATCAAAGTGGATCGCACAACTGCGGCCAGAGCGATTAGCAAACTTGAATCGGATGGATTCATTATCAAACAGCCAGCAATGGGTAATAAGAAGAATAAGGTGTTGTATCCCACCGAAGCTGGGCTTGAAGCATGGGAATTCATTCGTAAAGAGGGCGTGCATTCGGATCAGGTGACTCTGGATGGTCTGACCGAGGAAGAGATCGAGACAGCTATTCATCTTCTCAGACGGATGCGTCATAACATTGAAGTGGACTGGAAATTTGTCAAAAAGGGTGGAAGAAGATCCTACATGGATGACCTTGAATAGATGCGAACTTTAGATGTGCCTCAGTCACTGACCAGAAAATTTAGGGGTTCGCAGTCGTATACATGCGGGAGGAATGGCGTGAAGATCATATTTCGAAAAAAACGAACGTGGCTGGTCCTAATGCTGATCATTATTACCGCAGCCAGCGTGATGTTGATGAGGGAGCGGTTCTTGATGAACGAAGTATCCCCAACGGTATCTTTTATCGAGAATGATATGACAAACCCGAATGGAACACTGGCCACCTACTTACAGGATGCAGTTTCAAAGGAAGCAGATATTGTTGCGGGTAGAGAGGCGCTGTCGGAGTCACTCGGCCTGTGGATGCAGTATGCCATAGCGAGTGATAATCAGGCTTTGTTTGAGCAGAGCTACGAGCAATTGACGACCTATTTTCTCACGCCGCCAGATCCTTATATAGCTTGGAAGCTGGATGCCAAGGGTGAATCCCATGTAACGACAAATGCACTTGGCGACGATCTTCGTATCATAGGTGCCCTATTACAGGCTGCAGATCAGTGGGAGCAAGGGAGAGAGGCAAAGTTCGCGACCGCAGCTGCCATTTCCCGTGCCTTGACACAGTCGGCTCAGCAGCAAGGATATTTGGTGGATTTTCACGATTTTGCGGGTGGACATTCAACGGATACATTAAGCCTGGTCTATGTAGATCTGCCTGCACTGCAAGCGATGGAAAAACATCAAATGGTGGAACCCGGAACCTATGCGAAATACGAAGCTTTGCTGAAGAAGATGCCTGACGATGAATTGTTCTACCCGAAGGCATTCGATGTGGTCCGTAAAGAATATACGTATGATGATAAGGTGAATCTGATCGATCAGTTGATCGTGGCGAATCATCTAATGGTGACCGACCGCAAACCGGACAAGCTTATTTCTTTTTTGAAAAAGGAGTTCAACACCCGGCATCAGCTGCTCGGACAGTATAAGCGGGAAACACGCACACCTGCGGTCTCTTATGAATCTTCATCGGTATATGGCCTCGCCATTTTACTGGCTGTACGTTCAGGTGATCCAAAATGGGCCAAACAGCTGTATAACCATATGATTACGTTGCGTGGTCAGGACTCTCGTTATCCAGGTGGATATGTATTTGACGGCAACACACATCTGTTTGATAATCTTTTTCCTTTGTTGGGAGAAATTAATTTACAGAAAAGCATTAAAAAGTAATAACTTTGTCATTTAATGAATTCTTCAATGTGTTAGCATAGTTTTGTCTAATCATGTCATAAATTGTTGCAATATAAAAGAAGTGAGTATGAACAAGAGTTCTAAAAATTCAACGGAGAGAAGGAACTATGAGAAATAAAGCACCTACCCGCCGTATTGCATGGGGATATGCCCTTTTAATTGGACTCGCCATCATGCAGCAACTGTTGATTTATCTTAAAGTGTACATGGATCAAAGCTACACTACAGGGGATATGATTTTTAGTATCGTGTCGCTGGGTGCATTGGGTTTTGGTCTTTTTCTTCCTGTTGGAGTATCCGTCGTGACGGGATTTGTATATCTGGTTTCTTATTTTGTGTGGCTTGTTACTTATGCTGATGCAAACGTGCTTGTGTTCTCCTGGTGGTTGCTCATCCCTGCCAACGTTGCCGTGGCTGCGTTCATCAAGGCAAGTCTGCTGCGCAGTGCGCGTGTAGTGGAGCGTCTCCAGGATATGCAGGATCGTAACCCGGAAATTGATCTGGATACCACGCTTGGTAATAAAGGAGCTCTGGCAGATACGTTAATCAAACACAGTAACCTTGCTCGTCGGTACTCCGAAAAGTATGGATTCAGCATTGCCATGTTTAAGATTGAATTCTTGCCACTGGTGATGGAATCTCTCGGTTCTGTTCGGTATGCACAGTTCCTGCTTGAAATCTCGGGTACGATTCAGAAGCAGATTCGATATGAGGATTATAAATTTTTCGTGGATCGTGGGCGATTTGTCATCATATGTCCGATGGCGAATGTTGAATACCTTCCAGTTCTTACACAGCGGATCAAAAAAGCCATTATGGATCTTCATATTATTGATAAAAAGGGAAATGAGCTGCAAACGGTGATACGCTCCGGTGCTCTGGTATTCCAAAAGGAGCAATTCAGCAAGTACGAGGACATTGATGCGGTTATTGCTGCACTTGAACGAAACACAGAGACCGATCTCATCGGAGAATATATATAAGTTATATAGTTCAACTAATCATTTACACGATAACGGAGAGGACAGAAATAATCTGAAGAAGCGTAGCGTTCGCCTTTATCCCTGGATTTTCCCTTATGAAGAAGAATCAAAAAAATCTGGGGATAACAGCGATCGGAAGGTTGTTCTGTCCTCGGAGTGTCAGTGTAAATAATCTTTAGTTGAACTTATGTAACGGGAAGGAGAGAGGCGCTGTGGACTATATGTCCTGGTTCATCCCGATCTGTATCGCCGTCAGTTGTATATTTGCGGTATTCACGATTTGGTTAACAATTGCAACCCTTCGCTTTCGGTCGAAAGTTATTCGCAAGTATGATCGGAGGAAAGTAAGTGGCTGATTTTATTTTAATATTATCGATATTTAGTATCTGGATTGCCGTATTCGAGTCGATTGTTATTATGGCAGGTGCGATTCGTTTTATTAATAAACAGGACAAAAAAGGGATTCATATCCCTGAAGATATGGATCATTATCCAACAGTCACGGTCATGGTACCTGCGCATAACGAGGGTCTGGTCATTGTTTCGACGGTAGAGCACATCCTACGACTGAATTATCCGGAGGATAAAGTTCAGGTCATCGTGATCGCGGATAACTGTACAGATGATACTGCAGAGAAGCTGAGGTCATTCCTCAGTCAGACCAGTTATATGAATCGCAACGTGACAGTAATGGAGCGAAAAGGAACAGGTGGCAAGTCCGGGGCATTAAATGACGGACTGGACATATCCACGGGCGATTGGATCTGTATCTTTGATGCAGATGCCGCACCTGAACGGAATTCATTAATGTTTTTGGCGCAAAAATCACTTGAGAACCCTGAACAATATGGCGTGGTTTTTGGCAGAAACAAAGCACGCAACAGAGGACAGAATTTCCTCTCCAAATGCATCAATCTGGAGATCATCACTTCGCAACGGGTGTATCACACAGGGCTATGGGAATTGTTCCAGCTGGGTTCCATCCCGGGAACGAATTACATTATCAAAACCGATTTGATCCGGGAGATTGGTGGCTGGGATGTGACAGCCATTACAGAAGATACGGCACTATCATTCGAGATATTAAATCGCGGACAGTTTGTGGCACTTGCGCCGCAAGCGGAAGCCTATCAGCAGGAGCCGGAACAGCTTAGTGTATACATGAAGCAGCGAGAACGCTGGGCGAAGGGGAACTACCAGGTGGTACTGGATAATATCCATAACCTGTTCAACCGTTCCAGTTGGCGTAATAAGTTGCTGGTCATCTATTATGCCGTCAGTTATTTCTGGTTCATGCTTGCGATCATTGTATCGGATATTATATTTCTCGTAAATCTGGTTTATCGGGTGATTGCCATATTTAAACCAGAGGTCATTTCACCGTTCCAGTTTGCCGGCGATGCGTATGTCTTCCTGGTCATTGGTTGGGCGCTCATGTACTTTATTTACGTGTTACAGATCAATCTGGCACTTGCCGCAGATATTGGACAGAGCAATACCCGTAATTTCATCTATGCCTGCGTGTCCTACTTCACGTATGCACAGCTGTTCATCCTGATCTCAATCAAGGCATTCTACTCCTTGATTATGGACAAGATTCGGAAACGCGAGAGCAAATGGTACAAAACAGAACGTTTTGGCTAAGCGACGAAATTGTAGAAGTGCAAGGCAGAAAGGCTGTTTGCTGGATAACTCCAGACAACAGCCTTTTTTTGTTATAGCCAGGCACATCCATATTCTGTATACTCTTACAGGCTGTAAATAGGATCATGCTTATCCGAAATGGAGGGTCACGGAATGAAGGACAGAGGATCGGATTTTTACGATGATGAGGCGAACTTTGAGAAGTACATGGAACGTCGCAAGTGGCAGGAGAACGCCAATGATACATTGGAGAAGCCGGTGATGCTGGAGTTGATTGGTGATGTTGCCGGCAAGAACATACTGGACCTTGGTTGTGGAGATGCAAGGTTCGCCGCAGAATTGCTGAGTGGGGAGCGCGAAGGTGCAACGTATACGGGGATTGAGGGTTCGGTGAATATGATTCAGGCAGCTAACGAATCAGTAAAAGGAATGAATGCCCGGATTGAGCAAGCGTTCATGGAAGACTGGACCTACCCGGCTGGAGCGTATGATCTGGTGATATCGAGACTGGCTGTTCACTATATTGAGGATGTGGAGAGCCTGTTCCGCAACATATACAATACTTTGAAAGAGAACGGGACATTTGTATTCTCGGTAGAACATCCTGTGATCACGTCCACACTGCAACCTTCCGGGACGCGAACGGATTGGGTGGTTGATCAGTATTTTGTGGAAGGATTCCGTGAGCAGCAGTGGCTGGGCGGTTCTGTGAAAAAGATGCATCGTTCCATTGAATCGTACTTTATGGCATTGCAGCGGGCAGGGTTCCGTGTAGAACATTTGCGCGAGTCAGCACCACAACGTGCTTATTTTGTAAACGAGGAAACCTATCTGCGCAGGCAGCGTATTCCATTGTTTCTGTTTTTAAGTGCCCGGAAGTAGATAGTGATAAAGCGTATAGATAAATAGAAGGACATAACTAAGTTATACTCATAAATTAGAAAGTTCTACACAGAAAACGGTGGATAACACTAGATATAGCAGTGAAAAGCCCAAAATCTATCCACATGTGGATAAGATATTGGGCTTTTACTGTTATGTTTCTACACCTATGTTACGTTTGCTGTGTATAACCCCGCAATTATGAATCCGCCGCAGCTCTGACATAGACACGATCCCCGTGCCGATCAACTTCCACAGGTGCCTCGAAGAAGTTACTCAGCACTTCGGTGTTCATCAGATTGTTAGTTAATCCGCTATGGACTATTTCACCCCGGCGAAGCAGGAGGCTGTGACTAAAGACAGGCAATATTTCCTCGGTATGATGGGTGACGTAGATGAGTGAAGGGGTGTCTGGACGCTGTGATAATTCACGAATGCTGTCCAGCAATCGCTCTCTTGAGAACAGATCCAGTCCATTGCAAGGCTCGTCCAGAATAAGTACGCGCGGATTGGCCATGAGTGCTCGGGCAATAAGAAGTTTCTGTTTCTCGCCTTGAGAACAGGTACGATATTCCCGATCCCACAGGTGCTGACAGCCCAGCGTTTGCATCAATTGTTTTGCCTGTTCCAGATCATCATCTGACAGCTTGTCATACAGGCCAATGGTGGCGTGTTTGCCACTGATCACGACATACTGTGTGCGATCCGTACCGTACAATTTCTCTTGCAGAGACGAACTGACCCAGCCGATGGATTTGCGGAGCTGCCTCAGATCCACATCACCATATTCATGGCCTAACACGGATATCTTGCCTTCGGTCGGCCAGAGATACCCGGTGATCATGTTCAGGAGTGTTGTTTTGCCGGAGCCATTCAGGCCAAGCAACGCCCAGTGTTCACCATCATTAACCTGCCAGCTCACATCGTTCAGCAGGGTAAGGGGTCCCCTTTTCCAAGTGACATGTTGTACATCAATAATCATGCGTTATTCCTTCCTTCTGTTATCCTCGATTGTCTTAGGTGTATTGTAGTCACAAAATCAGTGAGGTTTCAACGGTTATCACGCTGTTCTTGGTTGGTCCTTGCGCAGAAATACAGCACACACACCAAGCAGTGGCAAAAACGAACATAACTTGATAACAAACGCAATGCTGGTCACGTCAATTAAGGACCCCAGCACAACCGAGCCAAGTCCAGCCATGCCAAACGACAGGCCAAAAAACAATCCGGATACCGTTCCAATATGACGAGGAAGCAATTCCTGCGCATAAACAATGATGACGCTGAAGCCGGACATCAGGATGAGTCCAATCATTCCGCATAATACCATGGACAAGACGGGTCCCGCATAAGGTAGCAACAGGGAAAACGGTGCAGTGCCTGCAATGGAGAACCAGATCATCGGTTTGCGTCCGTAGCGGTCAGCGAGTGGGCCGCCGAGCAAGGTTCCGACCATGCCTGCAAATTGCAAAATAAACAGACAGATCTGTGCTTGGGAGAGAGGCAAGCCATATGCATCGGCGTAATAGAAGGCGTAATACCCGGTCATGCCTGCAATATATACGAATTTGGAGAACAGCAGCAGGATGAGGATACCCATGGTAAAAGCGATGAATCCTCTGCTCACAGGCCGAGTTACTGGCTCTGCGCCGCTTGATTTTAGAGGCTGCTGCTGACGAATGTGAGTCTCGGCAAGCTTGTCTCTGTACCAACGACTGACAAAAGACTGAATGAAGATGCCGATCAGGGCAAAGCCCATCAGCCATAGAAAACTACGCTGTCCATGTGGCAGCAGGATGAAGGCGACCAGTAATGGAGCAATAGCCTGTCCTGTGTTGCCTCCCACCTGGAAGATCGACTGCGCCATTCCACGTCCACGGCCGGCTGCCATATGAGCCACGCGTGAGGATTCGGGGTGGAGGATGGATGAGCCTATGCCAATCAATGCTGCCGCAACAAGCAGCATCCATAACTCGGAAGACAAGGCTAAGCCGAGAACACCGATCAGGGAGAATAACATACCTCCGGGAAGCAGGATCGGCATTGGCTTGCGGTCTGACATATAACCGACCAGTGGCTGAAGGACGGATGCGGTAATATTCAGGGTGAAGGCAATCCAGCCCATCTGGGCGAAACTGAGCTGCATGGTCTGCTGGAATAGCGGGAATGCAGACGGAACGACTGTCTGCATCGCATCATTTAGCAGATGGGCGAAGCTGACTCCGGCGAGTGCCCAATTGGCGGAGGAGTTGATTTGCATTTTGCTTAAAGTGGCCTGAGCCATGGGAGATCACCTCGAATTATTTTTTTCAATGATAAAAGATGGGGGCAGATCGTGTCTTTGTGAAAAGTGCTTGGAAAGTGAGCACAATTTGCTATAATGTCAGCAGGTGAGCAAACGATGGAATTAAACATGACACTAAATGGGTTGGAATTATGGAAAGCTACCGGAGGGTTTGCGAATGAGCCGCATGTACATGACGACTGGTATCAGCTAACGCTGCCGGTCAGAGGCCAATGTCATCTGGTACAGGAACGGCAGGCATACCCGCTAAAAGCAGGCATAGGGATTATTGCTCATCCCCAGACTGAGCATTATTTTGAGATAGGGTCGGATTCGGCTGTCATTGTGATCAAGTTCCGTAAACCGCCATTAGGCAGTTTCGGAGGTGCGGAGTTAAGTGGGGAACGAGCTGAGTTTAGACCTACCCAGACATTTGATCCTGCTGAGATCAGCAGTCTGTTTCGAGGCTGGAATTCCATTTTGTTAGATGATGTGCCCGAAATGCTGCAAGTGCAGGAAACAGAACTGGCGATCGAAACGTATCTAAGACGTATGTTGACGGGGCAGGAAAATGAAAAAAGGACTGTAAATCCCGGTACATTCATTGACCCTCATCTCCAACGAGTGCTGGATTACATTCACAGTGCCTATACAGGCCCAATGGATATTGATTCGATGGCGATGGTCGCGCATCAGAGCCGGTATCATTTTATGCGTTCTTTTAAGGCTCTTACGGGAACAACACCGTATCAATATTTGCTGAATTTGCGCGTAGAAGAAGCGTCCAAGAGGCTTCGCCATACAACGGATTCAGTAACCACAATCAGTTATGAACTGGGATTTTCCAGCGTCAGTCAGTTTTACAGAGCCTTTCAGCGAGTGTATGTTATGACACCGATGGAATATCGGAATCACGTGTAGATTTTAACGGGCAGTCTCGCATATGCGAGACTGTATTTTGAATGTTATAACATGACACTGATTTTTGTTGTTGCCAAACGATGGAGACTTTGCTAAGATGGGAAAAAGTTTATGTAAGCGTATACATTTAAGTTAAAATTACAACGTTGTAATTATGGTTTTGAAAATTATTACAAAGACAGAACTATGGTGTGAGGAGGACTATTTCAAGTAATTATCTCGTTAGTACGCAGAATGATATAGGTTGTTACAAAATGTGAATGAGATGAATAACAAATACGTCAGTGAAATGACAGTTCTTTTTTATTTAAAAATTCAAACGTTGTAATTATGTAGCGAAGGGGAGTGTTTCACGTTGAAAAAACGCATGTCCACGCTGTTCAGCCTGATCAGACGGGATAAGTATTTGCTACTGATGTTTTCGCCTATCTTTCTGTATTACCTCATCTTCATGTACCTTCCGATGCCTGGCGTGCTGTTGGCATTTCGCAATTTCTTGCCGGGGCAGGGCATGCTCAGCGGGGAGTGGGTGGGACTGCGCTGGTTCGAACAGTTTGTGAATTCCATTTACTTCTGGCGACTGCTGCGTAACACATTTCTGCTCGCCTTCCTGCCACTCCTGTTTGGTTTCTCCATTCCGATTTTATTCGCTGTCTGCATCGTAGAGATCAAGAACCGGACATTCAAGCGATTTGCCCAGACCGTTACGTACCTTCCTCACTTCATCTCCACTGTTGTTGTAGCCGGCATGATTATTAACTTCCTGTCACCAACAGACGGTATTGTGAACACCCTCATCGCGAGTCTTGGCATGGAAAAAGTGAACTTCATGATGGATGCCAGCTGGTTCCGCACCATCTTCACCAGTTCCGACATCTGGCAGAGCTTTGGCTTCAGCTCCATCATCTACATTGCAGCCATTATGGGGATCGACCCCGAGATGTATGATTCCGGCAAAATCGACGGCGTCAACAAATTCCAGGAGCTATGGCACCTGACCCTTCCCAGTATCAAACCAACCATTGTCATTCTTCTGCTTCTGTCGCTTGGCGGCATTATGAGTGTAGGTTTCGAGAAAGTATATCTGCTCTACAACGGAGCCACCTACGAAACGGCTGATGTCCTGTCCACCTATGTATACCGGATGGGGATTGAGGGCCAGAATTACGGCTTCGCCACAGCGGTCGGCTTGTTCAACTCCGTTATCACCTTTGTCCTTGTGTTTGCTGCCAATTCCATGACCCGCCGCCTGACCAAGATGTCACTCTGGTAAGACTATAACCCGGACCAAAGGAGATCTGTATGCAAAAATCGAGAAGTGACCGTTTGTTCTACGGATGTGTCTACCTGCTGACCATACTGGCGGTTGTTGTCACGTTGTATCCCTTTCTGTACGTCATTAGCATTTCATTCAGCTCGGTGGATGCCATCGACAAACAAAAAGTGGTATTGTGGCCCGTTGGATTTACCCTGTCAGGTTATCAAATGGTACTGCAATACAAGGAGTTATGGGTTTCGTTCTACAACACTCTCTGGTACACCGTGGTAGGCACACTGTTAAACATTGTGGCAACTTGTCTTGCCGCGTTTCCATTATCCAGACAGCAGTTTTTCTTACGTCGCAAGCTGAATTTTTTCATCGCCTTCACCATGTATTTCTCGGGTGGACTCATTCCGGTCTACATGCTGATTACATCGCTTGGGCTGTACAACACCCGCTGGGTTATGGTGCTGCCTGTGCTGGTGATTACGTTTAACGTCATGATCTGCCGCTCAGCGTTCGAAGGTATTCCGAATGAAATATTCGAAAGTGCCAGTATAGACGGGGCCAACGAGATGACGATGCTGTATCGTCTGGCGGTTCCGATCATCAAGCCAACACTGGCTGTGCTCACGCTGTACTATGCGGTATTCCACTGGAACAACTTTTTCACGGCCCTATTATATCTGGGCAAACAGGATATGCAGCCCTTACAGATGTTCCTGCGAAGAGTGCTGATCATGGCTTCGCCGGAAGTGATGCAAAAGATGGGCGGTACGATGACATCCGGTGCACTTGCGGTATCAACGCTTCAGGTCCGTTATGTATCCATTGTGGTCAGCATTCTGCCTATTGTTACGATCTACCCGTTTATCCAACGGTACTTCGTTAAGGGGATTACCCTCGGAGCCGTGAAAGGATAGCTTTTAATACTTAAGTGTCATGTCATTCAAGGGAGTTCAAAATGGTTCATACCAAGGAGGAATGATGGATGAGATTTAAAGGGGCAGGAAGAAAAAGTGTAATCGCAGCGATACTGGCAATCAGCCTGGCGGGATGTAGCGGTGGAACAGGGTCGGGAACTGATGCGGGGAGCACCCCATCCAGTTCAGAGCCAGCCTTCAATTATACCGGAGCAGGGCCGGTGACGGATCAACCGGATGCCAAGTTGTCTATTCTGGGCACCAACGCTTGGACGACTAATGTGGACTTGTCCACCGCAGCGATCGTTAAGAAAATCGAGGGCAACGCAGGTGTTACGATGGATTGGGATCTAATTCCGCCGCAGAACTATGCGGATGCCGTAAATCCGAGGCTGGCTGCCGGTACCGGTTTGCCCGATATCGTGTACCTGCCGGATCAGGATCAATTGATGAAGTACATCAATAGTGGCCTGTTTATCCCGATTGACGAGCTGGTAGAGAAGTACGGCGTGAATCTCAAAAAAATATATGAAAAGTCCCCTTCGGTTAAAGCCAGTTTAACGACGCCAGATGGTAAAATGTATTATATTCCGCAGCAAACGCTAACCCGCAACTACATGCCGGTATTTATGGTCAATGTGCGCTGGCTTGATAAGCTGGGATTAAGCGAGCCGACCACGCTGGATGAATTTACGGCGATGCTGCGCAAGTTCAAGACAGATGACCCGAACGGCAACGGAAAAGCTGATGAGATTCCGCTGTCCATGGAAGCCAAATTTGTGTCCATGGCCTTTGGCCCGGCATTTGGACTTGATCTGTCCAATCAGTTTTATGCAGACGATCAGGGCAAGGTACATTTCAGCTACTATGAGCCGGCGTACAAGGAGTACCTGACCTATCTGAACGGACTGTACAAGGAAGGTCTGCTTGGGGTGGATTATGCGAGTACCACGAGTGATCAGGTCACATCGCGCATCTCTCAGGATGTGACGGGAGCAACGTTTAATTTTAGCTGGTACATGTCGATGGTCTACAGCCCGCTGTTCAAGGATTACAATCCGGAAGAGCCAATCATCAAAGGCATTCTGCCACTGAAAGGACCGCATGGCGATCAGTTCTACATCGGTCGTACCCCGGTTAGCGGCATCTTCGGCATCACGCGGGACAGCAAAAATCCGGAGCTGGCTTTCCGCTTCCTGGATTATGCGGTAAGTGAAGAGGCACAGACATATTATACGTGGGGCATCAAGGATGACACGTATACGGAAGAGAATGGCGTGAAGACATTTACGGACAAAGGCAAGGACAATGAATACATTCAGAAGCTCGGCATTGGTCCGGTGAATCTGCCGAACATCCAATCCACCGATTCTGCTGATTCCGTCGTAGCCCCTTGGCATGCCAAGATGGATAAGGAACTGGAGCCGTATGTGCGCGAACCGTTCCCATTTGTCTATGCCCTGCCAGATGAAGCGAGTGTGGAAAGCATGGCGATGCCTGACATCACCACATATGTGGAAGAGATGAATTTCAAGTTTATTAGCGGGGACGCCAGTCTGGACCAGTTTGACAGTTATATTGAGACGTTGAAGAAGATGAATATAGAGCAGGTTATTGCGGGCAGACAGGCACAATATGATCGTTATAAGGCTGCACAGAAATAGAAAATTAGGGTTTCAGGCGTATGAGAGGTGTTGATTGATTTTGATAACCATTAAAGACATTGCCAAACTGGCGGGGGTGAGCTATAGCACGGTATCGAAGGCGCTGAATGATGATCCCCGAATCAAACCGGCAACAAAGCAGAAGGTGCTGGCGGTCGCTGAGAAACACCAGTATCGAAAAAATATGTTGGCGCGGCAGCTCTCCACCGGCAGGAGCAACATCATCGGTTTTGTGCTGGATGAGCTGAGCAATCCGTTATTCTCTAACATCTCCGGCCGTCTGCACACCGAGCTGAAGAAGCGGGGATATCAGATGATCCTGGTTGTGGCGGATGATGGTGTGGATGTCTTCAGCCAGCTGCGCGTGGACGGATGTATTCTGTGGGACTATGCATTGGACAATCGGGAGATGTTCTGGAAAAAGTTCGCCACACTCAACATGCCATGTTTTGTGCTGGGTACAGATGAAGCGCCGAACTCTCCTTACATCAAGATTGATCGCAAAGAAGGGCTGTTCAAAGCAGTGGAGCATTTAAAATCGCTGGGCCACAGCCGAATCGGATTCATCGGCAACTCCCAGCACGTCAAGCTGGAGGGATACCGGGAAGCGTTGCAGCGTACGGGTCTGGATTTTAACGAAGATCATGTGCTGCCTGCGTATTCCTCTTGGGAGGACGGGTATTTTGCCATACGTAATCATGTGTTTGGGCCGGAGTCGCCAACAGCTTTTATTGGACTGAACAATCTGGTCACCCGAGGGGCGCTCCGGGCTTTGCTTGAGGCAGGTTACAGTGTTCCACGCGATATCTCGTTAATTGGGTATGATGATCTGCCGGATATGCAGTATGCCGAAGTAGCCTTGACGACGATTGGCCCATCTCTGGATGAACTGGCTGTGCAGGCAGCAGAGTTGATTGTATCGTTAATCCGTGATGAACAGGTTGATGTTCCGGTAGTCATTCAGCCCAAGTTGAACCTTCGCAATTCAACAGCAGTTAGTCATACATCTATTAGGTGAGTACAACATTCAAGGAGGAATTGCTTATGCAGGTACAGACGCAGTTATCCTGGTCTGAGCGAATTGCAGCAACGATCATCCAGCAATGTGACGGGGACGGTTATCATGCGTTCCCTTCGGGACGATGGGCATACGTGGAAGGCATGACCTTGATGGCGATGGCACGAACCGGGCAGTATTATGGCAAGCAGGAGTATATTGATTTTATGAAAAAACATATGGACCTGTATATTCAGCCAGACGGTTCTATTGGCACGTATACTTTGGAAGAATATAATCTGGATCAGATTAATCAGGGGAAAAACCTGTTTGCATTACTGGATGGTGCTGAAGATCAGCGTTACGCAGAAGCGGCACATCTCTTGGCAGCACAGCTCGCGGGGCAACCCCGCACGTCGGAAGGCGGCTTCTGGCACAAAAAAATCTATCCATTCCAGATGTGGCTGGACGGCCTGTATATGTCCTCTCCCTTTCTGTCCGAGTATGCGAAGACATTTCATCAACCCGAGTTATGGGATGAAGTAGCACATCAGATTCTGCTGATCGAACGCCAGACCCGTGATCCGCGGACCGGGCTGCTCTATCATGGCTGGGATGAATCGAAGGAGCAGGTCTGGGCAGATTCATCGACAGGTTGCTCGCCACACTTCTGGAGCCGGGCGATGGGCTGGTATGCCATGGCGATTGTAGACAGCGTGGAGCATTTCCCTGTGAATCATCCAAAACGCGGCACCATCATCGGCATCTTCGAACGGATGTGTCATGCTTTGGTACGCGTGCAGGAGCAGGAGAGCGGGTTATGGTTCCAGGTGCTGGATCAAGGCTTCCGCAAAGGCAACTATCTCGAAGCATCCGGGTCGAGCATGTTTGTATATGCACTTGCGAAGGGGGTGCGCTTAAGGTATCTGGAGCCGCATTTCAGAGCTGCGGCGGAGAAAGGATGGCAGGGGCTGTCCTCCAGATTGGTGGAGGAGACGGCTGACGGTGTTCGGTTAAACGGGATCTGTCATGGCGCAGGACTAAGTCTGGATCGGGATGGCTCGTACAACTACTATGTAAGCGAAGCGGTTGTAAGCGATTCCTTTATGGGGGTGGCTCCGCTTCTGCTGGCAGCGCTGGAAATGGAGCGATTGCCATGACACAGCAGAGATTGCCGAATACAGCATTGGAATCATCGTCTCCCTGTCTGACGGTTGCTTCAGACGGGACGGGGGATTATGTGACGATTCAGGCTGCAGTTGATGCGCTGCAGGAGAATGGCATCGGAACCGTTCCAATTCGCGTGAAGGCCGGTGTATATCATGAGAAGCTGAATATGGAGAAGCCGGGCATCCACCTGATTGGAGAGGGAGCGGAGCAGACGATCATTACGTATGATGATCATGCACTCAAGAAGTTCCCGGACGGGTCGCCATATCATACGTTTCATTCCTATACGGCTTTCATCGGTGCTGATGATTTCACGGCAGAGGGGGTTTCCTTCGTAAATGCTGCCGGTCCAGGTAAGGACGTAGGTCAGGCATTGGCCGTTTACGTGGATGGAGACCGCGCGTCCTTCCGCCGCTGTCGTTTGATCGGTCACCAGGATACGATCTTCACCGGTCCGCTGCCGGAGCAGCCCATGGATCGCAGTTACTTTGGCGGGCCACGCGATGGTGCCGAGCGGCGCAAACTGCGGCAGTATTTCGAGGACTGTTACATCGAAGGTGATATCGATTTTATTTTTGGCTCGGCTACGGTGGTGTTTAAGGGCTGCGAGATCTTTACGAGGAATCGCCTGACTGAAGCAGAGGCTGCGGATGGACAAGTGAACGGCTGGATTACCGCAGCATCTACGCCGGAGGATGTGCGTTACGGCTATGTATTTCTGGACTGTGATCTGACCAGCAATGCTCCGCCGCAGTCGGTGTATCTGGGCAGACCATGGCGTCATCATGCCAAAGTCTGTTTTCTGAACTGCTGGATCGGCGCTCATGTGAAGCGGGAGGGATGGCACAACTGGAACAAGACAGATGCAGAGCAGACCGTTCAGTATGCGGAATATAACAGCGCCGGGCCTGGTGCCGGAAGTGCTGCTGATCGTGTGGCTTGGGCCAAAATACTGACCGAACAGGAAGCGGCCGAGTACACTGTACCTCTGATTCTGTCCGGCGTGGATGGATGGCAGCCTTTGGAAGGGAGAGGGGAGCAGCGGCAGTAAGATACGCCCTCTTCTCTGCGCAATATCTAACACAGGTTTTCTTTCAAGTCTCCTAAGGAGTTGAAAGAAAACCTTTTTTGTGCGCTATATTACATTTTTCGCCCCCAATAGAACTATTTTATCCCTTATCTCTTTTGCATTTTACTGATTAAATACAGGGTGAGGATCTGTAAATTCCCTGTAAAATTTGGATGGTGCCTGCAAAAAGAGAACACGAGAGGGAAGGTCCATTTTGGTAAGGGAAGGGAGTGAAGTGACACGCAGCATCAGATGGCTGAATGAGGTTGGCTCTAATCGATCACAGATCAGATGCAGGTGGACTATTAAAGCTTTTGTTTGCAAGGTGAACGTATCCTTAGTACAGGAGGGATTTTGCTTGAATCAAGCTGTTCGATTCCGCCCGGTCATTACATTTGCTTTGGCATTTCTTCTACTTATTTCGTGGTTTGCACCGAGAGCCGATGCCGCCGCCCAGTGGCAGGCAGGCACCGCATACAAGAAAGGAGACCTCGTAACATATCAAAATAAAGATTATGAGTGTATTCAGGCCCACACGGCGTTGACCGGATGGGAGCCCTCTGTTGTGCCCGCGTTGTGGAAATACGTCGGGGAAGGTTCGGGAGGGGAAACGCCAACGCCAGATACGGCACCACCTTCTGTTCCTGCGGGTCTGACTTCATCCTCCATCACGGACACCTCCGTGAGTCTTTCCTGGAATGCATCCACGGATAATGTGGGCGTAGCGGGGTATGAGGTGTACCGGAACGGCGTTCTTGTGACAAGTACTTCAACTACAACAGCTGTAGTCACTGGACTGACAGCCAGCACGACTTATGCTTTTACGGTAAAAGCCAAAGATGCCGCAGGCAATATATCCGCTGCGAGCACCTCCCTCAGTGTGACAACTTCCAATGGATCTTCCAATCCGGGGCCAACCGGCAGCAAATGGCTGATTGGCTACTGGCACAACTTCGATAATGGTTCAACGAATATCAGACTTCGTAACGTATCAACAGCCTATGACGTCATTAATGTCTCCTTTGCCGAACCGATTTCACATGGCAGCGGAACGCTTGCTTTTACTCCATATAATGCAACGGTAGCCGAATTCAAATCCGATATTGTCTATCTACAAAGCCAGGGGAAAAAAGTACTTCTTTCCATGGGGGGAGCCAACGGTACCATTGAGCTCACCGACGCGACCAAGAGACAGCAATTCGAAGATTCGTTAAAATCAATCATTTCCACGTATGGTTTCAATGGTCTAGATATCGATCTGGAAGGAAGTTCCCTGTCTCTGAATGCAGGGGATACCGATTTCCGTAGTCCAACTACACCGAAAATTATTAACCTCATCCAAGGCGTGAAAGCGGTTAAGTCACACTTCGGCGCCAATTTCATCCTGACGGCTGCGCCGGAGACGGCCTATGTACAGGGTGGATATCTGAGCTACGGCGGTCCTTGGGGAGCTTACCTGCCAGTCATCCATGCCTTGCGTAATGACCTGACCCTGCTTCATGTGCAGCACTATAACACGGGCTCCATGGTGGGGCTGGATGGGCGCTCTTACGCTCAAGGAACAGCTGATTTCCATGTGGCTATGGCGGAGATGTTGCTTCAAGGCTTTCATGTAGGCGGTAGCACAGGCCCTTTCTTTAGCCCCTTACGACCGGACCAGATTGCCATCGGTGTACCGGCTTCCCAGCAGGCTGCGGGAGGTGGTTATACAACGCCTGCCGATCTGCAGAAGGCACTGAATTATCTAATCAAAGGTGTGTCATACGGCGGTTCCTACACTTTGCGCCAGTCTACGGGCTATGCGGGGATAAAAGGGATTATGACCTGGTCCATCAACTGGGACGCATATACAAATAACCAGTTTTCGAGCGCACATCGTCCGTTTCTGAACGGGCTGAGTACGCAAACGACAAAGGAGGTTGTGTATTAGATGATACATTTAAATAAACACACTGCTTTCAAGAAAACCGCAAAGTTTCTCCTGGGTCTATCCCTGTTCTTATCCGTCATTGTTCCTTCTTTTGTGCTCCAACCCGCTACGGCAGCAGCTGCAGATTCTTATAAAATTGTTGGTTACTACCCGTCCTGGGCTGCGTATGGGAGAAACTATAATGTAACGGATATCGACCCGACCAAAGTCACGCATATCAACTATGCTTTTGCCGATATTTGCTGGAATGGTATTCATGGAAATCCGGACCCTTCGGGCCCTAACCCGGTGACCTGGACGTGTCAGAATGAGAAGAGCCAGACAATCAATGTACCAAATGGAACGATCGTGCTTGGCGATCCATGGATTGATACCGGCAAGACATTTGCAGGGGATACGTGGGATCAGCCCATTGCAGGCAATATCAATCAGCTTAACAAGCTGAAACAGATCAATCCCAGCCTGAAGACAATCATCTCTGTGGGAGGATGGACATGGTCCAACCGTTTCTCCGATGTAGCTGCGACTGCTGCAACGCGAGAGGTATTTGCAAACTCTGCCGTCGACTTCCTGCGGAAATACAATTTTGACGGGGTAGATCTCGACTGGGAGTATCCGGTATCAGGCGGACTTGATGGTAACAGCAAACGTCCTGAGGATAAGCAGAATTACACACTGCTTCTGAGCAAAATTCGTGAGAAGCTGGATGCTGCCGGAGCTGTGGACGGCAAGAAGTATCTGCTTACGATTGCAAGCGGTGCATCGACGACCTATGCTGCGAATACAGAGCTTGCCAATATAGCTGCCATCGTCGACTGGATTAACATTATGACATATGATTTTAACGGGGCTTGGCAAAAAGTCAGCGCGCATAACGCGCCGTTGAACTATGACCCTGCGGCTTCAGCTGCTGGGGTGCCGGATGCCAATACATTTAACGTAGCTGCCGGAGCGCAAGGGCATCTGAATGCTGGGGTACCGGCCGCCAAACTTGTGCTTGGTGTTCCATTCTACGGCCGCGGCTGGGATGGATGCGCACAGGCGGGCAATGGCCAGTATCAGACCTGCGCGGGAGGTTCTTCCGTTGGAACTTGGGAAGCAGGCTCCTTTGATTTCTATGATCTGGAGAACAATTACATTAACAAAAACGGGTACACGCGTTACTGGAATGACACTGCCAAGGTGCCATATCTCTATAATGCGACCAACAAGCGATTTATTAGCTATGACGATGCGGAGTCTATTGGATATAAAACCGCTTATATCAAAAGCAAAGGACTCGGCGGAGCGATGTTCTGGGAGCTTAGCGGTGACCGGAACAAAACACTTCAAAATAAACTGAAAGCCGATCTGCCTACCGGAGGTACAGTGCCTCCAGCAGATACGACGGCGCCAAGCGTACCCGGTAATGCCCGTTCGACAGGTGTGACGGCTACCTCGGTGACGCTGGCTTGGAATGCTTCAACAGATAATGTGGGTGTTACCGGTTATAACGTCTATAATGGCAATAATCTTGCAACATCCGTCACCGGAACGACAGCAACGATCAATGGACTTACCGCAGGTACTTCTTATACCTTCACGATCAAAGCAAAAGATGCGGCAGGCAATCTGTCTGCAGCCAGTAATGTTGTAACCGTGAGCACTACGACTCAACCGGGAGGTGATACGCAAGCGCCAACTGCACCGACGAACCTGGCATCAACGGCGCAAACAACATCCAGCATAACGCTGAGCTGGGCGGCATCCACGGATAACGTGGGTGTAACGGGTTATGATGTGTACAACGGAACGGCTCTGGCGACATCCGTGACCGGAACAACAGCAACGATCAGTGGGCTTGCAGCGGATACCTCGTATACATTTACGGTAAAAGCAAAGGATGCGGCGGGGAATGGTTCTGCTGCGAGCAATGCGGTGGCTGTGAAAACGGCAGCAGGAACGACAAATCCGGGCATTTCCGCCTGGCAGGCGAATACAGCCTATACTGTAGGACAGCTGGTCACCTATAGCGGCAAGACGTATAAATGTTTGCAGTCCCACACATCCTTGTCTGGGTGGGAACCATCCAATGTCGCTGCATTGTGGCAGGTCCAATAGTTAAAAAATGGATTACCACATTTTGAATTGAAACGTGTAGTTTTAGCGGCTCTTGGCTAAAGTGAAGAGAATATAACAAAAAACCACCGGCTCCTGGTCCGGTGGTTTTTTGTTATGCTATGTCAATGTCAAACAAAGCAGGCTCCAAAAAGGTTATTCATTAGAAATCGAAGTTATCTGGATCAGGTCCAACGCGTACATCTTCGTTCAGAGCACTGATCTGATCCATCTCTTCATTTGAAAGTTCAAAGTCGAAGATGGAGGAGTTCTCGATAATCCGGTTTTCCTTGGTGGACTTCGGAATGGTAATGACTCCATTTTGCAGATCCCAACGCAGGATGACTTGTGCAACCGATTTGCCTTTGGCTGAAGCAATCGCCGTGAGTACTGGATTGTCCAACAGCTGACCTTGCATCAGAGGCGACCAAGCTTCAAGCTGGATACCATGTTTCTCACAGAAAGCCTTAAGCTCAACCTGAGTCAGGCGAGGGTGGTATTCCACCTGATTAATCATCGGTTTTACTTTGGCATCCTGCATCAAGTCTTCGAGATGATGAATCTGGAAGTTGCTTACACCGATGGCCTTAATGCGGCCAGCTGCGTACAGTACTTCGATTGCTTTCCAGGCTGTTTTGTATTTGCCTGCCTTAGGCCAGTGAATCAGATACAGGTCAAGGTATTCCAGTCCCAGTTTGTTCAATGTGGTATCAAAAGCGGCAAGTGTCTCTTCATATCCGAGGTCTGCATTCCATACTTTAGATGTAACAAACAGTTCTTCACGTTTCAGGTTGTTTTCTTGCAAAGCTTCGGCAATCGCTTGGCCCACACCGGCTTCATTGCCGTATATTGCAGCAGTATCAATGCTGCGGTAGCCATGTTTAATCGCATTTTTCACGGCTTCAATCAGTTCAGATCCTTCTTCTACCTTAAATACACCAAGACCGAACCAAGGCATAGAAACACCGTTATGCAGAGTTACTGTGGATTGTAAATGTTGTGCGGTTTGAGCTGTTGTCATGAAATTTCCTCCTTAAAGTGTTTAAAAATCAGTGATTTTAAGCTGAATTATCATTGTTTTATCATACAAAATTAAATCATAGTAGATCAAATTGTATTCAACGTATTATAGTATAATAAAATACAACGTGAAACCGGTTCCCCTCGCAGGCTGGAACTGATATATATAAGAGTGAGACCCATGGTCGGAATGGAACTTAGAACGAGGTTTTCTCCATTTCGACTGATGCATGTTGATCCTTGCTTTCCAGCATTTTAGCCCATGCGGTCAGGATTACAGCTACGAGAACCATCAAGGCTCCGACCCATGTCGTGTGAATCAAACCAATGGAGTCATTGATCACTCCACCTAAATAGGCACCTATGGCGATCCCTGCATTAAATGCGGCTATGTTAAAGGCTGAGGCTACATCCTTGGCCTGTGGTGCATATCGTTCAGCCAAGGTTACAACGTACATCTGAAGACCAGGCACATTCATGAAGGCGAGCAGACCCATACCCATAATGGTGAGCAGTGCTGCCAACTTAAACGGGACGGTGAAGTACATCACGCCGAGAATGATGGTCTGAATGATGAACATGTAGAAGAGCGCCTTGAGCGGGTTGCGATTGGCTGCTCTGCCGCCGATGATGTTGCCAACAGCGATGGCTATTCCGTACAACAACAGAATGAACGCTACTGTTTTCTCAGAATATCCACTGATATCATGCAACAACGGGGACAAATACGTAAAGACAACAAATGTTCCTCCGTACCCAACGGCAGTAATGGCAAAAGCAAGCAGCAAGCGTCCACCTGTAACAAGCTTCAACTGATCCCGAAATGCCGTCCGTGTTCCTCGCTTCAACGTGGATGGCACGAGTATCAGGTTTCCGATCATTGCAATAATGCCAACCACAACAATCAGGATAAAGGCAGCGCGCCAGCCCCAATGTTGACCAATGAGTGTACCGAGAGGTACACCGGTTACTGTGGCAATGGTAAGACCGGAGAACATGATCGCAATGGCACTTGCCCTACGGTTGGCAGGCACCAGATCGGCTGCAATCGTGGAGCCAATGGACATGAACACCCCGTGTGCCAGAGCGGATACCACTCGTGCAATGAGTAACATGGTGATTCCCGTCGATAGTGCAGCCATCGTGTTACCCGCAATGAAGACAATCATGATGGCAAGCAATAGCGTTTTGCGTGATATGGTAGACGTCAGTGAGGTCAGCACAGGAGCCCCAAAGGTAACGCCTAATGCATATAAAGTAACGGTCAGTCCCGCTGAAGTTACGGAAATGCCCAGGTCATCTGCAATGAGGGGCAGTAGCCCAACGCTGATAAATTCTGTGGTACCGATCGCGAATGCACTGATGGCCAGTGCTAGCAGTGCCCACGTGCTGCGTTTTGAATCTTGTAACATTTCTTGCTCAACTCCCCCGAATGTAGATTTACGTACCGGCAAATGCTATTATGAGTTATTCGGTATAGATTGAATAGTACGTACTTTTTAGTACCCTACGTACTTTTTGGTGCCTATACAGCATGCGACGGATGTAATCCAATTCATCAGGGAGGAAGCAAGTTATGGTTAGAAAAAAATATAACATCTCGGTTGAAGCTACCTTAGAGGTGATCGGTGGCAAGTGGAAATGCGTCATTCTCTGTCATCTGACACATGGGAAAAGACGAACCAGTGATCTTAAGCGTATTATGCCCGCAATTACACAAAAAATGTTAACACAGCAACTGAGAGAGCTTGAAAACGACGGGATCGTGAATCGAATCGTATATAATCAGGTCCCTCCCAAAGTAGAATACGAATTGAGTGATTACGGGAGAAGTCTTGAACCGATTCTCAATGCGCTATGTAATTGGGGAGATCAACATATTGTGAAGGAATACGGAGACAAATCAGCAGTTCTGGAAGATAATGGACTCAATGATTTTAACTCTGACAATAGGGAGCTGGTGCAACCGTGAACTATGAGATTTTATATGATGGTGCTTTTGCGATGCTCAAGGTACATTTGCAACGGGGAGAGCGGTTCAAGGCCGAGAGTGGTGCGATGGTATCTATGACTCCTACGGTCGAACTAAAGGGTTCAGCAGAAGGTGGGATGTTTGCCGGGTTCGGTCGGATGCTGAGCGGGGAGAAGTTTTTCTTTCAGGAACTGACGGCTGCGGGCGGATCGGCAGAGATTCTGCTCTCACCTTCAAGCATGGGCGATGTAGAAGCTGTTGAATTGGACGGTTCCTATTCACTCTATGTGCAGAAAGACGGATTTCTGGCAGGAACCGAGGGCATTCAGGTGAATACCAAAATGCAAAACCTGAAAAAAGGTCTCTTTTCGGGAGAAGGTTTCTTCATTATTGAGATCAGTGGACGTGGAACGGTATTTCTGTCTTCCTATGGTGCCATCCATGCGATTAATCTGGCAGCAGGTGAAGAAATGATCGTGGATAACGCCCATTTGGTGGCATGGCCTCATTATGTAGATTACCGTATTGAGAAAGCTTCACAGGGTTGGTTATCCAGTGTTACAAGTGGAGAAGGACTGGTATGTCGGTTCCGGGGAGAAGGAACCATTCTTATACAGAGTCGCAATCCTCAAGGATTCGGACAATGGGTGAAGCAGTTTATCCCTGCGCGATAATTATTTTTTTTGAGAAAGAACACACAGAGTTGCAACGGATATGTTTCCAACATCGTTATATGAATAATGGATTTACTTCATTGACTGACGGGTACATATTCTGTTGCATAAGGTCGCACATCATGGAGGTATGAGATGACAAGCTCACGGTATAAAAACGCACAAGAAAGCCCGGGATATCTGTTATGGCAGGTTACAGCCATGTGGCAAAAGGAAGTACGCAGGGTGCTGGAGCCCCTCGAACTGACACAACCTCAATTTGTATTGTTGCACGCCTGTTTATGGCTCAATGAACACGATGAGGAAGGCAAAGGAGTTACTCAGGTTCAAATTGCTCAGTTTGCCAAGGTGGATGTTAACGTGACTTCTCAGGTTCTACGTGCGCTTGAAAAAAGGGGATTAATTACCCGCGCTCGTCATCAGACAGATACGCGTGCCAATATTATCACAACAACGGAAGAAGGAACCCGATTGGCTGTGGAGGGAATTCATCTGGTCGAGGAATCGGACAAGGCATTTTTCGAAACTTTGGATGATCGTAAGGAAGAGTATATGGAGATTATGCAAGAGTTTCTTCGCCAAAAAACAGAGAGTTGATCCGTAATATATCTTTTTTTAATGTATTAAACTACAGAATGTAGTGGAATTGGAAATTTTTCTGATTGTTAATAATTATAGCACCTCTGCAAAATCCAAATAGACCCCCTGACTTCATCTTGTCGGGAGGTCTATTTGGGTTGCTCAATCGATTCGGTAGGACGCAAACGGCTCGCGGCGACGGAAAGAGTCACTGATCTGGTCCAGATCGGCCAACAGCTCATCGGGCAGTGACATGTCCAGACTAGCCAGATTATGTTCCAGCTGTTCGGTGCGTGTAGCGCCCACAATCACTGTGGATACAGCTGGACGTGTCAGTAGCCATGCGAGCGACAGCACACTCGGGGAGCATCCATATGAGGCAGCTTTAGCACTCACTTGTTCACTCAGTTGGATATTATGCTCCAGCAGGAAACGGTTGAAGGACGGATCGGTGTCTGCTCTGGAACCAGAAGGCACACTGGTCTGTCCGTTATATTTACCGGTCAGAATACCACCTGCCAGCGGGAAATACGGAATAATGCCTACACCCTGATCCAGACACATCGGTACCAGTTCCAACTCAGGCGTACGGTCTGCCAGGGAGTAGCTGGTTTGGGTGGAGATGTAGCGCACATAACCTTTCTGTTCACTGATACCTAAAGCTTTCATCAGCTCCCAAGCTGCATAGTTGGAGGCACCGATGTAACGGACTTTGCCGGAAATGACCATATCATCCAGTGTGCGCAGTGTCTCATCCAGCGGTGTATGCGGATCAAAAGTATGGATCTGGTACAGATCCACATAATCCGTTTGCAGACGCCGCAGGCTATGTTCGAGCTCTTGTTGCAGATGGTAGCGGGAGGAACCCCGCCCATGAGGACCATCATGCCGGGGTAATCCGGCCTTGGTAGCAAGCACCGCGTTTTCCCGTCGACCTGTGAGAGCCTGTCCGATGATGCGTTCCGATTCCGTGCCTGCGTAGATATTGGCGGTATCGATAAAGTTGATGCCCTGATCCA
Source organism: Paenibacillus sp. CF095 (assembly GCF_900101225.1). Classification (NCBI taxonomy): domain Bacteria; kingdom Bacillati; phylum Bacillota; class Bacilli; order Caryophanales; family Paenibacillaceae; genus Paenibacillus; species Paenibacillus sp. CF095. Next base: position 267,403 of record NZ_FMZN01000002.1, read on the forward strand.
TCGCTGCATGAATAATGCGGGTAGAAGCTGCTTCATCCGCGCGTTTGCCAAACGCATTGGTGCCGAGCCCCAGTGCCGACACACGCAAACCACTATTGCCCAAACGTCGATATTCCATCATTCATTGCTCCTTCTCTGTTTATTTATGTAATGCAGATTATAACGTAATCTATTGAAAACGTGTTATTAATATAGTTAAATGATTCTAAGAACCCGTTATTAAAGGAGATATGATGGAAAACAGTGCCGCACATTTAACAAGACGGAAGCCGAAGAAACCGAAGAAGAAATGGAAGAAGCCATTGATCATCACCCTAAGTGTGCTGCTTGTGTTGGGAGGACTCGGATTTATTTATCAAAAGCAACTCGTCGTGTTTGCCTTTAACATGTTCGCTTCAGCTACGGTGAAGGATGCCTTGGATGACTCCTTTGTACCAGCTGGCGATAAGGATGCCCCTGTTGTGGAACATACGGACCCATTCTCATTGTTACTGCTAGGGATAGACCAACGGGATAACGAACCAAGCCGTTCGGATACCATCATCTATTCCGTCGTGCGTCCAGAAGACAATAAAGTGCTGCTGCTGTCCATTCCACGTGATTCCTATACCGAGATTGTCGGCCGGGATGTGAAGTCAAAGATCAACTCAGCGTATGCCCATGGTGAAGCCAAGATGGCGATGGATACGGTGGAGAATCTGCTGGGGAACAAAGTAGATTTCTATGCCGCGATTAATTTTAACGGGCTCAAGGATATTGTTGATGCGGTGGGCGGTGTTGAACTGCCGATCAAAAAGAATATTGAGAACAAGCTCAAAATTCATGAGAAGCTGTTTGTTGAAGCGAATAAACCGATCTATAGCGGCGAAGAAGCGCTTGGTTATGTGCGTTACCGAGAGGATTCCGATTTCAATCGGACGATGCGTCACCGGATTTTCCTAAGTGCTTTCATGAATCGTGCACTCGAAGTCAAAAATCTGACCAAGATCCCGGACGTAATCCAGATTGCCGGATCGAATTTTACAACCAACATGACCTCGGACTTTATCGTGAAATTTGCCGAGTCCTTATATATGAAAGATAGCATACCAACGATCAGCAACTACATGCTGAAGGGTGAGGGTGCAACGCGCAGTGGCACATGGTACTACGATCTGTCGGAGGACGATCTGCAATATGTGCGTGGCATGATCGCCAGTTGGCTAGACCCGGATGCTACCGAGATTATTGAACCCGAGTCAGCGGATCATGCAGATACACCAGATGCAGCATAATCATCCATTCTTGTGCAGGAGAAGCTTGCGTATCTCGCTAACAGCGAAAATGAATCAGAGATTGTGCCAATTGTACCTGTAATGCTCATATGATTAAAAGTCCGGAGAAGCGGTTGCTTCCCGGCTTTTTTGCGTTCGTGATCCTTCGGATGAAATATTGTACGGATATATCTAATGGTTAAACCTCTTTTTATGGCATATATATAGTAAAATATAGGGAAAAGATTAAACATCAACCAACGGAGGAAGCTCATGAAGGAGTTTAAGGATCGGCTTCAGCAGGTTCAGGAGCAGCAGAAACAGCTGGCGAAGGAGTATCAAGCCTTGCTCCAGGAATACCAGTCTGATGATCTGATCGTTCAGAATGAACAGTTACAGGAACAGTATGAAGCCCACAAGCTCAAGCTGCGCCAGCTTGAACTTCGCTCGCGCAAGATGGAAGAAGAGAATGCCCGTCTTCGTATGGCTTTATCTGAACAGATGCTGGATGAGAAGCTGAATCTGATCAGGGTATCGCGGGAGAAGATGGAGACCTATTTTCAAGGGAAAACAGCGGTACATAATGATCGAATTGCATTCCATGAACATCGAACCAAATCCAATCTAAACGCGCTGTACAACCAGGCCGCACAGGAGTTGCAAGAGGATTCCCATGAGGTGAAGGAGAGGATTGCTTACCTTGCGGCAGAGGTGAATGAGCGTATTGAATCGCACAGACGAGCCGTACGGGATAGAGAAGAGGCTCTGCGTGGGCACATGGAACGTGGATATGAGCATATGGCGGAGGAAGGGTTGAGCGAAGAGACCATTCAGCGCCGGATCAAGCAGAATCGCATGGAGATGAAGATTGGACTCAGCTGGATCAACAAAGTAGCCATCCTGCTCCTCATTTTGGGGGTTGGAGCAGCGTTCCAATATTCGTACTCGACCTGGTTTAATGACGAGATGAAGAGCGGAGGCTTTTTCCTACTCGGTGCGCTAATGCTTGCTGGAGGAGAGTGGCTGTTCCGCCGCAAAAAGCAGACGTTTGCAATGGGGCTGCTCGGCGGCGGGATCTCCGTGTTATTCGGGTCCATCTTCTATAGTTACTTTTTACTGCATATTATCGGGTTATATACGGGACTTGCCCTGTCTGTATTGGTATCGGCAATCTCCGTATTGTTGTCCCTTAGGTATCAGTCGAAGACCATCTGTTCATTGGGTCTGGTAGGCGGATATCTTCCGCTATTCTCGTATATGTTCTCGTTCGGGCTTGAGGGCACTGCTGTCTATGTAGCCATGATCTATCTGCTGCTCTTAAACGGCATTATTGTGTTCATTTCGTTTGGCAAACGGTGGCCGGTTGTGCACTATATCAGTTTCCTGTTCAACACACCATCCATGCTTATCCTCTTATGGCTGTCGCCAAGTGAGAAGATTGGCATGTTGTATTCCATTGTGACGTTTGCATTATATCTGGGCATTACACTGGCGTATCCGTTCAAACACCGGATGAAGTTAACCTGGTGGGATTTCGCTCTACTCGCTATGAATACAAGCATTAGTTGTCTGATGTTATACGTGTTATTTGATGTGGCGAATTGGAATGATACTCAGGGCTTGCTGGCGTTAATCTTCTGCGCGGTGTATCTGGGCCTCGCACGATTCGTTCAGCGTAATATGGCTCAGGAGAAACAGACGATTCTGCTCTTCTATGTCACTTCCCTGACCTTTGCCATTCTGATTATTCCATTCCAGTTCGGGGCCAAGTGGTTATCGATGGGCTGGTTAATTGAAGGGGTTCTGTTGGTTACGCTTGGACATCTGAAACGGCTCAAGTCGGTGGAACGTGCCGGATGGGGCATTGTGCTTCTATGTCTAATCACTTTTGTGTACTACGATCTGCTGGCGTTATTCTTCATCGGGGAACGTTCTTATTTCATGTTAAAATACTCCAGCATTACGCTGGGTACCCTGCTGATTACACTGTATTATGCCTGTGCAGTTCACAGCAACTCATCTTCCAGAGAGAGATTCAATTACAGCCCGCTGGAACTGGGTTTCCTGAACGGATTCAAGTATGTGACACTTGCGAATCTGTGGTTATACGTGCTTTATGAGTCGAATGAATTGTATACCAGAGCTGTCGATGGGACTTTCCTGTTATACATGTTCTACAAGTTACTCATGTTCGCAGCGCTCACCATTGCATTGGCCTATGGACTGAACAAGGTGAAGCTGCTGCATGATCGATACGTGCAGGTGTATACCACCTTCTTGCATGCTATTGGCTGCTGTATTGCACTGGCCGTAACCTTAACGATGCCAGCCCTTCAGCCGGAAGTTCAGCAGCATACAGCGGCAGAAATTGTTGGTTTACTGGTGCTGATTATCTTTAACGTAGGGGTATTCTTTGCAGGAAGGGATCTGCTGATAGCAGGTATCCGCGGGCAGTTCAAGAGCATTGAATGGTACCCGGTTATCGCAGGGGTATACCTGCTAGGGGTCATCACCGTATTCCTGACGATCCAGTTCCAGTGGGGTGATGTGGGGCTGATGTTCAGCCTGATCTATCTGCTGCTGGCGATTCTCTATATTGCCTATGGATTCCGAAGAAAATATGTCATGATTCGGCGTCTGGGCCTGGGTCTCACGTTGTTCGCTACGGGTAAGATGGTTTTCTATGATGTGGGGATGCTTACCTCGGGCAGCAAAATCTTTGCCTATTTCAGCTTCGGCGTACTATTGCTTGGGATCTCTTACCTGTATCAGAAGGTGTCCAGCCGAATGGAGGAAATACAGTCCAGAGAGACAGCGAAGATTGGCGACGAACCGACTGTGCCGGAGGAAGAAGACTGACTTTGATTCTGAACGACCGAAGTTGCATTTGCGGTTATATGGGGAGGGATTCTTGAAATGGGATTCGATATGAAAATCATGCTTTGGCAACTGTTATGGCTTGCTGGCCCTGTAGCTCTTATCGTGTATGCGTGGAGGAAATTCGGTGTGAGAAAGAAACGGTGTTAAGGTGAGTGTGGATGGTGGGGATGTCCATTGTCCACTTCGTTTCGCTTTGGGAAATAAGTCGTTATCTCTGTTGATCAAACGGATAGATGATCTTTTGTGTAGTATAGATTTTTGGTATTAAAATGAGGCTCCGGGCTGCTGTGACCAGCAATCTGGGGCCTTATTGATTGGAGTCTATGGCTTAGCCTAATATGACATTCGTGAAACGTTTTGCGTGGAAATCACGTTATAATAGAGTAGACTTAGGGCTGAATCTTCATTTGCAACCATGAGGTTTCGGAAGCCGATGTGCCTTTCAGTGATTCTCCGCCATCATCATTCATGCGGGAGAGCACGGTTAATGTCATGGACAGGGCAAAGGCGAGCAATACGTATATGAAAATGTTTTTTTTGTTCATCAGAAGGTACCTCTCTTGTTGAATGAGCTAAAGTAGACATCCGGCCGTCATGAGAAAAAAAGCACAACGTCTGGTATAGTAGAGTGAGTAGAACCGAACAAAAATCGTTCCTGTATACCACTATATTGATCTATAGCGGTGCAAACAATGGAACAAATCTGATGAATTTATCATTATTGTTATGAAATGTTTATAGAGATCGAGTGATCGTTGAAGGTGGGAGAATAATATGCGGGAGACGGCAAAAATCGTCATTCGTACGCCAGGACAGGAAAGTGACGGCTCATTCGCTTATGTAAGCCAAGGTCGCTCCATTACGGTGGGACGTTACACAGGCGGTAGTGAATTGGAGTTGTCTGTCTATAATCAGATGATATCGAAGCGGCATTGCCGCATTCATTATGATGTACAGCAACAGTTATGGATTGAGGATCTGGATAGCAAAAATGGAACCGAACTGAATGGGCAGCGCCTCGTTCCACATGAGAAATATCCGTTTGGTGAAGGAGACAGCCTGACGTTGGTCAACGGCCTGATCCAGCTTCGCGCTGAAGGTGATCTTGGAGAGACGAGGGAATATCGGTTGTCGGATCTGCTGGGTGAGGGTGTACGTTTACAGGATCACCTGCAAACCGTGCAGATTGGAGAAGTGGAGATTCCGCTGTCCAAGAAGGAGTATCAGCTGTTCAAGCTGCTGTATAGTCAACTGGACCATTTTGTGACCCGAGAGCAGATTGTGGCTCAGGTGTGGCCGGAGCGGAGCATGCTGGAGAGTGAAGCGGTAGGGATTGACGAGATTAACTCCTTAATCTATCGGACGAATCGTAAGTTGGGTGTACACTTTACCATTAAGTCCGTTTATAAAAAGGGTGTATATATGAAGTCTCATGTGCCTGAATGAATGAGTGATAACAAAGGGATGAGTTCATGTTTATCATTTACCTGATTCCATGGCTGATTGCCGTGGTGACATTGATCGGTGTCATATCCATCGTACTTGTCAGTTGGAAAAACGGGATTTCCCCGATGCCCACATCCGGCCGCGTCAGGCAGGTGGTCATTCAAGAGGTAAACCGCATTCCAGGGTACGGCGATGTGCTCGAAGCCGGCTCCGGATGGGGCACACTGGGAATGGATGTTGTAAGGCATTGCCCTGGTAAAAGGCTGACCGGGATTGAGAATTCTATCATTCCCTTATGGTCTTCCCAAATAATTGCCTATCTCAGTGTTCGCTTACGCCGAGCGAAGGGAAACAAGCACTCTCTCAAGGGCAGACTGCGCTTCATGCGCGGGGATATCTACACCAGTTCCTATGAACATGCGGATTGTGTGATCTGTTATCTGTTTCCGGGAGCGATGACCCGACTTCTGGACAAGTTCAGTCGGGAGCTTCCGCCGGGTGCCAAGGTGATTAGTATCTGTTTTGCCCTGCCGGGCAAGGAACCGCTACGCACAATAACATGTCGAGATGCCCTACGTACCAAAGTGTATGTGTATGTTTTTTGATGAAGAAGCTTATGATTGGAGACAGGAGAAACCGGAGGGATGAGACCCTCATGTTTCTGCTTTTGTTCAATGCATGTTATAACTCACGTGGGGTGTATATAGCTATGAATAAACAAGAACAAGTGACGGATCATTTCAGAGAATTATTTAATAAACTGGTCTGGATTAACAAGTCGAAGATGGAAGCCAGTCTTCGTGGTTATAAGTCTTCCGAAGTTCATTGCATTGAATATATTGGAAAGAATATCGATCCCAATGTGACAAAGCTTGCAGAGTCGCTGTATATGACCAAGGGTGCCATAAGTAAATTAACGAAGAAACTTATCGAAAAAAACCTGATTGAAGTCTACCAGAAGCCGGAGAACAAGAAAGAAGTCTATTTCAGACTGACCGAGAAAGGGACCAATGTATTCGGTATTCACGAGGAACTTCACCAAGAATTTCAAAAGCGGGATCAGGCTGTGTTTAAGCAGGTAACCGAAGCGCAATTGGAGGGAATGCTCAGGTTTATGGAGCAATACAGCAAACATTTGGACGCAGAGATAAAGAAACAGGGTTTGGACATTTAGATAAATGTGTGTAATGAAGGGTAACACAAAAAGCAACCTACTCTAATCGAGGGTAGGTTGCTTTTTTATTTGAATAATTATTGTTGACAAGGAAACTAAAAAGAGTTACATTTTTTGTTGAATAGGAAACAATAATGCAAGGAGGAGACACATATGACTAAAGAAAACGTCAAAACCACTGAATTACCCAAAGAGGTGCTCATTGCAGCCTGGGCTATAGCTCTTGGAGCCATTGCACCTTTGCTTGACTCTACTATGGTGAATATTGCCATAGATCAATTAACACACGATTTCAATACAACCTTGACTATTATTCAATGGGCCATTACAGGATATGTTCTGGCTCTTGCCATGGCAGTTCCCATCTCCGGTTGGCTTATGAACAAGTTTAATAGCAAGAAGATTTTCATCGGGGCTGTTATCCTCTTTGGAGTGATTTCTTGTTTAGTAGGTGTTAGCTGGAACATTTCGAGTTTTATCTTCTTTCGTTTACTTCAAGGGTTCAGCGCAGGGGTGATTACGACCCTCATGTTTACCCTCTTGGTGAAAACGGCAGGGAAAGATCACTTGGGAAAAGTGATGGCCATCGTAAGTACGCCTATGATCTTCGGCCCTATTCTGGGTCCAGTCCTTGGAGGATTCATCGTTCAGGTGGCATCCTGGCAATGGATTTTCTTCATTAACGTGTTCATCGTGTTGATTGCTGCGCCAGTAATGATGAAAACAATTCCTGACTTTGAACCTTTCAACAAAGAGAATAAGCTTGATCTGTTTGGCATTATTAATTTGTCTTCCATGAGCGGGGCTTTAATCTACGGGATAACGAGAGCTGCGGAACATGCTACGTTTAACAATAATGAAACGATCTTATGGGTGGGTATTGGTGTGGGTTTGGCTGTCATATATATGGCTTATAATCTCATTCGCAAGAATCAAACGGTCCTGCCCATGAGTTTGTTTACTTATAAAAGTTTTGCTGCTTCAAGCGCGGGCTTGTTTATGGCAAATATTGCTCTCATGGGCCCGATGTTAATCCTCCCGCTATTCTTTCAAAACTTTCGCCATTTTACGGCGATTGAAACAGCAGTTGCTCTTATCCCCCAAGGGGTTGGGATGCTTGTTACTCGGCCTTTACTTGGAAAAATGATTGATAAAATTGGACCCAAATATGTAGTGATTGTCAGTTTATTTCTTTCTCTCATTGGTTCAATTCCGCTTATTTTCATCTCTGATAAAACAAGTATGATCTGGATTTCCGTTATATTGTTAATTCGTGGTGCGAGTATTGGAGGGATTAGTCTGCCGTTAACAAGTGAAGCATACACTGGGCTTGATAGCACGCAGCTCCCCGAAGCGAGTGTGGGCATTAATATGATTGAGAATCTTGGTTCAAGCTTTGGCTCAGCTATTATCGCAACGGTTGTTGCAACGGTCATACAAGGGTTGCAACCAACGGTCATAAATGAGTTGAAAGGGTACCATGCCGGATTTCTATTATCCAGCGTTATTCTTGTAATTATTCTAATCCCTAGTTTGTATCTTACAAATAAAAGGAACGCATGAACAGTTACTCATGTTCTTCCTGAAAAAATGAAAGCACTAGGTCCCGAATTCACTGTTATCGTGATTTCGGGACCTAGTGCTTCTTATTATACACTTAACTACAAATTATGATTATTTTGCAGAATCGGTAGTGCCTGTGCTGTCGGATGTTGTACCGGATTGGGATCTGTTTCTGCCGCCTCCGAATCCACCTTGTCCACCGCCACCACCAGGACCACCCATACCTGTATTGGCTGTGGTTACACCAGATTCATTCACCCAAGTTACATTACTGGTCGATTGGAATGCAACTACTTGAGTTCCGCCACTGTAGGTACCGTCTGTGTAGAGTCCATCCACCGCTTTACCTGTAGACGTACCACCGGAGTAGATCACATAGGAGCCATCTTTTTTCAGATCCGGGGAGCTGACAACGACAGTTTGATAATCTTTTGCCGGAGCGAATGTCAGAATGTTGTTGCCTTCGCTATCTTGTACATGTACAAGTGTTCCAGCTTTTTGCGTTGCAGGGAATGTCATCACAATGGTATTTTGCGTAGACGCATCGGATGTTCCTTGTGCCATACCAGAGCTTCCGGCAGCCACGAGGTATCCACCGCTGATTTCAAATGTACCGTCATAATCCAATGCTCCGTTACCGTTATCCGTCGGTCCGTTCACAATAACCGTTCCGCCAGTCATATTAATGGAACCATTGGAATCCAGTCCGTCACCACCTGCGTTCACAGTGAGGAAGCCGCCGTTAATGTGGAACTCGTTATTGCTTGCTGCTGCACCACCCATACCGCCCGGTCCACGTCCTTGCTGATTAGCAGTTGTACCTTGGGATGCCTGATCGGTAGTTGATGTTGTACCTGTCGTTTCGGTTACAGAGATGTTCGATGTCGTTGTTGCATCGGTTGCTGTAGTAGCGCTACCTGTACTTGCCGTTGTATTCGCAGCTGTTTCCGTCTCGCCACCTGCAGCATTTACGCCATCATCGGATGCCGTTACATCTACATCCCCATCGTTCAGGGTGATGATTGCTCCTTCAAGTCCTTCATAACTCTTCGCAATCGTGATGGTTCCGCCGTTAATCGTCAGGGCCTGATCGGCATGAATGCCGTCATCACCAGATTCAATGTTGAATGTTCCGTCGTTAACTGTCACGTTATTGTTGCTGTGCAGGGAATCATCCATGGAATCTATGGTATACGTACCGCCATTAACCGTAAGATCTGTACCTGCTTTGAGTGCTTTGGCACTTGTGGACTCGGTTGCTGTTGTTGCAGTGTCCGCATCAGCATTGTTATCCGTTGTTGCTGTTGTTGTGTTGGCAGAGTTGGATGCTGCTGCGCCGTTTGTATTAGCACCTGCATTGGTACCGCTGTTATTAGGCATTTCTGGCATATCCGCAGGAGGTTCGCCATCCGGTGGTGTACCCATATCGGTTGGTGGTGTGCCGCCTCCCCATCCACCGCCACCGCCGCCAAATGGACCTTCTTCTACTTTGGCTGGTGCATTGGCGCTACCGCCGCCCGTTACAATGTTGTATGTGCCGCCATCCGTAACGAGTGCGGTTTCGGCTTGAATACCGTCGTTACCGCTTTGGATATCGAAGGTACCTCCTGCGATAGCAACGTAACCTTTAGTGGTGTCCGTGTCATTGGTTGATTTAATACCGTCGCCTTTGGCTTCAATGGTAATGGTGCCCGCTTGGATGGCGACCATATCTTTACCTTTGATCCCGTCATCGGCTGCTTTGACGCTGATGCTACCACTAATGATTTTCAGATCATCCTTGCTCGTAATACCTTCATTATAGTTACCTGTGACGGTCAATTGACCTGCACCATTGAATGTAAGATCTGCTTTGCTGAAGATCGCAGCATCCGGCTCGTCTGTTGTATCGTCGGCGTACACATATGTTTTACCATCGGAAACGGTATTCTTGGTTCCTTTTTCGAGCGTAATTACCGCTTTACCAGCCTTCTGAATGTAAATCGCAGCACTGTCGTTATCATGAATGGTTGCTCCGTTTAATACGAGATGCACAGTACCCTTATCGGCAACGTTAACCACAATCTGGCCATCCGTTAGCTCACCGCTAAGTACATAAGTGCCTGCTTCAGAGATGGTTACCGAACCATTTGCTGCTTTGGCACCCGAACCGGTTACCGTTGCAGTTGTGCCGTTCAGCTTAATCGCTGTGGAATCTGCCTCACTCCAGCTAATATTGGTATCGTCAGCATCCAGAGAGACCAGATCCGCGTATTTTACAGAAGTTTGCTCGCTGACGGATACCGTTTTGGTTGTTCCTGTCGTTGATGTTGCGGCATTGGCGGTTGTGCTTGTCGTTGCTGGTGCACTGCATGCTGCGAGTAGGCTGGTAATCATGGCGATGGACCAAAGTTTGCTACCTGTTATCATGTTTTTCTTCATATTAGATCGTTCCCTTCGAATTAAAAATTAATATTCCGTGGTTGGACTCATGGTTAACGAGATATCCAGGTTGCCGTTCCGTGTGCGGATCGCATCGAGGAATTCCTTTTGGCTAACACTTTCGTGAATGGTTACACTGTAGACCAGCTCGTACAGACTACCGAGTTCGGTCGTTCTGATTTTTTTTAGATCAAATGGTACGTTGAATTTATGGAACACTTCATTAAGGGCTTCTTCATAGCTCAAGTTCTCGGGAATGGTGACTTTCAGCGTTTTCAGCTGACTTTTCTTGCCGCCGAAGTTGAAGCGACTCAGAACAAACATCAGTACACACAGGATAATGGTGAACAGCACCGCGTATCCAAAAGCGCCTACACCGCAGGCAAGACCGGAAGCCATCGTGAACAATACATAAGCAATGTCTTTTGGATCACCAGGGGCACTTCGGAATCGGATGATCGAGAAGGCACCTGCCAAGCTGAATGCTCGAGCGATGTTGCTGCCGATAAGCAGGATGATGATGGCGACAATGACGGGCAGGACAACCATCGTTAAGGTAAAGCTTTGCGAGTATGTGCTTTGGTTAGTCTTCATGTAGGTGAGGCTGATGACCAATCCCAGAATGATGGCAAGACCAATGGTAATGACTGCGTTGTTAAACGTCAGGTTGGTATCGGTTAGGGCTGAACTGAACAGTGAATCAAGCATATAGGACACTCTCTCTTTCTATAATCGTTTTATCTTGTTCTATGGATGGGTTGAAATCGGTACCTGGTACAAGAATGCGCTCTGTCTGGTAATTCAGGTTGGTTGTTCTCGCCAGATGTCTGAACTCGTTGCCGTATTTCGAAAATCCGGTGCGGTAGAGACCATGCTCACAGAGCAGTTGCGACAGCCACAGCGGAACGGTTTTCTCGGCTTTCACTTCCATCAGCCATCGACCGTCCTTCACCAGCGGTTCACCGTAATCGCCTTGTTCGAGCTTCAGATCATATCTGCGGCTACGAATGTTGGTGTCAAAGGTAATGCGGAGATCGCGGCTGTTCTTGTCGAAGAGCGCTTTGCGTTCATATGCCAGATACACTTTCGGTTCCAGATCGTATACCCGAAGGAAATATTTGATCTCTTCGACAACTTGTTTGTTCATGTAATCCGCGAGCTCCGGCGCCTGTCCCGAACGGACGAATTCATAAGCTTCATCCAGCTTCAAGGCGGTTCTGCGCTTGTTCACCAGGCCAAAGACTTTCTTTTTGATCTCCAGATATACTTTTGCGTTCTCTTCAGGTATTCCATAAGCCCGTAGTCTCAGCTTCTCCTTGTATTTTGGTTTGGAGAGACTGGCGCGAATCAGCGAATCCTGTGGAGTGTCGAAGTACAGGTTACTGATGGAGTAATACTCGTGTTTCTTGTTGTAGGCATCCAGCTCCATGTATTTCAGCAGGTCATTGTAGAAATGGGCGTACTGCTCATCCGTCAGAAGGTACTTGCTCTCATATCGGTTGAATACTTCAATCGCCATGTGGGACTCATTCCTTTCATTTGCGAGTTGTATGTTTTTTTCCATCGTGTATTGCTTCCATGTCTGTATCTTAGAGCCCCAACCTTGAATGAATCTTAAATGGTTTTACATTGCGTTAACATTTTTTTACCTTCCTATAATAGTGCGCATACACAAAATGAATTAAGATTGATTCAAGGTTTGATTGATAGAATAGGTGATATCATAAAGGGTTAATGAAGACGAATAATTCAAGTAGAGGAATGAATAGATGATGAGAATATTAATTGCGGAAGATGAGGTTCATTTGGCAGAGGCTGTATCGCAGATTTTGAAAAAAAACAACTACTCCGTGGATATGGTCCACGACGGCAGATCAGGACTCGATTATGCGCAGAGCGGTATCTACGACCTGTTACTACTCGACATCATGATGCCGGAGATGGACGGGATCACTGTCCTGAAGAAACTCCGCAGTGAAGGGAATCATACGCCTGTCATTCTGCTCACGGCCAAGGGTGAACTATCGGACAAAGTCACAGGCCTTGATTATGGTGCCGATGATTATATCGCCAAGCCTTTTGCCACAGAGGAACTGCTGGCCCGGATTCGTGCAGCTTTACGGCGGAAGGGCGAAGTGGTTCCCGAGGATGGGCTGAAGTTTGGCGACATTGAGCTGAATACAACTCAGTTGAAGCTGAGTGTTCAGGGTAAGGAGATCAAGCTGAATCTGAAGGAGAATGAACTGCTAGAGCTGTTGATTGCTCGCAAACAGGCGATTACCTCCAAAGAGCAGATTATTGAGAAGTTATGGGGATTTGATTCGGAAGTGGAGTATAACAATGTGGAGGTGTACATCTCGTTTTTGCGCAAAAAATTAACCTTCCTGAACTCTGCTGTCCGCATTAACACGATTCGGGGTGTGGGGTATGTACTTGAGGTGACGTCCTGATGTTCAAGAAACTTCGAAATCGGTTCCTGATCGTGAATCTGGTGTCCATATCTATTATGATGCTGGTGGCATTTGCGACGATCTATACAATTACTTATCAGAATGTGCAGCGTGAGACAAATATGGAGCTCTACAAGGTGTCTGATTTCTATCACAGTCCTTATAATTCATCCAAGATGCCGCGCGGGGAAGGGCAGGGTTCCGGTACAGATTCGTTTCCCTCCGATGCCATGGGTGGTGATAATGGAGGACCGGGGGGTGATCCCAACTCACCTCCTGCACGTTCCGTTTCGTTCATGATTAAGACGGATGACCAGTGGAAGATTACGGATACACATTCCCGATTTGATATGGAAGATACGTTCTACACCGAGGCGCTGCAAAAGGTTGACCAGAATAAAGTTGGTGATTCGGAACGGCAGACGGGGCAATTTGCGCTGGATGGAACGGACTGGGCCTATGTGGTTGATCCGAGCGGTGACGGGCATATGATCGTATTTATTGATGTGACGGCACAACAGGGCATTCTGACGAACCTGATCTATACATTTGCTGTTGTTGGATTAATTATGTTGATTGTGATCTACTTCCTGAGCCGTTATTTTGCCAATCGTTCCATTGCACCAGTCAGAGAAGCGTTTGAGAAGCAAAAACAATTCATCGGTGATGCTTCACATGAGCTGAAGACACCTCTGGCGATCATCAATACCAATGCTGACGTACTGCTTGCGAATCAGGAGGATACTATAGCAAACCAGGCGAAGTGGCTGCACTATATCAAGTCGGAAACTGAGCGCATGACCGGACTTACGAATGATCTGCTCTATCTGACTCAGATGGATGACTCGCGCTCCACGATGATTCATGCGAAGTTTAATATGAGTGATGCGGTAGAAAGTATTATTTTGCCAATGGAGGCCGTTATTTTTGAGAAAAACATCTCCCTCGATTACAACATTGAGCCGAATCTTACGGTCCATGGGAATAGTGAGCAGATCAAACAGGTCATTCTGATCCTGCTTGATAATGCTGTGAAATATTCCGGTCCAAAAGGCGCCGTAAACGTCACCCTCCAGAAACAGAATAATGATGTCATGCTGGCCGTATCCAACACAGGTGAAGGCATTGCACCGGAACATCTGGATCGGATCTTCGATCGATTCTATCGTACGGATTCGTCAAGAGCACGCAAACATGGTGGGCATGGTCTGGGGCTGGCGATTGCTCGTTCCATTGTGGATCAGCACAAAGGAGAGTTGTACGCCCGAAGCGTGGTCGGAGAGGGGGCTACATTTTACGTGCGGTTGTCGTAGGGGCAGAGTGATGAGCGGGCTCTACACTAATCCTTCGCTCCCGCTCTATAATTGTTCTTCAGGCATAAGTTCTGCCTGTAATGGGTTAACCTATGCTACAATGGCAACAGTATGTATGAATCAAGGAGATGAACTGAACGTGGCAGAAGCAAACGCAATTAATGAACAAGAAATGATGCAATATATTGCAGATAAAACAAAGGCAAGCCAAGCGAACATCGCTCTTGTGTTGAAGCATGAGCAAGCGTACATCAACAAGGCGCACGAAAATGCCAAAGGTAACGATGTGGATATTGACGGCGATGATCTGGCAGACTATATCCTTAGTCGCAAAGATGTGAAGCTGGATGAGTTGACCGTGGAAAGCATCCTGGATGCTGAGATGGACTACTTGATGGACAAGGGTCACGCGGGATACATCGATTAAGTTAAGCGTAGGCAAAATCTAACGAATCTGACACGACTTATTCGGGTATTTCTCGCTCGATTGGGAATGTAACGAATCTGAGAAGTGTTATTCTCTGGATTTTAGGACTTTTCGATGCAATTGCAGCATTTCCGCGGAATTAGCGTGTTTGAGATTCGTTAGTTCGGGAAATAAGCGCTTTTTGCCGAAATAAGGTGCCTTAGGTTCGTTAGAGTAATCACAAGGTGCAACGAGGTGTTAAATGGCTGTTTCAAAAGTACATTTTCACAGATACAGCCTTATGCATGGCAAGTGTAGTACTATAAAAAAGACCTCAACTCCACAATACTGTGGTGTTGAGGCCTTTTTTAGATTGTAGCGACCAGGCATCCCTTCGGGAACACCTGTCGGTATAACTTTTTTAAGGATGGACTTGAAGTTCTATCGGACCGGACCCCTCTATCGGATCATTTGTCGAATCGCGCCATGGGTGCAGCTGGATGAGTGTTGACCTATCGGACAACCTCATCGCATCACTCATATGTTTGTCCTACAGTGATCCCTATTGGACATCGCTGTAAGGTGAGATTTTTAGGCAATCCCTATCATCTCCTACCGTTTACAGCTTCTTATTGACCCATCATACCGCCATCTACAGTGTAGAGGGAAGCTGTTACATAGGATGCTTCTTCAGACAACAGGAAGTTCATTACCGCAGCAACTTCTTCCGGTTCACCGTAACGGCCCATTGGAATGGCAGATACCGTAGCAGATTGGTAATCTTCCACGTTGCCGGAGTTAGCTTCGATCTGACGCATCATACGGGTATTGATTGTGCCTGGCAATACAGCGTTAACCCGGATATTATAAGGTGCCAGTTCATTGGCAGCGGTACGCGTGAGGCCAACTACTGCATGTTTGGACATAATATATGGAGATACGGCAGGTGCACCCATCAGACCCGCGAGGGAAGAGGTATTTAGAATCGCACCGGATTTTTGTTTTTTCATCACTGGAATGACGTTCTGCAGACCGAGGAATACCCCACGAATGTTGACATTATAGACCGTATCGAGTGCTTCAACACTCAGGTCTTCGATCAGTCCTGTTGGACCTTCAATTCCGGCATTGTTGGCAAAATAATCGATTCGGCCAAAAGCATCCAATGCTTTTTGCACATAGTTTTTCACGTCTGCTTCTTGGGATACGTTCGCTTTTACGGCAATTACGTGCTCTTTGTCGAGGTTCAGATCAGTGATCGTTTGCTGGATGGCTTCTTCATTCAGGTCGACCAGAACTAGATTGATTTTGCGCTCTGCAAGGCGGCGTGCCAATTCTTTACCAATGCCTCCGGCTGCTCCTGTAATTACGGCTGTATGTGTATACGTTGTACTCATGATATATTCGCTCCTTATTCATTATTGGCAGGTATTTCTCAAAAAAAGTTTCAACCTGTCGTCTATCTTTCCTGTCTCAATGTTAAGATATACATAGCAATGTGACAATAATCATTGACAGCGCATATGTCAGCTATCGGACAGAGGTGTAAGCGGTGTTTATTTATATTACAATAATGAACAAAGGAGGCGAGAATGTTGATCATTGAACATCCTCAGGATCGGAGAGCACGAAGAACACAGGATGCGATCATCGCTGCGGCGGTTTCTTTGATATTGGAGAAGGGAGCAGACGCTTTAACCATTCGGGATATTACGGAGCGGGCGGATTACAACCGTGGAACCTTTTATTTACATTTTCCCGGCAAACCGGAGTTGTTGCAGTTCATTCTGGATGATTTCATGCAGGGAGTGGGGCGAGCTTATGCAGAACCATACGCACAGCTCAAGGAAGTGGACATGACTGTATTGCTGCCATCCACGATGCCTGTATTCGAATATATTGAAGCCCATCAGGATATCTTTCGTGCATTAATAACGATGCATTCGGATATGGGTTCCCGGCTGTGCAATATGTTTAGAATGTATCTAACCGAAGATTTTGTATTGGTGACCGAGGATAGTGAGTGGACGATTAATTACGACATTATGTTAAGTTATCTGGTATCTGCTACGGTAGGTGTAATCATGCATTGGGCGGAGATTGGATTCAAGTATTCTGCGCATTATATGGGAGAGCAGCTTACGGCGCTGATTAACATCAAACCGACCCGTCTGCTGATTGAACCAGGGCAGAAGGGCCGGACTATTCACGAGCGTATGCTGTTGGATTGAGTCAGATTATCCGGTCATGGAGGCGTTCGCGGCCTGTTGCATCTGAAGCAGCTGTTCGCGAATCAGGACCGACTCTCCGATCATGATCAATGCCGGGTTATTCACTTGATGTGACAGGGCGAGGGAATGGAGTTCGGCAAGTGTGCCGGTAATAATCCGCTCCTCCGAAGTGGTTCCTCGTTCGATTAAAGCCGCAGGGGTGTGTCCGCTTTTGCCATGGTGAAGCAATTCATGTTGGATCTGGGGCAGTTGGCTAATACCCATGTAGATGACCAACGTATCTACACTATGAGCGAGTAGATCCCAGCGAACCGATGATACACTTCCGTCACTGCCGGTTCCCGTGACACATGCGAAGGATGAAGCAACCCCGCGATGGGTTAACGGAATAAGGGATGAAGCGGATGTACCTACAGCTGAAGTGATGCCAGGAATAATCTCAAATGCAATCCCTGCTTCCGCCAGCACAAGCGCTTCTTCACCACCACGACCAAAGATAAACGGATCACCACCCTTGAGTCGTACGACTTGTTTGCCTTCCGCTGCATGTGCAGCCAGCATCCGTCCAATCATCTCCTGACTCATGGAGTGAAGGCCCGGCGCCTTGCCGCAGTAGATACGGAGTGCTCCTTCACGAGCCTCAGCGAGCAATTGATCATTCACAAGCCGATCATACATAATGACATCTGCGGACTGAATACGTTTCAGGGCTTTTACCGTAATCAGATCCGGATCTCCAGGACCAGCGCCAACAATACTAACCAGGACCCGGCTCATGGTCGTGTCCCCAATTTCGGTGTAACATCGGAACTTGCCAATCCTGAACGACCACCCGGAATGGTTGCCAGTTTGGATGAGAGCTTTACAGGATTTCCCCAGTGATGGGCGGCATATAGACCAAGGCCTGTAAATACAGCTCCGCCAATGAGGTTACCCACCAACACCGGGATCTGATTCCACAGCCACCAGTCAGCGATACTAACCTGTGCGCCGAGCATCATGCCTGCCGGAATGACGAACATATTTACCACAGCATGCTCAAATCCCTGAGCGAAAAATATGGTAATGGGCAGCCACATCGCTACGATTTTACCCAGAGTAGAAGTGGATGTCATCGCCATCACTGCCCCGAGTGCGACCATCCAGTTACATAGAATGGCTTTGATGATGACCAGTACAATGCCAGCCCCGCCCAAGTGCTGATACCCCAATGTTTTGGTTTCACTGGTCTGGATCAGCGTTTGTATTAGAGGATTGCTCATATCCGTACCCATCTTGGTAATGGTCAAGCCGTATAACAGAGCATAGAATGCACATCCGAGCAGATGTCCTGTGATCACCCAAAAATAATTTCGGAGCATATCCATCCATGTAATTCTACGTTTCAACACCGCGAGTGGAAGCATCGCAAAGTTTCCTGTCACCAATTCGAGACCCAGCAGAATAATGATGACGAATCCTGCCGGGAATATCAGTGCACCTGCCAAACCAACGGAAGTTTGAGATACAGCGGTATATGCCAATGTGGTTGCAAAAGCAAGGATCGCTCCCGCCAGAAAACCGCGGATCAGCATCTGTACCCGATTCATTCTGGCTTTGCTCTCACCAGCTTCGACCATCGATTGCAGCACTTCTGCAGGTTTAACAAAATCCATAGCGCACGCCTCCTTGATGTCAGGGTATCTCTAGCCTTTAACCCGCAATTGTGATGTAGATTTCTCCGCTGTTGCCGTCCACTTCTGTTTTGTAGGTATTCAAGCAGCCTTCATCCGGCTCGTGTACCTTACCGTTACGCAGATCAATCTTCCAATCATGCAAAGGACAATGAACGGCTGTCCCGCATACCATACCCTCCGACAGTTTCCCGCCCTTGTGAGGGCAACGATTCTCGACGGCGTGCAGACTTCCGTCGCTCAGTTTGAAGACTGCAATTTCGGTATCCTGTATCAGGAAGGTCCGTGCTCCCTTTTCATCAATATCTGCAAGGTGTCCAATTCGGAATTTGTTCATCGCTGTTCCTCCTCTTCTAGTGGGTTACCGGCTCGGCACCGGACAGTGGGGTGAAGTTTTTGCGTAATTTCTCGTCTTGAATGATTTCTTTCCAAGGATCAACCGTGTGGCCCAGTGTAACTTCCAGACGTTCAACCAGAGCGAGACGTACATCCCGATCCGCCAATGCTTCCTTCACATGATCCAGACCTACCCGTTCAATCCAAGCCGCTGTTCTCTCATTCCATTTTGCATTCTCTCTATAATATTGCAGGTAAGAGTAAGTCCACTCTTCCACTTCCGCATCGGTCTTCACCGTACAGAGCAACTCGGCTGCACGAACCTTAACTCCGGCGTTACCGCCAACATGAATCTCCCAAGCACCATCAATGGCGACAACACCCAGATCCTTGATGGTCGCTTCAGCACAGTTCCGCGGACATCCGGAGACAGCGAGTTTCACTTTGGCTGGAGCTACCATCTTGTCGAGTTTTTTCTCCAGTCGAATCCCCATCTCGATGGAGTCCTGTGTACCGAATCGGCAGAATGTGTTGCCTACACAAGTTTTCACCGTACGCAGCGCCTTACCATAACCGAAACCGGAAGGCATATCGAGCTCTTCCCAGATCTTCGGCAGGTTCTCCTTCTGTACACCAAGCAGATCGAGTCGTTGTCCACCCGTGAATTTCACCAAAGGAACATCGTATTTCTCCGCGACAGTCGCAATCTTGATCAATTCCGCCGGGGAAGTGACACCACCATAGATCCGTGGAATAACGGAGTAGGTACCGTCCTTCTGGATGTTGGCGTGATAACGTTCATTGGTGAATTTGGATACACGCTCATCTGTGTATTCAGCCGGCCAGATCATACCGAGATAATAGTTGAGTGAAGGACGACACTTGGAACAACCTTCCGGCTCATTCCAACCGAGAACGTTCATAACTTCCTTCACGCTTTTGAGTCCCATTTCCTTGATCTGGGCAACAATCTCATCCCGATCATAGGAGGTGCAGCCACAGATGCCTTCTTTGGTCTGTTCGCCTACATTATCACCTGCGTAATACGTGAGCAGGTTTTCGATGATAGGCTTGCACCCACCGCAAGAAGCGGAGGCTTTGGTGCAGGATTTGATTGCACCGAGGGTGTTGCAGCCTTTGTTCAGAACGGCGTCCCCGATGGAAGCTTTGGTAACACCATTACAACCACACACGATCTCGTCATCCGGCATACTCGCCATGCGTTCTGCGACAGATGGACCCGAGCCTGAACCACCAGAGGGTACACCGAGCAAAATTTCTTTCTCCCGACCACTGATGTTCTCTCCACTCTTAATGAGAGAAAACAGCGATGCGCCATCCGTGGTATCCCCGAACAATACAGCTCCAATGAGCTGCCCATCCTTGATCACCATCTTTTTGTATACACCATCGACATCATCCTGAATACGAATGCTGCGAGTGTTCGCAGCGTCTTTGAATTGTCCGGCAGAGAATACGTCAACACCGGATACTTTCAGCTTGGTAGAAGTGACCGAACCTTCGTATCCTTCAGTTGTCGCGCCCGCAAGACGTTTAGCGAGTACCATACCTTGTTCATATAATGGAGCAACCAGTCCATAGGCAATACCGCGGTGTTCTGCACATTCGCCGACGGCAGAGATGCCAGGAATGCTGGTATGCATATAATCATCTACAATGACTCCACGATTCACATCGAGGCCGGTATTACGAGCCAGTTCAATCTGAGGGCGAATCCCGACAGCCATGACAACCAGATCTGCTTCAAGTACCGTTTGATCAGTGAAACGAATGGCTTTTACTCGATGTTTGCCTGTGATTTCTTCGGTATGTTTGTTCAAAAGGAACTTCATGCCTTGTTCTTCAAGCTCACGCTGGAGCATCAGGCCTGCCGGCAAATCCAGGTTCCGGTCCATCAGATGGCCGTTAATATGGATGACCGTGACGTCCATGCCCAGATTGAGCAGCCCCCGCGCTGCTTCCAGTCCTAGCAATCCGCCTCCAATGACGGCAGCTTTGCGATACTTTTGCGATGCTGCCATCATGGTCTCGCAGTCTTTAATATCGCGGAAACCGATCACGCCTTCTTTGTTAGCGCCGGGGAGCGGGAGGATGAACGCTTGTGAACCAGTTGCCATAATCAGCTCATCATAGGCTGCGCGTACACCATTTTGAGATACAACTTCCTTGCGCTTGGTATCGATCTGAACGACCGGATCACCCGGGTACACCCGAATACCGTTATCTTCGTACCAGCTCCACTCATTGATTACGATATCTTCGATGGATGTTCCGCCAGCCAGTACAGAGGATAGCATGATCCGGTTGTAGTTGGGATGCGGCTCTGCGCCGAAGACTGTAATTTCATAAGCGTGCGGAGCAAGCTTAAGGATATGTTCAATTGTGCGGATTCCCGCCATGCCATTGCCGACCAGCACCAGTTTTTTCGTTGTACTCATTATGATTAGCCCCCTTAGGTCCATTCTGCAAACTGCCTCGAAACCTTGTCTCTAAAATCGAAAAAGCCTGTTATGCCTCGGAGGACTGCGCATATACATACGCATCCCTTGCTCCGAGATTGCAAAACAGGCTTCATTGCCGTTTCAACCAGCTACGCCGTTGTAACTGTGATCGATTCAAATATGGAGTTGTTATGGCTTAACTATAAAAGATTGATCTAACCATGTCAATATAGTTGACATAAAAAAGTATTTGAAATTTAAAGTTAATTATGTTTACATGAGTTTATTGGAATATCAAATGGACGACGACGTTTTACGCACATATCTTCATAAATTGAAGAATTTAACTGAATTTAGCATGCCTTATACAATAAATACTGTAGAAAAGGTGCCATGTGTATGGTGTCCCCCTTTTTTTATACAGTATGATGAGGCATGAAAAGATCATTCTAATGTTGAAATCAAGACGTATAATCATCACTACTTGGTTTTTTGTTAGGTAATATAACACGTTTATCGCTTTGATGTATTAACGTCTTAAATGTTGTGGACTCTGACTATACGCCATAGGGAGGGATTGATCCATCATGCGATCTTTATTGGTCATCCGTGTTCAACCAACGATAGCTGCCTCATCCGATGCAATCCCTCTGACACCGGAGAGGCTGCTGGGAGCAAACGGGTACCATGTACAGGTGGCGGGCAGTGAAACGGAAGCGTTGAAGCTGGCTCGGGCAGCGGAAGCGTCCATCTTGCATCTGTCGCTGGCTGATGTGGAGTACTGGGTGAACTGCCTGGGAAAGGGGAAGTCGGATTCCCCGTTGCTCTGGTGGTGCGCGCCAGATACGGCTTCTTCCTCCGCAGAATCCTGCGAGGTCGAAACTTCATTTGATGGAATACTTACACCATCCATGACCGGGCCTGAGATCCACTGGACTCTTCACTTTGCAGCTCGGCGTTACATGGAACGCAAACAGTGGGAGCAGGAACGGAAGCAGCTGCAATCCAGGCTGGAGGATCGGAAGTGGATTGATATGGCGAAGGCCATCCTTAGTGATCTGAAGCAGATCTCCGAGGCCGAAGCCTATGACCTGTTACGCAAGAAAGCGATGGATGAACGCAAACGGATGGTCGATGTAGCCACAGCGATTGTGAAGGCCCATCAACTGCTCCAGTCTTAATTGGAAGGAGGATTCTCCATGGATATGTCTCAGATACTCCGAGAGGTCGGACGTGGGAAACGAGGCTCACGTGATCTGAATTATACAGAGGCACTGACCGTAGCAGAGAAAATCCTGAAACAGGAGGTTTCCCCTGCCCAGACGGCCGCATTTCTAATGGCTGAACGAATGAAAATGGAAAACGTTGAGGAACTGGAAGCTTTTGTTCATGCATGTCGTAACAGTGCGGAACGTTTCTCTATATTTCAGGATGGATTGGACTGCGCGGGTCCTTATGATGGACGGACGAAGTCGTTCATGGCCACGTTTCCGGTTGCATTTGTACTCGCGGCGGCCGGGTTGCCGGTGACTTTGCACGGGAGTGATCCTTTACCACCCAAGTGGGGCGTCACGTTGTCGGTACTTTTGAAGGAAGTGGGTATTAATACACACAAGATGGATCGGGAAGATGCCCGGAGCGCTGCATTGCGTTCGGGTGTCATGTACGTGTCCTCCGAGGATTGGTGCGCACCTCTTCGTAAGCTTCGTCCGTTACGGGAAGAGTTGGGTTTTCGAACCGTGTTTAACACAGCAGAGAAACTGATTGATTATAACCATTCACCGTATTTGGTGTTTGGTGTGTTTCACAATACCTTTCTGGATCGGATTGCGAAGTTGCTCACCCGGTTTAACTATCGCCGTGCTTACGTTGTACAGGGGATGGAAGGTTCTGAGGATCTGTATATTGATCGGCCAACCCGCGTATACGCCGTGGAAGACGGTGATATGAAGCTGGAATTGGTTGATCCTGCAGCCTATGAACTGGATATGCCCGTGCCGGAACTGGTCTGGACGGCTGCGAAGCAGCTTGAAGTGGCGGAAAGTGTGTTAAGCGGTGAGGGTCATATTGCTTTTGTGAATCAGGTCTTGTTAAATGGAGGTTTCCGCTTGTACGCGGCGGGGCGTGTCAATTCCATCGAAGAGGGCATATACACTTGTCAGGGGTTGCTGGAGAGTGGTGCAGCGTATCGCATCTATCAGCAGTGGTGTGTCTCCATGGGTGGCGAACTGCCGGATAACAGAGCGGTGTCCATCTATCCGGCATCGTCCAGATAATGTGATGCCAGTGTTCAATCTTGTTATGGTTTAGCGTGTTTTTATTCCCAAGGATAAGTAACGGTCAGGAAGTCAGCGAATTTCTTGCTCTCTTCCCGCCGTTGTTTCCGCATGGCCGCCCGATCCGGAGCGGTCTCGTATAATTTCTTCTCTTCTTCCGTCTCCGGAATAATGCGAGGTACGATCAGTTTGCGATTATTTTCGTCCAGGGCCACAAAGGTCAGAAATGCCGTCGCCGCAATTTTCTTCTCTCCGGTCTTCAGATCCTCTCGAATCACCTTCACAAAAATCTCCATGGAACTTCGTCCTGTCCAGGACGCGAACGATTCAAGTGTAACGGAGTCTGTTGGGTTGATCGGGTACAGGAAATCGACAGAGTCGGTTGAAGCTGTTACAGTATTGACCCGACATAGCTTGGAAGCGGCGATGGATGCAATATCATCGATGTAGGACATAAGCTTGCCGCCGAATAGCGTATTATGATTGTTGACATCGGTTGGGAACACCCGTGCCGTCTTGAAACAACGTGTTTCGCGTACATATTTTTTCTCCACCTGATCCATCTCCGTTGGTTTCGGTATCTCTCTCATGTTTTTTCCTCCTGACAGTATGGCTGCTGTGACATTTCATTTCAGGTGTTGCAGGGTCTATTTCTGATCTATTATCCCTAGTATAGGTGTCGGTCAGATACATATTCAAATGAAGTTGGACTGCAAAAAAACCGCCAGGCGCGGACCGGCGCGCTGGCGGTTTACTGCTGTATATTAAGCCTTGGGTTTGAAAATGCCGGACGGTTTGCCGATCGGCAAGAACGCATAACCGAAGTGAGCATTCAGTACCGAAGCACCTGTACCATACAGGGACACAATTCCGATAGCCATTTCAGCGTATGCTGCAATAGTGTGGAAAATGTGAGGAGCTACGCCGAAAGCGTCAAAGGTCAAGCCAAGGAACAGGAAGTCAATCAGAATGAAGATGATAAGCAATACTTTATTCGCTTCAATCGCACCGATTGTCATGAACAGGGTGAATACAAGGTATCCGGCAAAAGCAAATCCGAGCTGCTTGCCATCGGCCTGTTCAGCGAGAGTGGAGCCAAATACGCCCATTTTGATCATCCAGTTGGCAGCCATGGCAAACCAGAAGAATGCGTACGCGCCAAAAGCTGTTGTGCCAAAGGTATTGTTGCGTTTGGAATCTTGAATACATGCGAATAGCTGGGCAAATGCACCCAGGAAGATCGCCCAAGGAATAGCGTAGCTAAGTCCATCCGTAATGCCAAGCTTTTGGGAAGAAGCGACCAGGGTTACGATAGCCAACCCAAATAATCCCATTGCGCTGGGATCGGCGTTAACAATTTTGACTTTAGTCTGTGAATCGGTCTGCATGGTGATGATAAGCCTCCAATAATATCAAATCAGGATCCATGGCCGTTGTTGGCCGTCCTCTAAATTACATCATTTGTATCCGCCGGGTCCGGACACACACATCGCCCTATTGTACCTGAATGACCCCGTTATGGAAAGGGATTTTATTACCTTTTGAACCAATAGACTTTTTGTTTTTTCAATATACACATTTACGACACAATCCGTTCTGGCCGTGAATGATGAGGCCAGACGCTAGAATCCAACTCTCGATAATACCACTAAAATTGCGTCATATCAGCCATTTTCGGATAAGCTCTTGTGTGATAAAATAATCTTTATCAAAAAATGGAGAAGAATACAAAACATCCTTGTCTCCTATGCCATATGTTAATCCAACTATAGATTGACAGGAAAAACTAAAATGGTTCACAGAATAAGGAGGTATCAGGGGTCATGGTTATGAGTTTGGATTTGAAAAATAAAATAGAGAAGGCCAGACATAACCTTCATATGCTGGTAGAGCATAACAAGGGTGGTCTTGGGCATCCCGATGTGATTCGGCAGTCTATGGCATTGGACGAATTGATTAATGAGTATAACCGAATTAGCCGAAACCATTCACGGGCCTGAACCCAAAGCGATTTTAATTTTATACACGGAACAAATCACATAGATTGTAACGCTTGATCGTACAGACGGGCATGAATATAGCCGGTGTGGACAGCCTCAGTTGAAGAGGCGGTATCCTACCGGCGTAATATTCATGCCCGTTTGTTTTTGCATCGTATCCATCATGCATCTGTTTAATGCAGCAATCGTTTGGCTTCCAAATATAACACCTGTACGAATTTTTTCGTATTAATGCGTGTCTGGGACAAGGAAGGCTCCACATTGTTTTGCAGCTCCAGCATTTTCTTGCGAATTTCGGTGAAATCGAAAAATTTGGATGCATAATTCTCGAACTTGGGATGTGTATAATCTGTTAATCCCAGAGAAACCACATGGCTCAGCGTCTGGAAGATGGCCCTGCGAACACGTTGTTCCGATGCCTTGATCTCCTTGTTCACCTCTGCGAGAGAGGCGTCTTCTCCCAGTTTACGTATCGCTACATTCTGGAAGATGTCTTTGAGGGATGGGAACGTATAGGGGGACAGCTTATGCTCATCTGTCTCTACCTGCTCCAGATATTCCAGCATGTCCAGCAGATCTCTGCTGCCTGCTTCGCCGATCATGCCCATCTCGGATAGCAGGAAATGTCCTGCTGTCGTGATTGTTTTGTCCGGAACCGGAGCTGCGGTACGTTCGATAGAATTCAAACTGGACAATCCCTGCAATGTCCGCTGAATATCTGCGATGGATTGCTGCATCCGAAGCCTTTCGCTCACCAGCCGCAGAACAGATAGAATCTCTAACCGGTTAATCGGCTTCGTAATATAATATTCAATGCCTAGTGAATAGGCTTCTCCGATCATATTTTTCGACTCGATCTGGGAGATCATGACGATCTTACCCTCGAACCTTCCTTCAAGCGCCCGCACGGTCTGAATCCCGTCTCGTTGTGGCATCAGCAGATCAATCAGCAGGACATCCACCTTATGCAATTCCAACAGTTCCGCGTGAATATGTGCTCCGTCCTCAGCTTCCCCGGCAATATCGCCAAGGCCTTCATCCTCAATAATATCCATCAACATGGAACGAACGCCAGGATCATCATCCACGATAAAATAACGCATGTCAGTCATTCCCTTTCTCTGCGAATGGTGTGATTGATAAATCTATGGTAAAGGCGGCTAACTCCGCCATGAACTCTCGTTCCAGTGTAATCGTTCCTTTCCTTCTTGCATAGAACCTGACATGTCAGGTTAAATGACAATGATTGGGCGATCAAAGCCCATTTTTAAAATAAATGTAGAAATTACATGTAGGTATTTGTCGATTTCCGTAGATGCCCTTGTAGTATAAGTAACATCCCGAAGTCTGGGGCTAGTGTTGTGCAGAATGGTACAAACTTTTCCCGTAACCATCTCTGTGCTTGAAATACACCATAAAAAGGGGCATACCGATGGAGCAAACAATACAAGATATTGTCGTCATTTTCAATGATTTTCTATGGTCCAAAGTGTTAATTATACTATTGGTAGTATGTGGTATATACTTCACCACCAAGACCCGATTCATGCAATTCCGCATGATTGGAGATATGGTGAAGGTGCTTCGAGAGCCAAAAAGCAAGGAACCAGGCAAAATTTCACCTTTTCAGGCGTTCTGTATTAGTATGGCGGCCCGTGTAGGTACAGGGAATATTACCGGTATCGCACTGGCTATTGCACTGGGTGGACCTGGGGCTATATTCTGGATGTGGATCATTGCAATAATCGGGTCAGCCTCCAGTTTTGTGGAGAGTACGTTGGCTCAGATCTATAAAGTGAAGGATAAGGGCGGATTCCGCGGGGGTCCGGCGTATTATATGGAACGTGGGCTGGGGAAGCGCTGGATGGGGATTTTATTTGCCATTCTCATTACACTTTCATTCGGGTTGGTCTTTAATGCGGTGCAATCGAATACGATTACTGTCGCATTTGAGAACTCATTTGGCACGGATCGGTTAACCGTGGGTATCATTATGGCTGTGATATTTGCAGGAATTATCATGGGCGGTGTCAAACGGATTGCAAAAGCATCGGAATACATCGTTGTTGTACTGGCCGTATTGTACATTGGGGTAGCGGCTTTTGTGGTGCTGGCGAATATTACCCAGCTTCCGGCCATGATTGCGTTGATCGTCAAAAATGCCTTCGGCATCGAACAGGTGGCTGGCGGAACGTTGGGCGCTGCACTGATGAACGGTGTGAAACGCGGATTGTTCTCCAATGAGGCGGGGATGGGTAGCGCCCCGAATGCTGCTGCAACGGCGGATACAACACATCCAGTGAAACAGGGACTTATCCAGGCATTTGGCGTGCTGACAGATACGTTAGTGATATGTACAAGCACTGCCATGATTATTTTGCTATCCGGGGTATACAAAGGTTCCAATCTGGGTGGCATTGAATTAACTCAGGCTGCATTAAGTGTACATATTGGTTCATGGGCATCGGGATTCCTGGCGGTTATGGTGTTCCTGTTTGCTTTCAGTACACTAATTGGAAATTATTACTATGGAGAAACCAACATTGAGTTTATCAAATCCAACAAAGTCTGGCTGTGGGTATACCGTATTTGCGTTATCGCGATGGTGGTGTTTGGTGCGGTAGCCAAAGTGCAGCTGGTATGGGATTTGGCTGACCTGTTCATGGGGCTCATGGTGGTGGTGAACCTGATTGCAATTCTGATGCTGTCCAAGGTGACTTTCGAAGCGTTGAAGGACTACAAGAAACAAAAGGCTGAAGGACGTGATCCCGTCTTTACCCGGGACCGAATTCATATTCCGGGTGAAGTGGAATGCTGGCAGTCGGAAGAAGAAGTTATTGGAGATAAATCAATACATGTAGCCAATTAAGATTTTATCTGAATGTAGTTGGTTATATAAAATGGACACAACAAACAACAGGACTTGGATTATCCATCATGGGCAACCCAAGTCCTGTTTGTTGCATATAAAATGTATCTTTGCACTAACAAATTTCATCAAAGATATATTTTGATTAATTTTTAACGGAATAACTGATCAGTTGTTCGGACAGAGCTTTCATTCGCTCGCCTGTTTCATTAAGCTGCTCAATCACATCCGTAAAGGAGGATACAAGCGTTGCTTGTTCCTGTGAAGAGGCTGCAATCTGGGAGACTTCAACTTCCATCTGTTTGATGACCTGTTGTACATCTCTCAGACTGGTATCGATATCACTTGTAGCTTGTTTGGCATCCACAGAGAGTTTGCGTACTTCGGAAGCAACCACTCCGAAGCCGGCACCGGCTTCACCAACGCGAGCGGCTTCAATAGCGGCATTCAGGCCAAGCAAGTTGGTTTGCTCAGAGATTTCACGAATGAACCCGGCTACTTTGTTGATTTGGGAAGAGTTCTGAACAGCAAGTCTTGTGTTCTGCAAGATCTGTTCACTGGTTGCTTGCAATTCTTCGGCATGAGCGGCGACATGTTGCACCATATCAACGAGGTTACCATTGATGGTTTGATTTTCTTGTATAATGTCTTCAAGTTGGTTCTGGTTAGACTGGTCGTAAGATACACAGAAAACAGCAACAACTTTTTGGTGATCATCAAAGATCGGAATGTTCAGAATATCCAGTTCGATACCATAAACTTCCTTGGAGAGAGTAGCGAGAGTAGCTTCTCTTCCGTTTTTTAAGATGGCAAAGTTTTGATACGATTCCAAGAGTGGCATTCCTTTTTCAAAACCAAGGTCAAACTTGTCGGTGGTAACAACCTCCAATACCTTTTCGTGATCATATACAGTTAAACTAGCTGGTTCTCTAAGGATCATGCTGATATAAGGCATTACTTTAAGCAGGGCATCTACAACGTTCATGGAAGAGGACCATCCTTTCAATATTTGAATGTATTATTTTTAACGATCTATGGAATGCTCTATCTTTCATCGGATAGAAATGGATTTTCGTGAACGGCATTTTGCATGAAAGAATGAACATTTTATGATTAAATTTTAAAATATTTCCCAGTTGAACTGTTTTACTGGATATAAGTGTTAGTTGTAACTATTTTTATATCAAGATATTTGTACGGATGTATATTAATTATGGGACATATGTCCTTTTGCATACGTTATATACGACAACGGAGGGGAAGTCGGAATGAAAGAAATCATGGACTTTGGACTTGTGCGGCAACTCGCTCGTGAGAATGGGTTGGATCAGGTGCTGGACGAGCCTGCACTCGCTGAGTTGCGACTACTTGAGGCTGCGAAGGGCGAGATGATATGTGCCAAAGGTGAACGACCCGAGCGATTGTATTTCCTCGTGCAGGGCAAGCTCAAGATCTATACCACCTTGCCTAACGGGAAGTCTCTGTTGCTTCGTTTCAGTACACCACTTGCGCTTGTGGGAGATTTGGAACTGGTGAATGGCAAGGAGGCTATGAATACGGTAGAGTCTGTGAGCAAAAGCCTGCTGCTGGGTATCAGCTACCGCGCTCTCCAGAATACGTATGCAGAGAACCCTAAGTTTCTTCACTTTATGCTCGGTCAAGTTACACACAAATTGTATACCTTTTCCAACCTGTCGAGTCTGAATATGTTATATCCGGTCGAGAGCCGATTTGCCAGCTATCTGTTGTCCACAATGGGCCAGGACGAGTCTTCTTCCGAAGAGATCCAGACCTCGAAGCTCACCGAACTGGCGGATATGCTGGGCACCAGCTATAGACATCTTAATAGAGTTGTTCAAGATCTGTGTAATCGAGATATTATTCGTAAAGTGCAGCGAAAGCTAGTGATCTGTGATCTGGAACAGTTGCGTGTCATCGCAGGAGGCAATATATATGAGTGATGGCATTTTAAAATAAAGACCAAGCCTGTTTATCTATGCGACATGACGCGACACAATAAAATACAATATGGCACAACAAAGAGCACCCTCCCGAATATACCAAGGGGTGCCCTTTTTACTCTGCATTTAAGTGAATTAGATATCTCCGCGTTGCTCGAACAATTGAGCGATCTCTATAATAACACGGGTGGCCTTCACCATATTGTCTACCGATACATATTCGAATTTACCGTGGTAGTTCTCACCACCAGTGAAGATATTTGGTGTTGGCATACCCATATAGGATAGCTGGGAACCATCTGTTCCTCCCCGGATGGGGCGAATAACAGGTTCGATGTCCAGTCGGGTCATGGCTTCATGGGCAATGTCGACGATCTGGCGTACGGGTTCAATTTTCTCGCGCATGTTATAGTACTGGTCATTCAATTCAATCGTGATGCTTTTCTCTCCATACTTGGTCTTCAGTTCGTTCGCGATATTCAATAGATTTGTTTTGCGCTCTTCAAACTTCGCCCGGTCGAAATCACGGATGATGTAACTCATCTTTGTCAGCTCAACATCACCCTCCAGAGACAACAGATGATAGAATCCATCATAACCGTCCGTGAATTCAGGAGCTTCCTCCACAGGCAGGCGTCGATTCAATTCCATCGCAATTTTCAGGGAGTTCACCATCTTATCCTTCGCAGTTCCAGGATGTACATTGGTGCCTCGTACGGTAATTTTAGCGGCAGCTGCGTTAAAGCTCTCGTATTCCAGCTCACCAAGTGGTCCACCGTCGACTGTGTAAGCATATTTGGCTCCAAAAGCAGCTACATCGAACTTGTGCGGTCCACGGCCAATCTCTTCATCCGGGGTAAAAGCAACCCGAATCTTACCGTGTTTCACTTCCGGGTGTTCAATCAGATAGGCCATCGCCGTAATGATCTCGGCAATGCCTGCCTTATTATCTGCACCAAGCAACGTTGTACCATCGGTTGTGATCAGGGTGTGGCCTTTATACTCGTGCAGCTCCGGGAAATCCTTGTTGGACAGTACTACATCCAGCTCCGAGTTCAGCACAATGTCAGCACCATCATAGTTATCGATAACCTGTGGTTTGACATTTTTGCCAGTAAAGTCGGTCGCTGTATCGAGGTGAGCCAGGAAACCAATTACAGGAACATCCTTGTCGGTATTGGATGGCAGTGTAGCCATGACATAACCATTCTCATCCATCGTCACATCTTGCAGACCAATGGAGGTACATTCTTCAACGAGCAGTTTGCCCAAGGCCAGTTGGCCGGGTGTGGAAGGGCAGGTCTCACTATTTTCATCGGATTGGGTATCCATTTGAACATAAGTACTCAGTCTTTGAATTAATACATCTTTCATCTATAATCGCTCCCTAGCTTGAGTAGTATATAAGTTGAGCTACTTGTTTTACACTGATCCACTACAGGCCAGAATAACCTTCTGATCGCTGTTATCCCCAGATTTTTTTGATCCACTTTTACAAAGGTGAAAATCTGAGGATAGCGTATGCTTTCGATGCAGCTTTCTTTCAGAAAGCTTTTAGGCGAAGTGTATGCTTTCGAAGTAGCTTTCTTGCAGAAAGCTTTTAGCTCCGCTTCTACAGGTTATTTCTGCCCTCTCCGTTATCGTGTAACCTTTAGTCACAACTTATGTAAATTGGGTATAGTAATTATTGTGGTTCTCTACGGTTATCATATCATGTTTTGCAGTCATTTCCAGAATGGGGCTGAACCGAAATATGAGGATGACTAGGTATCAAAAAGGGTACTAGGTCACAAAAATGTACGTACTTGTATTTCTGTAACTGAGGTTCATAATAAATGATGAAGAAAGGATGAGTCCTAGACATGCCATTTATCACTGTTAAGGTATTGGAAGGCAAGTCGGTTGAGCAGAAACGTCAGTTGATTGAACGTATGACTCAGGTGGCTTGTGAGACACTGGATGTTGATCCGAGCAAAGTCTTTATCTTCATTGAGGATTTGGAGAAGGACAATTACGGCAAGAACGGAAAACTGTTTTCGGACTTAGACAAATAAGTAAGGCTTCATATATATCATGATCATGGAACAGGAGATGTAGAATTAATGACTGAACAATTATTTTCCCCTTATCAATTCAAGAGTCTGCAATTAAATAACCGTGTCGTCATGGCACCGATGTGCCAATATTCTGTCACTGCGAAGGACGGCATTCCGAACGATTGGCATCAGGTTCACTATGTGAGCCGTGCGGTTGGAGGAACAGGACTGATTGTAATCGAGATGACCGATGTAGATCCGGATGGACGTATTACCGATAATGACTTGGGTATATGGTCAGATGAGCATGTGCCTGCCTTCACCAAACTTGTAGATGGAATCCATGCCTACGGCTCCAAAGTAGCTATTCAGATCGCACACGCCGGACGAAAAGCAGAGGATGCACCGCAGCCGGTTGCCCCATCGGTAGTTACATTCCCGGGAGAAAAGTACAAGGAACCACGCGCGTTAAGTACCGAAGAGGTAGAAGCTATGGTGCAGAAGTTCGCAGACGGTGTTCGCCGTGCAGTACAGGCTGGAGTGGATACTATTGAGCTGCACGGTGCACATGGATACCTGATCCACCAGTTCCATTCCCCGCTGATGAACCATCGTGAGGATGTATACGGCCAGGATCTGTCCCGTTTTGGCGTTGAAGTCATTCGGGCAGTGAAAAAAGAAATGCCAGCAGATATGCCGCTGATTTTGCGGATTTCGGCTGTAGAATACGCTGATGGTGGATACGACATCGACCACACGATTAATATTGCCCGTGCTTACCAAGATGCAGGTGTGGACATGTTCCATATCAGTTCAGGTGGCGAAGGTCCTTCTGGACAGCGGAAACCGGGGAACTATCCGGGGTATCAGGTACCATTTGCCCGTCGCTTCCGTGAAGAACTGAACGTTCCTGTAATCGCAGTGGGTATGCTGGAGGATGCAGCCTTGGCTCAGGCGGTGATTGGAAACGGTGATGCGGATCTGGTTGCCGTTGGCAGAGGTATGCTGCGTGATCCGTACTGGGCGAACCATGCCGCTCTGGAACTGGGTGTGAGTAAGGATCAAGCTGCCATTGCAGAGCAATATTCTCGTGGATACTAATTTGCTCTAAATTATACTTACACTTGCCACTCCGATGACAGAATAACCTTCCGATCGCTGTTATCCCCAGATTTTTTTGATTCACTTTTTCAAAGGTGGAAATCTGAGGATAAAGGCGAACGCTTTTCTTCTTCAGGCTATTTCTGTCCTCTGCGTTCTCGTGTAAATGTTTATTGCAAATCTTATATAGTAAAAAAAGGCCACAGCATGGGTTAAACCTCATGCTGTGGCCTGATTTTGGATATTGAGAAGCATATGCATCCAATTATCGATGACTACGTTCTTCGAGTTGCTTCGTATACGAATTTTTGATTGGACTGTGTAGGTGGCTGATTCGGGTTAAAGTCGGCGTATACTTTAATATCAGAGAAACCAATGTGTTCGAGAATTAGGCGTAACTCTTCTATGCCGTACCAACGCAGGGTAAGTTGTTGCAGCTCCGTAGCAACAAGAGCACCCTGATGCCATTGTTCGTAGCGAATTAGACTCACTTTGTACTGTTGAAGAAGGTTCACTTCAATGGTTGTCACTTCTACCGTGATCGTATCACCATCGGGTAATGGAACGGTTGATGTTTCTACAGAAGAGGGTTGTGTCACATCGGGCAGAAACAGATCAAACACGAGCTTGCCGCCAGGTTCTAAATGCTGAAATAGATTACGTAATACGCTAATCGATGCCTGTCTGTCTTGAATGAGGAGCAGAGAACCTCCGGGAATGATAATTGCCTCGTATCGATATGGAAGGTCAAGCTTCTCCAGATCGACAACGAACAGCTCAGGCATGGGTAATGCCCGCTCCATACAACGAGAAAGGCAAGAGTCAATCATATCCATTGAATAATCAATTCCATCCACCGTCAAGCCTGCTTCAAGCAAAGGAATGAGCACTCGGCCTGAACCAGACATGGCTTCAAGGATACGTCCTTTGCAGCGCTGAAGATAACGGAGATAAAATTCAATGTCTCCTCCCAAGGAGTGTCCCACAGGTTTCGTTAGATCATAAACGGCGGTGCATAATGGACCGTAATAACTGAATGACATAGTATAGGTGTCCCCCACATTTTGATATAATGAATTGCAAATGTGGAAGGGAAGTGAGCGGGATTATCCCTTCCGGCAACGGTTGGAAATGGATTTTTCAGAGCAGACTATCATAGGAATCACGCACCTTTTATGGAATATGTTCCAATTATAGGGTGGGTACAAAGCGGAGGTCAAACTTTTTAACCAGTAATTATACGAACAGATATGTCTAAGGAGATGATACGAATGGATACATCATCAAGTTCATCAAGTGCACTGCCGGATATCCGACAGGAACTAGTGCTCCATGCACCTGTAGAGGAAGTGTGGGAGATGGTCTCAACTGCGCAAGGACTGAAGGCCTGGTTCATGCCAGGTAATCTGGAACCCGTGGAAGGTCATGAGTTTATATTGGAAGCAGGCCCCTTCGGCCAATCACCCTGTCAGGTGACGGAAGTTCTTCCGCTGCAGAAGCTGTCATTTCGCTGGGGTAAGGACTGGACGTTGACGTTCCAACTGAATGAACAGCCCGAAGGTACGGATTTCACACTGATTCACAGCGGTTGGGATGCGGATAAACTGACCGAGTTTGGACAGGCCCACGCTATCGTACGCGAACGTATGGAACAGGGATGGGCCGGAATCGTTCAGAAGCTTGCCCAAGTTGTTAAATAAATCTTCATTCAATCAACCCCAGGCCATTTCGCCCGTTCATTCCGGTGAAATTCGGCCTGGGGTTTCTTGGTGTACCAGGAGCTGGCGATAACAGATAGAGATCCTTAAAATTATAAGGAAGTTGACCGATTATGAGACGGAAACTATTTCCGTGAGCACCAGAAACGTGTAACATGAATTATAGTTATAAATCGACAGAATTAGACGTCTCTCGCCATTGTGGATGGAAGGAATACATAGATGAGAAAACACTGGATTATGCTGACCATAAGTTTCATATGCATTGTCATTGTTCCGCTGGGCTGGATCGCCCAGACGTTAATTAGCGAGCGGAGTAACCCCCAGGCTACGGATGGAAAAATTGACCTGACCCAATGGGACTTTGATCGCAAGGGTGCAGCGTCTCTAAAGGGTGTCTGGGATTTCTACCCTGGGCAGTTGCTGAGCCCGGCAGATATTGAAGCAAGTGTATCCGGTCGCAAGCCATTGCCGGCTTCGTCGGGCACTCAAGTTCCTGCCCGATGGAACAAATCTTTGGGGCAGGCCCATGGGTATGGAACCTATCATTTGCAAGTTCAGCTTACACCCCGGACGATGAAAAACGATTATGGTATACGCACGCAGAATATACGCATGGCCCACCGGGTATTTATTGATGGTAAAGAGATTGGCGGCAAAGGCCTGCCAGGAAAGACCAAGGCGACAGATATACAATTAAATCTGCCCTTTACAGGATTCACGTCCATTGAGGGCAACACGGCTGACATTATCATTCAGGTATCAAATTATAGTTACTCGTCTGGGGGCATTGTAGCGCCCATTTTGTTTGGAGACGAGCATAGTATTCTGAAAAGCCAGCAACAAGGTTGGCTCAAGGATCTGATGGCCTTATTCGGTTTTATCTTGCCAGCCGCCTTTTTTCTACTTCTGTTCAGATTACGACGTACGGAGAAGGAACTTCGTTTTCTCGGATTATTCAGCCTTTCTGGTGCGGTGTACGCTCTGACACATGGGGAGAAGTTACTGGGTACGTTTGTACCGTTCCTGACCAATAATGAGATACTTCGTATTCAGCTCCTTAGTTCAGCCTTTGCCTATTACTTTTTGCTTCGGTATATGGATGCCCGTGTGCCAGGAGCAATTCATCAGTGGTTTGTTCGTTTGGCTGTAGTGTTAATCGTTACCCAGGCCATTGTAGGTCTTACGCTCCCTCCAACACTTTTCTCGTCTCTTGAGCTTCCCATGTTACTGATCTCGCTTGTTGTCATGTTTTATACGCTGCGAGCGATGTTCTATTGGTTGAAAGGACGGCCGAATGACAGCCACTTTGCACTGGTGAGCATGATGAGCATACTCATGGTTGTTGTCTTGTATACGCTTGGTGCGTTCACTACCCTAGACACAGCGTTCTTTGCGCTGATTGAACTTTTATTATTTGTATTTGCCCAGATGATTGTGACCGCAATCCGCTTCGCACAATCATTCCGAGACGTGGAAGCCCTGTCGGAGCGTTTGCTGGCCATCGACAGCCTGAAGGACGAGTTCATGGCGAACACGTCTCATGAGTTGCGAACGCCCCTGCACGGCATCATTAATATTGCGCAATCCATGTTGGAAGGGGCGGCCGGAGCAGTCACGCCCAAGCAAGCCAAAAATCTGTCCATGATTACTTCAACCGGCAAGCGCCTTTCACTGCTGGTTAACGATATTTTGGATTTTTCCAAATTAAAAAATAGTGAGATCGAGTTGAAACGGGTACCTGTTGATCTGGAATCCGTTGCTCGTACTGTGGTTGAAGTCTCAGGTTTCACGTTTGAGGATAAGCCAGTTATATTGATTCAGCAATGGCCCCAGTCGTTGCCACTTGTTGAGGCAGACGAAGATCGCCTCCGACAAGTTCTGTATAACTTGCTGGGTAACGCGTATAAGTACACTGAGCAGGGTGAGATTCGATTGTACGCCAGTGTTGAAGGGGATTGGGTGAAGGTATCGGTTGCTGATACAGGGGTAGGCATTGCCTTGGACAAACAGGAGGATATCTTCCAGGCGTATGAGCAGAGTAACGGCACGATCGAGCGATTGAATAATGGAACCGGACTGGGTCTGAGTATTACGCGAAAACTCGTTGAGCTTGGCGGTGGTGAGATCTGGGTTGAATCGGAGCCGGGGCAAGGTTCGACCTTTCATTTCACTCTGCCTGTTATGAAGTTGCCGCTGCTGCAAACTCATTCGAAACCAGCTGCCGCCCGATATGTTGCTTCACAGGGGGCAGGGGCGAAGGAGCTTGTGACAAGAGAGTCAGATGAGCAGGATGATCTTACGGAAGCGGAGCATACGATTCTGATTGTAGACGATGATCCCGTCAATCGACAGGTATTGCTGAATCTGTTATCGACGGAACGATATCGCGTGCTCGCAGCGGACAGCGGGTCCACTGCATTGAAACTCCGTGAGGAGTTCCCGTCCATTGATCTTGTTATTACGGACTGGATGATGCCTAAGATGTCCGGGCTTGAGTTATGTCGCAAACTGCGCGAGCACAGTTCCTTGTCGGAGTTACCGATTCTGATGCTGACCGCCCGCGGGTTGCCTGAGGATATCAAACACGGATTCCAGGCGGGAGCCAATGACTTCCTGAGCAAACCGGTGGATGCTGGTGAATTGCGCGCCAGAGTTCGGACATTAATTGAGATGCGGAGTTCTGTGCAGGAAGCTATTCGTACCGAAATGGCCTTTTTGCAGGCCCAGATTAAGCCGCACTTTCTATATAATGCACTCAATGTCATTATTGCGACCTGTGCAGTGAATCCGGACAAAGCAACCGATCTGCTGATTGAATTGAGTCATTACCTGCGCGGAAGTTTTGACTTCCAGAACAGGGAGCAGCTTGTTCCTTTGACCAAAGAGCTGGAATTGGTGGAGTCATATGTGCATCTGGAACAGGCCAGATTTGAGGAAAGACTGGTGGTCGAGTATGAGGTGGAATCGGACGTGCATCTATATCTGCCACCTCTCAGTATTCAGCCGCTTGTGGAGAATGCCATTCGCCACGGCGTGATGGAGCGGGCAGCCGGCGGGACAGTTCACCTTAGGGTTTTCAAAGAGAGCGAGCATGTAGTCGTACAGGTTCAAGATGATGGAGTA
Organism: Paenibacillus sp. CF095; assembly: GCF_900101225.1. NCBI lineage: Bacteria > Bacillati > Bacillota > Bacilli > Caryophanales > Paenibacillaceae > Paenibacillus > Paenibacillus sp. CF095. The sequence goes on from NZ_FMZN01000002.1 coordinate 306,098, forward strand.
GGTATCCCTCCTGAGCGTATGGCTCAGGTCAAGTCTGGGCGCACCGAAGGTCCGGGGGGTGTCGGGCTGCAAAATATAAACCGTCGCCTGATGTCACTCTATGGTCAGGGACTGGAGATTCATAGCCATGTGGGTAAAGGCACGCAGATCCGATTCCGTATCCCTGTGCAAAAGGTGGATTATTCCAATTAGTGTGCCGAGTTAAGCAATTATGGTTAACAGACTAATAAGCGGATGCCGATAAAATCGGTATTCCTATTGAATCTTTCATAGCAGGAGGCTAAAAGAACGGTGAGAGCCATTGTGATCGATGATGAGAAGCCAGCGCAGCTTCATCTGGAGCGACTACTACGAACGGACGGAAGAATTACACCCGTGCAATGTTTTTCAACAGCTCGTGATGGTCTGCATTTTCTGGCAAAGGAACGTGTAGATGTTGTATTTTTGGACATTGGAATGCCCGAGATGAATGGCCTGGAAGCGGCTGAATATATACAGCAATTGGATCAGAGTATTCGTATTATCTTTGTTACGGCATATGCGGACCATGCAGTGGAAGCATTTGAGCTGCATGCACTGGATTATGTACTGAAACCGGTAAGCTCCGCCCGATTGGCCAAAACCGTTGATCGAATCGCGGGCATAATGTCGCATCATTCCCAAGTTGCAGCCACCGTCGAGGTAAAGGGATCGGAACCCGTACCTGTGGAGTTGGATACTGAAGTTCCGGGGCTGCTCACGTTCAAACATCTGGATATCTACAGAAGTTTGGATCAGGGTGCCAAGAAACATAAGTGGCGCACAACCAAATCACAGGAATTGTTTGCTTTTTTGTTCCATCACAGGGAAGAATGGGTAAGCAAGGAGATTTTGTTGGATAAGTTATGGGGTGATGTTTCCCAGGAAAAGGGATTAACCCATCTACATACATCCGTGTACCAGATTCGAAAGCTGCTTAAGGAATGGAACATGACGGGCAAGCTGGAGTACAATATGAACCGTTATCGTCTGTTAGCAGGCAATCTGGTAAGTGATGTGGACCAATTTGAAAAATCCATGGTCTACAACGTCATCACATCAGACAATATCGATGACTTGAGGCATATGATTCCGCTTTATCGTGGCGATTATCTGGAAGAGCATGACTATCGTTGGGCACAGGCCAAAGCAAGGGAACTCAGACGCAAGTATACAGGGCTGGTTATGGATATCGCGAGATGGGACATGGAGCATGGTCGTGGCAAGGAAGCGATTGAGCAATTAACGATATTGCAGGAACGGGAGCCTTATTCGGAAGAAATCTGCCGACTCATGATGGAAGTGTATGCATCCATGGATGATCAGCAAGGCATACTTCGTTTATATCATACATTTACATTGACATTAATTGAGGATCTGGGGTATCAGCCCGAGCCCGAAACAAGCAGGTTATATCAGAACCTGACGGACAAATAAACGTATGTAACGTAAGTTCAGACAGGAGGGTGAGGCATGAAGCTATTCATACACCGCAAAGACTTGCGTACGGATGATCTGGCCGCATTCGATTATTTGCGGGAAAACCAAGAAGAGAGTGTGCATGTTCTCATCTATGATGCATTCCTCCTGCGGCAAGGCCGAGAGAAGGAACACAGCGGTGTGAATTTCAGGCAGCATGCAGCGGAATTAGGCAGACGTTATCTTGAAGCCAAAAGAAAACTGCATGTTGCTTATGGCAATCCAGCTGAAGTGGTTGAATTCATCTTGAACGAATTCAAAGGTGAGATTAACGAGATTGTGGTCCATCGGGATATGACGCCATATGCAATCGAGCGGGATAGGGCCATACGCAAAGTCAGTGAGGCGCACGAGGTTTCGTTCACACAACTGACGGATCATCTGCTGATGGATCTGAATGGATTTGCCAATTTTACAGGCAAGTCGGAGCCATATAAGGTATTTGCGGCTTTCCATCGGCGGTGGGTGGAATTCATGAATGAACATCCCAACCCTCCTTCGGCAACAACGGTTGCAGAGTTGAAGGTGAGTGATCGTCAGATTGAATGGCCGGATGCAATGCAGGTACCTCCGGAGTTGCTGGAGGGCAGTGGTTCGAATGACGAGGACCCGCATCTGCTATTGGATCAATTTTTGTCGGATCGAATTGCTGAATATGGGGATCATCGGGATGAATATGAGGCTTACGAGCCGAGTCATCTCAGTTCTTACGTGGCTGTGGGGGCTGTATCCATTCGCAAGATGTATGATGCGGCGAGTCGCACGGCAGAAGCGGGGGAATGGATCAGGCAGTTGTGCTTCCGCGACTTCTATCTGTATCGTGCAGTTTATGAGAGTCACTATTTTACATATGAAAAGGTGTACGATCTCTCGGCTCTCCATAATGATCACTTTGAACGGTGGTGCAAGGCGGAGACAGGCATTCCGATTATTGATGCAGCGATGACGGAACTGAATGAGACCGGACATATGCCAAACCGGCTGCGAATTCTCACGGCGATGTTTCTCACCAAAAACCTGCAATGCCCGTTCACCTTGGGTGAAGCCTATTTCAGGCGCAAGCTGCGTGACTATGATAACATTCAAAACCGTGGTAACTGGTTATGGTGTGCCTCGCTTGGTGAGAATGCGGCTCCGTATTTTCGCGTGAATAATCCGGTAACACAATCCGAGAAGTATGATCCGCAAGGTGATTATATTCGCAAGTGGTTGCCTGAATTGAAGGATCTGCACAGCAAGGACATCCATCAGCCGCGCAAGGATGCCATTGTTGATCTGAAGGCATCGAGACAGGCAGCTATTGACGTGTATAAACAGATTCTGGCGAGTCGTGGGAAGTAGACTCGGTCAGGGGCGTGATCATGCCCAAACCCAAATTCACCATTTTCATCCTGTTGATCCAATATTCATTTGGTTGAGAGCAGGATGTCCCACAGACCGCGTACTCGCGGTCTTTTTTACATATATAGACATGAAAATAGTGTGAAATGTGTTGAAAATTTAGGAATTGTTAAGAAAATGGACTATCCATCTTAAGCATTATGGCTTTTAATAGATAGAGAGCTTTATTGTATTAAGTCATATCTGACATATTGACGAACACATTAAGGAGAAACGTAAACATGAGTGAAACACTGAAAAGAGAGCGAATTCCAGAGCTGAATCTGGTGCGTGCCATGGCAATTATCGGCGTACTCTGCGTGCATTCCACGTCTTATGCGACGGTGGACATGACGGGTTCAGGCTACTACTGGCTGTACAACTTTATTAATATCTTTATGAAATATGGTACGCCAACCTTTATTTTTATGAGCAGTTTCGTACTGTTCTATAACTATTATTCCCGTCCGCTGGATAAGAAACTCGTAAGTAACTTCTACAAGAAAAGATTTGTGTATATTTTGCTTCCGTATTTCCTGTTCTCATTAATGTATTTTGTGTTGCTGCATTTCACGCATTATCAGGGCCGACCTTTCGGCGAATCGGCAGTAAGTTTTATCACGAAATTGTTTACAGGCAAGGCTTATACACATCTGTACTTTGTATTTATTAACATGCAATTTTATCTGTTATTCCCATTGGTGTTATGGTTGCTTAAGAAGTATCCTTCTGTGGTGAAATGGTCTGTACCGATTGGACTATTGATTCAATGGGCATTTATCGTAAGTAATAAATATGGATTCCAGGTACCCAACAAGGGAAGCTGGGCGTTCTCATACTTCTCTTATTTCATGCTGGGTGCTTTTATCGGGGTATATTTCCCTAAAATCAAGCAATGGTTTGTCATCAGTCGGGCCAATGCAACCAAAGGACGCGTAGCTTCATGGATTCTGCTCTGGGCGGTATGGATCATTGCCGGACTTGGCCATGTGTATATCTATTACCTGCTGCGTCTGAAGATCGCAACGTATAACACACTGTGGTATGAATTCTTCTGGAATGTGCATACCTTTGCTTGTGCGCTGGTACTTATCCAGATTGCCTATCTGCTCTATCGCAAAGGGCCTTCACTCATCGTCAAGCCGCTGAATCGGCTTGGGGCATTGTCCTTTGGCATCTATCTGATTCATCCATTCTTCCTGCTGGTGTATCGGAATTATCCACCTCAAACAGGAGTATCGTGGTTAGTGCATCTGTGGTATGCCGGAGGATTCGGTGTAGCTCTAATCGCTTCGTGGATCGTCGTTGGATTGACGGCAAGGTTTGTTCCATATGCATGGGTCATCTTTGGCAATCTGCCAAAACCCAAACCACGTCTCGTCCCACAACAGAACTCGGGCCAACTGGACGTTCGTTAAGATGGTTTTCCAACACAGGAATAATAAACCGTTTCTTGGTCGACCTTAGGGGAGAGCAGGGAGCGGTTTTTTTTGTATATAAAGATATGCGTGATATGGGGAACGAGTGTTTCTTTTTCCTATATGAGGGGTAATCATAAGGCGGAACGATAATACATTATGGATAACAGGATTAAGGTGAATATAATGACAACATGCGAAAAATGCGGGAGACCGATGCAGGATATATTGGAATATGTGGAACACATTCTTCACGAATGCAGTGAACAGACACAGGAGTATAACTCGAAAGATTATCAGGCCTATGGCCATGAGGGTGTTCACGAGCAGATGTGATACAATAGAAAGAAACCGGATTCATACGGAACCGAGGTGACAACATGGAGACGGGTCCAGCCCCTTTCCGGCAAGGAAAGACGGAACAAGAAGCGCGACTGAGCAAAACGTGTATGTATTGCGGACAACAGCGGCCGATGTCCGAATTCCGGCGCAGAACCGGAAAGCGGGCAGGTCCCGGAGCCAGGCGGGGAGTCTGCCGCAGCTGTCGTCAGCTCGGTGGACAGGCTGACCACGATGCAGGTTCAAGCGTGAGCGGGCAAACGAATGAACGGATCGGGCGTCAACGGGATGGCTTGGAGACACGTGCTGTTACTGCCAGACCCTCTGCATCTGCAAGAAATGAGGCAGGTCGTACCTCTCATGTTATGGAGCAGGGAACTGCTACGTTGGCTGAGTCTGACAGAAGTCTGGTGTCTCAACCGTCAGTAGACTCGTCATCTTCGAATGACGATGAACGTGCTGACTTGGTGACTTCCTCCCCCTCTTCTTCGGGTATTCGGAAGAAGAGGAGAAGACGGAGGAAGAGCAAGCGATCAGAGAGCATAACGGGCAATGAGCTGAGAGAGACGAGTCTGGAGCAGGATGGCTCGGCAGGTGAGGTAGGAGATGAGCCACGGCCAGGCGAGCACTGGCGTGGGGAAGGGCATTCGCAGGGCCATGCTGCTGCGAATGATAAGGGCACTGCACAGCGGGCTGGCGCGCGAGCAGCCGCTGCAGGGCAGGCCGCCGAGCAGACCGCGGCGGCCCACCAAGCTCTGCTGCCGGCTGAGCCGCAAGGCCCGGCAGCAGAGCCCATGGCTGCGGATCAACCGACCGCAGCCAAACGCAAGCGCAAGCGGCGCCGCAAGCGTGCTGCCGCGCTAGCGCCCGGCGCAGGGCAGGCCCGCAGCGTAGCTGCTGAGGCCCATGCGCCGGCCCTGAGCGACCGTGGCGATGCCAACACGGTCGCTGCACCTACGGCGGCGGAGGCACAGCCTGCCGCCACCAGTCGCGAGCCCGGGCAAGCGCCGGGGGATGCTGCGGAGGCAGGGCCTCCTGCGCCCGTGCGCCAGCCTGGCTCGCCAGGGTCCAAGCCGCGCCAGGCGCGCAAGGAGCGTGCGCCCAAGGCGAGCGGCGAAGTCGCTGCCCGCGTTACATCCGGGCAGCGACCCGCGCATGCCAGCCGTAGTCACGGTGCTGGCACGGATGGCCGTCCCCGCCGCCAGACCCCGTCGGCCCCGGTCGCTATCGACCCGGAAGATCCGGCTTCGCTCCGGACCAACCGGCAAGGCATGGTACGGATGCGAGGCAAGACGGACAAGGGCAGACGTTGGCATCAGGAAGTGGACATGGAGCTTGCGGTCACGCTAGTCAAGGAAAAAGCTGCTGTGGTGGTCAATCGGTACACGATTCGCCGATTGTTCAGCAACAAGGATTTCAAGCGGTATATTCTGACCAGGGATCACTATACTTGTTACTTCTGTGGATCGTATGGAGATACGATTGACCATCTGCTGCCGCGTGCCAAAGGTGGACATACCACCCCGCTCAACTGTGTCTGCGCCTGTAATCTGTGCAATCAGTCCAAAGCAGCGATGGATGCCGAAGAGTTCATGCGTTCCGGTATTCCCGAATGGAATGCTGCACATCAGGCAGAACTGATTGAACTGGCAATGCAGGAAGCGCAGTTGGAAGAAGGATAAATGCCCCCGAACATGGAATCGGGGTTTTGATATGAAGAGCACACCAAGACCACAGAGGTCGAGGTGTGCTTTTTTGATTTAATTTTGATTTGGGTGGGAAGTTAGTTTGCTGTGCAATAATTTCTTCAAATTGACAACGGTGTTCATCGAAGATGTACGTTATACTGGGAGGGAGTTGCTAAAGAAGCTTCATCATCCATATGAATGATGAAATGTATAGTGAACATCAAGCCTAAGAACTTAGACTGTATAGATTGGATGGATGCAGATGACCCCGGCAGCATTAGACATTATGTCATATATTACGGAAGAAAATATTCGTTTCTGGCTGGAGAAGTTTCGCTCCCTGGGCCCGTTACCGGGAATTTTGCTTACGTTTATGAAATCATTTGTACCGCCGCTTCCCACGCTGTTGATTGTGGGCGTGAACGGTGCGGTATATGGTCTGTGGGCAGGATTTTTATATTCATGGATCGGCATGGTGCTCGGTTGTACCGTTACGTTCCTGATCGTACGGGAGATTGGGAAATCCGCCTTTGTAGAGCGATGGGCACGCAAACCTCGTGTGCAACGCAGCATGGTATGGATTCGAAGGAATGCATTCAGTTATGTTTTTCTGCTGAGTATCTTCCCGGTAGGTCCATTCGTCATTATTAATGTGGCGGCAGGTATCGCGCGAATGCGATTGTTATCCTTCCTGCTTGCAGTGGGCTGTGGTAAAGCGATCATGATTTTCTCTGTTACGTATATCGGTTCCAATGTGGAACAATTTCTGGAGCACCCTGTACGCTGGGTAGGCGTATTGTTGTTTATTGCGATATCCCTGTGGGCAAGCCGCAAACTGGAGCGACACTTTACCCGTTCATCGTCAGATGGAGAAGATATACATGATCTGAATCAACCCTCTGGAAAATCGATTTCTTCATAAATAAAAGAATGATCAGTGCGCGGATATAGGATGTCAGTAATCTCGTTAGCTCGAAGGAGGACCCAGCATGAATGATAATATCTATGCATTCAGCCGAACGATAAATCGTATGAGTGAAGATGAACTTCGTTCAGTACTGCGTGTGCTCTATATGAAATCAGCACAAGTGGTCAAGCGGCAGGAAGAGCAAGGCGAAAAGGTGGATTTTGCGGAAGCGGTACAGTCACTGTTTCGGAATATGGATACCCCTTTTGATCTGGGGCGTCTGGAACAACAAGCTCTCGCCGAGGTCGACAAGCCAAATGAAATTCATATTACGTTTGGAGAATCACCTCTAAGTAGTCTGAAAATGGGAATGAGTACATTACCTAATCAGGAAAAACGGAGTTTTTTCTCTATAGATGATAATTATGCGGTAGGGCCGTTAGGTGATCTGATTAGGCATGCAGACTTGCAACGCAGGCATCTCTGGCTGACCGAACGAATGTGTCTCAATGACCGTGAGGCATATGGCATGCATGAACTGGATTCATTATTCGAGCTCAACGCCACAATACAATCCTTTGATTCCGAGACGTCGATCATTATCTGGTATGCGAATAATGCACGGGAGAAGACGGGACTGCTTTACGCCATGTATCTATTGCGGAACAGCGAGAGCCCCATATATCTTATCGAAACGAGTGGCTTATATAAGCAATTATTTGATAGACCTGACGTTCAATACGATGTGCTCCACACAGGCGAGATTCTTCCGGAAAAGCTTCTGGCGATGTGGCACGTTTGCTCTGAGCAAGAGCCATTGTCTAAGCAAGAGCGCCGCCAACTGGAGCAGGATTGGCTGGAACTTTCGGTACAGCCTGGGCTATTACGTATGATGGAGAATGGCGTGATTCGGAGCTTAACTGAAGAGGCGTTGGACGAGTACATTATGCAGAAGGTGAGGGAACTGACACCGAACTGGGAGCCAGGCAAGTATATCCGAGCAGCTCGTATTGTGGGTGAAGTGATTGGTACAAGTAGCCAGCATATAAGTGATACGTTCGTGGAGTACCGTCTACGACAACTGGTGCTGCAAGGCCAACTTGAAATGGATGGAAAGCCACTTGCAATGAGGTATTACAGTATTCGGATTGCCGAGCGCTGAAAGGGACTAAGACTGAAACACAGAGATAGAAAAACAAGCGAAGAGATCGCAAAGTTAGAAATATGATGGAAGATTTGAGCACTTCCTTCCGCATACAGGAATATGATCACGAATTGTCTCCGTTACCAGCTGTTCAGATTTAACACTTAAATAGACTGTACTCCGGCATGATTCTCCTACTTGTCCGGGGAACAGTCTATTTGTTTCTCGTAAGTACTGAACCAGCTTCGCTTGTGCAATGTGCAATAACATTCATCTTTATGATCTTCATTTGTATTAAGATTTCTTCCCATTCCAGATTTCTAGTAGCGGTCCGTGCTGCCCATAGACCGGATCGGTATCCGGGATTGGAACCTCTCGGATTTCCTGAAAAGCCTTGTGTCGCTCGCCTTCCTCACCTGTGCGTGTGTTGTAACTCATTCCGCCCGGATAAGCACCGGCAATACGAAAATCAGTGCTGGACTCCAGACGTTTATGCCCTGTTCCAGCGGGAAGCACGACAACGTCGCCTGTTTGAAGGTAAACTTTCTGCCCATTTTCTCCGCCTAAAATCAGTTTCACGAATCCACTCACCACAGCAAGAGCCTCATGAGCGTTACTATGATAATGATGATAATTGAACACACCATTCAACCAGCTATTTCCCCATCCATTACGATTCAGCAACGATTCTGCATGAAGAGCCTCTTCAGCCCATACATTCTTATACAAAAGAACAGGCAGGGTCGGATGATTGGGAATTACACCGTCATCCTGATAGAATAACGTCTCTATGTCCTTTTTCCGTTCATTCATCTCACATCACCTCACTATAAATTACCCTATAACCTCAAGGACGAACAAAAAACAATTTGTAAAATGATACAAAATGTATCATTTTAAGGTTATACTCAGTACATAAACTCTCTTCAGGTGCACTCGTTGTATAAATCGCAAGGGGGAATCGTGTGTGAACATTGTTATTACAGGGGCTTCTGGATTTGTGGGATTTAATCTTTCACAGTATTTGGCGCAAAAGGGGCATCGAATTACCCTTCTGGATCGGGATGATTATTGTCAGAGGCTTGTTCATATCTCTCCTCTGCACGAGATGCCGTTCATCTGTTGTGACCTTGCATCGGACCGGATTCATCTACCTCCAGGAACAGATTACATAATTCATCTGGCGGCCATGCCACACGTGGATTATTCGTATCATCAGCCAGGGGAAGTTTTCCGCAATAATACACTCAGCACACAGGCTATCCTGCAATATGCTACGGAACATCACATTCCAGTCTTGCTGGCTTCGTCCGTTGAAGTGTATGGCGGCGATTGGGGCAGAGTCTATCACGAATCAGATCCATATGCGCCCATCTCTCCTTATTCCGCGTCCAAAGTCGCGTGTGAAATGCTTGCTCACTCTTACGCTCAATGTTACCAGCTTCCAGTCAAACTTTTTCGTTTGACCAACCTCTATGGTCCATGGCAATTACCAGACCGTATTATTCCCCGAAATTTTGGTCGGATGTTGGACGGACTGCCTCTGGATATCCAGGGATCGGCAGTGCGTGATTTCTTGTATGTAGATGATGCCCTCCGGGCCATTGAACAGATCATGTTGAAAGGCAAAGACGGACAGGTCTACAATATATCGACAGGACTTGGAACAACCATGCAGGAGATCGGGGAGATATTGAAACCAATGTATCGATCCTTAGCTGCTGTAGAGATTCGGGAGCAAGAACCAACCCAGTCCAGAGGGTCCAGTCTGGTCGTGCATTCAGGCAGATTACGGGCGGAATTGGGATGGTTACCTCAAACCACATTGGAAAAAGGATTGGAAAAAACCTTCCGTTGGTATCAGGAACACCCCGAATGGGTCAGACAGTTCAGCCGTGAATACCATACAACAAGGGAAACGCGCAGTTTCATTATCGATATGGCAAGATACGCAGTTCCAGCCGTATAAAATACACAAAAAAAGCCAGGGAAGGGTGTATTGAGTAACACCTTCCTTGGCTTTTTTGCGCCTCCGTCTCATTTTCGGATAGCTTTCGAACACGGACGGTTAGGCTATTTTAAAACAATCTATTGCACGAAATCTTCGTGCTTTCTGACTTTTGCATCAAAAGGATCTAGTGATCTCTTTTAACGTCGGCAATTTTATCCTGTACAGCACCTTTGGCTTTGTCTTTTTTACCCTCAGCCTGAAGGGATCTGTTATTGGTTGCATTACCGATCTGATCCTTCACTTCGCCTTTGGCCTTGTTTACGCCTGCTTTGATTTTATCGCTAGTTGAATTACTCATATCGAACATCTCCTTCGTTTCTGGTGTAGTCCTTATTAACCGGGATGTCTGCATTCTAAACGCATAGGGTGTGTTCCAAGTTTTGCATTCGTGACGCAAGAGGTTCATACTTGAACAAGAAATGATGTCATTTCAGGAATAAGGCTGCACCCCTAGCTGCATAATAACGACAGTGACCAATTTCGTTGCATGAAATTCATGGTTTTGGAAAACAATTCCTGAATTATTCAGTTGAAAAAAACCTTCCTTGTGTACATATCGCACATATGGTCATATGGGATCTTGTCTTCATACCACATGTGGTAGGATGACGGATCCGGGACAGGAGAATAATCGATTTTAATCCGACCGCAATGCTTGACAAAAAAATCGATTTTGCTACAATGTTCACAATATCTTCACAAGTGTAAAAAATTTCTTTTTCATGTTCATGTGTAAGAGGTGTAATATAAGGGTATAGAGTTCGGTTTCGGCCTGCTTGTCGTTTTGTGCGTCAACACATGTTGTCCGCAATAGATCCAAGATACAATGCATGATATGGGAGTGGCCCTGAGCTACGCTCATCCTATTGTGTGAAATTTGGTACATTTAGATGTATTCGATGTATTTTGTGGTTCGGCTCTGCTTGACAGGCATCATGAAAGTCGCGGACTTCTATCCCAAAGTAAAGGAGGACTTTCTCTTATGTCACAATCGCCTACTCAACAAGAGGTGCCAGTTACAGAAGGTGCCAACGTTTCCGAGCGCCAGTCCTTGGACGTTCTGGATCAACTGATGAAGCCTGAGGTACAGGAGTCTTTAACCGTTCTGGTGGAGAACCTGCCTAAATTGGCTGAAATGGTTACTGCTATGACCAAAGCTTATGACTTTGCACAAAGTGTAGCAACAGACAAAGTTCTGATCAGCGACACAATGAGCGCAATGGGCGAGTTCGCTAAGCCTGTTGTAGACAAAGCTAAAGGTGTAGCTTCTGCTGCCATCGAAGCCAATGACCGTGCGCAAACAGAGCAAACTTCAGTTGGTTTGTTCGCTATGCTGAAAATGCTTAAAGATCCAAACGTACAACAATCGCTTCGTTTTGCTCAATCTTTCTTGAGCATCTTGAACGAGCGTCAACAACCGAAACGTTAAGACTTAGAAGAACGGAGGATGGATATGTCGAAGCAAATTTTGATCTTGGGTGGAGGATACGGCGGTCTGTTGACTGCATTGACTGCGCGTCAATACTTGTCTCCGGAAGAAGCGACAATTACTGTCGTGAACCGTTACCCTACACACCAAATTATCACGGAACTGCACCGTCTTGCAGCGGGAAGCATTGCTGAACAAGCAGTTGCTCTTCCACTCGAAAAATTGCTGCGTGGCAAAAACGTGAACTTGAAAATCGATACGGTGGATACTATCAAGCCGGACGAGAAGAAAGTTCTGATGACCAGCGGCTCCACATACTCTTACGATGCACTTGTCGTTGCTCTGGGCAGCGAAACGGCATTCTTCGGAATTCCGGGATTGCAAGAGTACAGCTTCACGCTCAAATCGGTTAGCGATGCAAACCGTATTCGTGCACACGTTGAAGCACGTCTTGATGCTTACAAACAGTCCGGCAACAAAGCAGACGCTACGTTTGTTATTGGTGGCGGCGGCTTGACAGGTATTGAGCTTGTTGGCGAATTCGCTGACCTGCTTCCTGCAGTATGCCAAGAAAAAGGCATCGACTTCAAAGAAGTATCCCTGTACACAGTTGAAGCAGGTCCTTCCATCCTGGCAGGATTCCCGCCGGAACTGGTTGAGCGTGCTAAATCAAGTCTTGAGAAACGTGGCGTTAACTTCATCGTTGGCGTAGCGATTACCGAGATGAAAGAAAACGAAGTTCTGCTGAAAGACGGCAGCTCCATCCCTACGAACACACTCGTATGGACAGGTGGCGTACAAGGCAACGCTGTTGTTGCTAACAGCGGAATTGAAGTGGATCGTGGCCGTGCGAAAGTTACGGAAGTTCTGCAATCTACTTCTCACAAAGACGTGTTTGTTGCTGGTGACAGCGCAGTGGTCTTCCCTAGCGAAGGCGCTCGCCCTTACCCTCCAACAGCACAATTGGCTTGGCAAATGGGTGAGACTATTGGTCACAACTTGGGCGTTATGTTCAAAGGTGGCGCAATGGAATCCTTCACACCAGTATTCTCCGGTACGCTGGGAAGTCTGGGTCGTAAAGATGCTGTCGGCATGATCGGTGGCAATCAGACTCGTCTGAAAGGTCTGCCTGCAACCATGATGAAAGAAGCAAGTAACATCCGTTACCTGGCTCATATTCACGGTTTGTTCGCACTGGCTTACTAATCTTCATGCCATTCAAGGGCGCCCTTTTGGGCGTCCTTTTTGGTTGTCAAGATTACAAAGATTAACAGATATTCAGATAGGAAAAGGTGCGGCTGAAGTGGTCGATGTGAGGTCGCGTATAAAGTACCTAGGGGATATGGCATATTAATGGGACAACGGAAGACGTCACATTTCATAGAGGTACTGAACGGGCATGGACATGAAGCCGGCGCTTAGAAGCGCCGGCTTTCGTTTAAATTATAGGATGAGCATCTTTAAATAAAAGGAACGGGGAGCAACAACAAGCCATCCGTTCAACTGAGAGGAGAAATGACGTATGAACGTTTTAGTTATAGGAGCGAATGGACAAATCGGTAAGTTTGTGGTGGAGCAGCTGGCACAGGAAGGCAAACATAAAGTAACGGCTTTGATCCGCAAACCGGAGCAGGCGGGTACACTGAAGGAACTCGGTGCAGATGTGGTAATTGGTGACCTGGAGGGTAGTGTGGAGGACTTGGCTGAGGCAATGAAGGATCATAATGCGATTGTGTTTACGGCGGGTTCTGGCGGATCTACCGGTCAGGACAAAACACTGCTGATTGATCTCGACGGTGCGGTGAAAACGATGGAAGCCGCAGAGCAGCAAGGAATCTCCAGATATATTCTGGTCAGTGCGTATGGCGCAGATCAACGGGAGAAATGGTCAGAGTCCATTAAACCTTATTACGTGGCGAAACATTATGCGGATCGTGTGTTGTTTGCAAGTGATCTCAATTACACGATTATACGTCCAGGTGGTCTGAAGAATGAACCGGGCACAGGCAAGATTGCAGTTGGAACCGATCTGGAGCCAGGAAGCATCCCGCGTGAAGATGTAGCCCGCGTAATCGTGGCTTCTTTGCAGGAAGAGAAGACGTACCGGATGGCCTTTGATCTGATTGCCGGGGAGCATCCGGTTGAAGATGCCTTGGGCAAATTGTAGATGTTATTGTAAGATAACGGGAGAATGAAATGATGGGGATGAGGGGGAGCGCTGCATGAACGAAGCCGTGCTGGTCATAGAGGATGAGCCCAAAATAGCACGTCTGCTTGAACTGGAACTACAGTATGAGGGATATCAGGTAGGCAAGGCGGGTAGTGGAACAGAAGGACTGGAGAAGTATGCAGAAGGACAGTGGGATCTGATTCTGCTTGATGTGATGTTGCCTGGTCTGAGTGGAATTGAAGTGTTGCGGCGAGTTCGGGCCAAAGATGCTACGGTTCCGATCATTATGCTCACTGCCAAAGATTCTGTGGAAGACAAAGTATCCGGCCTGGATCTCGGAGCCAATGACTACATCACCAAGCCGTTCCAGATTGAAGAGCTGCTTGCCCGAGTTCGGGCCGCATTGCGGCTTAGTGCAGTGGCGTCGGTTGTTTCTTCCGCTTCTTCGTCTACTCCGGCTGATAAGGGGAATGACTCGTCTGGGCATCAGGATGAAGCTGAGGCAGGCTGGTTGACGGCTGCCGGGTTGAAACTGAATGAAGGAACGCGAGAGGTATCCCGAAATGGTGTGGCCATTGAGCTTACTCCACGTGAGTTCGACCTGCTCGTGTATCTGCTTCAGAATCAACGTCAGGTGCTCAGTCGTGACCAGATTGTGCAGGCCGTGTGGGGATACGATTATTATGGAGATACCAATGTGGTGGATGTGTACATCCGTTATGTGCGCAAAAAGGTGGATAACGGATTCACACCGCCCTTAATACATACCGTACGGGGCGTTGGATACGTCCTGAAGGAACAGTTATGAGCCTGCGCAGTAAAATCTACGGATATTCGTCTGTATTATTTGCTGTGCTGTTAATCGCGGTGAACCTGTCGGTCTACATCGTGTTTGAACGGATGTCGATTGATAACGAGGTTAATCGGGTGGAAGCGGAAGCGGAGTCTATTGTCAAAGGAGTGCGTCAGTCTGCCGGCTCCATTCCGCCGGATGACTTGTTGCGGGCCTACGCGCCTGTGAACGGCATGCTTCGGATCGTTAATGAAGACGGCACCAGTTCCCCGGTGACAACAACAGCAGCTTCCGAGCAGCTGAGCAAGCTACCTTATAAGTACGAAAGTGAGAAGAAATCGGAGTATACCCAAGTTGAACAGATTGGTTATGTGTGGGTATCAGTCCCGGTCATCTGGCCTGATGGCGAGGTGGTGAATGTACAGGTCACTGAGAGCATTGCAGAGACGGAGAATCGTCTGTCTGTACTTCGGACTGTGCTTGTGGCGGTCACGATTATTGCTCTGATCCCAGCCATTATCTCCAGCCGGATTCTGGCGAATCGGATGACCAGACCGATTCAGCAGATGACACGCACGATGAGTGACATTCAGTCCAGCGGCCAATTCAAGCGTCTTCCACTGGAGGAAGGGTCGAAGGATGAACTGAAAACGATGGGACAGACGTTTAACCGGATGATGGATCTACTCGAATCCAACTTTGAACGACAAGAACGGTTTGTATCCGATGCATCTCATGAGCTCAAAACACCGCTGACCATTATTGAAAGCTATGCCAGTCTGCTACAGCGGCGAGGGAAAGAGCGGCCCGAGGTATTTGATGAAGCGGTGGAAGCGATTCTGTCCGAATCGGTTCGCATGCGAGAGATGACCGAGCAACTGTTACTGCTCGCGAAGCAGCCAGAGCAGTGGAATGTACAGTTGGAGCGTGTGGATATTACGAGACTGGCAACAGACTCCACACGTGCGTTTCGCGAAGCCTATCACCGCGAAGTCCGGTGTGAAGATCCAGGTCCAATCTGGGCGATCAGCGATGAGAGCAAGCTGAAGCAGCTGTTGTTTATTTTGCTGGATAATGCCCGGAAGTATAGTGAAGATGCAATTGAAGTCAGGCTGGAAGCCAAGGGACAAGAGTGCCGAATTCGGATCGTGGATACCGGAATTGGTATGCGGGAGGACGAGCTGGAGAAGGTATTTGACCGATTCTACCGGGTTGATCCGGCCAGAACACGTAGCTTAGGTGCAAGCGGTTCAGGTCTGGGATTGTCACTTGCCAAAGAGCTTGCAGGAGCAGTTGGAGCACGGATCGAACTGACCAGCACCGAGGGTGAAGGCACCGAGGCTTCGATTATTTTGCCTTTATCGGTTCAGAACGGGCCGCTCTCATGAAATTCTCATTCTTCTCTTATATACTGATAAGCATCAGATCAACTGGGGATGATAAGAGAGTGCATAGGGGGAAACGTGATGACAGAGCATGAGCAGCGACCACCGGAGATGAAACGGCATGAACAAGGGAACAGTGGATGGGCGAAATCGCGAAGATCACTCTGGTGGGGTGCAGGGCTTCTCGTTGTGCTGATTGTGGCAGCTGTTGTATGGTGGAAGCCGTGGCAATCGACGGGTACGGTACTTACGGCAGATGCGGCAGCTCAATCCGTACTGGATCAATATCCAGGTGAGATTGTGAATTCCACGTTGAAGGACGGCACGTATATCATGCAGCTCCGTTCGGAGACCGGACTGTATGACGTGCAGGTGGATGCCGTCACGGCTACCGTGAATTCCATCAAACGGCTGGAGTCGAACCCACAAGCGGAAGAGAAGACGTTATGGAGCCGCGAGCAGATCAAGACGGCGTTGTTAAAACAACAAACAGATAACCAACTGGTCTCGCTTGAACTTGTCGAGCAGCAAGGCAGTCCGGTATACACCGCGGTCGTGAAGGCGAAGGATAACAGCCGTGAAGAACTTACGATCGATCCATATACGGGAGAGACGATATCTTCCAAAACAATAGCAACTCCGACAACTGAACCAACAAAGGATGATCCCAAACCTCAGTTTCTGAGCGAGAAACAAGCCAAGCAGAAGGCACTTGCGGAGGTCCCGGGGGAAGTGGACGACATCGAATTGCGTGGAACCAACAGCGGGAATCCATATTATCTGGTTGAAATTGATCTGGAGGATGGCCGGGAAGCCATTGTGCAAGTGAATGCCATCTCAGGAGCAATTCGTTCGGTGACTTGGGATGAGGACGATGATTAACATTTGTACAGGAATCCATTGAATATAGAGTTACACCTTGTTGGATAGATGATTCCTAATTTAGGGGTCATCTTTTTCATTTCTTTTAGATTACATACATAATGAACTCTCATTAAATGAGCATTCTCTTCATTTTCTCATCAAATTCTAATCTAACTCTCGCTGATCTCTCATTCCTGCAGGTTATTCTATAAATGTAGACGAGAACGAAACAACAAACGAGGAGATGAATGATGATGATGAACAAACATAAACTTTGGATTGGTAGCTTGTCAGCAGCAGTATTACTTGGTGGATCAGCCGTAGCGGCTAGCGGGAATGTGAACGGACAATCGGTGCAAACTACACCAACGTCAACAACACAATCTGCAACACAGAATCAGAACAACACAGGTAAAATGCTGAATGCATCACAAGCAAAAGCGTTGGCGTTAAAAGCAGCCGATGGTAAAGTGGATGACGTGGATCTGGAGCGTAGAAACGGCCAAACGTTCTATGAAGTTGAGATCGACAGAAAAGGAACCAATGATGTTGTCGTTCGTCTGGATGCTTATACAGGCAAAATTCTTGCGGTCGTGAATGATGAAGACTACGATGATGACGACGATTATAAAGGTACTGCAACAGGTAACACGTCTAATAACCCTGCTTCCAAGCAGGTCAAATTGACGGCATCCCAAGCTTCAAATATTGCGTTGAAACAAGTTACGGGTGGTAAAGTAACCAAAGTCGAGCTGGATCATGATGATGGTCGCTATGTGTATGAGATCGAGCTGAGAACCGCTCAAGGTGAAGCAGATGTAGATATCGATGCCAACACAGGTAAAGTGTTATCGTTTGACCAGGATTTTGACGACCAAGACTAAGCAATAAGGGCGAGAGTACGCCGATAAAACATCATATAAAAACCTGCCTATCAACAGCCGCACACAGCTAGAGATCGTTACATCATGGAGGGGCAGGGCAGGTATAGCAGAGACGCTTCGGGGGAAGCGTCTTATTGCTGTTGATGAAGAGAATGGAGTATGAAATTGTACATCTTCCGCCGGATTGTTCACTATCCGAGCAGGAACGTGGCGGATACAATCGGAATCAAGGAGGTGAATGCCCAGCCAATCTTGCCAAGAATTCTATTGCTAAAATGCATCATCGATCGGAGGCAGATGAGACATATCGATTTTATTTTATGTAAGCGCTTCACAAAAAATATGGAGGTGCATTACGATATGGCTATGAACGATGGATGGTTGAAAAAGAATACACATTCACGTCGCTTTACCCGCCGCTTAAGTTATCTGCTTGCTTTGGTTTTGGCGCTGCAATCAATAGGTATGCTGCTTGCACCCGGACCGAATGCTTCAGCTGCTCCGCTCAGTGTAACGAACGGGATACAGTTCAAGGATACCAATGGCAATGTCGTTCATGCTCATGGGGGCGGGATGATCAAGGCAAATGGGTATTATTATTGGTTTGGGGAGAATCGTAATACGAATGGAACGTTCAAGGCAGTATCGGTGTATCGTTCATCGGACCTCAAGAACTGGGAGTATCGCAATGATGTGCTCACCAGTAGCTCGGCAACGGAGCTAAATATCTCCAACATTGAACGCCCGAAGGTTATCTACAACAGTGCTACCGGCAAATATGTGCTGTGGATGCACAAGGAGAATGGTCTGGATTATGGCGAGGCCCGAGTGGCCGTAGCTACTTCTAATACGGTTGATGGCAATTACACGTATGTGGGCAGCTATCGTCCACTTGGGTATGATTCCAGAGACATGACGGTATACAACGATAACGGAACCGCTTATCTGATCTCCGCGACCCGAGTGAATGCAGATCTGAATATATATAAGCTGACCCCGGATTTCCTCGGTGTGGAATCCCTTGTCACAACACTGTGGCCCGGACAATATCGAGAAGCACCTGCCCTATTCAAAAAAGACGGCGTCTACTTCCTGATCACCTCGGGTGCGACCGGCTGGAATCCAAATCAGGCGAAATATGCGACAGCCTCCAGCATTACAGGCACATGGAGCGGTCTCAGCAACTTTGGAGACAGTACAACGTATGGTTCTCAATCGACATATGTCGTTCCGGTAGAAGGTTCACAGACAACCTCCTATCTCTACATGGGTGATCGCTGGGCTGGAGCGTGGAGTGGGCCTGTGCAAGATTCCAAGTATGTCTGGCTGCCACTTTCATTCCCAAGCGCAACCAGTCTGGCGATGAATTGGGCCAGTAGTATTACGATTGATACAGCAACAGGTACCGTAACTGGAGTGAATACCCCGGATGTCTGGGACCCAAATGCTTCATATCAGCTGATTAGCCGTAAAAGCAACAAGTTGCTAAATGTCATCGGGGGTTCTTCCGCCAACGGTGCGGATTTGGAGCAGCGAGCAGATGGGGGAACAACAAGTCAACAGTGGCAGATTACCGATGCGGGTGGCGGTTATGTCAAAATCATCAACCGTTCCAGCGGTAAGCTAATCGGTGTGGAGAATGGTGCCACCACTGATGGGGCTGTCATTGAACAGTGGAATGATGGAGGGTGGGCCAGCCAGCAATGGCAGCTCGTCCATGTAGGTGGTGGTTATTATAAACTGAAAAACCGCAGTACAGGCAAGGTCTTGGACATCTCCGGTCAATCTTTGGCAGATGGTGCTGCGGCCATCCAGTGGACGGATAATGGGGGTACGAATCAGCATTTTCAGATTGTTAAGGTGCAGTAAGACGTTTTAAATATTATAAAATAAGGTTCAACATAAAGTGGAAGCCCCTGTCTCTTACCATAAGGTGGGACAGGGGCTTTGTGATGTATTAGAGCTTGTTACGTGATGCTCTTACTCGAAAGGGATATCCAGTTGATGGCTCATATCGTGACCTATTTCCGATCATTACCATCCCAATCTGTGGTAAACTAGTAGAATTGTAGAAAAAGATAGAGACAGGAGCTGGATAACGAAGTGAGTGAACAACAAGTGCTATCCATTGAAAGCTTACGTATGAGATACAACGGACGTTATGTGCTGAACGGCATCGATCTGGAAGTGAATCGCGGTGAGATGATTGGATATATTGGTCCGAATGGGGCTGGCAAAAGTACGACGGTTAAGATTTTACTCGGGCTGGTTGAAGGATATGTAGGCACGGTACGAATCTTTGGTAAAGATATTGCGGATGGGGATGTAGAGTACAAACGCAGAATCGGTTATGTTCCGGAGGTCGCGGAATTGTACGAACAATTAACGCCTGCGGAGTATCTGACTTTTACGGGGGAGTTATACGGCATGTCCTATGAAGATGCAGATTACAAAGCCAAGCTATTGATGGATTGTTTTGGACTGGAAAAATCATATCATTCCCGCATTGCATCCTTTTCTAAAGGTATGCGTCAGAAAGTGCTGTTAATCTCTGCGCTGCTGCATGACCCGGATCTGCTATTTCTGGATGAACCACTCAGCGGATTGGATGCCAATAGTGTGATGGTGGTCAAAGAGATTTTGTCACAATTGTCAGCCAAAGGCACAACGATCTTCTATTCTTCACACATCATGGATGTGGTGGAGAAGATCAGCAGTCGAATTGTACTGATCGCTGAAGGACGCGTGGTGGCAGACGGTACGTTCAAGCAGCTCCAACAGCAGTCCATGGAAGGGACGTTGGAGGAAGTATTCAATCAATTGACGGGCTTCAATGAGCATAAAGCCATTGCGGAGCGTTTTGTATCGATTGTGCAGGAGGTGTACTGATATGGAGGAATCCTCCGACTTCCGCACACTCAAGATTCTGGATCGCTTTCGTCCGATCATCGCCAGAACAGGGGCGGATTATGATGTGCTGCGCCTGATTTTGCGGGTGAAATTCCAGATGGATCAACGCAGAGTACCTACCATTTTGTCCAACAATTCAGGGAAAAAAGAGCGCAAGGAAGGGAATCAGTTTCTTCGTTCCCTGTGGTTGTATGGATTAATGGGACTGATGATGCTCCCCTTCATCGTCTGGGATACGGGGCATTTCATGCTTCAGATGGGTCTTGTGTTTGGTATCTTAATGTTTATGATCATGACGTCCATGATCTCGGATTTTTCCTCCGTACTGCTGGACATTCGGGATCGTAATATTATTATGACTAAGCCTGTTAATGGGCGAACGGTAGGTATGGCCCGAGCCATCCATGCGGGCGTATATCTGCTACTGCTGACGGGTTCATTAACCGGTATACCGCTAATTGCCGCGTTAGTGACGCATGGGATCGGATTCTTTCTGATTTTCCTTGTAGAACTGATTCTGATCAATATGCTGATTCTGGTGACAACGTCTCTGATCTATCTGTTCATGATGAAGTTTCTGGATGGCGAGAAGCTGAAGGATATGATCAATATGGTACAGATTTTGCTTTCCGTGGGGATTGCGATTGGTTATCAGCTGGTGATTCGTTCGTTCAGTATTATTGACTTTGGTATGGTATTTACCCCGGCTTGGTGGCAGTTGCTGCTGCCTCCGTTATGGTATGCGGCTGCCTATGAATGGTTATTCGCAGGGGGCGGGAATGTGTGGATATATACCTTCACAGCATTGGCAGTCTTGGTTCCGGTGGTAAGTCTGATCATATATGTGAAGCTTATGCCTTCCTTTGAGTTGTATTTGGAAAAAATGGCACATTCGGGTCAGTCCTCCGGACGCAGACGCGGAAGATGGGATCGTTTGATCTCCAAGGTGGTCAGTCGTTCCAGAGAGGAGCAAGCTTGCTTCCGTCTGTCAGCCAGCATGATGCGCAACGAACGGGAATTCAAGCTGAAGGTGTATCCATCGCTTGGTTTATCATTTGTTTTACCTTATGTATTTTGGTTTACCGAATTACAATCTTCTACCTGGGCGGAGTTTAGGCAAAGTTCGTTTGTATACACCTTTTACATTGTGCTGATGCTGGTTGTAACGGTTGTGGTCATGTTGAAATTTTCGGGACAATATAAGGCGTTCTGGACCTTTCGCGCTGCACCGATGGCGAACGATAGCGCGTTATACAAAGGCGCTCTGAAGGCGTTCTTGTGCAACATGTTCCTGCCTATATTTCTGGCAAATGCCATTCTGTTCACCTGGGCATTTGGATCACGGATACTGCCGGATATTGCGATAATTTTGTTGACGGCGACCGCCCTTGTCCCACTGGCAGGCAAGTTGTTGCTGCGTAAGCCACCGTTCTCCCAATCCTTCAGTATGGCGCAGCAAAGTGATGGTTGGTATGTATTTGCCGCCCTTCCTGTGCTTGCCATGTTATGGGGAGTCCATGTCTTTTTCCGTTCGGTATCGGGGGGCATCTGGATCTACGGTGCGCTACTGATCGTAGCGAATGTGTTACTATGGACGCTGCTGTATCGAGAGAAGAAGACAGCGAAGAAGATGCCGGTTGCAGTTTGAGAATAGAGTAGTAGAGAAAGAGAGTAAGAGGACTAAACAATAAGAGAGGGTAAAAGAGCTAACCTGGACACGGATGTCGGGGTTAGCTCTTTTTGATAGGTGATACTACCCCATAGAACCCTCGTCCGCAGCGCTAACGAACCTGAGACAACCTATTCAGGGTAAAATTCTGAAATATAAATTCTAACGAACCTCAGGAACGCTATTCTTCGGAAAAGTAGTTATTTAGCTTGAAAAAGGACCAAACTAGGCACAATAACGTGTCTGAGATTCGTTAGATATTAGATCCATGCTAAAAGGGGCTTATAACGTGTATCAGGTTCGTTAAAATGGAGTGAAGCAGTGGAGGCTCTCTTTCGGTACGTCGAAATATCTAAATCGAGTGAAGCCCATAATGAGTTCCAGGTAATACTATAACTTTGAATCAATAGGGAGACGGCCGATGTGTTGGCGGTGTGAATATACTTAGGTGGCAGGGTGTTTGTATATAGAAGCTGTATCCAATTTAGTAATAAGGACTAGCAGTAACGTCGCGCCCAGCAAGCAAATATTAGGTTCAGGTATGTGGGGACACATGAGTACGCAATCACCCGCGTGAATTGTGGTAGAAGTGAGTAATCTAACGGATGGTTCTGGACTTGTTTACGGCTAGGGGTCTGCTATTGGAACGGTTCTTGATCTGTATCTTTGGGCAGAGTGGGGTGCCCTATTTCTTATAGCCTGATCGAAGGATGGATTCCGCCAGCCGATCGGCTGCATCCGCTGTGGAGATCGCAGATTGCGTAGCTTCTGCGTATACCTTGCTCAGCGTGCCTGCAATCCCCGCCACCTTTTGGCGGATCAGGTCAGGCCCCGCGCCTTCCAGCTCGTAGGCGGTGGAGATGATCCCGCCTGCGTTGAGCACATAATCAGGCGCGTACAGGATACTGCGCGCCTGCATGCGGCCTGCAACCAGCTGTCGTTCACTCAGCTGGTTGTTGGCCGCCCCGGCAACGATGGAGCAGCGCAGCTCCTCCACCGTTGCCGGGGTCAGTACGCCCCCTAAGGCACAGGGGGCGAAGACCTTGCAGTCAGCGGCGTGGATATGGGCCGGATCGGCCGGGATGGCGCCGCTGAACTGCACAAGGGCACGTTGTACACGCTCCGGTACAACGTCTGCCACAATGAGCCGTGCCCCGGCTACATGCAGGTAACGGCACAGGGCATACCCGACCTTGCCCAGTCCCTGGACAGCAACGGGAATGCCCTGCAAAGATGCAATGCCTTGCTGGCGCAGCGAGGTCACAATGCCGATGTGTACACCGTAGGCGGTCATCTCGGCAGTGAAGTCATCCTGCGCCCCAAGTGAACCCGTGGTGTCCGTCACATGTGCGGTCTCCAGTCGGATCTGGTCCATGTCTGTCGCCGTGGTACCCAGATCAAGACCTGTCACGTACCGTCCGTTCAGCCGCTCCAGACAACGACCCAATGCGCGAAAGCGCTGCGCCCGCCTGGATACGTCCGTATCCAGGCTCTTATCTATACGATCAGCAACCTGATCGGCGGCGACTTCTCGTTCCGTGGCAGCGCTCTTTTGCTGCTCTACCCCTAGATCTCCAGCGACTTGCTCACCACTAACAGACCCGCAACCATCCACATCCGGTTTTGCACTCTTCGCAAAGGGTGAATCCCATATGACCACTTTCCCGCCACCATACGGCAGTCCTGAGATTGCATTTTTGTACGTCATGCCTTTGGCAAGCTTCACAGCATCCCGAACAGCTTCTTCCTCGGACGCGTACGTCCAGTAGCGGCATCCGCCGAGCGCAGGTCCAAGGACCGTGTTATGAATGGCAATGACCGCCCTCAATCCACTATCTGCATCATGGCAAAAAATGAGTTCCTCCATGCCTTCCCGCTCCATCTCCTGCCATAGCTGCATGACGGTACCCCCTTTTTTTTTTGACCCATCCATCCTGGTTCTGACCTGATATCCTGTGCCAGCGTGCTTGGCTTTATGATGATACAGCATATTCAAAGACCCTCGTTTTCGACCCTGGGACCTCCGCTGGGTTGATAATCGGTACAAACGGTTCTATAATTGCAGTTCCGGCATGCCAGAGAGCAGAAAATGCCTACGGATTTACATTCAACCGTTTAGAATGAGGGCATAACGTCCAATGATGGAGATAGAGCGAACATACAGGAAGCATAGATGAAACGAAATCGTCGAGGATATGCAGCAAAGGGCCAATTTCGTTGTGAAGGCCAGGAAAGAGGGGTTACGATTGTTTAAAATATTGGTATTTATCTTTTTGATCCAGATTGTGTACGTATCGGCTTATACACTCCGGATGATTCTGACACTCAAAGGACAGAAATATATCGCCGCACTGATCAGCATGGGTGAGATTGTGATCTATGTGCTCGGTCTGAATCTGGTGTTAAACTATCTGAAACAACCGGAGGCCCTGATTGTATATGCGGTAGGTTACGGATTGGGTGTGCTGCTCGGAGCGTGGATTGAAGAAAAGATTGCGCTCGGTTATATCACCGTTAAAGTAATCTGTAATCAGCTGGATGGAAGCGTCGCGAATGCCCTGCGAGATAAAGGATATGGCGTTACTGCCTGGGTGGGTAGTGGACGTGATGGAGATCGGCTCGTGATGGAGATTCTGGCGAAACGAAAAAACCAGAAACTGCTCTATCAGACGATTCTCAGCCTGGACCCGAAAGCATTTGTCATTACCGTGGAGCCCAAACAGTTCCATGGCGGCTTCTGGACACGTTCCATCAAAAAGTAAAATCGAGCAGGTCTGCAGCAGATGCAGTCCTGCTTTTTTGGTTTCATTTTACCCGAGATCTTCTTGTTGCCACGATATATCCCTGAAACCTTACCCCCAAAGTTAACTTCGTACGATTCAAGGTTGTTTACAGTACAAACCCTTACCATACCAGCCTTTCCTAAGCACATGTGAGATAGGGATTATTGTTGTAATCGCTTTCAAAATTTACATTGAGAACATGTCCTTCGTAACTTGGCATGGCAGCGATGGACGAATGTTATCATCATATATTGGGAGGAATGGAATCGATGAAAACGAAATTTCGAAGTTTATGCAGCACAGCCCTGGCTCTAACGTTGGGGTTAACTTTATTGTCCGGCCCGGCAAGTGTGCAGGCAGCGGGTAACGCAGACTACAATCTCACAGGCTTCTCTCAAGGGAACGCGGGCGGCGGCATCATTAGCGAATCAAACACAGCCACGTATAAGAAAGTGTATAATGCGAACGATCTGGCACTGGCGCTGAAAAAGAACTCCGGTGTCAAAGTTGTTGAGATCATGAACGATCTGAATCTGGGATGGAATGAAATTCCGAGCGCAGCGCAGACTTCTCCTTTTGCCAAGCATAATGATGCGCTGACACATCCCGTATTGAAACAGACCGGTGTCAGCAAACTCACGATTGACGGTTTCAATGGACTCACGATTTTCTCCGCCAATGGTTCCAAGATCAAACACGCTGCGATCAGCGTGAAACGAAGCTCAAATGTCATCATCCGCAACCTGGAATTTGATGAGTTATGGGAATGGGATGAATCCACCAAAGGTGATTACGACAAGAACGATTGGGATTACATCACCCTGGAGGAGAACAGCAACGTATGGATTGATCACTGCACATTTAATAAAGCCTATGACGGACTCGTCGATTCGAAAAAAGGAACCAGTGGCGTGACCATCTCCTGGTCCCTCTTCAAAGGGGATGACGGCAGCTCGAACAGCTGGGTTACCCAGCAGATTAACGAATTGGAAGCAAATAAGGCTTCCTATCCCATGTACAACTACCTGCGCAGCAGTGCTGTAGGTCTCAGCAAAGCCGATATTATCGCCATCTCGGGACCCCAAAAGAAAGGACATCTGGTCGGTTCGACCAGCCTGGAATCAGCTAACGCCAACCTGTCCATGACCCTGCACCATAATCTGTACAAAGATATTCAGGATCGGATGCCACGCCTGCGTGGAGGCAATGCACATGCATACAACATCGTGATGGATTCGACTGGGGCACGTGCCGCTAAAGCCAAAATTACAACGGCGATGGCAACAGCGATTGCGTCCAAAGGTTATAAGTTCGATATCATTGGCAATGGGGCAATCTCTACGGAGAGCGGGGCCGTATTGGTTGAGAAATCAGTCATTAAGGACGTGCTGTATCCTGTTCGTAACAATCAGACCGACCCGGCAGATCCAACCTATACCGGCAAAATCAGAGTGACCGATACCATGTATTCTTTGGATGGAAGCTTATTCCGGGGCAGCAGTGATACGTCCGGCAGTCCGCTGGCTCCGATCCCGGCAGTGGTAAAATCGTTCTCCTGGAACGGTTTCTCGACACTTCCTTACAGCTATACCACGGATGATCCATCTACGTTGAATGCACGTCTCACGGCTTCCAATGGCGCGGGTTCGGGTAAACTGACCTGGTCCAAGGATAATTGGTTGAAGACAAGTTATTGATATCAGAGTAACCTGTTGCTTTTACGTTCTTCAAATAAGGAAAAGAGTGCTCCTGCAGCTACGATAGCCGGGGGTGCTCTTTTTATATAATTTAGCTCCATATACAGTTTGGCGGGCCGCTTGAAAAGTGACTCCTTGTAAGGGTGGATCATCTACAGCATGTTTTGGTCTCCCCGGTGATCGTTGTAAATCTTTATTTATCTTCATTACCTTTGTGAGTAATTTATGACAAATTAACCATTTATACAAGTACGCCTTGTAATTTTACTTACCGGTAAATATAATTTATTAGAATTGACCAATAAGGATGGTGAAGCAGCTTGGATGTATGGATATACTCCGCACTTACTCTTGTTTATTTGATACTTGTTGTTTGGATGGCCGTCGATTTAACCCAGAGGAAGCAATGGCTCGCGTATTCCAGTTTTCAGCTATTTGTAGCGTTCAGCTTGGCATATGATAATGGAATTATTGCTGTAGGTAATTTGATAGGGGAGGGGGAAGTGTTAATGTTTCTCAGTAGCCTTCGATTTTGGCTGCATGCCTTTGCTACCCCTACCCTTATTCTTGTTGGATACCATATCTTGCGCAGCTCAGGCGCCAAGTTTGCAAATAGAAGTATAATCGAGTGTGGTAGCATGGCTGATAACTTTAGGTTTGGTTATCTACCAGATTGTAGGTTTTACTTTATCCGAGGTTAAAAATCTCAAGGTTATAGAAGAGTATGGAGTACTGAGATATATGGCAGAAGGTCATGGAGGTCCGCCGATGATGGTGATCATCGTGGGGATTGTACTCTTGTTTGTTAGCCTGATCGTTCTTTTCAAACATAAATGGGTATGGCTGTTTGTTGGGACTGCATTATTGTTTGTAGGACAGTTAATCTCCCTGCCAGTGGAAACCGGAACTTTAACCAATGTGTATGAGTTAATCCTCATCCTCTCGATTTGGAGAACGACTACATTTCTGAAGAATTCAACAGATCATCGCCGTCGTTAAGCTCCGATGCATCAAAAAAGACTGGCCAGTAAGATAAAGGCCAGTCATCTGTGTTCGTTTATTTCATTTTTTAATTCAAATATCCATTGTATCTGATGAGGCAGACACAGCACTCACCGAGTCACGATAGATGATGTTGCCTTTCACGTGTACACGGCCGAAACTGCGGTTTGGGTTGTCGACCTTTTTGAGCATGGACTGAACTGCCGTGCGCGCCATCTGTTCCACATCCACTTCAACAGTTGTCAGCTTGGGATCGGAGAGCATCGCATAGATATCATTGTCAAAACCAACAACAGAGCATTGGCCAGGCACCTGAATATCCATGGAAGTCAGTTTTTGGACGAGCAGATGAGCGACCTGATCACAGTTGCATACAAAGGCGGTTGGCAGCTGTTCCGGCAGATCAATCTCAATAAACGTACCTCGTTCATCCCGATCATTCAGAACCAGCTCTGGATTCATCGGCAACCGATGTTCCAGCAAGGATTTGTAATACCCGAGGAATCGGTCCTGGATGCTGCTCGTGGAATACAGGTTCCCCACATAAGCAATGTTACGGTGGCCCTGCTGAACCAGATAGTTCGTCAGCTCATAGGCAGCGTAGAAGTTATCGGTAACGACGGAATCGATGTCCGAATGTTCATCGTAGAAGTCGAGAAACATTTTGGGAACCTCCATCGATCGCACCAGTTCAATATACTCTTTGCTGATCTGTCCGAGCACGATGAAACCATCGACCTTGTTGTCGCTGTACAGCTTGGGCAGTGTTAATTCCTCCTCATCCTCCACATTCAGAATGTGTAGAATGCCGTAGTAGCCCTGTTCCTCCAGATGTTTGGTGATGCGTTGGAACACGCGTACATAGAACGACTGCGTAGGCCCGGTAAAACGCTCCGGGATAATTACGCCAATATTATGGGTTAAGCCTTCCTTCATGGAACGGGCAGCAGCATTATACCGATAGCCCATTTCAACAGCAAGCACTTTAATTTTTTCCTTTAATTCGCCACTCACGCCATCTTTATCATTCAATGCTTTCGAGACGGTCACACTGCTGACCCCGAGCCTGTCGGCGATATCCCGCATGGTGATATTGTTCTTCAGTATGGTCGCCTCCTTCAAGCCGGTATAGGCACAATGTGCTGTCATTATGATGAGTGCTTTCTCCGCACATAATAACAATCCATATCAGTATACATCGTTACCAACTTGGAATAAAGCCATTCTGACTGTTGTTTCGCTATTTTCAGCATATTTTAGGCTTGCTTGAAAGGTTGCTATAGCGATGTTATGTCAATTGTTTCTGTAAAAGCTTCTCATTCTGTTCTATCAGCTGACCCCGCTGGCTGGCACAGTCCAGGGAACGATACGGATCAGCCGGTGTATTGAACGTATAATCGACGAGTTTCTCCAGAGTCGTTGTTGCCACATGACAGCGGGTATCACTGGAAGCGTAATAGATAAAGACTTCTTCCTTCTCATTGACCACAGCACCATTGCAGAAAATAACATTGGATACATCGCCTACACGCTCGTCGTCATAAGGGGCAATGAAGTGGCCGCCCGGCTTGGCAATAATACGCGCCGGATCATTCAGATCCGTAGCGAAGGTGTATAACACATAACGCAGGCCTGCTGCGGTGTTCCGAACTCCGTGAGCAATGTGAATCCAGCCACGATCCGTCTTGAGTGGAGCAGGGCCTTGACCGTTTTTGACCTCATATACCGTATGATATTGCCGTTCGTCGATAATGGTCTCTTCATGAATGACAGGGTTCAAGATATCCTCACACAGACCAAAGGCGATTCCGCCGCCGCTGCCTGTCGAGATGAATCCGTCCTGTGGACGGGTGTAGAAGGCATACTTTCCATCCACGAATTCCGGGTGCAATACGACATTGCGCTGTTGAGGGGAATTGGTCGTGATGTTGGGCAACCGTTCCCAGCTTGTAAGATCCCGTGTCCGAACCAGTCCTGCCTGTGCAACTGCGCTGGACGTATCAAATGCAGGAGCCTCCGGGTCTTTGCGTTCCGAGCAATAGATGCCATAGATCCAGCCATCTTCATGTTGAACAAGGCGCATATCATACTGATTGGTTTCATCCGCATCGATATCATCCCAGACCAATGGTTTACCCGTGAAACGGAATCCATCGATGCCATTGTCACTCTCGGCGAGCGCAAAGATTGATTTGCGATCTAATCCTTCCATACGAATAACCATGACGTATTTGCCATTGAAATAGATGGCTCCCGGATTCAACGTCGCATTAATGCCCAGACGCTCCATAAAATGCGGGTTCGTCGTCTCATCCAGATCGAATCTCCAATGCAGCGGTACATGATGGCGAGTGATTACCGGATATTGATACCGATCATATACGCCATTGTAGAAGGAAGAATTGATCTCATTGGGGCGACTAAGTAGCTGCTCCTGTTTCTCCAGTAACTCCTTGTATTTCGGGTGTATCATTCTGATCCCATCCTCTCGATTAGTTCAATACAGAATCTGCTATTGTGATACGGGCATTTCCACGGTCCAGCAATCTCGCTCTGATCCGGTGTACCGTTCCCATCAACCGACCAGTACCATTCCCCACCAGCGCGCTGATCAATGATGTTTTCTTTTGTATAGGTCCACAAGCGTTCCACTCTCTCCAGAAACAAGGGATCGCCTGTACGCTGATACGCGTTATAGAAACCGACCATCGCCTCAGCTTGAACCCACCAGATTCGCTTCTCATCGATATGTTCACCTTCTTGTTCATTTAACAGGGAACCATCGGCATTCACGGCTACATTGGAGATGTTATAGGCGATATCCGTTACCATCGCTGCATACTCCGGATGTTGTTCCATCCCCAGAACTTTCAGTGCTTCGTCAATCAGCCAGCTGGCTTCAATGTCATGTCCGAACGAGCGCAGATCGATGATGGATTCCCACTGTTTGTTGAAAAATACCCCGAGAA
This sequence comes from Paenibacillus sp. CF095, assembly GCF_900101225.1. NCBI lineage: Bacteria > Bacillati > Bacillota > Bacilli > Caryophanales > Paenibacillaceae > Paenibacillus > Paenibacillus sp. CF095. Next base: position 337,037 of record NZ_FMZN01000002.1, read on the forward strand.
ACTTGGTGTCTTGGTCATACACGCGTTCATACAAAATTCCGAGCAGGCGTTCCAGCGCCGCCTTCACTTGTTGATCCGGCCACACGCGATAGAGCGTGGTGTAGGCCTCCAGCACATGGATATGCGTATTCATTGTGTAATCCGCAATAACCCCATTTTCGCTCAGCATTTCATTGGGCTGTTCTTTCCATGTGCGATCAAATTGTTCCTTATACGCAGGTAGTTCGGCATCCAGACCTTTGTCCTCAATTAGAGCAAAAAGCGTTTTCGCAAGTTCCAATGCAGAAGCATCCCCGGTTGCACGATAGTACTCACTGAGTGAATACACACCGAATGATTGCGTATACACATGTTTGCTCGTGTCCAGCGCTTCCCCTGTGTAATCTACCATCCAGTACATACCGCCATATTCGGTATCCATCACATGGTCAGCGAGAAAACGGTATGCATGTTCAGCATGCTCGCGCCATCTTTCGTTTCCGGTAATCCGATAGGCTGCTGCAAAAGACCAGAGTTGCCGTGCCGTGGCGATCCCGCCTTTGGGTGCCTGTGGATTCACCTGAAGATCATTGCCAACCCAGCCGTAGAATCCACCGTGGGTTGCATCTTTAAGGTTGGACCAGAAGGGTAAAATCTGCTTCTCCCAATGGGCCTTAATCTCAGATTGGAGTTGGGGTGTTTTTGTATTCATAAGTGAGCGCTCCTTCAACGTGTTACATAAATCTTAATATATAAATTGAATTAAAGAATATTTACACTGGCCACTCCGATGACAGAATAACCTTCCGATCGCTGTTATCCCCAGATTTTTTTGATTCCCTTTTTCAAAGGTGAAATTCCGGTGATAAAGGCGAACGCTCCGCTTCTTCAGGTTCTTTCTGTCCTCTACGTTTCGTGTAAATGTTTAATCAATTCATATAATTAAGTTAACGGTAACTTTATTAAATAATATTAGTGCTCTGAAAAACAGATGTCAACGAAATGCATCGCAATTTTTCTTGTTAAGTTATAAATAATTTAATTGACAGGTAAGCGTTACCATAATAGAATTCATTTTGTAACCTTAACGATAACTTAATTAACTTAAGAGAGGGGTCGAAACAATTGAGAAAAAACAAAGGTTGGATGATGTTGCTGACGATGCTGCTCATCACTTCACTACTTGCTGCATGTTCATCCGGAGGTGGATCTACGCAGGCAGGGGAGGAGATCAGTACAGATCCGGCAGATATCAAGGGTGAGATTACTGTCCTTACACAACGTACAGATATTGTTGATACCGTATTCAAAGACTACGCTGCTGAGTTCAATAAGGAATACCCGGATGTCAAAGTGAACTTTCAGGCACTAGCCGACTACGAAGGACAAGTGAAGATCCGTATGAGCACCAAGGATTATGGTGATGTACTGATGATCCCGACCAGTGTTCCGATCGCGGATATCCCGGACTTTTTCGAGCCGCTCGGCACGTATGATGAATTGAAAGACAAGTACACCGCCATTGAAGAACGCATGGTGGATGGTCAGGTCTACGGTATCCCTACCGTGATCACGTTCTCCGGAATCATTTATAACAAACAGGTCTTCAAAGACGCAGGCATTATGGAAGTTCCAAAAACACCGGAGCAATTCCAGGCTGCGCTTCAACTGGTCAAAGACAATACAGATGCGGTTCCGCTCTACACCAACTATGCATCCGGCTGGGCCCTCACCCAATGGGAATCGGACCTGCCAACTGTTGCAGGCAGTGTGGATTACGTTAACGTGGACCAACCGAATACAGATGAGAACTTTGTGCCTGGTCAGCCGCACTATGAACTATATAAAGTGCTCTATGATGCAGCCAAGAACGGTCTAATCGAGAAAGATCCAACAACAACCGACTGGGAAAGCTCCAAAGCGGATCTCGCCAAAGGCAAAATTGCTACGATGGCACTTGGATCTTGGGCGATCACACAGATCCAAGGCATGACGGATACTCCGGACGACATTGGTTTCTTACCTTTCCCAACCAATGCAAGTGAGGTTGTGGTTCCGCTCTCCGCAGACTATAACATCGGCATGAACGTGAACAGTGAGAACAAACCTGCTGCCAAAGCCTGGATTGACTGGTTCCTGGCGAAATCAAACTACGCGGTTGAACAGGGTGGCGGTATGGATGCAGACAAGAATGCTGAATTACCACCCATTTTGGATCAATATAAAGATGTGAAATTCTCCACGCTTACACCTGCCAAAGAAGGTCAGGAAGGTCTGGTCGACAAGATTGATAACGAAGGCGAAATCGGTCTCTGGCAGCCTGACTTCAAGAAACGCATTATCGAAGCAGGTATTGGGAACCGCAAGGAATCGTATGACGACATTATGAAAGATCTGAACGACAAGTGGGTCAAAGCAAGAGCAGAACTCACGAAATAATTGGATTAACGTAAGTGGATCAGGTGATGAATGGACTGCGGGGATAAAGGAATCCATTTATGAATGGAGCATGGAGTATGTGGTATTTGAAAGCATGATACCCATGCTCTTCCCCCGGCAGTTATTCCGCAGGAATTCCATTGGACGGAGTCTTTCGATATATAGGCGGGAGAACCGCTTGGAGGTGTGGAGAGCATGAAGTACTTAAAACTTTCGAATTGGGGCTACTCAGCGCAACGCATATTTATCATCTGTGCCTTCTCAATTATTCCGCTGGCGTTGCTGTTTACATTTGCATACTTGCCAGTCATCAACATGTTCAAATACAGTTTCACCGATTGGAACGGATATAGTAAAAGGTTCGATTATGTTGGCTTTGAGAACTACACTCGCATATTCAGTGATCCCGAATACTTCAAAGTATTTATTGTCAGCTTGTATTACTTCGTGGCTACGTTCTTACAGATGGGCTTGGCGCTTTACTTTGCCACCATTCTGAGTTTCAAAGTTCGAGGCAAAAACTTCTTCAAAGGCATACTGTTTTTTCCTTATTTGCTGAATGGGGTAGCCATCGGTTTTATCTTCCTCTTTTTCTTCAAACCAGACGGTACACTCGATATGCTCATGCATGCTGTAGGGCTGGGACAATACACGCAGCTCTGGCTCGGTAATCCCAATATTATTAACGTGTCACTCGCAGGTGCATCGGTATGGAGATACATGGGCTTCAACTTTATCATTTTCCTGGGTGCAATCTCCTCCATTCCGAAGGATGTGTATGAAGCATCCGATATTGATGGTGCCAATCGCTGGCAGCAATTCCGCCACATCATCCTGCCAAGCATTACACGCATCCTGCAGCTCAACCTGATCTTGGCGATTAGCGGCGCAATTAGTGCGTTCGATATTCCATATATCATGACCGATGGTTCCAACGGCAGTATGACATTTGTAATCCAAACGGTTCACTTGGCATTTAAATATGGCAAGCTGGGACTGGCATCCGCCATGGCTGTGGTGCTGCTCTTGATCGTTATTCTCGTTACGCTTGTGCAGCGCGTCACCATGAAAGGGGAGGAATAAACGTGACACAACTCAAATACACCCTTGCGAGCGTGGTTAAATATGCTTCCCTGGTGCTTGCGGCGTTTATCGCACTGTTACCTATCGTGGTCATCCTGTTTGCATCTCTCAAAACGAATGCGGAATACGCTTCCAGCAGCCCGCTTGCCCCGCCAGCCAACTGGCTGAACTTTGCGAACTATGCGAAGGCTTTTGTGGATGGCAACATGCTGGTTGGTTTCAAAAATACCATTATTATCTTGGTCATCTCCATTATAGGGGCGACCTTAACGGGTTCCATGATCGCGTATGTGCTGGATCGGTTCAAATTCAAAGGCAAGAAAATCATGGTCGCGGCATTCCTGCTCGCTACCCTGATTCCAAGTGTTACGACACAGGTCGCCACATTCCAGATCATCAACGCGCTCGACCTGTTTAACACACGCTGGGCGGCCATCGTGATGTACCTGGGTACAGATATCATCGCGGTTTATATTTTCCTGCAGTTCCTTGGCTCCATCTCAAGTGCACTGGATGAATCCGCCATGCTGGACGGCGCGTCGTACTTCACGATCTACTGGAAAATCATTCTGCCATTGCTGAAACCGGCCATTGTAACGGTCATTATCGTGAAGGGTGTGAACATCTATAACGACTTCTACACACCGTTCTTGTACATGCCAAAGACCGATCTACAGGTCATATCCACCGCCTTGTTCAAATTCAAGGGACCGTTTGGATCGCAGTGGGAAGTCATCAGCGCTGGCATCATGATCGCCATTATTCCAACCATGATCATCTTCCTGTTGTTACAGAAGTACATCTACAACGGCTTCGCGCAAGGCTCAGTTAAATAAAATCCGAAGGGAGAAATGAAAAATGTCAGTTGCCGAAACGAAAAACGTACACATTGTTGGGGATGCTTTGCCAAATATGCCATGGGAAGCCAAACCGGAGGGAACGGAAGGCCCGGTATGGAGACATTCGGCGAACCCGGTAGTCCCGCGTAACCCGGTCAAGGGTGTTGCCCGTATTTTCAACAGTGCTGTTATACCGTATGAAGGAAAATTCATTGGTGTATTCCGCGCCGAAACCGTTAATGGCCGTCCACACCTTCACATGGGCGCAAGCGAAGACGGTTTGGAGTGGACGATTGAAGAAGAGCGTATTGCATTTGTAGATGAAAATGGCGATCCGTTTATGCCGAACTATGCATACGATCCACGTTTGGTCAAAGTCGAAGACACGTATTACATCATCTGGTGTACAGACTTCTACGGCGCAGCACTGGGTCTGGCCAAAACAGATGACTTTAAAACATTTGTCCGCCTCGAAAATCCAATGCTGCCATTCAACCGGAATGGCGTGTTGTTCCCACGCAAAATCAACGATAACTATGTAATGTTGTCCAGACCAAGTGACAGTGGACATACGCCATTCGGAGACATTTTCCTGAGTGAAAGCCCGGATCTCGTGTATTGGGGCAAGCACCGTCATGTGATGAGCAAGGGCGGCCAAGGCTGGTGGCAATCGGTCAAAATTGGCGGCGGGCCCGCTCCGATCGAAACGTCTGAAGGCTGGCTGATGTTCTACCACGGCGTAACCGGAACCTGTAACGGTTTTGTCTATAGCATGGGTGCGGTCATTCTGGATCTGGATGAGCCATCCAAAGTAAAATATCGTTCCTCCAACTTTGTGCTGACACCAGAAAAATGGTATGAAGAACAAGGCTTCGTTGATAACGTGATCTTCCCATGCGCAACACTGCATGATGCTGATACCGGACGTATCGCCATCTATTACGGCGCTGCCGACACGTATGTGGGCGTCGCTTACACGACCATCGAAGAGATCGTGAACTATGTGATCGAGACGGATGAAGTCATCGCTGGAGACCATGAAGAGGGCAAGCTGTAATTGAAGTGAAAGTGTATATATTCGGTCATTGTATTTACATTAAGTTAACAGGAACACTGGGGAGCAATGCATATGGATTATATTAAGGGATTTACATTTGGCTGGATGAGTGGCAAGGACGACTTCCGCAAGCCGGAAGCCAAAGAATCCTTGCGCCTGATGGCTGAACGTACAGGCAGTTCACATGTTATTTTTGCACTGGCTGCACATCAGGATCATCCGCAGGCGGTAGAGGTCAAGTATCGGGGTGAACATCTGGTGGAGGATGATGAACTGATCGACATGATTCGTTATGCCCGTACACTCGGGCTGCGTATCATTCTGAAACCAACCGTTAACTGCACCGACGGCACATGGCGTGCACACATTAACTTTTTTGATATCGATGTGCCTTGTGAGCCGAAGTGGAAGGATTGGTTCTGCAGTTACACGGCATTTCAGAAGCATTATGCAGGGATTGCAGAGCAGGAAAAGTGTGAGATGTTCATCGTAGGCTGTGAGATGGTGCAATCCGAGCGTCGGGATCAGGAATGGCGCGAGGTAATCGCTGGTGTGCGTGAAGTGTACACGGGACCGGTGTCATACAATACGGACAAATATCAGGAAGGTCATGTGAAATGGTGGGATGCTGTGGACGTCATCTCTTCCAGTGGGTATTATCCCATCGGAGATTGGGAGGCACAGCTGGATCGAATTGAGCAGGCGATTGCTCCCTACGGCAAACCTTTCTTCTTCGCAGAAGCAGGCTGTCCCAGCCGCAGTGGATCAGCCCAGGTACCGAACGATTGGGGACTGGAAGGCGAAGTAAGTGCGGAGGAACAGGAGCGTTTCTATGAGGCCATGTTCCGGCATGTCAGTCAGCGTGACTGGGTACGGGGCTTCGGTCTGTGGGATTGGAGCGCACATCTGCACGCGGAGAATGATGCGCTGACCGATGACGGATATGGAGTTTACGGCAAGCCAGCGGAGCAGGTGATTCGTCGGTTCTATGAGGGCATCGCTGTAGAAGTTTAAACGAAAAACAAGAAGGCGTATGAAGATGGATTTCAGTAATATATCTGCATATGTACTTTCGTGATTTCCATGTTATAAGCAAAGAATGGCAGATTATTGTGGAACTTATTTTTGCAGTTGCGATTTATATTCAGGTCGAGAGGCTCTTCCTCCTATTGGAAGGGCTTTTTTGGCTATTTTAATAACAACACATACTATGTCGAATTTTGTTGACAAAAGGAGGGCTCCTGCCTATTCTTAATGGATGAATATGATAATCATTATCATAAAATAGAGAAAAGGGGTTCAACATCCATGTCTGTTCAACATCGCAAATCTTCGGCCCTCACGCTGGCAACTATGCTCTTGTTGTTATTCGTTATTGTGGGTTGCAGCAATACAGGAAGTGGAGATGAATCCTCATCTGCTGCTTCGGATCAAACATCTACGAAGTCGATTACGATGTCATGGCCACGTGATATCGGTACAATGAATCCGCATACGTACAATCCTTCGCAATTATTTGCCCAATCGATGCTCTATGAGCCACTGATCAGTTACCAGAAGGACGGAAAACTGGAACCTGCACTGGCAGAATCATGGACAATCTCCGATGACGGCAAAGTATATACATTCAAGCTTCGCCAAGGTGTGAAATTCTCAGATGGTACACCATTTAATGCTGAGATTGTGAAAAAGAACTTTGATGCTGTAATGAAAAATAAAGATACACATAGCTGGCTGGGCATTGTAGGTGTGCTCGACAAGACAGAAGTTGTGGATGACCATACTTTCCGATTGACACTCACAGAGCCGTATTATCCGGTTCTTCAGGACTTGTCTGTGGTCCGTCCGTTCCGCTTCCTGGGTGAAGCTGGATTCCCTGATGACGGAGATACTTCCCAAGGCATCAAAGAGCCAGTTGGAACGGGCCCGTGGATGCTGGCTGAATACAAGCAGGACGAATCTGCTGTTTTCAAACGCAATCCGAATTATTGGGGAACAGCACCAAAGGTGGATCAGATTACGGTCAAAATCATTCCTGACGGTGAAACCCGTGTCCTTGCTTTTGAAAAAGGCGATCTCGACCTGATCTATGGTGAAGGTATGATCAGTCTGGATGCGTTCCAGGAGCTGCGTGACAATGATAAATATGTGACCCAATTGTCTGATCCGGTGGGCACACGCAGTCTGCTGCTGAACTCTTCCAATCCAAAGCTGTCCGATGTCAGAGTGCGGATGGCGCTCCAGCAAGGGTTTAACAAAAAGGCGATGGTGGAAGGCGTGACTTCCGGATTGGAAGAACCAGCCGATACCGTATTGTCCAAAAACTATCCATACACCAATGTAGACCTGGAACCGATCACGTATGACGTAGAGAAATCCAAAGCATTACTGGATGAAGCGGGCTGGAAGCTGCCTGCAGGTGGTACGGTTCGTGAGAAAGACGGTCAGCAGCTTGATTTCGAGATGATTTTTGACAAGACAGACCCGATTCAGAAAGCGATGGCTGAGACCATTCAGGCAGAATGGAGCGAGCTTGGGGTTAAGGTAAACCTCACTGGACTGGAACTTACGGTACAGATCAAACGTCTGAAAGCCAATGATTTCGACCTGTATTTCTGGTACAACTATGGCGCTCCATATGATCCACATTCCTTCATTAACGTTGTGGCGAGCCCTGGATTCGGGATTTCCGAGACCCTGAGTGCGTTGCCGATGAAAAAGGAACTGGACGATCAGGTGCATGCAGCACTGTCATCTACAGACGAGACGAAACGCCAGGAGTTATATGGCTCTATCCTGAAAACACTTCAGGAGCAATCGGCAATCGTACCGATCTCTTATATTAAGAAAACGGCTGTATATCAGAAGAAAATCTCCAACTTTATTTTCCCGGCGAATCGTGATGAAAATCCGTTTGTAGGAATCGAATTGGGCAATCAATAAGTAGTAATTACTTTAATTTCGGAGTGGTAAGGCCTTTGTAAGGTCATGTAGCTTGATAAAAGGGAGGAACGTTTGGTGATCAGTTATATCGGTAAACGAATGATCGCGATCATTCCTATCGTTTTTATCGCTACACTTGTTACCTTTGCGCTTATTCATATTTCACCGGTTGATCCAGCCGAGGCTTATCTGACAGCCGCTCATATCTATCCAACACCGGAGCTGCTTGCGCAAAAACGGCATGAATTCGGTCTGGATCAGCCCTTGTTAACCCAATATGCGCATACGATTCAGAAGATTGCCAAGCTCGACTTCGGCACCTCGTATCTCACCAATAAACCCGTATGGGATGAAGTGAAATTAAGGCTTCCGGCTACGGCTGAACTGGCTTTCTGGAGTATGTTGTTATCGGCTTTGGTGAGTATTCCTTTGGGAATACTGGCGGCGGTGTACAAGAATAGCTGGATTGACATGGTCAGCCGGGCGATTTCCTATTTTGGAGCATCTATTCCGCAATTCTGGCTCGGTTATCTGTTGATCTTCTTTTTCTCCGTAAAGCTGGACTGGCTGCCTGTGGAAGGACGTGGATCGTGGGAGAATCTGGTTCTGCCTACGATTACACTCTCCTTGATTCTTATTGCGATCTACACCCGATTACTGCGTTCCAGTGTACTGGAGCAATTGCAGGAGACATATGTACAATATGCAAGAACACGCGGGATTCGAGAACGAGTCATCATGCTGAAACATGTCCTGAAGATCGCTATATCGCCCCTCATCACGGGGATGGGGATGAGTATGGGCAAGCTGCTCACAGGCACCATTATTGTAGAGCAGGTGTTTTCCTGGCCTGGGTTCGGCCGTTATTTTGTCGATGCGATATTTAACCGGGATATTCCCGTGATTCAATGTTATGTCTTCCTGGCGGCATGCCTGTTCATCGTATGCAATCTGCTCGTTGATCTGGTGCAGCTCGTTATGGACCCACGGATTTCAGCGAAAGGACGGGCAGAACATTGATAAACAAATGGCGTGCGGTATTTAAAGGACAGAGAGCCATCCAGATCTGCTCGGTGATCATATTGCTTTTCTTCGTGATCGCGTTATTAGCCCCATGGATTGCTCCTCATGACCCGGTGAAGGTGAATCTGTTGCAGAAGCTGGCGAGTCCATCGCTTGAGCATTGGCTCGGAACGGATCATCTGGGACGCGACAATCTCACTAGGCTGATGTATGGAGCGAGAGTGTCGCTTGGATTTGCTACCCTGATCTTCCTGTCATCTTTACTCATAGGTGTCATTGTAGGTTCAATCTCCGGTTATCTTGGTGGTTGGGTGGACAGTCTGTTGATGCGCTTGTGTGAAGGCATTATGGCGTTTCCGAATCTGGTGCTGGTGCTCGGTATTGTAGGGATCTTTGGTCCAGGTCTGATGCAGGTGCTTCTAGCACTCATGATGGTACAGTGGGTGTATTATGCACGTATCTGCCGGAACATGGTCGTTAGTCTGAAAGAACGGAACTTCATCGCAGCGGCGCGGATTAGCGGCTCTTCTTCGTGGACGATTATTCGAAAACATATCATCCCAAATGTGCAGCGTCCCGTTGTTGTGATGGGCACACTGGAGATGGGCTGGGCGATTATGGATATATCCGCTCTGTCCTTCCTGGGACTTGGTATTCAACCACCGAATGCAGAGTGGGGAGCCATGATCCATGAAGGAACGGGGTATATTCGCAGTCATCCGGAGTTGATGATATACCCGGGTGCATTGATTCTGCTGGTAGTCATTACGTTCAACATCTTGGGTGAAGCGTTATCCGAGCGTTATGGCATTGCAAAAAGGTAGTGGTTCGAGACCGAAGGCATATGGAGGTGAACGTAACGATGGATGATGCAGCGAAGGTACTCGAAGTTCGTGGTCTGCAAGTGAATCTTAGAACAGCGAAGGGTTCAGTCCCGTTACTGGAGCCCATAGATTTTGAATTAAAAAAAGGTCGTGTCTTCGGTCTGGTCGGCGAGAGTGGCAGCGGCAAGACCGTTACATGTAATGCGCTGCTCCATCTGCTTGATTCACGCCGGATGGAAGTGTCGGGCAGCATCCGTCTGAATGGACGGGAGCTTGGCTCGTTGTCGGGTGAGGAGATGCGGCACATCCGGGGCAAGGACATCGGATTTATTATGCAGAATCCGATGAATGCTTTTACACCTGTATACACGATTGGATCCCAATTCATTGAAACCTTGCGTACACACACAGGAATGTCCAAAGCAGCGGCCCGGGAGTGGGCGATTACTGCCTTGGCAGACATGAACCTGCCCGAGCCAGCCAAACTGATGAAGCGATATCCATTCCAACTGAGTGGAGGTATGTTGCAGCGGGTGATGATCGCTATATCGATGTGCCTGCGACCAGCCTTGGTTATTGCTGACGAACCAACGACGGCACTGGATGTCGTGAATCAGTTCAAGGTGCTTCAGGAATTGGATCGGCTACGTACGGAGTATGGCACATCCATCTTGCTCATCTCCCACGATCTGGGTGTGATCTCGCAAATGGCCGATGAAGTCGCGGTTATGCAGAAGGGACGGATTGTGGAGCAGGCGGATGTGTACCAACTGTTCGATCACCCGCAGCATGAGTATACCCGGGTGTTGTTAAATGCCAGACCCAGTATGTCTTTGGGACGATAGTCAATCACAGATGAGTTGAATCGTTCAGTGAGCGTATGTGTAGAGCGGGTATGAACTATGTTTGAAGCGTGTAGGCGTAGGGGTGAAATGGACATGGTAATGTGTAATTTCAGCTTCTTCGGAGATTGCTTCTGCCAAGTACAAAAGAGGAGGGTGACCTGATGCTTCAGGTACGTGAAGTAAGCCATAGCTATGGCAAACGCAACTGGCTGGATCGTTCGGGAGCGCGTCCTCCTGTGCTGGCAGATATCTCACTTACGATCGAAAAGGGTGTGTGTCTAGGGCTCCTGGGTACGAGCGGGGCAGGTAAAAGTACCTTGGGTAAAATCATTCTTGGTCTGGAGAAGCCCAGCCAGGGTCAGGTTTTATTTCAGGGTCAGGATATCTATCGATCCAGCAAACCCGTGCTTAAGGGATTACGGCGCGATCTGCAGGTCGTGTTCCAGGACTGTTATTCGGCTGTGAATCCACTCATGACTGCCGCGCAGATCATCGGTGAGCCACTGGATAATTACGAGCGATTTTCGGCAAAAGAACAACTTCGTGTGGTCGGACAACTGCTTGAGCAGGTTGGGCTTACACCTGAGGATGGGAGCAAGCTTCCGCACCAGTTCAGCGGTGGGCAATTACAGCGAGTTAACATCGCACGAGCCATTGCGCTCAAGCCAAAGTTAATCGTACTGGACGAATCAATCAGCAGCCTAGACATGGTGCACCAGACTCAAATTCTATCCTTATTGGCGGAGCTCAGGGCGTCCTACGGGTTGTCGTACCTCTTTATCACGCATGATATTCGGGCTGCCATGACGATCTGTGACCGCATTGCGGTAATGGATCAGGGGAAGCTGGTCTATAGCGGTGATGCTGGGGGTTCGGTAATGCAGTCGGATCATCCGGCTGTGCAGCAGTTGGTTACAGCTATTTTGCCTGAGCATCCGTCGGGTCGTATTTCGTTTAGGTAATGCGTTGTTTGTATTTGTTGTAGATGGCTGTTCATTGGGGGTGCTAACCATGGTTGTTTCCATTGCATTACTGATGCAAAGTCGACTTTCCAAAGGCGGGTGTTGGCGGCATCACGCTGACAAGTCGTGCGGTTTTGTCTCTCTAAGTGCAGGTCGCTAACGAACCGAATGAGCGTTAAATGGCGATTTAGCGTGGAATGCAAAATGTAACGAACCTCAGTGAAGTTATTCCGGTGCAAACCAGTGGAAAACTGCCAAATGATGTACAGATCGAGGAAATAACGCGTCTAAGATTCGTTAAACCTCAGACTTATCGGAAATGGGGCTAATAGCGTGTTTACGGTTCGTTAGATCATAATGAATGCTAAAAGGGTTGTCTCCTGCGTCTTGAACAAGACGTAGGGACAACCCTTTTTTTGTAACTGGGAATAGGCACATTTCCTGCTTTCTGATATAAGTTAAACTAAAATGACAATTGCGCCACTCGCGGATTACAGGACTACCTCTGAATTACGCAGATCCCCAGATCTTTGATTTAACTTACAAGGTTAACATCTGGAGAGAAGTATCTACTTCCGATGAAGGATTTCTTGCAGAAATCTTTTAACCCATCTTCCGCCCAAGCTGTTCGATCTTATCCAACCAATTCTTTCTCTGTTCATCTGACTTCTTACCAACTTGATCTACAGTTGTTATCCGCACAGGTTTGATGCCAGTCAGTGCAAATGTGGAGATTTTCATCATCTTGTGTGCGGGCTCACCCTGGAACCACTTGAAGTACCAACTCGGACCATCCATGGTGGTGATCATGCGAGCGGTGCGGCCTTTGAGTAGTTGATCCGGGAAAGGTTTTCCTTTTTGATACTTGAAGGCGTAACCTGGCATGAAGATTCGGTCAACGAAACCTTTCAGTAGGGCAGGCGGTCCTCCCCACCATATTGGGAACACCCATACGAGATGCTCGGCCCACTTGATTGCTTCTTGAGCTTGTAGCAAATCTGGTTCAAGTGGAAGTTTATTACGATATCCTCCTTCCAGATTCATGTTGAACGCCAACTCATTCAGGGTGATCATGCGAACTTCTGCACCAGCTTGAACCGCACCTTTACTGTAAGCCTCGGCGATTGCACCGTTGTAACTGGGTGAGACGGGATTGCCTTGAATAATTAATATTTTTTTCATGGAAGATGACACGTCCTGACTATTTTAGTTAATGAACACTAACCTCATGTGCAAAAAGAAAAGGTCACGTATGACCCGATAATCCATCTGGTATATCCTGATGGTATGTTGACGATTCTCTTTTTATAACGTGTAGCCCCGAGCCTTACTTGGTGTTCTGCGAGGTCAGAATGGCTACCACTCTCCCTCGCTACTCTTGGGGTACCTGCCCCAACATTGATGCAAGTCGGTGAACCGTTTCCCCCGTATAAGGTACCAACAGCTCTGGTAGCTCACCTTGCATACTGGAGACCGCCATACGTGTAATTGCACCGATCACCAGAACGGCTGTAAGCCGTGAATCCTGCTGAGGCAGCTCACCTCGCATGATTCCCTGATCGATCAGATCCATTAACGCATCCAATGGCTGACGGTAATCCTCGCTGCTTCCCGCTTCAATGAATATTTCATGATTCTGTGAAATCAGCAGCAGTCCGTAGGGATCTTCATCATGCAGATGGAGAACCTCGGTAACCAGTTGCTTGAAGCGTTCCAGCACCGGACCTTCCTGTCGAACATACCCGTCAATCAGTGAAGTATAGTCCGCGCAGTATTGGGTGAAGGCTTCCAGGGCAACGGCATCTTTGTTTTTAAAATGTTTGTAGATCGCCGCATCGGTTACTCCGGCGGCGTCACCGATCTCTTTGACGGATATGCCGTCAACGCCTTTGGTTGCGAACAAGCGCATCGCCGCTTGTAGGATATCTTTCTTTTTGCTATCCACATGAGATTTGTTCTTCATGATTGTATAGTAAGTGATTACTAACTAAAATGCAACAAGCACTTTTGAACCTCACTCTTGGAGCACTAAATAAGCGCTTACGAACAAAGCTTGCAGGCTTGTGAACAGCAACGTATGATGAATAGAAATCATAATCGGGAGCAGCAGGGAGAACGAAACGGATGGTGGATAGCGTGAAAGAAGAGATGGATACATACAGCTGGGTGTCGTCTGAAGGAATGCTGAATGATCACTATATAACAAGCCGCGAACAGTTGTATAAAGGAATGAACGGACGATATGTGGAGCGATTCACTGTTCCTACCGGTGGCAGTTATATTTTTAAACCGCTGACGAATCCTGCACAGCACGGACGGGAACGATGGATGTACGAGCGTGTGATGTCTGGCTTACCACCAATCTATCCGCAGCTTATTGCAGCGTCGGACCTTACCATTGCACCGGCGCAGAGCTGGATGATCTATGAAGATCTGGGTCAATTGGTGCACGATTCGCAAGAAGCGACCATGCTTAACACAGCGGTACATATGGCAGCGTGGCATGCGTTGTCTGTTACGGATTGGAGCGAGCTGCCTCGCGTGGGCCAGAAACCGTCTATTCACACCATGTTGGATGAGTTGCAAATGCACAGACAACCTACGGATGACCTGTTGTCCAGACTGGATATGCAGCTGTCTGCATCCGATTGGGACAAGATCTCCAGGTTGATCCTCACGGCAGAGGAAGAACTTCCTACTGTTTTGTGTCACGGAGACTTGCATCCAGGTAACATAGCGGAGGTGGAAGGCAGACTGGTCATCTTGGACTGGGAGCATGCCCACCTTAACACGCCGCTGTGGGACGTAGTTCATCTGGTGGATCTCTCACATCCGCTGTTTCCCAGAACGGTTACGCCTGCTTTGCGAGAACGGGTCATGGATGTGTATCTGGACAAACTAGGGAGCCTGGGCGTGCAGATTGAACGGGTTTCTTTTGCAGAATGGTACGACGCTTATGCTATTGTATTCTCACTCTGGATGCTGCGTTTGATTGATGGTGACCTGAGAAGTGAGGAATGTGTGTGGCCGAAGGAACAGTTGCGTAACCAGTGGCATGAGACGGCAGCAACGCTGGAACAGTGCATGAAGCACTTGGGTGAGGAATAGAAATGAGGGGTGAGAAGCTTGCGTAAAGTCGGACTTGTTATGCGTAAAATTCAATTCACGGAAGCACAGGGGCCACGCGTATTTGCGGATCGGCTGAAGCAGATTGGTCTGGAGTTGGGTGTGGATATCGTGTTCATCTCGCCGGAGCGTCATGTCAGCGGATACGACTGGTTGCCGGGTTATGAGCATGAGAAAGGTGACCTGGTGAATTACGATATCGTGCTGGACCAGATTCATAGCCAAAATATAGAGCATGTCATCTACACCGTATCCGGGTTTACGTTTTTGAAGATGTTCCTACCAAAGAGTGTATTGTTCCCGCACAGTTTCCCCGATCCCGCACTAACGGGATATGAGATGATGAAGCCATTCTATACGATGGTGGATAAAGCGATTGTACAGACGGAGTTTTTGAAAACAGAACTTGGCCGCAATTTCGGCGTACATGACGTGAACGTCATCCCGATTGGCTTTAGTGAAGAGCTGGCGAACCGGCACTATGACCCGAGTCAGGTTGTGCATAATCGGGTGCTCTGGATCGGTCGGGATGAAGCAAACCGTCGACCGGATCTAGTTTTGGAATATGCTCGGCAGAACCCGGACAAGGAAGTATATATGGTGTTTGGCGGTGTACGCTATAAGGAAACCATGAAGAAGTACGACATTCCTCCCAACGTGAAGCTGAAGTTTGCGCTTACGCAGGATGAGATATTTACGTTGATGAACTCATCCAAGGTGTATTGGAACTGTTCGGCCTTTGATACGTTTGCGATGCCGCTGACGGAAGCGATGGCGATGGGCAAAATGGTCGTGAAACCGGAGCATGCCTGCTACGGTCACATTCGATCCACGCATGCCTTTGCAGGCAACGAGGATAACTGGTTTGAACTGGTGAACATGGCTGCGGCCGCGCCGCGCAGTGTGTCAGAAGACAACCGGGAGTATGCGTTTGGTGCTTTTTCGCGCACGAAGATGAAAGAAGGGTACCAAAACTTTTTCTCGGATTGGTTGAAGTAACGTAAGGTCTGTAACAAAGGGCTTAATCCATCCAGCAACAGGAGGGGAACCTTATGGAAGTATTGATCTTGTGGACATTGGGAATGTGGGCGGTGCAGCTGCTGATTGAATGGCTTATCTACCGTTTGCAAGGACGGCGAATGACGTGGGTTCAATATATATTGCCATGTGTGGCCTTGCTTGGCGGTGCCGTTGTAATCATGATCAGCATCGATATTGGCGGGTGGAACGGCATCGGATATGCCCTGCTCGGTGCATCACTGGGTGCCGCGGGAATGTTAACACTTATTACGGTGGCGATCAGGGATGTGATGCTTCGGCGACGGGGCAGGAACTAAGCGGGATAATGAAACTACTTTACAGTATGATTGAATTGGGCGAAGGGATGGTTGCGGAAACGCATTCGTCTGTGATATATTGACATTAATTATGACAAGGGAGGTGAAGACAGGTGAATCACGAGATGCTTAACAACCGTATTAGCCAGCTGCCGATTGCTATGGCTGGCATTGTTCATACTTTTTTGACCAACGGGAGAAGTCTGTCCAATTTTGAATATACGGAAGTTAACATTTGCGAGAAGATGCCTGCCTTGACCTCATTCGGACGATAAGCGATATTGCTTGAATTCTGAAGGGCCGCGGAGCTAACCTCCTGCGGCTCTTTTTGTGTTGCGGTCAGGATCTTCCATACCATAGGAGGAACCTTATTATGATGATGATTAGCGCGCAACAATTGACTCAATACCACGGAGCACATCTGGTGCTGGACGGCATTACATTTGAAATTATGGAAGGCGACAAGGTCGCCCTGATCGGCCGCAACGGAAGCGGCAAGACAACACTTATGCGCCTCATGGCAAGGCTGAATAAGCCGGATGAAGGGCAATTGATGATAAAAAAAGATACACGGACCGGTTACGTGGCACAAGTTCCAGAAGGACTGGATGACCATACCGTTCTGGATGTGCTGAGCCTTGGATTCAAGGAGCTTATGATATGTCGCACGCAAATGAAGGAAATGGAGCAGCAGATGTCCGATCCGGCATGTGCAGCAGACCCTAATCAATTGGAGCGCCTGTTGAAACGTTATGCAGCGCTGCAAGACCAGTTTGAGCGTGAAGGTGGATACGAAATGGATGCGCGGATCGATCAGGTGGCGGACGGTCTGGATATCGCCAAGGCGCATTATGAATGGCGCTTTGGTTCCCTGTCCGGTGGGGAACAGACCCGGGTTGTGCTGGCCTCGCAGCTGATCGTAAAACCTGATCTGTTATTGCTGGATGAGCCGACGAACCATCTCGATCTGGAGCGGGTCGAGTGGCTGGAGGGATTTTTACGAGAATACCCAGGCACCATTGTCCTGATCTCGCATGATCGCTATTTTTTGGATCGGGTCGTGAATCGAACACTGGAGCTGGAGGATGGAGAAGCGGAAACGTCTGCTGGCGGTTATACGGAATATATGAAAGTGAAGGAACAACGGCTGTTGCAGCAATTCGAGGAGTTCAAGGAGCAGCAGAAGGTTATCAAGAAAATGAAGGAAACGATCCGCCAGTTAGAGGAGTGGGGCCGAGTTGGTGGGAATGAAAAGTTCTTCAGACGGGCGGCTTCTATGCGTAAAGCCATCGAGCGGATGGAACAGGTGAAGCGTCCTGTACTGGAGCGCCGCAATGCCGAGTTCGATGTGCGTCCTACGGATCGAACGGGTAAACGGGTAGCGGTATTGGAACAGGTCGAGAAGAGCTATGGTGAGCGTGAAATCCTGCGCGGAGTCTCGGGTCTGCTGGAATATGGGGATAAAATTGCACTCATTGGCCGCAATGGCTCCGGCAAGACGACCCTGTTCAAGCTGTTGCTTGGTGACGAGCAGCCCAATGCGGGCAAGCTGGAGTGGGGGACGCGTGTGGATGTGGGGTATCTGGCTCAACAGGAGGAACCCACGAATCCAAAGCTGAACGTACTCGAATACTTCCGTCTGGAAGCAGGCGTGGAAGAGGGAGAGGCTCGCGGAATTCTGGCCCGATACCTGTTCTATGGAGCGGATGTATTCCGCTCTGTCGGGCAATTATCCGGCGGGGAATGGACGCGCTTGCGTCTGGCTCTACTGGTGCAGCGTAAACCCAATGTACTGCTTCTCGATGAGCCAACTAACCATCTGGATATCGCATCCAGAGAAGCGCTGGAAGAGTCGCTGGTTGATTTTGAAGGGACCGTACTTGCCATCTCACATGATCGGTACTTCGTCAATCGCCTCGCTTCCCGTGTCTGGGAACTGGAGAACGGGCAGATGACCGCTTATCTGGGAGACTATGAGGCGTATCGCGAGAAGAAGCTTGATTTGCAAGCTCGTTCGGCGGCGGCGACTCAGGCTACAGCAGGAGTGGGAATTTCTTCTCGTGGGAACGCCAAGTCAGAGATGAAGTCAGGTTTAACGTCTGCGTCGAGTGGGACTACCAGATCAGGGAAGAAACCAGAAGCAACCTCGACAATGAACGGTTCCACTGTTGCGGCTATCGATGGAAGTCGAGATCATGAAGCTTCTACTGAATCAGGTAAGGCGTTAACTCCTTCAGCAACAGCTGTATCGAATCATAGAAACGGCAATGGGAACCAACCGTCTGCGGAGAAGCTGGAACAGACGTTGGCTCGTCTTGAGGCACAGATTCAGGCGCTGGATCAGCAGCTGGAAACGGTGCAGAACAATCCGCTTGAACTGGAACAACGCTGGAATGAACGCGAGCAGCTGTCGGCTGAATACAATGATCTATTGGCCCAGTGGGCTGAGTTATAAGTCAGAATAGCACAAGCATAAGATTGAACAAGCGAGGTCGGAGAATCATCTCCGGCCTTTTTGAACTGAATTACATAGCGAACGCGGAATTTGCTTGTTTTTTCAAGCTTTGTTGATCCAAGAACTGGGCGACAACCTGTTCTTATTTTTACATGTCATGGGGAATAGTGTAACTTTTTACCTCCCCATGCGTTAAATACGTTTGTATGAATTGAAACGGCTCACCTAAGAGCTCGCAAAAAGGGAGGTTATCGGTATCTATTATTCATTGACGTATCGGAGTTGGTCGGATGATCGACAGGCGGAGACGGGGGTGCTGGAACAGACTTCAGTCACACGCGATGAACTGTTCATGCGCAAACTGGTGGATGCCACCCTGGTGAAAAACAAACTCTGGGCGCATCTGTCCAATGAATGCCAGGATGGGCGGGAACATGCAGTATATGTAACGGCGTATGAGCAACAGATGCCGGATGAGTACGGGGCAGCTATTGCGGATGCTGCGCTGGCGATGTGCAAAATGTCTTCCATGTACAGCGCAGAGTATATGTTGTGGAATGGACGTTCATTTCAGGAATTGGAACTCACAGTATCCTCCACCTATACGATGGAGCTTGCCGAGCAACTGCTGGACCATTACATGGTTCGCGGTGGCAAGACGTATGAGTTCCTGTATTCCGTGCTGGATGCGGATCGCAAGAAAGTGTTGTTTTATATGAAAGAGGTGGATCTGTAATGAGTGACCAAGAGCGGGGGCAAGCATCGAAACCCGGTTCAAAAGCAAAGCTGGTTGCTTTCTCCCTGATGCTGGCGGTACCTGCCGTGTTATCGGGTTGTGGCAGCAACAATGATGAATGTGACCCGGAGTATGATACCGGATGTGAATATGATTCCAGCAGTGGGCACTATTACTACGGTGGGTCGTCGTATCGAAGCAACAAGGACAGTAACAGCTCCTATAGCAAATCCAAGTCCAAATCAAGCGGCTTCGGTAGCTTCTTCCGCAGTTCGGGAGGATAACCGGATGAGGCAAGTGGTTCAACTGCCGTTTAGTCACGAAGAGGTGTTTCAGGGTGAAGCGGGACAACAGATTCCATACCATCGAATGTACGGGAAGCAGTATTGTGTGCCTGCATTGACGGTCTATTCTCCCTCGGAGATACAAGAGCTGCGTACCGCAGCTGAGGCGGTAGACGGCATTTACTGTAAAGTGATGCGATTTATCCAGCAATATATGCCGGATTCTTTTTTGGAGCATCAGTTGGGTATCCATCCGGGGCTTATTTCGGCAGCACGTATGGAGATGGTAACTGGAGGCATTACCCGTCAGGACTGGATTATTGGAGAAGCTGGACCGAAGTGTATTGAAAATAATACGGACACCCCTACGGGTATCCCGGAGGTTGCAACACTGGAAGATATTCTGGTCGCTCTTGCTGAGGATACTACGATAACTGGGCCATCTGCCGAGATGGATACACGTATTCGGCAGTGTTTCAGGATATGGCTGGAATTCTATGCAAACCAAGGATTGCAGGGTCCGGTGACGTTTACTTCTTTTGGCGAACATGTCGAAGATCGAACAAATACGGAATACCTGATGAGACGTTGTCAGGAAGCGGGATACGAAGTTTTCTATGCTCCACTTGAGGAACTGGAGATTGTTCCGGGAGAGGCGCTTTACCATAAGGGGCGGGAGATTAACCTGCTGTACCGTCTCTATCCACTGGAGTATCTGATTGATGATCGGGATGAGACGACAGGGGTGGACATTGGTGCTGCACTGCTTGAACTTGTACGTGAAGGACGGCTGGGCTTGATGAATCCGGTTCAGCATGTACTGATGCAGAGCAAAGGCTTCATGGCGGCGATCTGGTCGCTCTACGAGCGTAACGAGCAAACCCCGGAATATTGCGGGTTTACCCTCTTTGATGAAGCAGAAATGGATGTGATTTCCCGATATCTGCTGCCCACCTATTTTTCGGCTGAGCCTTTCGAGCTGAATGCCATACCGTATGTATCCAAAAGTTATTGGGGACGCGAGGGCAGAGGTACTCTTTTGCTGGATGGAGGAACGAACAATGCCCTTGGAAAGAAGGATATGGAGCATCCTCTTAACGAGGCGCTGGAATCCAATCTTGCAACTGGGGCAACAGACGAGGATGAAGAGATTACAGCTTATTACGAAAACCAGCCCAAAATCTATCAGCAGCTGGTGCCGATGGAACAGGCCGTGATTGAGACGGAAGATGGAGCGTACAGCGGTTATCTGCTTACAGGGGTGTTTGTTATCGGTGGGCGCTTGGCAGGAGTACTGCCCCGGGTCGGGGAGAAAGTGACCGGAGATATGGCCTATTATTGCGCGGCTACAGTACGTGAACGGATGAATGATGAGGAGGAAAAGGAATGGAAAACTTGGGATTAAACCTCGTGAATGTGGCGGTGGGTGTAGGCATTCTGCTGGTGGTATTGGTATGTGGATATTTCGCTTTTAGCAAATTGACCCGGTATAACGATAGTGAGGAAATCGCCAAAGGTAACGAGGCGGCAGGCATGTACATGGGCAGCAAATTGCTGGGACTGTGTATTATTGTAGGTATGGTGTCCTTCTCCACGCACTCGTGGCTAGATATGCTGATGTGGTCGGCGCTTGGAATCATTATTCTGTGTCTGGTCTATATTATATTTGATTTCCTGATTCCAAAAATGCGGGTATGCGACGAAATCGCACGAGGCAATATGGCGGTAGCACAACTGCTGCGTTCGATTATCATCGGCGTTTCCATCGTCATCGGTACATTTTTGATGTAAAATAAGACATAGTGTTTTATAGAGTTTACTATCAAATGGAAGAAGGAGCGCGGCATCATGAGAAAAGTCATCATCGATACAGATACAGCAGGAGACGATACGATTGCGATCCTGACGGCATTGCATCACTTTCAGGTGGAAGGCATCACCATTACGGGCGGTAACGTACAATTCGACCAGGAGGTTGAAAATGCCCTGTACACGGTACAGGTTGCTGGACATGGCGGCAAGGTGCCTGTGTATAAAGGTTGCGAGCGTCCGCTAATGGCCTACGGAAAGGCTCAGCACCGCACAGTGGAAGATGTGCATGGTGATGACGGCATGGGTGGCGCACATTTCCCAAAGGCAGATCAGCGTCCCGAGAGCGGTCACGCGGTTGATTTTATCATTGAGAAGGTGCATGCACATCCAGGTGAAATTGAACTTCTGGCGATTGCTCCGCTGACCAATATTGCAATGGCAATTCAGAAGGACCCAACCATTATTCCGGAGATTGCTCATCTGTACATCATGGGTGGAACCAATAATGCACTGGGCAATATCACGCCAGCGGCGGAGTATAACTTCTACGTGGACCCGGAAGCAGCAAAAATTGTACTGCATGCGGGCATTCCAATCACGATGGTTGGCTGGGAAATGTGCACGCAATATTCAGTCATGGACGATGACGATCATGCAGAGATTGCAGCTCTCGGTACATCCGGTGCCGATTTCTTCACCGCAATCAACAAAGTGGTTATGCAGTTCAACAAGTCGGTACATAAACTCAATGGCACCACTCATCCCGATACGTTGTTAATGGCTGTTGCGGCAGATGAATCCATCATGACCAAGTCGGGTCAATATTATGTGGATGTGGAAGCGGCAGGAGAACTGACACGCGGATACAGTGTGGTGGATATCAACGGACGTTTTGGCAAAGAGCCGAATGTACGTGTATGTGAGGCGATTGATCGGCCCAAATTCAAATCCATGCTGCTGGACGTTCTGTCAGCGATCCAATAAACGCAGGAATTTAACTGCAAGAAAAAGAAGAAAATCCGTGCCTATCCCAGGTACGGATTTTTTATTGCCCATTTTTGGAGTAACTACTTCACCTGTCGTAGTAAATTGTGCTATACTTCAACTACTACGACAGATGAAGTAATGAGGAGGAGTATCTTTTGTGATCAGCAGTGACGTTATACGTGGCTACAATGATACGCTGATCCTCTACATGCTGCTCGAAGGGGAGTCGTATGGCTACGAGATTTCCAAGAACATCAGGCAGCTGACAGAGGAAAAGTACGTCATGAAGGAGACGACATTATATTCGGCCTTCACCCGATTGGAGAAGAACGGTTATATTGAATCGTTTTATCTGGATGAGAACAGTTTGGGAAAGCGTCGTACCTATTACCGGATTACGCCGCCCGGCCTCGACTATTACAGAGAAAAGTGTGAGGAATGGAAGGTTACGCAGGAGGTTGTTAATCTATTTATCAGGGAGTTGTGACGGAACATGGAGACAATTATGGTGTATCTGGAGAACATGTTTGCTGGTCTACCGAAGACCCCCGAGGTGGAGCATCTGAAGCAGGAACTCCTTTCGGGGATGGAAGATAAGTACCTGGAGTTGAAGCGGGAAGGCAAGTCGGAGAATGAAGCCATCGGTATTGTGATTTCAGAATTTGGTAATATCGAGGAGTTAACTGCGGAACTCGGTATTCAGCCAGTCAGTACGGAAGAGGCAGTACCTGTGCTGACGGAAGAAGAAGCCTACGCATATACCACTGCCAAAAGAAATGCCGGATTTTGGATCGGGCTGGGTGTTTTATTGTGCGCGTCGGGTGTGGCGTTTCTGATTTTCATGGATACTTTATTTGAGAACTATGCCACTTCAGCTGCAAACCGTTCGGTGGAAACGGGGGCTGTACTGGGCCTGATCGGCATGTTCGTGCTGATTGCCATTGCGGTAGGCATGTTCATTCACAGTGGCATGAAGCTTGAACGCTTCAGTCATATGGAGAAGGGCTTCCAGCTTCCTTATACACTTAAAATGAGTATTCAGCATAGTCGGGAGAGCTTCGCTCTGACTTATCGTGTAGCCATCATCACGGGTGTCTGCCTGTGCATTCTGTCTCCTGTGTTTATTTTCGCAGCCTCCTCTATTAATGATAACTACGCCTCTTATGGTGTATCTGCTTTTATGATCATGGCTGGGGTAGGAGTATTCTTGTTTGTATATTACGGTAATATTCAGGGGGCTTACACGAACCTGTTGGAGAAGCACCAGTTGACGGCAGAGAAGAAGCAAGAAGTAAAGGTTGTGAGAGCCGTGGAAGCGATTGTATGGCCGCTGGCGACAGCTATCTTCTTGTTCACAGGCTTTGTATATCAACGGTGGGATATCAATTGGGCCATATTCCCGATTACAGGCATTCTCTCCGGCAGCTTTAGCAATGTGTACCATATTATGAAAAGCAAAAATCCGTCCTGAGCATGCTGCTTTAGCTAGTAAAGCCCACTTGATCTATATTGATCTGGTGGGCTTTTTTTGTTCTATTCAATCTAGTTTTGCTGCAACAAAAACGAGCGAATGCCGGTCGTGACCAGATCATGGTCTTCCTCATCAGGCAAACCGGATACCGTAATGGTGCCGACCTGTCCCTCATTTTCCAGAATTAGCGGGAAAGCGCCACCAGCCAGGACATAGTCCGTTGAAGGCAGATTGAAGTCTTGCTCAAGCTTTTGGTTTTCGCTTCTTAACCTCAGAGCCGTATGCCAAGAACTGGAGGAGAAATGATTCACCACGTTGTTCTTGCGGCGAATCCAGTCTTCGTTGTCAGGATGAGTGCCTTCCATGGCGTGCAAAAAGAGGCGATGTCCCTTCAGGGTAATATCGATGGTTACGGCTTGGGAACGACGCTTCGCTTCTTCAACCAGATGCAGGCCAAGGCTAAGTGCTGTTTGAGAATCAAATGTGCCAAATACCAAGTCCATTTCTTCCTGCTGCATTTCCTTTAATTTTTCGATCATGGTCAGGTTCAAATTACAGGCAGCCCCTTTACATATATGATTGATGTCTACATTCGACATGAATAGGTTTAGTACCTTCCAAATGCGGACTGGACGATGTTAGTGGATGTTATAGGCGTGGTTGAAGACGGCTCATTTGGAGAGCATACATCGGCTGTGTTAAAGTGAAGGGAACCTAATATACTCATAACTCTTAAAGTTAAAATAAGTTATCGCTAAGTAGGCAGGAGGAGAAGCACGATGCTGTTTTATTTTGTAGCACTGCTGGTGACTTTGGTGGATCAGGGAACCAAGATTGCAGTGAGGATGTATATGGAAGTTGGCGACGTCATGAGACTGGGTAACTCGGGCATGCAGTTACAGCATTACGAGAACAGTGGCATGGCGGGCAGCATGTTTCAGGGAAATGCACGGCTGTTCGGTGTGATTGCTGTTCTGTTCATAGCGGGCATGCTGTATTATCGGAGTAAAGGTGAGATTCGCGGTTTCTGGATGCAAGCTGGCGCGGGTTTTATGGTCGGTGGGGCTTTAGGAAATGCGATCGATCGATTTATCTATGCCCGGGTAACAGATTTTCTCGTGTTTCCGTCAGGACGAGGTATCTTGAATCTAGCTGATGTCGCAATTAACATCGGCGTGGTCATGATCATCATCGGCATGTTAATTCGTGCATTTCAGAGTTACCGGGCCAAGCGGTTGCGTAATACTTTGCCCAAAATTGAGCGTCCGTAACACATGGTTAACAGCTTTACAGTGGCTGAAAATAAGCTTAATAACTGAGGACATGGGATATCATCCAGTGTCCTTTTTGTTATGCCAATCTCGGGCCATGGGAAGAACTGCCTTGATTCAATTTTACCGAAACCGTTTTAGAAATAATAAAGACTTATATCATTCATTCAGATTGAAATAGGTTTGGAAGGAGTAACCATATGGTTATTTCACCATTTGGATGGGTAAATATTTACGTATAAAGCTGAGGGAGGTACAACATGAGAACAACACTTACCAAGGCTCTCGGGACAATGTTGCTGTGTGGAACGATGGCTGTACTTTTATCTTCCTGTACCAGTGGGGATAGCGCGAATGGCAAAGTGCAGATTGAGTTTTTCCAGAACAAGCCTGAAGCCAAAACAACCTTTGATGAATTGATCAAAACGTTTAATGCAGAGCATGACGATATTCAGGTGACACAGGTGAATCCGCCGGATGCGGAGACGGTCTTAAAGACACGTGTCGTCAAAAATGATATACCGGATATTATGGCCATGGGGGCAACGGATACGTATTCAATCCTGGCCCAGAGTGATATTTTCACCGATCTGACGGACAGCTCATTACTCCAGACGATTGATCCGAACTACATACAAATGCTGAATGATCTCACAGGTATGGACGAAGTGACAGGTATTCCTTACGCGACTAATGCAAACGGAATCATGTACAATAAAACGCTGTTTAAGGAAATGGGATTGGACGTGCCCAAGACGTGGGATGAACTCATTGCGACCGCCCAAAAGATTAAAGATGCAGGTGAGATTCCATTTTACTTCACATACAAGGATGACTGGCAGACAAGCCTGCCGTTCAATGCACTGGCCTCCAATCTGGTCGGTATTGATTTCTACCAAGAGCGGCGCGATAACAAAGTGACGTTCAAGGAGAAGTACCGCGAGGTAGCTGAGAAGCAGCTGGAACTCATGAAGTACGGTCACAGCGATAACTTTGGTAAAGCGTATTCGGACGGTAACCGTGCCTTTGCTAACGGTGAAGCTTTCATGTACATCCAGGGAACCTGGGCCATCTCGGAGATTCGCAAAGCAAACCCGAATGTTGACATTGGTTTCTTCCCGTTCCCAACAGGCAACGATGCAAGTGAGATCAAGCTGGTGAACGGGATCGACTCCCTGTTTACCATTGCGGCGGACACGCCTAATCGCGAGCAGGCAGAGACGTTTATTGCGTTTCTATTAGAGCCTGAAAATATCGGGAGATACATTGACGAACAGACCCTGTTCTCTGCGGTCGAAGATGTAAAGCAGGATGATCCTGCGGTACAGGAATTGATGCCTTATATCGAGCAGGGCAAGGTTGTTGACTTTCCCGATCACTATATTCCGGCTGCGGTGCAGCTGAATTCCATCGTACAGTCCTTTTTGCAGAACCAAAACATCGACAACTATCTAGATACACTCGACAAAGAATGGGACAAGGTTGCCAATCGGCGTTAAGCCTTGTCTGAAGGAGGATGGAACATGAACAAACGTATCGCACCTTATTACTGGATGACGGTTCCGGCGGTTGTATTGTTCTTTGTATTTATGACACTGCCGGCCCTCCAGGGCATCTATTATTCATTTACGAATTATAACGGATTCGGGAAAGAGTATGATTTTGTTGGTTTTAAAAACTATTTCAACTTATTCCAAGATGACAACGTGGGTAACGCCTACTGGTTTACATTCAAATTTGCGATCGTGGTGACAATCCTGACCAATATCCTGAGCCTACTCATTGCACTCGGACTGAATGCCAAGATCAAGTTCCGTAACTTTTTCCGCGGCATCTACTTCCTGCCCAATATTCTGAGTGTACTGATTGTAGGTTACATATTTAACTACCTGTTCTCCAACGTATTCCCGATCTGGGGACAAAATCTGGGCATCAACGCGCTATCCACCAACATTCTCGGCAGCGAGAGTCTGGCTTGGATCGGTATCGTCATTGTTGCAGTATGGCAATCCGTGGCCCTGAATACGATTCTATATTTGGCTGGTCTGCAAACGATACCAACGACACTATACGAGGCATCCAACCTCGACGGTGCAGGCAAATGGCGTGAATTCTGGAGTATTACATTCCCGCTGATTGCACCTTTCTTCACCATTAATATGGTGCTTGCGATGAAAAACTCACTTATGGTCTTCGACCAAATCGTAGCCTTGACCAACGGTGGTCCCGGACGGGCGACGCAGTCCATCTCCCATCTGATCTACACCGGAGGATTTGAAGGCGGCGAATATGCATATCAATCTGCGAACTCGGTTATTTACTTCATCGTTATTGCGGTGATTTCAATTCTGCAAATCCGGTTCCTGCAAAGAAGGGAGATGGATCTGTAATGAGAAGCCGTACACGAATCAATTGGCTCGTTATGCTGCTCGTTGTGCTGGGCACGCTGTTTATCCTGTTCCCATTGTATATGACCGTTACGATTGCTTTGAAAAATCCGGAACAGATGGCCCAATCGGTCTTTGCCATGCCAACAACGCTTCACTGGGAGAATTTCGCGAGGGCCATCGACATGACGAACTTCTTCCAGTCGTTCCGTAACAGTGCAATTGTTACTGCATCAACCGTGCTTTTGACGTTGCTCAGTAACTCGATGGTGGCCTATGCCATTGCGCGGAATATGGAGAAACGCAAGTTTTTCAAAGGGCTGTATTATTACTTTGTCAGCGCGATGTTCATTCCGTTCCCGATCATCATGCTGCCGATTGTTAAACTGACCGCATCCCTGGAGATGACGAATCTGGTAGGTCTGATCCTGCTGCACACGGTCTATGGTCTGGCATTCAACGTATTTGTGTACGTTGGATACATCCGGTCCATTCCGGTAGCACTGGAGGAAGCGGCATTTGTGGATGGGGCGACAACTTGGGGCACGTTCTGGAAAATCATTTTCCCGCTCATGGCACCAATCAGTGCCACGGTTGGTATCCTGACCTGCCTATCGACGTACAACGACTTCTTGCTGCCACTCATTATTATCAGTGATCCGGGACAGTACACGCTGCCGCTAGTACAGTATGTATTCCAAGGACAGTTCAATACTGAATTTAACCTTGCATTTGCATCCTACCTGCTCGCGTTGCTGCCAATGATTATCATCTACCTGTTTGCACAGAAGTGGATCATCAACGGGGTTACGCAAGGGTCTGTGAAATAACTGAAATTATGTGGGGAAGAAAAAGATAGATGTAAAAGGAATGGACATATGTACAGGGAAGATGAGTAAAGAGAGGTGGACATTAAAAGTCCCCTCTCTTTTTTTGATCCTTGTCATTTAACGTTTGAGAACTCTTCGGAGGATTGATTAACCTGTAAAACTATGCTATTTTTTAGTCGTCAGTTTAATCGGTAAACAAAGATAGTGAGAAGAAGATTGAGGTTCAATTTTGCAAGCGCTTTAACTATATAAATTGAACTAAACATTTGCACGAGAACGGAGAGGGCAGAAATAACCTGAAAAAGCGGAGCGTTCGCCTTTATCACCGGATTTTCCCCTTTAAAAAGGGAATCAAAAAATCTGGGGATAACAGCGATTGGAAGGTTATTCTGTCATCGTAGTGGCTAGTGTAAATATTCTTTCGTTCATTTTATATAGAAGAACTGAATACGTAGATAAATCCGGCATCGTTTGTACCCAGTCTTCAAGAGCACGGGCGTAAGGTGGTGGGTTCTTTTACATGCCAAAAAGAGAGGAGAATGGGGAAGTTGCACGGGAAAAGAGGACATTTTAACTCACTTCGCAATCAGATCTTCATTGGTTTTGTTATGGTGATGCTGGTTGTTCTGCTGCTCGCAGGTATAACGGCTTATGATCGGGTAGCTGCTCTGCTGAAAAGCAATGCGGAGAAACATATTCACCAAACCGCCGTCCAAGCCAGTGGCAGATTGGATGCACTCATTGCACAAGTGAATTCGCTGACCGCCCAGGTGGCGGATGATTCATACGTGCAGCGTCTGCTCAGCGATGAGAAACAAGGCAACCCAGCTACCTTTAATCAGCGCCAAGCTCTCTTGCAGATTGCAGGCAGTTATCAGTCTTTCATCAACGGAGCGCAAAGTATGGAGATATACACTACGGGTTATAACCGCATCTTTCCGATGGATGACCGATCCCTCGATCTCAGAGTGGAGCGCAACTGGATCAATCTGGCGGATGAAGGAAAAGGCAGACTGGTATGGGCAGGCGCTGACCCTGAAGATCCGGGTGTGCTGCTGGCTATTCGGCGGATTAACCTGCTGGATCATTCTTTCGAACATGGAGGTTATGTGTTGGTACGGATGCAACGCAGTTTTTTTCAACTCAATGATTCGAATGGGTCAGATGGTTCGCAGGACTCTATCATGCTCTTGGATGGTGCAGGCGAAGTGGTGACTTCCGATCTGGAGATAAATCTCGATCCCAAAGCCATATTGGACAGCGGATCAGTCGTGCAAAACGGGGAGGAATCCTACATCGTCGTCCGGCAAAAATCGGAGTTAACGGGATGGACACTTGCTGTCCTGACCCCGCTGCGGGAGACAACGGAAGGGGTATCCATCCTGAGGACGGCGCTGCTTGTCTCGGGAATCATTGGTGTTGTGCTGTTCCTCATCATGTCCTTCTTTCTGTCCACGATGATTACACGTCCGCTCATCCGCCTGATGCGGGCGATGCGCAGTGCACAGCCGGGAGCAATGAGACCTAATCTAATGGTCAGCTCTACGATGGAGATCAATGAACTAAACAACGTGTATAACCAGATGGTTTACAGGCAGAACGAATTGACCCGTGTGGTGCATGAGAAGGAAATCATGCAGTCCCGGGCCGAACTGAAGGCGTTGCAGTCTCAGATTAATCCCCATTTTCTATTCAACACCCTGGAGGCGTTCTATTGGTCTCTTGAAGAAAAGGGAGACGAGGAGATGGCACGTATGGTCGTGGCGATGTCCCGATTATTTCGCTACATTATCTCCAGTTCGCAGCAGGATGAATGGGTTACGATTGCCGACGAGCTGGAACACGCCGAGCGTTATCTTCGAATTATGCAGATGCGATTGGGAGATAGAATGCAATGGGGGATTCAGCTGAGTGATGCGGTTCGTAAGGTCCCCATTCCGAAACTGCTTATACAGCCTTTGGTGGAAAATGCGATTCTCCACGGCATTGAAAGTAAACTGGGACCGGGAAAGATAAGCATCCATGTGGATGCTTCGACCGAGAAAAATCTGGTTTGCATTGAGGTTCGGGATGATGGTCCCGGTATGGATGAAATGCGGCTTCAATCTGTTATTCATGCTTTACATGGCGGGCCGGCTGTGTCCAAGAAGGGGACAGGTGTAGGTCTAATTAACGTACATCAGCGACTGAAGCTTTACTTTGGCAGCCAACTTGGCGAACGTTGCAAACTCTCCATAACAAGTAAGGTTGGGGAAGGGACCGTCATTTGCTTTGAGATTCCCAAGGGAACGGAGGGTGCATATGATTCATGACAAAACGATTCTTATCGTTGATGATGAACCGCGTACAAGAGAGGGTATTCGCAAGACACTGGAGGGATGGTCAGCAGGACGAAATCACATTCAGACTGTAGAAAGTGGCGTCGAGGCCGTGGAATGGCTCAAGAAAAAACCGGCAGATCTGTTAATAACGGATGTTCGCATGCCGGAATTCTCTGGATTGTGTCTGATTGAAGCCATTCAGCACTTTTCGAACAAGCCTGCTGTCCTGATTATGTCGGGGCATGCCGATTTTCAATACGCCCAGCAGGCCATTAAGCTGGGTGTTGTGGAGTATATGTTGAAACCGATTGATAAGGAACAATTGCTGCAGACCGTCGAAAAAGCCTTGAAGTTTAGCGAACAACAGCGACGTATTCAAACGATGCAAGATATGGTTGACCCCAAGCTGCTGGATGTTAAGGAGCGAGGGGAACAAAGGCTCAATAGCCAGATCAGTGAAGCTTTGGCCTATGTGGATGCTCATCTGGGTGAACATGTGACCATGCGTGAAATCGCTGAGTTACTCCATCTCAACTCCAGTTACTTCAGTGTGTTGTTCAAGGAACAGATCGGCATCAATTTTAGTGAATACCTGACCCGCAAACGCATTCAGCGCGCGAAGGAGTTGCTTGTACAGACTACGATGCCCATCTCGGAGATTGCCGAACAGGTGGGTTATCAGACGGATAAGTATTTTATCACGGTATTTAAAAGTCTTGAGGGGCTTAGTCCAAGCAAATATCGTCATTCCCTATCTGAAAACGATAACAAATAACCTCAAAAAAGTGGAGTTTTTCCAAATTGTTCTGGTCTTATAGAGGTAATAGGCCCGTGCTACAATTTGGTTAAAGCGGTTACATTAACCGAAAAAACCAAGGGGGTTGGAATAATGAGCAAAAAGACGATGGCCATTCTTCTGTCGTGGACGCTGGTTCTCGCCGTAATTTTATCCGGATGTAACAGTTCAAGTTCGGATCAAGAGGGTGAAGCGGGCAGCAACGGCACAGATGGGAAAGTAACCCTCAAATTCATGCACCTCTGGCCAGCAGGTAGTTCCGCACAGCAAAACAAACTGGTCAACGATATCATCAAGCAGTATCAGACGGATCATCCCAATGTGACCATTAAGCAGGAAGTGTTGGAGAATGAACAATACAAGAACAAATTGAAAATCCTGTCGGCATCCAATGAACTTCCCGATGTTGGTGTAACTTGGGCTGCTGGATTTCTGGAGCCTTATGTGAAGGGGAATCTGTTTGCACCGGTCGATGATCTGCTGAGCGGCTCGCTGGGCGACAAATTCATAGCCGGAACAACAGAAGCCTATGCCATAGACGGCAAAACGTATGCGTTACCAATCGAGTTGAATATCTCCCCCATTTATTATAACAAAGCCATTTTTGCAAAATATAACTTGCAGCCGCCAGCAACGTACGATGAATTCCTGAGTGTGCTGAAGACACTGACAGATAACGGTGAGGTTCCGATCGCACTGGGTAATAAAGACCGCTGGACCGGCTCACTCTGGTATATGTATCTGGCGAATCGGTTAGGTGGAGATGCACTGGAAAAGGCGATCAATGGCTCCGGCAAGTTTGACGATCCTGCTCTGACTCAAGCTGCTGCCGAGGTACAAAAGCTGGTGGATATGAATGCCTTCAACAAAGGCTTCAACGGGTTGTCCAACGATGAGGGCAAATCCGAATTCATGAATGAAAAGGCTGCTATGTATCTGATGGGCACCTGGGAACTGCCAAACTTCACGACTAACCCGGACATCCCGCAGGAATTCAAGGACAAGATCGGATTTTTCAAATTCCCAACAATGGAAGATGGCAAAAGTGATATTAACAGTTGGGTAGGTGGACCAGGCGTAGGGCTGTTCGTGGCTCAGAACTCCAAAGTGAAGGAAGAAGCGGCGAAGTTCGTGCAATACTTTGTGGAAAAATGGGGTGAAAGTTCGGTGACTGAAGCAGGCGTCATCCCGGCAACCAAAGTGGATACGGCTGCAGTACAACTTCCACAGCTCTATATTGACCTGCTGAACGAATTGAATCAGGCCAGCAGTCTCACACTCTTTGCAGACGTGCAGATGAAACCGGCAGCCGCTCAGGCACATCTGGATATGATTCAGGCGCTGTTTGGCAAAGCGGTAACACCGGAGGACTTTGTGAAGAATCATCAGGCTGCGATTGATAAAGGCAATTGACGTACACACGTTTGAACGCTTGAAGGGAGGATAATGTGATGGACAAAGTCATGTCCAACCGTCTCGTTGCTGCGTTGTACGTGCTTCCTGCACTGCTTCTGCTGCTGGTCTTGGTTTACATCCCGATCGTGCTCACCGGGTATTATGGGTTGATGCAATGGGACGGGATCGGTGCAATGACCTTTATTGGATTGGATAATTACGCCAGACTGCTTCAGGACGGAACATTCTGGCAGAGTGCGGGTCATACTTTTTTGCTTGCTTTGTTCTCCGCGCTGAGTCTGATCGGTTATCTGATGATTGCTTTGGTGCTGTCAGGCAAGATCAAGGGTGCCAATCTGTTCCGTAAAATATATTTGATCCCGATGCTGCTGTCTTCGGTCGCGATCGCCCAGTTATGGCTGAAGATCTATCATCCCAGCAATGGTGTGCTGAACACCTTTCTGGAAGCGATCGGCTTCAGCAATCCGCCAGCCTGGCTGGCGGAGCCATCCCTGGTGCTGTATGCACTGTTCGTACCGATTCTGTGGCAGTATGCAGGCTTCTATATTTTGATCTATTATGCGGCCCTCAAAAATATTCCGGAATCTCTGGTGGAAGCAGCCCGGATTGATGGGGCAAGCCCTTGGCAGATCGCTTTTCGCATCAAGCTGCCGCTTATTACTGAGGTGATCAAGGTGACCGTTGTACTGGCTGTGGTAGGTTCACTCAAGTATTTTGATCTCATCTACGTGATGACCGATGGCGGACCGAATGGCTCCAGCGAAGTGATGGCCTCCTATATGTATCGTCAGGCGTTTCGTAGCTTCGACTTTGGTTACGGCAGTGCTGTAGGTTTCTTCCTGCTCTTGATCTGTCTGCTGGTTACCTGGCTGCTTCGAAAAGCGACGGCATCCAAAGATACGATCCAGTATTCCTGAGGCATGTGAAATGAAAGGAGGTCCATCCCGGTGAAGACGGATACGGCCGTTAGATTACCAACTTATCCGGGGACAGGCCGAGGTTCGGCATGGTTAAGGAGATTCGGCTATGTTCTGCTGTATTTCCTCTTGTCCCTGGTAGCTTTGCTGCAAATTTTGCCCTTGGTATGGTTGCTGTTGTTCTCGCTTAAAAATAATCAGGAAGTATTCGACATGGCGCCTTTTTCCCTTCCTGCTACTCCGCGTTGGGAAAACTATGTCAAGGTATGGACAGAGGGGAATATCAGCTTATACTTCTTCAACAGTGTATGGATTACGGTGGTCTCGGTTGTGTTCACCGTGCTGTTTGCCAGTCTCGTGACCTTTGCCATTACACGTATGCGCTGGAAGGGTCGCTCGCTGGTATTGGGGTTATTCATGGTGGGGCTAATGATCCCTGTGCACTCCACATTGATCCCACTGTTCAGCTTGTTCCTGAAACTTCATCTCACCGATCATCCTTTGTCAGTAATCTTGTCTTATATCGCATTTAATATGCCAATTACCATTATGATTCTACTGGGATTCTACTACGCGCTTCCTCGGGAAGTGGAAGAAGCGGCAGTGATGGATGGTTGCTCCGTGCATCGAATTTTCTTTCGGATTGTGCTGCCGATGACGTCTTCGGTCATTTCCACAACGGCGATTATCAACATGATCTATAACTGGAATGAATTTATCTTTGTTAATACGTTCATCAGTACAGATTCATACAAGACCTTAACGGTTGGGGTACAGAACTTTATCGGTCAATATACAACGGATTGGGGAGCCATTGGTGCGACGCTGATGATTAGTATTTTGCCGATCCTGATTGCATTTCTCATCCTGAGTAATCGAATCGTAGAGGGAATTGCTGCGGGTTCTGTTAAAGGTTAAAAGGCTGAGGGTCTAAGGTCCTTCCATTACTTGCTTAAAAGCGAGTCGGGAGGGGCCTTTTTTGTCTTCTAAAACTTCTGGCAGGTGTACGGAAACGGAGCTTGATGAAAACGCTGAAAATACCTATTTATGGAATTGCAAAAAACTTTCAACTATTTTCGCAAAACTACTGCATTTTCAAACTACCTGTGCTAACATACCCTAAGAATTAAAGCCCACATGGGAAAGGTGAGAAAATGACAGCAATATCCTCAACCAAAGAGTCCCTTCGTTCTGATGCCAAGGATCTGAATCTGATTCGACTGACATGGCCTATTTTCTTGGAACTCTTCTTATTTATGTTGATGGGGAGCGTGGATACGCTCATGCTCAGCTCGGTATCCGATAATGCGGTCTCCGGCGTTGGAGCAGCCAATCAGATTATTTCTATCGCTATCCTTGTATTGGAAGTCATTGGACATGGTGCCGCGATTGTAGTAGCACAATATATCGGATCGAAAAAGCTAAGTGAAGCAGCACAAGTTACGGGTAATGCGATTACGCTGAATCTTATCGTGGGGCTGGTCCTGAGCGGAATCTTCCTTCTGTTCGGAGGACATTTGTTAACACTTCTGAATATTCAAGGCGAAATTTATGATTTTGCCCGTTCGTATATAAATATCGTCGGTGGCGGAATCTTCCTCCAGGCACTCATTAATGCGCTGGCTGCGACGATTCGTACACATGGTTACACCAAAGAAACGATGTATGTTGCTGTGTTCATGAATGTCATTCACGTTGTTGGTAACTATGCATTGATCTTTGGTCACTTCGGCCTGCCAAAGCTTGGGGTGGAAGGGGCAGCGATCTCCACGGTAGGAAGTCGCTTTATCTGCCTGCTGATCTTCTTCTGGTTGTTGTATCGTGTGAGCGAGGTGCGGGTGGATTTCGAATACTACATTAAATTGTCCAAACATTTTATTGGCAAAATTCTGCGGATTGGCATTCCGTCTGCGATGGAATCCATGGTATATCATTCCTGCCAGCTCGTGTTCACGCTGTATGTGACCTATCTGGGCGCAGAAGCCATGGCAACCAAGCAGTATGCGGGTAATATCTCCAGCTATATCTACTTGTTCAGCATGGCGATTGGTATGGGGACATCGATCATTGTAGGCCGGCTTGTGGGTGCGCGGCGCAAAGACGATGCGTACAAACGTGTTTTTGACAGTGTAAAATGGGCCCTTCTGGCTACGGTTATCATTGATGTAATCATCATTTTTTTCCGTGTGCCTCTGATGAGCATATTTACGGATAATCCGGAAATTATCAAGCTGGGGGCTCAGGTAATTTTGCTCAGTCTTTTGCTCGAAACCGGACGTACCTGCAACATTGTGATCATTGGTTCCCTGCGTGCGGCAGGGGATGCAAAATTCCCGGTATACATGGGGCTGATCTCCATGGTCTGCATGAGTCTGCCACTGGGGTATCTGCTCATATTCAAGCTTCATCTGGGGCTCGCGGGTGTGTGGCTTGCCATTGCGGCGGATGAGTGGACCCGTGCGGTCATTATGTACTTCCGCTGGAAGAGTAGAGCTTGGGAGAAACATGAATTGGTGGAGCATGATGACGAAGAGGTTGGTGCGCAGCCGGTACCGGCTGTCTGACGAATAGATAAATGAACCTGCTGTAGATCAATGAAGTGGCTCTACAGTAGCCACAGGGCAGCAGTTTCCCAGAAGAGTCAATCACGGAAAGGATTCAATCCGTGATTGGCTCTTTTTTGCGTTCGGGGCAGAGACCAACCGAAGTGAGGAAAGCAAAAATGATCAAAACGGAGATAACTCATTCACGTATAGTAAAGATATGGAAGGGGGATTTGCCTCAGTTGAGCCGTTATCGTGAAATGATTCAGCAAAGTTTGTTCTATATCGAAACCCATCTTCATCAGCAGATTGGGTTAGAAGAAGTGGCGTCCGAGGCGTTGTTGTCACCTTATCATTACCACCGTATTTTCCGTAATGAGGTTGGCATGACCGTGGTGGATTATATCCGCAATCGCCGGATGAGTCTGGCGTCCACGGCCCTACGATCCACAGATGCTGGCATTCTGGATATTTCCTTGGCTTGTGGATTTGACAGTCAGGAAGCCTTCACCCGCGCATTCCGCAGATTATATGGCATGCCACCAGGACGCTTTCGCAAATTGTTCGATCTGAAATTATTCGAAGGAAGAACCAGAGGAGGAGAATTACAGATGAATCAGACGTCAACGATTACAGGTTGGATGTTAACCGGAAGTCATCCGCAAAATTATGAGATGGGCATTGATCCGGCCGAAGTGCATCAGGGGAAAGCTTCAGGATATTTGAAGGCAGTTACGCCGATGGAGCCCAACGAATTTGCAACTATGATGCAACAGTTCAGAGCAGACAAGTATGTGGGTAAGCGGATGAAATTATCGGGATTTGTGAAGACCGAGCGTGTGGATGCTTTTTGCGGATTGTGGATGCGTGTGGATAATAACGTCCATGACGTACTTCAATTTGATAACATGCATGATCGGCCAATTACGGGCACGCAGCCATGGAATCAGTATAGTATTGTGCTTGATGTACCGGAGGACAGCGCGGTCATTTCATTCGGGGTTATTTTGAACGGTAAAGGAAAAGTGTGGGTCGACAGCTTCCGCTTCGAGGAGGTTGATCTGAACACACCGCTGACACATATGGAGCCAGAGTACGAGATGTCGGACGAGCCGCTCAATCTGTCATTTGAGGAGTAAATGCAGAAGAGGGACTTAAACGGCTGACTTAAACAGTAACACGAATTGGGAATCTATAGATGAAGGGCTGATCCAATTACGGGTTGGCTCTTTTTGTTGCCTTTGGGGTATAAAGAAAGTAGAGCCAAGTCCAAGCTGAGAGGATGAGAGTCTCTCATACAAATTGCAAACTCATCCATAGCTAATTCCCACGGACCTTGCTAACATAGACCCATAAACTAACTCATGACATAGATAAAGAGGATGAATCCCATGAATAAAAAAGTGCTCGTGGTGGATGACGAATCAAGTATCGTCAGTGCCATTGCTTACGCGCTGCGGCGCGAAGGATATGAAGTAGAGACTGCGAGTGACGGCGAAGAGGCCTTGGTCAAGGTTGCATCGTTTCACCCGCAGGTCATGATTCTGGACGTCATGATGCCAAGACTTGATGGGTACGGTGTATGCCGGAGGCTGGAAGACCGGGAGGATATCGGCATTATTTTGCTAACCGTCAAAAATGATATCGTGGATAAGATCGTTGGCCTGGAAATGGGCGCCGATGATTACATGACCAAGCCCTTCGAGATCCGTGAACTGCTCGCAAGGGTGAAAGCGCTCATGCGCCGTGTCGAGAAAAGCAGTCCACCACCGGATGATTCGAAGAATCAGGCCATCGTGAATGGCACACTGCGTATTCATGTTGCTCACCGCACGGTGACCGTGAATGAGGAAAAGCTGGATCTGACCCCAAAAGAGTTCGATCTGCTGACCATTCTCATGTCTAATCCTGAGCGTGTGTATACACGAGACGATCTTCTGGATCGGGTCTGGGGTATGGAATATGCGGGTGGTACACGAACCGTGGACATTCATATCCAGCGTTTGCGTAAGAAAATCGGAGATACGGATCAGCAAAAATTGCAGACCGTATACGGGATTGGTTACAAAGCATCTGCTCCTGAAGCAGGCGGGGCCATATGAGAGTCAGCATCAAGCTGAAGTTCAGTGTTTTTCTGGCAGCCTTGCTTATCCTAACGGTGGTTGTGCTTAGTTCACTGGTCCTGCGCGGTATTGAACGCAATCAACAGTCACAGATTGAAGGTATTTTATCGCAGCAGACACGGCTGGTGAATCTGAATGTGCGACAGTCCTACTACACCGAGTCCGTTCATCTGGATCAGGATGTATTTTTACAGCGAAATGGCCGCAGGCTGGCACAGGAACTGGCCAACTCTACCGGATTGCCAATAGCACTTTATAACATGACAGGCCAGCAGGTGGGAGCATCCTTCGCCTCCGGCGAGAGTGAACTCGTTCAGGAAACGTTAGACTATGCGCTGCAAAATAAAATAGCCTATCATGAGCAAGGCGAGACCCTGCTCTATGCCGCACCGCTGGACGGTCCGGATGGACAGATGGGCGCCGTATGGATACAATATCCTGTCCAGAGCTACCATGAATTCTATACTCGCATCCTTCAATTGTTCATCTGGGCCGGAATTACTGTTGTGGCGCTGAGCTTCATATTAGGTTATCTGTTCTACAATCGGTTTGCCGTTGCGATTACCCGGCTGAAGAGGTCCGCAGATTCCATTCGCGAAGGGAACTACATTACGGAGTCCCCTGTAAGGCGCAAGGATGAACTGGGAGAGCTGGGGCAGGGCATTTATTATATGAGTACATCCATTCAGCAAAACATCACAGCCATGCATGCGGAGCAGGAGAAGCTGCAACTGGCAATTAAGAAGCTTCAGGCGCTGGAACAGCAACAGAAACAATATATCGGTAACATCAGCCATGAGTTCAAGACACCGCTAACGTCGATCAAAGCTTATGTGGAGCTACTCGACATGTATAAGGATGATCCGCAACTGCTTGATGATGCCACAAGTAACATTGGCAAAGAAACGGAGCGGCTGTACGAGATGGTGGAGAAAGTACTACATTTATCTGCCCTGGAGAAGTACGACTTCGAGAATCAGGCCGAAGATGTAGAGGTCAGTGCTCTGCTGGAGGATGCCTGTGGCCGGATGCGTGGGAAAGCGGAGAAGTTCGCGCTGAATATGGAACTGGATCTTGAACCGGCGGTGATCCGCAGTGATCGGGAGAGTCTTATGCATATTTTCATTAACATGCTGGATAATGCGATCAAATATAACGTTCCGGATGGTGTGATCCGGGTGAAGAGTGAACTACGGATGCAGGAGCGTCAAGCGGTCATTCGCATCTACAACTCGGGTACGCCGATTCCGGCTGAGGCACGGGAGAAGATTTTTGAACCCTTTTACACCGTGAACAAAGACAGGGCCAGAAAAACTGGCGGAACCGGACTGGGATTATCTCTCGTGAAGCAGTTTGTTGAAAAACAGGGCGGTACAATCACCCTGCTGTCGGGCGATCCAGAAGATGGGGAAGGTGTGACGTTCCAGCTCATGTTCCCTTTGGCTGATTCAAGTTTACAAGTTCGAAACAAGTCTGAATAACTTTGGAAGTATGCCATGTGTATGCTTGGTCTTATAGAAGAGAAACCAGGGGGGACCATGATGAATTGGAAACAAGCAGCTTTGGGGGCGTTTGGGGCCATTGGCCTGTTAACAACAGCAGCATGTGGGGGAACAACAGAGCCGGGGGACAATGCACAAGGCGGGAAAACGGGCACCGATATTACAGTAAAAGATAACACCAACACGTCCGTGTACCAGAGCTTCAAGTTGGAGAAAATTGATAAATTGCCGAATATGCGCGGAATCGCCTGGCTAAGTGATGATTGGATTGTATCCGACAAGGAGAATAAGTCCTTGAAACCCGTCACCGTTGAAGGTCAGAAAAGATACCCGCATAACTTATATATGTATGATCTAACCAAAGGTACAGACACGCCGCTCAAGGAAAGTGAAGCCAGTCTGGGTGCACCGCTGGTGTCACCGGATGGTCAGTACCTGTTCTACCGGGAGCCGGAGGAAAGTACGGGTAAAGGTTACATTCTGAACCTGCATAACGGGGAGGCAATCCCCGCTGGTAAGGAGGATGGCTTTATCCAAGAGGGCGCATGGCTGGATAATGAACATGTCATTTTTCCCAATATGAAGGGTGATCTCATCTCGGCAAGTGTGGATGGTACAACGAAAGTGCTGGTCGAGACAGGCAATTTCAATGTGCGGAGCATTAAGGTTTCGAACGGAATGCTCTATTATATTACAGGCGAAGACGGCCAGTTGAATGCATACGATGTGAAGACGGGTGACGTAAAACAGGTGCTGAAAAGTGTGGAGTGGGTCATCCCTTCTAATGATGGAACAAGGCTTGCGATTGTGAAAAGAACGGCGG
Source organism: Paenibacillus sp. CF095 (assembly GCF_900101225.1). Classification (NCBI taxonomy): domain Bacteria; kingdom Bacillati; phylum Bacillota; class Bacilli; order Caryophanales; family Paenibacillaceae; genus Paenibacillus; species Paenibacillus sp. CF095. Next base: position 378,168 of record NZ_FMZN01000002.1, read on the forward strand.
ATACCAAACGGGCGCTGGTGCTCACCGATCTGGAAGGTAATGAGAAGGCCACGCTCGCCAGAGGTACGCAGATCTTCGGCACCAGCTGGTCGGGTGATGATTCCAAGATTGCATACACCATCAATTCAGAGAATGATAATGAGAAAGGGCTGTTTGTCTCCAACACGGAATCGGCTGAGCAGTTCCAGATCTCGGCGGATATGGACAACGCTTCTGACCCGCTTGCCTGGAGCCCGAAAGGCAATAAGATCCTGTTATCGCAGGCCATATTGGAGAATGAGTCTTATCACTTTGTGACCTCGGTCATTACGATCTCGGAATAGGATGGTTGCGGACAGATATGTTCCATATCTTTCATCCCTTTCTATACATTTATATTGACTAAGCTATTCCGCTTCCGATAAACTAGAATGCAGGAATAAAAGTCGAATGTCAGACAGCAGTTCGAGACGAAGTTTCGGGCGGCTGTTTCTTTTCTTTTTACAAGTAAGGGTGCAACGTAGTCGTCTTGCCGGATGATCCGGCTAATAACAACATGGAATAGGAACAGGTGATATACATGTGTAACAGCGCGTACCGCGTGCTTTTATATTATAAGTTCGTGAAGATTGAAGACCCCGAGACGTTTACACAAGAGCATCTGCAATACTGCAAGGATCTCGGTGTGAAAGGCCGTATTCTGATCGCATCCGAAGGTATTAACGGCACGGTATCCGGAACGCCAGAACAGACGGAACAGTATATGAAAGACATGCATGCGAACCCGCTGTTCAGCGACATGGTGTTTAAGATTGATGATGTGGAAGAGCATGCGTTCAAAAAAATCTTTGTTCGGCACAAAGCAGAGCTGGTTACGTTCCGCGTGGAGGAAGATCTCGATCCGAATGTGATTAGCGGCAAACGCCTTTCACCGAAGGAGTTCCATGAGCATTTGCAACGTGATGATGTCATCGTTATCGATGGTCGCAATGACTATGAATACGAAATCGGCCATTTCCGCGGGGCCATCCGTCCAGATGTTGAGTCGTTCCGTGAGTTTCCGGAGTGGATTCGGGAGAACCTGGGTGACATGAAGGACAAAACGATTATTACCTACTGCACTGGCGGCATTCGCTGCGAGAAGCTGACTGGCTTCATGATCAATGAAGGATTCCAGGACGTGGCTCAATTGGACGGCGGTATTGTCACGTACGGTAAAGACCCTGAAGTACAAGGCCATCTGTTTGATGGCAAGTGTTACGTGTTTGATGAGCGAATCTCTGTGCCGATTAACCGGACAGACGAGGATATTGTCATTGCCAGCTGTTATCACTGTGGAACGACACATGACCGATATATTAATTGTCCAACCTGCAACCTGCAGCACGTAAGCTGTGAGGATTGCGAAGAGACGCATAACCGCTTTTGCTCGGATGCTTGCCGGGAGGCAGCACCGGTACACGCATAAGCAGGAGAGCAGGTGCTGATCGTGAAGCGTGAAGAGGAACGAACGACGCGTGAACGGATTTTGTTCATGCTGAAGCAGCAAGGCACATTGACCGCGAGGGAAATGACAGCTGATCTGGGTCTGACCGGCATGGCTATTCGCCGTCATCTGACGGCACTGGAGCAGGACGGCTGGATTGAGGTTCGGGAGGCCCGGGCTACGGCCGGACGTCCGTCCTCGGTGTACCAATTGACGGTACGCGGGGACAGCTTTTTCCCAAAATCATATTCGTCCCTTACGCTGGAACTGCTTGACGAATTGTCTGACTCAGCCGGGAGCGGTGTGGTGGATGCATTGTTCGAGAGTCGCCGGGACAAGCTGCTTCGCAGCGGGTTGCCACAGATGGAGGGCCAGGATCTGGCCGGACGGGTGGAGGAACTCGCGCGAATTCAGAATGCCAACGGATATATGGCGGATGCGTCCATAGAAGAAGATGGAACCTACGTTATTACGGAAATGAACTGCCCGATTGTGCAAGTCGCGAGTGTCTACAAGCAGGCTTGCCGCTGTGAACTGGATCTGTTCCGCTCGCTGCTTCAAGCTGAAGTGGAGCGTACCGAATGTTACGCCGATGGCGGCAAAAGGTGCAAGTATGAGATTCGCGAAGCGTCGGGGAATTAACTGGTTTATACACGAGAGATTGTTTCGATTCGTCGAAATAGTCTCTTTTTTTTGGAAATTTTAAATATGAAAAATTTCATCCCGTAAGTGCACTTGACACATGAATTAACTCATAATAACATACGTTATATAACATGTGTTATTAAAACGAAAGGAGCAGTATATGCCACCGAAATCTGAGATTACACAAGAAAAAGTGTTATCTGCCGCCTTTGAGCTTGTACGGACTCAAGGCTTGGAGGCACTCACTGCGCGAAACGTTGCTCAGGCGCTCCATTGTTCCACCCAGCCCATATATAGTCTCTATAGTAACATTGAAGAGCTAAAAGCAAAGGTCTATGACAAGGCTGCCGAATTCGCCCGTTACAGCATGTTGGAGTATAAGGACGATGACAAATCCCCTGCTTTGAACCTGACGATTGGATTCCTGTACTTTGCACAGAACGAGAAGCAGCTATTTCGAACGTTGTATCTCTCGGGTTACCGACAATACAATCCCCACACCGATCAGTTTCTGGGTGAAGAATTAACCACGTCTTATATGCGATATAGTAAGCGATTGCAGGATGTGTCGGTGGAACAACTCAAGCGCATTTTCCTTAAGCTCACAATCTATTTAATTGGTATTGGAACACTTCTGAACTCTCACACTTTGGAGCTGGAGATGAATGAAGCGATTGAAATGATCCGGGAAATGTACGAGATGTTGTTGCATAAGGAAGGTCTCACTTATTAAATCCGTTGAAGGAGTGAGCGTCATGGTCCACAGGTTGGGTAACAAAATTGGAGAAGGTGGATGTGCGGAAGTATTTGAATGGGAAGATGGGAGCAAGATCGTTAAACTGGCCAAACCGAACACCATTACCGCTGCTTTGGAGGCCGAACTTCATCATTGCCGAATCGCTTCGGCGTGTGGATTACCTGTTCCCAAACCATATGATCTGGTGACCGTTGAGGGGCGATCAGGTATTGTATTCGAACGGATTGATGGCGAGACGATCATGAAGCGTTTTGTAGACAGCGCGGTAGAGCAGTCCAGAATGCAGCAACCGCTGGATATCAGCGAAGATTTTGTGAATGCCCGAATTACAGCCCAGCTTTTTCATCAGATTCATTCACATGCTGTGGCCAATATGCCGAGTCAGCGGGAAAATATCAAGCATAATATTGTTGAAGCACAATACTTGTCTCAAGCTGAGAAAGCTGCCGTGATTGCCCAATTGGATCAATTACCGATGAAGCAGCAACTATGTCACGGTGATCCCAACCCGGGTAACATACTCCTTCGAGATCATGATGCAGTCATTATTGACTGGAACAATGCCTCTATCGGGAATCCGGAAGCAGACTTGGCCGAATACATTATTATGATTCGATATGCGATACTCCCCCCGCATTTGCCGCATGAAGCGACGGTTGTCCTCAATGCCACAAGAGAGTACAGCATTGGTGTCTTTATGGAAGAGTATGAGAAGTTGTCCGGTATTGGTTATGCAGATATCGAACCCTGGATTGCGCCTGTTGCCGCACGTAAATTGATCGCAGATGCCATATCGGAAGCGGAGAAAACAATGCTTGTGGACGAGATTAGAAGAAGACTTCATATTCCATTTTCATGAGTAAGATTTTATGTTGTTGTATCCATGGCGACCATCTACAGAACAATGTGGGTGGTTTTTTGTCTAATGTAATGTTTTCTATCACAATCAACCGATGAAAGTAAATTGGAAGCGGTTCAACCATTGACGGATATCGGGACGCCCCTTAATATTAGGGGAACAATAAAACACCAACACGGGTCATGGACTTCAGTCGCATGAGAAAAGTCTATATTTGTCTGCTTTTGTCGATCAAAGCAACAATGCGTTGAAGCGTTCGTTTTGTCCCGCCCTATCGTGCCAATGAAATACCGATAAGGTAAGGGTAACTACATTTTATAAGATGGAGAGGGGTTCTCACACATGAAAAAGAAATTTTGGATGTCACTGATGATGGTTGCTTCAATGATCGTTGCGGCAGGTTGCGGAAATAACAGCGGTACAGGCACGGAATCCGAAGGATCGGGGAGTACGACAGGTGGAGGCAGCGAGGAAAAATCATACCAGATTGCCATCTCCCAGATTGTTGAACATCCATCCCTGGATGCTACACGCGAAGGTTTCATCGCAGCCCTGAAGGATGCGGGTATTGAAGAGAACAAGAACCTCAAAATCGATTACAATAATGCGCAAGGTGATTCGACGAACAACCTGTCCATTGCACAGAAAATCTCGGGTGATTCCAAAAATGATCTCGTACTCGGAATCGCAACACCATCTGCGCTGGCTCTGGCTCAACAAGTGAAGGACAAGCCATTGTTGTTCGCAGCAGTGACAGACCCACTGGGTGCCAAACTGGTGACCGATATGGACAAGCCGGGCGGCAATGTTACAGGTGCATCCGACACGAATCCAGAGGCCATCGTACAATTGGCTGACTTTATCGCCAAAAATCTGCCGGATGTGAAGACAGTAGGTTTGGTCATTAACGAAGGTGAACCAAACGCGGTGGTTATGGCAAATAACGCAGAAAAAGCACTCGCAACACATAATATCAAGCTGGTGAAAGCACCCGTTACGAATACATCTGAAGTAAAACAGGCAACGGATTCTCTGGTTGGGAAAGTAGATGCCTTCTACATTACACTCGATAATTCCGTCGTGAGTGCGGTTGATACGATCATCCAAACGGCGAACAGTAATAAAATTCCGTTCTTCTCCAGTGATCGGGATACCGTTGAAAAAGGAGCTTTCGCAACGGTTGGCTTCAAATATTATGACCATGGATATCAGGTGGGTGAGATGGCCGCGGATATTCTGAAAAATGGTACAAAACCGGGTGAAATGAAAGTCACCGTTCCGGACAAACTGGATCTGATCCTGAACCTGAAAGCAGCTGAAGCCCAAGGCATCACGGTTACGGATGAGATGAAAGCCGAAGTAAAAGACCAGGAAAACAACATTATTCAATAGAATCTGAGATTGATTCAATAATCTGACCGAAGTGTAATCCGGCAGTATGGATGCGAGGCGAACGTGCAACGGGTTCGCCTCATTCTTTTCGATAGACAGGGAGGAAGTAGCGTGAGTATAAGCTGGAATTCAATTGAAGGAGCAATCGAGCTGGGGCTTTTATATGCACTGATGGCACTTGGTGTATATATTACGTTCCGCATACTCGATTTTCCTGACCTTACCGTAGACGGAAGTTTCACAACAGGAGGCGCAATCGCGGCGGTTATGATCTCCAATGACTTCTCTCCTTGGCTCGCCTGTTTGGCGGCAATGGCTGGCGGCATGGTGGCTGGAGCTTGTACAGGTCTGCTGCATACCAAAGGCAAAATCAACGGATTGTTATCCGGGATTTTGATGATGATTGCGCTCTACTCCATTAATATGCGTATTCTTGGCGCACCGAATAAATCCATTATGGGCATGGATAATCCATTCTCGGGTGAGCATGTCATGGTGCTTATTATTATCGTCGTGCTGGTGTTTAAAATCATGCTCGATCTGTTCATGAAAACAGATGTTGGACTGGCACTTCGCGCGACAGGTGATAACAAACGCATGATTCGCAGCTTTGGTGCGAATACCGATGTGACTACGATTGTAGGTGTCAGCTTATCCAATGGATTGGTTGCCCTGTCTGGTGCATTCATTGCACAGCAATCAGGTTTTGCGGATATCACGATGGGCATTGGTATGATCGTCATTGGACTGGCTTCGGTGATTATCGGTGAAGCCATTCTTGGTGCAAGAACGGTCTTCTGGGCGACACTTGCAGCGATCGTTGGTTCGATTATTTACCGGATTGTGGTCGCACTTGCCCTACAGGTCGAATGGTTTGATACATCTGATCTGAAGTTGATTACCGCGGTGATCGTCATTATTGCCCTTGTATTCCCAACGATGCAGCGCTCCATGAAGCAGCGAAGTCTGGCTCGCAAACGAACAGAAGAGTTGATGCGATCCGGGGGTCATCAGGCGAAGGGAGGTATGTGAGCATGCTGGAGATTACGCAAGTAACCAAGCTGTTCAATCCAGGCACAACGGATGAGAAGACCGCGCTGGTAGGTGTGAATCTGACGATGAATCCGGGAGATTTTGTGACGGTGATTGGCAGTAACGGAGCCGGTAAATCCACGCTGATGAACATCATTTCGGGTGTGATGAAGCCGGATATGGGTGATGTACTGATCAATGACCGCTCTATTAAAAACCTGCCGGAGCATAAACGCAGCAGCTGGATTGGCCGGGTGTTTCAGGACCCGATGGCAGGGACAGCACCACATATGTCCATTGAAGAAAATATGGCGATGGCATACAAACGTGGCAAAGGACGCGGACTGGGCTTCGGAGTTACCCGTGCCAGACGTGAGATTTTCAACACGCAACTGGAGAAGCTAGGAATCGGACTGGAGAAGCGTCCCAATGCAAAAGTGGGGCTTTTGTCTGGTGGTGAGCGGCAGGCACTCAGTCTGTTGATGGCTACGTTTACCCAGCCGCAGATTTTGCTACTGGATGAACATACGGCAGCCCTTGACCCTTCACGTGCCGAATTGATCACGGAACTGACGGAGACACTTGTGCGTGAGATGAGACTGACCACCCTGATGGTGACGCACAATATGGAGCAGGCCATTCGTCTGGGTAACCGTCTGATCATGATGGACAAAGGCCGAATTATTCTGGATGTCAGCGAAGAGCGCAAGCGTACGTTAACCGTGCCTGAGTTGCTTGGCGAATTCGAACGGATTAGCGGCAAAAAGATGGCAGATGATCGTGTCGTACTGGGTTAAGGCAAGGCAATACTTGTTGGAAGAACAGATATCGTAGCGTCTGCAATTTAGCTATCTATAAGATAAACGATAAAAACCTTTTGCGTTCTCGCAAAGGGTTTTTATGGTATGTTGAACACGTTGAAGAAAATGGAATGAATCTATATTATTTCGGAATAGCGAATTATACATAGTAGGAGGACCCTGACATGTCTTTGCAATGGGATGAAGGAACATATACGGTTACGCGGCGAACGGAATCCATTCGCCTGCTCGCCAAGGAATTTGCACTGCTGCATTTTCTGTATGAAAACAAGGAAAAAGCCTTCACCCGCAGTCAACTGCTGGATCGGGTATGGCCGCTGGAATATCCGGTTGAACGCACCGTGGACGATCATATCTATCGCCTGCGCAAGAAATTGAAACGCTGGGATGAGATCAGTCTGGATACGGTACGGGGTTATGGATACCGGCTTGCTGTGCAGGAGAACAAGTCCGCTCTACCCGCTAGCCCTTCTGCTCAGGACCCAGAAATGCAGGAAGTCATTCACGGATTACTTCGTAAATATCACTTGTTTGGGCAGGGAAATGCCATACAGACCCTGGTTCAGCAGCAGGAAGCGCTTGGCATTCAGATTGTCCCGTATTACCAGTTGTATATTCATTTTATACAGGGAGATCTGGAGTGGCTGATTACAACCAAAGAAATTGCTTTCGAAGAACGCTTATACTGGTTATTAATTTTTGTCCATTCGCTAATTGAACCATCAGAAAGCTTACCCTTGTATGAGCAGGCATTGAGTTCATCTGCTTTATCTGCCGATCAGCTTCGGGAACTTCGCATTCTGAACATCGTTGAAGTCTATGTAGAGGCGGGCCAGTATCAACGTGCCAAAACGCAGCTTGAAGAAACGTATCGTGTAATAGAGACTGACGAGCTGAAGAACTTCAGACTTCCTGTAGCACTTGCAGCGTTGTATGTGGAACTGTGGGGTGGCAGTGGTGAGGCGATTGAAGCTCAGGTGTCAGTCCTGCGGTCAGGATTGAAGGATGCCCCGTATCTGCGAGAGATCGGACGTTTTCAGGTGATGGAGGGATTATGGTTACTTCGGCAAGGACGAGTTCGTGAAGCGGAACTGAGAATGGATGACGGTCTGGATGTATTGAAAATGTCGCTGAACGCACCGCTATATCTGAATGCTGCCTTTCAGATTCTCCAGTTCATGGGTCAACATCGAATTGAAGGTAGAATTCGCAGTAAGTATCGTCAAGTGTATGCAGAGATCGGCAAAAGTTACGGTGTACCCGCATATGGACAACAAATTGTAGATGAAATACGTAACTTTTTATCCCCTATCTCCCCATCCTCTGATCTTCCTCTGATATAACTCCTTTATGATTACAGCCAAGGAACATACAGACCGCTAACGGCTGTAATCAAGGGAGGAAGTACACGTATGACCGTCATTTCAAATGAACCCACATCCAAGGAATCCACCGAATCACTCGCGGAATCTTCCAAAAGCTTATGGACCAACCTCCGGTTTGTCCGCATGTTTATCGCATACTCTCTGGCTACGTTTGGAGACTGGTTCGATGCACTTGCCATCCAGGTGATGGTGGCCTACCGTTGGGGAGCCGATCCGCTGATCATTGCCCTTATTCCTGTATGTATGGCTGTCCCGGGCATACTGCTGGGCTCCTTTGCAGGTGCCCTTGCCGATCGACTTCACAAAGTGAAAATCATGATGCTGTGTGATGTGATCACCGTGGGATTAACCGTTGCTATTTTATTCGCACCAAGCCCGATCTGGCTGCTTCCACTTCTTGCTCTACGTGCCATGATGGGGGTTTTTCATGTTCCAGCCCAGCAGGCGTTAACCCGCCAGGTGGTGGCAGAGGAGCATCTGTTTCAGGCATCGTCCCTAAACGGTTTTGTAAGCCAGTGTTCGAAAGTGGCGGGACCACTTCTGGGTGCAGTTATTTTGGCCTTTTTCTCACCACAAATCTGTATTGTCATTAATGCCTGTACCCGCCTGTTGTCAGGTGCGGTATTGTGGCCCTTGCGGCGTTTGGTGGAAAAGTCGGAGTCCGTAGCCTCAGACGGAAGTGCTGCTAGTGAAAAGGATGGATCGGAATCTTTGTTCTCCCAGTGGAAGCAAGGCTGGCGTTTTATACGGAGCAGTCGCACCGTGCTGAGTACGATTTGGTTCGGCTGTTTTGGACTCATGGCCATTCTTATGATTGATTATCAGTTTACGACCCTGTTTCGAGAGATCAAGCCAGGTAACGAATCACTGCTCGGCTGGTTGGGGTCGTCGGCAGGAGCAGGGGCAGTCATCATCATTTTGTTGTTAAATCGCTTGCCGAGAATTAGGTATGGGTGGGGACTGGGTGGAGGATATCTGTTCGTAGGTGCCGCAATCGCTGCATTGGGGTGGATCGGCCCACAAACACCTGAAATTTGGGTCATTATCTGGGGTGTCTGCATTGGGCTGGGTAATGGACTCTTTATGGTAACACTGAATTATTTGTTGCAAAAGGAGACCCCTCCTGCCTATGTAGGGCGCGTCTTCGGCATTCAAAATTCACTATCCAGTGTTGTACTGGTGGTCGCTCCACTTGCAGGTGGGGCGCTCATTCGAGTTGCAGGGCCAAGTCCCACCTTTCAATATATCGGTCTCGCTACGCTCGTGATTGGTCTTGCCGGCATACTGCTACAACGTATCTTGTGGGAGGGAAAGCAACCTCTCGTGTCTGAAGCAAAAGAGACTATTCCGCAGGAATCGGTCTGACAGACTTTGCCCGGACAATATATTTATCCTCAATCCATCTACAATAAAACGAACAGCCGCTTCCGTATTCAACCGAAGGCGGTTGTTTGCACATTGCATTTGTTATACATCGTTGAATGAATCATACTTCCCACCAAGCGAAATAAGCAGTAGAGGCCATCAGTCCACCAACCGAAAGGGATCCGCTGACAGAGAGGTTAATGGCTTGACCTGGAGGAACCACATAACGGCCAAATTCATTGGATAGAAACGGCCCTGCTTGAAGGGGCATAGCCATCAATGAGGTCGTTCCTGAAGGCGCTGCAGCAGAGAACCGTACCGTGGCTACGCTGGTATTGCTGCTGGAAAGATTGCTGTTCACCGATGTTAGTGTACTGGGAGAGCTTAGCGTTCCATTGGCGGTCAGACTCATGGAACCGCTGAAGGATGACAACAGATTCAGTGCAACCGTGATTCCGCCGGAGAGCCGGGATACGTACAGGGTCTTCCCACTCCCTGCTGGATTGGCCAATTGTACGGTGGCGATAACCGTTCCTCCCAGCAATCCCAGTGTTGTGGAGTTGGTGGAACCTGCATTATACAGATTGCCTGTACTGCCAGCATTATTCTCCGGAGGAGCAACAATGCCGGGAGAAATGTACGTGTTGGTGTTGGACGTATAGACGGGCAGATTCAATGGATTAAATACATTGTTGTTTGGCACAGTGTGCACCTCCTTTTATCAGGATCATGCTCAGAATTCCCACCAGAAGAGATTAATGGCTGCAGTCTGACTGCCAGTTCCTAAACTAATGGATAGTGATTGTCCCGGCGGAACAAGAATGGAACCGTTCAAATCCAAAGAATACATTCCCGCAGTAAGAGGTATGCTGAGTAAGCTTGTGAACGTACCCCCAAGAGTGCCTGTATTTTGCCTGGTGGTAACGATGCTGGTGTTGGTGTTGCCAAGCAACGTATTGACGGGTACAGGTGTACTTCCTACGGTCACCGTGCCTCCGGAATAAACGACCAGTGTAGCTGCAGCAGTTGTACCTCCCGAAAGGCTGGCAATACGTACTGTTCTGCCACTTCCAGACGCATTCAGGATTTGAAGAAGAAGGTTTTGGCTGGAAGGAATCGATATGTTATTTGTCGTCAGGGCAAAAAAACTGCCTGCCGCAGCCGCACCGGTATTTACCGAAGCCTCAATACCTGGGGCTGCATAGGTGTTGGTCAGTTGAGTGAACAGGGGCCCATTAGACTGGTTGAATACATTAGCGTTTGCCATCTTGTACCCCCTCTGAACAGATTGAAATGCCTTCATGATACTTTTTTATTTCGCATGTCCTCATTAATTGCATTGTATGTAAGAACAAGAGAAAGCGTTTGGGAACTGTCTGCAAATTCCAAAATAACGGCAGATGCCGTGCCCGCATATTCAATCCGGGCATACGATGCGTAAGCACATTTTTTAAGGGGAAATCGAGATGAGTCGAACAGCGAAGCGAAGCAAGAAGAGAACGAAGCAACCAACTAAATATGTCAGTCGCCGCCGCTCCCGTCACTCCTGCCGCGCTAAATTGCTGAACCCCCCTTGTTCCCGGATTACTCGTCCCCGGTTCAAGCAGGGTGCTTCCTCACGCACGAAACTCCCTGGTGCTATTCATTGTTTTACAGAGCATACGTATGTCGGGGCCGAAACCAGTAGCAGCATGGATTCACTCCCGGCACAAGACACCTCATCACTCAGCATGTACACCTATGGCGTTGTGAATCGGGGGAAACATCCGGCTCTTGTACAGATCCAGATCAGCCCCAATGCCTTGGACTATGCTGTGGACAGCCAGGAGGTGATCGCGGGAGGACAGACCAAAGCGCTGGTACCATTGCGATTTTTGCACTATACCCGGCTTGCAATTCAATCCGTTGAACCGGATCAACCGACCCGGCTCGATGTTTACTTTCAGGCACAGCGTATGCCGTAAGGGAGTATGATCACACAGATTTGACCAGGGAGGAGGACGAAGCACATGCCTAACTTTACAACGTTTAATACAAATCCGGATAATTTGAGAACGTTGATTTTCGGTCAAGATAGTACAGGCACAGCCCAGCCTGTCAGAACAGATACGAGCGGGAACGTGGTTGGTATTATTTTGGACGGAACCATCAGTAACATCTCAGGTCTGACTACCGTTACAATTAACGCCGGAACCATTACCAACATTCTGAACGGAACCATCACAAGTGTGCTTGGAGCGACCATCACGGCAGGTACGATTAACAGTGTGCTTGGAGCTACAGTAACAGCAGGTACATTGACGAACTTGCTGAATGGTACGATCACAAGTGTATTGGGCGCAACGATCACGGCGGGAACCATCACGAGTGTGCTGGGAGCAACCGTGACCGCAGGTACATTAACGAACCTGCTCAATGGTACGATTACCAGTGTGCTCGGAGCCACAGTTACAGCGGGAACCCTGACGAACCTGCTGAATGGTACGATCACAAGTGTACTGGGAGCAACGATTACCGCCGGAACGATCACGAGTGTGCTCGGAGCCACAGTGACAGCGGGAACGCTGACGAACTTGCTGAATGGTACGATTACAAGTGTATTGGGAGCAACGATTACTGCAGGAACGATCACGAGTGTGCTCGGAGCCACAGTGACAGCGGGAACATTAACGAACTTGCTGAACGGTACGATCACAAGTGTATTGGGAGCAACGATTACTGCAGGAACGATCACGAGCGTGCTTGGAGCAACGATTACAGCAGGTACCATCACAGGTATACTCGGAGCCACGGTAACAGCGGGTACGTTGACCAATTTGCTGAATGGTACGATTACGAGTGTACTTGGAGCAACGATTACAGCCGGAACCCTGACGAACTTATTGAACGGAACGATTACCAGCGTACTTGGTGCAACTGTAACAGCGGGTACATTAACGAACTTGCTGAATGGTACGATCACGAGTGTGCTTGGAGCAACGATCACCGCAGGAACCCTGACAAACTTGTTGAACGGAACGATTACCAGTGTGCTCGGAGCGACAATTACAGCGGGGACACTTAGCAGTGTGACGTCTATTTCACAGAAGAGTTTTCAGGAGTCCCAACTCATAAGCACCCCTACCGCAAACACCTTCACAGCGCTCCCAGCGGTTACGACCAGTGTATTTGGCACGTATTCTTTCTTTGTATATAACCGGGGACCGGGTGTAAACCGGGTAGATGCTCTTGTTGAGATCAGTGCCAATGGAACGAACTGGTACACGGATGTGACAACTGTGACGGGTATTTTATCCGGATCAGTGGATGTACTCGTGCCGCAACGTTTTCTCAAATATACGCGTCTTTCCTACCGCTCCAGCCTAATCGGCGCACCAAGTACGATTGATGTGTTCTTCAATGGACAAGGCACATAACCCATTTATTTGTCATATAGGTACATGGAGTTCCTTTGGTGGACTTCATGTACTTTTTTGCATTGGAGGTGGTTACATTTGAAGAACCGTTTACTTGGAATCCATATGATTGTTCAAAATGAAGAACATCACCTGCCCCGCTGTCTCGACAGCTTGAAGCATATCGGCACGGAATGTTTTATTACCGATACTGGCTCATCTGACCGTACACCTGAAATCGGCAGAACGTACGGAGCAACGGTGTTGCACGCCCGCTGGCAAGATGACTTTGCCCATGCACGAAACATCAGTCTGCCTCTGGCGAGTACGGAATGGGTTCTATCTTTGGATGCTGATGAGTACGTTGCGCAGGGATTGGAAGAACTGCTGAATTATTTACCTAAAGTCCATAAAAGCATTTCAAGATTACGGATTACCATAGAGAATCGATATGGTGAAGGGGTGGAAGAGAGGGTCATCTCCCAACCAGTGAGACTATTCCGTGCTCATCAGGGATATCGATATGCGGGACGCGTCCATGAGCAGTTGGTTCGTCATAGCCCATGCAAGCTTGCCCAGGATGAGGTTGCTGATACAAATAAAAGCGAGAGTAATACAGATGAAGAAAGTGTATTGATTGAGACGGAACCGCTTGCTCCGTTATGTCTGATTCATGATGGATATCTGGCCTCAACGATTGCGCAAGAGCATAAGCCAAGACGTAATTTGAAACTGATTGAGCGGGAACTCGCAGATGAACCTGCACAGCCTTTTCACCTGTACAATCTGGGAGTAACGTATTGCCAGCTTGGTCAGATCGAACAGGCAATTGAAGTGTTCCGTGAATCATTACACCTGACAGAGCTGCTCGCGCCATATCGTCCTACTCTGGTTAGAGATTATGCAAAGACCCTTGTGGGATCGGCACGTTATGACGAGGCGCATGCCATTCTGGCTGTGGAAAGGCAGCGTTATCCCTCCTATGCTGATCTGCACCTGTTGTATGGGGAGACGTTGGAGCAACAAGGTTTGGAGGAACGTGCATATCAATCCTATGCCCGAGCAACGGACTGCCGGAAGGGAATGGACCGTGTTGGACAGAGTGATGGCGGAGGTAAGTTTGATGCACAGTATGTAACGGAAGCAGGTTCCGACAGTTACAGAGCCTATACCGCCATGGCAAGACTTGCGCAGAAACGGGGATTCCTTAATGAGTCTGCACACCTGTACGGGCTGGCTCTGGACAGCATGTTCACGTATGCTCCGGCATGGGTAGGGTTGGCAGATGTTATGCAACAATCCGGTGAAACGGATGAGAACATAGCAGAAGCATTGCTCGCCAGATGCCGAGGATTCGAGGAATCGGGTCACGGTGATTCGATTCGTGGTGAAATGCCCCATTCATATGCAGTGATGAATGAGGATCATCTGGTGCATGTAATCTATGTTCTAGCAGGCTGCGGAGCATATGAACAGGCACTGAAAATGCTGGATGCAGATGTGCGTACCGCTCGTATCCATGTGGCGGATCGAATACATTGGATGTTGTGTGCGAATAAGGTTTCCGAAGCACTGCAATTGGCAGAAGAACACTGGAACGTGGGGGGGGCACATGAAGTCAATCTGCTGGGGGAGCACAGGATGGATTGGGCACTGGCTTGTTGGGCCAATGGATTACGATTATCCGAGGCGTTCCTGGCAACTACGCTTCCACAGGAAAAAAACGTGTGGAAAGTCATGGATCGACTGCTGGATCAGTTAACCAAAGAGCCGCGAAGCAGGAAATCTGCGTCACAAGAACAGAAGCTTATGCAATGGGGCCCGCAGGCAGAGATGGTAGCGGAGAAGGTTGTGCAGCAAGCCATAAAGACAGGACAGCTCATACTTGCTGAACAGCTGCATGAGTTGCGAGCAATGATGATGCGTGACCATTGGGACACAGCTGTAACTTTACGACGGGAGTTTGCAAGCCTGCTGTATCGTCAGGGGTATACCATGGTAGCCGCGAACATCCTGATTCAGTGCATGACCGAGAGTGAGCTGGATGCCGAAGGGTTATTCTGGCTGGGTGAAACGCTGTATGCCAAAGGCCACAATGATCAAGCGCTGTCTCTGTTCGAGCAGGCTCTGGAGCAGAAGCCTGATATGCGGCAGGCCCGAGCTGGAGCTGCTGTATGTTACATGCGGTTGGCAATGGAGGCGATTCGGCAGGAAATGGTTCGTTCTTCATCTTCGGGTGTACTCGATGCACAATATACTGCACTGGAACAAAGGCTGCGAACGACCGAAGGCATCCCGTGGCGTACGCTTTTCCAAGCGAAGGAAAGGAGGAATCAGCTTGCGAGCGGAACGAATTTCCCTATGCATGATCGTGAAGGATGAGGAAGAGTTGCTGCCTCACTGCCTTGCCAGTGTCCAGGGAGCGGTGGACGAGATGATTGTAGTGGACACCGGTTCGTCGGACCGCAGCGCGGAGATTGCGCAGCAATATGGAGCGGTGGTTGTGGCATTTGAGTGGTGCGAAGATTTTGCCGCAGCACGGAATGCTGGCCTGGAGCGGGCTTCCGGCGACTGGATTCTCTTTCTTGATGCGGACGAGGCGCTCGATAGAGCTGCGCGGGAGCAGATCAGGAGCTGGACGGCGGTCAGCGGATGTGACGGATTGTTTTTAAACATTCATAACTATACAGGTACGGGTCAACAAGGGGTTACCGTGAATCCGGTTTTGCGTCTCTTCCGCAATGCTCCTAGCCATCGGTTTGAAGGTCGGATTCATGAGCAGATTGCGGCGGCGATCTGTCGTGGGAATCCAGAGGCTGCTTTTCATGTGACGGACATGGTCATCCATCATTATGGGTATCAGACGGCGATTGTGGAGCGCAAAGATAAGGTGAACCGCAATGTCCGCCTGCTGCAACAGGCAGTGGAGGAAGAACCGGATCAGCCGTTCCATCACTATAATCTGGGTGTCGAGTATTTGCGTGTGGGGGAAGCGGAGCGGGCGTTGGAGACGTTTGGTGTGGCTCGGATGGGGATTGATCCTGCGGTGACCAGTTATGCGCATCTGTTGTTCAAATATGAAGTTCGTTGTCTCCAGCATCTGAATCGTTGGCAGGAGGCATTAGATCGTATTGATGCTGCGCTTGAACTCTTTCCAGAGTACACGGATCTGATGCACCATCGGGCGGTATGTGCAGAGGCATTGGGTGATGCAGATCGGGCAGAGTATTCGCTCCGTGAAGCTATTCGCATGGGTCCACCTCTCCCCATATACCATACGGAAGAAGGCATCGGCACCTATCAGACGTGGTATACGTTAGGGCGATTGCTGGAAGGAAGGGCCGATCTGGAGGGTGCGGTGGATGCTTACGTGGAAGCGGTGCGCGCCAAATCGAGTCTGTTACCGCCGCTCTATCGGATATTCCGCATTATGCGAGTCTCCGGGCAGGGACATCAGATTCCAGAGCTGGTGAGGGAGCGCTTTGCACTCGGTTCGGAAGAGGCAACACACAAAGTATTGGGCATTCTGGAACAATCCCGTTGTTATGATGCGGCTCTTCAATTGTTACCGGATGTATCCTCACAACCCACCGGAGAGATGAGGGAGCGCTTATCTGTGGCGGAGGCGATGCTCCAAATCCAACAGGGAAGATGGAACAAGGCGCGTCTGAAACTGGAACCTGTGCAGCGGAAAAAAGGGCTGCTTGCGATCTCGTCTGCCCGATGGCTCGAACGATTGGAGTGGGTCGAGGGGAAGGAAGTCAACGGAGATGATCCACTGACGTTGTGGTTGAAGCGTAGCTCGCAGCTAGGTGCAGTCACGAATGAGGAAATGGTTGTACAGGCAGGACGAACGGTGGGTCTGAGAGCGACAACAAAGAAGGACATGGACTCCGGCATGGACGGAACGGTTGCAGGAGCAGAGTATGATGGCTGGCAGGCGCTCGGACTGATGATGGAAGGATGTGTACAGTCAGGAAGATGGAAGGAACTGCATAGCCTGATTCAGATATGCCGTCAGCAATTGTCGGGAGAAGGGTTATCGGTGGGAGAGAGCGTTCGAGCGGGAGAGAAGGAGAAAGAGATGGAAGGGAAAAAGGAAAAAGGGAAGGCCGGTGACATGGAGTCGTTCCCAGGGGCTTCGGATACCCTGACGGGAACCAGCTGGCTGGTGAAGGGATTGGTCAGTGCTGCGGATCATCATCTGGAGATATTCGCTCAGCATGCAGATGGTCAGCGGCACCGTTGTTGGCCTGTCGTTCAGCATATTCGGCTGGAGTTGCCGGGAGCGGACGGGTTTGAGAGCTGAGAGGAATCAGGTGAGTGAGGGAGTTAAAGTAGATACAGCTGGGTTCTGAATGGGGGCGAACTCCGTTGGTGAGGGATGGTGGTGAATGTGGAGTCAGGGATCAGCTTGTGCATGATCGTGAAGGATGAGGCCGGGTCACTCCAGCGGTGCTTGAATGCAGTCAAGGATGTTGTGGATGAGATCATCGTTGTAGACACAGGCTCGATAGACGATACAACTGAAATTGCACGTCTCCATGGTGCTGTTGTAATCCGTGCGGAATGGAACGGAGATTTCAGTGAAGCCCGTAATCTGTCGCTGGCGGCTGCTACGAAACCGTGGATTTTGGTGCTTGATGCGGATGAAGTCTGGGTACAGACCCCGCAGATGAAGGCAGAACTCGTGCAGTTGTTAGCGGCAAGCAGAGACGACGTATGGGGATATTGGATACAGGTCACAAGTCTGCTGGGTGTGTCCGGTGAAGAGCGTGTGACGGATGCGGTATGTCGATTGTTCCGAAATGATCCCCGAATTGCCTTTCAGGGTAGAATTCATGAAGAGATTGCTTCGTCCATCATGGCACTGGCTCCACAAGGTGTGCTTCATTCTGGACTTGAAGTCATTCATTACGGATATCTGGAGCAGGCGATTACTGCCAAAAATAAAGGTGCACGCAACATGCAATTGATACGTTCCGCGTTGAATCAGGAGGGGGATCAACCGGATCTGTTATATGCTCTGGCTGCTGAATGGTTTCAGCAAGCGAAGTATGATGAAGCACTCCGGTTGTTACAGCCATTATTGGCGCAGCTTATGCCGGAGTGTGGATATCACTCGGATCTGGTGCTGAAAACGGCTTACGCTTGGCGAGAGATTGGCAGCCCGGAGAGGGCGCTTGCTGTGGTGGAAGCGTGGGCGCCCGTGTATGAGGATTTTCCGGATTTGTTGGAGCTTGGTGCTGTACTGCAACTGGATCAAGGGAGAGAAGATATGGCCCTGAACTGGTTAAAACAGGCTAGATCCGCTGCTTCCACTGCCAGCAGGTATACTTCGGTCTCTGGTGCTGGAACCTACCGCAGCCTGACGCTGGAAGGCATGGCGCATGAGCGGGCTGGCCGCTGGGCAGAGGCAGAAGCCGCGTACATAGCGGCGCTGGGCATGCAACCCGGTACCTTGCCTGCATGGCAGCGGCTGTTGTTGCTCGCCGCAGCCACAGGGCGGCCGCACGCCATCGCCAGCGCCGCGGCTCGGGTAAGCTTGCCGCCTGCGGCATGGCAAGCGTTGATCCCGGCCGCGCTTGCCGCGCATCGGCCGGAGTGGCTGCTGCGCCATGCGGCGGCGCTGGTTGCACCGCTGCGGGCACAGCCGCTGGCCGCCGGGCTTGCGCTGGCCCAGCTGGGCGAGGACGCCGCGGCTCGGGCGGCTTTGCAGCCCTGGGCGGCGCATGCGCAGCACGGGCCAGAGGCGGCGCTCGCGCTGTGGGCGCTGGGCCACAAGCAGCCCGGCGGGCGCAACGCCCGAGCGGCGGCTCGCCAGCAGGCAGCGCTGCCTGCCGCGGCCCACGCCGCCGAGGCGCTGCTGCAGCACGGGGCCTTGGCCCGCAGCAGCGGCGGGGCGTGCAGCAGCGGCAGCCCGCCCTTCGGCGCAACGCCCGGCGGCCGTGCCGCGCCTGCGCCGGGCGGCGTGCTCGCCGCTGCGCAAGCGCTCGCCGGCGTAGGCGCCTGGGCCGCATGGCTGCGCCTGCTGCAAGCCCTGCCGCCCCGCGGCGCGCTGGCGTTGCTCGCAGCGCTTCCGCCTGCGGCACGCTGCGGGTTGCTGCGCGCACCCGATAGCGTCCGCGAAGGGCTGCTTGCGCTATGCGGCACGCCTGACGGCGCGCAGCAGCCCCCCGCGGACGAAGTGCCCGCCCCGGAGCGCACCGCTCACGCGCTCCTCGCGGGCACGCTCGCGCTGCTCGCCGGGCGGCAGAACCTGGCGCGTGAATGGGCCGAATCGGCCCAACTCACTGCGCGGCAATCTGCCGCCACAGGTCGCCCGGCGACAGCAATCCCGCCGGGCCTGCAAACCCTGCTGCGCCTGACAGCACCCGGCGCAGCCTCTGCCAAAGAGTACACCAACCAGTGCAACATGTTACTGGTACACCTATAATTTCCTTTAATCTTTAATCTTTAATCACTAATCACTAATCACTAATCACTGATTTCTAGTCTCTAGTCCCCAACCTCCATCCCCATATATTCCCGAACTAGCCCATCCGATTGAAATTGCAAAAGCAACGGAGCTACCGGTAATCGGAGCATTGCCCGAACCGTGTATATTTCCGTTGCTAATGGGTCGAACCCTCAAGTCCGCAATTTTCCACTCTGCTCTTAACTCAACGTAACCCAATTTGTCTCAACCTTTGCATATCACCGCTCGAAAACAACGGATCGGCGTGCCGTACATATCAGACCAGATGGCATCGTCTGGCTCTTTCACGTTCAGCTTATCTTCAATGGTTAATCCGGTGACAGCCATGATTGTCTCCAGCAGATCAGGGCGCATCTCGGGGACATCGAAGGTAGCGATCAACTGTCCGTTTGGCTTCAGTACCCGGGCGAATTCCCGAAACGCCCGCAACATTGTGCCCGTATCCAGATGCTCCAGTACAGAGATACAGAACACCCGATCAAACTTACCCGACTCGTACGGAAGCTGGGCCAGATTAGCCTTTGCACGGTGCAATCGGACGAGAGTTGATTCCGGAAGATCCTGGGCGGCTTGCTCGCCAAAATCAGAAACGATATCCAGTCTTATCGCCTCTTCAGACAAAATACGTTCATCCCAGTCGCAGGCGTGAACCTCGCGGCAGTGTTCGGCAAGCCAGAATTTGAACGGATGGGAGATGCCGCAGGCTGCATCAAGGACAACATCGTCCGGACGTGCAAACCGCCGGGCCCATTCATATTCGTAGGGACGGCTCCACCATGCCGGATGCAGCGGGAAGACCAATGTGTCCGTTTTAGGGTCACTTTGCCGAATGTATCTTGATTCCATGAATTCCGTTGCCTTGGGCGTATCCATCATCCCCGAATTCCCTCCTTTAATCCTGTCTCTGCCAAAAAAGATTCCAACACTGTGCACCACCGGCTCCGCCACCTGGCAAGATCATAGGACAATGCAGTCTCGCGCGCATAGATTCCCAGTCGTTCTCGCTCGGCCCGATCCTGTACAAGACGTACCAGTGCAGCGGTTAGTTCCTGCTCATCAGGAGGTACCAATAGCCCGTTAAACCCATCCTGAATCAGATCATTCAATCCGCCAACATTGGAGGCAATCACCGGAAGTCCACAGCTCATTGCTTCCAGACAGGCATAGGATGTGCCTTCCGAGAACACGGTTGGAATTACGGCAATATCTGCCTGATGGTAGGCCTCCCGAATATCCCGGAAATCATACGTGCGCTGGTTAATTCGCTCCGCATGTGGATGAGTACGATGCCAGTAACGAAAGACTCTCCCTACCGTACTGCCTTCGACCAGTTCCCCGGCAAATTCAACCTCCAGATCCGGAAAGGCTCCAAGTAGTTTATCTGCTGCCAGCATCATTGGAATAATACCCCGTTCCATGCTGATGCGGCGTGGATAGATAATGCGAATTGGGCGGGGAGAGGTCACACGGGCCTCCACAGTTTTCTTTTCAACCTGCCCTTGAATCGGACCATTAACCTGATGCTCAGCATCTGCTTCTGCTAGAATATCGGTAGCCCAATCCTTTGAATATCGGTGGTTATGAGCAAACCTATACGTTTCGCCATCTGCCCCGACTTCTTCCAGTTTCGATAACTGCAAATGGAGATCTACCGTTTCTTTCCCCTCTGGTTCTTGATCGCTATCTGTATCCCCACCTCCATCTCCGTTAGCCTTACCACTGTTCGCTCCAGCACAACTCGTTCCGCCCTGGCCTTTTACAGCTTGCACCCCTGATATAACTGCACCAGCATTCTCCTCATGACTCGCCAGATCATTCTTCCATGCGACAAGCCATTCGTCTTCCTGTTCTTGCTCAAAGGTTCGCGTTGGTGGGGCAGGTGTGAAATAGGAAGTATCCACCGCATTGGGAATCAGGACAACCTGTCTTGGATCGGTATAGGTGCATGCAGCTCGGCAAAAGGTCTGGAAATGAGAATCCACGGATACAATGCGCACGAGTCCATCCAGAGCCAGTTGAATATGTTCCGCCACTTGTTGTTTGGTCTCCAGTGGAAGTCCGGGACGATCCCAGTTAATGCCGTGACAGATGCCAAGACTGCCGGGTTTGTAGGTGATGGGTTGCCACAGACAGCTGGCATAGATCACTGGGCCGCGCGCTGCTGCTGCCATCCGGTCAAAGGCTTCCGGTACATTATCCATGTCGTACGAATAACCAAATACGTCAATCTGCTCCGTCCGAGTCTGGAATGCTTCAAAATAGGACAGCTGATGAACCTCGGGAATATGCCCGAGTCCTCGGATGACACTGCACAGATCCAGAATGTAGCGTTCCAGTCCACCCCCAAATACACGACCGAATTCCCGGTTGTACCCGTCGGTGAAACTATGCGTCAGAATACTTACCACGCCCATCTCACGGTCCCTCCTTCCAGGGAATCAGCCGAGGTTCCGGATCGAGAATAGACTCGTAATGTGCAAGATTGCCCCACTCACCGCTAGGATCAATGCGCTTGTAACGCAAATATTTACGAACCCGGTCCTCCAGACTGCCTGCCCAGCCGAGATGCTGAACCTTCAGTTCCGTACTGACTCCAGGCAACACAGTGCAGGACAAGGGAAGACGGGGAACATGATGATTCTGTTGTGGATAAAAATAAGGATATCCAGGCATATACCGTACAAGTGAAGCCGTATGCCGTTTATGCAGACACCAAAGTTCATCTTCCCGGTAGTGGGTCCGGCCACCCCACATGTCGTAGAAACGAAATGCAAACCAGTCTGCATATTCCTGATTAATCAGAGTGCTTATGGCTTTCTTGGCCTCTAAGCTGTACAGCTCATCCGCATCAACTGAGAGCAACCAGTCGGGACATGTTCCCGCAGCAGCTTGCCATAAGGTGTTGCGAAGGCGCCATTCCTCGGCGAACAGTGGTTTCTCCAATACCTCCAGACGGACTACCTTCGAATAGGCTTTGCATATGTCCGGTGTTCCGTCTGTGCTGGCATCGTCTACAATGACGATCTCATCCACGAACTCACTCAGATCATGCAATACTTCTTCAAGGTATCGGCCACGTTCGTTGCGA
Source organism: Paenibacillus sp. CF095 (assembly GCF_900101225.1). Taxonomy (NCBI): domain Bacteria; kingdom Bacillati; phylum Bacillota; class Bacilli; order Caryophanales; family Paenibacillaceae; genus Paenibacillus; species Paenibacillus sp. CF095. The sequence goes on from NZ_FMZN01000002.1 coordinate 400,850, forward strand.
ACCTGGAGCATGGCGGTCAGCTTGTTACCTTTGTTTTTGCGAACCCGACGAATGGAGAAGGGCTCTTTGAATACACTTGTTTCCTCTTGTGTTATAGCTGCATTCTGTTCTGCCTGACCTTGTGAATCACCCCAGTGATGCACTTGGCTTCGGATGTCCTGTGTTGGTTGTGCATGATCCGGGGTGTGATCTCCATTTTCCAATGCGTCTGTATGTGTTCGATCGACTGTTTCGGTTGGCGTGTAAGTGGTTTCGGTTCGGATATCCCTGTGCACCATTGGCCCATTCAACTGTTGTCTACGCTTCTTCGGGTCCAGCATCATGGCACCTCCCCAAGCAATTGCTGTACAGCATAATCCAACAACTCCAGTTCGACAATCCGGGCGAGCGCATCTTCATCCTCCAGTGCCGTTTCGAGAAAATGTCGGACTGCCCCGTGCCGTTCCCCTCGCAGTGCCAGCGCACTGCCGGATAATTGCTGATAATCCCGGCGACTGGCATCATCCTGAATATCGACTGCATGCACCAGAGCCAGTGCCTCTTCCACACGTCCTGTCTCCTGATAAATGCGGAATTTCCAATGTCTCGCCGTTTCTCCGCCAAGTTCGTCCAGGATACGCAGGGCGTTTCCGTAATCATCGTTCATACGCAGTAGTTCCGCTCGTACAAGTTGATCTTCTCCTGCCTCAAGCCAGCGACATAACTGTTCATAATGATGCCGTTCTTGTTCATCTGCTGCACTAATTCCGTACACCCGCAGGGCGTCCTCCAACTGTCCGGCCCGGGCATGAATGGCAGACAGGAATCGATAATGGGAAACCACACAATCACTGCGACCGTTCATGACCGCGTGGGTGAAGGCCTCTTGCAGCGAATGGACGGCCCGCCGATCTTCAAGCAAGTACTCATAGGCTGCCAGCAAAAAGGATATCGTCTCATGTGGGCCTGCTTTGGCTCGGAGCTGTCGGTAGAAGTCGGCACGTACACTGCATTGAAGCAGGCTGACGCTATCCGAAGTGCCTGACAAGACCTGCCGCAGCGCATGCAGGAAGAACAGTTCGTAGTCCCGGAGAGGGACTTCGAGATCATCCTTTTGCATCGTACCCGCAGGTGCAGGGTCTTCGCCGCCCAGCCAGATAACACGTACGCCTTGGAATAACAGCTTCATATAACGTGTCTCGGAGGATGTGCCTACCAGATCGGCGATGCCGACCAGTTTGGAAATACTGCTCTCCCATAGGGGAGAAGATGATTCTTCCCCAGCAGGCTCAGGGAGCAGGGCGATACATAGCTCCGGCTCCAGCGAGGCTGTAGCCATTAGCCAGTAGGGATGGGCGACTACGGCTACGGTGCGAGGTTCCAGCAATAGCTGCTCGGCTTCAGGGAGGGAGATGACGGTAATGACTGGAGGTACATCTTCTGTTTGCGTCAGGCTGCTGACATAGTAGACCTCTCCCTCGATCGACAGCAGTGCAGCAATATCGGGATAGGGAAAGGATGACCAGCCACCTTTGCGAGGGAAGAGAACATATCGGACAGGGGGCTGTGTTGTGCTGACCTTATCCAGGCTGGCTTTGGTGTCTTCACCTGGCAGTGGTGCAGGTTTTTCCATGAAAAGTTCACCTCACCTTGACTGTAATATGGAGCGTCATTCGCTCTGCATGTACTGCATGCTTTCACTTCATATGTAAAGCCCTCACGGTACTTCGCATGATATGCCTGAGACTAACATATGGGCATTCCGTCCCAAACATGAGTATCTTCCATGAATAGATGAAGTTGGCAAGCTATGATAATAGGCTGAATTTTATCTTTTGTGTGACCAGGATCACTTTTTTTTGCTCTAGAGACGAAGATTGTGATAATTCTCACATGTATAAAATAGGTAATCTGGCACAATACGTTCATCAACGTATTTGGCGGACAGACAGCGAAGGTGCAGCTTCAATGCCAAATACGCATACTGCGAAGTGAACAGAAAGAAGGGGTAACGGTATGGATCCGATTATGTTATCGCGTATCCAATATGCACTTACAACGATTTTCCATTTCTTTTTTGTCCCGCTATCCATCGGTCTTGTACTGTTGGTTGCAATCATGGAGACGTTGTACGTTGTTAAGGGTAAGGAGATCTACAAAACGATGGCCAAGTTCTGGGGCAAACTGTTCCTGATTAACTTTGCCGTCGGGGTTGTCACAGGTATTCTGCAAGAATTCCAGTTTGGCATGAACTGGTCCGAGTACTCTCGGTTTGTGGGAGACGTGTTTGGTGCGCCACTGGCTATTGAAGCGCTACTGGCGTTTTTTATGGAGTCTACATTTATTGGGTTGTGGATATTCGGATGGGATCGTTTGTCCAAAAAAGTGCATCTGGCCTGCATCTGGCTGGTGTTTGTCGGCACATTCCTGTCCGCGCTGTGGATTCTGGCAGCCAATTCATTTATGCAACATCCGGTCGGGTTTGAGATTAACAACGGCCGAGCCGAGATGAATGATTTCTTTGCACTCATCACGAATGGTCAGCTTCTCGTCGAATTCCCACATACAATCTTTGGGGCATTGATGACAGGGGCTTTCGTCGTAACCGGGATTAGTGCCTACAAATTGATGAAAAAGCAAGATGTGGAGATCTTCCGCAAATCGTTTAATATTGCGATCATTATCGCTCTTGTTTCTTCATTCGGCGTCGCATTCTCGGGTCACTTCCAGGCGCAATATCTGGTGGAGACACAGCCGATGAAGATGGCAGCCAGTGAGGGCACATGGACAACGACAGAAGATCCGGCGCCATGGACGGTGGTCGCTTTTATTGACCCGGATAAACAGGAGAGTACGGGTGAGATCAAAATCCCTGGATTACTCAGTTACCTGTCCTACAGCAAGTTCTCCGGTAGTGTCAAAGGCATGAAGGAACTGAATGCTGAGTATCAGCAGACATATGGACCGGGGGATTACATCCCGCCGGTACGGACAACGTTCTGGAGTTTCCGCATTATGATCGCAGCGGGTGGTTTGATGATTGTGCTGGCTCTGTACGGTACGTTTCTGGCTATGCGCAAGAAGCTGGAGGTCGCTGGAAAGTGGTTTATGCGTCTGATGGTATTTGCCATATCCTTGCCGTTTATCGCCAATACATCAGGTTGGATTATGACCGAGGTTGGCAGGCAGCCGTGGACGGTATTTGGTTATATGACCACCGAAGCCGGGGTCTCACCGAACGTATCCGCAGGAATGATCCTGTTCTCGACCATTGCTTTTACCGCTGCGTATACGGTTCTCGGAATCGTGATGGTATACCTGTTCGTACGTGAGATCAAGGCAGGACCGTTTGCGGTCGAGAAGCCGGAAGATCACGATGAATCGGCCGATCCGTTCGGCGTGGATGGAGGTTATTCCGTTGTCACTAAGTGAGTTGTGGTTTTTGCTGATTGCCGTATTGTTTGTTGGTTTCTTCTTTTTGGAAGGTTTTGATTTTGGTGTGGGGATGTCTACAGGCATTATTGCCAAAACAGATCGTGAACGCCGGACCCTGATTAACTCAATCGGTCCGTTCTGGGATGGTAATGAAGTATGGCTGATTACAGCAGGGGGAGCGATGTTTGCTGCCTTCCCGCACTGGTATGCGACGTTGTTCAGTGGTTTTTACCTGCCACTTGTGGTGGTGTTACTCGCCTTGATTGGCCGCGGAGTTGCTTTCGAATTCCGCAGTAAAATGAAACAGCAGCGCTGGCGCAAAACGTGGGACATCATCATTGTTGTCTCCAGTGCGCTCTTGCCGTTCCTGTTCGGCGTGGTCTTTGCTACGTTGATGAAAGGTCTGCCCATTGATGGGGAGATGCAGTTGCGTGCAGGATTCCTCGATATTGTTAATCCGTACACCGTGATTGGTGGCTTGAGTGTAACCCTGCTGTGTCTGGTTCATGGATTGCTGTTTGCATCACTACGAACAGTAGGTGATCTCAGAGAGCGTGCCTTGAAGACAGCGCAAAAATTGATGCTGCCACTGGCTGCACTGCTCGCCGTTTACGCGTTAATGACGTATTTCATGACCGATGTATTCGCCGTACGCGGCTGGGCTCTTTGGATCATGGTTGTACTTGGCGCAGTTTCGCTTGCACTTGCGGCATACTTTGTTCGTCAGAAGCGTGAAGGTTGGGCTTTTGGAATGACTGGGGGAGTTATTGCAATTGCCTTTGCCTCGGTCTTTATCGGACTTTTCCCAAGAGTGATGGTGAGTTCCTTTGGGGCGGCATATGACCTGACTGTATACAACGCCGCATCCGGCGCTTATTCATTGAAAGTAATGACAATTGTAGCTTGCACATTGCTGCCGTTTGTTCTTGGTTATCAGATCTGGAGTTATTATATCTTCCGTAAACGCCTGAACGAGCAGCACCACCTGGAGTACTGATATGGGACGGGGGCTGCTGAAGCTGCCGGGCATCCGGCCTGTACTTGCGCTGGCCTCAGCGCTGGTGCTGCTACAGGCGATGACGATCATGATGCAAGCCAAATGGCTGGCACAGGCCATCACGGCATTGTTCGAAGGTTCATCCGTAACGGAGCAGTATCCTGTACTGCTGCTGTTCCTGGCTGCTTTTGCCGCCCGCTACGCCTTATCCTTCTGGTTACAACTCGTGACCTCACGATATGCGGAGAGGACAGGGACTGATCTGCGCAGACAGATGGTGGAGCAGTGGTTCAGGCTCGGGCCGCGTTATGCCAAGACGGAAGGCACAGGCCATCTGGTTACACTGGCACGTGAGGGAACAGCTCAATACAAGACGTATCTCGAACTATTCATTCCTCGTATGCTGGGCATAGGATTCACACCTATCGTCATTTTGCTGTATGTGTTCAAGCTGGATCTGATGTCCGGGGTTATTCTGATGCTGACTCTCCCAATCCTGATCGTGTTCATGATTCTGATTGGCCTCGCTGCGCAGCGGAAGATAGACGGACAATTCCGATCCTACAAAGCACTCGCTAACCATTTTGTCGATACCTTGCGAGGTCTGGAAACACTGAAAACACTGGGACAAAGCAAAACACACGAAGGGTCCATTTTGCGGGTCAGTCAGCGGTATCGGAAGGCAACGATGTCCACCCTGCGCATGGCTTTTCTTTCTTCGTTTGCACTCGACTTCTTCACCATGCTGTCCGTTGCTTCCGTGGCAGTTGGTCTGGGATTACGTCTGACGGAGGGGCATATGCTGCTTGGCCCTGCGCTGACGGTACTCATTCTCGCTCCCGAATATTTCCTGCCTGTACGTATGCTCGGCGCTGATTACCATGCCACATTGGACGGTAAGGAAGCCGGAGCGGCTATCAACCAAGTGATTGAACGGGGGAAAGCTGCTGAACAGAAACAAAAAGAAGCCTATGCAAATGTTGTTGCACATCCGGTTACGGCAGAGGATGAGGCTGGATCTACACCATCATTATATTTGGGTAAAAGGAAAGCCAGCACTTCGACCATACGTGTCGTGTTGAACGATAAAATGGCTGCGGGGCATCTTGCTCCTGATCCTGCTTCTGTTTCTACTATTCCTGAGCTTGTTTCTTCCGCTTCCTCAGTGTTCTCCTGGAATGAGAATAGCAGATTGGCTCTAACGGATGTACAGGTACGGCATGATGATGAAGGTCCTTATTCGCTAAAAGATGTCACATTTCAGATCACGGGTCTTGGCAAAATCGGTATTATTGGCGCCAGCGGAGCAGGTAAATCCACGTTGATTGATGTATTGGCTGGATTTCAGCTTCCTACTTCAGGCCAAGTATTAGCCAACGGACAGCCTGTGACACAGGATATGCTTGAATCCTGGCGAAGACAGACGGCAGCTATCCCGCAGCATCCGTATATTTTCAGTGGAAGCCTGGCCGATAACGTTCGTTTCTATATGCCGGAGGCTTCGGATGCGGAAGTGGCCAAGGCCATTAGCGCAGCTGGATTAACCAAGCTACTGTCTTCATTATCCGGTGGACTACATGAACTTATTGGGGCTGGTGGCAGACAGCTAAGTGGTGGGCAGGAGCAACGGGTGGCGCTGGCAAGAGCTTGGCTTAGTCAACGGAACATCCTGCTGCTTGATGAACCGACAGCTCATCTGGATGTAGAGACAGAGTATGAACTGAAACAGACGATGCTGCCGCTGTTTGATGGCAAACTTGTATTTTTGGCTACCCATCGTCTGCACTGGATGCTGCATATGGATCAAATTATTGTCATGGATGGCGGCACAGTGGCAGAGACGGGAACACATCAGGAATTACTGGCACGACAAGGTGTATATTATAAGATGATTCAGGCCCAGATGGAGGCGATATAAAATGAAGTCCGGATATGAGCATATGGAGACCGTCCGTAACGGAAAAGAAAAAAATAGCTGGATTGCTCCGTATGTGGCACAGTACCGCTGGAGATTCCTTGCAGTCATTGCGCTAGGCACTTGTGCTGCCTTGTGTGCGGTATTGTTGCTGTTTACCTCCGGATTTCTGATCTCCAAGTCTGCGCTGCGTCCTGAAAATATTTTGATGGTGTATGTACCTATTGTTGGGGTACGTGCATTTGGGATATTCCGCGCCGTGTTTCGATATATCGAACGATTGGCAGGACATGATGCCGTACTGCGTGTGTTGGCTGATCAACGGGTGAAGCTATATCGCATTCTGGAGCCACAGGCCCTGTTCCTGCGCTCTCGTATGCAGACAGGAGATGTACTCGGAGCACTTGCCGATGATGTGGAGCGGTTGCAAGATATCTATCTGCGTACCGTGTTTCCTGCCGTTACCGCGCTTGTGATGTACGGTGCAGCTGTGAGTGCTTTTGGCAGTGTAGATCTGGGATTTGCGGTGTGGATGGGCTTGTATATGTTATTTCTCGTTGCCGCGCTACCTGCGATCTCTCTGAAAGTGACGTGGAAATGGCGTGTGCGGCTGAAAAAGGAAAACAGCAGGTTGTATACCCGTCTAACTGACGGTGTGCTTGGACTGGGAGATTGGCTTGCAAGTGGACGAGCCGCAGAGTTTGTTCAGCAACAGGAAGAGGCAGAAGAACAGGTCGACGCAGTTCGTCGCAAGTTGAGGCGTTGGATACGTTGGCGTGATCTGATGGCTCAGTGCGTCATTGGCCTGATGGTAGTATCGGTTACGTTATGGGCTGGCAACGCCGCTTCTGTCGGACAGTTACCTGCCGTGATGATTGCCGCTTTTGTGCTGGTGTTATTTCCGCTTACGGAATCACTTCTGCCAGTAGGGGATGCTGTGGAGCATCTTCCACAATACCGGGAATCACTGGACCGCCTGAAACAGCTGGAAGGGAAAGGGTATCTTCCGGGGCAGAATGGAGTGGATGATGCTGATGGAACGGGCGAATCGATCTCTGTAGTAAATAACGGCATCGTGATGGCTGGGCAGCCATCGGGGTCCTTACCAACTGCGAATGATATTCCGGACAGACGAATTCGTCTTCGCATTCCACCGAAACTCAGAGCAGACATCGAGATTAATCACGTTAGTTACCGCTATGCATCTGATGATACTTATGCCGTACAGGATGTATCCCTTCATCTGCCACAAGGCAAACGTCTGGCTATTCTTGGACGAAGCGGCGGCGGCAAATCAACCTTGTTGAAGCTGATTCAGGGGGCTTTACGTCCATCTGGGGGGAAAGTTCTGATCAATAATATGACTGTGCAAACCTTGGGTGAGAGTGTCACTGATGTCATTGCGGTGCTGAATCAAAGCCCACACCTGTTCGACACCACAGTAGCCAATAATTTGCGGATTGGACGTCCGCATGCAACAGATGAGCAGATTCGTCAGGTGGCCGCCCAAGTAGGTTTATCCGGTCTGATCGAATCCTTGCCGCAGGGATATGATACGCCGATGCTGGAGACAGGTCTGCGTTTCTCCGGTGGGGAAAGGCAACGAATTGCACTGGCCCGGGTACTGCTCCGGGAGACACCTGTTATTATATTGGATGAACCAACCGTTGGGCTTGATCCTGTGACTGAACGCGAGTTGATGCGAACCATTCTGGATAGCTTGCAAGGCAAAACGATGATCTGGGTCACCCATCACCTGATTGGTGCGGAACAGATGGACGAACTTATTTTTATGGAAAATGGAAAGATTGCCATGCAGGGTTCTCACGAACAATTGCTGGCTGGGGAAGAGCGATACCGCCGTCTCATTGAACTTGATCGGCCGGGATGGACAGGTCGGCAACAACAAGAACAACCGTTGCCACCCGTAGCTTCCAGATAAGTGTGAGAGTCTGTGAGCGCCTGCGGTTCCAGACGTGTGGATTTTGCATACCAGTCCAGATGGTCGAACTGAACTGATATACATGAATTATCAATTTAGCGAATGACACCGAATGAGTGCGTAATGAGCACTTAACCATATAAGCATAAAAAAGAGACGAGCCAAGGAATCTTGGACTCGTCTCTTTTTACATTCCGATATGACCGCTTTTGTTGCGGATACTTACATCTCTACCAGCATCAATATAATGGAAGACAGACACAGGCAGGTACTAACCAGATAGAGGACAGCAACAACCTGTTTGTGATTCAATCCGGCACGCAGCAGTCGATAGTGCGCTTGACTCGCGTCGGCCTGATAGATTGCTTTACCTTGAATGAAACGTTTGATAACGACAAAGATGTTGTCGAAGATCGGTACACCCAGCGCCAAAATCGGAATGAAGATGGACAACATGGTTGCTTGTTTGAATGCACCATCCAGAGCGATAACCGCCAAAATGAAGCCAAGGAACGTTGCGCCTGCATCACCCATGAACACTTTGGCAGGAGCTTTGTTGTACTTCAGATAACCAATCGTCACACCGACCAGAATGATCGACATGAGTGCGGAATCAGTTTGACCTTTGGCAAGCGCCACAATGAACAGTGTGATCGCCGAGATAGCTGATAATCCGCCAGCCAGTCCGTCCATGCCGTCCGAGAAGTTGATGACTGTTGTCACCCCAAAGATCCAGAGGATCGTGAGAATGAATTGCAGCCAGATTGGAAGCATGACATATTCCGCGTTGAAGGGATTCACGAATCCAGTGAACGCAATGCCAGAAGCAAACACGAGTACTGCCGCAGAGACTTGTACGAGCATTTTGGGCAGGGCAGGAAAATCTTTGCCTTTTGTTTTGTACCAGTCGTCGACGGTACCAATCGTTAGCAAAAGCATACCACCAGCGACCAGAGCCGCTGTTTCCCATGTGATTTCTTTGGTCAGAGCAATGTATGTCAGGAAAAATCCAGTAAATATCGCGTAACTCGCCGTGAGCGGGATCGGTTGCCTGTGCAGCTTACGCTCCACATCTTCCCGGGGCTTGTCCACAAAATCGAGCCGGTGAGCCAATCGACCAAGCGGCGGAATAAGCAGAACCACGACAGCAAAAGACACTATAAAAGCCAGTATGTATACCATAAACTCGCTTGTTTCACTCCCATCTACCAATTTCCCCTTATTATACGAGTTAAACAGGAAATCTGTCGATGTCATTATTGTAACCAGACGTACGCAAAGGTGAGCAAAAGTTCAGGTTTTATCACATTTGAGGAAGATAGGAGCCGAAATAATGTTTTACGGCTTCTGCATGATATCCATCATCACCTTGCCAGGTCGCCGCAAAGATGAAATCACTGGAACCACCTTTGCGTTTTCTCGGTTTAACTCCAGGAACCAATATGCCGGCTGCAGCCCAGATTTCCAGCAGGGCATCTCGCTCCTGTTTGCTGGAAGGGAAGAGATCCTTCCACTTTTTCTCAAGTGAGCGAGCACTGTCTTTGGGGTCTTCCGTCTGAGCTGCTTCAAGCAGGTTGATCAGGATGGCTTGGTCTTCAGGAGTTACTTCATAGTTTGTATCGTTGTCCTGAAGCAGTAATTCCAGATCCATCAGGCAATAGATAAGCCAGCCATGACGAACGCCCCCCCACTTGATCCGTTCAAAATTAAGGACGTTTAAGTCGACATTGGAATATTCCTTGTCTGACTGCAAACGCAGGAAGTTACAATCCCCACAGGCACTGGTGTTAGGGTGAAGGGCAGGGCGCTCTGCATAGGTGTGTAAAGGCATGTTCGATGTTAAAGCCCAGCTGGATAATGCGCTGCGTAGATAGACTTTTTTGGTGGACAGACTATGTAAAAAGGCCGACATGACCCGCTCCTTGAGCGAGTCATCCTGATGCATGTCGTATAGGCGCTGGACTATCTCGTCATGCGTGATCGTGAGTGGATCGAACATAACACCTTTGCTTTTGGCATATTCAAATTCCTCCCCGGAGAAGGGTAGAGAGGTTGTTTTCCAGCCCCCACCTCCCCAGAAGGTGCTCAGCAATATCTTTGCCGCTTTTTTGTCCATATGGTTAGCCTCCTTTATGGGAATTGCGATCATGATCAATGTGGTTCTTCTATCTATAAGATTGAACTAAAGAGTAATTATCCTTGCCACTTCGATGACAGAACAACCTTCCGATCGCTGTTATCCCCCGAATTTTCGATTCACTTTTAAAAGGTGAAATTCTGGTGATAAAGGCGAACGCTCTGCTTCTTCAGGTTATTTCTGCCCTCTACGTTCTTGTCTAAAGGGTTAGTTCAATTTATCTGGGGCCTGTGTTACGTATTCCTCGGTTGTATTCAGAATCATCTCGACGAGGCCTGGAAAACGTGCGTTTAGTTCTTCCTTTCGTAGGGAATAAAAGTGCTGTTTACCTTCAATGCGCGGCTGGATCACGCCAGCTTCACGTAAAATTTTGATGTGATGGGACAACGTGGATTTGGAAATATGGTCTACTTCGAAGGCGGAACAGTTTTTCTCGCCAGAGCTGGCCAGACAGTGTGCAATTTTCATGCGGATTGGATCGCCCAATGCATTGCAGACCGTGGTCAGTTTCAATTCCGAAGCCATAGGTATCGTTGGAGTTCTCATATCTATGACGTTAGCATATTCGGCTTTCTCTTTCAATGTTTGAAAAAAATCGAACTATAGAAGTTGAACTGTAACTATTACACTTGTTTACTCCGATTGCAGTACCATCTTTCGATCGCTCTTATCCCCAGATTTTCTTTATTCCCTTGGTCCAAGGGAAAAATCCGGTGATAAATGCGCACGCTTCTTCAGATTGGTTCTGCACTCTCCGTGTTAGTGTAAAAGTCGGTCTCAACTTATATATTTCTTGCAGGCAGTATAAGAAGTATGATACATTTCTTTTCAGTTAGTTCGAAAATATTCGAACTGAAAGATTGGAAAACGGCTTTTTATTCTAGGAGGAATATGAATGAGTACTACAAATACAACTACACTGTTGAACAACTATTTCCGTTTATTTGATGCTTCACGTACAGACGAGCGCGCCATGCAGGATTTATTGTCCCTGTTTACACCTGACGCAGAGATTGTGCTTAACGGCACTAGTCGAACAGGATTCGATGGTTTCATGAAAGCTTTCTACGAATACAATAAGGATGTAAAACATATGTGGGACGCGTGGGTGCAACAGCCTGACGGCAGCTACCAGACCAACTGGGCGGTGTGCGGACAAGCGGCAGACGGAACGGTATACGCCAAAGCAGGCATTGATATCGCGCGTGTAAATGATGCGGGGCAGATTGTGTATCTGGAGAATGTACAGGCCGATCAGAATGCATTCAGCAAGTATAATCAGTAATTAAAATCTAGGATTTCAGTTCTATAGTTGTTAGAAATCTGAATCAATAAAAGATAGGAAACCTTAACTCCACCGCTTTTTCATGCTGTGGGGTTTTGTTATACCCAACATGCTCAATCATTCTTTTTAGGGTAGGATTAGAATACAGGAATGAATGTTATAATTCTTATTTGTTGGAATAAAGAGGAGTGAACTACATGAACGAAGTTGGGAACCGAGTCGTCATGGAACCTTTACAGGTCATACCCATGGTCGGTATTGGACCACTTAAGTTGGGAATGAGTAAATCAGAGGTAGAAGAGATCAGTGAGTGCATCACCCCGGAGATTAGTCAGCTCTATAACCAATTGGAGTATGATTCGGAACATAAACTCTATTTCATTGAAGTGAGTAATCCACACGATTATTCACCTGATGAGTCTGATGTTGTCCTTACATATGATAATATTGATGTTTTTCGAACAAAGGCTGATGATCTCGTTAAGCTAATAGATAGTAAGACACCATATACTCGAGACATCGATGCGGAGTTGGGATTTTCTTTTATTTTCAAAGACATCCAATTGGCTTTGTGGAGACCTAGCGTGATGACCGAAGAAATGTTGAATTCAGTTGAGTTTCTGACCGAGTTTTCACCAGAGAATCAGGAACTGGAAAAGAGATTTTTCTATTTTAGGACGGTTGCTGTGGCGGCCCCTGGATACTTTAATAGAACATAAAGGGAAGCTCCAAGAATGCTGAGAGATAAATTGATACATTCTAAATAGAGTTTATATAGTCTGTGCATGAAAAAAAAGCCCATTCCCATATGGACATAACCATGGCGGGGTGGGCCTCTTTAACTTACGGCATCTCGTATTAATTCTAACGAATCTGAGACACGCTATTGGAGGATATTTGGCAAAAGTAATTTTCTAACGAACCAAAGACACGTTAATAGGCTACCATATTAGGTTCTAGAGCAGTTTTGTGCGCATGTACGCCGATATAAGGTGTCTCAGGTTCGTTAGATTTTGAAAACATCATATAAGACGTCTACGATTCGTTAGACCATTCCATGTTCAACGTTTTGACCCTCCACCGTGTAACATTCCAGACGTTTAACCCTCAAATTTCCAACCCTCAAAAGCTCAGAGCCTAAAACGTCCCATCCTCCGTCATCCTGTATGCCATCCCACGTTTTCCCTACCCCTGCATCGTCTTATTCTGAAAAGCAGCTATATCCGCATACTCTTCTTCGAATTTGCGGGAGATGCGGATGAAGATGGGCAGCAACTCCCGATAAACACGGACACTGTCCGGGTCTGGTTGGTGCCGGTGCGTTGATCCGATCATGCCGGAGACGGCACTCAGGGAATCGATGCGGCCAAGGGCGTACAAGCCCAGTACGGCTGCGCCGAGGCAGGAGCTTTCGATACTTTCAGGAATGATGACATCCTGATCGAAAATATCGGCCATCATCTGGCGCCACAACTCAGAGCGGGCGAAGCCGCCTGTCGCCTGAATTTTTTTCGGACGACCGATCTTTTCTTCAATCGCCAGCATGACCGTGTATAGGTTGAACAATACACCTTCGAGCGCAGCGCGAATCATATGTTCTTTCTTATGGTGTAGCGTCAGGCCGAAGAACGAGCCGCGGGCGTTCGGATTCCAGAGCGGAGCCCGCTCACCTGTCATGTACGGATGGAACAAGAGACCTTCCGAACCGGGAGGTACATTTTCCGCAACACGAGTGAGCACTTCATACGGATCAATGCCAAGCCGTTTCGCTGTCTCGACCTCGGAAGCTGCAAACTCGTCCCGAATCCAGCGGAAAATAACACCGCCGTTGTTCACTGGTCCGCCAATGACCCATGCATCCTCCGTGAGTGCATAACAGAAGAAGCGTCCTTTCGGATCGGTCACCGGTTTATCTACGACCGTACGAATCGCTCCACTGGTACCAATAGTCACGGCCACGACACCCGGATCAATGGCGTTCACGCCCAGATTGGAAAGCACACCATCACTTGCACCGATGACAAACGGTGTGGTGACCGCAATGCCCATCTCCTTGGCGTACTCCGGGTGCAATCCATGTTTCAGCACATGTGTGGTTGGAACCAATCGGGACAGGTGTTCCGGCGTAATGCCCGCCACATGCAGCGCTTCTGCATCCCAGTCGAGTTTCTCCAGATTCATGAGTCCGGTGGCGGAGGCCATGGAGTGATCAATGACGTATTCAGAAAATAATTTATAGAAGACATATTCTTTCATGGATATGAATTTGTACGTCTGTCTGAAAAGTTCTGGTTGATCCCGGGTGAGCCACATGATCTTGGTGAGTGGGGACATCGGATGAATCGGCGTACCTGTTCTCAGATAGATTTCGTGACCATTCATCTCGGATTTGAGTACTTCGGTCCACTCGGCACTGCGATTATCTGCCCATGTCATGGCCCGCATCAGCGGTGTGCCGTGTTGATCGACAGGCAGAATGCTGTGCATGGCCGAACTGAAGGATACAAACAGGATGTCCTCTGGCTTCACTCCCGCTTTGGAAGTGGCCTGTTTAACCGATGTAATGACTGCTTTGAAAATATCTTCCGCATCCTGCTCCGCAATCGCAGGTGTGGGGGTGTGCAGCGGATAATCGGCACTGCCTTGTGCCACAATGGTTCCGTTCTGTTCGAACAAGACTGCCTTGGTGGAGGTCGTGCCGATATCTACGCCGATCATATAGGGTGAAGAAGCCATTTTGTCATCCCTCTTTCTTGAATATATAAGTGAATGAATGCTGTTACACGTTCACACTTCGGGTACAGAAAGCCTTCCGCTCGCCGTTATCCCCAAATTTCTTGATTCCCTCTTCAAAGGGAGAAATTTGGTTATAAATGCGAACATTTCATTTCTTCAGGCCCTTTCTGTCCCCTCCGCGCACGTGGCGCTATTCATCCAACTTATATGGCATCTGTTATTTCATCTATAGATAAGAATATCAGACTTGAGGGATGGATCAAAATGCAGAACCCTAGTCCTTCACCGCCCCTGCGGCAATATCCGAAATAAACTGACGGCTGATGAACAGGAACATCACGATGAGCGGAATGACAGCAAGCAACGTACCTGCGATGACCATCGCATAGTCTGTGTTATACAGCCCGTTTAATTGAGACAATGCAATCTGCAACGTGTATTTGCGTTCATCCGTCAGGACGATCAACGGCCACAGATAATCATTCCATACGCCGATAAAGGTGAACGCGCCAAGGAAAGCAAAGGCAGGTCGCAGAATTGGCAGCGCCACGTTCCAATAAAGTCGGAAGAAATTACAGCCATCGATGCGACCCGCATCCAGCAGATCGTTCGGAATCGACTCCGTGGCATACTGACGAATCCAGAAGATACCGAAGGCGTTCACCATGCCCGGAATAATGAGGGCTTTGAAGGAACCAACCCAACCGAACGTGGCCATGAGTACGAAGGAAGGCACCAGCGACAGCTGGGAAGGCACCATCATGGTAGCGAGCAGCAAGATGAAGAGCCACTTTTTGCCGGGAAATTCGAACTTCGCAAACGCAAACCCCGCCAGTGAATCAAAAAACAGTACAAGTATGGTCACAAGGCCCGACACAAACAGCGTATTCAGAAAGGCGCCCCAGAAATCAATCTGCTGCAATACGCGCGTAATATTATTCCATAGTTCACCCCCGAACCAGAGCTGAGGTGGGAACTTGTAGATATCGGACGTTGTCCGGGTGGACATTACAATCAGCCAATAGAACGGGAACATGGATATGAGCATGCCCCCGATAAGACCGGTATACAACACCAGCGATTTGAGGTGTTTGGACGCCATAAGCGCTCCCCCTTGTCACATCAGGATGATTTGCCTTGAACAAGCTTCCAGTTCACAATCGAGAACAGGGCGATAATGAGGAACATGCCCCAACCAACGGCAGCGCCATATCCGAAATAATTGTTAATGAAGGATTCACGGTAGAGGTACAATACAATTGTCATGCCTGCTGCACCAGCGCCGCCATCATTACCTACCAATACTTGAGGCTCGGTGAACAGCTGCATACCCCCGATCGTTGATGTAATGACCGTGAACAGGATCACAGGACGCAGCATCGGAATTGTAATTCGGAAAAAGGACTGTATCGCTGATGCGCCGTCAATCCTGGCCGCTTCGTATAATGTCTGCGGGATACTCTGAAGTCCGGCCAGGTAGATGACGGCGTTATATCCGGTCCAGCGCCAGACAACCATGGAGGAGATTGCGACTTTAATGCCCCATGGTGCATTAAGCCACTCCACAACCGGTAGCCCGACCGACTGCAACAGATAATTGAGAAAGCCATAATTGTTGGCAAATAAGGCACCGAAGATAATGGCTACCGCTACGATGGACGTGACGTTTGGCAGGAAATAACCGACCCGAAACAGGGTACGGAACTTCACAAATGGTGCATGCAGCAAAAAGGCAATAATCAGGGCGAAGAAGAGCATTGGAATCGTTGAATAGATCCAGATCATGAACGTGTTGCCCACGGCTTGCCAGAACTCGGCATCGGTCAGCATGTATTCGAAGTTGTTGAACCCGTTGTACGTCATGACACCGATGCCATCCCATTTATGAAAAGCCAGATAGAGTGAGAACCCAATCGGGAACAGCCCAAATACTGCAAACAGAATATAAAACGGCGATATCGCAACATAGAGTGCACGATGCTCCCACATTCTCGCCCATAGTGACTTCTGCCGATCCAGATCAGGTCTTGCATGTCCGAGATCGGGAGTAAGACGAGGTTCAGTTACAGCCATATGAATTCCTCCTTTGCGGATAACGAAACCACACGTTCTTCAGGTTAACGCTGCAATTCCCGCTCGACGCGGTGTACCGTATCTGTCCAGACTTGCTGTGGATCGGCATTTTGCTTCGCGACATCATTCAGCCGCCGGGTGATAATGTTGTGTACGGATGGGTATCGTTCGCCAAAGAAAGCATCCGGCACCTCCTGTGCCGATTCGGCAAATACAGGCCCTGTCGCCTGTCCACCGAAGAAAGGTTCTTTTTCTTTCATGGCAGGATCATCAAACACACCTGGTGCAGAAGGGAAAAGGTTCAATGTCTGATATTGCTCCAGTTGATTTTCGGGACTTTGCAGCCAGCGAACCAGTTCAAAGGCTTCCTGAGGATGTTCACTCGACTTCAGGATGGACAGGAATGATCCTCCGTTATTGCCATCTCCCCCTGGTGCCCGAGCGACACGCCACTTCCCGGATGTATCCGGAGCGGCTTCCTGAAGAACTTGTTTCATCCAGACAGCACCTACGAAAGAGGCGATTTCACCATTATTCATCGCGGCGTTCCAGCCTGGAGTCCAGCCATCTGCATTGGCAAGCAGTCCCTTTTCTTTAAAAGCAACGGCCGTATCCCAGCTCTTGCCCACAGTAGGGGAATCCATGCCGATAAAGGACCCGTCCGGCCGGAAGTAACGCTCAGCAGACTGCGATATGACTTGGTTGTAAACGGTTGCAATATTGTCGGTTAGAAAAACCTTGCCTCCGAATTTCTCCTTGAGCTGTTCTCCGGCAGCAGCATATGCATCCCAGCTGTTGATCTGGCGTGTAACGTCTTCGGGATCAGATGGCAATCCGGCCTCTTTGAACAGATCTTCTCGGTAGAAGAGGGCTGTTGGTCCCGTATCCATCGGGAAACCAATCATCTGTCCGCTTGGCGTAACGCCTTGCTTCCATTTCCACGGCAGATATTGGTCTTCAATATCTCCTGCACCGAGATCATACAGATTATAGAAACGGTCCTCACTGGGGAAAAGCTCCATGATCCAGTCGTTCAATGCGACAATGTCTGGTTCACCTGAGCGTGCAGCGAGTGTTGTTTTGAGCTTTGCTTTGAAATCACCGCCGATTTTCTGAGCTGTCAGTTCGATATTGGGGAATTTTTCCTTAGCCCTGGCAAGCAACTTATCATCGATGGACCGATTCCAGTACCATAATGTAAGCGCTACCTTTCTGTTGTTCGCTGAATCGTCCTGTCCGGGCCAGATGGAGCATCCGCTTATGAGCAGGACGCAGACCATCAGTATGGCTGTCCAGCATGTTCTTTTCCGGCGGATCATGTGTATTACCCCCTCATCGTTAAGTTCGAGGCATGAAGTGCTTTGGACTACAACATTAGTGTATGAGCAGTTTATAAACTCATACCCAATATTCCTAAAATGAAACACATATTTGTGTCCGTTGCGTAACATAATTTTAGTAGTTACTTTAAAAATAAAAGTTACTTGACACTTTATAATTTTTATTCTAAACTAACTTACATAAAGTAACTAATGATGATGAGAATAATATAGATACGTACTATATAACATCCAAGTGATCCAATTTCACGCTGGATGCGAATCAATCAACATACAAGTTGGCCTAAACAGGAGGAACGACAATGATCAATTCACATATTATTCAACTGCTTGCCCCCAAAATTCAGACTTTTCCGAGTGGAAAAGAGTTCATATACCTGGTGGGACCAATCAAGCTTCCGGTTAACCTCGATGGGGAGACCAAGACATTCCAGTGGTACAGCTGGATGAAATCGGACAAAGCGATGGAGAGCGGCGAGTTAATCGAATCTCTTGCTGCTGCTGAACTGGCAGAGCGTCAACAATCCAGTGTTCTGGTGTATGGTGACTTTGCTGAAGCACAAGAAGCGCTGATCCGGATGCATAGCATCTGTCATACAGGCGACATCTTTGGCAGCAAACGCTGTGATTGCGGCTTCCAATTGGAGCAATCCATGAAAATGATCGCCGCTCACGGAGCGGGTGCACTGTTCTATCTTGCGAACCATGAGGGACGTGGCATTGGTTTGTTCAGCAAAGCCATGGCGTACATTTTGCAAGAAGAAGGTCTGGATACGGTAGATGCAAACTTGCAGCTTGGATTCACAGACGATGCTCGTAATTATGACGATGCGATTGCTGTGTTGCGTGCACTTCGCACCGCACCGGTTACCTTGATCACCAACAATCCACGGAAGCTGGCTGCCTTGCAGGAAGCGGGATTAAATGTGGGCGGACGTGTTCCGCTGTGGGGAGATCGTTCTGCTTTTAACGAGAAGTATCTGCAAACGAAAGTGAATCGTTCCGGTCACTTGGCGGAAAGTGATGGCTGGGCTGGAGCAGAGACGTTGCTTCCGCATGCGCAGGCTTAATTATTTAATAGACGTAATTGATTAGTTGATTAGTCGTTGTAGTACTCTCCGTTATGGAGAAGTACAGCAGCGGCTTTTTGGTATGGAGAACAGGGTAGCGATCAGGTTTTCCTGATTCATGGAATGGCTTGCCGTTCCCACAGTGTGGATTATACAATATAGTCATCTGATGAATGCGGGAGGAACCAAGGTGCCATTTGAGGGACAACGTATATTGCCGGCTGCAAAGAGCATGAAGCAGTTTGAAGCGATGATTGAAGGCCCTTATACCTATGGGGTGATGCTGGAAACCCATATTGCACAGCTTCAGAGTGTAATGGACGAGGCGCGGCGGTATGACAAGAAGATACTTTTGCATGCAGATTTGGTTCAGGGTTTAAAAAACGATGAGTATGCGGCAGAGTATCTGTGTCAGCACATTCGCCCGGCAGGACTGATCTCTACGCGAGCGAGTGTCATTCAGAAGGCAAAGCAGAAAGGCATTACAGCGATTCAACGTATTTTTCTACTGGATACCCATGCGCTGGAGAAAAGTTATCTGTTGCTGGCCAAAACCCAACCGGATTATATTGAAGTATTACCTGGCGTCATTCCGCATATTATTGCGGAAGTATCTGTGCGTACAGGGATACCCATTATTGCGGGGGGATTGATCCGTTCACCGGAAGAGGTCGAACTTGCGCTTGGCGTCGGGGCTACGGCAGTGACCACATCCAATGCAGATCTGATTCGACACTTCGAGAAATCGCTTACACCGTAAAAAGAACCCACAACAGGAGGTTGGCTGTATGGAAAAATATATATTGGCTCTGGATCAGGGAACAACAAGCTCCCGAGCTATTCTGTTTAACCGTGGCGGAGAGATCGTGCACATTGCACAGCAGGAATTCCCTCAATATTTCCCCAAACCGGGCTGGGTAGAGCAGAATGCCAACGAAATCTGGAGTTCCATTCTTGCCGTGATGGCTTCATGTCTGGCAGAGAGCGGAATCAAACCGGTCCAGATTGCCGGAATTGGAATTACCAATCAGCGGGAGACGGTTGTGGTATGGGACAAAGAAACAGGCAGACCCATCTATAATGCAGTGGTATGGCAATCCAGACAGACCGCAGATATCTGTGAAGAATTGAAGACGCAGGGTCTCGGGGACCTTTTCCGCCGTAAAACAGGATTATTAATCGATCCCTACTTCTCGGGAACAAAGATTAAGTGGATTCTGGATCATGTCCCTGGTGCCCGGGAGCGGGCAGAGAAGGGTGAAGTGCTGTTTGGCACGATTGATAGCTGGCTGATCTGGAAACTGAGCGGGGGGACACATGTCACGGATATATCCAATGCCTCACGTACCCTAATCTATAACATCTATGATCTGCAATGGGATGACGAATTGTTGGATATCCTCGACATTCCTAAGGCGATGCTGCCAGAGGTGCGAGGTTCATCCGAGGTGTATGCACACACAACAGACTATCATTTCTTCGGGCATCGGATTCCGATTGCGGGAGCGGCAGGAGATCAACAGGCAGCGATGTTTGGTCAGGGCTGTTACACCAAGGGCAGTATGAAAAATACATATGGTACCGGTTGTTTTATGCTTATGAATACGGGCGAGAACCCGGTACAATCCAATCATGGACTGATTACAACGATTGCCTGGGGGATGAATGGCAAGGTTGAATATGCGCTTGAAGGCAGCATTTTTGTTGCAGGTTCAGCGGTTCAGTGGCTGCGTGACGGATTAAGAATGCTTCGCTCTTCAAAAGATAGCGAGGATTACGCCTCACGTGTGCTTTCGACAGACGGCGTTTATATGGTACCTGCATTTGTGGGACTGGGCAGTCCGTATTGGGATAGTGAGGTTAAGGGTGCGGTGTTTGGCCTGACCCGAGGCACGACAAAGGAACACTTTATCCGTGCTACGCTTGAGGCGTTGGCGTATCAGACCAAAGATGTACTGGAGGCAATGGAATCCGACTCGGGTATTCCCGTGCATGCTCTGCGTGTGGATGGCGGGGCGGCAGCCAATGATTTTCTCATGCAATTCCAGAGTGATATTCTGGGCATTCCTGTCGAACGCCCAACGGTGAATGAAACAACTGCATTGGGTGCAGCTTATCTGGCAGGATTGGCGGTTGGATATTGGACGAGTGCGGATGAATTGACCGATCATGAAAATACGGAGCGTGTCTTCCAGCCTGTTATGGCTGAGCAACAACGAATAGAACTGTATGCAGGCTGGAAGCGTGCAGTGAACGCAGCAATGGCTTTTAAATAAACATTTTGCATAAATCACCTGAGCGTCTTCAAATCAGCAAAATATAGATCGAAATGATTTTGTTCGTCTATACACTGGTTGGATCAGGATGCTTCTTCCTGTCCAACTTTTGTACCCGTGAGCGGAATGATTCGAATTATGAAAAATGCTAAATAAGAGGAATGAAATGAATATTTCTTGGGTGGGTATTTGTACTTTTTAACTAAACATATGTTATAAATGATATTTACTGGTGGAAAATGATGCATGATTTACAGGGTTATTCTTCCTGGAGAAGGTAAAATATATATCCACTATAAGGAAAAAAACAAGGTTAGTGGATTCATTTGAAATTCCATCCTTTGGCAGAACAACTTTTTGAATTTTTTTTGAATAATGTGTCATTTCAGGACTTCACGCCGTCAAAAATCTGTGATAGGATAAAGGCACAAGTTAAAAAATGATGTCTGGAGATCGGGAGGGACCACGTGCCGCTCAGCAATTGCTGAGCGAATGACGTGGTCCTTTTTTTGTTTTTTTTACGGAAAAATTGAGAAAATCAATAGGAGGTTCAAGAATGACAGAAACGTTCTCGTCAGCACACCGGACCGAATATTTGCAAAACATGGCGAATGTACATTTTGACGTATTAATTATTGGTGGGGGGATTACAGGCGCAGGAATTGCATTGGACGCGGCTTCCCGTGGATTGAAGACAGCACTTGTAGAAATGCAGGATTTCGCAGCAGGTACATCCAGTCGATCGACCAAACTTGTCCATGGCGGATTGCGTTATTTGAAGCAATATGAAGTGAAAATGGTTGCTGAGGTAGGACGGGAGCGGGCTGTAGTCTACGAGAATGGGCCACATGTGACCACGCCAGAACCAATGTTGCTACCGATCTATACGGCAGGTACGTTCGGCCGCTTCAGCACGTCCATTGGACTGATGGTGTATGATCGGCTCGCCGGGGTGAAGCGCAGTGAACGGCGCCAAATGTTGAATGCTGGAGCGGTGTCAGATAGTGAACCTTTACTACGCAAGCAGGGACTGTTAGGTGGTGGGCTCTATGTGGAGTACCGGACAGACGATGCCAGGCTCACCATTGAAGTCATGAAAGAAGCTGTCAAACGTGGGGTACAGGCAGTGAACTACGTTAAGGCGAAAGGTTTCCTGAAGGATAATGGCAAGATTACAGGTATTGAAGCTATTGATCAGATCGATGGGCAGACCTATACGCTAAAAGCAAGCAAGGTGATCAACGCTTCCGGTCCATGGGTGGACGGTCTGCGGGAATTGGATGGTTCGCGCCAGGGGAAAACGCTACAGATGACCAAAGGCATCCATTTGGTCTTTGATGGTAAACGATTCCCGCTAAGACAGGCGGTTTATTTTGATACACCAGATGGTCGAATGGTGTTTGCTGTCCCGCGTGATGGCAAAACCTATGTGGGGACAACCGACACCGTATATCAGGACGATCCTGCACACCCCCAAATTTCCGACTCCGACCGTGATTATGTCATTAATGCAGTCAATGGCATGTTTCCAGATGTACGGATTGGTACCGAGGATGTGGAATCCGGATGGGCGGGTGTACGTCCACTAATCCATGAGGAAGGCAAGAATCCTTCCGAAATTTCACGTAAAGATGAAGTCTGGGTATCCGAATCCAATCTGATTACGATTGCCGGGGGCAAATTAACCGGATACCGTAAAATGGCCGAGATGGTCGTTGATCTGGTCGCACGCCAGATGGAGCAGGAGAGTGGGCATTCCATAGGCCCTTGTGTAACGAAGAAGATGCCCATCTCCGGCGGTGATGTAGGGGGATCGGCTGGATTTGTATCGTATGCGGAGCGCAAGATCAAGGATGGTGTTGCCTTGGGACTTGCTCGACCTGCTGCGGAGCGACTGGTCCGCACGTATGGTTCCAATGTGGAGGCACTATATGAGCGAATGCCCGATCCACGCACCAAGTCCGAGCTTCATGGCATGCCACAGGAGCTACTGTTGATGTTAAGTTATGCGATTGATGAAGAGATGGCTGTAACCCCGTCTGATTTTTTGGTACGAAGAACAGGTGATTTATTCTTCCGTATTGATGAAGTTCGTCGCTATAAAGCAGCGGTTATCTCGTATATGGCAGGTCGTTTGAACTGGTCTGAAGAGGAAGAGGTTAAACATACACAGGAACTGGATCAGCTGTTGCTGGAAGCATCCGGCAAAATCTGAGGCAGGATTTCAAGATCGAGAGTCGAATGGAACATGTAAGCGTGTAACATAGAGAGGGGATTACATCCATGACATTACAGATCGGAATCATTGGAACAGGCTGGTTCAGTAAGGTACACGCGGATATTCTCGCACGGATGGAAGGTGTTCGTGTTGCGAGTGTCTGTGGAACATCGCTCGAAAAGGCAGAGGCTATGGCCTCCGTTTATGATGCTGTTGGTTACGGGGAACTTGAACATATGCTGGATGGTGAGAAGCTGGATGCGGTGTATATCTGTGTGCCTCCGATGTCTCACGGATCGATTGAGTCCGAATTAATCCGCCGTGGTATTCCATTCCTGGTGGAGAAACCTTTGAGCACCGGAATGGATGTTCCGCGTCAGGTGTTGGATCAGGTGCAAAAGAGCGGATTGTTAACCTCTGTAGGATACCATTTCCGTTATCAGGAGGCCGCGCAGGTCCTGCAGCAGTCGATGAAAGAACAGACGGTCGGCATGGCACTTGGCCGCTGGATGGGCGGAATGCCAGGGGTCGCCTGGTGGCGGCGTCAGGACGGTTCAGGAGGACAATTCGTAGAGCAAACTACACATATTGTAGACTTGCTTCGGTATTGTGCAGGAGAAGTTACGGAGGTATATGCTGTAGCAGCTCAGCGAAGCATGCATGAGAAGCATGAGCATGTGACCGTTGCTGATGTGGCGAATGTGACGCTCAAGCTGGAAAGTGGAGCGATTGCCAGTATCGCTAATACATGTCTGTTGCCAGACGGAGAGGGCGGCGCTGGGCTCCAGTTCTACACGGATGCAGGTGTGTGGGATTGGACGCCAGAACGTTTGCTTCTGCCAAGTGCCGCAAAACATGCGATGGCAGGTCTGGAGATTCCGGCAGGACATAATCCATACGAGCGTGAGAATGAAGCGTTCATTCATGCACTGCGTACGGGAGACCGTTCACGAATTCTGTCCGATTATGCGGATGCCTGCCGTACACAGGAGATTACGACGGCGGCGCTGGCATCGGCAGATTCCGGTCTGCCTGTACAGCTTCAGCCTTCAAAACATCTCTCTCATTAAAAGGTTGAAGGTAATATAAATACGCCTGAATCAGGGAATGATCCGCAGATCAGCCTGATTCAGGCGTATTTGTGTTGAGTAGAGATTATTGAGCAGCAATTCAACTACTCGGATTTCTGTTGTTTCAACCAGTCGGATGACCAACTGTAGATCTGATCAATGACAGGTTCAATGGCTCTGCCTTTCGGTGTCAATTCATACTCTACACGGGGAGGTATCTCGGGAAACATGTGTCGGGTTACGATACCTTCCGTCTCCATTTCCTTCAATCGCTCCGATAAAAGTCGTCCACTGATCGCCATCTCTGCTTCAAGCTCCGTAAACCGCTTGGGTCCGGACAACAGTTGGTACATGATTAACAGTACCCACTTCTTGCCTATGATATCTATGGCTTGAGTGATCATACAGGGACTTGGTGCTTTTACTTTTTTCAGCTTCAACGTATTCACCTCGATTCATGGTTATTTTTTCGCAGGTTGTATATGAAAGGACATGGTTTCTGCCGCTTTAAGAATATAGGACATCCATATAAATGAGGGTTACTACAAAATATACTGTAACATACCTTTTGTATGTATTATACATCATACAGCGAAAAATTACTTGAAGAAATTATATTATTATTATATACTAACTTCACAAAAGTAAGTTGGTGATAAATAATACGTATAATATGAACGCGTACTATTCTGAAAATTGAACTCGGCTGAACGGTTGAAAACAGAGTGACCTTTGGGAACTTTTACATAGATTCTTTTTTTACAATGTGCAGCACAAATAATCATTACATAGTAGGAACATATAATTTGTACAGGAGGATCTACATATGAACAAAATTTTGGGTTATATTTTTCTAGTTATTCTTGCAGGTGTGTTTGTCATGACAGGGTTTAACAAGATTAGTGGGGCAGACATGATGATTCAGACATTCGAAAGTTTCTCTTATCCGACATGGACCATGTATCTGCTGGGCGCTGCGGAGTTGCTTAGTGCAGTAGGATTGCTGATTCCACGGACTCGCATCCTGGCTTCTGGCATACTGACATTCATTCTGATTGGGGCCGTGGGAAGTCATCTGATCTATGCACAATACGCGGCTGTTCCGTTCCCGGCTGTGTTGTTGGTAGCTAACATTATTGTCCTGGTGGTAGGTATGCGCAGATTGGAAGCGGAAGAAGAAGGCCAGATGGACGCGATTCAGGCGTAAAGGAAAGATGAATAGAAGATTTGAAACGATATCATGAGATGGCCGCTGCAGATGAGCATAGGTCATCTTTTTTATGATTAAATGGGATTTAATATAAAAAAAAGAAGAACCCACGAAAAACAACGGGTTCTCTTGCAGCGGGACTTCCTGGATTGGAAGGTCTTCTGACTATAAATGATCAAATGCCATTTTGATTATAGTAACTTTTTTAATTGAGAGACGCGTCCCTGGCTGATGCCAAGCTTTTCCGCAATTTGCTGTTGAGCCAAACCGGGATTCTGTTCAACAATTTCTTTCATCTGTTGCAGCATGCGTGCCGTCTTCGGCCGCAGATCCGGGTATTCTTGGTTGTCAGCTGTGGTCCCTTCTTCCCTAGCGGGAGATGAGACTGAGGCGGATTTGGAAGCAGGACGCTCCACGGGTGCAGGAGCCTGTTTGTTCTGAGGTACGAACCAGTCGGGAGAGTCATCCGGGTGTTTTAATTGAATTGCACAAGTCCGGCAGATGAATTGTTCTTTGAAATACATTTCCGTATCTACATCACCGCAAAAAATACATAATGTTGATTTGTACTTTCGTAAAATCAACTCTTTCCCTTCAATGAAAAACTCAAGCGGATCGCCGATATGGATTTCCATCGTATCCCGCATTTCTTTGGGAAGGACAATTCGTCCAAGACGGTCCAGAGATCTCTTCATTCCGGTTCTTTTCATCGCATCTCCTCCGCAATATTCACAATTAAAACCTGTCCTTATTGTAAGGAAGAAAGGGCTTTAATACAACAATAATATTTCAAAAAAGTGGGATAATTCCATCTATTATGGGAAAATAAGTTTGGAAAGGATGGGGGCAACGGCTAAAGTGAATAATGCAGCGAGCACCATGGAGATGCTGGAAATGGTACCAGTCAGGGAACTTAGTTCAAATGCCTTGGATGTCCCTGTGCCATGGGCACCGGTTCCAAACAGTGTGCCTCGTGCAATCTCCCCATCGATGCGCAGCATTTTGACGATAGAAGGTCCCATAATCACTCCGAGCAGACCAGTCATAATAACAAAAACAGCTGTCACTGCGGGTATGCCACCGATGGTAGCCGAAACGTTCATGGCAATTGGGGTGGTAATCGATCTTGGGATCAGACTATGAATGAGACCGGAATCCAGGCGCAACCATTTGGCGAGCAGGGCAGAAGAAAGTACGGCAACGACCGAGCCAGTCATGACACTGAAGACAATCTCGGAAATATGTTTTTTGAGTACATGGAAAAAGGTATATAGCGGTACGGCAAAAGCCACGGTGGCCGGTTGAAGAAGCAGACTCAGCCATTTGCCACCACTGCTATACGTGGTATAATCCGTTCCCGTTGCGAGCAATATGCCAACGACAAGCAGCGGCGTAATGAGCAACGGTGACAGATATACCTTGGGCAGATTACGATACATTCGTTTGGCGACCCCATAGATACCGACGGTTAACAAGAGACAGAGAAATCCAATCATCCGGTGTGACGCTCCTTTCGTTTGGCAATTCGTGTAGCAACCAGTCCTGTGCAGGACATGACCAGGAAAGTACTAAGCAGTACGATGAATAAAATTTGCAATCCGTCATGCTCCAACATGGGCATATAGTTCATAATGCCAACGGCTGACGGGATAAAAAATAACAATAGTTCACCGAGCAGCCAGGCAGCTCCAACTTCAATCCAGCGCAGCTTCACGACACGGGTCTGAAGCAGAATGAATAACACAACCATACCGAGTATCGAACCCGGTACAGGAAGATGGAGAGTACGGGCCAGCAGGTCCATGAGCAGTGAAAAAACCATTAAGAGCGCAACCTGTGCAATACCAAGGCCCCATTTTTTCACTTCAATCCCTCCTTGTATAATCAACGTAATCGTTTGAGTTATTATGAAAATGAATGGAAACGTTGTTTGATATCACAAATTTTACATGGCATTCTTTCATGAGTAAAATGCATATTAAGAATGTTTACTATTCCATTTATCTATGAGAGGTGGGAATCAACCAATGGATATCCGCCATTTGCAATATTTTCTGGAAGTTGCCCGGCAGCAGAGCTTCACAAAAGCCGCCGAGGTGCTGTATATCACCCAGCCCACGATCAGCAAGACGGTCAAGAGTCTTGAAGAGGAATTGGGGATCACGCTACTGGACCGTTATGGCAAAAAGGTGGAGCTAACCGATGCGGGCCATGTGTTTTTTCGGCAGGCACTTGAGATTGAAAAATCATTCCGCAGTCTGTCGTCCGAATTGGACGATCTGATGAATTTGAAGAAAGGTCATCTGCGGATTGGGTTGCCGCCGATGGTGGGGTCCAGCTTTTTCCCCATGATCATTGGCGAATTTCACAAAGCCTACCCGCAGGTGACCATTCAGCTGTTTGAGGATGGCGCCAAAAAAGTGGAGGCCGATGTGATCAGTGGTGCACTGGATATTGGCGTTGCCGTACTGCCAACCGTGGATGAGCTGTTGGATCATTTTGTGTTTGTCAAAGAGAAGCTGAACCTGCTCGTACACCCTTCACATCCACTTGCGGGGAAAGAGTCGGTTGCGCTGCATGAACTGGAAAACGACGCCTTTGTGCTGTTTCGGGAAGATTTTGCGTTGCATGACCGGATTATTGTGGCCTGTCAGCATGCCGGGTTCCAGCCCCGGGTGGTATATGAGAGCTCTCAGTGGGATCTGCTCAGCGCGATGGTTGCCGCCAATCTGGGTGTAGCTTTACTACCGGAGACGATCTGTCGTGAGGTGGACCATATGCGCGTGCGCATTATACCGGTGGTGGAACCAGTGATTCCATGGCAGCTCGGTATGATCTGGCGGAAGGACCGCTATCTTTCATTTGCCACGAGAGAGTGGATTGGATTCACACAGTCGATGCTGGGTGAGTAAGGGGGCGATCGGAAGGTTGTTCTGTCATTGTAGTGCCCAGTGTAAATACTCTTTTGTTGACCCCGGATCGTTGTTACAATGGATGCATAATCATGATGGAGGTGTACGAACATGAAATTGCGGGTATCCGCTGTACAATACCAATTGCACACAATCAGCTCGTTTGAGCAGTTCGCCGCTCAGGCTGAGCATTACATACGGACAGCGAGCGAATACGGAACCGAATTTGTGCTGTTCCCGGAATTTTTCACAACGCAGTTAATGTCCATTGGGGACAAACAAGGCAATGCACTGACGATTGAGGATCTGCCAAACTTTACGGAACAATATGAACAACTGTTCACGTCACTTGCTGCCAAGTACGGCATGCACGTCATCGGGGGAACCCACGTCATTCGCCGTGAAGGGAAGTTATATAATACAGCCCACATGTTCTACCCGGATGGTCGCATCGTGCGCCAGGACAAGATTCACATTACGCCAACCGAAGTACAGGAATGGAACATGGCTCCCGGAGATGGACTTGAGGTGTTCGACACCGATAAAGGCCGTATTGCCATGCTGACCTGTTACGATATTGAATTCCCGGAAATTGTACGGATGGCCAAAGCGAAAGGCGCTGACGTGATTTTCTGTCCTTCCTGCACGGACGATCGCCACGGTTTCTATCGTGTGCGTTATACGAGTCATGCCCGAGCGGTGGAGAATCAGGTGTATGTTGTGTTAACCGGAACAGTGGGTAACCTGCCAACCGTTGACTTCATGCGTGCCAACTATGGACAGGCTGCAATTATTACGCCAAATGATATCCCGTTTCCGCCACGTGGCATTCTGGCTGAGGGTGAGATTAACAACGATATGATCGTGACCGCCGATCTGGATCTGGATTTGCTGTATGAGGTACGTGAACGTGGATCGGTAACGACCTGGCGTGACCGCCGTACCGATCTGTATACCGATTGGGAGTAGCGAGTTACCTTATAGAGGTTGTTCAAAAAATCCGCTTTTGATTACGAAGGATGCCTAGTGGCATCATCAGCATCGAATATGGAATTCAGCCGAAATGTCCGTTGCTCACGTAGTCTTCCCTACGCTCCGCTACTCCATTTCTAGCTTCATCCCATCTTCTCGGTACTGAAAACCGCCCTTTTTGAACACATAATTAAAACGGAACGGAACAGAGTAGGAAATTCATTTGTCAGTGGAAAGGGGTGACCCGGCAAGATGTATACAAAAGAAATGTTGATCACCGACCCGGAGCAAAGTGGCAAAAGGGTAAAGGCAGTCGTTCGCAATTATGTTGCAGCCGACTTTGAGGAACTCATTCGCATTCAGGCGGAGAGTTTCCCTCCTCCTTATCCGGAAGAGCTGCTCTGGAGTCACGAGCAGCTCACCAGTCATGTGAAGCATTACCCGGAGGGTGCCATCTGTATTGAAGTGGGTGGAGAATTGGCTGGCTCAATGACCTCGCTGCGGATGCAGTGGGACCCTGCACATCCGGCAAGTCATACCTGGGCCGAAGTAACGGATGACGGCTATATTCGTAACCACCAGCCGGATGGCAACACGCTGTATATTGTCGATCTCTGTGTTCGTCCAAAGTACCGCAAATGGGGACTGGCTCAGCTTATGATGCAGGCGATGTACCACCTTGTCATCGCTCAGGGGATGGATCGGTTACTAGGTGCTGGTAGAATGCCCGGTTATCATCTGGTTGCAGACCAACTGTCTGCGCAGGAATATCTGGATCAGGTAGCAGCGGGAGAGAGACGTGACCCGGTGATATCGTTCCTGCTTCGCTGTGGCCGCATGCCGGTTGGTGTGACCGCAGACTATCTGGACGATGAGGAATCCTGCAACTATGCTGCCCTGATGGAGTGGCGGAATCCGTTCAGATAAAGAAATGTTAAACGAAATACATCATCAATCGAGGGGGTATTTATTCATGGAATTCACGCGTATTACATCTATTAAAGATCCATTGTTTGCCCAAATGCACAAGCTGATGCAGGAGATTTTCCCGCGGGAAGAAGTGCTGGACTTTCCCCTGTGGGAAGAACCGCTGGAAGATCCGAGTATTCGGGTGTTCGTAGCTGTGCATGAGGGACAGGTTGTTGGAGCGACAGAGTACCGTTATTACGAGGATTGGAACGTAGCCATGACGGACTTCACGATTATTGGGCGCGAAGGACTGGGGATCGGCAGTTTCCTGGCGAATCACCGCAAGCGTGATCTGCAGAAGCTGGCTGCAGCAAACGGGAAAGAATTGTTCGGTATGTTTGCCGAAATCTATAACCCTTATCTGAGTCAGGATCACGAGTTTGGCGGTATCAAGCCGATGGACCCGTATGTACGTCGCGAAGTATTGTCTCATCTGGGATACCAACGTCTGGACTTCCCATATGTTCATCCATCTTGGCAAGGTGACGGTGAAGCAGTTGGCGGATTGGATCTGTGCTTCATGCCAGGTGATGAGTCGCTTGGTGAACTACCAGCAAGCCTGGTGGCTGATTTCCTGAATCGATATTATGCGGTGTTACCGAACAAACCGCAGGAATGGCTTGCCATGGTAGAGCAATTAACTGCTCGCAAGTCGGTTGCGTTACTGCCGTTGTAAACGGAAGCAGGGCTGTCACAGAGGATGACGTTGTAATGTTCTAAGCCACAATAAAACCAAGAAAAGGCCCGTTAATGAGACCGTGATTGGTTCTGTTTAATGGGCTTTTTCGGTTTCATTAAGGATATTGGATGTAGATATAAAATGATTGCTAAGCTTGCGGTTGGAGCAAGGCACGAAGCGAGCTCTAACGAATCTGAGGCGCCTTATTCAGGGATTTGAAGCATCCGCAGAAATCTAAGGAACCTTAGACACGCTAAATCCGAAAAAACAGCCGTTTACAGCGTTTTTTCGGGGGATTTTGGGAAATAACGTGTCTGATGTTCTTTACAATGTATAAGGAGGACCTAAAGGTCAAATAAGACGTCTTGAGTTCCTTAGAAAATCGTCTACCCATTCGCCAGGATAGTAACCGTATACTCTAAGATTAATTTTTATTTAACTTCCTTTCGGTCCGGTAACTGGCTTAAATAACTGTTGGACAAGTGTGCAAGATCCAATGCCCGATCATATTGTTCCTTCGTGATAAACCGTGAAGAAGACTGCCCACTGTTATTGGGTGTGGCTATAGCTGGAGATTTCTCATCTCCCGAAATCTTCGGCGTCTCTTCTGACGGAACATTCAACTGCTGTTGCACGGCATCCTGTCTGCCCGCATCAGCTAGGGAATAATGCGTTCCATCCCCGTATCCTTTCGCCGGAATGAAGAGAGAAGCATCGTTTAGCACCGACCCGGAAGGAAGGTAATAACGTTCGGGTAGCAGGTTTCCGCCTTCACGCAGTAAATCCTGTCCGAAGTGTAATTGGTCCTTCAGCGATACCCCGGTGAGTCCCGCAATCGTTGGCAGAATGTCCACCTGACCTCCGATCTGTTCCAGTTGTACACCCGGGGTAACGCCCGGGGCCGAGATAATGAGTGGAATATTAATCATATCTGCTGATGTGTATTCCCGACCATACAACTCTTTCATAAGGACTTTGTCATCCCGATCCAGTGAATAGATGGGAAGTCCCAGGTGATCCCCGTACAAGACAAACAAGCTATTTTCCCATAATCCCCGTTCTTTCAATCCAGCAATCAACTGTCCAACCGCCTGATCGGCATAATGCTGTGATATCAGATAATCACCGGGCAACGTATCCTTGTAACGCTCTGGCAGCGTCAGCTTCACCTTGTTTTTAGGCAAAGTGTACGGATGGTGGGCAGACATGGAGATGATATGGGCATAGAAGGGATCACCCGAAGACTGTATGGATTCCAGCTTATCCAGTGTTTTGGAATATAGTACTTCATCCGAGGCCGAAAAGGCGATAGTGTCCTGTGTGCCGAAATAATCAATATCATAATACTGGTCGAATCCAAGTGCCTTGTATAACTGATCCCTATTCCAGAAACGAACATCATTTGTATGGAATGTAGCTGTCTGATATCCGTTTGCTGACATCAACTTGGGTAGACTTGGCAGAGCTTTATCCGCATATACAGTTGTTGCTGCCCCATTCGGCGGGGTGTAGAACGATGTGTTCACAACAAATTCTGCATCCGATGTATTTCCCTGTCCGACTTGCTGATAAAAGTTCGGAAAATACAGGCTCTGTCTAGCCAATTGATTCAGATTAGGCGTAATCTCCTGTCCATCTACCTCTAATCCAATCAGGAAGTTCTGAAACGATTCCAACTGGAGCATAATCACATTGCGTCCGCTCGCGGCACCCTGCTCCACAATCGCAGGAAGTTCGGTCGTTTGCTTCAGTTGGTCGATGTCAGCCTGATCGATGTGAGTGATGGGCACAGGTTTATCAGGTCGATCCAGGATGGTATATGCCTCGTAACCGAGGATGCCCATCTGTTCTGCTTGTGTAAGCTCACTCATGCTGGCTCGATTGGGATAGATGTTGAGCATGCACAGGATCATGGACAGGGTCAGAATGACCGAGGCAACCCGTCTTCTGGCACGTCGTTCAAGCGGAATGCGGTTCGGACGTTCTGTACTCCCGAGCTTGATCCGACGACGAATGAGTATCCCCCCAATGATTAGAACATCTGCAAAAATAAACAAGTAATAGGGATCAAGCAATGAAAACATGCTGCTCTTGACCGATGTCACCTGATTTACCTGTGCCAACGCGTGATAGTTAACGATTACACCATAGTATTTGTAGTACATGATGGCTGCAAAGAAAATCCCTGAGAGCAGCAAATTCATGGCAAGGTATATCCACATCCGCCGCTTGGCAGCAAACCACTCAATCAGACAGAAGCCGATCCAGATGAGCGGCAATTCAGTCAGCAGTGGTTTCCAGACAGGGATGTCATCGAAGATAACAATCCAGGCCAGTGAACTTTTGATCATCATGATAATGGTAAAGAATATAAACGGTCCGCTTAGAAATCGGGTGAGTGAACTGCGTGACAAGGTACCGCCTTCCCTTCCGAAGTTTCATTTAACAAGTATTATCCTATCTCAGCATGGCTGTGTCAAAAATGAGAGCCTTCAACAATTGACGGCAAAAAACCTCTTCCATGCAGGAAGAGGTTTGAAAAAACATGGGCTACTGCGATAAAAGCCAGATGTGACCCAATCCGTTATTCTATAGTGTACGTTGTGACGTAAGAAGGTCTGGGGAACATGGTGGGCTTCTGTGCAGTCAGCCCTTCGCTTGTACTGCGGTTACGGTGAGCGTGACTATATGCCTGGGATTCCTGCCAGCCTTTGAAATGTTCCTCCGACTGCCAGAGTGTAAGTACGACATATGTGTCATCCTTCAGAGGACGAAGCACACGAATACCGACAAAGCCAGGCTCGTCTTCTACCTTGCGGGCACGGTTCTTGAACCGTTCTTCGAAATCGTTACGACCATCCTCTGTAACAGGGATATTGTTGAGAACAGCGTAACCACCGCCAGTCCAGGAGCCTGCGGCATCAAAAGCTTCATATGCGGCTATTTTATCATCAGACTCAATATTCATCAGGCGTTCTGCGGATTCAATAGCCAGACGCACGTGCTCTTCGCTTCGCAAAGTCAGATGCGGGTATGCAGCAAGTGCATCCGGAATCGGTGAAGGAACCAAATAGATATACATAGAAGCTGCCTCCTCATTAAGTACATTCTATTTCAAGATAGCATATGGAAATCAGTGAGTCCAATCGGCGGATCAACTGGTTTGAGCAAGTCTTTTCATGATAAAGTATAATCACTACAAACAGAACGGGTGATCGTATGACAACAACAATTCGGATATCGGTTAGACCTTTGGTGGAGTATGTGTACCGCAGTGGCAGCATACGTCCAGGGTTCCGGACCAACGCATCGATGCAGGAGGGAACTCGAATCCATCAGCGGGTACAGAAGGAGTACACGGAAGAGGATCTGAAAGAGATTGTGCTCGAAGCTGAGATTCAACATGGGGATCTGACCTATGTGGTGGAGGGACGATGTGACGGGTTAATTCGTCTGGAAGGTCAGTTGACGGTAGATGAGATCAAATCCACTGCGGGCAATCTGGATGATCTGGGAGAAGGTCTTCCAGTGCACTGGGCACAGGCCATGATGTATGCCTACATGTACGCCGTTCAGCAAGATGAACCACGCATGCAAGTGCAGTTGACGTATGTGCATTCGGTAACCCATGAAGAAAGACGGTTTCGCCGAATGGCAGAACGGCAGGAACTTGAGCAGTTTGCGGCAGAAGTGATTGCCGGTTATGCGCCATATGCAGAGATGATCGCTGCATATGAAGAAAAGCGAGATATCAGTGTGCGAGAGCTACCGTTTCCTTTTCGCAAATACAGGGAGGGACAGCGGAAGCTGGCAGGAGCCGTATACAAGACGATCCGTGAAGGTCAGGGATTGATGGCGAAAGCACCAACAGGCATTGGTAAAACGATGTCCGTGCTGTTCCCCACAGTCAAAGCAATTGGCGAAGGCGAAGCGAGCCGATTGTTCTATCTGACTGCGAGGACGACGACACGGGTGGCGGCAGAAGAAGCTTTTGCCCGGATGCAGTCGGAAGGATTGAAGATGCATGTAATCAGTCTGACAGCGAAGGACAAGATTTGTTTTAAGGAAGAGGAAGCTTGTGATACGGGGCAATGTGGCATGTGTGAAGGATATTATGACCGTATTAACGGGGCCGTGCTGGACATGCTGGAACATGAGACGTTGATGACACGTCCGGTCATCGAGCAGTATGCGCGCAAACATCGGGTGTGTCCGTTTGAGTTTTCACTGGATGCGGCGTATGCAGCCGATGCGGTGATCTGCGATTATAACTATATTTTTGATCCACGGATCTCTCTGAAAAGAATGTTGGAGGAGCAGAAACGCAAGACCGTGTTACTGGTGGACGAGGCCCATAATCTGGTCGATCGTGGCCGAATGATGTTTTCCGCCGAGCTGGAGAAGGCAGTGTTCCTGGATGTGAAAAGAGAGTTCCAGTCGCTGGACAGCAGTGTGCCTGCTGCCAAAGCCATTGTTGATTACACCGGGGCCATTGATAAGTATCTGATTACCCTTCGGAAAAACGGTGGAGAAGAAGGGAAGATCATCCAGCAGGAAGCACCGGAGGAACTGATTGAACGGCTGGAACCTTTTGTCATGGTCGCGGAGCAATGCCTTGTTGAAGGTGGATCGGGGAATGCCGAGACGGATCAGCTGCTGTTGGATGCCTACTTCACGGCACAGAATTTCCTGCGTATTGCCAAGCTGTATGATGAACGTTTTATTACGTATGCAGAGTGTGTTCGAAGTGAAGTGAGAGTGAAGTTATTCTGTCTTGATCCTTCCGTACTGCTTCGTCAGACGGCCAAAGGATTCCGCTCTCTCATTCATTTTTCGGCTACATTGTCACCCCTTCGCTATTATCGGGATATGCTGGGTGCAGAGGAAGAGGATTATACATTGCAGATTCCATCGCCGTTTCAGCGCGAACAATTGGATGTGAGACTCCTGCCCTTATCCGTGCGTTATAAGGACAGGGAACAGTCCCGGCGCCCCATTGCGGAGATGCTGCAACAGCTGGTAAGTGAATGGCCGCGCAGCAATTTAATGGTCTTCTTCCCTTCCTATCCTTATATGCGCGAGATATATGAAACCTATGCACAGCTTCCAAGTGAAGCGGATACGGTCATACAAAAGCAAGGCATGAACGAGCTGGAACGTGAGCAGTTTTTGGATGGATTTCAGCCGAATCCTGAACGAACACGCTTGGTATTTGCCGTCATGGGTGGTGTATTCTCAGAGGGTGTCGATCTGCCGGGAGATCGCTTGAATGGCGTGGTTGTGGTAGGTGCGGGGCTGCCGCAGATTGGTCTGGAGAACAACGTATTACGTGATTACTATGATCGGACAGGACGCAACGGATTCAATTATGCCTATATTTTCCCCGGTATGAACAAGGTGCTGCAGGCGGGTGGACGGCTGATTCGGACAGAGGAAGACAGGGGTGTGCTGGTGCTGGTCGACGATCGTTTTATCCAGGAACCGTATCGTTCCCTGCTGCCCGAGGAGTGGCGGGACTATAAACGAATTTGAATATGATGCATCTCCACAGCAATTTCAATGGAATCAGGCAAATGCTGAACCAAGAAGTTTAACATTTTTCTCAGATTTCTTTCCTTTATATGATTGAAGGGTAGGGTGAAAGGGTTATAACTTGGTTAGCAACGAACGAACAACGGCGATTACCCTATCCGTTCCGCGGTCCGCTTCGAAAGCAATCAAGGAGGTCGGTTATAATGAAGAGAAATCATACCATGATGCAGTTTTTTGAATGGCACCTGGCTGCAGACGGAGATCATTGGAAGCGACTGGCTGAAATGGCCCCGGAACTGAAAGCCAAAGGTATTGACTCGGTATGGGTACCACCCGTAACCAAGGCAGTGTCCGCAGAAGATACAGGTTATGGTGTATATGATCTGTACGATCTGGGCGAATTTGATCAAAAGGGTACCGTACGGACCAAATATGGCACCAAGCAGGAACTGGTGGAGGCCATTGCTGAGTGTCAGAAGAACGGCATTGCCGTCTATGTGGATCTGGTTATGAATCACAAGGCCGGAGCAGATGAGACGGAAGTGTTCAAAGTGATCGAGGTTGATCCGAATGATCGAACGAAGGAAATTTCTGAGCCGTTCGAAATTGAGGGCTGGACCAAATTCACATTCCCGGGTCGCGGAGATCAATACTCCTCCTTCAAGTGGAGCTCTGAACATTTCAACGGTACAGACTTTGACGCCAAGGGAGAACGAACAGGTGTATTCCGCATCGCAGGAGAGAATAAAAAATGGAATGAGAATGTTGATGATGAGTTTGGCAACTATGACTATCTGATGTTCGCCAATATAGATTATAACCACCCGGATGTTCGGCGCGAGATGATCGATTGGGGGAAATGGCTGATCGATACCCTTCAGTGCGGTGGGTTCCGGCTGGATGCGATTAAGCATATCAACCACGAATTCATCAAGGAGTTCGCAGCAGAGATGATCCGCAAACGCGGTCAGGATTTCTACATCGTAGGTGAGTTCTGGAATTCAAACCTGGATGCATGTCGTGAATTCCTTGATACGGTAGACTATCAGATCGACCTGTTTGATGTGTCTCTTCACTACAAGTTGCATGAGGCTTCGCTTGCAGGCAGAGACTTTGATCTCTCCAAAATTTTTGATGACACCCTGGTTCAGACGCATCCTACCCATGCGGTAACTTTTGTAGATAATCATGACTCCCAACCTCATGAAGCGTTGGAATCATGGATTGGAGATTGGTTTAAGCCGAGCGCTTATGCCTTGACGCTATTACGTCGTGATGGTTATCCGGTTGTATTTTACGGAGATTATTATGGCATTGGTGGACCTGAACCTGTGGATGGCAAAAAGGAGATTCTGGACATTCTGCTGTCTGCCCGCTGCAACAAGGCATATGGAGAGCAGGAAGATTACTTCGATCACGCGAATACGATTGGCTGGGTGCGTCGCGGCGTAGAGGAAATCGAAGGCTCCGGTTGTGCAGTGGTCATCTCCAACGGGGATGACGGTGAGAAGAGAATGTTCGTCGGAGAGCATCGTGCTGGTGAAGTCTGGGTGGATCTGACGAACAGCTGTGAGGATCAGATTACCATTGAGGAAGACGGCTGGGCCACCTTCCATGTGTGCGGTGGAGGCGTCTCGGTATGGGCACTTCCTGAACAGAATGAGGACTGCGCTGACGCTGAGTAACGGCATGTGCCAGGCAGGATAAGAAAAGGTACACGGATTGATATGAAAAACAGTATATAGATAGATCGTTATCGTTAAACCATCTGAACAGGAGAGCGAGTATACCTGTATCCAGGTGGTTTTTTTCATTTTTCTAGGTACAACTAAAACTCCATCCTAACGAACTGAGCGCACCTTATTTACACTGAATTAGCGTTATTGGAATTCTAACGAATCTCAGTAACCTTATTACTCTCAAAAACGATTGAAATAGTGCCAATTGGAGCAACATCACTAGATTAACGCGTTTGAGATTCGTTAGAATACTGGTAACTCGGATTTCAGCCGAATAAGGCCTCTCAGATTCGTTGGCTTAACGTGGGTTAAGGCTCGCCGCCATAGGCAAACGAATCACTGCTGTAAGTAAAAACATGAAATGAGAAAGGAATCAGCTTAGATTTAACAGCAGGATAAGGTTATTACTCTTCAAAATACTGATTCATCGTATCCCACATTCGATTGAACTCACTTCGTTCCATTGAAAATGCTCCAGGCTTCTCAGGTTTATGATGAGAAGTTGGCTCAAAGTTTAAGTATTCATGGTGTGTAGTGCACTCATAGTTTTTGCTGTTAATAAGGAATTCAACTCTATCCTTAAAGGGTCTTTCCAGTAATTTAACCACCATGATGTCTCCACTACTGGTGCTTCTTGCAGGAGAATATATCAAAAAGTAACCTTGTTCAAATCGATACTCCATAGCATTTACCTCCATTAGGATACAGAACGATTACGATACGAATCCATCACTTATCTAATACCCTCCGTTTACCTACTCCAGTTCAAATGATTCTAACGTGCCAACCATACGCAGATCATGCTCGCGGTTGAACTGTTCCCGTTTGTCCGCATCCGCGTACTCGTCATGATAATGCATTAGTACGGTTTTCCGTCTCACTTCTGCGGGTAACTGCTCCAGATCCTTCAATGAGGTATGAGATTTGATCACCAGATCATGCATATGACATTCATGGAAAATCAGCTGCACATCAGCGGCAACTTGCTCCACCCGTTCCTGGTCGAGTGTACTGTCAGCGCTGTAATAGAAGTAAGGCTTGGCGAGTATCCCATTGCTGACCATACCGGGAACATGTTTTGTCCGAAAGGTCTCAAACGTCACGCCGCCCAGTTCAAATGTGCCTCCATCTGGCAGGGGAACGACATCATAGTAATCGCTCATGGTACGTTCACCATCTGTTGTGTAGCGCATGCCTGGGGATAGAATGCTCCAGAGCGGATCTACCAATTGTTCGTGGATGAACAGACGGGGTTTGCGGTCGCCTACGATCTGTGCGTAATAACCCAGCATCTGTACACCATTAATATGATCTTCATGCAAATGGGTAATGAACACATTGTGAATATCGGTCATGGCGAATCCATATTCCTTGAGTGCTTTAGCATTTGATTCTGGGAAATCAATGACCAGATGCGTGTCTCCGAATTCAGCCAACATACTATTGTGGTGCTGCTCCACGCTAAACATATCTCCTGTGCCGAGAAAAGTAATTTTCAATTCATTTCATCTCCTTGTGTGATCTTCAAATCAGCATCCTTGCGTTAAATCCAGTATACCGTGTTCCCGAATATATGCCTAAATCAACCTTTTTTGATAACGCTATCATTTTATATTGAACTTTGATGATAAACAGTGTAGCGTAAAGATGGGAAGTGAACCCATATGAACGTAAATTCACCTAAAGGGAGCGTGCGAGGCGAATGAAACCTTTTCTGGATGAACAATTTTTGCTGCACAATGAAACGGCGATCAAGTTATATGAGGATTATGCCAAAGACATGCCGATTATTGATTATCATTGCCACCTCAGTCCTCAGGAGATCTACGAGAACAAAACCTTTGGCAATTTTACAGAGGCTTGGTTATACGGTGATCACTATAAGTGGCGGCTCATGCGCGCAAACGGAATTGAAGAGCAATATGTGACCGGCGGCGAGGGAGTAACCGATTACGATCGTTTCCTGGCTTACGCCAAAACGGTCCCCATGATGATTGGTAATCCGCTGTACGCCTGGTCTCACTTGGAATTACAGCGATATTTCGGCGTCTACGAAGTACTGAATGAGACAAGCGCACCAACCATCTGGGACAAAGTAAATGCCAAACTGAACAGTGACGGATTCGGTGCACGTGATCTAATTACCAAATCCAATGTCACTGTTGTGTGTACAACCGATGATCCAACGGATTCTCTGGAGTATCATCTGAAGATTCAGGAAATCGAAGGCTTTGACACGGCGGTATTGCCTTCTTTCCGCCCGGATAAAGGCTTGGAATTGAACCGGGATACCTTCACCGAATGGGTAGGCAAGCTGTCGCAGGCATCTGGCACTGCGATTTCAGATTATGAATCCTTCCTTGCTGCGTTGGAGTCCCGAGTGGAATTCTTCCATTCCGTCGGCGGCAGAGTCTCTGACCATGCACTCGATTATGTTCCATACGGCGTGGCTACACGCGAAGAGGCTGGTGCCATCTTTGCAAAGGCACTTGCAGGTCAGAAGGTAACTCGTGAGGAAGAGGACAAGTACAAGACAGTGACGCTGACGTTCCTTGGCAAACTGTATGCAGAGCGAGGCTGGGTGATGCAGTTCCACATTAATGCAGCCCGTAACAACAATACGCGGATGTTTGCCAAGCTTGGGCCGGATACCGGTTACGATGCCGTGAATGATACGCCACTGTCATCGGCAATGATTGGATTGCTCGACGCGTTGGAGCAGCAACAAGCACTGCCCAAAACGATTCTGTATTCTCTGAATCCAAGGGACAACGAGGTGCTCGCGGCGATCATCGGCAGCTTCCAGGGAGGGGGCATTCCGGGCAAAATCCAGCTTGGCGCAGCCTGGTGGTTCAATGATACAAAGGACGGCATGCTTGCTCAGATGAAAGCACTGGCGAATGTTGGTCTGCTCAGCCGATTTGTCGGCATGCTAACCGATTCACGTAGCTTCCTGTCCTACACCCGCCATGAGTATTTCCGTCGTCTGGTCTGCAACCTCATCGGTGAATGGGCCGAACAAGGGGAGGCACCGCAGGATCTGGAGCTGCTTGGTCAGATCGTACAAGGCATTGCCTACAACAATGCAAAAGAATATTTCCCGTTTGCCTCAGTGCTTAAAACAGTCTCTGCTTCACAGTCCTGATAATTAACAAGCGCATCTAATCATGCAGGTTATACGATAGAAAGATTCTCTAGTTTCTACTTTTCAATCGCAATAAAATGCTCCCATTTCTTACCCCCGGGTCATCATCCACCGGAGTAGGGAATGGGAGCTTCTTTGTAAGTTGAATTTATGGAATGGCACATAATAAGTATAGCGGCCTCCAATGAATGCCAAATGACAAAACCCATAATCAAGCGCGTATAGGCTCTTGGTTATGGGTTTATATTGGTTATTTTTAGATGTTTGACATTCGTTTCTTACGATAATATACTTAGTACACCTAATTAATTGTGCATCTATTTAATTGTACTGCTATTTAATAGATGTCCTATGATGTTGGATGTCTATGGAATGATAAAGGAAGAAGGAGGGACCCATTATGACTGGTATAGATCCGGTCGCTCAGAAGCTTTTGTACTCCATTATGCAGTTTAATAAAGGCAAATGGAGGCAACATAAACCTCATGGGCGCAATCACAATGAAATTATGGTGCTGGGTTGTTTACTCCACGGGATGCATCCGGGAGAACAATTGAACTGGCAGGACAATCCGCCTGATTTCAATGACACGATCCAATCCAATCATCCTGGAATGAAAGTCTCGGAAATCAGCGCATTGTTACGAGTGAAGTCACCAACCATTACACCTGTTATTCGTGGCCTTGAAGATGAGGGGCTGGTCAAACGGACGATGGACCCGGAGGATCGCCGTGCTGTCCGCATCACGATCACTGAAGCAGGTCGTGAAATTATTCGGGCTGCTCACCAAGAGCGTATGGAAATATTCAATAAGTTAGTTGAGCATTTG
The DNA here is from genome assembly GCF_900101225.1 of Paenibacillus sp. CF095. Classification (NCBI taxonomy): domain Bacteria; kingdom Bacillati; phylum Bacillota; class Bacilli; order Caryophanales; family Paenibacillaceae; genus Paenibacillus; species Paenibacillus sp. CF095. Next base: position 443,310 of record NZ_FMZN01000002.1, read on the forward strand.
GGTGAGCAAGACAGTACTCAGCTGGCTGAGTTGTTGACAAAGGTATACACCTTTTTTGATACATTAACTTCCTTGCAAAAGGATGATTCGACAAGAGGAGATGATACGCCATGATGAAACTGTTTAGCATGCTGAAGCCATACCGAATTCCGATTATTTTCATTCTGGTTTTGGTACTGTTTCAGTCGCTTGCTGAATTGTACCTGCCTACGTTAATGGCAGATATTGTGAATGACGGCATCATTAAAGGGGATATCCCGTATATCTGGCAGATTGGTGGATGGATGTTGGTCATCGCGATTGGCGGAACAGCGTGTTCGGTGATTGCCAGTTATCTCTCATCTCGAACAGCGGGTGGATTTGCCAAACAACTGCGGAGCAGAGTATTTCGCCATGTGGAGAACTTCTCTCTCCAAGAGTTCGATAAGATGGGTACTGCTTCACTGATTACGCGTACGACGAATGACATTACGCAGGTACAGAACGTACTTACGATGATGCTGCGCATGATGATTATGGCTCCCCTCATGTGTATCGGGGGGATCTTCATGGCGGTATCTCAGGACGCCAAATTATCTACGATTTTCCTGGTCGTGCTTCCGGTACTGGGTGGAGCCATTGCGCTAATTGGTGCCAAGGGTTTACCTTTGTTCAAAACCATTCAGAAAAAGCTGGATCGTCTCAACCTGGTGCTGCGTGAGCAGTTAACAGGGATTCGGGTTGTTCGTTCCTTTAACCGTGGGGAGCATGAGAAAGTGCGCTTTAACGGTGCCAATACAGAACTGAGAGATTCATCGATCAAAGTTAATGTGCTCATGGCAACCATCATGCCTGTGATGATGCTGGTTATGAACTTTTCAATGATTGCCATCCTTTATTTTGGGGGAATGCGGATCGACAGTGGCAATATGAACATCGGTGCATTGATTGCCTTTATCCAATATGCAATGCAAATCATGTTCTCACTGATTATGGTTTCCATGATCTTTGTCATGATTCCAAGAGCTTCAGCATCGGCAGAACGGATCAACGAAGTGCTTGATATGCAGCCGGATCTTAGCAATCCCGAGCAGCCTCTTGGCATGAAATCCATGCAGGGTATGATTGAGTTTGACAATGTAACTTTTCGTTATCCGGGTGCAGAGAATCCAGCTTTATCCAATATCTCCTTCACAGCTCGCTCAGGTGAGACAACAGCCATCATTGGCGGTACGGGTTCTGGGAAATCAACATTGCTCAGTCTTATCCCACGATTTTATGATGTGACCGAAGGTAGTGTTCGGGTAAATGGTACAGATGTGCGTGAACTTCGGCAGGAAGATTTACGTGCCAAAATTGGCTTTGTACCACAAAAAGCAGTTCTCTTCACGGGTACGATTACGGAGAATATTCGTCACGGGAAAGACGATGCCACAATGGATGAAGTTGTGCATGCGGCCCGTACGGCTCAGGCTGAGAACTTCATTACCGAGATGAAAGAGGGATATGACAGTCTTATCGCGCAAGGCGGTAACAACGTGTCTGGTGGACAAAAGCAACGTCTTTCCATCGCTCGCGCACTTGTTCGCCGTCCGGAAGTCTATATCTTTGATGACAGTTTCTCTGCTCTCGATTTTAAAACAGATGCTAAACTTCGTGCTGCGCTGAAGTCTGAAACGACAGAAGCGGCTGTGCTAATTGTTGCGCAACGCGTAAGTACAGTAATGGATGCCGATCGAATTTTGGTTATGGATGAGGGCCGAATTGTCGGTTCAGGAACACATAAAGAGCTGCTGGAGCACAATGAAGTGTATCGCGAGATTGTATCCTCCCAGCTGACAGAGGAGGAGATCGCATGAGTGAACGTACAGAACGCAAGTCGCCTCGTCCCCATGGTGGGCCGGGTCCAGGTCCCGGAATGGGCATGCGACCTCCCGCTGAGAAAGCCAAAGATTTCAAAGGCACACTGCGTCGCTTGATTCGTTATCTCCAGCCCCATAGTTCTCGTCTGTTAGGTGTGCTGGTTGCAGCCATCTTGAGTACCGTATTCAGCATCATCAGTCCAAAAGTTATGGCCGAAGGAACGGATATTCTCAGTAAAGGCGCCATTGCCATCCTTCAAGGTGTACAGGGAGCCGGGATTGATTTTCCTGCATTGATGAAAGTATTATATCTGCTTGGCGGACTGTATCTGTTCAGTGCTGCATTTATGTATGTTCAGCAATACCTGATGGCTGGTGTGGCCCAGCGTGTTGTATATGACATGCGTGAGCAGATCAGTGCAAAGGTTGGACGTCTTCCTTTGAAATATTTTGACTCCCGCACAACTGGGGAGACACTTAGCCGTGCCACGAATGACGTGGACAATATCAGTAATACACTTCAGCAAAGTTTGGCACAGTTCATTACATCTATCGTCACAATTGTCGGCGTAATTATTATGATGCTGACGATTAGTCCATGGATGACCTTGATCACGATTTTGACGTTGCCACTCAGTGTAGTTGTTGTCATGCTGGTCGCATCTCGTTCTCAAAAACACTTTGCGGGTCAACAGAAATCCCTTGGGGAACTGAATGGTCATGTCGAAGAGATGTACACGGGACACAAGGTCGTCAAAGCATTTGGACGTGAAGAACAATCCGTACAGCAATTTGAGAAGGTCAATGAAGAACTGTATGAATCCGGCTGGAAAGCCCAGTTTATCTCCGGTATTATTATGCCGCTCATGAGTTTTGTGGGTAATCTGGGTTATGTGCTGATCTGTGTGGTTGGTGGGATTTTCGTTACACGCGGATCGATCTCTATCGGGGATATTCTGGCCTTCACACAGTACTCCCGTCAATTCACACAACCGATTAACCAGATTGCAAATATCTCCAATATCATTCAATCAACGATTGCTTCGGCAGAACGAGTATTCGAGTTGCTGGATGAAGAGGAAGAAGTTCCGGAGTCCAAACAACCCGTGCAACTACAGCAGCCTAAAGGTGCGGTTGCATTCCAAGGTGTTAACTTTGGATATAAAGAAAATGAACTGCTCATTCATAACATGAATATTGATGTAAAACCGGGACAGACGGTAGCCATTGTTGGACCAACGGGAGCCGGTAAAACAACTCTCATCAACCTGTTAATGCGTTTCTACGAAATTCAGGATGGTCGGATTACGATTGACGGTGCCGACATTAAGGACATGGAGCGTGGCAAGCTGCGCAGTCTGTTCGGCATGGTGCTTCAGGATACCTGGTTGTTCAACGGAACGATTCGGGACAACATCGCGTATGGTCGAGAAGGTTCTACGGAAGAGGATGTCATCAAGGCAGCCATTGCGGCACATGCGGATCACTTTATCCGTACACTGCCTGATGGTTATGATACGGTGCTGAATGAAGAGGCGTCGAACATCTCTCAAGGGCAGAAACAGTTGCTGACCATTGCAAGAGCGATTCTGGCGAACCCAGCCATCCTCATTCTGGATGAAGCGACGAGTAGCGTGGATACACGGACCGAAGTATTTATCCAGAAAGCAATGAATGATCTGATGAAGGATCGCACGAGCTTTGTCATTGCACACCGTTTGTCCACTATTCGCGGCGCCGATCTGATCCTGGTTATGGATCATGGTAACGTGATTGAACAGGGCAATCATGATGAATTGATGGCAAGTCAGGGCTTCTATGCGGATCTGTACAATAGTCAGTTTGCGGAGCAACAACCGCAGGCGATCTGATTACAGATGTAATTAAAAAGAATAGCCGGGAGCACCCTAGTAGGGTTCCCGGCTATTTGTCGTATCTCCAGAGGATTGACGCTGAGATATGAAGTATTTATTTACTGATCCTTAGTCTCCTTTGCAGGTTCATCTGCTCCGTTGCTAGAGATCGAGTTCACTTCTACTTTTGCGTCGTCGCTGTTCACTTCCTCCAGTGCAGACGGAGCGGGTTCACCCGGGATCAATTCGCGCTGCTCAATCATGCGTTTGACGACTTCATAACAGTCATCCACATGTTTGTTACCCACATAGCGCATGGCTGTGAAGCTGAGTGCAGCAGCCAATCCCTGTCCTGCAAAGGGGACAAATTTGGCGACTGATTTGGTGGCTACGCGTACGCCGACTCTTTTCAGAACCTGTACCACCAATTCCTTGGTGATCATACGACCGATGACTTTGCTTCCGATGGACATGACGAATCCATAGATCATGGATTTGGTCTCGGGGTCCATGCCGTCCAGCTGTTTTTGTGATAATCCGAATTTATTGTTAATGGCAGGCAACAGCTGCATCAGCATCCCCACATCAGCCAGTACGTCTGTACCGGGCAGCGGAACGAGTGTTGTACCGGCAGATGCGGTAGCTCTTTTGCGAACCATGGTACGGCATTCCTTGCGAACTTGCTCCAATTGTTCCAACGTTGCCGGAATCATAGGGAATCCCTCCATTCGTATATGGTATAGATATAACCGTTTTGACTCGATTTGAATGGGTTCTCACCAGCAAAATTTGCAGCCTTATGACATAAGGTGTGGAGAAACCCTTTTTCTCATGCATACATCTGGTTAAACAAGGAAATGGTTTTATAAGATAAAGGATCATCTTTATTAGTTGAACCTTACATTTACACGAGAACGAAGAGGACAGAAATAACCTGAAGAAACGAAGTGTTCGCCTAAAAGCTTTCTGCAAGAAAGCTACATCGGAAGCATACGCTTATCCCCATATTTTCACCTTTGCAAAATTAAATCAAAAAAATCTGGGGATAACAGCGATCGGAAGATTATTCTGGCATCGGAGTGGCAAGTGTGAATATTCTTATGTTGAACTTATATAGCTATTACGAATGAATGAGGATTAGGATGCATATCCGGTTGGGGAACCTATTTGAAATCATGATGAGTACTTAGCGCAAGGCTTGTTTACGGCTTCGACCTTTGTGGGTAAAGGGTAACAAGCATTGGAATGGAGGAAGAGGGATGGAATTTAACAAAGCGTTGTTAATTCATCATCATCATTCGGGTAAGGCCAATCGTGAGAATACAGTGGGCCTTGTGGCTGGTGTGCTGGCTCCCGCTGTCCATGAACTCGTCATTGTGCGTACGGATGAACCGGGTGAAGGAGAGAAGTTGTGTCGTGAGCGCGGGGAGCAATTCGATGTGGTGTTTATCCTGGGTGGGGATGGCACAGTACATGAATGCGTGAATGGACTGGCTGATCTGCAACATCCTCCGTTGATTGGTGTATTGCCTGGAGGTACCTGTAATGATTTTGCGCGTTCGCTCGGCATTTCACCGGATGCAGAGACTGCCGCACAAGAAATGCTTGCAGGTCGGGTGGTATCCATTGATGTTGGACGAGCTAATGATCGGGTGTTCACGAACTTTTTCGGTATTGGCTTAATCAGTGATGCATCGCAGAATATTAACGAGAATCTGAAAGGCGCGCTGGGTAAGCTCAGTTATTTTATCAGCACGTTGCAGACGATTAGTCATACAGAGCCGTTTCGATACCAACTGGAGGCGGATGGGAAAGAGATGGAAGGCGAAGCTGTGATGATCTATGCAGCCAACGGCCGTTTTCTGGGAACCAATGCATTACCCTTTGCACCGGATGCGTTGCAGGATGGCGAACTGGACGTGCTCATTATTCATGAGACAGGCATTCCGCTGCTGCGAGAGATTCTGTCGCACAAGCCGGAGGGAGATTGGCAACCTCAGAGTGAGAGTATTTCATACTTCAAGGCATCTACACTAAAAGTGAAGACGGATGTCCCGATGTCAGCTGACACGGACGGCGAATTGTATATGAAGACCCCCGCCCAGCTATCGGTGCTGACGGGTCATCTGAAGTTTCTAACCGGGGAGGGTTATTAGATCCCCCGGTTTTTTAGGTTGATTTTAGCTGATCGGAAACTTAAACATTCCCTACCTGATCTTTCATATGACGTTGCCTAAACTCATCCTCCAGCATGCTCATCTGAATGGCATCATGGTATTGATGATTGTAGAACAAGACATCTCGCTTCACACCTTCGCGCTGGAATCCGAGTTTCTCATACGTGCGAATGGCTCGCTCGTTGAAGGCGTACATTTCGAGCTCAATTCGATGCAGGTTACAGATGCCGAAGCCGTAGTCCAGCATAAGCAGTAACGCCTCACTACCGTAGCCTTTTCCTTGATGCTCCGCCTGATCGATGGCAACCCGAATATGTGCACTGCGATTCTTGGCATGCATGTCCATCAGGACGACATCTCCGATGATCTGGTCATTTTCCTGTAAAGCAATAAGTAGCATGAGTCTGGTGTCATCTTGTGCAGCGCTCTCAACATAACGTTCAACCTGAGCGCGTGTAAAACTGTTCTGTGTTCCTGTCAGCCTACGCATCTCGGCGTCAAACAGACCGGGGAAATAAGCATCCACATCTGTAATCTCGAAAGGACGCAGATATATGCGCGACGTTTCTAGCAGACGGGGGATACGTGGGGATTGTTTTGGTGGTGACATAGTTGTTTCCTCCTATGGGTTCAAGGCTAGTGTTATTCATGTTATGTATCGTATTAATCAACGGAAAATAGATAATTAACAACACTTTACCATATTTTCTCATGCTTGTAGCTATAATGGTCGATATAAGTATTGTCGTGCTTGCTAAGTCGAAGAGAAACCTAGTTTGAAGATTCGTATTACTCTGCTCGAATTACATATTTTGATTTGCTGTACTGTATACATAGCTGCGTTGTAGTAAACCAGACATTCATAGTCTTAAAGAGACGTATCAGTTTACCTTAGCAGGCCGATAGATTCTATAAGAATAGAAATGGGGATTTAACGAAATGCGAAAGTTAGAGAATTGTTTGAAGTGGTTTACTGTTTTTTTAATTTTGGCTACACCGCTGTTTACTTCATCTGGACAGGTCTCAGCAGCGAAAAAAGAGATCTATATCACTCTTTCTGGAGAAAAACACAGATATGTAGGAGAAGTCAAAAATGGTGTTCCTAATGGTAAAGGAATATCCTACTTTCCAAATGGGAAGAAGAGCTTTGAAGGTAAGTTTTTAGCGGGGAGGCCTCATGAAGGAAAAAGGTATAACTCTGATGGGAAGCTGTACTCGGATATCTCTAATGGACAGGGAAAGATCTATTACCCAAATGGAAAGTTTAATTATGTTGGTAAGGTGGATAAGGAAACATGGCTTCCCTCAGGTAAAGGTACCGAGTACGACATAAATGGAACGGTTAAATATAAGGGCGATTTTTTGAATGGTTCGTTTCATGGTCAAGGTAAGTGGTATACAGAATATGGTGAAATGTTCTATCAGGGTACGTTTAAGAATGGTTTGCCACAGGGACAAGGTAAAGCATATCAATATGGAGAAATTGCCTATGTTGGTGCATTTGATAAAGGAGTACCCACGTATTCTGGCAAAATTAAATTGTACGAAGATGGTGTAATCATCTATGATGGGCAGGCTAAAAATGGAGCTATTACCGGCAAAGGTAAAGGGTACTTAAACGGTAAGTTAGTCTATGTGGGCATGTTTAAAAACGGAAGACCAACGGGTGAAGGTAAATTCTATACGGAGAATAGTAGTGATGGCCCTAATATATCTATTTATATCACTGTCGATTAAGTACCAGGTAAGTAATTACAGGATCAATTCAAAACTTTCAGGAGCAGAGTCCTAAAATCATGATTAGATTTTAACAAATAAACCATCGGTAGGTGTGTTCATTGCATCGCCCGATGGTTTTTTGGCATAACTGCTTTTGAGATACAGCTATATATTTTAGTTCCGCTTAACCGCTCCATCCAGAAACAGGGCCACCAGTTCCCGTGCGAGTTCCTCAATGCTGCCGTCATTCATGTTGCGTACATCTTCGCGGTTCGCGAGCATCAGCAGTGACGTAAATGCATGGGCAAGCAGCATGGGGTTTCCGACCCGCAAGTAACCATTGTCCATCTCCTTCTGAAAATGGGTGGCTAGCACTTCAAATATGCGAACCTCCGCTTCTCGAATCTGGGCGAGTTGCTCCGTGTCCAGATGTTTCTCGGCTTCTCGCATCATGGTCTCCGTTTCAATATGGGAGTGTTGCATCTTTGCTTCAGCAACCTTAACCAGCCTTTCTTGCAATGAGCCGGGTTCTTCCAGACGGAGCGAAGTCTGCTGCATGCCCATCGCCATCATGCGGGTAATGGCAACAGTGAACAGATCGGCTTTGCTGGTGAAGTGATAATAGATTGATGCTTTGGTTACATTGCATAATGAAGCAATCTGCTGGAGAGAAACGGGTTCATACCCGTATTCCATAAACAGACGTGAAGCGGTCATCAATATGTTGGATTGCACAGATGCTTGATCCACACCTGTTTTGGGTCTACCCGGTGAACGGGGAATGTTTGTTTTTTTGCTCATAAGTACATACCTCTTTACGTATTTAATTGCTTGTTAGAAGTGTTCACAAAATTAGGCATTGCAAAATTAACCTTCCGGTATATATAATTAACTCGATTATACTATGACCCGTGGTTCATTACTACACCATCATATATATTAGGGCTTCATAGAAACAGAATAGGGAGATGAAGAGACAATGCAGGAAGGTTCGGGTTACGGCCGCTGGGTTGCCGGCAAACGAAGCAAATGGATTACACTGTTGGTATGGATCATTATCGCTGTTGTGCTTGGCATGGTATGGCCTGCTGTAGGTGATCGTGAAACCAATAACGCGCAGGATCTGAGTGAATCCAAACCATCGGTTCAGGCAGCTGCACTTGCCGAGAAGGAATTCCCTGGTGGTGAAGGACTGCCCGCGCTGATCGTATGGCGTCAAGCCGGCGGTCTGACGGATGAGCAGATTCAGAACATTCAGGCATTAACGGAGCGACTGGATCAAGATCCGGTAGAACAACAACAGTCCGTTGTGCCACTCTATCAATTACCACCACAGGCATTGAAAGGCCAGCTTTCGGAAGACGGAAGTACTTTGGTTATGCCACTTTTCTTCAATGAAGGTGCCGATTCGGAACAATTGAAGGAAGGTATTGAAGCACTTGAGCAAAAGACACAAGACATCTTCGGGGCAAACCCGTTCGATGTAGCTATAGACGATACCAATACATTGGTTGCCCGTGTGACAGGGCCGGTAGGGATATCCATTGACGCAAGCGGACTGTTCTCTTCCGCCGATGTATCCTTGCTGATCGCTACGGTTGTACTGGTATTAGTCCTGCTGTTGTTGATCTATCGCTCGCCGGTACTGGCGATTATCCCGATCATTGCCGTTGGATTCGCATATATGGTGACAAGCCCCATTCTCGGATTCATGGCGGATCAGGGCTGGATTACGGTGGATGCACAGTCGATCTCGATCATGACCGTATTGTTATTTGGAGCAGGAACGGATTACTGTCTGTTCATGATCTCCAGATACCGCCAAATTCTCTATCATGAGCCGGACAAAAAGAAAGCCATCTTCCAGGCAATCACCGGATCTTCCGGCGCTATTGCCATGAGTGGATTCACGGTCGTTGCAGCACTACTCGTGTTGTTGCTGGCTGAATACGGTGCATATCATCGCTTTGCCGTACCTTTCAGTCTGTCCATATTTATCATGTTTATTGCAAGTCTGACGCTGGTTCCGGCACTTCTCGCAATCTTCGGCCGGGGTTCATTCTACCCGTTCGTACCGCGTACCCATGAGATGGAAGTCGAACGTGCGAAGAAAAAAGGTAAACCGGCTCCTGCCCCGCGCAAAGTGAAGGAAAGCTGGATTGGCCGTGTTGTAGTAACAAAGCCATGGACCGTTCTTGCAATTACGTTGGTATTGCTGGGAGGACTGGCGGCATTCTCTACTCAGGTTAAATTTACGTATGATCTGTTGTCTTCCTTCCCGGAGGATGTGCCTTCCCGCGAAGGTTTCACGGTCATTGGCGAACAATTCTCCCAAGGTGAGCTGGCTCCAGTGAAAGTGATCGTTGATGCCGAAGGCAAAGAAACTGATCTGAAGCAGCGTCTCGAATCGCTGGATTACATTAGCAAAGTAGGCGATGCCCAGCAGGGTGCAGAGAATGCCAACATTACCGCCTTTGATGTGGAATTTAATCTGAATCCATATTCCATGGAGGCTATGCAGCATATTCCTGATCTGCGGGCTACTGCGGAACAGGCGCTTCAAGACGCTGGTGTAGCTAATGTGGACAGTCAGGTCTGGATCGATGGTCAGACGGCTGAACAGTATGACATTGAAGTGGCTGGAGAACGGGATGCCAAGATCATTATCCCAGTGGTCATCGGTATGATTACATTGTTATTACTATTATATCTGCGTTCAGTTGTAGCTACGGCGTATCTGATTGCAACGGTTGTTCTGTCGTATTTCTCTGCACTGGGTCTGGGTTGGATCATCATTCACTACGGACTTGGCGCAGATGCAATTCAGGGAGCGATTCCGCTGTATTCCTTCGTATTCCTCGTGGCACTGGGTGAAGACTACAACATCTTCATGATCTCTAGCATCTGGCAGAAACGCAAAACGATGCCGCTTCGTCAAGCGATTAGAGAAGGTGTTGGCGAGACAAGCTCTGTTATTACATCTGCAGGTCTGATTTTGGCAGGAACGTTTGCGGTACTTGCTACATTACCAATTCAGGTGTTGGTGCAGTTTGGTATTATCACAGCTGTTGGTGTGATGTTGGATACCTTCCTGGTTCGTCCGTTCATGGTGCCGGCTATCACCGCATTGCTGGGCAAATGGGCTTTCTGGCCAGGCAAGTATGTTCCAATTGCAGAGAAGAATGAGGAGAAACAGAACCAGTCCATGTAATGCATGGATTGGGTGAGATGGACGGCGGGGCTTCAAGCCTGCTGTCCATTTCTTTATTTTCCGAACGATGATGACCTCAACTCGTTGTCCTCCTGAGATGGAATGGTGGAACTGTAAAATATCCGCAGGATGAGACGTAATCCTGGCTTTCTTTGTATGGGGAAGGTTTACGTAACCAAGTGTTTTGGGACATAATAGAGGAAGCGTCGGCTTAGGGCAGACGGAAGAATTAACAACAATGGGACAACCAGGGGAAGGATGAAAGCAAGCATGACGAACCAACTTAATGTGTATTTCAACCATGACGGCGGCGTAGATGACCTCGTATCGCTGTTCATGCTTCTGCAAATGGACAATGTACATGTAACCGGCGTATCGGTTATTCCGGCAGACGGATATCTGGAGCCAGCAACAGATGCCAGCCGTAAAATCATCGATCGTTTCGGTACATATTCCGTAGAGGTATCCAAATCCAACTCCAGAGGGAAAAATCCATTTCCTGCGGCGTGGAGACTGCATTCCTTCTATGTAGATGCACTTCCAGTACTGAATGAATCCGGCAAAATGGAAGCACCACTCTCTACTGTTCCAGCACACCAGCATCTGATCGAGAAAGTGCGCAATACCGAAGGCAAAACGTTGCTCCTGTTCACAGGCCCACTGACTGACCTTGCGCGTGCACTCGACGAAGCACCAGACATTGAAGAGAAAATCGACAAGCTGGTATGGATGGGCGGTACATTTGAGCGTGGTAACGTAGAAGAACCTGAGCATGATGGCACAGCTGAATGGAACGTATTCTGGGACCCGGAAGCGGCTTACCGTGTATGGCAAAGTGGCATCCAGATCGATCTGGTTGCACTGGAAAGCACAAACAAAGTACCTCTGACTCCAGCCGTTCGTAACCGCTGGGCAGCGGAGCGTCGCTTCGAAGGCGTTGACTTCTTGGGTAACTGTTACGCAGGTTGTCCGCCACTGGTGTATAGTGAGACAAATTCCACCTACTATCTGTGGGATGTGCTGACAACGGCTTCCGTTGGACGCGAGGACATCGTGAAGAAGAAAACCGTAAACTGTATTGTCATCCCGGATGGTCCTAGCCAGGGCCGCACGGTGGAGCAAGCAGACGGACGTCCAGTACAACTGGTGTATGATACCGATCCGGAAGCGTTCTTTACGTACATGACGGATTTGGGTAAAAAAGCTGCTCCGCAGCGCTACTAATTCAGGCAGCCTCTGGGCTTGCCATCCTTAAAGGTACAACAAAAATAAAGCCGCAGGCAGTGTCCGGAAATGGGGTTGACCCCATAATCCCGTCCCTGCCGTGCGGCTTTTTGTTTTGGGCTGATTTTATATAGATTGATAACAGCGATCGGAAGTTTGTTCTGTCATCGAAGTGGCATGTGTGAATATTCTTAAGTTCAATCTGTATAACAATCTAAGCTGCCCGCTATATTTTAAATCGACTAATCAATCCGTTCAGCTCACTGGACAATACCCGCAGAGATTCGGCGGATGCACGCATCTCATCCATAGATTGCAACTGGCTTCCGGTAGCGTGCGACACCTGTTGGATACTTGAAGAGGATTCGCGTGAGATATGTTCCATATCCTCCACAGAAGCGGATACTTCTTCTGCACTGGCAGACAGCTGCTCGGATGCTGCGGATACTTCGTGCAGACGATCATTCATCGTCTCTATCCCGGTATGAATGGATGTGAATGAACGGCCTGCCTCCTGAACAACAGCGAGACCGGATTGAACTGCTGATGTGCTGGCAGACATATGTTCTGACAACAGGGCGGTCTGGCGTGTCATCTCGGCGATCAGTTCGGTTACATGCTGGGATGATTGCTCTGATTCCCCCGCAAGCTTGCGAACCTCTGAGGCAACCACCGCAAACCCGCTGCCATACTCTCCTGCACGAGCCGCTTCAATACTTGCATTAAGTGCGAGCAGATTGGTCTGTGAAGCGATGCCTTTCATCAGATGTGCCACCGATTCAATTTTACCTGAGTACTGCTCCAGCTGAGAGGTGGAGGCCACCATCTGCACATTTGCTTGATGAATTTTGTCCATGCTGTCAATCGCCGTGTTGATGTTGGCTTGACCTTGCACCGCGTTATTAGTCGTTTCCTGTGAGACATCCGCGACCATGGAGGAAGAATTGGCAATATGCTGCATGCTACGCGTAATCTCTTCCATGGCTACTGTGACTTCGCCTGCACGTGCTACCTGTTCTGCAGCTCCATTGGCCGTATGATTGGTATGCTCGGCAATACGCTGACTAGCTTCGGCAGTCGCCTGTGAATGTTTCGATACACCTTCTGCAGCCTCTAGCAGAGAATCGGAGCTTTGACGGATGCCCGTCATGACATCCCGGGTACCTGTAACCAGATGTTTGAACTCGGAAGCGAGCTGTCCCACCTCGTCCTTGCGACTAAGTTCAACGTTGACGGTCAGGTCGCCTTTTCCTACCTGGGTAATTAACTTCTTCAACTTCACCAATGGTCGGGTCAAGTAATGGGCGAATCCATACACCAGCAAGACACTCAGCAGAACAATAGCCAAGGCTGTCCAGATCATGGTCATACGGTTGCGGGACATCAGTTCATAGACCGCAGTGGAGTCCAGATCCGCACCGACCAGCCCCAGTACTTTTCCGTCATCTCCATGGATCGGCACATATGCTGTAATGGTAGCGCCATATTCATCCTGTGTGAGTTCACCCCGAATAGGCTCATTCTGTTCAAAAGCTTGCAGCATTCCTTCATAATGGGTCTCTTCTGCGGAACCGTAAGGGGAGAAGTCATCCTCTGCCACATCCGCAGCAGCCCCATCCACAACGTAGAAATATGTATTTGTTCCATTTTCTTCGCGAGTACCAAGTGTGTACAGATATTTGAGCCCATTGGCCTCGCGCAGCTGACTAAGCTGCTCACGCAATGTGCCATAATACGCTGTCTCCTCCTGTCCGGTACTGAGTGGTGCATACAGAGAGGTGTCAATTATTGCTACTGCCCGTTCAGCCACAGCCTGTGCCTGCATCCCCATGGATTGTTCGACCAGTTGAGCCGATGAACGGTACATGGTAATGCCAAGAACCGCACCCGCGGCTAGCATCAGACAGGAAAAAAATAAAAAGATCCTCATAAACAAACTGTTCATTGGTAAAGTGTTCCCCCTTGATCTGTTGAATCAATCGTCTCTTTGTCTCTTTACTTGGTGTTTGTCGTTCTTCTTTGGTTCGTATGTATTGTATATCCAATATACAGTTTTCTACTTGAAATATCGGCATCCGGTCCATAAAGAATTAGCCCCCGAGTCAATTTGATCCGGGAGCTAGTTTCGTTTCAATCCTACATTGACCATGCCCATCATTGGAAGAAACCTCATGGTTACTCCTTAGAGGGGCTTCATATAACTGAGTGATTACCTGATTACATTGTTCCGCCGCCCTGGCGAACAGAGGCAGGAATCTTTTCAGGTCCCTGATTAATATATTTATTAATAAAAGTACCCACCTTGGCATCATCGAATTGGTCGAGCTTCATCGTTTTGGTCCATGCGGTCACCACGACTTCACTGCCTTCGGGAATATCCTTGTTGGGTACAGCCAGAATACCTGCTCCGGCTTCGCGGAATTTAGCGAGGTATTTCAGATGTTCCTTCAAATCCTCGCTTGCGTTCTCACGATAATAGATGATGATATCCCCGTGCTCCAGATTGTGTACCAGGTAATTATAACCCGGGAAGTCGGTGTAAAATCCAAACTTGATATCATGCGGATTATGCGGCCCTGAAGTCGGGATCTTCATCTCATACTGAATAGGGTCCTCCGTATGGTCAGCCCCGTAATATTTATCGTCCGTCACGTCGATTGTCGCGTTGGACTCCAGATCAGCTACATTATATGTTTTACCTGCCCCTTGCATGAAGAAAAGGCCAAACGTAATAATCGACACAGCCATCATTACGTGTGCAGCCAGCCGAAGGGATCGACTTTTTTTCTGAATGTCCGCCCGCTCTTTCTTTTTCATGTGGCCCAGGATTTTGCCCTGTGTGCGTGATGCCCAGATATAGGCGGCGATGGAGAACAGCAACACGATTACACCTACGATGAGCCACAGGTAGGATGTACCTGCCTCGTGCTCCATTTGCATATGATCCATATGAGTCATGTCCATAGAGAGTTCCTCTGCTTTCTTTGTAAAATGAGTGATTAATACACTACATAATGTAGTGTTTATGGCAACGATGAATCCTCTCATTACGTAACGAGAGTTGCTGGATTGGTTTATTACGTAAATAAGAACATACCTGTTGCACTACACATTATAGTGTATGAAACATATTCGGCGCAACGCTGTCTTGGAAAATCAAAAAAAGACGTTCCCCGCGTGAGCAGGGAACGCCTTAATATAATCTAATGGGATAACAGCGATCGGAAGGTTGTTCTGTCATCGAAGTAACGAGTGTAAACAGCTTTATTCCAACTGAACTATTTTACAGACGTCCAAAAGGCGAAAGCATCAGGCTGATCAGTCCAATAATAATTTCACCCAGCAATTGATAAACAATAAAGAACACGACCGCATTGGCGATCAGCACACTGTACATGCTGTCGATGGCTGCTTTGGTGCGATTCAGTGGATATTGGAACAGCACCGAGTTCAGAGCGACAAAGACAATGATATATGAGACAGCAAGCAAGGAGATCGCGATGGAATACGAGATAATAATAAACAGATTCGCCAGAACAAGGGATACTACAGCAGGAACAAGCAATGTACCGAACTGGGCAACCAATGTTTTGGGACGGAAGGTTATTTTTTCAATCTTCAGAATAGCGTACATCAGTGCAATTGAGGCAATTAGGATAATGACGGTGAACAATAGCGGCCTTAAAAATCCACCAATGAACAAGCCGTCCATGCCTATGCGACTAAAGGTAATTAAGAAGTATGTAGAAGATAGAACTGCAATCAGCGCCATCGTTAGCCATCCGTTTAGTGAATGCTGGTCGCCAACGGTTTTCATCGTCTGATAAGGACGGGCCAATACACTGAGGAAATAGGATAGATACTGTTTACTTACTTCTTTGGCTTGCTGAACTTTCTCATTCTGCACGATATTATTCCACTGATTGGAGCTATTGTCTCCTGCAGAAGCATGGTCATTGGTGCCTGTTGATTCTCTTGCCTGTTCCTTGTGAATAGATACGGATGGTGTGTTGGATGGAGCGGATGCCTGGGAAGAGGTAGCCTGTGTGCTGGACCAACGGGTATATTCGGGTTCGGAAGCAGCAGCAGATTCCGGGTTCGGTACAGGAGTTGGTGATGAGGTTGTTTGCGTCAGATTAGAGCCGCACCTCTCGCAAAAATGGGCATCTCCATTTTCATGATTACATACTGGACATTTCATGGTATAAGCCTCCAATTTCTAGAAAATAAAAACATGTCAACATTGTGTCTCATTTTAACGGTTGATGACGAAGTTTGTCTATGTTTCGCAGGAATTAATACCCCTACAGAGAGAAAGTTGAAACGAAGACTCGAATGCTGTGTATTAAAACGTAGTTTAGAAGTAACAATAGTATAGGACTGACATGCAGGCATTTTAATGTAAATTCACCGTGGTTTAAGACGAATTTTTTTTGGGGGTAAATGTCTTATCGTTCGCTTCTGTGTGTGATTTACATGTTAAGTATATCTTTTGGGTTGCTCATTTCAGAAGATTTATGTATAATCAATCGTGTTAACACGTCGAATGTACGGTAGTAAGAGATGTGGGTGAGTTCATGGAACTACTGGACAGCAATGATAGCAAGAAGAAGATGTGCCAGTATTATAACGAAATCTCGAAGGAACTGTTCGGATTTGGCACCACTCTCCTGAGAGTGACCATTGACCAGAATATTGTGACCTTCTACGCGAAGCACCGACGTTCACCGCGCTCTGATGCCCTGGAAGGGGAGGCCCCCGGCTTAAAGCTGGAAGTGGACTTCCGCATGTCTGTCTTATATAAGAAGAAATTCCGGGAGAAGCTCGAGCAACACATGGGTTTGCCAATTGAAGCGATATTGCGGGATTATGATGCGTCCACTCAGTGGGCAATCACGAATGTAATTCTGGAACAGGCCTAGGATGGATCGGCAGGATTAATTCTTGTTGATGTATACAGAGGTTATGGCCCGGATTCATGATCAGGTTCCGTACAATTTCATATGATGGCGTCTGTCTTTGGATTGATTCTGAAGCAGAAACCGATGATGTACCGGCAGCGGGTGTCGCTTTCCTTTGTTTACGAAGAAAAGTGTTCTTGTTTATACAAGAATGCTTTTCTTTTTGTTTTTTAAGTCGAACTAACCCTGTATAACACATCATATTCTTCGAGAATCAGGAAGACCCTTCGATCGCTGTTATCCCCAGATTTCTTTTATTTCCTTTAAATAAGGGAGAAATCTTGTGATAAAGGCGAACACTTCGTTTCTCCAGGTTCTTTCTGTTTTCTACGTAAGATGTGTTATCAATTTAGTTCAACTTAATGGTTGGGTTGTTAAAACACACATATCAGGGGGAATCAGGATCATGATGAAAAAGTGGATTAGCGGTTTGGCAGCAGTGGCAATGACATCGGTATTACTTGCAGGTTGTGGCAGCAGCACGGATGATGCGACAGGCGGATCAGGCAGTGGGGGAACCGCAGCGAACAAATTGGTTATCTCCACTTGGGGCTTCTCGGAAGATTTCTTCAATGAAGAAGTATTTGGTCCCTTTGAAAAAGAACATAATGTAGACATCGTGCTCGAAGTCGGCAATAACGCTGAACGTCTGAATAAAATTCGTCAAGGTACATCAAATGTCGATGTTATCTACCTGTCTGATTATTATGCACAACAAGGTATCGATGAAGGTCTGTTTGAGAAAATCGACCGCTCCAAAATTCCAAATGTAAATGACATTTATGATATTGCCAAAGCACCACTTGGTGAAGATTATGGCCCGGCCTACACGGTTGGACAGCTCGGTATCGCTTATAACCCGGATCTCGTATCCAAAGAAGTGACTTCATGGAGTGACCTGTGGGACCCGGCGTTCGAGGGTAACCTGACCATCCCGAATATTACGGCAACAGCAGGCCCAATGGTTGTGGATGCAGCTTCCCGTGTAGCCGGAAACGATACGTTTAATGAAGATGCGGCATTTGCTGAACTGAAAAAACTGAGTGGCAATGTGGTGAAATTCTATAGCCAAACGTCCGAGTTCGTGAACATGTTCTCCCAAGAAGAAATTGCTGGCGGACCGATCATGGAAATGTATTTCAAAGATCTGAAAGCAGCCGTGCCTAATGCGAAGTTTGTTACACCTAGCGAAGGTGCATATGCCGTGATGAACACGATCAATGTCGTGAAGGGCAGCAAAAACAAAGAGCTGGCTGAAGAGTTCATCAACTGGCAGCTGAGCCAGGATGTACAAGCGAAATCCGCCAAAGCTAAAGTTGATTCCCCGGTGAACACAAAGGTTGAACTGACTGCTGAAGAAGCAGAAGGCGTAACATATGGCGCTGAAGTTGTTGAGAAGCTGAACAAGCTGGATATGGAATTTGTGAATCAACAGGTTAAAGGCTGGACAGATCGCTGGAACCGCGAGATTGCACAATAAATACAAGTAACCGACTGACTTAAAAGTTATCTTTGGTCAACATGTTTAACTTATATCATTTGCAGCAAGCAACCATATCACCGCATAGGAGTTGAGAACGGATGAGTGAAGCGCAAAATCGCATCATTCTGGATGTGGACACGGGGATTGACGATGCACTGGCGATTTTGCTGGCCGTCAAAAGCCGGAAGTTGGACATTCTCGGCATCACCACAGTCTGTGGGAACGTATCACTCCAGCAGGCAACAGAGAATACGTGCAAAATTCTTGAACTCGCGGGTGCACCTGAAATTCCGGTCATTGCCGGAGCGGCAGGACCCCTTACTCGCAAGTCGCATTATGAACACAGGGTACATGGACAGGACGGATTGGGCGGTGCGCTGCCTGATCCGGCGGTGTCCAAGCAAGCCGAGGAAGGTTTTGCGCCGGACTTTATCGTGGAGCAGGCCAAGTTATATCCAGGCGAACTGACATTGATCATGACAGCTCCATTAACCAATCTGGCACTCGCGCTGATGAAGTGTCCTGAATTGCCTTCTTTATTGAAGGAAGTCATCTTCATGGGTGGTGTGGTTCGCGGACATGGCAACATTACACCAACAGCCGAATACAACACCTACGCTGATCCAGAGGCGGCACGCATCGTATTGCACGCAGGCATCGAGAAGCTTACTCAAGTCGGACTGGATGTAACGCGTCAAACGCTGCTAAATGAAGCAACAATTGAGCGTCTCACCAATCCTGCACTACGCGCTTACGTGGCTCAGAGCACGGAGATTTATATCAACCGATATGAACAAATGAACGGCGTCCGCGCTTGCGCGTTACATGATCCACTAGCCGTTGGCGTAGCCCTTGCCCCGGAACTGGTAGGACGCAAATCCTATTACGTCGATGTCGAAACCGCCAGCCGCCTGTGCGATGGCCAGATGGTATGTGACTTCCAAAACCGTTTGGGCGAGCAGCCCAACACCCTCGTCTGCGAAACCGTAGACGCAGAAAGCTTCCTTGAACTGTTTATCAACGCGTTAAACGCGTAGCTATGATCTTCACGGCATTGGGGTTCAGTCTAAAATCAATCCTTACGTAATCAGCTGGTAGTGTAGGGGACGAAATCGATTCTGAAGAAGCGAAGCGTTCGCCTTTATCCTTGGATTTTTCCTTCTATTAAGAAGGAGATCAAGAAAATCCAAGGATAACAGCGATCGTAAGAACGATTCGTAACCGGAACGGCTGGTGCGCTAAACATGGACGTTTATTTTTGAAATGTGCGCCAGTGAAACGTGTGAATAAAACCATTTTACAAGTCAGGAGTATCGCGATGAAGAAATCAGTAATCTACTGGCTATTGCTGCCGGGGTTCGTGTTTTTGGCGGCATTTATGATCATTCCGATTGTCCTGACGATCGGATCGACGTTTTTCCAAGAAAACTCCTTCACGTTTGAAGGATACATGCATTTTTTCAGAGACCCATACTTTTTGAAAATATTGCTTACGACGCTGCAAGTCAGCGTGGTCACCACCATCGTCTGTGTGGTGCTCGGATTCCCGACAGCTTATTATATTTCGCAGAAAGCGCCGCGCCGCAAAGGCATTTTGCTGGCACTAGCGATCTTCCCACTGCTGACGAGCCCGGTCGTGCGCTCGTTCAGCTGGATGATCATTCTTGGACGCAAAGGGCTGATCAATAACACCCTTGTTGGTCTAGGTATCGTGGACAAGCCGCTGGACATTCTGTACACGCCGGCAGCGATGATGATCGGTCTCACGCATCTGTTCCTGCCACTGATGATTATCTCTCTGGTCGGTGTACTTGAGAACATTGACGGTGACCTGCTCAAAGCAGCACAAAGTCTGGGTGCATCGCGCATTACGGCATTCCGCCGGGTCGTGTTCCCACTGGCTGTGCCGGGACTTGTGATCGGAGCTGTGCTTGTTTTTGTCGGAAGCCTCACGGCGTATACCACACCTGCCCTCCTAGGAGGCAAGCAGCGCGTGATTGCTACGTTCCTGTATCAAAACGCCATGACCCTCAACGACTGGTATCTGGCCTCGGTTGTTGCCGCGATTATGATTGTAATTACATTTGTCGTGGTCGGTGTCATGAACAAAATGGCCAAAACTTTAAATCCGAAGGGGTAGACATATGCGGGAGAAACATATCGGGCTGGGCCTGTTCAGTCTGCTGGTCTTTATCTTTCTGCTGGGCCCGCTTCTGATCATATCGGTCACTTCGTTTGAACCGGGAACGGTACTCAAATTTCCGCCGGAAGGGTTCTCCTTCCGCTGGTATGAGAATATTTTCAACACAGGCGGTTTCCTCCGTACGTTCCAGACGTCCATCATCATTTCCCTGTTGGGGAACCTGTTGGCGCTCGTACTCGGAGTTCCGGCTGCGTATGCACTTAGTCGTTACGATTTCAAAGGCAAGTCCGTGCTGAACGCACTGTTTCTGTCCCCGGTACTGATCCCGGGAATCGTGCTTGGTTTTACATTGATGAAATACCTGATCGTAATCTACCATCTGCCGATGTACCTCGGATTGTTGATTGGTCATACGATTATCATGCTTCCATTTATCATTCGGGTTATCGCATCGAGTCTGTCGAGCTTTGACTTTGCAGTGGAAGAAGCTGCGCTGAGTCTTGGTGCGGGACGGGTAAGAACGTTCTTCACGATCGTGCTTCCTAACATCCGCTCCGGAATTATCGCTGCGGTGCTGATTGCCTTCTTGGAGTCCTTCAACAACGTGGACATCTCGGTGTTTATGACCGGACCAGGGGTAAGCACATTACCGATCCAGATGCTGACGTATGTGGAGAATTATTTTGACCCAACGATTGCAGCGATTTCCGTGCTATTGATGGTACTGACCGGACTCTTAATGTTCGTGATCGAACGGATCATGGGCGGATTTTCATACTTTACTAAACGTTAATTGGAGGCGCAGAACGCTATGGCATTGCTGACATTAGACCACGTATCCGTGGCATACGATAAGCAGACAATCCTGAAGGATTTTCAGTTGGAGCTGGAAAAAGGTAAACTGCTCTCCCTGCTCGGACCGAGCGGTTGCGGCAAAACAACTACGCTGCGCCTCATCGCCGGATTTCTGGAAGCATCACAGGGCAAGTTTATGTTCGGCGGCAAGGATTACACGAAGGTTCCGGCGAACAAGCGGAACTTCGGATTTGTATTTCAGAGTTATGCGTTATTCCCGCATCTGTCTGTCTATGACAACGTCGCCTTTGGCCTGCGGATGCGTAAAGTAAAAGACAAGGATATCTCTTCCCGTGTAATGCGAATCCTGGAAGTCGTTAACCTGAATGGATTTGAGAAACGTTTTCCACAAGAACTGTCCGGTGGACAGCGTCAGCGTGTGGCGATTGCCCGCGCATTGGTCATTGAGCCGGACCTGCTCTTGTTCGACGAACCACTCAGTAACCTGGATGCCAACCTGCGCCTCAACATGCGGGTGGAGATTCGCCGTATTCAGCAAGAGCTGGGCATTACGACGCTGTATGTCTCTCATGACCAGGAAGAGTGCTTCTCGATCTCGGATCAGGTAGCGATTATGAACAAAGGCTTGGTCGAGCAGCTCGACCGCCCGGAAACGATTTTTAAATATCCGGCAACGGAGTTTGTCGCACGATTTATCGGGTTCCATAATTTCATTGAATTTGAGGATCGCACTGATGCAGGTGAACTCATCACATTGCATGCAGGTGGCCGCACGTTTACGGCAACAGCGCATCCTGGAACAGCACGTCCCGGTGCTCGCAAAGGTGCGATTCGCCCGGATGATCTGATCGTTAGTGGAGATACTTCTGCGGATGTGGTGAATGCCTTGCCAGGGATTATCAAGGTCAGCACGTATCTGGGACGCAGTTATCAGTATGTAATTGAGACGGAACTGGGTGACTTTACAGCCAATCAGGAGATGGAAACACCGTACCTTAGTGGGCAACGTGTTAGCCTGATTTTCCCACAGGACAAGCTTGTACTGGTGGAGTAGCCGTGAATGGTTGGAATAGCTTGAAGTAGCTTGAAGTAATAAGAGCAGTAAAGAAGGCAACTCATGCGATGATTCCGGACGATGGCAGTGGTGCGCAGGTCATGTGCAGTACAGCAAATCAAAGTGCAGGTTCATTGTCCAGTTCGGATCTCGGTGAAATGCTTGTGAAGAAGGAGATTATGCCCCATGCGTGCAGATCAACTGATTGTTAATGTACATGTGTATAACAGTTATTATAAACGGTTTGAAATGAACAACGTCGCTGTATTGGACGGCAGATTCCTGTATGTTGGACCCGGCGGACCGGAGATGATTCAGGCAGACGAGGTCATTGATGCGCGGGGAAGATACATGATTCCTGGCTTGATCGATATCCATCTGCATATCGAAAGTACAATGGTGACACCGGAAACCTTCTCCCATGGTCTGATTGGCTGTGGAGTAACGTCCATTGTAGCTGAACCGCATGAGATGGCGAATGTGTTTGGGCTGGAAGGTGTGCAGGAGATGATGGCTGCGAGTCGGGAGACGACGGTGGACATGTTCTATGCGATCCCAAGTTCCGTTCCGGCAACCCCGATGGAGACAACAGGTGGTTCGATTGAAATCGAAGATATGGACGTGTTGCTCGCCACTGGCGAGATCATTTGTCTGGGCGAGATCATGAACTATGTCGATGTCATCCGTGATCCGGAGTGTAAGACAAACCAGATTTTACAGCATATCCGCAAAAACTATCCCGATCTGGTGATCGAAGGTCATACACCGAAACTGCTTGGACTCGATCTGCATCGACTGATCTACGCAGGTATCGATTCTGACCATACTCATCAGAGCATTGAGGGATTGCAGGCGCGGATTGCGGCAGGTATGTTTATTGAAATTCAGGAGAAATCAATGACACCGGAAGTCATGGAGTACCTGATTCAACATGATGTGGCACAGCACTTCTGCTTTGTAACAGATGATGTGATGCCGGATTCACTGGTGGAGCATGGTCATCTGAATCATATTGTACGTAAAGCAATTCAGATGGGGATGCGTCCGGAAGATGCGATCTACGCCGCAACATCTACCCCTGCTTCCCGAATGAAAATGACCGATCGTGGCAGCGTAGCCCCAGGCAAAGTGGCCGATTATGTGTTGGTATCCAACCTGGAGGAGCTCGCTATTGATCAGGTGTACAAAAACGGCCGCAAAGCTTATGACGATTACGAACCGTATAAGCAGGAACGCATAACCGGGCAGTTCCCACCTCACTTCTATAAGAGTGTACAGTTGGAGAAGTTGGGCGTAGCAGATTTTGCAATTCAGTTGTCAGACCCAAAAGTCAGCGGATCAGGTGTTGATTTCGCTGGTGAAGGTGAGTATCAATGCCGTGTCATGATGGTCAAGGATGGTTCTACTTTTGTAGAAGAACATATTGCACCGGTTCAGTCTTCGGATGGTGAATTGTTATGGGAAGAAAGCGGATATGCGCAAATCGCGACCTTTGAACGTTATGGTGTGAACGGCAATCGTGCACATGGTCTGATTGGTGGAGACACCATCAAGCGTGGCGCCATTGCAACGACATATTCACACGACAATCACAACCTGCTGGTTGTAGGACGTAATCGTGAAGATATGATAATCGCAGCTAACACGGTAATTTCAAGCCAAGGTGGCTTCTGTGTGGTGGAAGACGGTAAGGTGCTGTCCCATCTGGAACTTCCCGTAGGTGGCATTTTGACGGAAGAACCACTTGCAGTGGTGTCCCATCAAGTGAAGGAACTGAGAGCAGCGATGTTGTCTCTTGGATATGTACATTACAACCCGATCATGTCGATCAGTACTCACTCCCTTGCGGTAAGTCCGGCGCTGAAGATTACGGACCATGGCCTGATTGATGTGAATGCAGGTAAGGTTGTATCGTTAGTAATTTAATTAGAATACACACATTCTGTGGTGTACCTCCAATTAGATCGTTTGATAGTGGAGTAAATTTGGATTAGAAAAAGAAGGGCACCTCAGTTCACTACGATTTATGTTGTGGAAGGGGGGTGTTCTTTTTATATAAAAGAGCCACCAGCTTTCTTTCAAAAGCTACCCGCTCGATTTCGCCTATCCTTATTTGACCCGCGAGAAGAATTTGCCCTCATAAAATAAAAAAATCGCTAATTTAGCGATTTTCATTGGGCTATGTTTATAGCTCTTATACAAATTGCTTCATCGTCAAATTATAATAATTTCTCCGGGTTTTTCACTTTAATTGAAACAACCTCTCCGCAATCCAAACAAACCGTGAATACTCTTTCCGAGCCAAGCGCCAATTTCTTATCCATTGGACGAAGATTGATGAAATCCGTTGCTTGTACGAAAGACGTCCCTCCACAATCAGTACATTTCTTTTCTGAAATATCCATATATTCATCCCACCTTTTTAATCATTAATAGGTTCTTTAATATATTATATTCCATTAACTGGAACAAGACAATTGCTTATATACCTGTTTGTGTAGGCTTCGCTCATATGCAAAGATCTGATCGTCTATAGTACGATGTTTCATTGTTTGGACGGGACAATTGAATACATATATAGTAAGAAGAGAATGTTTGAACGCAAAAGCAGGAGGATAGACAACCATTATGAATGAAATAAATAATGCTAAAACCATATTTTTCGACGTGGATGACACCTTATATGATCAATTGCAGCCGCTTCGTGGCGCGTTGCAGGACGTTCTCGGCCTGCCGGATGATTTTCCTTATGCTGAGGCGTATCACCGCTTTCGTTATTACAGTGACTGGCTGTCTGCACAAGAAGATCTGTCCGCTGTACCAGAACCGGATGCAGTAGAGCGAATGCGCCGTCGTAGGTTTGAGATGACGATGGAGGAATTTGGACTTCCCCTACAACTGGGACAGGCTGAAAAACTGCAAGCAAAGTATCTGAGCAGACAGTTCGAGATTGTGCCTTTTGAAGGAGCGTATGAGCTGATCAGAAAGCTTCAGGCAGAAGGCCATACTGTTGGTCTAATCACCAATGGAGAAGGAGAACATCAGCGGCGCAAGCTTGAAGCACTGGATGTGCTTAGTCTCGTGGACGAGCATCTGATCTTCATCTCCGGTATGACTGGTTATGCGAAGCCGGATCGCAGGTTGTTTGAATATGTGAGTAAGCAGTCCGGGACAGATGCTCGTTCCAGCTATTACATCGGAGACTCGTGGCGTAATGATGTGGTAGGTGCAGTGGATGCGGGCTGGACAGTTATCTGGTTCAACCATCGGGATGCAGCGCCGGAATCTGATCATCAACCTCATTTTGTAGCACGTAGCTATGAGGAAATCAGTTCTATTCTGACATTTGAACCTGTCCGAGTTTAAGGAGATTTATGTTTAAAGGAGCAGTCCTTTTACCGTCTTAGGTGCAGGTCTGCTTTTTTTTATACAATAACTTCTAAAGGCGTCAATAATGAAGTGTCTAACTCTTCGCTTTCAATTACAATTGCCATGAGTCCAGTTTCTGTTTTAGTTTCGTGCCATTCATGTTTATCCCAGAGAACCGCTTCGCCACAACGAACCTTGATGTATTCATTTGCTTCACCTCTAACCCAACCCTCTCCACTTACGATCAAAAGGAGTTGAGGAACCACAGCTTGGTGATAACCTACTACTCCACCTTCAGCTAAATGCATACATCCGATATGAGCTGCTTTGTTAGTTTGCGTAATACGTGACATTACAAAATTAGAATCAAATTTGGTTATCTTTTTTCCTGACTCTTGTTTAAATTGAAATATCCTCATGTTTACCTCCGCAATAGTGACTAAGTTAACTTCCTATAATGGTAACTATCCTTATGATGGGTATCACACTATTCCACTAATTTATGGATAATCCAATCAGATGAGTCTATCATAGCTCCAATCGTTTAGGAACAATTTGCTTACATTCATCATTTTGTTAATTGTCTGTGCCAACGTTTCTATGAAGCTCTGCTTCATGGAATCTTCATTTTCAAGACAGTGCAAAAGCCTTCCCAAACAGGATATGCAGTGTTATAATTAAAACAAGATTTAGATTAAGTCTAAATTAAAAGAAGCAAACCAAAGCAATCCATCATAAAATTCAAATTCTATTTTTATATTCGAGAGGGGATAAATTCCATGAGCACAATCCAAACTAGAAACAACACTTTTGCCAACAACGCCACAGCACTTCAAGAGGTTCTGAACCGTCAGATCGCAGGCTGGTCTGTACTGTACACGAAACTGCATAACTTCCACTGGTATGTTCAAGGACCTCATTTCTTCACACTACATGCCAAATTCGAAGAGCTGTACAACTTGGCTACGGCAAATATGGACGAAGTTGCAGAACGTTTGCTGGCTATTGGTGGACGTCCGGTAGCTACGATGGGTGAACAGTTACGTCTGTCTCCAATTGAAGAGGCACAAGGCCAGTTGTCTGCTGAGCGTATGGTAGAGTCGGTGATTACTGATCTGCGTACAATGGTGGAAGTGATTCATCAAGGCATTCACGAAGCGGGAGAAGCAGAGGATAACGCAACGGAAGATATGCTGATTGGATTCACTGCTGCACTGGATAAAGAGGTCTGGATGTTAAACGCATTTCTGGGCAAATAAGAAAAGTCACCCTACATCCTGACAACGATATGTAGAGTCCGTGAACAAACTGTCCGTTCGCTTACAAATCCGGTGCGCTTGCCGTATAATGATGGCATTCAAGATGTACAGAATGGTGGAATGAACGATGCGGTCAGACCTGGAACAATTGCAGGAAGAAGCTGAACGGTTTATATATACATGTTATGAAGAGCTGGGTCATTCGCGTGAAGACGCGCAGGCCCGGCTTGTTGCCGTTATGGGAGAGATCGAAGCAACGGGTACCTATGTGCATACCACAGAAGAATTGGAGCAGGGGTGCAAAATGGCCTGGCGGAACAGTAATCGCTGCATCGGACGGCTGTTCTGGGACAAACTTCGGATCGTGGATGCCCGTCATGCCGATACGGCAGGAACGGCAGCGGATGCTGTGTTGAATCATATCCATATAGCGTCCAACGGTGGCAAAGTGATCCCGATGATTACCATTCTTCCACCGGATGGACCGGAAGGAACTCCGGTACGGCTCTGGAATCATCAGCTCATTCGTTATGCAGGATATGAGACAGAGCAAGGCATTATTGGAGATCCTGCTTCGGTGGAGCTGACCAAGGCGGCGATGTCACTTGGCTGGCAGGGGACAGGTAGCTCATATGATGTGTTACCGCTCATTATTCAGGCACAAGGACAAGCCCCAGAGTGGTTTGTTGTACCCGAAGAAGAGATTGTGGAAGTGATGATTGAACACCCGGAGCAGAAGAAGATTGCTGAGCTGGGTATGCGTTGGTATGGTGTGCCGATGATCGCCGATATGCGACTGGAGATTGGCGGCATATCTTATCCAGCAGCGCCATTCAATGGTTGGTATATGGGTACAGAGATCGGCGCCCGTAATCTGGCGGATACGTTCAGGTATAATATGCTGCCTGCGGTGGCCGCAGCATTTGGATTGAATACGTCGAGTGAAACGACATTGTGGAAGGATCGTGCGTTGGTGGAGCTGAATGTGGCTGTGCTGCATTCGTTCAAAAAAGCAGGCGTGAGCATTGTGGATCACCACACGGCGGCAGCGCAATTTGCTATGTTTGAACAGCGGGAAGAGAAGGCTGGACGTGAGCTGACCGGGGATTGGGTGTGGCTGATTCCGCCGGTATCTCCGGCGACAACGCATATTTTCCACAGCTCCTATCGTAATGAGATCGTGAAGCCGAACTTTTTCCATCAGGATCAGGCGTATACCCTGAAAGATGGTGTGGCATCTGCCGCAGAGCCGAGAAGGAGCGAGCAGCAGAATGCACAGGTAGAGAATCCCCAGCCACAGGCCGGAGATGCACCAATGAAATGCCCGTTTGCACATTAAATTGTGCAGGCGGGTTATTTTTTGTGATCCTTTTTTATCAAACGAAGGGCTTTAAAATAGGAAAAAAATGAAAAGATTCTTTCTCTATATGGAAATATATAACACACCTATAATGAAGCCATGACTTTGACTTCACATAGGGGAGGGAACAATCCATGGGTTATATTGAAACGTTGCGAGGAATGGTTGGCAATGCTCCTGTTATTTTGGTGAGACCGAGTATATTGATCTTGAACAAGACAGGTGAGATTCTATTGGTTCGACATCTGGATGATACGTGGGGAGTACCGGGTGGAAATATGGAGCTCGGCGAATCGGTGGAAGAGTCTGCAATGCGAGAGGTCAGAGAAGAGATTGGGATAGAGATCAAGAAACTTCATCTGTATGGCGTCTTCTCAGGAAAAGAGTTATACACGAAATTAAGAAATGGGCATGAATACTACAATGTGGTCATTGGTTATATTTGCACGGAGTATGAGGGAGAACTGAAGCCAGATGGGGTTGAAGTCTTTGAAGCGGAATTTTTCAAACCAACGGAATTGCCTGAAAGGACCGACCCTTACTTAAAAAGAAAAATCCAAGAAAATGCAGAGCATATAGCAACATTATTGGGAAAAGTATAATCGAGAGGTTGCCACCGAAATGGTTTCTCTCACGAGTTGTAGAGCTAACGAACCGAGCGCTTCTTATAGGGCGGATTATTTGTGGAATTGTAATTTAACGAAGTAGAAATTGAAGCAAATAACACTTGTGCAGTTCGTTAGAAAAAAAGTATGCCAAAGAGGGATGTCCTCCGTCATGTTCGTGACTTGTGGGACATCTCCCTTTTGCTTTTACACCCGTCTTGTCTTATACCGACTTCGCATCGCGGCCTGAACTACAATGGCAACAGCAATCAACACCAGATTGAACACAAACACGGAGTAAAGCGATCCAACTTCCATAAGCAACGCAGCAACCAGTGGAGATACGATGGAGCCGATCTCGGCAGCTGAGACAATTTTGCCTATGACAGAACTTCGACTCTCGTCCGGGATATGATCACCAATATGAGCAAAGAACGAATCCATGTAACATGCTCCGCCCACCCCGCCAATCAACATGCCAACGTAGACCCATAGATGGGAGGACGTGCTTAAAAATACAGCAACTTCGATTCCAATGAGAAACATGCCGAGCATACAGAGTAACAGACGATCGCCTAACCGGTCAGAGAGATAACCAACAAAGGGAGCAGCGGCAAGCGTAGAAATCCCGGATACTGTGAAGGCGAGACTGGTTGCAAAGGGGTCCCAATGCATGATGTGAGCTGCATACAGTGCGAAGTAGGTGAGAAACACCGCATAGGCACTCATCTCCAGAAAATGCACCGTACCGTAGCCAAGTAGTTGTTGCCGCTGTGTGAGCCTTGTAGACAAATCTTGAGTATGCTTTGCATCAGACCGTGATGAAGATAAAGGAAGTTCAGTCGATACAGTAGTATTAGGGTGGGAGTCACTTGTGGTGGAATCTACAACAACTTCATCCGTGGAGAGCACTGAATTTGTTAAGTTGTCCAGAGGTTCTTGTCTCACCGTCGCAGAAGGATCTTCTATTAGATGATCAATTAACGTACTCCCAGACTCATGAGTAGCTCTAGCTGGTGCCGTCGTCTTCATCCCCATCGCAGCGACCACGGCCATCAGACAACACACGGTAACGAGTAAAAAAGGCACCGACAAGGGCCAATGCAATGCGAGCCAGCCACTAATGACTGGGCCAAGTACCATACCGCCGCCCTCACTGCTGCTGATATATCCATTGTACAGGCCGCGGTTGTCTACATTACCCCCATCTCCGATGATGGAACGCACGACCACGGTAAGGCCGGTGGAAGCGAGTCCTTGCAGCAGTCGGAGCAGGCCGAATAATACCGCAGCAGAAGAAAATGCGAAGCCGCCCATACAGACAGCGAGCAGGATCAGCATCAGGATGAGCGCATTTTTCCCTCCGAGCTTTCTATAAATTGCCGCAGCAGGAACACCGCCAATCACTTTCCCCACATAAAAGAGTGCAAAAATACCCCCCATCATCCAGCCGGACAGGCCGAATTCCTCAATAAACAAAGGAAACAGGGGCAGGATCATGAATCCGCCCATCTGACTGAGGAAACAAATGGTCATCAGCAAAGGCAGGTTACGACGAATATCCAAGAGCCAAGACTCCTCTCACACATAAAATGGAATCCTAAAAATCCTTCATTTACTCCATATGGGTACGTATTATCGAGATTACCTGTAATGTATGCAGAATTTTAAACAATAAGAAGAAATGACATGCGGCGTTTACATCAAAACCATTGCGGATATACCTGAATCATATATAATAGATGGGTTATCTATAAGGATGCATGAATGAAAGTGTACAGAATTAAGAGGTACCTCAAGTATAAGGGGGCGATGTGAAGCATGTCAGAACAACAACCGATTATCCGCTTTGAAGCGGTGACTCAGCAATACGATCAGGATGAAGCCGTATTGAAGGCAGTCAGCTTTGAGATTGAGCGGGGTAAATTTTATACGCTTCTTGGCCCATCGGGCTGCGGGAAAACAACGATATTGCGGTTGATTGCCGGTTTTGCGGAGCCGACACAGGGCAGTATTTATTTTAATGGTGCGCTCATCAACCGAGTGCCTGCCCACCAGCGGCAAGTGAATACCGTATTTCAGGATTATGCGTTATTTCCACATTTGAATGTATTTGAGAACGTAGCTTTTGGCTTGCGGATCAAAAAGATGAAAACGGCTGAAATTCGCAGCAAAGTGTTGGAAGCCCTCAAATTCGTCAATCTGTCCGGTTATGAGAACCGTGAAATTGGCGAAATGTCTGGTGGACAACGACAACGTGTTGCGATTGCACGCGCCATTGTGAACGAACCTGAAATTCTGCTGCTGGACGAGCCGCTCTCAGCACTCGATCTGAAGCTGCGGACCGAAATGCAGTATGAATTAAGGGAGCTGCAGCAGCGACTGGGCATCACGTTTATCTTTGTTACACATGATCAGGAAGAAGCCTTGGCGATGTCCGACGAGATCTTTGTCCTGAATGGCGGCGTGATCCAACAGAGCGGTACACCGAATGATATCTATGATGAGCCGATTAACCGCTTTGTGGCAGACTTTATCGGGGAATCGAACATTGTATCGGGCAAAATGAAGCAGGACTTTGTGGTGGAATTCGCTGGCGCACAGCACGAGTGTGTCGATCAGGGTCTCCAGCCGGACGAGCCGGTAGAGATTGTCATTCGCCCAGAGGATCTTGAGATTACAACCGAAGAACAAGGTAAGCTGAAGGTCAATGTGGACTCCCAGTTATTCCGCGGAGTGCATTACGAAATATCCACGTACGACGATGCGGGCAATGAGTGGCTTGTTCATTCAACCAAGAAAGCTGTTGTCGGCGCGCGGATAGGGCTCTATTTTGACCCGGAAGCTGTACACGTTATGCGCTTTAACGAGACCGAAGAAGAGTTCGACAAACGACTCGAAGCCTATCAAGAGGCCGCTCATGCAGACTAAGGCCAGCACACGCAATGCGTATCTGATTCCATATGTACTATGGATGGTGTTGTTTGTTGTGGCGCCGGTTCTGCTGGTCATCTATTATTCATTCTTCGATGTGGAGGGTAACTTCACGTTTGGCAACTACGCCCGCTTCTTTACGCCGGTGTACTTGCAGATGACGCTCAGTTCGTTCTGGTATGCATTTCTGATTACGGCGTTCTCGCTGCTTATCTCGTATCCAACGGCGTATATGCTGACCCGGACGAAGCACAAGCAGCTGTGGTTGCTGCTGATCATTCTGCCAAGCTGGATCAATCTTTTGTTAAAAGCGTACGCCTTTATCGGCTTGTTCGGAACGTACGGTTTGACCAACTCCCTGCTTGAAGTCGTGGGTATTGGCACACAGCAGATTTTGTTCACCGATTTCAGTTTTATCTTTGTCTCGGTGTACATCTTCATTCCATTCATGATCCTGCCGATCTTCAATGCGTTGGAAGAGATGAATCCATCGTTGATCTACGCGGCGCGGGATCTGGGTGCCTCATCTTGGCTGACCTTCCGCCGGGTTATCTTTCCGCTGACGATTAGCGGTGTGAAATCAGGCTGTCAGGCTGTATTTATTCCAGCACTGTCTCTGTTCATGATTACCCGCCTTATTGCGGGGAACCGTGTAATTACGCTGGGAACAGCGATTGAACAGCATTTTCTCGTCACCCAGGACTGGGGGATGGGTTCAACGATTGCCGTCTTTTTGATTATTGCGATGGCGATTATTATGTTCCTGACTGGATCAGGCAAGAAGGAGGTGCGTAATGGGAAGAAACGGAAAGCTGTCTAACGTCTATCTGGCCGTTGTATTCGCCATATTGTACGCACCGATTGCGTATCTGATCTTCTACTCCTTCAACAGCGGCGGTCACATGCGCAGCTTCGAAGGATTCACGCTTGAATGGTACAGAGAGGTGTTCGCCGATACTCGGCTACTCATCATTGTGCTGAATACATTTATCATTGCGCTCCTGTCATCAGCGATCTCAACGATCCTTGGTGTAGCAGGAGCACTGGCGATCTACCATGTGCGTCGCAAACGGACCAAGAATACGCTGCTGTCTCTCAATAACGTGCTCATCGTTAGTCCGGATGTCATCATTGGTGCATCGTTCCTGATCCTGTTTACCATGATTGGTATCAAACTTGGCTTCACTTCGGTCCTGCTGTCTCATATCGCATTCAGTGTACCGATCGTTGTGATCATGGTACTGCCGAAGCTGCAGGAGATGAGTCCAACACTGATGGATGCAGCACGTGATCTGGGCGCTGGTTCATGGCAGATTCTGACGCGTGTGGTGCTGCCATACGTGAAACCGGGTATTTTTGCCGGATTCTTCATGGCATTGACGTACTCGCTCGATGATTTTGCGGTAACATTCTTTGTCACGGGTAATGGATACTCCACACTCTCGGTAGAGATATACTCCAGAGCAAGGCAGGGTGTTTCCTTGTCCATCAATGCTTTGTCTACCCTGTTGTTCCTGCTCACGGTGCTGCTGGTGGTTGGATATTACTTCATTAACCGCCGTGCAACACGGATACCTCCAGGAGGAAAGGGGCTGCGACCATGAAGCAACTGGTACGGACATTTGCGCTTGTTTTTGTGGCCGCCTTTGCCCTGATGATCCTGGCTTCGTATCTGAACAAGAGTCAGGGGTATTCTGGCGGCAACACGCTGACCATCTATAACTGGGGCGATTATATCGACCCGGATCTGCTCAAGGAATTTGAGGATGAGACAGGCATTAAGGTCATCTATCAGACGTTTGATTCCAATGAAGCGATGCTGACCAAGATTGAGCAGGGCGGTACTACGTTTGATGTGGCGATTCCTTCTGAATATGCGATTAGCAAAATGAAAGAGGAAGACCTGCTCGTTCCAATTGATCACAGCAAATTGACTAACCTGAGCAACATCGATCCGCGGTTCTTGGACTTGTCCTTTGACGAAGGCAACAAGTACTCGATCCCTTATTTCTGGGGAACAGTGGGGGTTGTGTTCAATCCCGAACTGGTGGATGGATTGACGTTTGATAGCTGGAACGACCTGTGGGACCCGCGTCTGAAAAACCAAATCCTGCTCCTTGATGGCGCACGCGAAGTCATTGGGATGGGATTGAACAGTCTCGGGTATTCTCTGAATGATACCAACGAAGACCATTTGCAAGAAGCGCTGAAGAAGCTGTCTACATTGACACCAAACGTCAGAGCAATTGTGGGTGACGAGATCAAGATGCTGCTTGCGAACGAGGAAGCGGCAGTTGGACTTGTATGGTCCGGGGATGCATCCGAGATTATGGATGAGAACGACAAGCTGGATTACATGGTGCCAGAAGAGGGATCAAACCTCTGGTTCGATAACATGGTTATTCCCAAAACAGCGAGTAATATTGAAGGGGCACACCAGTTTATCAACTTCATGCTGGACCCAGACCATGCGGCTCGCAATGCCGAGTATGTGGGATATTCCACACCAAACGCTGAGGCCCTTAAGCTGCTGCCAGAGGACATCTCGGAGGATGAACGCTTCTATCCAGACGAGACACTGACAGGTAAGCTGGAGGTCTACGATAATCTGGGTAAAAAAATGCTCTCGCATTATAACGACCTGTTCCTGGAGTTTAAAATGCACAGCAAATAACCGCCAATAACGTGTGCACAGTTCGTTAGATTTGAAAAAAAACAAAAAGGGTTGCTGCTCGTCATTTCATTTGAATGACGAGCAGCAACCCTTTTTTATTACCTACTTCAGAGCAAAAACGCTTGAAGTGCCATATAAAATGAACATTACAGGGCACACGTTAACGGAGCGGGCAGAAATAAGCTATAGAAGCGGAGCGTTCGCCTTTATCACCGGATTTTCCCATTGTAAAAGGGGAATCAAAAAATCCGGGGATAACAGCGATCGAAAGATTATTCTGCACGTGGAGTGGCTCAGTGTGAACCCGTACCTTATTCATCTTATATGAATGACACTACATGCGCTTTTTGCGACCCACCATGATCCAAGCCCCACCCATAATCAGCACAATCGCCACAAACGGTTGGATAAAGCTCAAGCTGCTCAGCATCGTACCAATCGACATCACGGCAAAGAACAGCAGGGAGATAACCGTTAGAATGTTGATGGGGATCAGCAACCATTTGTTCCGACCACCGAACCAATACAATTCGAACAAACCAACAGCTACAGCCAGAATGAAGCCCGGCCACATCGTACCCCAGTTGTTAAACAGCATAGCGATCTGACAGACGATACCAACAGTGAGTAACAACCCACCGGGAACCAGTAGTCCAACCCCTCTGCCAATCATGGAGAAGTAGAGCCAGTGGAAGAACAGTCCGAGTGGAATCACGAACAACGTGGGCCAGAAAGTCGCAAAGATCGTACCCGGACCGAGTGAACCTCCCTGGTTCAGAATCAGGTACACGCCCAGCAAAATGAGAACAGGCGCAAGGATCGTACGTTTAGCCATAATATCTCTCCTTCTTAATACAAGATCAATTTCCGAACGGTTGTATGTAGAGCAATTACTTTCGTTATTCACAGCATAGCATGAAATGGAAAAGTCTATCCTCCGTCTTTGGAGTTAAAGTGGACCTAGACCAAAGTCTAGGTAAGCATTTTGGGCAACTACCTCTCTGTAGATGAGTGTATAGTTGAACATGCTAAAAACCCACTCTGTTGAAGAGTGGGTTCTGTCATTCTTTTTATCAAAAGCGAAGCTTGTTATTTCACCACATCCGAATGTTTCTTGCCCCAGCTGTTCACACCGTCATCCTCAATAATGGAGATGGCAGCGTCGGCGATATCGGGGTTCGTCATCAGTTTCTCCTGAATACGGAACTTGATGTCATCCGCATCAGCTAGGCTGAGTCCTTTGGTCAACTCAATGAGACCTTCCACATGATAATAACGGCCTTCCTGAATAATACGCATCATCTGAATGTCAGCAACATGTGTATCTGCGAGAATGGTTTGGGACACTTTGTCCTCAATATCCTGTGGAGCCGCAACACCAATCAATCCGATCATATTATCGTAACCGACACGGAAGGCTACAGCGATCATCAGACATCCAATAATCGTTGTCACAATGCCATCGAGCAATGCAAAATTGGTTAATGCAATGACTACAACGGAGATCAAGGCGAGTGTCGCACCGAGTACTGCTACAACATCTTCATAGAATACGAGACGGGTTGGTGGCGCAGCACGGCCTACATTTTTGATGGCAGCAGGGACCAAGGCAAATCCGGCGGCTTTGGGTGCGCGTGCTTCTTTGAGGATTTCCTTCATGGCTTTGATCAGGATGGCCCCGTCAATGACAATGTTCAGAACAAGCACTCCGATGTTAATCCAGAGACCGCCGGTATGACCAACAGGATGCTGGAGCAGGTGAATCCCCTCATGAATGGTCTCATAGGCCATAATCGTCACGACAATAACGGCGATCATACAGAAAATGTTGATGACCCGTCCGAATCCGGTCGGGAAGCGGCGTGTAGGTTTTTTCTCGGACAACACACTTCCGACAAAGACAAACCCTTGGTTAATGGCATCAGCGAGTGAATGCATCGCCGAAGCGAACATGGCACCACTGCCACTGAATAGGAAGGCTCCTCCTTTGCACACAGCAAGTACGGCATTACCTGCCATCGCTACGGCGGAGGATGTGTTTCCTTTTTTGACGAGAGACATAAAGCTCTCAGACTTTGGTTGTTCAGCCACTTCGTATGTTCCTCCCAGATCAATGTATTAGGTGTAGAAAAGGCAGTTTATCTATACAGCATGTGCATTTCCACTAAATGTTATTATAACCGCTTTGACATATCCCAGCATTATGCAAAAAAGGTCATATCATCATGCGCATTTCAGTACTCAATGGCTTCCAAGGCACGTAAATTCCGGTTAGACTGTTCCAAAAGTTCCGTAAACGTCCCAGCGACATAATATACAAAATCCGGATCATGTACGTACATAATAATCTGTCCATATGTTCCTTGCTCTGTCGGATCAAAGTCGAACATCAGATACAGCGACCCGCCTCCAAGCTTGCCAAACGTAACCCATTTCTTTTGAAAAAGGTAGGGTTTGATTCGAGGATCAAGCTCACGGATCTCTTCTTCGGTAAAATAATCATCCATGCGGTTCTCCACCAGCGTGGACTGCTCCTTTTGAATCTTTTCCAGGGATAACAGGTAAAATGGCTCGGACTCTCGTCCTTCCTCGAGGCTTGGATACAAGACGTGAAAGGCATAACCGCTCCCATTTTTACGTTTATAAAACGCACGAAAATCAGCAGGTAATCGAATACCGTGTTCCTGCTCGAATGCGTCGAGCTGCTCATCCGTCACGCCTTCAAACTCGCGATATGCGGTGAGCAGCTCCCGGTTTTCCTCATCTTGTACCTTCTCCTCCAGCAACATATCCAGTTCATCCATCAATTCATATATACGCTGTTCTGGCATCCAATTCCCTCCGTATGAGCTATTCAGATAATATAGTGAGTGATATGCGAGCAAACTGTGCCTGATTTCACCTCATATTATAGATATAATCCGGAAAAGCACACAAGAAACCGGAGTCCTTGCTTACATACTACAATGGTCTCATTATTCAAGGACGGTAACAACAAATAAAGCGTGAGCAACAGGGGCATTCCCTGTAACTCACGCTAATTATTTATCTACTATATAAATAAAACTAATCTTTTACACGAAAACGTAGAGGGCAGAAAGAACCTGAAGAAGCGAAGTGTTCGCCTTTATCCCCAGATTTTCACCTTTATATAAAGTAAATAAAAAAATCTGGGGATAACAGCGATCGGAAGGTTGTTCTGTCATCGGAGTAGCGAGTGTAAATACTTTAGTTCGTTTTATATAGTCCTCTTTAATCAAACTTCCAGCAGGACAAACTCAGGTTGCCATACTGATAGGCTTTGAACAGGAGCGATGCCTGTTTGTTCTGATGCCCCGCACCCATAGCGAGCAACAGTGGTACAAAATGCTCCGGCGTAGGCACGGCGGCTTGAGCTGAAGGTGCCAGTGTATCATAGGAAAAGAGAGACTCCGTATCCCAACTCACCAGCTTGTCATGCAGCCAGTTGTCAAACTCTGATGCCCACGGGTCAACACCGTTACTTTCCCAGTTCAATCGACGTAGATTGTGGACGGTTCCGCCGCTGCCGATCACGAGAATGTCTTGCTCACGTAAGGAAGCGAGCGCTTGTCCAACCTGATATTGCTGCTCACCTGTCAGATAGCGATTCACGGACAAGGCAATTACGGGAATATCCGCATCTGGGTAGAGCAGGCGTAGAACAACCCAGGCGCCGTGATCCAGGCCACGAACATCATCCGTTTGTACCGGGATCCCTGCTTCTGCAAATAAACGCTCCACCTCGGCTGTGGTTTCTGCCTGTCCTTGAGCCGGGTACTTGATCTGATACAGCTCGGGCTGGAAACCGCCGAAATCATAAATGGTTTCGTAATTGGCTACCGAGGATACAAGCTGAGTAGTGGATTCCCAGTGAGCAGAGAACAATACAATTGCTTTGGGTTTCGGCAGTTCCTGTCCTAGTTTTTGCAAAAATTCAGTGTACACATTCTCCTCCAGTGCAATTGACGGGGCACCGTGAGCAATAAACAGAGATGGCATCATTTTGAATTCAGTCCTTTCGGGTCTTCGGTAGTCAGATTTGCATCCGTCCGAAGCCAGTGTTGAAAATGTTGATATAGATCGGGGGTCACCTGGTGTCCACCGTTGTAAGGTACATATGTGACGTGATTGGTGTGTTGACTGAAGAAATTGGCGTTATCTTCGCCCAGTTGCAGCGGGAATAGATGATCCTGATCACCATGTGAGATGAACACAGACAGCTCCGAATCGGGTTGCAGCTTGTACTCGTCTTTCACAAATTGCGGGATGTACCCACTCATCGCTACTATGCCCTTAATGGCATCTCCCATGATCAGCGATAGGGTCATTGCCATAATAGCGCCCTGGCTGAATCCGGCGATATAACGCCGCGTGGGATCAATCGCATATTTGGCGGACAGATCAACAATCAACTGTTGCAATCCCAGCACAGAGGCATCATACAATTCACGGATGGGGTTGCCAATGCTTTTAATCTGAAAATAAGCATAACCACTACTCTGAACGATAGGCCCACGGATGGCGACAATAATAAAATCAGACTGCATAGGCTTCATTAAACGAAGCATATCCTGTTCATCTGATCCCATGCCATGTAAGGCGAAAATCACAGGATAACGTTGATCTGGATTGTAATGAGATGGTAATTGGACTTCATGTATATAAGGAGAATTCATTGAAAACACCACCTGATGAGGAATGAGTTAATATATCGCTTTAATGATAAAGTTCACCAATATGAAATAAATATTCTTATTTATGAACAAAATTTATCATGGTTTCATTGTAGGGTCAATACTTTTTTTGTATGATGAATATATGTTGTTTATTAAAAATCTTGAATGTATCTACAATAAATGCCGCTGCGAATGGTTTATATATTATTCCCGAGGACGTGATCAGGATGTTAAAAAGTATCGTGCCTATTTTGAGAATATTTGATGAAAATAAAGCTAGAGAGTTCTACCTTGAATACCTGGGTTTCCAATTGGATTGGGAACATCGATTTGAGCAAGATATGCCCTTATATATGCAGATTTCACTCGATTCCATCGTGATTCATTTATCCGAACATCATGGAGATTGTACACCTGGAGCTGCCTTGCGCGTGGAAACAGATAACTTGGATACATTCCATGGTGCACTTCGTCAGAAAAAGTACAAAAATGCAAGACCAGGTATAGAGGAAACACCTTGGCAATCAAGGGAAATGACCGTGACAGATCCGTTCGGAAACCGAATTATATTTGTTGAGACAAGCGCCGAATAGATAACCTGAAGAAGCGACGCGTACGACTGGTGTCTTAAATAGATCAATAGGAGGGGAGGGACGCAATATGGATATTGGCTTGGCTATTCGTACGATCCGCAAACAGAAACAGATTACGATCATGCAGATGTGTGAGGGCACGGGGTTGTCCAAAGGTTTTATCAGCAACGTAGAAAATAACAAAACATCACCTTCCATTGCTACACTTGAAAGTATTGCGGATTATCTGGAAGTGCCACTTCCCTATTTGCTGCTGACACCGGAGCAACGGATGAATGTGGTACGCAAGAACGAGCGCAAGGAGACGACAGCCGGAAGCGGACAGATCAAAGTACAGCAGCTTACAGCCAAAGGTGCAATGCGTATGTCCATTGTGGAGTTACCGCCAGGTGCTTCGACCGGGGTGAGCAAACATGCCGGGGAGGAAAGCCATCTGGTGTTGCAGGGCAAGATTCGTGCGGAGCAATGCGAAGATGTGGAAGTTCTTGAAGTGGGTGATTCGTTTACCTGGAATGCGATCGTGCCCCATGAAGTGACCAATATCGGTGAGGAGCCTGCGGTGGTGCTCATTGCAGTGTCCAAAGAATTGGGTCTGGATCATTTATAGAATAAAAAAAGGACGGCTCCCAAGTCATGAACATGCGAACCTGCATACATGTACAATGGGAATCGTCCTTTTATTTTCTAACGAACTGAGCGAGCCCTATTAGATGATTTTAAGCAGATATTGAGATGTAACGAATCTCAGACGCTTTATTTCACTGTTGTGTGTGTAATTTGGCTACATTCCACAGACTTCTGGCGAAATAACGTCGCAGAGATTCGTTACGTTTCTCATTTCCTGCAAAAGAGCACAATAAGGTGCGAGAGGTTTGTTAGAAAGGTCAGAATCACCTGTCTATTGTGGATTCGTCGTCCAGATACCTGCTGCTTTGACGAAGACACGGTCGGACAGCTTGAGTGTTGCGAGTGCAAGTTCAGCTACATCTTCCGCTTGCATCATGCGATCTTCGTCGCCAATTTTCAGTCCGGCATTGGTCGCAAGCTCCGTATTAACGGTGCTTGGTGTCAGTGCTGTTACACGAATGTTGGACTTGCGCACTTCCTGCATCAGAGATTCGGTCATGCCGAGTAGCGCAAATTTGGATGCACAGTATGCCGAACCTGTAGCGAATCCGCGTTCACCTGCAGTGGAAGCAATATTGATGATACTGCCGCTACTTTCCTTGATCATGCTTGGAAGGATAGCACGTGTGACGTAATATGTACCCATAACGTTAACATGCAGAATGCGTTCCCACTCTTCCGGGTCCATATCCAGCAGTGTGCCGAAGCTTGCGATACCTGCATTATTGATCAGAATATCCACCGCACCAAGTTCCATCTCAATGGCTGCTACAGCGGCTTCCGCCTGTGTGCGATCCGAGATATCTGCTACAGCACTGGTTACTTTCACACCGTATTCTTGACTAAGTGACTGTTGCAGAGCCTGAAGATCGGAAGCGGTACGTGCAATAAGGCCGAGGTGCACACCTTCTTTGGCAAGGGCTTCAGCGATCGCACGCCCGATACCTTTACCGGCACCTGTGATGACAGCTGTTTTATTTTTAAGTTCCATGTGGATAATTCCTCCTTAGAATTGGACTGGCATTTGATTATACTATATTACCCACAGTTCGGAAATTTGCTTCATCACTATTTGGTAATCTCGATGCTGCCAGAGGAGGTACGGGCCTTGATCACTTCCCGGCTTACCATTGGCGATTCAGGTACATCGACACTTCCGGAAGTAGCCTTAGCGTCGTAGATTCCGTCAAAATCAGGTGCAGCTTGAATGAAAATATCTCCTGATGTTCCAGACGCATTAATCGGGGCGGAATGGGACTGCTCAATATGAATGCTACCCGAAGTGAATTGAACATCAGCTGCGCCGTTTAATTCAGTAATCTCAATATCTCCTGATTTAATCTTACTGTTTACATGACCGGCAATCTGATCTGCTGT
Organism: Paenibacillus sp. CF095; assembly: GCF_900101225.1. Classification (NCBI taxonomy): domain Bacteria; kingdom Bacillati; phylum Bacillota; class Bacilli; order Caryophanales; family Paenibacillaceae; genus Paenibacillus; species Paenibacillus sp. CF095. Next base: position 485,287 of record NZ_FMZN01000002.1, read on the forward strand.
GAAGCTTCCGGATGTCTGTTTCACGGTCATGTCTCCATCAATCATGGAAGCGTTAATGTCACCCGAAGTTAGAACCAATTCAATATTGGGCGCCTTGATGTTTTCCAGACGTATTGAACCTGAGGTATTATTCAGCTCAAGCTGATTGGCACTCAGACCTGTCAGATCCCATTCACTTGAAGAGGAGTCCAGCTTAACCTCATTTAATTGGTGTCCTTCAGGCAGGGCAACGGTTATTGTGGAGTCTTGATCATTCCAGTACAAGGTGAAAAATTGCAATCGATCACGTTCTGTCTGCGCCAGTTGGAATGTGCCGTTGGATAAGGTGGCCTGTTCGAAGCTTTTGACTACAGCAGGGTCCCATTTGCCATCCACTTCGATATAACCATTCGAATCCGGGCTTACAACAAATTCAATATCTGCACTGAAATTAGCACTCATGATAATGTTCTGCAATTCATCTGCTTTGAAATCCCATCGTTTAGAATAATGCTCCCGTTCATCCCCGAACTGAACGCCATAGATGGATGTCCCAAGTAAACCTATTCCGATACATATCACGGCAAGCGCAAGCCATTTTTTAGTGCTCATGCGGAAACATCTCCTTTCATCGTGTTTTTATTCCATCTAATATATTGAAGAGTGACGATTTTGAAGGCTCTAAAGACATAATTCGATGTGATGGCAAACAAAATGCCGACACCGAAAGCGCCAATCGCAACGAAGATCTCTGCTTTATCGAGTTGGCTCAGGAATAAGAAATCCACAACCGCTGCTACAGGAGCCAATACCAGCAAGGAAAGGCTGGCAATAACAAGCCATACCGACCACATCATGAGACCAAGGGGGATGCCAAGAATCAGATTCAGAAATAACAGGCCGATGGCTGTGAAAAATTTGCGAGTGGCTCTGGTGCTGTTTCTGGGTGACCGCATTTCGCGATACGTCGGTGCATAGAATGCATCTGAACCCGGCGTATGAATGTCATAACGATCACCGAGTGCTTCCTTGGCGATTTCTTCCGGCTGTCCGAGTTCCCGAGCGATCTCTTCTTCCAACCTGCCTTCTCGTAGTCCAAGCTCGAAATGTTGATCATAGTCGGCGAGCAACTCAGCCCGTTCGAATGGGTCCATCGGCCGTAGATGAACTTCCATGGCTTTCATAAATTGTTGTCTATTCATTGGGGGTTCCTTCCTCAATCAGATTTGCGACATTGCGCACAAATTCATTCCATTCTGTCGTCAGTGCCGTCATGTAGTCGCGACCTGTATCGGACAGTCGGTAATACTTGCGCGGCGGGCCTTCAGTTGATTCTTGCAGGTAGGTGGTGCAGTAACCGTCATTCACAAGCCGGCGAAGCAAGGGATACAGTGCACCTTCAGCAACTTCGATATGTTTGGAGACAGCCTGAGCCAGTTCGTAGCCATACCGATCCTGGCGGTTAATTAATACCAGGACGCACAGCTCCAATACTCCTTTTTTGAACTGGATGTTCACATTCACACAGGTTCCTCCTTCGTAGCTTCATTTATAGCTATTGTATATTGTTCAGTAGTGGTGAAGTCATCATAGCATCCAGTACTGTTTAATGCAAGGTAGTGATTTTAAAATAGTTCCGTATCACGATTGATCGATAATAAGTTCGTTTAATACTGATGCTTAGCTGAAGCTGTCTGTTTAGCTATAATTCAGCATACGCAAAAACCGGATCGGTTACTTCCGTCTGGAGGCGGATTCCGATCCGGTCTGTGAGATGAACTTTTGTTTCTTTGGTTTACAGGTTAATCGCTAAATGTCGGTTATCCTTGTGCATCCAGAACTTTAAGGTCTTCCACAGCAGGGCCCTCAATGACATGGCCTGCATAATCGAAGCGGGAACCATGGCATGGGCAATCCCACGAACGCTCGCCCTCGTTCCATTCGACTTCGCACCCCAGATGAGTACAGGTGGTATCCACCAGAAACAGCTTGCCACTGGTGTCCTTGTAGGCGCCAGCACGTTTGCCATTATGACGAACGACGGCTCCTTCGTCTTCGCCAATATCACTAACGTTTTTGTGCACAATACCTACTTTACCGGAGATTAATTCCTTGGCTACATTCACATTTTCCACAATAAAATGTTTCATGCCAGGATCAGCTTTGAATCTTGCCGGATCGAATATGGCAGCATGAGGATTGTCACGTCCAGTGATGCGATCCGCAAGAAGGTGTCCTGCCATCGTGCCAGTTGTCATTCCCCATTTGGCAAACCCGGTCGCCACATAGACACGTTCATGTCTTCCGGTAATCGGTCCAATGTAAGGCACCTTGTCGATGGAGATCAGATCCTGGGCTGACCAGCGGAAAGGAATGTTGCGGATGCCAAATGTCTCCGCTGCGAACTGCTCCAGGCGTTCATAATGACCGAAGGTGCAGATGCCTTGTCCGGTTTTGTGATTTTCGCCGCCAAAGAGGATAAGTTCCTTACCGTCATGTAAGACGGTACGCAAGGAGCGGTACGGTGTATCGTCCGAGATGTACATGCCGCCCGCATAGGGTTTCTCCGGTTCGACTAATACAGCGTAGGATCGTTCGGCGTGTAATCGTGTGAAATAAAACCCGGGATCATAGACGGGAAAATGAGAAGCCACGACAACATGTTCCGCTGTTACGGATGGGCCATCTCCATAAGTTCTGACATGTAGTGAAGCGTCTTCCTCTACATCCGTAACTGTCGTATGCTCGTAGATCTGTACCCCTTGTTTCACAGCGGAATCGAGCAAGTAATGCAGGTAGGCCAGCGGATCAAAGCGTGCCTGACCCGGCATGCGGATACCCGCTCTGGCAGGAACTGGAATAGGGAGTGGATCTACCCACTCACCAGGGATATTGAGTTTGCCATAGGCGGTCAGCTCGATCTCCAGTTTTTTAATGTTTTCCTCTGATTGAATATAGACGTAGGCATCTTCCTCTGCCCACTGGCAATCAATCTGTTTTTCCTTCACCAGATTGCGCATCCACTTGGCAGCATCGGCATTGCCTTCATAGTACATCCGAGCCTGTTCTTGTCCGAAGTGATGCATAATTTCATCAAATATGACGCCGTGTTGTGTAGATACCTTGGCAGTGGTATGACCGGTCGTGCCATCCAACACTTTTCCAGCCTCCAGCACGACTACACGCATACCCGTCTGCGCGAGCAGATAGGCTGTAGTAATGCCTGCAATACCGGCTCCAATAATCGCTACATCAGCGGTGATATCTTCGGTCAGTTTTGGATAGCTATCGAATTCATGCGTAGCACGCCACAGTGATTCGGGGACCGGGGGCAGACCCGTTTTGGGCTGCTGATTGTCGCTCATTTGTCTTCCTCCTTAATCATCTTCATTCGGTTGATGCGGTTGTCGTTCAGCGCACATCGTTGTACTCTTATTCATGATTGCCAGACTATGCCAGGAAAAAACGGTGTTGTTCAGATTTTGCCGAGGGGGATGTTCACAATTTCCTGCGCAGAACCTCTGTTTTTTTTGTTAAACATGCTATATGATAGGATTATCGAAACCGTTTTAGGTTTTGAAAAGGAGATCAAGTTTTATACCTGTAAACGTTGATTATAAAAGGATTAATCTATCCATCTGAAGTAAGATTTTATCTGAATTAATCCCCGTTTTTTCATAAGATATGTATTCGCTATCATTTTAATTTACTACCGATAACCAAAGGAGATTCCATATGACGACCAACCAAACGAAATATCCGTTTCAAGATACAGCACTAGAGTTAGACACCCGTGTGAAGGACCTTGTATCCCGCTTGACGGAAGATGAAAAAATTGAATCCATGCTGCAATATCAGCCAGCAGTAGAACGCTTGGGTGTGCCTGCATACAAACACGGAACAGAAGCGGCACACGGCCTGGCCTGGCTTGGAGAAGCAACATCTTTCCCACAACCGGTGGGGCTAGCATGCACATGGGATGCAGATCTGATGAAGGAGATTGGCTCCGTGCTCGGAGACGAGGCGCGTGTATTTTATAAACGAAATCCGGCAGTGAACGGTCTTACGCTGTGGGCACCTACAGTGGATATGGAACGTGACCCGCGCTGGGGACGGAATGAAGAGGCGTATGGTGAAGATCCAGAACTGACAGCCGAGCTGACAACAGCATTGGTCAAAGGAATTCAGGGTGACCATCCGAAGTATTACAAAGCGGTTGCTACTTTGAAGCATTTTCTTGCGAATAATAACGAAGTGGATCGCGGAAGTGGTTCGTCCAGCATTGATCCGCGCAACATGCGTGAATATTATCTGAAAGCGTTTGAGAAGCCATTTAAGGAAGGCGGCGCACAGTCCATGATGACGGCGTACAACTCCATTAATGGTACGCCAGCGTTGTTGCATCCATTTGTGAACGAGGTTGTCAAAGGCGAATGGGGCATGGATGGTTTCGTTGTCAGCGACGCAGGCGATGTAATGGGCATCAAGAACGATCATAAATACTATGATTCCCACACACCAGGTACGGTAGAGTCTGTTAAAGCTGGAATTGATAGCATCACCGATGATGCTGAGCTATCCAAACAGGCTCTGCGTGAAGGATTGGAACAAGGTACACTCACGATGGATGACATCGATAAGGCGTTGTTCAATACGTTCCGTGTGCGTTTCCGTCTGGGCGAGTTCGATCCGGAAGAAGGGAACCCGTACGCTGCTATTGGTGAAGAGTCCATGATGACAGAGAAAGCAAAAGAACTGTCGCTCAGAGCCGCAAGAGAACAAGTCGTATTGCTCAAAAACGACAAAGGCACACTGCCGCTGGACAAAACAAAAGCTGGTAAAGTGGCTGTGATTGGTCAATTGGGCGGAACCGTCTATCGTGACTGGTATGCAGGCACCATGCCGTATAACGTAGCCCCACTTGAAGCGATCCGTGGCAAAGTAGGCAGTGATAAAGTATCGTTCAAGGATGGTAATGACCGTATTACGTTAACTTCTGTAGCCAATGGGAAGAAGATTGGACTGGCAGATGGTGAAAAATCACCTGTCATTGCTTCGGGAGAAGCGGAGACGTTCATGGTGTCCGACTGGGGCTTCGGAAGTTATACCTTGCAGGCGGAAAGCAACGGCAAATATCTGACCACAGATGAAGAGACCGTAACGGCTTCCGCAGATGAAGTGTACGGCTGGTTCGTGAAGGAAGTATTCCACCTGTTGCCACAAGAGGATGGTAGTGTAGGTCTGACCACATGGAATGGCAAAACGGTGACTACACCTAATGGCGGAAACGATGCATTTGCGGTGTCTGAAGAACTGAAGTCTTTCGGTGCTACAGAGACATTCAAGCAGGATGTGATTGTGAATGGACTTGAGGAAGCGGTAGCAGCTGCCAAGGCTGCGGAAACGGCGATTGTCTTTGTTGGTAACAATCCGCTTGTAAATGGTAAAGAAGAAATTGATCGTCCAAGTCTGGATCTGGCCGAATCTCAGCAACGTTTGGTTGAGGCGGTCTATGCCGCGAACCCGAATACGGTTGTGGTCATCGTGGGTAGTTATCCATTCACATCGAATTGGGTTCAGGAGAACATCCCGGCGGTATTGTACACTTCACACGCAGGACAGGAACTGGGTAACGCAGTAGCAGACGTACTCTATGGCGACTATGCGCCAGCAGGCCGTTTGAACATGACATGGGTACAATCAGCAGATCAACTGACCGACATCAAGGATTACGATATCATTCAATCCGGTCGGACATATCAATATTTTGAAGGTAATGTATTGTATCCGTTTGGACATGGTCTGACGTATGCAACGTTTAAATACAGCAATTTGGAACTTAGCCCAGCTCAAGTGGGTACAGAGGGCAACGTTACGGTAACTGTAGATGTGAGCAATACGGGTTCAATCGCCAGTGACGAAGTTGTACAGTTGTACGTTCGTGCAGGCAAATCCCGGGTGAAACGTCCACTCAAAACGTTAAAAGGATTCCGTCGTCTTCATATCGAAGCGGGAGCTACAGCGAAAGTCAGCTTCACCTTGCCTGTTCAGGAACTGGCAATCTGGGATGTAACTCGTGATCGGTATGTCGTGGAAAGTGGAACTTACTCCATCATGGTTGCCAAGTCATCCTCTGATGTCCAACTGGTTGCAGACCTGACGGTAGAAGGAGAGACGATCCCTGCCCGTAATCTGGGTGTGGCTACTCGTGCCGAGAATTATGATGCTTACCTGTGTGTTGATCTGGATGAGAGCAAAGAGGGCGGAAGTGCTGTCCGTGTAGTTGGAGAGCAAGGATGGATTGCTTTCAAGGATGCCGATCTGGGTAGTGGGGCAGCAGCAATTGAAGCGCGTGTCTCCGCAGAACAAGCAGGTGCTGTGTTAGAAGTTCGACTCGGTTCACCAGACGGTACGCTCGCAGGACGTGTGGAACTGGCGCAAGGTGAAGCCCAGCAGTGGTCTACCGTGAAGGCTGAACTCACAGGTGCATCAGGTGCGCAGGATGTATACATTGTGTTGTCTGCAGGCGTGCGCATCAGTCACTTCGAGATTCGTTAAGTCAAATAACTCATGAAAAAGCCTCCGAACTTATTCGGAGGCTTTTGTTTATTGTTTGCTATCAAACGCATTTTTTATTGTCCATTAAACGTATTTTTATTTTCCGTCAAACGTAATCATTTTTGCACAAATTGCTTCAATTGTTTGTTGGTTTCATTCAGCTGCTCAATTGTGCTCATGAAATTGTTTACGAGTTCAGCCTGTTCTTGGGAGCTGGCCGTGATCTCACCAAGTTCATTCTCCATGCCTTGAATGGATTGCCGAACCGAGAGAAGAGAATCTTCAATACGGGCCGTTGCTTCTTTGGTATCCACAGACAGTTTGCGAATTTCTTTGGCAACAACGCCAAAGCCTGCACCTGCTTCACCTACACGAGCAGCTTCAATGGCTGCATTCAAGCCGAGCAGATTGGTTTGTTCGGAGATTTCACGAATGAAGCTGGCGACTTGAGTTACATTGCCTGATTTCTGTACGGCTTGTTTGGAATTATTCCGGATCTCTTCGGTTGTGGCACTGAGTTCCTCGGAGTGTGCAGCTACATGCTGTACACTGTCAATTAACTGGTTGGTCAGATTTTCGGTAGCATCCATGAGCTGTTGCAGCTGGTCCTGGTCATCCATACTGTAGAGCAGGTTGAACAGGGCGATGACTTCACCTTTTTCATTTTTAATGGGGATAAAAGCCACGTCAAAAGGAACACCGAATAAATCTTTAGGATAGTGATCGAATCGTTTGACGGTACCGCCGTTGAGATCAGCAAAATTTCGATTTCCATCCAACAGAGGGTCGCCGGGTTGATAATTCAGTTGCTTTAAAGATTCTCCTGCTGAGAAATATAAGAATTTTTCATGATCAATAACGGAGAGGGTTACATCCTGACGAATCGTATCTCGAAAGAAAGGCATACATGTAATTAATGCTTGAACAATATCCATATAAAAGATGATTCCTCCCTGGTTACCTTATGTAAACGGTTAAATTTTAAATGCTAACTTAGTAACTACCTATATTATATATCGTCATGCAATAGAGAAGAAAATAGAGAGAATGGATAAAACCTATTTCTTAAAGCAGACCACTATACGCCAACAAGACACGAGTCCGCTGGGGACCCGTGCCTTGTTAGTTGGTGAGGGGAATAAAACCAATGTTTACAGCATACTGAGCTGTATTGTAACGATGGTTCGAGTGGCTAGTGTTGCACTGACATCAATCAAACGTTGATTCCGACTGCCGCGGAAGGGAAGGGAGACATCACGCTCCGCTTCAACGTATCGCCCGTCAATAATCACATCACACAACTGGGCAAGCTCCGCTCTCGCAGGGTCGGTAATCAGTTCCTCATATTCAAATCCCGTGTAGGCCCATACCGTCAGATCAGGACGTGCAGCTCGGAGCTGCTGGACCCAAGACGTACATTCTGCTGCCGAGAAAAAGGGATCACCACCACACAACGTAACGCCATCCAACAATGGATGGCTCGTCACTTCATGCAGAATCTGCTGCTGCCGCTCCTCTGTAAAGGGCTCACCCGCTCGAAAGCTCCACGAATCCGGACTGAAGCAGCCTGGACAGGCGTGACGACATCCGCTGATGAACAACACAGCACGCAGGCCTGTCCCTTCATTCACCGATTCCGGGATGTAACCATATAGATTCACCGGTGCTTCACCCGATCCCGCACTTCGGCTTGCTTCGCAGCATTGAAGCGTACTTTGTAATCTCCGGTTAGATAGCCAGTTACGCGGCGTAACCGCTGGAAGTGCACATGGTTCTCGTGGGCTTCACAGCCTGGACATACATCCCCAATGACGCCTTCATAACCACATGCAGGGCAGCGATCAATCGGATGATTAATAGAGAAATAACCAATATCCTGTGCCAGTGCATACTGCACAATTCGCAGGAAAGCTGCGGTGTTGGCCCGAACGTTTCCGTCAAGCTCCACATAGGAGATTGCACCCGCGTTACATAAAGTGTGGAACGGGGCCTCCAGTTCAATCTTCCGATAAGCTGGAAGAGTGTGGTATACCGGGATATGGAATGAGTTCGTATAATACTCACGATCATTAACCCCGGCAATGAGGCCGTATCGTTCTCTGTCGATCTTCGTGAATTTGCCGGACAACCCTTCAGCAGGTGTGGCAAACAGTGTGATATTCAGGTTATGCTGCTCGCTCATCCGGTCACAGAACTCTCTCATGGTCCGAATAATGTTGAGCGCTTCGTGGTGTACATGGGGGTCCTGCCCATGATGGCGCCCATAGAGAGCTGTCATACATTCCGCAAGACCGATAAAACCAAGAGATAATGTTCCATGCTTTAATAGATCGGCAACCGGATCGTTCGGGCCAAGCTGTTCTCCACCTTCCCATACACCCTCCCGCATCATGAAGTCCGATGCCTTGGCAGGCTGTGCTGTCTGAATTCGGTAGCGATGCAGCAGGCCGGAAGCGGCGTTATGCATAATCGATTCCAAAGCAGTATAGAATCCGGCCCGGTCAGCGACAGCTCTGGCACCTTGGCAGATGCCAAACCGGATGCCGAGTTTCACGAGGTTAATGGTGTTGAAGGACAGATTACCTTTGCCACTTTGACGATTGCGACCAAACCGGTCAGCCAGTGTACGTGTGCGGCATCCCATAGTTGCAATGATCGTATCCGGATCTTCCGGATGATAGAAAGGCAGATTGAACGAAGCATCAACATTGACAAAGTTGGGATACATCCGCCGGGATGAACAGGTGACTGCGAGGCGGAACAAATCATAGTTCGGCTCTCCATGAGCCTGATTGATCCCCTGTTTACATTGGAAAATATGTTGAGGGAACACGGGAGTCTCCCCGTTGCCCAGGCCACGGATGGTTGCTTCGAGCAATGAACGCGATACCAACCTTCCTTCCGCTGAAGTACATAATCCATAGTTCAGTGAAGTGAATGGAATCTGACCACCTGCCCGGCTGCTCATTGTATTCAAGTTATGAATCAGTGATTCAGCAGCTTGTCCTGTCTCCAGCTCAGTCTCTTCATAGGCGAAGGCATATGCGCGCGGGCACTGATTTTTCGCTTCGATGCTGTCCAGATAAAGCAGTTCATCCTCAAGCAGGGCATGCTCACCAAAGAGGCGTTGCCCTTTGCGATAATGTTTGCGGAACGATCGCTGTACATAAGGGGCCAAATCCCAGTCAATTTTATTGGCCGATACACCGCCATATTGACTGTTCTGCTGGGATTGGAAGATGATCGCAACCAGGGCCATTGCAGACATGATCGTCTGAGGTGTGCGAACCGATCCGTTGCCTGTATTAAAACCCGCAGCAAGGAGACGGTCAAACGGGATAAAGATGCAGTTGGTCGTTCCAAGTGCATACTGATCCAGATCGTGTACATACAGATCCCCATTCTCCACAGCTTGGGCAAGCTCTTCTGGCAACACATGACGCAGAGCATGCCACTTGGCGGTCTCCGAACCGAGCCTGCTCATCTTACCGCTGAAGGAGTCCCCGTTCAGATTTGCATTTTCCCTCAGCGTATCGGCGTCTTCTGCGCCAATAATGCGTCTTCCCAGGTCGGATAATAGATCGGATGCCGGTGGAGTGGCATACTCAAGCATGTTCATGTAAGGTTCCTCCTAAAATGATTTGGTTATCATTTAATTCACGTTAAATACTATATGTAGATTCGTATTATCCATTTATAAACTATATGTGGTTTTTTGGGTGTGATAATGGTCACACAACGTAGTGGGCAAAGTGGACTTTCCTTTAATTGCTGCGGATAAAGGTTTCCAAAGTCTGAGTAGAAGCGTATAATTTCTAGTTATCTTGCAAGGATAATATTCGAAGTTGGACAAGATGGACTTTAATCAAGCTGAAAAGGCGATTTGCAGTACATTTTCAGTCTTTAACTATCAGTTCAAGACCTGCTTTTGTCCGAAAACGGGCTGTCGGCAGGCAGTATGATTCTCTTTTACTTCTACGGTGTTAATCATATAAGTATAGATTGTGACAGCTATTCGGATTCTTGATGAGCCCTTGTACGTGATTAACATTCTGATATACAGATTAGAAAGTGCAGCTAAGACAAAAGGGGTGGATCATGGGGACGGCAGAAGGCATTACGAGAGGCTTCTATGAAGATATAAAGGAAGCTGCGGCCCATATCGTAGACGTATTAAGCGGTATATTGAAGGTCAATACCATCTTTGTTGCCACGAATGACGGTGTGACCAATGTCATTTTGGAGGCCTTTAATCGTACGGAAGAGTTAGTTGTTAAAGGCAGTGCACTTCCTTTTACGGATTCATATTGCAGCCTGGTATTAAGAGACAACGGTAGTGTTCTTACGATCCCGGATACATGTGAACATCCGATGACACGATCCATGGGCGTTACGAGCGGACTTGGCAATCGCTTCTTCGTGGGCGTGCCTATTATGAGAAGATCGGGCGAAACATTTGGTACCATATGTCTAATGGATGATCCTGGTTATGTGATCAGCGAAACCGATATGAAGACACTGAAGGCGATGGCTGTATTCCTGGGCTATGTTGTCGATTTGGAAAGCACGTTGCATGTTCAGGAGCGGAAATTGAGTGATTCGGAACAAATGCAAGAACAGCTCCAGGCAGAGAAAGAACGTGCCGAATCTGAGGCCATGACCAAAACACAGATGTTGAAATTGATGAGTCACGAGATTCGCAATCCCTTGAATGGTATTTTGGGACTGACAGATCTGATGCGCACACCGGATATGCCAGAGGAGCAGTCCGAATATGTGAACATGATTGAGACAAGCGGCAATATTCTGCTTTCCTTGCTGAATAATATGATGAATTTCAACATTAATGAAGCAGGTAAAACGGTTATACATGATGATCCGTTTGATCTGGTAGGCACCATTGAGAATACCGTGTATCTCTATGCCGGCATTGCGACGGGCAAGAACATTGAGCTGGGATTAAATCTTGAACTGAATGTATCACAAGTGTTCGTTGGTGATGAAGTCAAGATCGGACAGTTGCTTGCACACGTCATTCAGTATGCTCTCGATTCAACGCGTGAAGGTTCCGTTCTGATCACAGCAGTGGTGAACGGAGAAGAATTGGAGGAGACCGGTACACTTCAGCTCAAGGTGAAGTACACGGGTCAGATGTTATCGGAGAAGAAGACACAAACCTTTAACAGCCAAGATGAAAATTTGAATATCCAAAAACTGATTGGAAGCAATCTGGGTTTAGCTGTAAGCCAGAATCTTGCCATTCTCATGCATGGCCGTATTCAGGTGAGCAGTGTGAAGGAAAATGAGACGGAATTCAATATCTCCCTTCCGTTGCGCAGATACTGGGAGTTACCTCAACTCGCAAGTATTCAGCAGCGGTTAAAAGGGAAAAAGGTATTACTCGCCAAGGACCCTGACATTTTGCAAGGCGTCTCTTCCCTGATGCGTAGGTGGGAGATGGATGTACACATGACCTCGGGTTTAACATTAGCGCATGATTGGATCAAGGAAGGATTCATGCCTGATGTAGCCGTGGTGGATATGGGATTACTGGAAGGCGGAGCGGTTGATTTTGTACATGAACTGAAACAGCGACTGGAAAATCTGCCCGTCATTGTTCTTGTTCCTTATGGTATGCACATTGAATTGCATGAAGCAGAAGCCTTTGATGCTGTTCTGACAAAGCCAGTCAGACAAGCTGATCTGTTGAATGCATTGAGCATTACTTTGCCTTAAATCATGATCAGAGGATAAATCTTTATTCGGCGCACCTGTTATAGGTGCGCTTTTTTTCATTTTCCATTTTCTGAGCCAAAGCCCTTTTATTCCGAGCTGGTTACGTTACAATAGAAAGTGAACTTCATCTTTATAACCAACAGAGGAGGATGTACATTGGATTATCGCAGATTAGGTGGAAGCGGACTGAAAGTAAGCGAGATCAGCCTGGGAAGCTGGCTGACGTACGGAGGGTATGTGGAACGTGAAAATGCGGTGAAATCAATTGAAACTGCATTTGATGAAGGCATCAACTTTTTTGATACAGCCAATGTATATGAACGGGGTGCAGCAGAAGAGCTGCTTGGGCAGACGCTCAAAGCTTATTCCCGTGACTCTTATGTACTTGCAACTAAAGTATTTGGCAAAATGGGTGATGGTCCGAATGACCAGGGGTTGTCTCGCAAACATATCAAGGAGCAATGTGAAGCCAGCTTGAAGCGTTTGGGCGTTGAATATGTGGATATCTATTACTGCCATCGTTATCATACCGAAACACCAATTGAAGAAACACTCCGCGCGCTGGATGATCTGGTACGCCAAGGCAAAGTGTTATATGTCGGCGTCAGCCAGTGGACTGCGGCTCAGATGGAAGATGCATTAGGTACAGCTGATCGTCTGCTCCTGGATCGTATCGTGGTCAATCAGCCGGTGTACAACATGTTTGACCGTTATATCGAAAATGAGATTATCCCGCTGGGCGAGCGTAAAGGCATAGGACAAGTCGTATACTCCCCGCTTGCTCAAGGTCTATTGACCGGGAAATATACGTCCGTTTCCGATATCCCAGAGAATAGCCGTGCGGCCAAGCTAGGATGGGACGAAGGAAAGATCAATGCGGATCGCATCGGGAAAGTTCGTCAACTGATTGAAGTGGCGGACAAGCTGGATCTGAAGGTTGGCCAACTGGCCCTTGCCTGGATTCTGCGCCAGAACAATGTATCCAGTGCACTTGTCGGGGCGAGTCGTCCCGAGCAGGTAAAAGAGAACGCGGCTGCATCTGGCGTGAAGCTGGATGCTGCCATTGTTGAGGAGATTGAGAGCATCCTTGCTTAATCTCCTGTCAGCACACAAGCTGAGATGATATGCACTGATCCATAAAGCAAGGGATGTCCTGTGTGCCTGAATAGGCGAACGAGACATCCCTTTTTTGGAGAACGTTGAAAGGTTAGCTTATTGAAAGGCAAGATCTTACTGTGTAAGAGGCAAGGAACGAAAATTTAAGGCACACACACGGTTACGCCCTGTATTCTTGGCTTCATATAAAGCACGGTCGGCCTGTTCGAAGAAGTCGTCATCGTCATGAGCATCACAATGATCCGGATACACGGCCACACCAATGGAGATGGTTAGACGTGTTGTGTGTCCGTCGGGCAGAGCAAAATGGTATTTCTCTACTGCCTGCCGGATAGATTCGGCGGTAGCCACGGCCTGACGGTGTCCACAGTCGAGCAAGAGAATGGCGAATTCTTCCCCACCGTTTCGTGACACGATATCAGCAGAACGTGCATGCTCAACGAGCAGTTGTCCAAGTTGCTTCAGGACCGCATCGCCGGCGGAATGACCATAGGTGTCATTTACCTTTTTGAATCGGTCAATATCAATGGCAAGCAAGGAAAGCTTCTGTTGGTAATCCCGCGCACGCTGGAGTTCCAGTTGAAGTGATTTTTCGAACTGTCGTCGATTGCTCAGGTTGGTAAGATGATCGGTAGATGCTCTTTTTTCCAATAGAAATAACATTTCATTGGATTTATTAATGAATTCTGCGATGAAATAGATAAATATTCCACCAGCAAAGGAAATGGTCATTTGTAACGGATATATCTTCATTAATGAATTCATGCTGTCTGTATTCAACATAAGGATGATAAAGATTAATGTTATGCCAAGCAGATTCATTGTAATTATTTTGGTCAGTCTGGACCAGGGAGCATAGGCGAAGTATACACCGGACAGTCCGATCAGAGTCATGACAAATCCTGCATCTATAGCAGAGGATGACAAGCCGAACATCAGAATACGAAGGACCGAGATCATGAGTCCAGTAACGACCGAAGCCACTCCTCCCAGATATACCGCTGCGGTGACGATGGCCAGATGCCGTAGATCTACAATCGTAGTCTCGTTCAGAGGGAAGGAATAGTTCATGAGTACTGTGCCATATATACCGAATAATAAGCCGCCGATCAACTGAACACGTAACGAGGGAAAAGGCAATCGGATACTATAGAACTTTGCGATGATCCCGGACACATACATAAACGTAATCATGACACAGATATTAATGAAAAAAGTGCTAAACAACCGACATTCCCCCTTTTTACGCACATCCCTATATTTTATCTGAAAATTGGTGCTGTAGCGAACCATATTATCCCAAATTTATGAGGGGATTGCTGGGAAAGATGTTTTATTTGCATATACAGGATGTTAGAGTGATATTGACTTCAATATACAATGAGATTTATACTTAATCTAAATCAAAATTTATTCCTTCTTTTTGGGAAGACCATCATAAGTAGAAGATCAGTTTCTGATTTCATATAAAATGGATCAATAATAAAGGAGAAATGGTTGTGAGAACTTTAAATCTGACGATACAACGGCAAGCGGTATATGATGTGGTGCGTCATTCGGAGGATCACCCGACAGCTGCTGATGTCATGAATCGACTCGTGGAACAAGGATATAATCTGGCCTATGGTACGGTGTATAATTCTCTTCGTTATCTGACGGACAAAGAATTGATACGGGAACTTAAACTCGGAGAGACAGCAAGTAGGTACGATGCCCGTATGGATGATCATCAGCACATTATGTGCGAGGTGTGCGGCAAAGTGGACGAGGTGATGACGGAGGTTCCTCCACAATGGATGAAACAGGTAGCTGAAGAAACTGGATATGCAATCGATCATGCTCATGTGGTCTTTGGAGGTGTCTGCGGGGAATGCAGAAACAAACGGATCAAGTAAAAATAAAACTGCCTGGCCGTCGTTTACCCCTTAGGGTTAAACCCGCCTTGTCCGATGCAGCGCCCCTTATGGACAATTGTCCTGTTACACGGCGTGTTATTCTGATCAGCCCGATGCCGGGGCAGGTTCATGAACTGGTAAAGGCCTTAACGGATAGCTGCTTTGATGTACTGGTGTTCCATCGCTGGGAACCGGATCTGCATGAGCGTCTTGTCTTTGATCTGTTGATCTATGACCTATCTGTTGCCGGAACGATCGATGCATTTGCCGGCATTAGCAGCCGATTGAATCGTGAGGCTGAGCATACAACCCCTTGTCTGTATCTGGTCGGTGAGAAGATGATTGGCAGCGCGAGTGGACCGATGCTTCAGGAGGAATTGCTGGTGTGGCCTGCACGCCCGCAGGAAGCTCTATATCGGGTGCAGCGTATGATTGGCAACAGCCCTGCTCTGCCCAAACGTGGGTTTTTGCCTGAGGAAGGGCAGCGTATCGGATTTAAGGATCTGTGGCTTGATCGGGAACGGATGAGTGTGCAGCGCGATAATAATCGGATTCATCTGACCAAGACCGAGTATGATCTGTTACTCAAGCTGATTGATGCCAAAGGTGCAGTCATTTCCCGTGAGGAGATGCTCAGCGATATTTGGGAGACAGACTTTACGGGTGGAAGTAATGTGGTTGATGTTCATATCAAAAGCTTGCGCAAAAAATTGGGCGATAACGCATCTTCGCCGCAATATATCGTAACAGTAAGAGGAGTGGGCTACCGCCTGGCGGATTAGTCCGCTTTTTTTTGCCCAAATTTATCGTTCACTTAGATACATGTTCATAGTTCATTCATGAAGTGTTGAAGAACCTCATCTTAATCTCATGTGAACCTCATGCAAGAGCAGAGTGGGACATGTTAGAATCAATTTAACAGTTAGATCAAGTCTAAATGTATATTTAAACCGAAGCCGAATATGATTTTAATAGTAGATATATAGCAGCCGTGAGACCCATTAGAGGAGGACGACATGATGACAGAACGTATGACTACGAATCAGGGAGCACCTGTAGGTGACAACCAGAATTCCCGCACAGCAGGCAGAAGAGGGCCAACACTGCTTGAAGACTACCATCTCATTGAGAAAATAGCCCACTTTGACCGTGAACGTATTCCCGAAAGAGTTGTACATGCAAGAGGAGCAGGTGCTCATGGTGTATTCACGCTAGAGCAGAGTATGAAGGATTATACAACAGCGGACTTCCTGCAAGATCCGGGTACGGAGACGGATGTGCTGGTTCGTTTCTCAACCGTTATTCACGGTACGGGGTCACCAGAGACTGCACGAGATCCACGTGGATTTGCCGTCAAATTCTACACACGTGAAGGCAACTATGATATTGTCGGCAACCATCTGCCTGTGTTCTTCATTCGTGATGCCATGAAGTTCCCTGACATGGTGCATTCCTTGAAGCCAGCTCCGGATACCAACATTCAGGACCCAGCTCGCTATTGGGATTTCATGACCCTCTCGCCGGAATCAACCCATATGATGACCTGGTTGTTCTCTGACCTGGGTACACCGGCAAGTTATCGGGAAATGGATGGATTCGGCGTACATGCTTTCAAATGGATCAATGCACAGGGACAGGTCCACTATGTGAAGTACAAGTGGGAGTCTGCACAGGGGGTTCGCGGCTTTTCACGTCAGGAAGCTGCCGAGGTACAGGGGCAAGACTTTAACCATGCTACCCGGGACCTGCATGAACATATCAAGAACGGGCAATACCCGCAGTGGAAGTTACAGGTACAGCTCTTGAAGCCGGAGCAAATGGATGATTTTTCTTTTGATCCGCTCGACCCGACCAAAACTTGGCCTGAAGATGTATTGCCGTTCCATACGGTAGGGACCATGACCCTGAATCGGAATCCAAAAAACTTCTTTGCTGAAGTGGAGCAGGCTGCCTTTTCACCTAGTGCACTTGTACCTGGAATTGAACCTTCCGAAGACAAATTGCTGCAAGGACGTCTATTCTCTTATCCAGATACACAGCGTCACCGGCTTGGAACGAACTATTTGCAAATTCCGGTGAATTGCCCGTACGCACCCGTTCGTAATCATCAGCGTGATGGACTCATGAATGTGAATCAGGACCCATCTCCGGTGAACTATGAACCCAACAGTTCAGGAAACAGCCCGCAGGAAGATTCGGCATATCGGGACAGTCAGGTTCCATTGCAAGGGCATGTTACACGAGAAAAAATCGAGAAAACGGATGATTACACGCAGGCAGGGGAGCTTTTCCGTTCATTTACTCCTGTAGAGCAGCAACATTTACTTGATAATCTGATCAATGACCTTAAGGGCGTATCTGTTGATATTCAAATGCGTGCCCTGTGCCACTTCTTCCGGGCGGATGGACAGCTTGGCGGACGTTTGGCTCATGGACTCGGCGTGGATATATCTGCACATATGCCGTCACAGGATGGCAAATAAAGTGCAGTTTGACCCTGTACTCATAACATCATACTGACTGATATTTGGTGAAGACCGGGAAAACCGTGAACGTGCGGAATTTCCCGGTCTTTGGCCTTTTTTACTGAAATGGAAAACAAATTTACAAATCATTTACATAAAATAGCTGACATAGAGGTTGACTTCTCATTTGTTGGCACTACAATGGGTAGTGTGAGGGGTGTCAGAACATGAGAATACACAATTTCAAAGTGGGTGAGCGTGGGCTCAACCGATTTTTTGGTCCGCTGGAGGCCAAGATCATGGACATTTTATGGTCTCGTCCTGGCAGCAGCATCCGTGAAGTGCAGACCGCACTTGAACAAGACAAAGACGTCAATTTTAATACAGTCATGACCGTGATGAACCGGCTCGTAGACAAGGGACTTCTCGGAAAGTCACAAAAGGGCAGAACATCTTTGTACCAACCGGTACAGAGTAAGGAGGAGTTTATGAACGACCAATCCAAGGAACTGTCACATGAGTTGGTGGATGAATTCGGAGCTCTGGCATTGAATCATATGCTGGATGCGCTGGACGAAGCAGATGCGGGTCTAATTGAACGCCTGGAACAGAAGATCAAACAATGGAAAAAGGATAGCGATTAAGATGTGGAAGACCCGCTCGAAACTTTTGTTTACCGTCGGGTTTGGCATTCCGTTACTCGTGTTCATGCAGATGTTCATGTACGCGATGTACAAAATTTTTGGCTGGGATATCCCGTTTAACCTGCTCTGGCTCTGCAATCATTGGATGAGTCGACTGGGTTGGTTATCCGTGGGACATTTCCTGCTGGCACTGGTATTGCTGACTTTTGCGGGAACAGGTTGGTTGCTAATGGTGCGTATGATGAAAACCAGAGCCGCCGTACGTAAACTTCGCTCCATGGAGGTGCGTGCATTGTCTCGCGAACTGGAGTCCAAGTATCACCATCTCGGACAGCCAGGATTCATTGTGGTGGACAAGCATTCTCCGGTTGCATTCACAATTGGTTTATGGAGACCATGTATTGTACTCTCCACAGGGCTTCTGACGATGTTGGATGCAGAAGAGGAGACTGCAGTTGTGTACCACGAAGTCCATCACCTGTGGCACCGTGACCCACTGAAGACGACACTGCTATCGGTATTTGCAATCATGATGCCGTATATTCCCGTATTGAAGCATACTTCGAAACATTACAATATCGTGAGAGAAATTTTAGCAGACAATGAGGCTATCGAGCGTACAGGCAATGTGGCAGGTATTGGCAGTGCTTTGCTCAAGCTGCTCCGTGCTTGTCCTGAACCTTGGGGGGCAAAAGAACTGACCGTTCAGTCCTCATTTGCGGATACGTCGGTGAATGTCCGAATTTCACGTCTGCTGGACCCAGAACAGGACGTGACGCTGAGGTTGCCACGTTATGCTGTTCTGATGTCGGCTACTGTTTTTCTATTGCTGTCTATCTTGTTTGTTTGGTCCATCGGATAGATTAATTTGGCTAAATGTGAAGTCTCGAATATAACGAGGAAGGAAGATGAACATGAATAATAAAAGTGTAGAGATTGGATTATTTTTCTCAAGGATTATGATCGGTTTGATCTTTGTATTGCACGGCTGGAGTAAATTCGAAGGTGGAATCAGCGGTACAGTAGGTTTTTTCGAAAGTATCGGTATTCCCGGATTTCTTGCATCCGTTGTAGCCATTATTGAGTTGGTGGGTGGTGCAGCGATGATTCTGGGTCTGGGAACACGTGTGTTTGCTGCCCTGTTTGCCATCGTGATGGTTGGCGTTCTGTTTACAGCCAAAATGGGTGAGCCGTTCCTGAGTGGTACCGAGTTAGATTACCTGCTGCTGGCGGGTTCCCTGACACTGCTCTTCACAGGAAGCCGCTTCCTGGCCGTGGATTATCTGTTCTCCAGACAGGGGAGCGCTCGCCAGAATGTGAGTGCTTGAATTGACTAACGATTGCTAAAAAATAATGAAGTGCAGGATGAGTCCTGTAACGAGGTTCTTTATTGGCCAGGCCGGTTCGGGAATTGATTTGCGAACCGGGCTGATCAGTAGAGAACTTTTTTCGTTTGGACGACATGCCTGAGGTTTGTTACAATGAGAATAAGTATGCTACTAAGAAAAAATAAGGAGGATGCATTTTATGATTAACGTCATTCCATCCGATGCCCGCTCCAGCTTCGATCGAGGCTGGCTCCGGGGGAGTCACAGCTTTTCTTTCGGAGAATACCAAGACCCGGAGAATACGGCGTTTGGACCCATGAGGGTAGCGAACGACGATGTGATCGCGCCTGGTCGCGGTTTTGGGGCTCACCCGCATAGTGACATGGAGATTGTATCCATCGTACTCAGCGGCAAGTTGCGACATGAAGATAACCTGGGGAATGTAGCCGTTACAAGCTTTGGTGGTATCCAGCGGATGTCAGCAGGCAGTGGCATGATTCATACCGAACATAATGCATCCGATACCGAAGAAGTACGTTTGCTTCAGCTCTGGTTCATGCCAAAGACAAGAGGGTTGGAGCCCTCCTATGAGACCACATCATTTGATCCAGCGGCATTGGCAGGAGCACTCGTGCCGATTGTATCCCCAGAAGGGGGCCCAAGAGTTGCGACCATTCATCAGGATATGACGATCTACCTTGGCCGATTAGCCAAAGACGAAACGTTAACTTTTAATCAGGATTCGGGCCGCCGGATGTACATTTTCTCCATCGAAGGTAAGCTGGGATTGGATGGAGAGTACCTGTTGAACGAAGGCGACACGGCTCGTGTGGAACAGCGGGATTCAATCGAACTGCAAGCAAACGAAGATACGTTCTATATGATTATTGATTTGCCGTAGATGGCTGATGAAATGAACTCCAAGATGAAGGAGGATATACACGTATGGCGCAACAGGAATGGTTTATGGTCAAACATGCGGTGACCGGGCGAGGATTAGCTAATAGCAAAACAGATTCCCTATCCTATCGGTTCCAACAGGAGGGTACAGGTTTCATATTTACCGTTACGGGTCTGGACGAGCAGATTGTGGAACAGATTATGGAGCTTAGACAGGAACTGAACGTATTTCGATTCGTCCAACGCAAGAATCAGCCCCTTTTGAAACACTGGTACTACGTAGAAGGTGAGCGGGTTGTGTACGACAGGGAGAGTCACACGCTAAGCATCTATGCGAAGTCGGAGATTCGTTATGTGCCTGAAGATTATTTTGCGGATTAACTACACGTTATAATAAATATTAAGCCTTCCACATGGAAGGCTTTTTTCCTTATATATCATCAATTTTATAGTATATGTATTTCAGGTTGTTTCATGAAATTTAAGAAAAAAGAGCAACGGAAGGTTGACATGATGAATTTAATATCGATATAATTCACTTAATTGATAATGAGTATCAATATCAAATGATGCGAGGTAGAGCAACTACGAATGTTTTACGGCGATCGGTAAGGGGATTAGTAGAGAGATGAAGTTACGTTATATGTTGATCGTACTGGCTGTACTGTCTATCGTATACATATTTATTGGAAATTCAGACATTTCACCATTGGATATATTTCATTTGTCCTCAGTCCAGCTACAGGTATTACAAGTTAGCCGGTTTCCCCGCCTGATCAGCATCCTTGTCGCCGGAATCAGCATGAGTGTAATCGGACTGATTATGCAGCAGCTGACACGCAACCGATTTGTTTCCCCAACTACAGCAGGAACGATGGATTCAGCCAGATTGGGTATTCTTGTGACGTTAATGTGGTTCCCGGGAGCATCCCCTCTGCAAAAAATGTTGGTCGCTTTTGCCTTTGCTCTGGCGGGAACACTGATTTTTATGCGAATTCTGGAGAAAGTTAAGTTCAAGGATACGATATATATCGCTCTGCTAGGTCTTATGTTTGGCAACATTGTAAGCTCCGTCACGACATTTTTTGCTTACAAAAACGATCTGATCCAGAACATCTCGTCTTGGTTACAGGGTGACTTCTCCACCATCATGAAGGGACGTTATGAACTGATCTATATCAGTATTCCGTTGCTCATTATTGTGTACCTGTTCGCTAATCGTTTTACACTTGCAGGAATGGGCGAAGATTTCTCAACCAACCTTGGACTGGCGTATCGACGAGTTGTGAATATCGGCCTGATCCTGGTGGCGATGGTTTCAGCAGTAGTGATTATTACTGTAGGTACAATTCCGTTTCTGGGCCTTGTCGTGCCAAATATCGTAACACTGTACAAAGGGGATAACTTACGTGATACATTGCCTCATACGGCAGTGCTTGGTGCGATCTTTGTTCTGGTCTGCGATATTCTGGGTCAATTAATTATTTATCCTTATCAACTTTCGATCAGTCTGACGGTGGGAGTTGTGGGAAGTGTATTATTCCTGTATTTACTGCTTCGAAGAAAGGCTTATGGATCATGAGAATGAAATATACGGCGAATACATGGAAGTTGGTCTTGTTAATTGCAGCGGCAGTGCTGCTGATTGGCGTATTTCTGGTCATTCAATCCGGAGGGAACTGGGATTACATATTGCCTCGAAGAGGGAAAAAGATTCTCGCCATTGTATTGACAGGTGCCTGCATCGCGTACTCTACAGCTATTTTCCAAACGATAACCAACAATCGAATTCTGACACCTGGCATCATGGGCCTCGATTCCTTGTATATGCTATTTCAGACGTTTGCCGTGTTTGTGTTTGGAAGCACACATATCAGCTTTGTGAACAAAAACCTTAATTTTGCAATATCTGTCCTGCTCATGACGTTGTTTGCTCTACTACTGCATCAGTTCATGTTCCGCAGGGAACAGGGGCGTAATATTTATCTGTTGCTGCTGGTGGGTCTTATACTGGGTACGCTGTTCCAGAGCATGTCTTCCTTCATGGAGGTACTGATTGACCCTAATGAGTTCCTTGTGCTGCAGGGCAAGATGTTTGCGAGCTTTAACAATGTGAATACGGATCTGCTGATCATTTCAATCGCTGCGATTATTCTGATCCTGCTGTACGCGCAGAAGTTTACCAAATATCTCGACGTACT
Source organism: Paenibacillus sp. CF095 (assembly GCF_900101225.1). Lineage (NCBI taxonomy): Bacteria > Bacillati > Bacillota > Bacilli > Caryophanales > Paenibacillaceae > Paenibacillus > Paenibacillus sp. CF095. The sequence continues at coordinate 508,109 of NZ_FMZN01000002.1, forward strand.
GTCTCTCGGCAAAGATCACGCAGTGAATCTCGGGGTGGATTACGATTACATTGTGAAGAGGCTGCTGCTGGTGGTGATGGTTCTGGTATCGATCTCCACAGCGCTGGTGGGTCCAATTATGTTTTTGGGGCTGCTGGTCGTGAATCTGGCGCATCAGGTATTCCGGACACATCGGCATAAAGTGCTGATCTGGGGTTCGGTCATGATCGCAGTCGTTGCATTGGTTGGTGGACAACTCATTGTAGAGCGGGTGTTTACCTTTGCTACGACCGTTAGCGTCATTATAAATTTTATAGGCGGCGTGTACTTCATCTATTTACTGCTAAAGGAGAATAAGTCGTGGTAGAAGTCAGAAATGTTACAAAACAATACGGCGGCGTCCGGGTAGTGGATGACGTATCACTGAACATTGCCAAGGGAAAGATTACATCATTTATTGGTCCAAATGGAGCTGGGAAAAGCACCTTGTTATCCATGATTACCAGGTTAATCAGCAAGGATACAGGACAAGTCCTGATTGAAGGGCGCGAGATTGAAAGCTGGAAGAACAAGGACTTGTCGCGCAAAATATCAGTCCTTAAACAGTCCAATCACATCAACATTCGGTTAACTGTGGAGGATCTTGTGGCTTTTGGCCGGTTCCCGTATTCACAAGGAAGGCTCACACCTGAGGATCAACAGTGGATTCAGGAGGCCATCGACTATATGGAACTGGCCCCATTTCGCAAGAAGTATCTGGATGAACTGAGTGGCGGACAGCGGCAGCGGGCATATATCGCCATGGTGATTGCCCAGAACACCGAGTATATTTTGCTCGATGAACCTTTGAATAACCTGGATATGAAACATTCTGTTCAGATTATGAAGGTGCTGCGCAGAATGGTGGATGAACTAGGCAAAACAATTGTCATTGTCATTCATGACATCAATTTTGCCTCCTGTTACTCCGACTATATTGTTGCGCTCAAGGATGGACGCGTAGTGAAAGAGGGCAAGACGGAAGACATCATCGATACGGATGTATTGCAGAGCGTGTATGACATGCACATCCCTGTGCAATGGATTGATGGACGTAAGATTTGTGTGTATTTTGCGTGAGTGAAAAGGTAGTCCAATATAGAGATCGAGAGGTGTTTATTCATGAAAAAGGGTTGGCTGTTTACGTTATTCGTGGTGTTGTCGGTTATCCTGGCAGCTTGTGGTGGGAATAAGGCAGCGGATAATACAGGTGCAAGCAGTGGCACAGGATCAGAAGCTACTGCACCAGCAGATCAAGCAAGTGAAGAAGTGGTCATCAAACATAAACTGGGCGAAACAACCGTGAAGAAAAATCCAGAGAAGGTCGTTGTTTTTGACTACGGAGTACTGGATTCACTGGATCAGCTGGGCGTAGAAGTTGCAGGTGTTCCGCAGGAAGGCGTACCTCCTTATCTGGACAAGTATAATGATGCGAAGTACACCAATGTTGGTGGCTTGAAAGAAGCTGATTTTGAGAAGGTTAACGCGATGAAACCAGATTTGATCATAATCTCGGGACGACTCCAGGATTCGTATGAAGAACTGAGTGAGATTGCACCAACCATATATATGGCGGTAGATACGGCAGATTATATGAATTCTCTGACCAATAACGTGAAGACCCTCGGGGACATCTTCGGTAAAGAAAAAGAAGCAGAAGAAGCCATTGCATCGATCGAAACATCCGTTAAGGCACTACATGATAAAGTAACGGCTACAGGTAAAAATGCGCTAATCGTCCTGACAAACGAAGGCAAACTGAGCGCCTATGGTGCCGGTTCCCGTTTTGGTATTATTCATGACGTATTTGGTTTTACTCCATCAGATGCAAACATCGAAGTATCCACACATGGGCAGAGCGTTTCATTTGAATATGTCATGGAGCAGAATCCAGATTACCTCTTTGTCGTTGATCGCAGTGCCGTGGTTGCAGGTAACGGTGAGGCATCCCCGGCAAAACAAGTGATCGAGAACGATTTGGTGAAGAATACAACAGCATATAAAGAAGGACATATTGTTTATCTGGATCCGAATTACTGGTATTTGTCTGGTGGTGGGTTGGAATCCATTCAAGAAATGATTAAGGAAGTGGACGCAAGCATCAACTAAAGTGAATTAAACAATGCATGTGCTGGGTGTCAGGAAGGTCTCTGTTCAATACAGAGGCCTTTTTGCTGTATGAAAACTCAGAGAATTTAATCGTAATTCTGCAAAAAAGACCACATAATTCCCAGCTGTCTGGCACAAGCTACCTTGTATAAAAACAAGAACGGAGGGGCGGCATATGGCGGACAAAACATCTGGGAAAGACAAGTCCCGGCAACCGGGACGAGCTTCAGAAGAAAAAAAACATATTCCTTTGGGACTGCCGTCCCCGCCTTTTCTTCGGCAGCCGATTAGTGCAGTACATGAAACTCAGATTAAGGCGGTAAAGGAGATATTCTCCGATTGCTCGGATGTGGTTTTTCGCAACGTCATGATTACGCCTGAAGTGAAAGGACTTCTGGTCTATATCGAAGGCATTGTCAATTCGGCTGATATCCAGGAACACATGCTGCGTCCGATTATTCGAGGGCTGGTGCAGCAACGTACAGATGAACCTGATGTTCCACTGGATGATACAACCGTTGAGCTGACACAGGTGAAGCGAGTGGATACTTGGGCTGCTGCGACAGAAGGGGTGCTGGCATCCTCGGCCCTTCTGGTAGTCGATGGAAGTAACAAAGCTTGGATGTTCAATGTCAAAGGTGGCGTCAGACGTGGTGTGGAGGAACCGCAGACAGAATCCGTGATTCGGGGACCTCGGGAGGGATTTACCGAAACGCTCCGTGTGAATACGGCCTTATTGCGGTTCAAGCTGAAAACACCTGCTCTCAAGATGGTGAGTATGACCCTTGGAACAGACACCAAGACAGATATTGTGCTGACCTACCTGGAAGGTATTGCCGATCCAAAAACGATTCAAGATGTTAAGAAACGTCTGGAAAAAATCAATATTGATGGCATCCTGGAGACGGGTTATATCGAGGAATTGATTGAAGATCATCCGTATTCCCCTTTCCCTCAGATGCACTATTCGGAGCGGCCGGATACCGTTGCAGGCAATCTGTTGGAAGGACGCTTTGCCATTATGGTAGATGGAACCCCATTCTCGCTGATTGCTCCAGTCACGATGTGGCAGATGCTGCAAGCCAGCGAGGATTATTACGAGCGATTCTTCATCAGTAATCTGGTGCGGTGGATTCGCTTCCTGTTCGTAGCCATCGCTCTATTTCTGCCGGCGCTTTATATCTCCATCACTACATTTCATCAGGACATGTTGCCCACCACGCTGATTCTGAGTATTGCGGGTGCACGGGAAGCTATTCCTTTTCCGGCTTTGGTGGAAGCCCTCATCATGGAACTGTCGTTCGAAGCTCTCCGGGAAGCGGGGGTCAGGTTACCCAAGACAGTGGGTCAGGCAGTCAGTATCCTCGGTGCACTTGTGATCGGACAGGCCGCAGTTCAGGCGGGTATTGTATCGGCACCGATGGTTATTATCGTATCCATGACAGGAATAGCTTCCTTCACGATCCCGCGATTTAACTTCGCGATTACGGTGCGTCTGCTCCGATTTCCGATCATGTTACTGGCAGGTATGCTTGGATTATATGGCATCGTCATCGGCTTGGTCCTGATCTCGGTGCATCTGACACAGATGACTTCGTTTGGTGTCCCATATCTCTCCGGTCTTAGCCCGTACAGTAAAACAGATACCAAAGACATTCTCATTCGTGTGCCATGGTGGAAAATGATCAATCGTCCTTCTACGGTACATCGGGATCAGAAACGGATGACCGAAAAGATCAACGGTTCCCCTGAAGCTGAGGAAGGGTGGTGAACCCATGCAGTTCATATATAAGTACCGGGCAGTGATAGCGCTGTTGTTATGTACCACTTTTATTTCAGGTTGCTGGGATCGTAAGGAGATTAACGATGTTGCCTTTGTGATTGGTATTGCTGTCGATAAGGAGGGGGACAATTACAGATCCAGTCTTCAGATTGCTCTGCCGGGACAATCCGGTTCTTCCGGTAGTGAAGGAGGCGGAGGCGGCACGAGTGGGGATAAATCCTGGTTTATGTTATCCAATACAGCCAAATCATTGCATGGTACGTCTATTGAAGGTCAAAAGGAACTCTCACGAACAATCTATTATGCGCATCGCCGTACGATGCTTATTGGTGAGGAGCTTGCCAGGGATGGAGTCGCCTCCATGCTTGATCTGTTTACGCGGTATCCGCTGAACCGATTCTCTGCATTGCCAGTGGTCACAAAAGGTTCAGCATATGAGGTCATGGATACGGATGCACCTATAGAGAAGTTTCCATCCGAGATGGTGCGGGAACTGTGCTTCCTCAATATGCGTAATCCACGTTCACTTAAAACGTTTATAGATGCCATTCTTAGTGAGGGTGTCGATCCATTCCTGCCTGTCGCTTCGAAAGTGAGCAATGTTCCAAAAGGGTGGAAGGACGCCAAAACAAACATCAAGCTGGATGGGTTGGCCATTTTCAAGAAAGATAAGCTGGTTGGCATGATCGACAAAGCTCCAGCTGATGCCCTCATTCTTGCTATGGGCGAGGCCAATGCGCCGGAGATTATGGTTAAAGCTCCTGGCGGAGATGGAGATATGTTCATCAAGTTGAACGAGAACAACGCTTCACTACATCCCAGTATCAAGGCTGACAAGGTCACCGTGAATATTGAATTGTATGCCAAGGGAGTTCTCGTAGATAACGAATCCAATTATGGTGACCGGCGTGAGAATGAAATTCTGAAGTTACATGAAGCCATTCACGAGAAAATAAAATTGGATATTGAGGAAGGTGTCCGGTTGGTTCAGGGAAAATATCATGCGGACATCCTTGGAATCGGTCGATCCATTCATCAACATCTGCCGGCAAAGTGGGACACGATGAAAGATCGCTGGGATGACATATACCCTGAAGTCGAGGTGACGGTTACTCCCCATGTCATTATTGAAAACGTTGGGGTGAGCAATAAACCAATTGGCGTCGGAGAGGATGAAGTTGTACATGATTAAACCACTCTTATTTACCTACCTGGCCATGGTAATCGCGGTCATTTTGATGGATTTCAGACATTTGAAACAGGCAGCTGCCATTAATCGCTGGCTATCCTATAGTTTGATTGCATTGGGTACAGGCATTTGGTTCTATGTGACTAATCTAAGCAAAACCTTATTTGTGTCGGTATGGATAAGCCACGTTATCCAGCGCTTACTGCCACTGCCCTAGGTTGTGGACAGGATGCATTAAGTTTGCGGGATCACGAGAGGGAGAGGAGGTATTTCATGAATCAGAGAGTGACACACCGTCAGATGATCCTGCTCGTGCTGCTGCTCAGTGTTTCAGGTACGTTAATTCAGCCACATGCGCAAGCTATCTACTATGCGGAACAACACGCTTATCTCTCGTATATACCCGTAGTCGTAGTGATGATCGTATCGATGTGGATGTTAAGTCGTGTTCAGCGGAGATTTCCTGAGAAGGATCTGTTCGAGTCGCTCATCGGAAGATTCCCCTTACTGGGAAGATTAATGGCGTTTCTGTATATTCTGTTTTTTTTCTTTGTGTTTGCAAGAGATATTCGGTTAACAGGTGACTATATCAGTATCACATTGCTGGAGACAACACCAATCTCTATCATTGTGATGTCACTGATGATTATGGGCGTTTTTATCGTTCGGGGCGGACTGGGCTCCTTGATTGGAATGACGGAATTGTACGTCACTTTGTTCCTGTTGAACTCGGTAATTGTACCTTTCATGCTCATTCAACAAGTCGACATGGACAACCTGATGCCGTATTTTCATGTCGATGTTGCAGGCGTAGGTAAAGGGAGTTGGTACATATTTTCATTTTATGGCGAGATGATTGCATTGCCCTTTGTCATCAAGGGTAGTGATTTTCGTTTTAAGTCTGCCCTGGGGGGAATTATCCTCTCGGCACTGCTCATGATGCTGATTGTTGTGGAAACCATCACTTCTATTGGCGTTCCGATTGCTTCAAGACTGGTATACCCTTCCTATGAGCTGGCAAGACAGCTGCAAATTAGTGATTTTCTGGACCGGTTTGACCTTGCGCTCGCAGCGGCAACCTTGCCTACCATGATCACGAAGATTGCATTTGACCTGTACTTTGTCTGCTGGGGATTGAAGCGAATGATTCCGAACGTATCGGGAAAGGTATTGACAGGCCCGATTGCCCTCGTCGGATTTGTCTGTGCATTCTGGTTCTTCCGAAATGCCATTCAGCTCAATCGTTTTACTCGGGAATGGACATGGATTGCCATTATTTTTGAAGCGTTGTTCCCCATTGTGCTGTTTCTTTTCCTTCGTCCTCGCAAAAAGGATAAAAAAGAATCTACCCAACAGAGATCGGGAGACCTTTCAAAGAAAGAGAAGCATGAGCCGGAACAAAAATCGGCTGATTCGGAGAAGGACGGAGAGAAAAGACGGAAAGATTCTCATGGCGGAGAACTCCAGCCTTCCTGATACATTCCATCAAAAATCCTTATAGATGAACGGGCAAAAAGAGGGGAAGCACAGTTTCCCTTCACAGAAGTACCCTGTATACTGTAGTCAGACTGATGAACATTCGGCTGAACTAACGGGGGGAACATGAATGGCTCAACATTTGGCAGGTGTGCGTGTAGCATTAACAGGACCACGAAAATCGAAAGAAATGTCCGTACTGGTTGAAAAAATGGGTGGAATCCCGCTTGTGCGACCGGCACAGGGGACCGTATTCCTGGATGATCGGAGTATCAGGGATGGGCTGGTATCTTGGATCTCAGACCCGCCAGACTGGGCGGTGTTAACTACGGGTATGGGATTGGATGCATTGTTTGAAATGGCTGAGGATATGGAAGTGGCAGGCCAATTGTTGGATGTATTATCGCAATCCTCCATTGCGGCAAGGGGATACAAGACGGTGAATGCGCTCAAAAAGCGCAAGTTAACACCGCTGGTACGAGATGATGATGGTAGTACGGACGGGCTCATTCGAGAATTCGCCCCACATGATCTCGCAGGGAAAAAGGTTATGTTGCAGCTTCATGGGGAGACAGCTCCCAAACTTGTCGCATGGTTGGAAGAACAAGGCGCACTCGTCAGACAAGTGCTTCCTTACCGCCATGTACCGCCAGAAGAGGCAGAGCTGGAACAGTTATTGAATGAAATTCTAAATTTCGAGGTAGATGCTGTTGCGTTCACAAGTGGACCGCAGGTCAGATTTCTGACGCAATATGCGGCCTCCCAGGACAAGCTTGAGCCGATGCTTGCAGCCTTTAGACAAGGCGTAATCCCTGCGTCTGTAGGTAAAGTTACAGCAAACTCCATGCGTGAAGAAGGCATTGAGGCACTGGTCATTCCGGAGGAAGAGAAGATGGGAGCACTCATCGTTGAGCTTGGACGTTACTTTGCAGCAGGGCGTGCGGCCAAGATTAGAGATTAGTGGCCTGCTTTTAGATCAGTTCGACAAAAAGCTTTTGGCGTCGCTTCTTCAGGTTTTTCTGTCCTCTCCGTTATTGTGTAAACATTCATTTCATGAATAAAGAGTATGCATTAAGCTTAACCGCATCGCTATATGATGCGGTTTTGTTTAGATTATAGAATTTATACGTTTTCAGCGGTGCTGAAGGATTCGATAATCGTAAGAAAAGAAGAAAAGGTGGAAATGACGATGCCCATTGCAGATCGTAACGCCAGACCCCGACTGATCATTGCAGGCACCGGAAGTGGTGCAGGAAAAACGACAGTAACCTTGGGGCTAATGAGGGCACTCGCTCAGCGTGGGTTGAGTGTACAAGGGTTCAAATGCGGCCCGGACTATATTGATCCGACATACCATACCGCCGTCACGGGCAGACCGTCACGTAATCTGGATGCATGGATGACATCGCCTGAGTATGTGAGAGATACGTTCGAGAAGGCATCGGTGGGACACGATATTTCCATTATAGAAGGCGTTATGGGCCTCTACGATGGCAAAGATCCGCTCAGCAATACAGGCTCAACTGCAGAGATTGCTCTGGTCACACAAACCCCTGTAATCCTGGTTGTGGACGTACGCAGCATGGCTCGCAGTGCGGCCGCGATTGTCCTGGGTTTTCAACAGTTGGAGCCTGAATTAAATATTGCCGGAGTGATCGTCAACCGGTGTGGAAGTGCGGGTCATTATACCATTGTGAAAAAAGCCATTGAGCAGATGTGCGGCATTCGGGTGGTTGGCTGGCTGAAGCGGGACGAGGGCATGTCCATTCCTGAGAGACATCTGGGACTGGTGCCTGCCATCGAGCGCGGTGAACTGGAACCATTATTCCAACGTGCAGCCGATGTGTTAATGGAAGGCACCGATCTGGATCTTCTGCTGGAGCTGGCAGCAAGCGCCCCGCCTTTGAATGCAGAAGAAGTGAGTCCTGCGACTACTACCCACATGGATTCAGCTAATACTGAACCAAGCTCGAATTACGATCCACATTCCAATTCAGTGATCCACGTTAATAATCGACATGTATCATATGCGGCACAGCCTGTCATTGCCGTTGCGCGCGATGCCGCATTTAATTTCTATTATCCCGATAATCTGGAATTGCTCGAAGCAGCCGGGGCCCGATTACAATATTTCAGTCCGCTCGCTGGTGAAGGTATTCCAACGGATGTGGATGGCATCTATTTGGGCGGCGGATTTCCTGAGGAATTTGCAGCAGATATTTCCGGTAACCAAAGGTTTCTGGAAGGACTTCGACAAGCAGCACAATCCAACATGCCTTTATTTGCCGAGTGTGGCGGCTACATGGTGCTTGGGGAAACGTTGACCAACCGTGAGGGGATTAGTTTCGATATGGCGGGTATTATCCCTGCACAAGTGCAGATGCAGAAGAAGCGCGCTGCGCTTGGCTATCGTGAAGCGAGTAGCGTTCAGGATTCCTTTTTGCTGAAAAAGGGTGAAGTACTTCGGGGTCATGAATTTCATTATTCGACAATGACCTATCGTGATGAAGAAATGATCCCTTATGCGTATGAGACTAAGGGGATGCATGGCTTGAAGCAAGAGGGATATGCCGCAGGTAACATCGTGGCGGGGTATACGCACGTTCATCTGGGCTCTTACCCAGCAGCCGCTCGAAGATGGGTGGAACATTGTTTAGCCTATCGGCAGGAGCGATATATGCAGAGATAATAGCAGCTTTTTATAGCTCAAATAGATAGCTGAATTCAATAAGCAAAATGGCTCTAATCTCGCTTTTACCTCATGAGTCTTTGGTCGTGAAGTTGGCGATCCCATTCTGAATTAAAGGTTTTCAGATGAATATGTGGAATGAATAAAAGACAGAATCATTATGCGAGGGAGGGACATCATGATGAGAACCGTATGTGTAACGGGAGCTGCTCGGGGATTGGGATTGGCTTTGACGGCACAGATGCTGAAGAGAGGGTATCTCGTGTATGCGGCCGGTCTGGACGTAGAAGATTCCGAGGGGATTCGTATGCTTGCAGAAGGATATCCTGACCATCTGCGCGCCATCGAACTGGATATCGCGGACGACCTGTCGGTAGCTCTGTTCACGGAGACATTGAAGCTGGATACGAATCATTTGGATATGCTGATCAATAATGCGGCTATACTAGGGAGTATTACGGATCATATCCGCGGGCCGTTGAATATGGCGGAGATGGCTGAAGTATTTAATGTGAACACCTTAGGTACACTGCGTGTGACTCATTCCCTGTTGCCTCTCCTTCTTCAAGGACAGGTCAAGCTGATTGTTGATATCTCTTCCGAGGCTGGAAGTATAGAGCAATGCAGTCGGGATGGGTGGTATGCCTATTGTATGTCCAAAGCTGCTTTGAACATGCAGGCCCGTCTTGTGCACAATGGTCTGAAGGATGAAGGCGGACAAGTGATGCTTGTGCATCCCGGTTGGGTACAGAGTTATATGAGGGGCGAATTGGATGTTGCTGCGGATCTCACGCCCGAGCAATCTGCACAGCATATCGCAGTACTTATCGACCGCCATGAACAGTTTAAAGGAGATCAACCCGCATATGTGGACTACAAGGGCGAGAAGCTCCCCTGGTAGTTGATTGATACAGTGAGGTGAACAAGAAAGGAGATTGATTGAATGGATCATCGTAAAAAAGCATTACTACTTGGCGATTATACACATCCGGATTGGCACCCGCTTCAAGGTGTGGATGCGGAGATTAGCCGAATTTTCCATGATACTATGACTGTGCAGTGCAGTGAGAATCGGAATATGCTGCTGCAAGAAAATATAACCGGGTTTGATGTATGTATCTCATACATGGACGATTGGAAGGGGAAAGTCTCTCCACAGCAGACAGCAGGTTTGTTGTCCTATGTAAGTAATGGAGGTGGACTGGTCATTATACATAACGGCATTTCGCTTCAAAATCGTTATGAGCTCAAACAGATGATCGGAGCCAAGTTCCTGCATCATCCGGCGTATGCACCGCTTGAATTCACTGTAACGGGGGAAAGCCATCCCGTGACGGAGGGCATTTCGAATTTCACAATGGAAGAAGAGCCGTATCAGTTCGAATTTGGTTCTTTTGCCGAAACGAAAATATTGCTTGAATATCAATCCGAAGAAGGACCAAAACCTGCGGTTTGGGCTCATCGATATGGTGTGGGACGTATTGTTTATCTTATGCCGGGTCACCATGTACCGTCTTTTGCGCACGAAACGTACCGTAAGTTACTTCTGCAAGCAGGCAAATGGGCTGCACGTTACGTCTGATCGGACAGACATCTTTGCATGCAGAGTATAAGGGGTATAATATAGAGATCAACGAAGAGGAGGATGACAAAAATGAGCGATTTGTTCAAAAAGGCGATCTCGTTAGGGCTTGGTCTTACTGTTGTAAGCAAAGAAAAAATTGAGAAAACCGTGGATGATTTGGTCAAGCGCGGGGAACTTGCGCCCGGTGAATCCAAAGCTTTGGTTGAACGTCTGCTGGAACGGGGCGATGAAGAACAGGGCCAGTTCAAGAGAATGATTCAGGAACAGGTCAAGCGAGTGCTTCAGGAAGCTGGTGTGGCATCCGAAAGTGATGTAACCAGTCTGGAACAGCGCGTTGCTGTCCTGGAGAAAAAACTTGCGGAACTGGGCCAATCACCACAACTCCAACCTGATGAATCCCCAGCTCCACTTGAAGTTCCTCCTCCTCTCAAAGGAAACGAGATCGAGTAGATGGCAGTGCGAATCAAACATGTCGGCAGATACCGTGAAATTGCCATGGCGCTAGTGCGTCATGGCTTCGGTTATATGGTCGAGGAGCTGGGTTTGTTCCAGCTGCTGGCTCTGCCCAGACGGTGGATGTCGCGTGAAGCACACACCACCAAAACGCTGAGTGAACGCATCAGGCTTGTGCTGCAGGAGCTGGGGCCAGCTTTCGTTAAGCTGGGGCAACTCGCAAGCACAAGGGCAGATCTATTGCCTGAGTCTGTCATTCGTGAGCTGGTGAAGTTGCAGGATCAGGTCCCGCCGTTCTCTTCCGAGACGGCACGGGGTATTTTGGAACAGGAATTGGATACACCGCTGGAGGAGATCTTTTCCCGGTTCGAGGATACCCCTGTAGCTGCGGCCAGCATTGGACAGGTGCATCTGGGCAAACTTCGAAGCGGTGAGTCGGTAGCCATCAAGATTCAGCGGCCGGGTATATCGCGTATTGTGCAGCGTGACCTGGATATTTTGCGTGAACTGACAGCCATGGCCGAGAAGCGCTGGGACTGGGTGAAGCAATATCAGATTCCGCAAATGGTCGAAGAATATGCTCAGGCACTGATGGCCGAGCTGGATTATACGGTCGAAGGCCGCAATACGGAAAAGATTGCACAGCAATACCAACAGGACAACAAGGTGAAAATCCCGGCAATTTACTGGGATCAGACGTCGTCCCGTGTGCTCACGATGGAGTATATCGAAGGTATCAAACTCAATGATCGTGAAGAACTGGTCAGACGCGGTCATGATCTGAACAATATTGCTGAGCGGCTGGTAGACTCATTATTGAATCAGATCTTTATTCATGGATTCTTTCACGCTGACCCACATCCGGGCAACCTGATGGTATTGAAGGATGGACGTCTTGCCTTTATAGACTTTGGTATGGTGGGCAGTCTGAGTGATGAGATGAAACAGCAGCTTGCTTCGCTTATTATTGGGTTAATGCGCAAAGATACGGACAGTATGATCCGGGCAATTGAGAAACTTGGCATGATGCCAGATGACATGGATCTGCGTGGGCTTCATGTGGATTTGGACAAGTTGCGTAACAAATATTACGATATTCCCTTTTCCAAGATTAGTGTGGGTCAGGCGCTGAATGACTTGTTCGGCGTAGCCCAGAGGCACCGGGTTGTCATGCCTGCCGATATTCTGCTGCTCGGTAAATCGTTGCTGACGATGGAAGGTGTGATCGAACATCTCGATCCTTCCCTGAGCATCGTAGATATGGCGGAGCCCTTTGGGCGGAAGCTGATCAAGGAACGTTTTAGCGCAGGAAGAATCAAGAATCGGTTGTTCCGCAGTGCGGCTGATATGGCCGAAAGTGTCATCGGTCTGCCAGGACAGTTAAGACAGTTATCATCCATTATTAGCAAAGGCAAGCTGAGGCTGGAGATCAGTGTCCCTGAACTGGATGCACTCATGCGCAGAATGGATCAGATCAGTAATCGGCTGTCCTTCAGTATCGTGCTGCTCGCCTTTTGTATCATCATGGTGGGCCTGATTATCGGTTCGTCGATCAGTCATCAGTCCACGATGCTGTGGGATATTCCGGTCATTGAGATTGGTTTCCTGGTGGCGATTCTGATGGTGGCTTTCCTGCTCTATTCGATATTCAAATCGGGAAGGTTCTAGCATAGTATCACATGAACACCCGTAAAGAGACTTTCTTCAAAGGATCTTTGCGGGTTATTTTTTGTGAGAAGAGAATTGGTGAGTAAATTATAGAAAGATTAAGATAATAGAAGAAAAGGCTCTATTTTTTCGCCTTAACTGTATTAGTACATATCCGGTCCTGTGACTATAATAATAGGTCAGTACATTAACGGACCCGGTTTTTCTGAGAGGGGAAAACCTATTGGCATCAGGATCAACTCCTGATGTGGCATGAGTAAGACAACTGAAGGTAATGGAACAATAGCGGTACACATTGGAACGGAAAAAACGTGAATGCACATTAACCCGTCAAGGATATACAGATGGTGAAGAATGATGCAATTCAGGCAACAGCATAGGCGAATGATGCGGAGAGGGTTCCGTTGTTTTGTGCTGTCCTGGTTAGTTGGTTAGTGTGGACGGCTTCCGTTACTCTTCAGTAGGATTGTCCAATATGAGGAATACACGTAGGAGGAACGGCTAAGAACATATGAATACTTTAAAACAACAATGGTTTGGCAACATTCGCGGAGACGTGCTGGCAGGCATTACGGTAGCGCTGGCGTTAATTCCGGAAGCCATTGCGTTCTCCATCATTGCAGGTGTTGATCCGATGGTCGGATTATACGCTTCGATTACGATTGCGATTGTGATCTCGATTGCTGGTGGAAGACCAGGCATGATCTCGGCAGCAACAGGTGCCATGGCGGTACTGATGGTTGGACTCGTCAAGGATTATGGCGTGGAATATCTTTTTGCAGCGACGATCTTGACGGGCATTATCCAGTTTCTACTTGGCATATTTAAGGTTGGGCGATTTATTACGTTTGTGCCTCATTCGGTACTGACCGGATTCGTGAATGCACTGGCTATCCTGATCTTTATGGCGCAGTTAACCCACTTCACGGGAGCGAACTGGATCATGTATGCGATGGTGGCGGGCACGTTAGCGATCGTTTATATTTTGCCACGGTTTTTCAAAGGCGTTCCGGCTCCACTGATTGCAATCATCGTGATGACGATTATTACCCTGGTGTTTCATCTGGACGTAAGAACGGTCGGAGACATGGGGAATATAACGAGTACTCTGCCGATGTTCCACTTGCCCAATATTGCATGGACTTGGGACACGCTAATGATTCTGCTGCCTTATTCATTCACTATGGCACTGGTTGGGCTATTGGAATCGCTGCTGACCGCAACCATCGTAGATGAGATGACCGAGACCAAGAGCAGCAAGAACCGTGAGGTGCGTGGTCAGGGTATCGCAAATTTCGTGAACGGTTTGTTTGGCGGCATGGGCGGCTGTGCGATGATTGGGCAGTCGGTCATTAATGTGAAGTCTGGGGGACGTGGAAGATTATCGACGTTTACTGCGGGTGCGTTTCTGGCAATCCTGTTGCTGTTATTTAGCGGTGTGGTGAAACAGGTACCGATGGGGGCGCTCGTCGGTGTAATGTTTATGGTGTGTATCGGAACATTCGACTGGAGTTCTATCAAAAATATTGCTCGCGTGCCGCGCGCGGAAGCCTTTGTCATGATCGTGACAGTGGCAATTGTGGTCTATACCCACGATCTGTCGATCGGGGTTATGGTTGGCGTTGTGCTCAGTGTGCTGCATTTTGGCTGGAAACAGACCAAGATTCGCGTACAGGCGAGCCAAGAGCAAGGGCAGAAAGTATATCGGGTTCACGGACCGTTCTTCTTTGGTTCTTCGTCCCGCTTTGTAGATGAGTTCGATGCAGAAGCTGATCCGAAGGAAATCACGATTGATTTCGGAGGGTCACATATCTGGGATAATACCGCGGTTGTGGCTATCGGCAAGGTGAAGTTCAAATACGCGAAGCTTGGCAAAACCGTGCACCTGCGCGGTTTAAACGAGGAAAGCTCCCGTATTCTTGAACGGAGTGGGTTTGCCACAGCGGGCGGGCACAGTTCGTAACTTGGTTGTACAAAGGTTGTTGTACAAAGGTACAATGTCGAAACGTAGTTACGCAGACAAGCTGAAAAATGAACGGCTTAGTAAATCTGGAATTAAGGATCTAAACAAGTAATGAAGTTAGGAAGGCAACTGCCCTAAAGTAGTGTTGAGCAGACATGCGACAGCCCTATGAAGTAGACAACATAAAAAGATACTTTTCAGCGGCGCACTTTTTCCCTAATGTAAGTCGGGGAGAGGGCGTCGTTGTTTTTATTAGAGAATGTCGTGTGTACTGGAAGTAGTGGTAGTAGTTCTTGCAGCAGCAGTAGTAGTAGTGATAGTTTTTAGTAGAAGTATAGATATTGTTGGTTTTTTTGGTTGATAATGTTGGTGTTGGTGTTGGTGTTGGTGTTGGTGTTGGTGTTGGTGTTGGTGTTGGTGTTGGTGTTGGTGTTGGTGTTGGTGTTGGTGTTCTGGTTCTAGTCAATGTTGTTATTTCTCTAGCTGATGTTATTGTGCTCAAGCTTGTGTCCTTCTGTGTGTGTAAAATATAGCGAACCTGGCACGTCTTATATGGGGTTATTTGCTATTGTCGTTATTCTAACGAATCTCAGACATCTTATTTTGCTGATTCCACCCATACTGATGATGTTTCGCGTGTATTTCCGAGTAATAAGGTGACTGGGGTTCGTTAGAAAATCGAAACGGCTCTAATTGGCGTAATAGGGTGTCCTGGATTCGTTAGAATTAGTGGTACGTGGGAATTGCATCGTTAGAGCTATTTTTGAACTGCGAGAAATCTTGAATCTTGATCTCAATGTAGAGAGTTGTGTAAGGACCTTTCAATTCCTGAAACTTTTGCAAAATAGCTCTCTTTTTATCTGTTTTCAGGATGACATAGAAGCATAACAGCTATCTCAACGATATCACTAAACTATCTTGGGTTATGAACATCACGATCCATTACATACTTCTCAAAAAGTACCATTAGACATATACCCCCGCTATGCCCTCCGCCTGACCACATGCAGTTCAATCCTCAACCCTCAACCCCATTCTACAGAGTCAGGGTCATACTTCGAGCTAGCGCTTTAGCTTGTTTCACTCATCACCATGCTCAGAGGGCTTCTGTAGTTACTCTCAAAACCATCCTCAAACTCACTTGGTGGATACAAGTCACGCCTATCTTGGAATTTTGTGCTACAAGTTAGGGGTGTAACGCTGTATCCCCTTTTGTTTTGCTTGACTAACGTGTAAACTACAGGGTATGGAGAAGAAGAGCAACGAGTGGATTGCTTTTTAAAAAATTCATTTCATAATCATGATTGATATAAGGAAAACTAGTCTTGATGGCAGATACTGATACTAAGGTCATTATGAAATGGACTTATCTAAATGAATATACAGAGGTGTAACGATTGGCAAACTTTGAACAACTGGGCATTCGCCCGGAATGGTGCGAGATCCTGAAACATCAGGGCATCGCCGTGCCGACTCCGGTACAGGAGCGTTCGATTCCGGTACTGCTGGGTGGACGTGATATTATTGCTGAGGCACAGACAGGCACAGGGAAAACGCTGGCTTTTTTGCTGCCGATTATTCAGAAAATTAACGTATCCGACCGTTCGCCGCAAGCGCTGATTATCGCGCCTACGCGTGAGCTTGCGCTGCAAATTACGGAAGAAGCGAAGAAGCTCACGGCAAACGACGATAAACTGCATGTGCTTGCCGTATACGGCGGACAGGATGTGGACAAGCAACTGCGTAAATTGCAGAACGGTACCCAGATCGTTATTGGTACACCGGGTCGTCTTCTGGATCACTTGCGCCGTGGCACATTGAAGCTTGATAATGTGAAAAAACTGGTGCTGGATGAAGCCGACCAAATGTTGCACATGGGCTTCCTAGACGATGTGGAGACGATTCTTAGCGAGCTGCCACACAAACGCCAAACGATGCTGTTCTCAGCAACGATGCCAAAGGGTATTCGCAACTTGGCGAAAACCTACATGAAAGATCCGGAAGATGTAAAAGTATCTTCCCAATCTGTTATTCCGATCAAACAAATTCGCCAGCAAGTGCTGGAATGTACGGATCGCGGTAAACTCGAAGCGCTTCGCGGCATGATTGATACGTATCGCCCATATTTGGCGATTATTTTCTGCAGGACCAAACGTCGTGCATCCAAGCTGAATCAAGATCTGCGTGAAGCAGGTTATGCAAGTGATGAACTTCACGGAGATCTGTCCCAATCCAAGCGTGAGAACGTAATGAAAGCGTTCCGTGATGCCAAACTGCAAGTGCTAGTTGCTACAGATGTAGCTGCACGTGGACTTGATGTTGAAGGTGTAACGCATGTATTTAACTACGATATGCCGCATGATGCGGAAAGTTATATCCACCGGATTGGTCGTACGGGACGTGCAGGAGGTACAGGTCTTGCTGTAACGTTTGCAACAGAGCATGACAGACCGGAACTTGCACGTATTGAACAAGGTATCGACCAGAAGTTGTCCCGTATCCAGTGGACGAGCGAAGGTCCAATTGCTTCAACTGGAGCAGCTAGACGTTCCATCAACAGTCAAGGAGATGACGAACGTTCAGGCGGACGCTCTTCCGGAACTGGTAGTGCCCGTCGCGGTGCAGGCCGTAACGATCGCAGAGATGGCGGACGTGGGGGTCGTGGTTCTCGCGGTGGCGAAGGTGGACGCAGTGAAGGCGGACGCAGTGGTGGTCGTAGCGGTGGCCGCAGCAGCGACAGCAGTCGCGGTGCAGCAGGCCAAGGTGGACGCGGTGCGGGTCGCAGTGGCGACGAGCGCAGCGCAGGTCGTGGTTCCGCGCGCAGCAGCGACAGCAGTCGCGGTGCAGCGGGCCAAGGCGGCCGCGGTGCAGCTAGCAGCGGCTGGGCTGGCCGTAGTGCCGACAAGCGCACCTCCGGGCGCAGCAGCGAAGGCTCTCGCCGTCCGGAATCTGCAGGACGCGGACCGGCGAAGGGCGACCGTCGCGATTCTCGTCGCGGACGGTAAAGCCTTGGCGCAAGCGGCGATATAGCCGCACTTGCGCAGGCACCACGCCATGCCACAGCGTTTGGCATGGCACATATGAGAGGGTTCGGGTGCAGATGTACCGAACCCTCAGATCAAGGGTCGCGACGGAACCACGTCGCGGCCCTTTTTCAACAGGATGATGATCATTTGCGCTTATTGTTTTTGTCGTCTGCGAGTGCCTGTTTGCGCGCCTGCTTCATTCCATGGGAAATGCCATTTGGGTATTTTTTCTTTGTGTCCGTGTAATGCGCATAGGACTTGGCAGGCTGCCATAAAATTCAAAACACCTCATCCTAGACCTAAGGATGGGGTGTTTTTGGATTAATTCTTATATCATTAGAATCATAACCTTTGATCTGTGGTGCTGACGCGCATGCAGGGGTGGTTGAAATTCCATTCGTCTATATACACGGAGTGAGTTTGCACTAAATTACGTTTTTCTTTCTCAATATATCATTCCTATACATGAACATCTGCGTATTGATCCCGATATTTCTCGTTATACACCCGGCCTACCGACTCCGCCAGTCCCCCGCGTGCCTTGCTCGGATAGCGTTCAATCGTATGATAAAGTCTCATGAATCGATCCTTGGGCATAAAGCGGGCGTAGCGGGTAATAAGACTAGGGAATAACTCAATATATTTGCTCTTGCGCACGGCAGCAGCAGCTACCGCTGTAAGAATCTGAATTCCGTTGTGGAGCTGTAAAATGTTCACTTCATAGGTAGCGATATAACGAATCGCATCTTCCCGGATCAAATCCGGCTTAAGCCGTGCAATCTCACCGATATATTCAGCCAGCAGCCGCTCGAAGCTGCGTAACAGCAAGGGCTTGAGCTGCAGATCCATATCACTGCGCAGGACAAAGGATTGTAACAGCGCAACCTGTTGCAGTCGAATCCGGTCATTGTAGACGAGGGAGCCGATCTCGCGGAGCATCTCATAGGCGAGTGCTTCATCCTGCTTTCGGGCTTCGGCGACCAGAGCCCAGTTGCGGTTGATGCCCTGGCGGATGAGTTCCTCATCCTGTTGCAACATGCGCTTCAACTCGCGCTGCTGCTCTACCTCGAACGAACGTTTCTGCATGAAGATTAGTAAGGCCAGAAGCAGCAGGGAAACGCTGGCTGCCGCCATGGTCTGATCTATGGTCTCACCGAAATAGGTGGCAGCTGCACCGAACAATATCGTAATGAACAGGTCGCGTGCAATGCGGCGTTTCACACGGGAAGTTGCCTTCGCTTGGACGGAATTCAGGGTACCCCGGCCACAGGCCGTGCACTCCTCTTCCCACAGGCAGGTATACTGTCCACAACGGGTGCAGACTTGCAACTTTTCATAGGCATATGTCGTTCGTTGAAATGGTCGTATGGATACAACTAGTTTAGTACTCATGCTCAATCACGCTCACCATTCAGAATAGTGTAGAGGGTACGATCCGTTTCTTCGCGGGAGACCGGTTTCCGCCGATGAAGCTGGAGTGCAATTACCTTTATGATGACAAAAAGAAACAATATGGCGAGGCATCCGTATGTAACCATAATCCGTTCCCTTCTATGGCTTGGTAAACAAGCGCTGTTATATTGCAGTTTGCTGGCAATAACTATATCATATTTCCATAGTTGGTACTTTTGTGCCAGTTACAGGCGTGAAATCGTCGATTTTTGTCAGTCATTACAAAACTGTAACTCAAGATAGGGGTGCTTTTCAGAATTTATTAGTAGACTGTTAAGATTTCCTTAAGGCTTGACGCCTATAATAAACTATTCCCATTTTAATCTCAAACGTGAAGGAGAACACCCAATGCTGCGGACACGCAAAATACGCTGGCTCAGCGGAACGATGGTTCTGCTGGCAATTCTAACGCTACTGCTACCTCAAGCGTTGCTGCCACAAGCTGCAGCGGCTCAGGCACAGACGAGCGGAATCGATGCGGTACTTGTAGCCGATGTAAGTAACTCAATGAATACAAGTGACCGTGACAAGATCAGTAATGAAGCCATGAAAATGTTTATTGATATGCTGCCAGTCCAGGGGGACAAGGTAGGGATTGTCGCTTATACCGATCAGGTGGAGCGGGAAAAGGCTATGCTGGAGATTCAGTCCGATGCGGACAAGAGCAGCCTGAAAGATTTTATTGATCAGCTTGGCCGGGGGCCGTATACCGATGTCTCAGTTGGTGTCGCCGAAGCCGTGAACATACTGAATCATGGTGCAGACCCATCCCACTCGCCGATGATCGTGCTACTGGCGGATGGTAACAATGACTTTAACAAAACCAAAGGCCGTACACAGGCACAATCCGACGCTGATCTGGCAAAATCCGTGAAGGAAGCACAGGATCAGGGTATCCCGGTATATACGATTGGACTGAACGCCGATGGCAAGCTGAACAAGGATGCACTTGCAGACCTGGCCAAGCAGACCGGAGGCAAGTCATTCATTACCGATACGCCGGATGATCTGCCACAGATTCTGAGTGAGATCTTCGCCGATCATGCCAAACTGAATGTGGTGAAGCTGCCCTCTGTAACGGGAAACGGCAGTTATCAGGAAGTTACCGTGAACGTGCCAAACGACAGTGTGCTGGAAGCAAACATTTCGATCATGTCCTCAAAGCCGGTAGAAGTACAATTGACAGACCCTTCCGGACAAGCCGTGGACCTGAACTCGGATGCAGCCAAGCTCTCAACGTCGAAGAGTTATTCACTCGTGAAGCTGTTGAAACCCCGAGAGGGAGACTGGAAACTTCGGGTAAAAGGGGCTCCGAAAGACAGCATCGATATCAACCTGTTGTTCAACTATGATCTTCAGCTCGTTGTGGACCCAATTAAGACCAAGTCCTATACCAAAGGGGACAAGGTTGATCTTGCAGCCAAACTGGAGAATGGCGGTCAGCCACTTCAGGATAATGATCTGTATGCAGATATGAAGGCCACGTTAGTTGTAAAAGATGTGGATACAGGCAAGAGTGAAGAACAATCGCTGGAAAACACAGGTTCTGGTTTTGCTGGTACATTTGAAGTACCGGACAATCATAACTATGAATTAGTCATCCGTGCGGAAGAAGACAGCTTCTACCGTGAAAGTGAGCCAATCACGATCAACGCGAGCGGAGCAGCCGGAAGTGGATCTCAACCAACAACGTCAGGCGGTGAACAGGACAAGCCGTTTCCTTGGTTACCTGTCATCCTGGGTGTTATAGCCCTGATTGTGGTCGGTGTTGGTGCCTGGTTCCTAATGGGCTGGCTGAAACGCAAAAACCGGGGATTTGTAGGCCAGATGGTTGTGGAGATTCGTGATGAGAACACGGGAGACAAGTCCTATCCGCAATATAAAAAGCTGGTATCCTTCCGGGGCAGATTCCATCTGCATCAGTTGTTGCAACTGGACCCTGAGCTGAAGGAAACCGAAAAATACGTATTTACGCCCAGCAATGGGGATCGAATTATAATCCGTAACACCGCAGGCGGTACGCTGGAGAAATCCGGTCGTGCAGTCGATGCAAGCTCAGGCGTTGAACTGAAGAACGGTGACCGACTGAGCATCCCGCTGCAACAGGCGGACAAGACCATTTTAATTGAATATCTGGTGTGAAGGATTATTTGATTTAAGTTGATTGTTTAGTTTAAAAGGATGCCAATAAAATTTGGGACCAACTGTTTACACGAGAACGCAGAGGACAGAAATAACGTGAAGAAGCGGAAGCGTTCGCCTTTATCCCCGGATTTTCACTTTGTAAAAGTGAATTGAAAAAATCTGGGGATAACAGCGATCGGAATGTTATTCTGTCATCGGAGTGGCAAGTGTAATGAAGTTGCAGTTCCAACTTTGTTAATCAAAGGAGGACATGGAATGAAACCGATTGTTAGAGAACATATTCAGCAACTGGATGTATCACTTGGCGGAGGTATTGTCAGTGAGAAGATCAGAGTTGATACAATTGATAACCCCATTCTGATTATTGGTCTGGGGGGAACGGGAATTGACGCGCTGCTGCGCCTCAAATATCAGATTAACCGTCGTTTCAAGCTGCCACAGGATCCGGTATCCAAGAAAAAAATGGACAAGCCGGACAATGTGGAATTTCTGGCTTTTGAGACGAACGAACAGGATCGCGCCAAAAAGTATAAAGGGATCGGACTTGATCCGATCAATGAATTCGTTTTGCTGTCCAATGCCGAGATTGGCGGACTTCTACAGAACCGCAGCGTGCTGGAACCGTATATCACGGACTGGCTGTCTCCAGAACTGAGCATCACGGACGGCATGAACGGCGCCGCAGGTGTGCGTCAGGCTGGACGTCTGCTCCTGTTCACGAAGATTAATCAGGTCGTACAGGCCATCGACAAAAAGATCAAAACCTTATCCGTAGGCACCAACAAAAAACTGATGGTGTTCCTGCTGACAGGTCTGTCCGGCGGTACAGGCAGCGGCTGTTTCCTCGATATTTCCTATATCGTACGCGGCATTATCGAACGTGATCACGGCTCTGCCGGGATTGACCGTGTCAATACGCTGGGGTATCTGTTCACGCCAGACGTGAACCTGTCCAACAAAAGCTTGAGCGAACACACTCGCGAATACATTCGTAAGAACGGATATGCTGCGCTCAAAGAGCTGGATTACTGGATGAACGTGGATAGCCGCGGTGAGCGGTTTACACAGAAGTACGGCAATATTTTAACAGTCAACTCACCACTACCGCCATTTAACCTGTGTCACCTGATCTCTGCGACGAATACAGAGGGCAAATTGCTGGAGAACGCCTACGACTACTGCATGAACGTCACGGCCGAGAACATTACCAACTTCATGGCAAGTGAGGAGAAGCAGTCGGGTGAGGAGTTTGCGATCCATGACTATATCAGCAACATTCGCACCAACATTGCACAGATGAATAAGGTGTACCCGGCGAACTATGATTACAACATCATTGGTGCATCATCGGCTGTACTGCCGATTGAAGAGATGACAACGTATCTGGCTTACCGGATGTTCGACAAAATGAACACCATGTTCTCCAAAGCACCAAACCAGGAGGATACCGAGAAGTTTGCCCGCAAGCTGGGCATTGATCTCGAAAGTGTGGTCAAGTCCTTTGAAGCCCGTGTGCCTGAGCCGCTGCCTGGTTATCAGAACAGTGAGCGTTTATCCTATGGCAACGTGGTGAAATCACAGGTTGTGAATATGGATACCGAACTGGAGCAGAACTTCCTGGCGCGTGCTCGTGAAGAATATATCAAGGCGAAGAAACAGCTGCCGGGTGAGATTGCGGGTCAGTTCACTGAACAGATCCGGCGTATGTTTTTGCATCCCGAACAAGGTCCGTTCTATGTCTCCCGTCTGATTTATACGGAAAAAGGTTTCTGTGTACTGAAGATGATTCAGTCGTACATCGAAACCCTGCGTGAGAATGCCTTCCGCATTCCGCGTGATATTGAAGCAGCTCAGGAGCAGTCCGAAGAGAAGCTGGGCGATGCGAAGAGTGCTTTTGTCTCCAAAGAGAAGAAAAAGAATGCTTATATTGAAGCAAAAATTCATGAGTACTGGCTGCACGCCGACGTGGAACGCAACGATCAGATGATCGAGTTCTATGAAGATCTGTATGAGTTGCTGAACCAGGAAAACAGCCGCATTTATAACGTATTTACCGAAACGCTGAACGCCCTTAGCTCGATATTCGCCAAGAATGGTGATTTGCTGACACGCGGTGAAGAACAAGCCGATCACAAAGGCAACAAAACATATTACTGGAACGTCGTAAGTGTACCGGATATCGTCAGTGTGGTGGACGGGCTGCTGGATAAGCGTGATACGGATGATCTGATTCGTGACTTCTCCCGTGAATTGCTGGAAAACTCCAGCCAGTGGGTGAAAGAGAACGAGATTGATATCGTCAGCTCCATCTCCGACTTCCTGAGTGAGAAATTCGGTGATCTGATTACGCGTTCCATGGAAGATTTCCTGGTGATCAAATATGGTCAGGATGAGTCGGTTGAGAAATTCGTGGAACGTTTCATTGCTGGCAAGCTGGATGATGAGGCCGTTCCGGTGTTTAATCTGAGCAACAGTACAGGCAGTCTGCATTTCCCTTCATGGGGATTTGTATCGGTACCGGCACAGGCGCCGGGCATTCTGAAAGGGATTCGTAATTATCAGAACAATGCGGTGGGCAAGTCTCATTTTACCGTCAAGGAAAGTGAAGTGCGTAACCGGATTTTCTGGCTGAACACCCGCAACGGGGTACCACTCTTTGTGTATACACCGCTCAAGGTATATGAGGAAAGTTATGAACGTACCATTTTGGACAAAGAAGGCATTGGTCGTCACTTGGTGCAAACGGAGAAAAACAACTGGACCTATCTGCCGTCTCCGATTCCGGAGAAATCATGGGGAGATGTGTACGAGAACGCCCGCGTGAAGCAGTATAACGCCCGTGTACGTAACGAGTTTGAGCAGGCGCTCGGATACAACATTGTGACAGCCAAATCCATTGATGAGAATACAAGCAACCGGTATGCGATTGTGACAACAGAAGCGTTTGATTTGTCTGCCAAACTGGGAGCCTACGACATGCGTCTGACGTCCACCACGCCGAACCTCGGCGAAGTGAAGCGGGCCGTGATCGAGCTGAAACGTCTGCAATCCGAAGGGTTACCGCGTGTAGGCGTTAAGGATATTTTCGGAAGTATTAATGAAGATATGGCCAAAGAAAACCTGGTACGCTCTCCGCAGCTGATCGCACGTGTACGTGAGGAACTGGCAAAGATGAATGCCATCTCGGCCAAAGTCGCCGAACTCGAAGGCATTCTTGCCCAGTACCAGGACGAAGAGCAGTGGTATGACCGCTTCATCGAAGCGTTATATACCGACACCATCGTCAAAAAAGGTGCACTTTACGTTTATGACCGTGACCCGGAAGAAGACGCATGGGAGCCGTTTGCAAACCTGATGAAGAGCCGTAACTTTGCCGAGTATGAAGTGTTTGGCAACTTCCGCGGTCTGGCGGAGAAGGATCGCAGTACATTGCTGCGTAAAGCCTCCCGTCGCGATAACGATCTTACAGCCTCTGAGGATATCACCCCATTGCTGACAAAGCTGGATGATCTGGCTGCGCTGTTCATGGAATCGCGTGATCGTCTCGAATACGAGCGGGTAGAGCTGGCTAACGGAGAAGACATCTATCAGTTCTACAGAACGATGTCGTCCAAGCTGAACGACATTCGCAGAAGGCTGAAGTAAGATGGCGGCCGGGATGGAGTTCAATTCGAACAATACCCTGAAGCGTGATCTGGAGAAGTATGCAGCACAGTATGCAATCGAGCAGGAACGTCAAGGCAGCCTGGGTGATGGACGCAGCAGTATCCATTACCCGGCTTTGTTCCTTTTCGTGGGTGATCTGGTTGCACCTGCCGTGTCTGCCGTACAGGAGATCAATCGGCTGAAGTGGGATAATGGAGACGGTGTGGTCTACGTTCAGATCGGGACAGAAGATCAGGAAGCGCGTCCGGGTGAAACGAGAAATGGTGGCTCGTCCGATGATGGTCAGGTGACTCGTCACCGCTTGCCTTTGTCCGCTGGGCAGACGGAGCGACCGTCCAAAACACGGCGTAAGGACGTACATCGTAGTTTCCACGAATCGGATCAGGCGCTCTTTGACCTGAATCGTACGCTTCGGCGGGTCAGTAACCGGATTGCCGAATATGGACGGTTATACTCGTCATTTGATCGGATTTACGTTACGGTGGTAACCAGAGCGGATGATCCGTTAAATGTATTGTTGCCAGAGCTCACCAAACTGACGGAGACCATTTTGTCCCAAGCCTTCAAGTCGGTGCAGACGGATCTGCATGTATTGGTCAGCGAGATGGAACAGGTGGATTCCTTCGGGTATGCCAGCGCAGCAGGCCTCGCTTTTCTTCGGGAACTGGATTATATGCAGTCGCTGGGCTACACGTTCAGCGGCAATCTACTGGTGACGGAGGATGGGATCTCCATTCCCGTTACACATCCCGCGTCACCGTTGTTTGATCTTGTATATCTGTTGTCCGACAAAAATGAGCGTGGAACCGGCGTTCCCGGTGGTTGGATCGAAAATGCCGAGATTATCTGCCGCATCTGCCTGCTGAAGAACAGGAAACAGGATGGGAATCACTCGGGTACCGTTTCAAGCACAGGAGCGAACACGTACAACAATACATCCTTTAAAAACAATATTCGTACTACCTCTGATCAGCATGGTTATGCAAGCGCGGGTTTTGCCGAGATTAGGCGGCCAAACAAGCCGATTGCACTGGCGGTGTTATATCACATGTATCGGTATCTGCTTGCACGCATGCGGCAGGAGCCGGACTGGAGCATTAAGGACAAGCTCGCTTTCTTTGAACTGGACGCGGCCTCGGTGGAACGCAAAGTCGAAGGTCTGCTGCCCAATGAAGATCTGGTTAGTGGCATGAGCGGCATCATGACACATAACGTCAGTTTCTCTGATCTGAAGCCGCTCTCACTTCGTGAAGCGGAGAGAGTGTTGTTTGGACAAGGAGCTGAAGCATACTTCCGCGATAACGTTGTCCGTCTTGTCGAAGAGCGTGTGCGCGAGCGCAGCTCTGGCAGCTCTCTGCGCCGTCAGGCTGAGCAATCCCGCGTGGAGCAACCAGAGGTCGGTTACTTCCAGTGGGCGGCTTGGAGTGACAGTGAGCCTGGCAGTGTACGTGAAGCGCTGCTCGGATTGATTCGGGATAAATCGATGCAGCTTGAATCCGCACGTGCTTTGCTGGAGCAACGTCAGCAAGAGCGAGTGGAAGATCAGTCGTTCAAACGAGCGTTGTTCCGTGATAAACAGAATGTACGCAATCTGATTGACTGCATGCTGGAGCGAGTATATGTACCCAAGGTAGAATTATTGCGACTGGAAAATGAATTACATCTGCTGCGCATCTGCGATACGGAAATGGAAGAGCTTCACCGTTTTAGTCGCCACGTCACAGCAGCACTTGAAGCGCTGGAACGCACACTGCGCGAGACAGCTGCCCAAAGTATCGCCGCTGCGGATGAATACATCGGCCAGAACGTGATGGAGTACTACGGTAAAGTGACGGAAGAGCTAATCATCGACCTGGAAGCCAAGCGCGGACGGGACGTATGGTTTGAGGACCGTTACATGGGTGACATGAACCGGCTCGCAACGGAAGGCGATGACCGTCTGTTGAAACGGCTGATGGAGGTATGTCACTCGTTGCTGCTTACGGCCGAGCCGTTGCGATTGCCATTTGAAGAAGAGCTGTTGCAGCGGGCCAATGTAACGATTGCCTACGGAGACAAAGACGTATTGACCCGGGATGATCTGTTCCGCAGATTGTACCACACGCTGGAGGATCAGGCGGTTGTTCGAGTAAGGGTATTCGATTA
This sequence comes from Paenibacillus sp. CF095, assembly GCF_900101225.1. Lineage (NCBI taxonomy): Bacteria > Bacillati > Bacillota > Bacilli > Caryophanales > Paenibacillaceae > Paenibacillus > Paenibacillus sp. CF095. The sequence continues at coordinate 535,476 of NZ_FMZN01000002.1, forward strand.
TACACAGGAACATCGGTATGAAGAAAAGTATTTCTTTGGTGACCATCATAGTGCTTTCATGGACTACGCGGCGCATGCCGAAGAGACGTCACGCATCTACAAGTTGGGTGTAGTGTACGAAGAACGCAGCAGTGGTGTAGAGAAGCTGAATCTGATGGGAGGTTTCCATCTGGAGGATCTCATGGTGTATCGGAACGGTAAGGTATATTACGACTCGTATACGGAAAATGGCTATGAACTTCACCCCGCAGGTCTGGTGGAGAAGTTGTCACCCATCCGTTAAGACGTCTGGCGGTGTCCTATACCCAGCACCAATTTTGTATTAACTCAGCCTGCTTACGGCTGGTATGGAAAGGATGCATATGGACATGCAGCGAAAAATCAATCTTCTCCTGGTCCTGTTCAGCCTGATTGGCGGGGCAGTGGGCTTTGCGGCAGGAGAAATCATGCTGCGTCAATGGCTTGGGGAGATGCCACGTCTGTTGCTGATGGGATTATACTTTGGCGTACTGGCGCTGAGTGTGGGATTGTTCTGTTTGATCGCAGAGATGATCTCACCCAAGCTGAATGGCGCTTCATGGAAGCTCCGGTATCTGGGACTGTCGTGGAAATTGCTTGTTCCGGCAACACTGGCTCTGTTGTTTGTTGTTGGACTCGCCCTGCAATTGTTGTATCAGATCAATCCGGGCGGTGTGAAGCAAGTGAAAGACATCGTACTCATGATCGATAACTCGGGCAGCATGAGCGAGACAGATCCGGATAATGGACGCTTTGAAGCCGCCAAGACACTGATCAGTCAAATGGAGAGTGACAAACAGGTAGCTGTCATTACATTTGATGACCAGCCGCAGTTGTTGCAGCCATTTATTGCGCTGGATAGTGAAGCGGCCAAGAATGAGGTTTATAGCAAAATTGATGGCATTGTCACAACTTCGGGCGGCACCAATTTCGATGCCGTGTTGCGGGAAGGCATGGAACAGATTCAAGGCAAACAGGACCCGAAACGTGGTACCGTGGTCATCTTGTTATCTGATGGCTTCAGTGAAGCGGATACGGCAGATATTTTGTCCCAATATAACAACGAACAGATTTCCATTAATACAGTCGGCCTCAGTCTGGTTGACCCATCAGGAACGGATTTGCTGCGTAATATTGCCCAGCAAACGGGTGGCATGTACTATGATGTACCAGATTCCGGTGGTCTGAATCTGGCATTCCAGCAGATCTACGATACGATTGATGAACGGACGCTGGTAACGGAGCGTACAGGCATGATGGAGCACAGCGTTTATCTGTCGATTTTCCGTGTCGTTGCCGTACTGCTAATTGGAGTAGCACTGGGTGTGTCACTCGGACTCGTGTTTGATAACCGTCATCTCGCGCTGAGCTTTGGTATTGGTGGTGCAGTGTCGGGTCTACTGGCAGGGCTTCTGCTCGAATGGGGTCTCGACGGTTCGAACGTGGGTGATACATTCGTACGACTTGGTGCGATGCTCATTTTGTCTGGCGTATTGACCCTCTTCTCCTGGATTGTTCCGATTAAGGAGAACACGCCGCGGAAGAGCCGAGGTCGTCGTGAAGCTGGCGGCGGAACTTCATCTGCCGAAGGGTTTGGTCAGAGACCAAGAGATACACGCAGCAAAGGATTCTAACGTCGGGAGGTCAATGGAAATGCGGTTTACGGATGCAGACCCTTCGACACCTTTGATTCGAAAACTGACACTTGCGGTGGACGAAGGACGTTGTACACTTCGCTGGCTCTGGCCGGAACGGGTAGAAGCTGTGTATGTGGAACGGCTGGAGCTGGATATGATGAGCAATGATCGTACTGAAGAACAGCCTGCACAGGGCAAGCTGAAGCTGTACACGAGAGAGGAATACAAGGCAAGCAATGGTTACACGGATCGGATCACAGGTTTTGGTGCCATCAAGTACACGGTGTATGTGTGTCAGATGGAGGAAGAGGGACCTGTACTGATCCGTCAACGAGACGAGGACAACATGGTGATTGCAAGCGCAGGGAAGGCGGATATCCGCTTTTCCATTCGCTACAAGAGCGGTTTTTTTCAGAAACGAAAAAGTGTGTTGATCACCGTCACAGCGGAAGTACCTGTTCCAAAGGAAGCCCTCTGTTATGTTCGCAAACAGGGCGGGGTTCCGTTGAATAAGGAAGATGGTACGGTGTACCCTTTTGTGAGTGATTTTGCTCCCGGAAGAAATGAGATGCCGCCCGTTGAAGTTGCCAAGGATGATTATGTGCGATTATTCTTCACGGACGGACCGAAATATGGAGCCGCCTATCGGCTTATATCAGACTAGATAGTTGGACTAGCGATTGGAAGGTTACTCTGTCATCGTAGTGCAAGTGTAAATCACCTTAGTCTGACTTATCAGGGGAGGGGAGTGGCTATGAGCTTTTTTAGTCGGTTTTTGAAGAGACAACAGCCGGAGGAACGTCCGCTGTTTTACGATATTGTATGCCCTTATTGTTTCAGTAAGTTTTCACCGGAAGAGGTGGTGTTCCGCGCCGCCCATCACCGCGATGATGATGAGGACTACGCACTCGGGGAAGATGCAAAGTTGAATCGGTATCGTGAAAGATTCGGACTCGACACGGTATTTGATATGGAGGCCGTATTGGCTCCGCATGATGTACCGGAGGAACATCGTATTTATTCCGATAACATCGTGATGGGTCTTAACGATCGGTATGGTGTCGTTACACGCCGCCGGTTGTGTCCGCAATGTCATAACGAGTTGCCTGTTACGGCAGGTAAAGCACCGAGCAACATCATCTCTATCATTGGTGCATCCCAGGTGGGAAAATCCGTCTACATGACTTCACTAATTCATACATTGCAGCATTATACGGCCGATCATTTTGACGCCGCTTGCATGCCATTGAATGCGGAGATCAGCCGCCGGTTCCGTGCGGATTATGAAGAACCCTTGTTCGAACGGGGAGATCTGCTGGATTCCACACAGAAGGAAAAGTTGCAGGAGCCGTTTATCTTTCAGTTTGTGTTCAAGGACGAAGATAAAGCGCCGCTGACACTGGTTTTCTTTGACGTTGCGGGTGAAGGTATGGTGGAGCAGGACTATCTAGGACTTCACGGGCAGCACATCAAGAACTCGGCAGGTATCCTGTTTATGGTGGACCCACTTCAGATTCGTTCGATTCGGGACAAAATCCGCATTAACCTCGGCAATGAGCCGGGAGAGTGGACACCAAGATATGATGAGCCACGTGACGTGGTACTGACGATGTTCGGAGATTTTATCGCGTATCAGGATAAAGCCAAGACCAATATTCCAACAGCCGTTGTGCTTACGAAAAGCGACATGCTGCATTCCCTCAAAGATGAAGAGGGTGACTATATCAAATCCAACAGTAATGTCTTCCGCAACATGGTGCATCGCGATTGGTTCGACTTAACCGAGTTTGAGAATATCGACGGGGAGATCCGGCGTTTTATCGAGAAGGTGGATCGTCCGTTCAAGGGTACGATGGATGTGTACTTCAAGGATACAGCCTATTTCGCAGTCTCTGCGCTGGGCAGCAATCCGGTGGATATGAAATTGCAGGGTGTGGTTAGCCCGATTCGCGTGGATGAACCCTTCCTGTGGTTGCTGTACAAGCTGAAGTACATTGAGGGGAGAGTGGGATGATGCGTTCTTCCGTAACCCCGCCCATTGAACAACAATTGTATACCCGAGAGCGGCGCGGGGTGTTTCGCACAACAGAGGGGTTTGATACGGTTGCGGCATCGCCGGGACTGGACCCTTCTTTTATCAAAAAAGTGCTTCACCCCTACTGTGTCTATGACGCTCCAGCGGAGCTCACAGGCCGTAGCGAGAAGGACGAGACGAAGTTTCCGGCTTCCATTCACCTGCTTCATCTGGAGAGTGGGGAGACGATCCTTGGGCAAAATGTGTACCAGTCTGCGGATTTCACGGGGCTGCGCAGTGCCTTTTTTGCTCATAATTACGTCTTGTCTCCCGAACGCTCGGAAGAACAGATGAAGCAAGGCGGCTGGCTGGATGCCGTGTTCGCCACGTCCTATGACATCGAACAAGGTACAGTACTGCCGGCGCTTGCTGAATTGCCCATCTCACCGGGAAGTGGTCCTGATTCATCACCAACCCAAGTGCTGAGCGCCTTGAAAATGAACGAAGTGCTGTTCAAGCGCTTGCTCTACGCCGTAATGCAGTCTGTAGCAACACGTAGAAAAGTATACATTGCGCTGGACCTTCCCGCAGAGGAAGTGACCGCAGGGGCCAAAGGATTGCTGCGTTTGCTGTACACGGCTTTACCATACGCATTCCGGCGGCAGCTGGGATTCATGACGTTTGCCAAGGAGCCGCAGGCCAAGAAGGGCATCCACGTCCAGTTTGTAGAGCGAGGAACGTTACGTCCGAAAGACCGGAATACGGAGAAGGATTTCACCTTTGATCTGGTATCTGGCAGAGTGACACATGCGGATGCATCTGTGGCGAAGTTACCTTACGCGGAATTCGCCTGGGCTTTATTGCAGGAACCTCGTGCTGCGGATGCGTTCTATACGTTTGCGGATGAGATGCTGTCCGGCATGGAGCTTGGACGGGAACTTTCCATTGAAGCCTATGGCGAACTTGCGGTATTCTATGGTCTTGAACAAGGCATGGAAGACCTCTATCTAGATAGCAAAAGTCATGTCCTGAGTGGCTTGCTGACCTATCTGAAGCCGGATGGTGGATCGCAGCAACGTTCCCGTCTGAACGAGCTGTTCCTGACCTTGCTCAGCAGGGAACTGGACAGCGTGAAGCGTGAGAACGTACCCGAAGAAGATGTCGCAGCTCGCATTGGAGAATATTTCAGTGTTGCCGCACCCGTGGTACAATCCCGGATTGTGGACTATTTCATCTATGGTGTGAATAATGCTCGCGCCCAGAAGCGTATGCGTGCTGTACAGGAATTGTATGCTGTGCTGGATCGGGATCCGCAGCTGAATCGAGCTTTCTTTGATAAAGTGCTGGCCAATGAATCGCTCACCAAGCTGTTGTTCGAGCCTTATCTGGACAATCAGCTGAAACGCACGGAATCGGCAGCGAACGTTGTGGAAGTGATCCGAAGATGGGTTACGTCCCATCCATCTGCGATCCACTACAGCTTCTTGCAGGAGCGGACAGCCAATGAGCTGCGTGAACGGTTATGTTCGCCTAATCCGGTACAGTCTGCGAATGAAGCCCTCCAGCGTGTTAGCATACTGGATCGGGTATCCGCTGATGTCACCTATGATATAGGCATTACGGCACGAATTGGTCAATCTGAAGCTACAGCCCGCCCTAATCGCAAAGGGGGATCTCCGACTGCCAGTCAAGATTCGGCATATCAGGAGGAGTTAACCCGCCTTGCAGACAAGCTTGCTTATGTCATTAACCTGTTTATGATTCAGGATCTGGATCTGGATCGGGTTAACCGTGAACAGCTATTAAGCATTGATATTTTGCAGCATGGCAATGAGGTTCGGGATTGGGCGGCACGACAGGGCTCTGATGTATCCGCTCGAACGAACATGATGCTGGCTGCAAGAGCGTGGCTTAGTGGCGAGGGGAATGAAGAAGAGGCATTGGAGGCACTTTCCCTGGCAGAACGCAATGAACTTCAACGCTGGACGCGTCGCTGGCTTGCCGGAGAGCTGCAGGCTCATCCGGGGATCGCGGCATATGAAGCTTTGCCGATGGCTTTTTATCGGGGAGGAAGCGGCAGCAATCGGTTGGATTATCCTGGCCTGATTGAATTCATCCGCACCAATGCAAGTCGTGCTGAAGGGCTGTATCCATTCTTCGAATGGTCAGGAGATCATCGAATGTTTGTCCGGGGTTCCAATGCGCATAAAGGATATGCGGATGCCATCGTGGCGTATTTCAAAGCCCATGACCGTGAAGCATTCAAGTCGAAGTCAGCTTTCAAACCGTATTACGTGAGAGCCAGCAAGACAATGAAGCCGGTCTATGACCGTGCGAAGACGGAATTGTCCTCTCCACTGGTGCGGATGCTAACGGGTAAAAGGAAAAATCTGTTCGGATTACTCCTATTGATCCTGGTTCTGGGTATTGCTGGCGGTACATATGCATGGATGAAAAATTCTGTAGAGCCGCCGGCGGCATCCCCTCCATCCACCCAGGATCCTGCCATTCCGGCTGAACCTGAGGTACAGCTCGCGGAGCAGATTGCTTATATGATTCCTGCGAGTGAACAGGAGGGTACGCAATCACCTGCTCAACTGGTGATCCGTTTCAGGAACGATACGGGAAGCACTGAGTTTGAGCAAGGCAAACTTCAATTGACGATGAAAGATGGCAGTACTCAGGAGTTGGATACCACAGGCAAGTGGGAGAGCTTTAATCGGAATGAGGAGCCAGATAACCAAGTTCCTTCCGATAGTAGTTCAGGAAGTACTTCCGAAGGAAGCACGGATGGCTCATCATCGGGAAACGCGGGGAACGTAGAGCAGACGGAGGATGGCGATCAACAGGCCGATTCTTCAACATCGGGTGATTCCACTTCAGATCCTGCTACCGATACAACAACGGATACAGGTACGAATGAATCGTCTAATGCTGCGAGTGGAGACACGGATCAAGGTACGGATGCCGATCAAGCTACTGGTTCCACATCGCCTGACACATCTGTATCCAATGAAGAGGATGCGACCACTCCTGCACAGATGTCTATTGGAGAGGTAGATCGTCTCTATCCGTATGGATTGCAGATCGATCTTCCAGCAGATATTGATGCCGAGAGTATTGCCAGTGTGCAGAGCACTCAGGGTGGGATGACTGTAATCCAATTGATGCCACAGCCGAAGCTGTAAGTTATTTTATATGAACATGTTGCATAGATTCATTAAGTGTCTTTTGATCCAATAATGAAAAAGCTGACTTCATACCTTATTAATCGAGCGTATGTGAGATGACCTTGAACTTGAATTTCAAGGTCATCTTTTTTTATTTGATATGGCGGATATAGCAAACGCATGAAAAAAACTCACACATTCACAATTCAGACACAAAATTTGCGATTCAAGAGTTTGAAAAACAGTCAGAAGTGATAAAGTGCGCGGAATGAATGAGAAAAGGTCTCATGTTTACTTGAGAAAAGAGGGGGATTTCTGCTACAGAAAGACCAAATAAAGCACGAAAAGAGAAGAAAATTTGGTTTTTTATGTTGACAAATGATAATGATTATCAGTATCTTTAGTGTAGAAGATATTTGCGTCGGAAATCACAGAATTACAATTTCGTTTTTGTTGTCATAGCCGGATTACATAACCGGGATAAATGAGAGAGGGATGATCGCATGTTTCGTCTGGAGACGACCAAGCTGGATATCGCTTATGAGGAAAGACTAATTGTAGAGGATCTGAATATTCAGATTCCCCAAGGAAAGATCACAGCACTTGTTGGAGCCAATGGTTCAGGGAAGTCAACCATCCTGAAAACGATGGCACGTATTATGGCTCCAAAAGCAGGTAATGTATTGCTCGACGGGAAGTCCATTCATAAACAGTCCACGCGTGAAGTTGCCAAGCAACTTGCGATTTTGCCACAGAATCCAACAGCCCCTGAAGGTCTTACCGTTACTGAACTGGTATCGTATGGTCGCTTTCCTTATCAAAAAGGATTTGGCTCCATGCGTGCGGAAGACAAACGCATGATTGAATGGGCTATCGAAGTGACAGGCATGACAGAATTCCACGATCGTCCGATTGATCAACTGTCCGGTGGACAGCGTCAACGTGCCTGGATTGCCATGGCCCTTGCTCAAGAGACAGATATCCTTTTCCTGGACGAGCCTACAACGTTCCTGGATATGGCTCACCAGCTTGAAGTACTGCAACTGCTGGAGCAGCTGAATGCCACAGCTAACCGTACCATTGTTATGGTTGTACATGACTTGAATCATGCTTCCCGTTATGCACATCACATGATTGGTATCAAAAAAGGTAAAGCCATTGCTCATGGTTCACCTGTGGAAGTTATGAACTCGGATGTGCTTCGTGAAGTATTCAACATTGAAGCAGATATCGTGATTGATCCGCGTTCGGGTGTACCACTCTGCTTGCCTTACGCGCTTGCAGGTGAACGCCAACAAGCGAAGCCGCCGGAACAAATGGTCATGAACAGTGCGATGGTTCATGCTGGAGGACGGACAGAACCACGTGTTCAAGCGACAGGAAGTTAACGAAATGGGCCATATGTGGTCCTTACATTATAGAATGAAGCCGCTGTGCGCTATCGCACACGGCTCTTTTGCATTCAGGGGAATTTGCAACTCATGGGAGCAATGGGATATGGGCAGACCCGGGATTTGGTAATCGCATCGGATCAGGTCTATAATAATAGGACAGGCTGTGGGTTCATTGGTTATACCAACGTGCTCGCAACAGCCCAAACCAACATATGTCATGGGAGGAATCAGTCATGTCCGTATATTCATATCAGGCGGTAACCACCGCGAACCAAGAAGTCTCACTGGATCTGTATCAAGGTAAGGTATTGGTCATTGCTAATACAGCCAGCAAGTGTGGGCTGACCCCGCAATACGGTGAATTGCAGAAGCTCTATGATCGTTATCGCGATCAAGGCTTGGTTGTACTGGGTTTCCCTTGTAACCAGTTTGGAGGGCAGGAGCCAGGTACAAGTGAGGAAGCGGAATCATTTTGCCAGATTAACTATGGTGTGAATTTCCCGGTGTTTGCCAAGGTAGATGTGAATGGTGAGGACACTCATCCCCTGTTCCAATACCTGAAGGAGCAACAACCTGGCGTAGGTGAAACAAGCGACATCCAATGGAACTTCACCAAGTTCCTTGTTAACCGTGAAGGTGAAGTGGTAGGTCGTGTTGAACCAAAAGAATCTCCGGAGACAATGATTGCAGATATCGAGAAATTGCTCGGTTAATACATGAACGTTTGAGAAGCCTGTCCTTGCATGTGCAAGGATAGGCTTCTTTGATTATTTTATATAGAGTGGCTACATTCTCTTCACAGGTAGGGGTTGGCTTCAGGAGCAATTTGTGAGCGTTTACCAATTTAAAAATTAACACTGTAGCGGAAATGGAATGCATTTATGTTGTACAAGTAAAAGATGAATGTGGGAGAGAACTCTAACTTTATACGTCCATACTGAGTTCATACAGGGATCACGGAAGCCATTACATAGCATAAACCGACCCATATCCGGGGACAATGAAATCAATACAATGAAGGGAAGAAAGGCTTAAATACAGGGAAATAACCTCTTTCGACAAAATTTATTTGCACAACCTATTGCAATGTGAAAAAGATCACATTATAATGAGTGTATAAAGTGAAATAAATCACATACACAGTTTCGAATAAGAAGTGAAATATTTCACAACCGAAATAACGTTATATTCAAACTCATTTATATATTTCGAGGAGGAACTTTTAATGAAAATCGCAGTTATCGGATGTACACACGCAGGGACCGCAGCCATCGTAAATACCGCCAAATTGTACCCGGATGCTACCATCACCGTGTATGAGCGCAATGACAATATCTCCTTCCTATCTTGTGGCATTGCGCTCTACGTAGGTGGGGTTGTGAAAGACCCTGACGGTTTGTTCTATTCTTCGCCTAATCAACTGGCAGAGCTTGGTGTTGAGACAAAGATGCTTCATGAAGTTACAGCAGTTGATGCCAAGGGTCATACCCTTCGGGCTAAAAACCTGCAAACCGGGGAAGAATTTGAAGATACGTTTGATAAACTGATCGTGACAACGGGTTCATGGCCTGTCGTTCCGCAGCTTGAAGGCATCGAGATGGATAACATTTTACTTTGCAAAAACTACAATCATTCCAACACCATTATTGAAAAAGCCAAAGATGCCAAACGTGTTACCGTTGTAGGTGCGGGATATATCGGCGTTGAACTGGTGGAAGCTTTTCAAATGAACGGTAAAGAAGTTACCCTGATCGACAGTGTGGACCGGATTTTGAACAAATACCTGGACCCTGAGTTCACGGATGCGATCGAAGATACGTTGACTGGACGCGGCATCAAGCTGGCTCTTGGTCAAACGGTACAGAAGTTTACTGGTGAAAATGGCAAAGTGACTAAAGTGATCACGTCCAAAGGAGAGTTTGAAACCGATCTGGTTATTCTGTGCATTGGTTTCCGTCCAAATACAGAGCTGCTCAAAGGCCAAGTGGATATGCTGCCAAACGGCGCAATCATCGTGGATAAATATATGCAAACCAGTCAAAAAGACATCTTCGCTGCGGGTGACAGCTGTGCTATTCATTACAACCCAACAGGCAAAGCATCTTACATTCCGCTGGCAACCAACGCCGTACGGATGGGTACACTTGTAGCCCGCAACCTGGTTCGTCCTACGACACCATACATGGGTACACAAGGAACATCCGGTATCAAAATTTATGAGCAAAATATCGCAGGTACAGGAATGACGGAAATGTCTGCTGCTGACGAAGGTTTGATTGTGGAAGCTGTCTTACTGGAAGACAGCTACCGTCCGGAGTTCATGCCAACCGCTGAGAAACTGTTGCTTAAAGTGGTATATGAGCAGGCTACTCGTCGGATCGTTGGAGCACAGGTGATGTCTCAGGTTGATCTGACCCAATCGATTAATACGATCTCGGTCTGCATCCAAAACAACATGACCGTAGATGAGCTGGCCTTCATCGACTTTTTCTTCCAGCCACATTACAACAAACCATGGAACTTCCTGAACACGGCTGGTCTGCAAGCACTGCCACCGGTAGAAGTAAAAGAACCAGCAATGGTGTAAGCAAGCAGAATAGATGGTTGAACAGCGAGCATGATAAACGCCATACAAAGATAAGTCATGCTTGTCCGTAAATATGAGGTGTACACTAACTGCCAGGATTACGAAACAAGGCGGACGATTATAAAGGAAAAAGAAGACTGGCGAGTATATCGTCAGTCTTTTTTTTGGTTTTTTAGCTATAAAAGGCTTTACTATACTTTTGCTGACTTAACTATTTAAAGACGCTCTTAAAGCATATTTTTGAATAACATTGTGATAATTTACACAAAGTTTCACGTTGTACCAATATACAATTGAGATATGGCATTCAACACATAAACAATGAAATTCAGGTCGTTTTCCCAAACGATGAACAATGAAGGAGAGGATGAATGATATGGCAGCAAAAACACCTCTTGAGGTTGCACAATATACGGCGCAAACAGGTATGAAGAAGGCTCAATATCCGGTGTCTTCTGTACTGGTGCTTAGTTTTCTGGCAGGGGCTTTTATTGCGCTGGGTTTTCTACTGGATATTCGGGTAATTGCATCTGCTCCTGCTGAGTGGGGAAGTCTGGTTAATCTGATTGGTGCAGCAGTGTTCCCGGTGGGACTAATCTTGGTACTCATCGGTGGTGGCGAGTTGCTAACGGGAAATATGATGGCAGTTCCACTCGCGACGATTGCTCGAAAGTTATCCGTAGGTAATATGTTGAAAAATCTAACCTTAGTAACGATGGGTAACTTTGTTGGAGCTTTGTTTGTCGCATACGCGTTTGGACATGTGCTTGGTCTGACCGGAGAGGGTGTATATCTGGCGAAAGTGGTGGATATGGCTGGGCATAAGCTGCATGACGGCTTCCTGCAAGCTTTCATCTCTGGCATCGGCTGTAACTGGCTCGTGGCGTTGGCCGTGTGGTTATCTTATGCATCCGATACGATGAGTGGCAAGGTACTGGGCATTTGGTTTCCAACGATGGCATTTGTGGCGATTGGATTCCAGCACGTTGTGGCCAATATGTTTCTCATCCCGGCGGCAATCTTCGAAGGACATTATTCGTGGGGCCAATATGTGATGAATTTCATTCCGGTATGGCTCGGGAATCTGACTGGAGGTGCTCTGTTTGTAGCTGCAGCCTATTGGGTGGTGTACCTGCGCCAAGCTGAGCCGAAAGTGAAACCGGAGGTAGCAACGTCGATCGAAGCTGTGGAGACGGAAGTCAGAGCGATGTGGAGCAAGCAGGCGTAGCGGGGCATATATACACGTATGTATACACGCGAAATGGAACATTCATGTAGAAGTAAAGACGATTCTGGTCTTGCTCGGTTCATGGCGAATATGCTGTGATGGAGCAGGTAGGGATCGTTTTTTGGTAAGAGATCCTTGTGGATTTTAACCAAAATAAATTCGCCATGACAAGGTTCGGGGGAACGAAACCTGTTCATGGCGAATTTCGGGAGTGGTCCATGATATGGCATGAGGAGGAAGTGGGGAAACACTAGCCTAATGCCTTATTTTTAATTTACCCCTGAATTCTGAAGTTGAATCAAACTCAAAAACATTTTTTTGAAAATAATTTAAAGCCGCTATAGCGGCGAATATGAAGCAAAAACATACTGTTCTCTTTACGCGCTAACCTCGAAGAAGATATGATATAGGGATAGCTTTTAAAGAGGGGAGCCTTACGATGATCGATCAGGAGAATGGTATATTTGCGGCGGTGTGCCCGCTCGACTGTCCGGACACTTGTGGTCTGTTATTACATAAAGAGAACGGTAAAATTGTGAAGGTGGCAGGCAATCCGGATCATCCGATAACCAAGGGTGCCATCTGTAATAAAGTTAGGAATATGACTGAGCGGGTGTATCACCCCGAGCGTCTACAATATCCGATGAAACGTGTAGGAGCCAAAGGTGAGGGCAAGTTCGAACGAATCAGTTGGGATGAAGCGATTCGCGAGATTACGACCAAATTCACTGCATTGTCCGAAACCTACGGCCCGGAGAGCATCCTGCCCTACAGCTTTTACGGTAACATGGGTATTCTCGGCGTAGACGGCATGGATCGGCGTTTCTTCAATGCGCTTGGTGCGAGTGTACTGGAGCAGACGATCTGTAACTCCGCTGGAAATACCGGCTGGAAATATACGATGGGCGCCAACCGGGGTACGGTGCCGGAAGATACGGAGCATGCGGATCTCATCCTGGTATGGGGCGGTAATATCGTCAGTACGAATATGCATCAGGTCGTTTTAGCGGAGAAAGCCCGTAAGAAAGGCGCCAAGATCGTCGTAATCGACGTTCATCGCAATCGTACCGCACAGTGGGGCGACTGGTTTATTCCTTTGTATCCGGGCACGGATAGCGCACTGGCGCTGGGTTTGATGCATGTGCTGTTCGAACGGGGACTAACGGATGAAGCGTTTATGCAAAAGTATACGATAGGTCATGAGGCACTACGTGATCATGTCCGCAGTTACACCCCTGAACGTGTTGCACGCGTTACGGGCGTGCCGGAGGAAACCATTGTGAAGCTGGCCGAACTATACGGCAACGCACAGGCAGCCCATATTCACATCGGCAATGGCCTCCAGCACCATGATAATGGGGGAATGAACGTGCGTAGCGTTGCATGTCTGCCTGCCATCACAGGGCAATGGCTGAAGCAAGGTGGCGGTGCTGTTCGCACCAACAGCTACGCGAGCACGAATAGCGACGCGCTCGAACGTCCGGAACTGCGGCAGAATTCGGAGCCGCGAGTGGTGAACATGAACCGGATTGGTGAAGCGTTGCTGGAAGCAGAGCAGCCAATCCGGGCTATGATGGTTTACTGCAGCAATCCACTGGTGGTGGCACCGGATACCGAGCGGGTGGAGCGAGGTTTTGCACGGGAGGATCTGTTCACGGTTGTACATGATCTGTTCATGACGGATACGGCCAAATATGCAGATATCGTCTTGCCAGCCACATCTTCATTTGAAGCGACGGACCTGTACACCTCTTATTGGCATCAGTACGTTCATCTGCAAGAGCCGGTGATTGCACCGATTGGGGAGAGCAAGAGCAATGTGGAACTGTTCTCACTGCTTGGGCAGGCTATGGGGTACGATCCTGCAATCTTCGGAGAAACACCGGAACAGATGATTGTGGACGCACTTCAGGGCACAGGCAACCCCTACATGAATGGAGTCACGTTGGAGGGACTGAAGGAACACCGATTCGTGAAACTGGATATGTCGCCACATGCTGCGTTTCTGGATCAGCTACCCACACCTTCAGGCAAAATTGAATTATATTCGGAGACGATGGAACAGCGAGGTCTTCCGCCGCTCCCTACCTATAGCGCTCTGGTTGAAGGATATGATGGGGAGAATCCGGCTGGACCTGCCGATACGTATCCATTGATGTTCCTATCGCCGCCAAACCATAATTTCCTGAACTCCACCTTTGGTAATTCAGCCAAACATCAACGTTTGGAAAAGATGCCTCTATTGCAAATGCACCCCGAGGACGCTGCCCGCAGAAACGTGGAGGATGGAGATGCAGTGGTCGTATGGAATGATCGTGGGCGCATCGAACTTACCGCCAAGGTGAGTGAAGCTATGCTGCCGGGAACCGTCATCAGCCAAGGTTTATGGTGGGATGGTGATGGCAAGAAGCAGCGAGCCAATTCGCTCACGTCCAACAGATTGTCTGACATGGGTAACGGGGCGACCTTCTTCTCGGCCACTGTCGAAGTGAAGCGTCAATGAGTGTGCTTGCAGCATGATTTTTTTGAGGTAAGATGAACAAAGGATAAAACTTGAGCAGGATCTAAAGAGCAATACATGTGACACTTCATAAAACCTTCGCTCTGGCTGGTTATGGTTATGCCGTCAGGGCAAAGGTCTATTTTTTATGGTTATTTGTTTGTGCAGAGGTACTAAGGAGAATGAATTAACGATGATGAGATGGCTGGATAACTATCCAAAAGAAGTGAGAATATTTTTATTAGCAAGTCTGGTTAACGCAACAGGCAGTGCCTTGATGTGGCCGCTGACCACCATGTATGTGTTTGATGAGCTTGGACGAACGATGGCCAACGCGGGTTTTGTAATCCTCATTCAGTCCCTGGGTGGCATCTTCGGACAGTTGCTCGGAGGTTCGTTGTATCACCGGGTGGGCGTGAAGAAGCTGATCATTGGCTCACTGGCGCTTAATGCGTTAGGTTTGTTTGCGCTGCCGTGGATTAGCGCGTACTGGGTCGTATTTATATGTGCGATGGGTTGGATTGGTCTGTTCAGTTCATTGTCGCTGCCAGCGATTCAGGCCTTTATTGGCTTCAGGTTTGCGGAGCGACGCGGTGAATTATTCAATATTATCTATGTGGCGAACAATATCGGGGTGGCGATTGGTACGGCGCTGAGTGGTTTCCTGGCTGACTTTTCCTATCACCTCAGCTTTGTACTGAACGGAGTGACCTCAGCCGGATTTGCGATATTCTTCTGGTATTATCTGTCGCGAGTCGAACCGGATCAGGGGGAAGTGCATCTGACCAAACGCAAAACCGTTTCCGATGGGCCGGGCGTCTGGGCTCTGCTGGGCAATACCCGATTATATCTGTTTATGAGCTTGGGCGTGCTGTTCCTGTTATTCGGCAATTCCATCTGGAACACAGGTGTGTCCCCATATATCATTTCTGAGGGTATGGAAAAAAGAATGTACGGTCTGCTCTGGACCCTGAACGGGGTGCTGATCTTTGTGGGCCAACCTTTTACCAGCTGGGTGAAACGGACCATGGCCCGTACCTCCACTGCCCAGATGACGGCGAGTGCGGTATTCTATGGCATGGCCTACATTGTCATGATTACCATGTACAGCTATCCAGGCATGGTGCTTGCAATGGTACTTGCCACGTTTGGGGAGATGTTGATCTCCCCTGCAACACCTGCATTTATCTCCGAGCATGCCGGCAGGGCAGCACCTTTTTACATCGGGATATCGGGTGGAATCGGCGCGGTTGGCCGGGTTATCGGGCCCTATGCGATGGGGGTCATGTATGACAAACAGGGACTTATTCCGGTAGCGTGGCTGGCAACAGGCACAGCAGCTATTGCGGTACTTGGTTTTGTGCTGCATGCGGTGTTGAACCGTAATCGTGAAGTGAAGGAGTATGGGATGGACGCCTAGCCTTTGTTGGCTGAATCGTATGATGAAGGGAGAGGACAGGTTTTAGTGGAGGAGAAAAGAATGCTACTTTAACCTGTCAGATCATCCCGTTGATTTGTATTGACAAAAAAAGCTTTTTGTGCTATAATTTACATATTAAATCTCTTCGTATATACTAAGGTTCTCCTGGCCAGGGGGAATCTTATTTTTGTTTGTACGGGAGGAATAGGTATGAAGCAAAATGAATCCAGTATTACATCTTTGATTTCGGCTTTTGGCCGAGCCTATCATTGCCAATATGATACACCTCTTATTTTCAATGATTTTATAGCCAGTGCGCTTATCACTCCTCAAGAGTTTTCAGATATCAGCAATAACATGGTTAGAGGCATTCATTTTTTCAACCCGGATATGGCTCACCAGCTCAAGGACGACCCGGAAAAGGTTCTAAAATGGATTACCCAGGTACAGTTATCTCCGATAACTCTGGCTCGGGCCGCTTACTGTGAGCATGTACTTTTGCATGAAGTCGCGTTGGGATTGAAGCAGGTAGTCATTCTTGGCGCCGGGATGGATACGTTTGCTATGAGGCATCCGGAATTGGAGGACACGCTGGATATCATTGAAGTAGATTATCCGGCTACACAGCAATTCAAGAAGGAGCGGCTGAATCAGGTCGAGCTAACTATTCCGGACAATCTCCACTTTGTACCCATGGATTTTACGCGTGAGCTTTCGAATGACAGCTTGACTCTTGAAGGTTTGAAGAAACGGAAGACGTTGGCTAGTCTCCTGGGTGTTTCGTATTATTTGCCCAAAAATGATCTGTTTAACGTGATTCGTCATGTGTTTGCGAACCTGCCAACCGGAAGCTCTATAGTTCTGGATTATGCAGATGAGCATCTTTTTGAGGAAAAAGGAATGTTTAATCGGGTTGAAAATATGGTTAAATTGGCTGCAATGGGTGGTGAGCCGATGCAATCCGGGTACGCATATGCGGAGATGGAGGCTTTGCTTGATGAAGCGGGGTTGCTTATCTATGAGCATCTGACTCCGGAGGCGATTCAGGAACAGTTTTTCCAGAATCGAATCGATTATCTAAGGGCATTTGAAACGATACATTTCATTCACGCAGTAAAAAAATAAATCAATCCGGGCATGTATGGTCACCTAATAGCCCGCATTTGCATAGCAGCGGCAAACCTTCACCCTGTGGCAGGGTGAAGGTTGTTTGGTTTGATCAAAGGACCAGCACAAACCATGATTCTGTAGCCAATAAAATCACACGTGATACAAATGTTTAGAAATCAGACTTGTTAGGGTGCAATTCCATGTCATTCAACGTTCTCTCCTCTATTTGTGCATAATGCCCATATAATAGAATGGATCTGGTTAAAGGCAGGAGGATGCATACGATGTACAAGGTTTTGCTGGTTGATGATGAATTTATGATCTCGGACGGGATTTCCAGTGTGGTGAACTGGTCCCGATTAGGAACAGAACTGATAGGCATTGCTCAAGATGGATTGGAAGCGCTTGCTTCAATTGAGCGGCAACGCCCGGATATCATCATCTCGGACATCCGTATGCCGGGAATGGATGGGTTACAGCTGGTTGAAGCTGTGGCAGAGAAGTATCAGCATATCTCGTTTATCATGCTCACGGGTTTTACGGAGTTCGAATATGCGAAGACCGCCATGCAGTATGGGGTGAAGCACTACTTGCTTAAGCCCTGCAGTGAAGAGCATCTCGTACAGGCTATCAGTGAATTGGTCAGTGAGAAGCGGGAGTTGACCGATCAGGAGCGTTTTGTACAGACGATCCAATATAATCTGGAGCGTGTACTGCCGCATGCCAAGGAATATTTTCTGAAAGAGCTGGTCACGAACAGAACATACGGGGTCAAGGAATGGAAGTATTTCGAGGAATTATTCGATGTACAGTTTCAGGATCAACGTGTGCGGTTGCTGCTGGTAGAGATCGAGGGGGATCATGAGTATTTGCACTTGTTCGCGGTCAAGAACATTGCCGAGGATATTTTTCACAATCCCATCTTAAGTGCCACGGTTGGAAGGCATATGCTACTAATTATGGAGGACAAGTTGTCTGAAACGCAGTTGTTCCATAATATCGATGAGATTCGCGCCACATTTACCCGATATTATCATGACGATCTCACGATTGCGCTGAGCGAGCCAGGAGATCTATCGCAGGCACGCCATTTGTACATGCAGACGCTGGTCTATCTCAATTACCGCTTTTACCTCGGTGAGGGCAGTCTCATTATGGAGCGGGATGTCTACTCTCCCGGGGAGCGCACCCTTCCTGAATTCGAATACGATCCGGAGCGGATGGTTACTGCAATCAAGGCGGGGCACTGGCAGGAAGTCGGATCAGAGCTGAACCGGATGTTTCAGATGCTTGCCAGCTTGCGATACGATATATCCCAAACAAAGTCCTATCTTATTCAGATGTTTATGGAGATGATTCGACTCAGCGGCTCTGCCGAGATGAAAAGCTATATGGACCAGTTGCCGGGCATGATTGAATCCAGCACTCTGCATTCTTTTCAACAGTTTCTGCTTGCTGTCGCCAAGGAAATCACCCTGCGTCGCTATGAACAACATCGCTCCAGACAATCGCAGATGGTAGGTAGTGTGAAACAGTTGGTAGAGAAGCGCTACAGGGACGAGACACTGACACTCCAGTCCATCGCCGGGGAAATATACATGAATCCAGACTACATCGGCAAAATGTTCAAAAAAGAAACCGGTGAGAAATTTACGAACTATGTGTTAAGCTACCGCATCCGTAAAGCGTTGGAGCTTCTGGAGCAGGACGGGAACTGCACTGTATCCTCGCTTGCCGAGCAGACAGGGTTTGGTGCCAACTGGCCGTATTTCAGCAAAATGTTCAAGAAATACACGGGATTCTCCCCTTCCGAGTATAAAAAAGTACCCTAGGCCAGCGTTGCTGTCGCTTCTACAGCATTGAACTAAACATTTACACGAAAACGGAGAAGACAGAAATAACACGAAGAAGCGGAGCGTTCGCCTAAAAGCTTTCTAAAAGAAAGCTACATCGTAAGCATATGCTATCCCCGGATTTTCCCTTTAGAAAAGGGAATCATAAAAATCTGGGGATAACAGCGATCAGAGGGTTGTTCTGTCATCGGAGTGGCAAGTGTAAATATTCTTTAGCTCGATTTATATAGATAGCAACCTCTACATCTAATCTGTGATCGGGCCCTGTACGCCATTCATCGGCAGCAGGGTCTTTTTTTGTCGGACGGAACTCGGTTTTGAACATCCATTTATCGGAAATGAGCATGGGAAGAAAAGTCGCTCGCTTCTATCATTAGAAGTGTCATGTTAGTGAATAAACATCGAGAGTGGAGGTTGAGTGGATGGAGCTGAATCGAAGCCGGGGGATTGAACCTGGGCGTTTGAAGCCAGCTGGCAAATGGAGTTCGGTGAAAAAGGAACTTGTCCGCAACAGATACGTCTATCTGATGCTCGTTCCTGTGGTAGCCTACTATCTGATTTTCAGCTATGGGCCAATGTACGGGCTACTGATGGCATTTCAGGAATCCTACAACCCGATCAAAGGAATCTTGGCAGGCGAATGGGTCGGATTTGACAACTTCACCATGTTTTTTGAAAGTTATTATTTCTGGCGACTGATTAAGAACACACTGATTTTGAGTTTTTACAGTATTGTGTTTGGTTTCCCGGCTCCGATTCTACTAGCACTGTTGCTGAATGAAGTCCGGAAAAAGTGGTTCAGAGGTGCAGTACAGACCATCAGTTATATGCCGCATTTTATTTCGGTTGTCGTCGTGGTGGGAATGTTGAAAACGTTCTCATCTCTGGACGGTGGGTTATTTAACGTCATTCGTGACTTTTTCGATCTGCAGCCGATTATGTTTTTGGCGGAAAAAGATATGTTCCGTCCGATGTACATCCTGTCCAACATATGGCAGGGAGCAGGCTGGGCCTCGATTATCTTTTTGGCAGCACTTAGTGGGATTGATCCACAGTTGTATGAGGCTTCCAAAATTGATGGTGCAGGCCGCTGGAGACAGCTATTACATATTACACTGCCGGGCATTATGCCAACGATTGTGATCATGTTAATTCTGCGTATGGGGGCGGTCATGAACGCGGATTTTCAGAAAATATTGCTGATGCAAACGGCACCGACCTATGAGACATCGGATGTCATATCCACCTTTGTTTATCGATCCGGTATTTTGGAGGGGAACTATACGTATTCAACCGCCATCGGACTATTTAACGGCGTCATTAATTTCGCGCTGCTCATTATCGCGAACGCGATCAGCAGAAAGCTTAACTCAACCAGTCTATGGTAATCGGAAGGTGAAGCGATGAAACAGTCTATAGGGGAACGACTTTTTGATGTATTTAATACACTGCTGCTCTTGGTGATCATGGTTTTATGTTTTTACCCGATGCTGTACGTGTTCAATTCCTCAATCAGCGACCCGGACCAGATGCTGCGTTCCCGTTCACTGATGCTCATTCCTGAAGGTTTTCAGCTGGGAGCGTACAAGTCGGTATTTCAAGATACTCGCATCTATACGGGATATATGAACACCTTGTTCTATGTTGTGGTGGGTACCGCCATCAATCTGCTCATGACTTCGCTGGCCGCCTATGGGCTGTCACGAGGTGATCTGATGGGCAGAAAAACGTTGATGAAGTTGATTACGTTCACGATGTTCTTCGGCGGGGGCATGATTCCGACTTTTCTGTTGATTCAGAATCTGGGCATGGTGGATACCCGTTTTGCGCTTATTATTCCGGGTGCCATCAGCACATTCTATTTCCTCATTATGAAAACAAACTTTGAAGGCATTCCGATCAGTCTGATCGAATCGGCGAAGCTTGATGGCGCCAATGACTTTCTGATTTTGTTCCGAATTGTACTGCCTTTGTCAAAGCCAATCCTGGCGGTCATGATGCTGTATTATGCGGTTGACCATTGGAATGATTATGTCGGACCGATGCTCTACCTGCGCAGTCAGGAACTGTATCCGATCCAGATTATTATGCGTGATATTCTGATCAGCAGCAGTACGGAGGCCATGGGCGCTGGCGCTGATACCGGCTTTGCCATTGGGGAGAACATCAAATATGCGACCATTATTATCTCCACGCTGCCGATTATGCTGGTATATCCGTTCATCCAACGTTATTTTGTTCAGGGCGCTCTAATCGGTGCTGTGAAACAATAAAAAATGTATCCTATGGAGGCGAATTACTTGAAAAAAAGAATGGGGTCCATCCTGTTGTCATCGCTACTTACCATGTCTTTACTGGCGGGCTGTACGGGTGATAATGAACCAGGTAACGCAGAGCCAGCAGAAGGAACAGAACCTGCGGTGCAGGCATTAACCGAGATTCCACTACCGATTACAAGTGAGCCATTTACCATTGACTACTGGCGCGCCAATGATGCCAAATTGACAGCTTCCTTGAACAATTTTGGCGATATGGCGTCTTACAAGGAAAAGGAGAAATTGACGGGAATCAAAGTGAAGTTCACACATCCTCCGCTTGGACAACAACGTGACCAGTTCAATCTGTTGATCTCCACGAAAGAACTACCGGATGTCATTTATTATAACTGGGCGGATGCCGTTGGCGGACCGGAAAAAATGATCAAGGATGGTCGGATCATTCGATTGAACGAACTGATCGACAGTTATGCACCGAACTTAAAGCGGATTATTGAATCCGATCCGGATGTGAAGAAACAGATTGCACTCGACGATGGCACGATCTATATGTTCCCGCTGCTCAAGCTGGATGCATTGAAGCTGAATGCTACTTCCGGTTTAATTATGCGCCAGGACTGGCTTGATAAATTAAATCTCAAAGTACCTACCAACATTGATGAGTGGTATACGGTGCTTAAGGCATTCAAGGAACAGGACCCCAACGGCAACGGCAAGCCAGATGAGCTGCCATTCACCGGAAACTGGGGACCGGGTAACCTGACTAAGCTCCATGATTTTGCCGCGGCCTTTGGTGTAATTGGTGGCTTCCAAATGAATGGAGACAAGGTGGAGTTTGGACCGATTCAGCCGGGCTACCGTGATTTCTTGGAGACCATGGCCAAGTGGTACAAGGAAGGGCTGATTGATCCCGAGATCATGACCAATGACGGTAAAGCTTTCGATTACAAGGTCACCAGCAATCTGGCAGGCGCATATCAGGGTGGTGTGTTCAGCGGCATGGGGAAATACTTTAATCTGATGAGAGATACGGATCCGAACTTTAACGTGACTGGTGTACCGTGGCCTGTATCTCCGGATGGAACTTCGTATGCGACATTTAATCTGGACGCTAAAGTGTTGACTTATGGTGAGGCCATTACAGCTTCCGCGGACGAAGACAAACTGAAATATATTGTACAGTGGATGGACTACAACTATAGCGAAGAGGGTAGTGATCTGTTCAACTTTGGTATCGAAAATGACAGCTATGTTCGTGATGGGGAAGGTGTCAAATTCACAGATACCATCATTAATAATCCGAACGGTCTGACGTATGATCAGGCACTGGCTTCTTATACCTTATCCATTATGGACGGTCCGATCAATCAGGATAGTCGTTATTTGGATGCCTTACTATTTGACGACGGACAACGTGCCGCGAATGCGGAATGGATGAAAGCAAGCTCAGCTTTAACGCTTCCTCCAATTCGTTTGTCAACAGATGAGGTGACCACAAGTACGTCCATCATGAGCCAGGTGAATACGTATTTGAATGAAACGATGACTGCCATCATTAGCGGACAGAAGCCGATCACCGAATTTGACACGATGGCCGAAACAATCAAGAGCATGGGCATTGACCGGGCGATTGAGGTTCATCAGGCGGCCTATGACCGATATCAGTCCAAATAATACGTGAGAAATCGAGCGCTAAAACTTTGGGAAAACCTTCCTGCATGTGATATACCTAGTAGTATCACGTGGTTCAAAGGAGCGCTTTGGTCATGACAGCCTACCGCAAACTCAGCATCAAAATGAAAATGTTTCTGATGATTATGTTCATGATGGCGTTTATCATCATCCTGGCGTTTGGGTCCTTGTATTATACGTACTCGGTGTATGACAAACAGCTGTTTGATAAGTCGTCCCGACTTCTGAACCTTTCTTCGTCTACAGTGGATGTTGAACTTCAGAAATTGGAAGCGTTATCATTAAACGTGATTTCCGATACTCAGATTCAAAGAGCTTTGAAGTCGTTGCTGGATGACGATAGTGCATATTCAAGCTTTATTGAACGAAAGAAGATCACGGATCGGCTATGGGAGCATATTAGTGGGGCTGCACGTTATGTGCAGTCCGTTCATCTGATTGATTCCAGAGGAAGAGTCAATAAATATGGCGAGACACTAACCGTATCCCAGGAAAAATATGATCGGATGATTGCGGCTGCGGAGCAGGCCAATGGTGCAGTACGCTGGTTATACCCTGATGACGATGACCCGATGCTGGTTATGGTCCGTCAGGTGAGAGCCTACGAACCGATGACCCTGGAACCGGTAGGCATACTGTTTCTGCGTATTAATATCGAGCGACTCGTTGAGGAGTATGCGGGCATTGATAGCCAGGACAGTGACATTATTTTAAAAGCAGGCAGTGAGGTGGTCTATCCTTATCGCCAGCTTCCAGAAGCGGTGTCCACGGGGCTGAATCCACTTCCAGGCAGTGGGGGATATGAGATCAAAAATCTGGATGGGAGGGAGATATTTCTTTCCCAGAAGAAATCCGCATACACCGGCTGGGTGTATTATAATATGGCCTCTTATGATGCAATTTTTGAACGTATTATATGGTTGAAAAATAGTTTGATTGTCGTTTATCTTATCGCCATTCTGGTTGTTCTCGCGCTTGGTATGGTGTTCGCACGTAGTCTGACAAGGCCGATCAGGCAGCTCATCAGTCAGATGAAGGAGGTTCAGTATGGGGATCTGGAGAACATAGACGCCAATCTGTCCATTCCAACCCACCAGCACATGGATGAATTGGGGTTACTACAGCGTACGTATCGACTGATGATTACACATATTAATACATTGATCAAAGAAAATTATGCAAGCCAACTGGTCATTAAGGAAACAGAGTTCAAGGCATTACAGGCGCAGATCAATCCTCACTTTTTGTATAATGCGCTGGATTCGATCCATTGGCTCGCCAAAAAGAACAGACAGGAGCAAATCTCCAGTATGGTGTTATCACTCGGATATTTGCTGCGTTCCTCCATCAGTTTTAAGCAAAATATCATTACCATTGCCGAAGAACTGGAGATTGTCAATCATTACATCACCATTCAGACCTACCGTTTCCGGCAACGGCTGGATTTCCGTATGGATGTGCCTGCTTCTTATCTGGGTTGTGCCATTCCCAAGTTGACCCTACAGCCGCTACTGGAGAATGCCATTCAATACGGTTTGGAACCACAGGTTGGATCATGTCTGATTCGAGTGTATGCCGAGATATCAGGTGGCAAACTGGCCCTTATCGTGGAGGATCACGGTCCCGGCATGGAACCCGAATATGTGGAACAGGTGCTGCGCGGTGAAGTGAAAACCAGAGGCACAGGTATTGGTCTACTGAATATCAGGGAGCGGCTACGTCTGGCTTTTGGCGAAGAATATGATGTTCTGCTGGAGAGCAATCCGGGGCTTGGAACGAGAGTAACGGTGCTGCTGCCACCCCCATCACCAGGTAAGGAGGAGAAGTTATGGGAAGATGGATGCGAATGATAGGCATGCTCTGCCTTATGCTGACTCTTCCTGGCTGCGTGAACCAGTTGGATCAAAGGCCAGGCATGATTGTGGACGAAGAGCCGATAACGCTGCGAATCGCTTGGTGGGGTGGGGAGTTTCGCAACAATGCAACGATAGCTGTTATCGACCTGTATGAGAAGTTGAATCCACATGTAAACATTGAATACGAATATAGCAGTTTCAACGAATACTGGAGAAAACTTGCCCCACATGCAGCAGGCAATGCGTTGCCCGACATTATCCAGATGGACATCTCCTATCTGTCCCAGTACAGTTCGCTGCAACTGTTGGAAGACATGACGCCGTACATGCAGAGCGGGTTGATTGACACGACAGATATTGAGAAGGAGCAGCTGGAGAGTGGTAGCCTGAATGGAAAAACCTATGGTCTCAGTTTGGGGGTTAACGCCATGCTCAGCATCTATGATCCGGAAGTGTTAAAGGCCAATGATATTGAATTGCCAACGGAGACGTGGACATGGGCGGACTTTGATAGGATGGGCGAGCAATTGCTGGGGAAAGGCATCTATCTGGGAACCTATTTCACGCCGGAACAGTTTTTCGCGTATTACTTGAGACAGTACGGTTCCAAGCTGTACGCCGAGGATGGCGAGAGGTTGGGTTATGAGGATGATGGATTGTTTATTGATTACTTTGGCAGGATGCAGCAGCTCGCGGAGAAAAAGCTTATTTTTGCACCGGATATCTGGACATCCGACATTGGCCAGCCTGATAACGACCCGTTTTATCTGGGAGAGGCTTTGTTTAGCTGGGGGTATTCCAACCAATTTATCAGCACCGCTCAGCGTTATGGCAAACCCTTAACCATCTCCCCAATGCCTGGGCCAAACAGCCAGGATGGATTGTTTTTGAAGCCAGGCATGTTTTTCTCCATGGCGGGCAATTCCAGACATAAGGAGGAGGCGGCCAAGTTCATCAGCTTTTTTGTTAATGATTTGGATGCCAATCTGCTGCTCAAAGGGGAGCGGGGGGTGCCCGTCTCATCCAGTGTCAAAGAGCGGATGAAGCTGGTGGTTGAACCGGAGCTGGCGCAGGTGTTTGACTATATTGATTGGGTTGCGGATAACAGCACTCAGATGGACCCGCCTGATCCTGTAGGTGCGCCCGAGGTCACTGCGGTATTGCGTGAGTTATATGATCTCCTGTTGTTTGGCAAAATTACGCCTGAGCAGGCGGCGGTGGAATTTCGTGAGCGAGCGAATGCCATTTTGGGTGGTAAGTGATATAAATTGAACTAAATGTCATTTACACTTGCCACTTCGATGACAGAACAACCTTCCCTCTTGTACAGAAGGAAGGTTGTTTTACTGCTGTAGTGACTTATTTGTACAACTCATATATTGAACTTAAAGCGTTTAAGCCTACCTTTAACCAAACTGGGCTTGATGCAGTCGGCTGTATGGGCCTTTACGAGCGAGTAGTTCTTCATGACTTCCTTGTTCGGCTACGCTGCCGTTCTCCACCACTACGATACGATCGGCGTGTCTGATCGTCGCCAGACGATGGGCGATCACCAATGTCGTACGTCCTTGGGCCAGCTCGGACAACGCCAGTTGAATGGCAGCTTCCGTCTCGGTATCGAGTGCGGAGGTAGCTTCATCCAGAATGAGAATTGGCGGGTTTTTCAGGATCATTCTTGCGATGGATAAACGTTGCTTCTGTCCGCCGGACAACTTCACGCCACGTTCACCGATCATGGTGTCCAGTCCATCTGGCTGGGATTGTACCAGATCTTCCAATTGGGCCCGGCGAATGGCTTGCCAGATTTCGTCATCGGAAGCATTCAGTTTGCCGTATGCAATATTTTCGCGAATCGTTCCATCAAACAGGAAAATATCCTGCTGCACAATCCCGATATGGGAGCGCAGTGATTCCAGTGTCATGTCCTTCACCGGAATGCCATCGATGGAGATATGTCCTGCATCCACATCGTAGAAACGTGGGATCAGACTGCATAACGTCGTTTTACCCCCGCCCGAAGGTCCAACCAGAGCAACCGTCTGGCCTGCCTGAATATTAAGGTTGACCTGAGACAGCGTAGGTTTGTGTTCTCCATAAGAAAAGGTAACGTTATGGAAAGCAATATCGCATTTGACATTCGGAATCGGTTTCGCCTGAGGTGTATCTTCTACATCCGGCACAGCTTCAAGCAACTCCAGGTAACGTCTGAATCCGGCGATGCCTTTGGGATACGTCTCGATGACGGAGTTAATCTTTTCAATCGGTCCGAGGAATACATTGGATAACATCACAAAAGCGATGAATTCTCCGTATGTCATACTGCCTTGAATGACAAACCAGGTTCCACATACCAGTACAAACAGCGATACGAATTTCATCAGGATAAAACTGAGTGAAGAGTTCCAGGCCATAATGCGGTAGGTGATCAATTTGGTGAGTCTGAAACGTTCGTTGTTCTCAACGAAACGTCCTACTTCATGCTTTTCATTGGCAAAAGCTTGTACCACACGGATGCCGCTCACATTGTTCTCTACCCGTGCATTATAATCGGCGATATCTGCAAACATACGCTTAAACGCCTTGGACATTTTGCGACTGAAATACAGTGACAGGTAGATCATCAGCGGAACGATGATAAACGTCATCACAGCGAGCTGCCAGTTGATCCCCAGCATAATCCCGAAAGCTCCGGCCAGTGTCATAAAGGCGATAAATAAGTCCTCGGGTCCGTGATGTGCGATCTCACCAATATCCATCAGATCGTTGGTCATGCGGGAGACCAGATGTCCGGTCTTATTGTTATCGAAGAAACGGAAGGACTGCTTCTGTACTCGCTGGAACAGTTCACGCCGCATATCGGATTCGATGTTAATGCCAAGCTTGTGGCCCCAATAGGTCACTGCATAATGGAAAAAGGAACTGAGCAGGTAGATGCCGAGCAATCCGACACACGCAGCCAAGATCATGGACCAATTGCCAGCCGGAAGCAGTTGATCGACCACCCGGTTAACGGCGAGTGGAAAGGCCAGCTCCAGCAGAGCGGCGGCGATGGCACAGGAGAAGTCCAAGATAAAGAGCCTTTTGTAAGGGCGATAATAAGACATAAAACGGCGAAGCATATGTAAGTCCTCCTCGATATGACACAAATGCCCGAGCAGGCTGATTAGGGCGTGTCTCAAAACTCGCTGAAGTGCATCTTTTACCGCCTTTTCGCCCCCTGCTGCGTCACTTTCCCTTGACGTGCCCCGGCACGCCTGCGGAAAACTTCCTGGCTTGGAACGAAAATTCGGCAAAATCTGCTTCCTTCGGAGTTTTTAGACGCGCCCTAGCCTATCCGGACACCTGTATTCATCCTTGTGTTATTTACGGTTTTGCTCGGCACGTTCTACGATCATATCGGCGAATTCCTCAGCCTGACCTTGAATCGCAATCGGGTCGAAGTACCAGTAACGGTCTTCCAGCAGCTCATACACCTGATTGTTTTTTACAGCCGGCAGGGATTGCCAGATGGAGTCACCTTGGTAATTTTTATTGTTCTCTCCAACGGTTAAGAAGATATGATCCCCTGCATAATCACCAACAACTTCACGCGAAATTTCTTTCCATTGGGTATCACCCATCAGTTCTTTTTTGGTGATTTCGAGTGGGGCAAGTTGCAAAGCACTGTAAACCGCTTGTCCTCCTCGACCAAAATTGTCTCCATATCCATAATAACTTTTGTCGGATACTTCAAGGATGGAGAAGGTTTCCTCCGGTTTAATGACTGTTTTCACTTTAGCGCGAGCGGCTTCAATCCGTTCATCGTACGTTTTCAGCCAAGCTTCGGCTGCTTCGGATTTGTTCATCAGCTCTCCGAATCCCCGGATTTCGTCATGCACATTGGTGAATGTACCATACGGAATGACCACGGTAGGTGCGATTTTTTGATAACTTTCAATCTCTTCGGCTTGATCAGAGTAGGTAATGATCAGATCCGGGTTCAAGGCAACAACCTTCTCCATGGATACTGCCGCCCGATCACCGATACTCTCTATGCCCGCCACCTGATCCGCATAGAACGGGTTTTCCAAATAATATTGAACAGCACCAACAGGTTTCACACCCAGTGCAAGCAGATCACTTACGTACATATCGGTAACGATTCGTTTCGGTTCAGCCGGAATTTCAACATCTCCGCTTAATGACTTGTAGGTCCGTGTAGCATTTGAATTGTCTGAACCGGACGACGTGTCTGTGTTCGTCTCTGAAGAGGCTGTTGTCGTTTCGGTTCCCGCTGCCGATGTCTGTTCAGTGGCGGTTGAGCCTGTTCCGCTGCTACATGCAGCCAGAATCATAATGATGGCGAGCATAAGAAGCAAGCCGGAAAAGCGTTTTTTTGCAGCAAACATATTTTTGTTCCCCCTGTGTATAATCAATAATGATTATTATTCTCATTAATAACATAGAGGAAGATGTAATATTTGTACATGGACAACTATGATCACTACTGCATGGACAATTATGATGTCAGGTGATGCATGATATGCTGCAATTGCTCCATAACGGACAAGGGATCGAATCCATAGAACATGTCGGCATCAATCTCGTATACACGTCCTTCACGAACGGCGGAGAGGGTCCCCCAGGATTCCTGATTCAGCAGGTTATCCAGCATTTCTCGTTCGGCAGGTTCCTCAGGGAAGGCGACAAACATGTGATCTGCGGCATACAAGTGAATCTCGGACAACGGAACATGGACGTACCCTGTAAGTAACTGTCCATCCTGCTCCATACGTGAGGGTGGAGTGAAGCCCAGCGATTGATACAGCACATGAGAAGCTCTGCCCCAGCCATGACCATAGATATAAGCGCCGTCTTCTCCAATCATAAACATGCAAACGGCGGAACCACGTGTTCCTTCCATCTGTTGGTCCAACGTATGATTGGCCTCTTGCTCAAGTTGATGATATCGATCTAACAACTCCTGTGCATTGGACTCAAGCCCAGTAATTCTGCCCAAATGAAGAAGCTGCTCCTGCCAATCGAGTTCCTCAAAGGGCATCAGAATGGTCGGTGCGATCAGACGTAGTTCATCGGAAGCGGGATGCGGTGCATATCCGACAATGACATCGGGCTGAGCGTTTGCAATCAGATCCGTATGTTTAACCAGCTCGTATTCGGAATGTTGCTCAAATTGCTCATGACCATCATGACCATGTTCACCACGTTTTTCTTCCATCCAGCTGGCGACGGCACCCATGTGGGGAGTGTGGCCCAATGCCAGAAGTGAGGCTGTATAATTGTAAGTCAAAGATACAATCTTTTTGGGCATTTTCCGGTAGTGTGTTGGTGCCGATCCAACCATCTGTTTGAATTTGCGGCTCAGATAGAAAGTGTCCCTGTAGCCTGTCAGTTGTGCAATCTCCTGTAGTGTAGGGTTCGCGAACAACAGATGTTCTTGAGCCATCCTGATTCTGAGACGAGTCACATATTCAACAAATGTAAGACCAGTATGTTTCTTGAACTCCCGTGAAAAATGCTCAGGGCTCACATTTGCATCCCGTGCCAATTGTTCGCGGCTTAACGGATGGGTATACATCTGATGGATATGTCTGAGCACGGCATCGAGCCAGGAGTGATCTTCATGAGCAGAGTGAGCCACATGATCCCGCAAAATATCCAGTAACTCATAGAAAAGCATATGTGGCTTGAATGGGCTGGAATCATGGCCCTTCGAACTTGCTTGAACCAGCTCTAGTGCCCTATCAGTGAGAGTACGACTCGCAATGGGAGCTGGTACCCCGAACGGCCAGAATAGCTGTTCATTTTCAGTGAAATCAAAAGCAATAGCAATGCCCTGTATTGGCGACAGAGTGCCGCGCTTGTTCTCGTGCTGAAGCAGGCTTCCAGCTTGCCGAACGACTGCACAGCCTGCATTTAATGTCAGTTTACCCTCTTCACTAATCAGCCTGGCCTGGCCAGCAGTAATGACGTATAGTACGTGAAGTGTGCTCCACATCTCATCTATGCGGGAGAATGCCTCGCGGTCGTGAAGCTGCACCAGATGGCACAGCTTGAAAAGGGCAACAGGTACGGACTGAATCTTCTGCAAGGAAATGGGACGGGACAGCGATTTTTTATGGTAAATGGGCTTGGAAATATTCATTAGATAACTGTCTCCTTACATAAGTCAGCAAAGGCATTATTCCTCTCATGCCCCTGGTGTACTGGCGTAATTCTCGGATCTCGACTATTATGCAGTATATACTATAAACGAAGTGACGTGGATGGACAGATTGAACAAATCAACTTTTTCTATGAAAAATAGATAAAGTGGTTGAAATCGCTATCAACACCGACTATAATGAAAATGTCGAAACGTTTCAATCTGACGTTTACTGCCAGTTTCATTGTGTTAGGCACAAACTGTTCAGGGGGCGTCAGATTGAAAGACGCGTCATAACCATCATTAATGGTACGGATTGGAATGAGGTACTTCAACAGTGGTACCGGAAGGATCGAAACAAGGATTTTTTTTGAGAATACCTCGAAACGTTTCGATTGACATCCATAGCTATGATATGTACAAAGATTAATGAACGATAATGAAGGATTTAGTGGTTGTTCTAACCATGTATCGTATAGAATGTAGATAACCTTGAATTTGTTTTAGTTTAGAAGGAGCGAACGTGGAATGGCAACGATTAAGGATGTGGCAAAGCTGGCAGGTGTAGCACTCTCGACTGCTTCCTATGCGCTGAGCGGGGATAGCAAGGTTAGTGCCAAGACCAAGGCTAAAGTGCTTGAGGCAGCACGAGAACTGAATTACCGCAAGAACGGCTTTGCCATGGACCTGAAACGGAGCCGGACGAACACGATCGCTTTGATTCTGACCGATCTGTCGGGCCCTTATTACTCGGAGTTGATCCGTAGTGTACAGGATGTAGCCCTCGTGAACGGGTATGACCTAATTGCTTGCAGCTCCATGGGTGGACGGGATTCAACGGCAGTGCGATTTTTGCGTGAAAAAAGAGTAGATGGAGCCATCATCCTGGCGCATAACATTCATGATGATATTCTGGTAGAATCTGCCGGTCATCGTTTTCCCATCATTGTGATGGATCGTCAGCTGTCGAGGGACCATCTGGTCAACGTGCTGGTGGATGGAGAGCAGGGCGGTTACCTTGCAACCCGCCACCTGATTCAGGCGGGACATCAGAAGATTGCTTATATCAGTGGCCCATCCAACTCGTATGACAACGCGCTCCGTTACCAAGGGTATCTGCGAGCGATGCGGGAAGCGGGACTTGAAGAAAAGTCCAAATGGCGTCTGAACGGTAACTTTGTGCGTGAGGGCGGATACAGTGCAACCAAAATGATGATCATGCAGGGCGAGCTTCCCTCAGCGGTATTTTACGGTAACGATGAGATGGCGATTGGCGGCCTGAAAGCATTGGAAGAGCGTGGTATATCGGTGCCGAATGATATTTCCGTGATCGGTTTCGACGATATTCAGTTGTCCGAATATGTGCATCCACCGCTGACAACGATACGCCAGCCGAAGCATGAAGCTGGGTCGCTCGCCGGACATCTGTTATTCCAGATGCTCAATGGCGAAGCGGTTGACCCTTCATATACGTTAACGATTAATATGATCGAGCGCAGCTCTGTACGTTCGGTTTAGACCGAGTCTGAACAACAAAGAACTGCCTGCATGCTGGAAGTAAAAGTTTAATGATGGGGTTATCGTCCGGACGGGCTGTAAAAAGCCGGTTTGAAGAGGCCCCTATTCTTTTTCAAAATTATCGAAACGTTTCGATTTTAACTAATTCAAGGAGTGAACCTTATGACAACGATGATTAATGAACCGATCCGCTTAAGTGCCGGAGAGTTATCTTTTACCTTTTTGAACAGTGGCGACCTATACCAGGCTACATCCGGTACAACCATGCTGAACCAGTTGCTCAGCAACCAGATTGATGGATCTCTGAACAACCTGTACCTGCGTGTACATGAGGGGGAGAATATCAGCTCGTTCCCGTTGCTCGGTGTACGTTCGAACAGCAAGGTGATTACAAGCAAAGCACAGTCCAGCAACCAGTTGATCTGGGAGGGCACAGTCCAGCTGGAAGGTAGCGAACAAGGCATCGGCTATCAGGTCGTATTTACGGCTACACCGCAAGGTGTATGGTTCTGGGATGTGAAGCTCACAGGACAACAACATAACGTAGACGTGGTGTACGGACAGGATGTAGGTCTTGCTGATCCAGGTGCGGTACGCAGCAATGAAGCTTATCTGTCACAATACATTGACCATACGGTGTTTGAAGATGAAGCGAAAGGTTATGTCGTTTGTTCCCGTCAAAACCAGCCTCAGGGTGGTGCATTTCCTTATATGCAACAAGGTTCCCTGACGAAAGCAGTCGGTTACTCCACAGATGGATTCCAATTCTTCGGTCTGTCGTACAAGGAAACGAATCAACCAGAGAGCTTGAAGCGCCCAACGCTGGCAAATGAGACGTATCAGTATGAATTTGCCTACACGGCGCTGCAATCTGAACTGCTGAATCTGAACGGAGAAGCACAGGTGGTCTTTTATGGACTAGCGAAGCCTAATCATGCGGAAGGAATCTCTGCACTGGAATTCGGAGATGAAGTTACAGCAGCATGGGATGAAGTACAGGCTCTGACTGTGGAAAACGGAGATACGTTGGAACAGGTAAAACTCTCCTCTTTCTTGGGCGAACCGCTGGTTACAGTTGATCTGACACAAGATGAGATTCATGATCTGTTCCCTGATCGTCATCAGGAAGAGCACAGCGGTGAGGAACTGTTATCCTTCTTCACAGGCAGCTATGAACATATCGTTCTGAAAGCAAAAGAATTGCTCGTAGAGCGTCCACACGGTCACATTCTGATGAGTGGTGGCAACGTGCAACTTGGAGCACAGGTTATTACGACAACATCGTATATGTACGGTATTTTTAACTCACAACTCGTTATTGGTAACACCAATTTTAATAAAATGATCAGTAATGCCCGCAATGCATTAAACGTGCCGAAAACGGCGGGACAACGCATTTATGTGGAAATGGACGGACAATATCGTCTGCTGACGATGCCTTCCCTGTTCGAAATTGGCTTTAACTATGTACGTTGGATCTACAAAACGGCATCCGATACGATCATCGTGACCAATTACACAGACGCACATACTACGGAAGTAAGCATGAACGTACGCTCCACAAGTGGCGCGGCATACCGTTACCTGGTAACAAACCAGATTACGATGAATGTGAATGAATACGAGTATCCACTGCATATGACGCAGGACGGCGATACATTGATCTTCAAGGCTGATCCACAAGCGATTAGTGCTGGAACGTATCCGGATCTGCAATACCGTATGTCGGTGGATGGCGCGACTGTAAATGTAGGTGACGAAACGTTGCTGGCAAGTGGTATCCGCAGTGGTTCCGCATCACTGGTTACCCTTAGTCTGGAAGCGAGTGCTGAATGGACGCTGAAGGTACAGGGGGTATTGGAAGGTCAAGCGGATAGCGGAGTGGTAGCAGGTTCAAGCCTTACTTTTGAAGAGGAAGTGCAGGCATACCGCGAGTTCTTCGCAGGTGTGATGAACGGGTTCCGTTTGTCCCGTGGAGAAGGTCAGAGTGCAGAGGATCTGTTCAAAGTAAACGCGCTGGCTTGGTGGTACACCCACAACATGCTGGTTCACTACTCCGTGCCTCATGGTTTGGAGCAGTACGGCGGCGCGGCTTGGGGTACACGGGATGTATGCCAAGGTCCGGTGGAGTACTTTATGGCAACGCAAAAATATGAGCAAGTTCGCGATATCATCAAAATGGTTTATACACACCAATATGAAGATGATGGCAACTGGCCGCAATGGTTCATGTTTGATAAATACTTTGCGATTCAACAGGAAGAGAGTCATGGCGACATCATCGTATGGCCGTTGAAAGTGCTGGCGGATTACCTGACAGCGACTCGCGACTATGCAATCCTGGACGAGAAAGTACCTTATACCGTTAAACATAGCTTCGGGTTCACGGAAGAGACGGCAACGGTACTGGATCACGCGAAAAAAGAGATTGAATATATTCGTTCGCACTTCCTGCATGATACGTTCCTGTCTTCCTACGGAGATGGCGACTGGGATGATACGCTCCAACCAGCCAATGCACAGCTGAAGCAATACATGGTGAGCAGTTGGACGGTGGCATTGACGTATCAGTCCGTGAATGTGCTCTCGCAAGCGCTGAAATTCAAGGATGCGGACTTTGCACAGGAGCTGGACGTGCTGGCTCAAGGCATTCGTGAGGACTTTAACCGTTACATGCTGGGCACAGATGTGATTCCAGGCTTTGTATACATGGAAGAAGCGGACCAAGCGAAGCTGATGC
The DNA here is from genome assembly GCF_900101225.1 of Paenibacillus sp. CF095. NCBI lineage: Bacteria > Bacillati > Bacillota > Bacilli > Caryophanales > Paenibacillaceae > Paenibacillus > Paenibacillus sp. CF095. The sequence continues at coordinate 570,634 of NZ_FMZN01000002.1, forward strand.
TTCATCCAACGGATACAGAGACAGGCATTCAATATCGCCTGTTGCCAATGACGCGCAGCATGATCGGTGAATTGCTGAATGCGGAGCAAGCAGAATCGCATTATGCATTGATCCGTGAACAGTTCCTGTGCCCGGATGGCGTGCGTCTGATGAATCGTCCGGCTCAGTATGCTGGCGGAGTAAGCACACACTTCAAACGTGCAGAGCAAGCATCCAACTTCGGTCGGGAAATTGGGTTGCAATATGTACACGCCCATATCCGTTACGTAGAAGCGATGGCGAAGCTCGGTAAGACAGATCAGGTGTGGAATGGTCTCGCGATGATCAACCCGGTTGGTATCGGTGAGGTTGTGCCTAACGCGGAGATTCGCCAAGCGAACTCATACTTCAGTAGTTCGGACGGCAAGTTTAATACGCGTTATGAGGCACAGGAGCATTTTGACCATCTTCGTAAAGGGACTGTACAAGTGAAAGGCGGATGGAGAATCTACTCCAGCGGCCCTGGAATCTACATGAACCAGCTGATCTCCAATGCACTTGGCATTCGTCAAGAGGGCGGCGATCTGGTCATTGACCCGGTATTGCCAGCTGAGCTGAACGGCATGCAATTCGAATTTGAGTATGCGGGTGAGCCGGTGACGTTTATCTATCACTTGAACGAAGGTGCTGTGAGCCGTGTAGCGGTGAACGGCAAAGACATTCGCACCGAGCGTACAGCGAACCGTTACCGTCAGGGCGGGGTCTGCATCTCGCTTGATGAGTTCAGACAAGCACGCAGTGCAACTGAGCGTACGGTTGTTGATATCTATATGTAATTTCATAGCATGATTACACCAAGGTCATCCTCCTTTATTCAAGGCGGGATGGCCTTTTTGGCATATGCTCATGATTGGTCACCGCAGCGGAACCGCCAGCAATGTATGCAACAGCTCATTATGCCGCACATGCTTTGTTACGTAGCCCTGTTGTTCCAACCAGCTGCATAGCTCACCCAGCAGAGGGAAGTGACGCTCGCGCAAGGCGCGCAGCTGTTCCTCGTGTCCTGTGGTTTCTGCCTCCCGAATATAGGAATCACGGTGAGTCGCATCAACAAACATCAGATCGGTTAGGCCGATACGTCCGCGCGAGGTTAATACCCGCTGCATCTCCTGTAATGCCAATGTTTGCTGATCTGGACTCAGATGATGGAAAGCAAAGCTGGATACAACAAAATCGAAGGAATGATCGGCAAAAGGCAGCGCCAGAAAATTACCAAGTTTCACGTGCATCTCAGAATACTTGGTGCGGCATCTGCGCAGCATCTCCCGGGATTGGTCGATTGCAGTCATGTCTGCGCCGTGCTGTAGCAGTTTCCCAGCCAGATTACCTGTGCCTGTACCAATATCGAGTCCTTTCTCACCAAGGGCGGGAGAGATCCAATGAGTTGTCTGTTCGAGCGCTTCGTCATAGTTGTGATACAGATAAAAGGAAGACTGTACCGTATCATTGGAACCGCCTGGCGTGGGATGATCTGCATCCTGGTGTGGAGGTGAAACTTCATTCTCATCGCTTATAGGCGAGGGGGTGGCTGAATGATGCCTGCCCTCTATGCTGGGGTGTTCAGTACTGACTCTGCCTTCTGCCTGCACTCGTTGATCATGGATGGCTGCCTGCGTGTCATAATTCCACCGATCATGCCAGTTCTGCCGGGCTTCGCGCAGGCGACGGGCACTGTCCGCGAGATCGTGTAGATGGCTGACATCCAGCGGACCGTCCTGACGATTCAGGTCAATCATGCGCTGGGTTGTATCCATCATACGTTTCAACTCAATCCACTGGGCATACATGACGGCCTGTTGCAGCTCCAGATATTCTTCCAGCCGTTGCTGATTCCCTTGATCAATCTCTCCGAGCGCGTGTGTTATATCCTGTAGGGACATGCCAATCTCACGCAGCGCAGCAATGGTCTGAAGCCGCCAGATATCATTCTCGGTATAGGTACGATACCCGTTACTGGACTGTTTGGCGGGGAGAATTAATCCTTTTTCTTCATAAAAACGAATGGCTCTTGCCGATATACCAAGCCTGCTTGCTGCCTCTTTGATATTCATCATGCATCCCCTCCTTATCGGACCAGTATAAACCATGACGTTACGGCAAGGTTAAGTGTTTTTCTCATTTTGCTAAAAGGTTCAAGACCGAGCGGAATTTTAGTCAAAGCTGAGGCTATGCTACAATATATAGAACGAACATATGTAAACAATGAAGCAAACGAACAACGTATTTCTAAAGTTTCATAAATTTCTTAACTTTCTTAAATCTCCCGACGTTGTAACGTACAGCGTTGTCGACTATAGCACGAAAGGTTGAATTATTATGCTTACCAGCCATACATTTACGATTCGTCCATCGGAGATTAAAGATGCAGCCCAGCTAATGGGGTTGGATGCCCTGGTATGGGACAAATACACCTCTCCTGCACCGATGCAATGGCGTTCTAGACAACAATATCTGCAGCATTGCCCGCCAGGCAGTCAATTGATTGCGGTGCAGGGAGAGCGGGTATGTGGTTATGTGGGCTTTCAGCCAGCCACAGGTATGCCGGTCAACCGTCATGTCTACGAGATTCATATTGCAGTTCATCCTCATGATCGGCGTTGTGGCATTGCCACAGCTTTGATGGATGCCATCAAGCAGCATGCGGCCCAACAAGGTGTTCGCAAGCTCAGGCTGCGCGTGCTCTCCAGCAATCCGGGAGCCATCACGTTTTATACACAGTGTGGATTTGTGAAGGAAGGCAGGTTGGTTTCCGAGTTTTATATCGGAGGCAAGTATGTGGACGATATTCTTATGGGTTATTTTATCCAGACCAAATAGAAACTAGCTGAGGAGGAGGAACAACGATGGACATGGGACTTCAAGGTAAAAAAGCGCTGGTGTTGGCTTCCAGTCGCGGGCTGGGCAAAGCGGTAGCCGCTCAATTGGCAGCAGAAGGTGCTGACGTCATGCTTGCCAGCCGGAGCGAAGAAAAGCTCGCAGCAGTGAAGCAGGAGCTTCTGGCGCTTGGTGGTGGTGGACGTGTGGAATATTGTGCAACCGATGTGACACGCAAGGAAGATATTGAGGCTCTGATTCACAAGACAGCGGAGCTGTTTGGGCAGATTGATATTCTGGTGAACAATTCGGGTGGCCCGCCATCGGGTTCATTTGAGTCACTGACGGATGAAGATTGGGAGCGTGCATTTGAATTAAATGTACTCAGTTATGTAAGGCTGATTCGCGCTGCTCTTCCTTATATGAAAGAAAGCGGAGGACACATTGTGAATATCGCTTCAACTTCGGTGAAGCAGCCCATTCCGGGTCTGGTGCTGTCCAACACGTTCCGTACCGGCGTTTTCGGATTGGCGAAGACGTTATCCCAGGAGTTGGCTCCATACGGAATTTTGATCAACACGGTGGCGCCGGGACGTATTGCAACAGACCGCATTCGTGAGCTGGATGCCGCACGGGCAGAGCAGAACGGAGTCAGTGAAGACGAAGTCTCTGAACAGTTCCGCAAGGAGATTCCACTCGGCCGTTATGGTCAACCAGAGGAGTTTGCCAAAGCGGTGGTGTTCCTGTTATCCGGGGCCAATACGTACATTACCGGAACCTCATTGATCGTGGATGGTGGCATGGTCCGAGCCCTATAAAAGTCATTGAATACAATAACATAAATACCCTCTGTCACCACAATACGTGGAGATCGAGGGTATTCGTGTTGATCTATTATGTTGGGAGAGATCACTCCCGATTCATTATGTAAGCGAATTAGCGCAAGAGTTCCCATTCATGCTGAAGCATGCCGTATACTGCATGGTTCACGTAACCTTTAGGCAACTTCTCTGCCTGGCGAATGACACCTTCGAGAACAAATCCGAGTCTTTCTGGGATAGCACGACTCCGTTTGTTGTTTGTTGCCGAGCGAATCTCGACGCGATTTAGATCCAGTGTGACTAGTGCATAGTCTACCAGAACGCGACAAGCGCTTGTCATCAAGCCTTGACCCTCAAAGCCTTTTCCAAGCCAGTATCCGATGCTTACGGAGCGGTTGGTCCAGTTAATCTCGTGGAATCCGATGACGCCAGCGAGATCCCCTTTTGACCATACTCCGGCGGTGAATCCGCCATTCTCGGCACCTTGTTTTAACGCGTTGGTAATGAAGTTTGAGGTGTGTTCCACTTCTGTGACATGATCCACCCACGGCAACCAATGTCGCAGTTGATCCCGCGAACGATCCGTCAGTTCGAACAGCGGTTTGGTGTGTTCCATGGCCAGTGGCCGGAGTTCGGTATATTCATCCAATGAATAGGTAAACATGAATGCAACCTTCTTTCTTTATTAGTATGGGTTTGTTTGTAGTGGATTAACGTGAGGTCTTGGGTAACTTTTGCTCCAGTGCAAACAGGTCTTCTTCCATTGAGGCCATGCGTTGATTGACCGTTGTGCGTGCGTCACGGAGTGCCTGATTATATATGTAGGGAGCGAGCTGTGTCATGAACAGGTCGAGGACACCCCAAGCGGCCAGATCACCGAGTTCTTCGCCACGTTCTTCTTCGAAATACGACTGTATGGTGCGAATGGCTTCATCCTGCTGTTCTTTGGTCAGTTTAAGCGAGTTCGATGGAATGGGAAACCCTCCCTTTAATTTGTTTTTACTATCATGCTACATGATTCGAGCGAACCCGTCAAAATGGTTTTGGGCCTATTTATGCACGGCTGATCCTGACTTTGGTGCCGTTCTTTATTGAACTCCTCCCCCGTTAAAGGTATATTTAAATGAAACGCGTACGAAACTTTCCAAGAAAATAGATTTTTTCAGGAAATGACTTCGTTATTAAGGAATTATAGCCGGAATTGCTGCAATTCCCGAAGGCTCCAATCCATTCATGAAAGGTTTGATACCTGTGGACAATCGTACAACCCCACCTAACTTTATCAAAAATATTATTACCGAAGATCTCCGGTCTGGGAAAGTCCAGGAAGTTATTACCCGTTTTCCTCCGGAACCGAACGGTTATCTGCATATCGGCCATGCCAAGGCGATCTGGATTAACTTTACGCTGGGCGGCGAATTTGGCGGCAAAACGAATCTGCGCTTTGATGACACGAACCCGGTCAAGGAAGATGTAGAGTACGTTCAATCGATTCAGGAAGACGTGAAATGGCTCGGATACGAGTGGAATGAGAAACGTTTTGCCTCGGATTATTTTGACGAGATGTACAACCGTGCTGTCTTGTTGATTAAAAAGGGTAAAGCCTACATCGACGACCAAAGCGCCGACGAAATCCGTGCAATGCGCGGAACACTGACGGAGCCGGGCAAGAACAGCCCGTACCGTGATCGTTCGGTGGAAGAGAATCTCGACCTGTTCACACGTATGCGTGCAGGTGAATTCAAGAACGGAGAGAAAGTGCTGCGTGCCAAGATCGATATGTCTGCACCGAATATCAATCTGCGCGATCCGGTTATTTACCGGATTTCACATGCACACCATCATAACACGGGCGACAAATGGTGTATCTATCCGATGTACGCCTTTGCTCACCCGCTCGAAGATGCAATTGAAGGTGTAACGCATTCCCTCTGTTCCCTGGAATTCGAGGATCAACGCCCGTTCTACGATTGGGTTATTGCAGAATGTGAGATGGAGAGTAAGCCGCGTCAATACGAATTTGGCCGCTTGAACCTGTCCCAGATGGTGACAAGCAAGCGGAAGCTGAAACTGCTCGTGGACGAAGGCCATGTGGATGGATGGGATGATCCACGTATGCCAACGATTTCGGGTCTGCGTCGCCGGGGATATACACCGGAAGCCATTCGTGATTTTGTATTCGAAACAGGCATTTCCAAGAGCCAAGGGGTTATCGACCTGCAAACGCTGGAGCACTTTGTACGTGAAGACTTGAAACTGAAAGCTCCGCGCACGATGGCTGTCCTGCACCCGCTTAAAGTGGTTATTACCAACTACCCTGAAGGACAAGTGGAATGGCTCGAAGCAGAGAACAATGTGGAGAACCCAGAGATGGGTAATCGCCAAATTCCGTTCTCCCGTGAGATTTATATTGAACAAGACGATTTCATGGAAAATCCGCCGAACAAATACTTCCGTTTGTTCCCTGGCAACGAAGTTCGTCTGAAACATGCATACTTCATCAAATGTAATGATGTGATCAAGGACGCAGAAGGCAATGTGACCGAGATTCATTGTACCTATGATGTAGAGACGAAGAGCGGCAGTGGATTCACAGGCCGTAAAGTTAAAGGTACGATCCACTGGGTAGAAGCGACTCAAGCGGTACCTGCTGAATTCCGTCTGTATGAGCCTTTGATCTTGGATGAAGCACCGGAAGCAGAGGTGGAAGTGGCAGTAGCTGGAGCTGAAACTGAGGTTGTGGAAGAGCAACCGGAGAAAACGTTCCTGGATCAACTGAACCCGAACTCCCTTGAGGTTGTTCACGGGTATGTGGAGCAAGAAATGAAGGAAGCGAACGCGCAGGATAAATTCCAATTCTTCCGTCATGGTTACTTCAGTGTAGATCCAAAACATTCCGAGCCAGGTCGTCCGGTATTTAACCGGGTTGTATCCCTGAAAAGCTCATTCCAACTGCCGAAGGCATAATGTGAAGCGTATAGGTAGGACGATAGGTTAGCAGTAAACTTAAATCTATGAACGTAAAAGGCGTCTCCAGGGCAATAAGCCAATGGAGACGCCTTTTTCTTGTGCGCCTGCAATTGCTAAAGAAGGTTGTACTGGTACAAGTCCTGGTTCTGTGTGGATACACAAGAAAATAATTATTAATACAACGGGATACTAAAATGAACATTTTTCCAACTTTCGACGTTTAAGTTAATGTGAACAATAATTCCAAGGAGGAATCAAGATGAAGCGATTTGTTTCTTTATTGTTGATGTTAACTTTAGTTGTCTGTGTAGGATCCGTTGCATCTGCTGCTTTGGACCAATCCCTAATGGATCTCCCTTTTAAGGAACGTGCGGCAAATGTGTATAATTCATCACTAAAAAAAGTTGAACTAAGTGTCATTAAGGAAGGAAAGTCAACAAAATCAACTTATAATTCCATTTATATCCCAGTGAAAGATGTTTTTAAACGATCCGGAGCAACGTTTGAATGGGATGGAAAGAAAAAAATCACCACGATTAAAAATGAAGGACAAGAACTGATTCTTAATTTCTCTGGCAAAGAAATCACAGCGGGTAAAAATCAAGTTGTGCTCCCTCAAGAGTGGGTACAGTTGAAAAACGGGGTCTCGAGTATTGATGCTTTTGTCTTAGTATATATTTTTGAATATGCTGCTGACGATTCCGATCAGGAAAGATTGGATTGGGAAGAAAAACTCAATTTTTTGGAAATCAATGAAACGACCGGACTTCCAGGATTAGATAAGTATATGCATGTGTTTGTTCAGTTTAATGATTAGTTAAAATCGTGTATTTTCTTTTGTTCAACTTTAAAATCTATAGAGAAACTAGCATAGTATTCATATTGTGATAGAACGAACTACAGCTCCGCTATATCCCCGGATTTCACCCTTTGAAAAGGAAATCAAGAAAATCCGGGGATAACAGCGATCGAAAGATTGTTCTGTCATCGGAGTGCTCCAGTGTAACCTTAACGTTCGAAATAGCCTGTAACAAAAGATTATCTATCCTCATCCATATTACCCATCTCCGTCAATACAACTGGCTGATAGCCGTTACGTCGATTCGATAACCACATGATGCCAAATCCGACCGCGCCGATGAGCGAGAAGAATACGCCGATGCTATACATGATTTCCGCACCGAAGCTCTGGAACAACCAGCCGCCGAACAGACCGGCAATCACGCCGGAGAGACCGCCCCAGGCCATCGTATACACCGCTTGACCGGAGGAACGGTAAGGTCTTGGAATAAACAGCATGGTCAGTTGCGTACCCACATAGAAGTACCCACCAAACGTAATGGAGTGCATCAACTGAATGAATACAATCTCCAGCGGGTTGTTAGCCAGTGCCATGAGCTGCCAGCGCAGTGCAAACAGCAAACTGATCAAAATGAGAGATGCCAAGAGCATGCTCATCTTGCGTTTGAGTAGGCGGTCGAGCAGCAGGAATACGCCGACTTCGAGAATGGATGAGGTGAAGATGGCCCAGCCGACCATCTGTTTGTCGCCACCCATTTCTACAATATATAGTGACATAAAAGTACTGTTCATCGCATTAGGCACCGATACGAGTACACCCAGGCCGATAAATGCCATAAAATACGGATTGAACATGACTTTGCCAAACCGCCGAAAAGTAACCACGGGTGTATCCGAAGCGATCGGCTGTCTGGGTAGAAATACGGATAATACAAAGGCGGTGGCAATCATGCACGCAAATATAATGGATACACTGCCGATGCCAAAACGGTCAATGAGCGGTCCGGCTGCGACGGCAGTCAGTGCCCAACCGAGTGAACCCCAGAGCCGGAATGACCCAAATTTTTGGGTTGTCCCATCGATATATCCGAGAATCAGGCTGTTCGTTTGGGCGAATAATGGACTTTGAAAAAAATAAAAGAAAATCATGGCTACATAGATCCATGTATAAGTGGGCGCATAGAATACACCCTGGGCGAGCACAAATGTACCTCCCATCATAATCATCAGAATGATGCGAATGTTGCGAGATTTATCGCTCCAGAAACCCCAGAATGGGTTGGCAAACAAGGATACAAAGGGTCCAATCGCCATGAGACTGCCAATCTCCAGCTTGGTCATGCCGATCTCTTGCAGGTAAAGCTGCAGGAATCCGGCGAAGATCGAGATGGCTCCATATATGAAAAAGTTATATAGTTTCAGAGAAACCAATGAGGGATTGCCTCTTGAAGGTGCAGGTCTGTCCAATTAAGCCATTCCTTTCAAATGCATATTGTTCAATGTATCATTTGTTGAAAGGGGATTCAATCTATAGAAAAAGTTGATCCATTGATATAACAAGCTCACATCGTTACAAGGAGGGAGCAAGACATCATGAACACGAGGGAATGGACAGGCATCATATTGGCAGGAGGTTTATCCAGTCGCATGGGGAGCAACAAGGCCATGTTGGAACTGAATGGTTCCCTTGTACTGCAACATGTCACCAAGGCCATGAGACCCGCCGTATCCCGTATCATCGTGGCTGCCGGACCCAATGTGACAACCTACGGAGCAATGGGCTACGACTGCGTTCATGATCACTATCCGGGGAAGGGGCCACTCGCCGGTCTTCACGCGGCACTGGAAGCTTCCGATACAGACTGGAATCTGGTATGCGCCTGCGATATGCCGCTCCTGCAAACGTCTTTCTTTGATGGAATAAAAAAACTGGTCGAATCGCATAACTCTTATTCTGCTATCGTTCCACGCGTGGATGGACATGTCCACCCTCTTGCAGGGGCTTACCACAAACGAGTGCTTCCTGATCTCGAGCAGCGTCTGATACAGGATCATCTTCGAGTTATGAGATGGCTTGAAGAAATCGGTTGCTGTTATGTCGAAGCGGAAGAGCTTGAGAGAGCTGGCGTTCATCAAGTAGCGATGCAAATGAATAATATGAACACGCCGGAAGAGTACGAACGTATCCGTAATCAAGCTTCTGGACTCGATTCCGATCTGTAGGATACAGGATCACCTGATGCATCTGCATGATGATTGCGATATTGAAGCGGGCTTTGGCCTGTCCAACGTTTGAATTGTCTGCTGAAATGGGACAGATGGGTGTAACCGAGCTTCCACGCAATTTCCCCGAGCGACAGCTCTGGCTGTTCGATCAGCACTTTGGCCTCCTGCAACTTCAAGCTGGACAAGTAAGCTCTGGGTGAACGCCCGTACACCTTGCGAAAGACCTGTAGACCATATCCCGGGCTGATGCCAAACGAGGATATAATCTGCTCTACTTTGACCGTGGATACACTGCTTTCCTTGGTTCGAAGCTGGGCATGGAATGCCTGCTTGATTGCCTCCGCTATAGCTCCCGCATAATGCATGGCTGTTGGAGCTGGTGCATGTGAAGCAGCAACGGAAGTGGTGGTCTCCGGTTCATTGTCAGCGGCTTGGGACAACAGGGCGAACAGTTCAAACATGCGGGCCTGCATGATCATTTTGTCAGTGGACGTGTAGGCTTCAGATACGTTAATCATCCCCATCCAACTCTCCAGTACAACGCGCATCTTCTTATTATCAGCTGTATCTGCTGCGTAGATTTGGCTATGCTGTGACATCAGCTTCAGGGTGAAGACGGGATCATCCACATTAAAATGAGCGCTAAAATAAGTCATGCCTTCCGTGGATACACATTGATTCGTATGTTTGAACCCTGGAGGAATGAGAAGAATGGAACCTTCCTCCACGGTATAGGTAAAACCATGAATCACACTCTCCTGCGTACCTTCGATGATCAACATAATCTCAAAGCCTGGATGTGATTCTTCCGGCATCGCCCATCCATAGGGTACTTGTTGGCTGTGCGCACCATAGAATTTGATGTTACAGTCGATAATAGGTAGCCAGTGGGCCAGCGTATGGTGAGGCATTTCTCGGAGCTGTGATCGGATATCCATCATATTCACCTCGGAAAAGGGTAAAAACAACTTGCCTTATACAATCGGCACTCGTAGTATACTTCATTATAATCAGTTTAACGCGGGCATGGATAATCCATGAAACACATCAGCGTTTGAAGTGGTTGCTGAACAATCGAAGTTCTTCAACCGATAATAATGTAAACGCTACCATTGTGGATTGGAATATGTCAACTCTTTCACACGTCAAGATCATTAAATTTTCCACCTAAAAAGGAGATTAAATCATGGACAAATTATTATATGGTGTAGCCTACTATGATGAATATATGCCTTACGAAAGATTGGACAAGGACATTCAGATGATGAAGGATGCAGGGATCAATGTGGTCCGCATTGCAGAATCAACCTGGAGTACCCATGAACCGCAGAATGGCGTATTTGACTTCTCTTCCGTAGACCGTGTGCTGGATGCCATGCATGAGGCGGGGATTCAGGTCATCGTTGGCACACCAACGTATGCTGTTCCAACGTGGATGGTTAAAGAACATCCGGACGTTCTGGCTACAACCTCACAGGGACCTGGTAAATACGGCGCAAGACAGATTATGGACATTACCCATCCGACCTATCTATTCTATGCCGAGCGGATCATCCGCAAGCTGATCTCTCGGGTAAGCACACATCCAGCGGTAATTGGATATCAGACAGATAACGAGACGAAGCATTACAATACGGCCGGAGATAATGTACAACTGCAATTCGTCAAATATATGCGGAACAAGTTCAGTTCTCTGGATGAACTCAACAAGGAATTTGGCCTCGACTACTGGAGCAATCGAATCAATAGCTGGGAAGACTTCCCGTCTGTTGTAGGAACGATCAACGGCAGTCTTGGCGCTGAATTTGCCAAGTTCCAGCGACAGCTGGTAACCAACTTTTTGGCTTGGCAAGTGGGAATCGTGAATGAATACAAACAGGAAGGACAGTTTGTTACTCAGAATTTTGACTTTGACTGGCGTGGATATTCTTACGGCATTCAAGGGGATGTGGATCATTTTGCCGCATCGAAACCTTTTGACATCACTAGTGTGGACATCTACCATCCTTCCCAGGATGATCTGACGGGCATCGAGATTTCATTCGGCGGCGATGTGGCGCGTTCCACCAAACAATCGAACTATCTGGTGCTGGAGACCGAAGCCCAGGCGTTCTGGCATTGGGTTCCCTATCCGGGACAGCTACGTTTGCAGGCATTCAGTCATCTGGCATCAGGAGCGAACATGGTCGCTTACTGGCACTGGCATTCGTTGCACAATTCGTTTGAGACGTATTGGAAAGGTTTGCTCAGTCATGATTTCGAACCGAATCCGGTGTACAACGAAGCAAAGACCATTGGCAGGGATTTTGCCCGACTCAGTCCAAAGCTCGTTAATCTGAAGAAAAAGAATCGGGTAGCTGTGCTGTTCAGCAATGAGGCGCTCACATCGATTAAATGGTTTGGATTTAACTTCACCAGTGACAAGAACTACAATGACGTGGTGCGCTGGATGTACGATGAATTGTACAAGATGAACATTGGCTGTGACCTGATCGATCCATCGGTTGAGAGTTATGCGGGGTATGATGTGCTCGTTGTACCTGCTCTGTATGCTGCTTCGGATGCATTGCTGGAAAAATTGAATCAATTCGTACAGGATGGCGGACATATCGTCTACTCGTTCAAAAGCGGATTCACAAATGAGCATATCAAGGTACGCTCTACCCGCCAGCCCGGCCTGATCAGTGAGGCATGCGGGATCAGTTATAACCTTTTTGTAGAGCCCAAACATGTCTCGCTGCGCGATGATCCATTCGAGGTTGGTCAGGAGCAGAACCAGATTCACACCTGGATGGAACTGATCACACCAACAACGGCTGAAGTACTTGCTTGGTATGATCATCCACATTGGGGCGAATATGCGGCAATTACCCAGAACACCTATGGAAAAGGCAAAGCAACCTATGTCGGATGTTATACCAGTTCTGCGGTGATCCGTAAGGTGTTGGAACGTGTCATGAAGGAAGCGGGCGTATGGGGAGCGGATCAGGAACTGGCTTTTCCTATCATTGTGAAGACAGGTGTGAACGATCAGGGGAACAGGATTCGCTATTATTTCAATTATGCGGATGAGGCAACATCCTTCGTGAACGCCTATGGCGAAGGGACCGAACTCCTGGCAGGAACCCCGATAGCTGCGGGAGAGAAGATCGAACTTGAGCCATGGGGCATACGGATTATCGAACAATAATAGGAAATAATAAATATAGGTATATAAGTTGAATTTAACATGTGCACGTTAACGGAGAGGGCAGAAATAACCTGAGGAAGCGGAGCTAAAAGCTTTCTGAAAGAAAGCTGCATCGGAAGCATACACCTCGCCTTTATCAACGGATTTTCCCCTTCGAAAAGGGAATCAAAAAAATCCGGTGATAACAGCGATCAGAGCGTTGTTCTGACCACGTAGTGATCTCGTGTAACCATTCAATCTATTGTATAACGTGATATTTTAACATTTCCAAACGAATATAAAGACCAAAGCGCCCTCGGCTTCCATGCTGGGGCGTTTGTCTATTTTAGCTCAGGAGTGGATGCGCTGTGTTTACCGAATGTTATCGGAAGCTGACAGATCCTTTCAAACGCAGCATTCGCAATAAATTGATTCTTACCATGACGCTGCTGGCCGTTCTGCCCGTCATTGCCATGACCGCTATGGCAGCCGAGAATACCCGCTCTTCCATGGAAGAGGAGATTATGGAGACCAACCGAGCCAATATGAACTGGGCCTCCATCTATCTGGGTGAACAGTTCGCTCGCATGAACAATATTATCTATTCGATTCAGATCAGTGACGAATTGCATCAATATCTGGCGTTGAACGAGGAAGCGCCGGCAGCCAGCCGATTCGACGAACAGAAGGCCATGTTCAATATGCTGAACAGTGTATACTATTCTGCCGGCAATTATGTATTTGGCGTTGAACTGTATCTGAAAGAATTGGACACCCTGTTCACCTTCAACTCCATGGATTCTCGCATCAAGGCGGTATCGGAAATACCGGAGGGGTATCATGAGCTTTTTGCACAACATAAAGATTTTACGATTATCAATGATCCGGACGATCCGCAAAAGTTTCACATGACCCGTAGTATGAACCGCTTCGAGGATCAGGCACAGATCGGGGCCATCAGTCTGGAGGTCAAGTGGGCTGAGTTCAACCAGACCCTGGAGCTGCTGAATAGCCGGGGAGACTATGGGGTATACATTGCGGACAATACGGGCAGTCCGGTCTATCAGCCAAACCAAGAGATTCAGCCGTCTGCGGAAGCACTGGAGAAATTGGCAGGCACAAAAGAAAGTTCGGGCTTCATACGGACAGCCAAAGAATATGTATTCTTTCACTCCATCGAGCCGTCAGGATTGCGTGTGATCAAGATTGTACCTGCCCATGTCGTTAACGAAAGTGCTTTGGACACGATGAAATATGGATTGGTTGTGGGTGGCCTAGCAACCGTCATATCTGTGGGACTAGCTGCGCTGGTGGCCTGGCGTACATCAAAGCCCATTGTCAGACTGGCAAATTCCATGAAGGGTATCCAACTGATCAAGGACAGGGAAGTGGTACGAAGCGGCCGGGTAGATGAGATTGGCCTGCTGGAGAAAAACCTGCACGGCATGGCAAGTCGTATTCGCGAACATATTCGCGACAACTACCTAATGAATCTGGAGAAGCAGACGGCCGAGCTCAAAGCACTGCAATCCCAGATCCATCCGCATTTCCTGCAAAACACACTACAAATGATTGGCGGCATGGTCTACTCGCAAAAACCGGCAGACAGTTACAAAGTCATTCGAGCCTTAAGCGAGATGTTTCGTTATATTGTGCGAGCGCCGGATGGACTTGTCCCTCTACAGTCTGAACTCGATCAGTTGGAGCATTATATGCTGATTCAGAAGCAACGTTTTGCCGGCAGGCTTGAATATAAACTGGAGATTACCGGAGAACTTCGGGCGTGTTATATTCCCAAGTTGTCTTTGCAACCCATTGTGGAGAATGCATTTTTGCATGGTCTGGAGAAGAAACAGGGCGAATGGAAGCTGGGCATTGAGGTCGTCTGTGAACCTACAGATGTAACCATTCGAATTTGTGATAACGGCGTGGGTATGGATGCTGAGAAACTAATGGAGATGCAGTCCAGACTGGAGCGGCTTACCCGGCAGGCAGATCGGGTATGGAGCTCAGGCACAAGTATTGGACTGGTCAATGCGGCCTCACGAATAGTAATGCATTTTGGACCTGAATATGGGATGAGCATGGAAAGTGAATACGGACAGGGGACGAGCGTTACGGTACGAATCCCCTGCAATACAGGAGGCGAAGCCTTGTGACAAAGGAACTGTACAGAGTGCTGCTGGTGGACGATGAACCGTGGAACCGGGATATTTTACGCAATCTCGGAGATTGGAATGAACTCCGCATGACCATTGCAGGTGAGGCAGAGGATGGCGAGCAGGCCATACAACTGGTCAAGCAGCATCAGCCTCACATTATCATTACGGATATGCGCATGCCCGGTACAGACGGTGTGGAGCTGCTACAGACGCTGAGCGGACAGTACCCACAGATCAAGGTGATCGTGGTGAGCGGATATGACGACTTCAATTATGCAAAACATGCAATCCGCCATCGGGCTGCAGATTATCTGCTCAAACCGGTGAATCCGGATGAACTGAATGGTGTACTTGCCAAATGTGCAAAAGAGTTGGAAAAGGTTGAATCAGCGCCTGAATCATGGGAATCGTATCCTTCTACGTTCGCAGGTGAGTTCTCCCTGTTTCAGCAGCAGGCTCGCTTGCGGTTTAATGACCTGAACGTTCAGAGTCTGCGTGAGTGGTTCCAACAATTGAAGCAGAAGCTGGAACGATGCGAGATTAACAGACCTCGGCAGCTTGGAAGGGTGGCTCATGAACTACAGGCTTTGTTGGATGAACTGTGCGTCTCCAATGGCTTGTACGAGCGGCCCGAAGCAACGGCGCTACCTCCTGCGGCTGCACTGGCTTCCATTGAATCCACGATCACATGGATTTCGACTCCATACTACCAGGCTTTGGAGCAGCTGATTGCGCAGCGTAAATTCAAGAACAAGCTGAACCTAGACGAGGTGAAGCAATATATTGAGCAGCACTGTATGGAGATGATTACGCTGGAGCAGCTCGCCCAGATCTTTTTTGTCAGCAAGGAATATCTCAGCAAGGTATTCAAGAAAGAGTACGATGTGAACGTGACCGACTATGTTGTCCAATTACGTATGACGAGAGCGAAAGAATGGGTGATGGATGAACAGATTCCGTTCAAGCATGTTGCCGAGATGGCGGGTTATGAGGATGTGTCCTACTTCTATCGGGTATTCAAGAAGCATTTCGGAGTATCTCCAGGGGAGATGCGGAAGGGACAAGCTCGTATGTCAGGCAATTCAGGCAGTAGCACGGAATGAGTCGTTTGAGAGAGCATTTGTGGCAGGATTAAGGTTTAAAATAATCCAATACACAAGTCTAATTTTGTCCAATGAAGCGCTTTCATTCTCTGATATATAATGAGCCTATGAAAGACAAACCAGTTACACACCGGGAGGTCATAAGAGATGAAAGTATGGAAAAGCGTAGCAAGTGCGGTACTGGTCAGTGTTCTGCTCGCAGGTTGCGGTTCCAATGCAGGAACGGACAATGGGCAGGAGGAATCGGCGTCAGGCAGCACGGTATCACTCAAAGTATTTGTTGCACAACCTCGGCTGAAAGAACATTACGATAAATATATAGAACAGTTCAAAGCCAAGGAGAAAGCAGAGAAAAACATTGAGGTGAACGTGCAACTGGAGATGCCGCCTGCGGACAATGCGCCTCAGATTCTGAAGACACGACTCGCCTCCAATGATGCACCGGATGTGTTCGCCTTGCATGCGGTCAATGAGATTCCACCGTTCAGCAAAGCTGGTTATCTGGAAGATCTGTCGGGCCAACCTTTTGTCGATAAGCTGCTGGATTCGGTTAAACCTTCCATAACGGATGCGGAGGGCAAAATCGTAGCTGTTCCATTGGAAACAGTATCATGGGGCTATCTGTACAATAAAGATATTTTCAAAGAGCAAGGACTGGAAGTGCCAACGACGTTAACGGAAATGAAAGCGGTCGTGGAGAAACTCAAAGCAGCCAACATTACACCGTTTGAACTGTCCTACAAAGAAGCCTGGATTCCGCAATTATTCCTGCCACTTACCGTGGGTGCATTAACTCAGTCTGAGCACAAAGACTTCGTGGAGAAGATGAATCAGGATCAGGGCTCCTTTTCCGATATGAAAGCATTGTTTGATATCTTCGATCTCGTCAATGCCAATGGAACAGACAAAGCGCTGGAAGTGGGTGGAGATGATGGTTCAGCAGCCTTCGCATCAGGAAGCGCCGCGATGTGGATTCAGGGACCATGGTTTGCCGAAACGATTCTGAAGTCCAACCCGGACTTTAACTTTGGTGTAGCACCAATGCCGATCAATGACAATCCGGATGATACCAAAATCAATCTGAGCACCTCCACTTCACTGGCAGTATCGTCATCTAGCAAAAACAAAGAAGTGGCACTCGATTTCGTGAACTACATTCTCGATGACAAGGATTCAAGTGCATTCTTCGAAGCACTCAAGTTCAATCCGATTGCCAAGATCCATGACTTCAAGAGCTTCCCGTGGGTAGACGATGCCCAGAAATATGTGAGTGAAGGTAAAGCTTATGAGGACCCATCCCTTCCTCAAGCGGTGAAAGACGAGTCAGGCAAAGCGTTGCAAGGCTACTACTCTGGACAACTAAATCAACAGCAGGTTATCGATGCGCTCGACAAGGCGTGGAAATCCTACAACAAGGTCAACAAGTAAGGAGTTGCGAGAAATTTAGTACCTGCTTTTGTTGGCAAAATCTCAACGGTTTTGGGAGTTTTGTCAACAAATTAGCGGTACTTTATTTCGTCGCAGTCTCCAAGCAGATGATATGGCAGGCAGAACGTTCTTCGTTCCCTCGTTTACAATCATCCGCTTCGAGTGAAAAGGGGGAGAACCAATGGCTACGAATGTGTTCAAGAAGTATCTGTCACTGCTCGCGTTCACTGCGCCTGCCTTTGTCATCTATGCGATTTTCCTGCTGTATCCCACGTTTAGTGGCATGTTCTATAGTCTGACGGATTGGAACGGACTCAATCGGGATTACAGTTTTATCGGTCTGGGCAACTTTGTGGAATTGTTCAAAGAAGATCCCGACTTTCTGAACTCCCTGTGGTTCACGATGAAATATGTAATATTTATGCTGATTCTGCAAAATGGAATTGCCTTGTTACTCGCCGTGTTGATAGAGTCACGGACGCGCAGCAAAGGGCTTTTCCGGACGCTGTTCTTCATGCCTAACATGATCAGTACAATCATCAGTGCTTTCATGTGGACATTCATCTTCTCTCAGGTGTTACCACAACTCGCAGAGAAACTGGCTTTTTCGTTCCTCGACCAGCAGTGGCTGGGTGATCCGAAGTTTTCATTTTACTCCATTCTGATCGTATCGCTCTGGAACGGTGTAGGGTATATGATGATCATCTATTTGGCCGCTCTCCAGGGGGTGCCAAAAAGTCTCAAGGAAGCGGCTGTTATTGATGGGGCCAACGCATTCCAGGTACTGCGCAATGTGGTGTTGCCGATGATTACTCATGCCGTGACCATCTGTTTCTTCCTGACATTGAACGGAGCATTCAAAGTGTTTGAAGTGGTGTATGGACTGACTGGTGGTGGACCGGGCCGGGCCACGCAGGTTATCACGATGAACATCTATGAAGAAGCGTTCTCCAATAACTTCAGATACGGCTATGCGAGTGCCAAATCGGTTGTGCTGTTCATCATCGTGCTCATCTTTACACTCATCCAGATCACCGTCATGAAGAAGAAAGAGGTGGAAGCATGAGGATGCAACGACTGAACAGTTATCTGATTCGACTGCTGCTGATTCTGGGTTCTCTCGTCGCTATGCTGCCGATCTACATGGCCGTGGTGAACTCTTTCAAAACACAAGGTGAGATGTTCCAATCCTTTATCGCGCTGCCAACAACGTTGCACTGGGAGAATTATTCGGACGCGTTTAACAAAATCAATCTGCTGGGCAGTTCGATGAATTCGGCGATTGTATCTTTTCTGGGGATCGGGGGAATTGTCTTCTGTGCCTCACTTGCGGGATACAAGCTGTCACGTACCTCCGGACGTTTGAGCAACCTGATCTTCTTCCTGTTTGTTGCTTCCATGCTGGTACCGTTCCACTCGATCATGATTCCGTTGACACGGGTAGCCAAAGGCATGGGTGTGCAAGGAAGCACGTACGGATTGGCCCTGATCTATATCGGGCTTGGTGTGAACATGGCGATCTTCCTCTATCACGGGTTTGTGAAGTCCATTCCGCGTGAATTGGAGGAGTCGGCTCAGATTGACGGATGTAATGAGTTCCAGACGTTCTTCCAGATTATCTTCCCGCTGCTGCTTCCGATCACAGTCACCATCGCAATTCTGGACTTCCTGTGGATCTGGAATGACTTCTTGCTGCCACTGCTCATGTTGACCGATGTGAATCGTTATACGCTGATTCTGTCCACGAACATGCTGTTTGGTGAATATAACAAGGAATGGCCGTTGATTCTGTCCTCCCTGGTACTGACTGCGATTCCGGTTATTCTGATCTATGCGTTCTTCCAGAAGTTTATCATGGAGGGGATTGCGGAGGGTGCGGTCAAAGGGTAAAACATTCAAAGGTATCCCGCAGCGCAGCTGGTATTTGCCCGTACTGGTATTCGGACAAACTTACGAAACTTACGCGAATAGCCTTGATCTGAAGGACATGGTCCTTCCAGGTCAAGGCTGTTTTTTTGTGGTGAAATCAGGAAACAGTATTCGTCGAAGTCAGGAGCTAGAGTCTATAAGTCTGTGGACGGCATCTGCGAGGCATTGTATTCCACGTTCCATCTCATCAGGTGAAGCATACGCGTATGAGAGCCGAATGTGACTCGCGTCCAGCCTGTCATACAGATAGCCCGGGTGGATAAGTACATTTTGCTCCAGACAGGTATGGAACAATTGGCGGATGGAGAGAGGGGATACAGTGAATTGCAACCAGATATAAAAGCCCCCAGCGGGTATTTCCCACTCCGCTATGCCATGAAAGTGCTGTTGCAACAGATCCAGCATGAAGTCTCTTCGTTTGCGTAACTCAGGGCGAAGGCGTTCCATATGTCCTGCATGATGTCCTTCTGCGAACCACAGGGCAGCAGCTTCTTGGGCGAGTGAACTGGTGCCATAATCGGTCTGCATCTTGATATCTGCGAGACGGCGAATGACCGGCTCTGGCCCAACCAGCCATCCGAGGCGCAGACCGGGACTGACTGCCTTTGACAGGGTACCCATATGCAGCACCCGTCCTTCCTGATCACGCGCCTTCAGTGATGACGGAGGAGGTGTATCCAGCCATAGATCACCGTAGGCGGCATCCTCCAGTATGGAGATGCCTAGTGTTCGAGCGGTGGTCATGAGTTCTTCCCGGCGGTGATCACTCATGACAGAGCTGGTGGGATTGTGAAAGCTCGGGATCGTGTAGAGAAGCGAGATATGATCTTGATCTTTGACATGCTGCGCAGCATCCTCCAGGCGTGCAATGTGTAGGCCTTCGTTATCCATCGGGATACCACTCATTTTCAACCCTGCTGACTGAAAGGCGTGAATGGAATAGAGATACGACGGTTTTTCCAACAGAACCGCTGATCCGCGAGGGAGCAGTCCGACCGAAATCAAGTGCAGCGCCTGAAGAGAACCGGATACAATCAGTATGGAATCTGGAGAGGCCTGAATGCCGGTAGTCTGCAAATGGACGGATAAAGCCTCACGAAGCTCCAGGCTTCCTTGAGGTTCCAGGTAGTTCAGTGTACGAGAACGATGGGACAGGGAGTACAGAATGTCGTTAAAAGCATCCTGAGGCATCAGGTCCGGGGCAAGTTCCCCTGTACCAAGACGTATGATGCCAGGCCTGAATTCAGCCTGATTAATCTGCTGGATCTCGGGCAGGTTGGGATAATACCAGCCCTCCTCAATGGCTTCGTTCCAGTTGGGCATGGCTCCGTGAGCCATGCCATGCCAACCGGAGCCGGAAATATAAGTTCCCCCGCCATGTCTGCCTTCAAGCAGACCCGCAGCGGCCAGATTATCAAGGGCAGTGACCAATGTACTGCGGTTTACTCCCATGGACTCAGCCCATATTCGCTGTGATGGGAGACGGTATCCTGCGGACCATTCGCCCGTTGTGATTTTCTGCCGGATATAGGCTTCAATCTGGCGATATAAGGGCAAGTCGAGAGAAGGATTTGGCTTCCAACCCATGTTTAGCCGGGAATCAGAGCGTTCCATAACCGGCAGAATCACCTCCGTTTTTCTTTGTAACAAACACTATATCATTTGGTTGGGTCTGATGCCATCCAAGTGGTTGGTTACGTCAGTTATCATCTGCCCTAATATGGAGGACAAAGATAAGGGGGAAGAACGATGGAGGTTGTTATTCATGCAGTGGTTTTGGCGTTTGGCCTGATCTTGCCACTGGGTGTGCAGAATGTATTTATTTTTAACCAGGGCATGAGCCAGAGGCGTTATATACATGCACTGCCTGCTGTAATAACGGCAGGGGTCAGTGATACGCTGTTGATCGGGGCAGCCGTTGGAGGAGTATCACTCATTTTGCTGCAATGGCCATTGCTGGCGAATGTGTTGTATGGCGCAGGAAGCTTGTTTTTGCTGTATATGGCTTGGAGTATCTGGAGGTCGTCCGAATCTGTGGAAGGTTCGCAGACGGTAATGTCAGCGGGGCGCCAGATTGCGTTTGCTGCATCGGTATCTTTACTTAATCCGCATGCTCTGCTGGATACGGTTGCCGTGATTGGCACCAGTTCACTTCAGTATGATGGGGTGGAGCGCATGTATTTTGCCCTGACAGCGGCAGCTGTGTCGTGGATATGGTTCTTGGGACTTGCAGGCGCAGGCAGGGTGGTTGGGAGAACGGATCGAACTGGACGCATCAGTCTGGTGTTTAATCGGTTGTCTGCTGTGGTCATGGTTGGGTTGGCGGTTATGATGCTGTGGAAGCTCATCTATTCCTAAAAAAGGACCGTGATGTGGCTGACACAACTTGTTAAAATAAAAAACTCCCCGTGACGTTAATCGCACGAAGAGTTCAATGTGGATGCTGAAATTGGTGATCAGCATAGCCTGGTGATCTATTGAGTTGGAACATGTAGTGCTTGATAACGCTTTGGTGTAGCGTCTCTTATATATGGTTGCTCATTTGAGTTAAGGTCATCGTAATCGGATTTATTCTGCCTTCAGTAACATGGATTCAATAAACACTTTCAGATCACGGCTTACACTGTTCAACTGATCAATGACCTCGCTGAACTCGGTTACCAGCACCGCTTGTTGGTTGCTAGACTGTGAGATGGATGTGATCTCTTGCTCCATCTGCTGAATGGAATGCTGAACATCCTTCAAAGAACGTTCGATATTCACCGTAGCTTCTTTGGTACCTGTAGAAAGTTTACGCACTTCAGATGCAACGACGCTAAATCCGGCGCCTGCTTCGCCGGCTCGTGCTGCTTCGATGGCCGCATTCAGCCCCAGTAGATTGGTCTGTTCTGAGATTTCACGGATGAATGCGGCGACCTTATTAACTTCGCCTGAGTTCTGTACAGCCATGCGGGTATTATCCAAAATCTGCGTGGAAGATGCCGTCAACTGCTCGGACTGGGCAGCTACCGTCTGCACCATATCTGTTAATTTTCCGCTGATACCGCCGATCAATTCAGTGAAGTACTCCAGTTTTTCCTCATTCTGAAGAGAGAAACCGATGGCAAGTGTACCCACGATATTTCCTTGCTCATCCCGAAGTGGGGTAGCCGCCGAGTTGATTGATGTGCCATAGAATTTTGCATCAATTCGGTTCGCTGAAGTTTCCCCATGTATAAGTGCCCGGCGGAGTGTAGGGTCATCGAGGGAAACGGGGTCTCCTGCCTTGATGCCCAGATCAAGCTCGTTGCTGGGAACATAATACCAGAACTTCTCGGTATCGGTTACCGCAATCATGATATCGTGTTCTTTCAGCATAATTTTAAAATATGGACTGGCTGCAACGAGTGCTTCAACGATGTTCAATAAGATTCAGCTCCTATAATGTATATGTATCATCTAGATGTATTGTATACATCGTCAGAATGAGGTTAATCTTGAAGGCCTAATAAGGGCATAAAGTATATTAATTAAATTTTCAACAAATGAAACAGGAGAATGGAAGTTTTTCGGGGATTTATGAAAACATAACGAAAAAGCAGACAAGAACATCATGTTCTTGTCTGCTTTGGCTATCCACCTTTGCCATATGACACGCTCCACTTCACGTGATGGATGCTGATTTACGTAAGGGTTCACCGCGCCAGCGTTACCTCATCCGTTGTGTGAAGAGGTCATCCTGACGGTACAAATATGTACCGTACGTACGCAGTAATACGCGGTTGTGTTATATGCGTACTGTTGTTATCCGCCAATCTGGGACATGCGCCGTACCGTCGGTGTGTGAGATTGCATTTTTTGTTCCAAAGCCAGAGCCATCTCATGGTTCTTTGGTTTCGTACCCAGCGCTTTGAGGAAGAGCGCCGCCATGGCATCCGGATCATCCACGAAGCGACGAACATTATACTCATCCGACCAGTAGAGGCAGGCTTTGATATGTCCGTCAGCGGTCAGCCGAAGTCGGTTGCAATTGTCACAGAAGTGATCGCTCACGGGATGAATCAATCCAAATGTGCCTTCGGAGCCCGCAATTTTCATATTGCGTGATGGGCCATTGCCCGCAGGGCCTGTTGTATTTTCTACCGTCCAGCCTGCTTCAGCACATACATCTGTCACGGCTTCCAGCGGCAAATAAGATTTGCGCCATGAATCCGAAGCCTGTCCAATCGGCATATATTCAATAAAACGCACATGAAGAGGTTGATCAATCGTCATTGCAATAAAATCCTTGATCTCATCATCGTTGATACCCTTCATCAGTACAACATTGAGCTTGATCGGAGCAAGGCCAGCGGCTGTTGCAGCTTCAATGCCTTTCAGTACCTTGTTCACTTCTCCGCCGCGGGTAATCATGGAGAAGCGATCAGCCCGCAGGGAATCCAGACTGATGTTAATCCGGCTCAATCCAGCGTCTTTCAATGCCTGAGCTTGCTTATCCAGTAGAAGAGCGTTAGTAGTCAGGGCAATATCGTCAATCCCGTCAATTGCCGAGATCATGCTGACGAGCTTATGCAGATCCTTGCGTACCAACGGTTCGCCCCCGGTGAGTCGGACTTTGCGCATGCCCATTGGAGCAAGCACTTTCAGCACCTGTGCTATTTCTTCGTAGCTCATAATCTCATCATGTGGAGCAAATTCCATGCCCTCTGCAGGCATGCAGTACACACAGCGTAAATTACAGCGGTCCGTAACAGAAATACGGATGTAGTCATGTATCCGGCCAAATGAATCCTGAAGCAGTTCCATGCAGACCACCCTTTCATCGGTTCAGATTGGAAATCTTCTATTATAAATGATACGACAATTTCAAAAGGAACAGTTGCATCAAATTTTAGCTATTTCTCCAATCCGCGTCAACGATGACGTCAGATGACAGTATTTTTGGCGGGGTGATTCAGATGGAATTGTCCCACGAGTTGTTGCAGAAAGACCGTAATGGCTTCCACGTTATGCGAAGAATGCTGAACCTGCAACATATCATGAATCAGCTCCATCATCTCAGCTTCTACCTCAGCAGAAGTCGCCCGATTTTGATGGCTGATTGCAGCAATATTCTCCATCAGCATGACCACTTGATCCACGACTTGTGTGCGCTCAGGTTCTTCAGTGGTAGCATTTTGCAGAAGTTGCGAAGCGGCCTGAACCAGTGTTGTTCCTTCAGCCAGTACCTGATCACCCTCTGTGATTAATTGAGATGCAGCTCCTGCTGCCGTTGAGATTCGGTCCAGAATCTGATGAATATTTTCAGTAGAAGAGCGGGATAACTCGGCCAGCTTGCGGATTTCCCCTGCCACGACCGAGAAGCCTTGACCATGTTCGCCCACGCGTGCAGCCTCAATGGTAGCATTGAGAGCCAGCAGGTTGGTCTGAGCTGAAATTTCATCAATGACAGCCAGTGCACGGTAAATCTCTTTCATCGTATCCATGAAGGACAGGATGGTACGGTTGGTATCGGATACCGCTCCTGAGATTTGGGTCATTTTGTCGCCGATTCGTTCCACTTCCTGCTGGGCCACGCCGATCTGTTCGGTTGCAGAGGTCTCCAGTTGTTGCAGCGTTATGCGCATGTGATCGGCAGCGATTCTGGCCTGATCGAGATCTTCCAGTTGGGTGCGAATGGCCTGAATCATCGAACCAAGCTTGTGGTTCACACGCTCAGTCGTACCCTGGGTTGTCTCTGTTGAAGTTCGCATCTGATACTGGTTGTCCATAACGTCTACCGTGGCAAGTTGTACCTTCAGCATAATGCCTTCCAGAGAGTCAATCATGTTGTTGATCCACTTCGCCAGTTCACCCGATTCGTCTTGGGCAAAAGCAGACGTGTCTAGACGTTGGGTCAGATCCCCCCTGCCTTCGGCGTTAATTCGAATAAATCGGCTGATGCGGCGTAAGTCTTCATGAACCCGTCGATATTGGCTACGATGCAGCTGTAATGCAGTGAAGAATCCGAATAACACATTAAAAGCGGCCATTGCTGCCGCACTCCAACCACTACCAGTGAGGGCATAGACAAGAGCGGCTCCTGCAACGCCTGACAAAAGCGTGAAGAGACTGTGCTGCTTGAACTGGCGCCAGCCGATGCTTCGTATCCGATACACTTCCTCCAGATCCCCTTCACACATCATGCCCCAGCGATCAGGACAGTGTGGCAGCTGGAAGGTGATGCCTTTGCCGATCACAGAAATATGGCGATAATCCGAGTAGCCGGGAAAGGCTACGAACAGATTGGAACCATTCTGAATGGTGTTTGCTACTCCGGGGTGTAGTTCTCCAGTCGATGGATCAGTGAACATGAGTTCCAGTTCGGTATGCTCCTTGACTGAAACGATACCCCATTCGGTGGTGACACCATCTTTGAGATTTTCCCCATGCGTAAAGGTGCGGTCTTCGAAGCGGCTTCGAGATAAGGCGGTGCCGGGTTGCAGATGGGGCCTTAATATCGACTCAGCCATAAAGAGATAATTGTCACCAGAATCGGGATAGATATGACCTGATTCTCGTTGGATCAGGTCACCGAGTACATCCCCGGGTACTCGGCTGCATAATGAACCGACATATCGACCTTCCTGCAGGATTGGGGAGATAAACAGCAAGGTGACATCATCGTGAAAATTGGACGAGCGTGGACCAATATCCAACGTCAGTGGATCAGAATATGGACCATACAAGCATTTTTTTCCATGACGATCTGCTCTGGAGTATTTCAATCCTGGTCCAATTAAAGCTTCGTAATCTTCATAAATCTGTCCAATATGTTTCTTATATGTAGAGAATACCACCTGATTCTGTTCGTTCAGCATGAATAGCTCCGTACTGTCTACGGCTCGAATATAACTGGATTGAAACCATGCATCTAGTTTGCTTAGTTGCTGTGAACCTTGTAATACATCCTGTAATTGGACCGACTGTATCTGTTGAAGCAAACGATCCAGGTGATTCCATTGTTCATCTGCCCAGTCCATCATAAGCTGCCGTCTCGTTTCGGCAATTCCCTCAAAAATCTGTTCCACATCTTCTTTCATATGTGCGTTCAACCGATACGATCGCCACAGCGGCAATCCTTTTTTCCATCCCAGCCAATCAAACATCATGACCACCCCGATTTCTGGATTTGAAAGCTTCGTTCTACTGATCTTTGGATAGACCTATATATGTGATTTTCAAAGTGATATGTGACAGAGGAAACCAACCTATCTATTCAATCTTTATACAAGAAAACGAACAAGAATACGAGGGGATATGTCATATTTTCCGAATATTTAATCAATAAATACAAATGATTGTGCGCTTGTTGTTAGGTGAATTGAATGTTAGCTATCTACGAAGAAAACTCACATGGATGTATCTGAGAATCCATCTCATTTTACATTGTGTAACATGAACAGGCCCATACTCAAAACACACTGTATAATGTAATCCCCGCCCAAAGCGATATAGTATTATCTAACAAGCAAAACCTGTTACGTTCGTGTATATAAACCTCCCATTCAGCCTTGGTGTGTAATGAAAATAACTTCCACAAAGGAGAATGCCCATGTCCTCCATATCCTCAGCTACAGTCCCCGAAGCCTGCCATATTGATGTAGATCATGTGTCCGTTGTTTTTGGTACAGGTACACAACAGGTCACTGCTTTGTCGGATGTTACATTCCAGATCCAGTCCAATGAGTTTGTCTCGCTGCTTGGCCCTTCCGGCTGCGGCAAGTCGACTTTGCTCCGGCTGGTGGGTGATCTACTTCAGCCCACCTTAGGCACCGTTCGCATTGCAGGTCAGGAGCCTGAGCGGGCCCGGCTACAGCGACAGTTCGGCATTGTCTTCCAGACACCAGCCTTGTTCGATTGGCGCACCGTGCGTCACAATGTGGAATTGCCCTTGGAACTGCTGGGTACCCGCCGTAAGGAGTGCCGCCGCATTAGTAGTGAACTGCTTGAAATGGTAGGACTAACTCGCTTCGCCGACCATTATCCATGGCAACTCAGTGGAGGGATGCAGCAACGTGTATCCATTGCACGAGCCCTTGCGCTTGATCCGCCATTGTTGCTCATGGATGAACCCTTTTCCGCCCTGGACGAATTCACCAAAGAAAAACTTCAATTGGAGCTGCTTGAGATCAAGCGCTCAACAGGCAAGACCTTCCTCTTTGTCACACACAGCATCCCCGAAGCCGTATTTCTGTCCGACCGGATCATCGTACTCTCGGCGCATCCGGGGCAAGTGCACTCCATTCATTCTGTTAATCTGCCTTCTGACCGCCATAGTGAACTGAGAGAAACGGAAGCTTTCTACCACATGATCACAACCATTCGCAATTGCTTCTACGAGGAGCGTGATGAATCTCATGTCCCTGAGGTTCTTTAAACCAGGATATCGATCTTGGATCGTCATCTGGATTGTATCCGTATTGATGCTGTGGGAAGGAATCGCCTGGATGCTCCAACTGTTCCTGTCACCCCAGCAGGCGGCGTCTCGCCTTCCTTATCTGCATGATGTCCTTGTAGCCTTGTTTCGTTACTCGGGTACGCTGGCAGAGCAGGGGGCTGTCACCTTTGGCAATGCAGCCATTGGTTTTGCAGGGGGAACGCTGCTTGGTCTGGGTCTGGCTCTACTCATGAGTGGGGCTATCTGGCTGGAGCGCACGTTATCGCCATATGTTGTCTCCTCACAGATGGTTCCGGTTATTGGTCTCGCACCAATCGTGTACGGCATCATCCACAACGCGGAGTGGGCCCGAATTGTTATGGCGGCGTATGTCACCTTCTTCCCGATCATTATCCATACGTTAAAAGGATTGAAAAGTGCAGCACCAGAGCATCTGGAACTTATGCGTTCCTGTGGAGCTTCACTGACCGCACGATATATCAAATGTCTGCTGCCCTCAGCACTACCGGGACTATTTTCTGGTATGAAAATAGCTGCTCCGCTCGCGGTGACTTCCTCCATCGTTGTGGAATTGATGGGCGCTCCCGACGGACTCGGCGTCCTGATGGTCAGTTCGTTATATTACGGCCATGCCCAAGTTGGCATGTTCTGGGCCACCATCATGCTTAGCATTGGCATTGGCCTGATCTCGTATCTGGTCATCAGTCTGGCTGAACGTTGGCTAACCCCCTGGCAGCCTGAGTTCAGGGCCAAAGGAGGTGATGCCACATGAGTGAAGGTAGAGTTTTGCAACGGAAGCGTGATGAAGGTGTGGCAATTGCTGCTGTAACTGGAGCAGCTACGCCCCTCACGGGTTCACAGGTGACATCTGCCCCTGGATCGGAAATTCATGGACAACAGGGACAAGCCGAAAAGGCCAGATCGGGAACCAGCGTTCGCGGGCGCTCAATTGTACTGAGCATGCTTCCTTGGGGGGCAGGTGTGATGTTTCTCGCTCTCTGGCAGCTCAGGCTGTTTCATTGGATATTCTCGCTGGAAAGCTACCAACTGCCTGTGCCTTCCGCGATTGCGGCATCGATACAGGAAAATGCCAATATGCTCTTTCGTTATGCGGTGTACAGCGGAGCCGAAATGCTGGGAGGTTTCTTGCTCGGCTCACTGCTCGGCGCTCTGGCAGCGGCAGGTGCATCGTTCTTCCCAACAAGCGGCAGGGCGGCGGTTACGGTTCTGTCTGCACTGAACGCTGTTCCGATCGTGGCTCTTGCCCCAATTATGAACAATTGGTTTGGAGACGGGATCTGGTCGCGTATTGCTGTTGTCACGGTGATTACGATGGCCGCCATGGCCGTTAGCCTATTCAAAGGACTGACTTCCATTCAGCCGCAGTACAGTGATCTGCTGAGTGGCCTTGCTGCAAGCAGGATGCAGTTTTTTTGGAAGCTAAGACTGCCTTACGCGCTGCCTTCCCTCTTTGCAGGACTGAAGATCAACATGTCGACCAGTATTATCGGGGCCATTGTGGGTGAATTTTTCATAGCCTCACAAGGGCTCGGATACTTGCTCTCGGATCAGATTCGACTGGCGAACATGCCCTTGGCCTGGTCCTGCATTGTCATCGCCGCCGCGCTCGGTATTGTGTTGTATGAAGCGGTTGTCCTGGCAGAAAAACGACTCATTCCGTGGAATCGTGCACGCACAGATCACTAACGTACATCAGGGTAACAACCATAGATTCATAGATCGTAATACCTGATTGAAAAATCGTATATAAACAGGGGGTTGTTCTGTACATGTACAAAACGTTGAAGCCGGGTTTGCTGGTATTGGTCCTGTTGGTTGTTACGATGCTGGGCGCATGTTCTACGAAGTCCGAGCCGGCTACTGAGCCTGTTGCTGCGAGTTCAGGAGGAACGGGCGAAGCAGATCAACCTTTAACCAAAGTGAAAATCCAACTGAAATGGGTGCCGCAGGCCCAATTTGCCGGGATTTACGCAGCGAAGGAAAAAGGTTTTTTTGCAGATGAAGGCATTGATGCCGAGATTATTCCAGGTGGGCCGGATATCGTGATTGAGCAGCAGGTGGTCAATGGCGCGGCCGATGTGGGGATCACGGGAGTAGACAGTCTGTTGGTCAGCCGGGATAACGGTCTGCCGCTCGTCTCGCTCGCCCAGATCTCACAGAAGAGCAGTTATCGCTTGATTGCCAAGAAGTCTCTAGGTATTACCGATCCCGCTCAGATGAAAGGAAAAAAGGTCAGTACCTGGTTCGGCAGTCAGCAGTTTCAGGTGCTCGCGTTCATGGAGAAGAATGGCCTGGATCCAAAGAAAGACATTGAACTGGTGAAGCAGGGGTTCACGATGGATCAGTTTTTCAATGATCAGGTAGATGTGGCGACGGCAACGATCTACAACGAATATCACGTGGTGCTGGAAAGTGGAACAAAAGAATCCGATCTGGATGTATTCAACATTGAAGATGCCGGTGTTGGCATGCTGGAGGATACGCTGATTGCCAAGAAGGAATGGGTAGACAGCAACCGTGAGCTTGCGGTTAAAGTGACTCGTGCCATTCTGAAAGGCTGGAATTACGCCATCGACAATCAGGATGAGACGGTGGATATCGTGATGAGTAATGTGACGGAGGGCAGCACCACTCGTGAACATCAGGTCACAATGCTCGAAGAGATTGCAAAGCTGATTCGCCCGGAAGGATTTACGGAGCAGCAAGTCGGCAGTTTTGTGGATGAGTCATTTACCCGAACTGCGGATATTGCACTGAACTATGGCCTGATCAAAAAAGCCGCAAATCTGGATGAAGCGCTGGAGAAAAGCATCTATGAAGAAGCGGTGAAATAAGCGTGGAGGAGGATGACGAATGAGTTCTTTAGATCAGCAGCCGCAGCCGCTTGGCGGTACGAAGGAAGAATGGCTGGAGAAGGATCGCAAATACGTGTGGCATCACATCTCGCCTCATAACGATCATCCAATGATTGCGGTAAGTGGGGAGGGCAGCTGGATTACTGATCAGGATGGTACACGTTATCTGGATGCGATGTCTGGACTGTGGTGTGTGAATGTGGGGCATGGGCGGGAGGAGATTGCGAGAAGTGCCTACGAACAGATGAAAGCACTCGCTTACGTACCGATGACGCAGAGTCACGAACCGGCGATTTTGCTGGCGGAGAAGTTGAATGACTGGCTGGAGGGGGAATATCGAATATTCTTCTCCAACTCGGGTTCAGATGCAAATGAGGTGGCTTTCAAAATAGCCCGTCAGTATCACCATCAGAATGGTGAGCCTACTCGGCACAAATTCATCTCCCGTCACCGTGCCTATCACGGCAACTCCATGGGCGCGCTGGGCGCGACCGGGCAAGCCGCTCGCAAGATCAAGTACGAGCCACTCGGCGTAGGTTTCTCTCATGTTCCGCCACCGTATTGTTATCGCTGTCCGTTTGGACGGAACAAAGATGGATGCGGACTCGAATGTGCAACCATCTATGAAGAGGTGATTCGTTGGGAAGGTCCTGAGACGGTTGCCGCAGTAATTATGGAGCCGGTGATCACAGGAGGCGGCATGATTGTGCCCCCGCCGGATTATATGCGCACCGTGCAAGAGATCTGTCAGCGCTATGGAGTGCTGCTCATTGTAGATGAGGTAATCTGTGGTTTTGGCCGCTCGGGGCAGAAGTTTGGTCATCAGAACTATGGCGTACAGCCTGATATTGTGACGATGGCAAAAGGCATGACCAGTGCGTATTCACCGCTCTCAGCAACGGCCGTGCGAGCCGATCTGTATGACACGTTCCGGGAACCCGGACCGGATGCCCATTTTCGCCATGTGAATACCTTTGGCGGGAATCCCGTTTCCTGCCGGGTGGCACTGACGAATCTGGAGATTCTGGAACGAGAGAATTTGGTCCGCCGCGCGGAGGAACTGGGTTATCTGCTTCGTGAGAAGCTGGAACCTTTGCTAGAGCTGTCCATTGTGGGGGATATCCGTTCATTTGGATTCGCCTGTGGGGTGGAATTGATTGAAGCAGATGGTTCTCCTGCGGAAGCGGATAAAGTAATGAAGGTGCTCGCCAGTTGTAAAAGGGATGGCATTCTGATTGGCAAGAACGGTGATACCGTGCCGGGGTTTGCGAACATTTTGACGATCTCCCCACCGTTTGTAACCACCGAGGAAGAGCTGGATCTGATCGCGGGTAGCTTGCTCGTTGCACTACGTAGTCTGGACGCAGGTTAACACAACAAATAAGCGAAAGGAGGCGAGGGAGGATGCAGACCACAACAGGCACACTCATTAATGAGCTTCGGCTGAATGAGCGAATTGAGCAGTTATCACGCATTGGCCGAATCGCGGAGACGGGTGTCTGCCGACTTGCCCTGACCCCGGAAGATATGGACGGCATCATTCAGGTTCGTCTCTGGATGGAAAAGGCCGGTCTGACGACACGACTTGATGCCTTCGGCAATCTGATTGGTCGTCTGGAAGGCGCGGATCAGGCGCTGCCGATCCTCATGATTGGTTCCCATATCGACTCTCAGCCATATGGCGGTCGATATGATGGAGCGATTGGTGTGCTCGGCGCACTCGAAGCGGTGCAATGCTTGATCGAAAATGGCATTCAGCCCCGTATGCCGATTGAGGTGATTGCTTTTTGCGATGAAGAGGGTTCCCGTTTTAACAAAGGCCTGTTCGGCTCACGTGGCATAACCGGTCAGTTGGAAGAAGGCGAACTGGATCGGCAGGATAAAAACGGAGTGACCCGCCGGGAGGCACTGGAAGCCTTCGGCTGTTCTCCTTCGGATTTTGAAGAAGCGATCTATCCGCCAGGTTCCATCGGCAGTTATCTGGAGCTGCACATTGAGCAGGGGCCTGTACTGGAAGCACTCAATGCTCCTGTGGGTCTGGTGACGGGCATCTCGGGCCCGCTATGGCTTACGGTGACGATGAAAGGTATGGCGGGTCATGCTGGCTCCGTTCCAATGGCAATGCGACATGATGCTTTGGTAGGCAGCGCCAAAGTCATTGCGGCTTTTGACGACATGGTGAGAGAAGACCCGGAAGCTCCAACCGTAGGTACGGTGGGTAGTCTGAGGGTGTTTCCAGATTCGCGGAATATCATCCCGGAGGAAGTCAGTTTCACGGTTGATTTACGAGATATGCAGATGGAGCGCAGGAACCGGCTTGAAGCCCGATTGATGAACATTTTGGATGACGTGAGTTCCCGATATGGTCTAACCTACTCGCTGACAGAGGATACGAACAGTGAGCCGCGGTATTGTGCAGAGTCAATCAAGTCGGTGATTCGTTCATCCGCGGAAGAGATCGGGGTTACTTTGCCAGAACTGATGAGTGGTCCGTTCCATGATGCATTGGCCCTTTCGCTTGTATGTGATTATGGCATGATTTTTGTCCGCAGCAAGGACGGCATCAGTCATCATCCCAGCGAATATTCCTCCCCGGAGGATATTGGACTCGGCACGGAAGTGTTATATCGCACCATTCGGAGGATGTGCAGTGGAGAGAGTGAACCAACCATTTTACCTGAGGAGGCGTTGTGACGTTATGGGCAAAATTAGCATCGGATTAATCCAGGCTTCTCATGAGATTGAAGGTTCGGCTCCCGTTGAGGTACACAAAGAAGCTGCGGTTCAGAAGCACATAACGCTGGTCCGTGAAGCTGCTGCGCGAGGGGCCAAGATCATTGGATTGCAGGAAGTATTCTATGGCCCGTACTTTTGCACAGAGCAGAATCCCAGATGGTATGCATCCGCTGAACCGGTGCCAGAAGGACCTACGACCAAGCTTTTTCAGGAGCTGGCGAAGGAGCTTGCAGTGGTGATTATTTTGCCGGTGTACGAGGTGGAGGGCATTGCTTCGTATTACAATACGGCAGCCGTCATTGATGCAGATGGTACGTATCTGGGCAAATACCGCAAACATCATATCCCGCATGTGGAAGCAGGTGAGGGTACAAATGGGTTCTGGGAAAAGTATTATTTCAAACCAGGCAACCTCGGGTTTCCGGTATTTGATACGGCCTACGCCAGAGTCGGCGTGTACATCTGTTATGATCGTCATTTTCCGGAAGGCGCACGATTGCTCGGGCTGGCAGGGGCAGAGATTGTGTTCAATCCGTCCGCTACGGTTGCGGGTACATCGGAATATCTGTGGAAACTGGAACAGCCTGCTCACGCGGTAGCTAACGGCTATTATGTTGCAGCTATTAACCGGGTCGGCGTGGAAGCGCCATGGAATATGGGTGAATTTTATGGACAGTCGTACCTGGTCGACCCGCGAGGCAGGATGGTAGCGATCGGCAGCAGGGATCAGGATGAGGTCGTCATTGGCGAGATGGATACGGAGATGATTCGTGAGGTGCGTAATGTGTGGCAGTTCTACCGCGATCGCAGGCCGGAAACGTACGAACATCTGGTTAGTTTGTAAACGTAGCTGGAAACTAGCCCAGATCAAACTTCAGGAGGTGCATGACATTGATGAACAGCTCAGGAACAACGTTATCCGATTATGGGTGGGAGAGTCGGTTTGCCGAGATGAAACCCGCTATGACAGGTAAGGAAGCGATGGAGGAGTCAAACCGCTGTCTGTACTGTTACGATGCACCTTGTATCAAGGCCTGTCCAACCGACATCAACATCCCTTCTTTTATTAGCAAAATATCAACAGGGCACCTGAAAGGATCGGCCCGCACCATCATGGATGCTAATCCGGTTGGAGCCAGCTGCGCACGGGTATGTCCCACAGAGGAACTGTGTGAAGGCGCATGTGTGCTGAACGAATCGTCGAAGCCGATTCGGATCGGTGACTTGCAGCGTTACGCCACCGACTGGGCGCGGGCGAATAATGAGCCGTTATTTCAGGCAGCGCCTGCCAATGGGAGAAGCGTCGCCGTTGTGGGAGCAGGTCCTGCGGGACTGTCGGCTGCACGTGAACTGGGGCGCGAAGGGTATGAGGTGACGATCTACGAGGCAAAATCCAAAGGCGGCGGGCTGAATACGTACGGCATCGTATCCTTCCGTTTGCCCGAATCGGTTGCACTATGGGAAGTGGAGCAGGTGGAGGCACTTGGTGTGCAGATCCGTTATGGGGTGCGCATCGGTGTAGATATCCCTGCTTCGCAGTTGCTGGAGCAGCATGAAGCGGTCATTCTGGCCTGTGGCATGGGTTCAGTACCTATGATAGGCATTGAAGGGGAAACCCTGGAAGGTGTGTATGATGCGATTGAACTGGTGGAGTCTACCAAGCAGGGTGTTCCGCCCGCGCTGAATGGTCTGAAGGTTGTCGTTATTGGCGCGGGCAATACGGCGGTAGATGCAGCGACCTGTTCGGTACGTCTTGGTGCCGAGCGGGTGCAGATGTTATATCGACGCGGGGAAAGCCAGATGACGGCGTATGCGTTTGAATATACTTTTGCCAAGCAGGAGGGTGTGGAGTTCCGCTGGTTTACGATGCCGCAGCGTATTATTGGAGACGAGAACGGTCGGGTTCAGGCTGTGGAATGCGTGAAAATGGAGCTGATTACCCCGCCTGGTGGTGGGCGCGCGTTGCCTGTGCCTGTGGAGGGATCGGAGTTCATGATTGAATGTGATACGGTCATCCGGGCGATTGGGCAGCATCGTTTATTACCATTAATTGAAGCGTTTGGGCTGAGTCACCACTGGGGTGTCGTTGAGATCGATCCGCATACGTACCGTACCTCGCATCCTCAGATCTATGCGGCAGGAGACGTTATTTTTGGTCAGGGCCAGGGTGAGGCGATGGTTGTCTCGGCTGCACAGCAGGGTAAGCTGGCTGCTGCGGCAGTCATGAAGGCATTGCCTGGACAGGTGGAAGAGACGGCGTGAGCAGTGAGGGAGACAAAGAAAAGTGGAGAGTGCACGGAAAGCGTGGAAGGAGATGCGCGGGTGGGAGGGCGCAAGGGACTGCTAGAGTGTTGAAGGTGTAGATCTGAGCGAGAGGTCTGGTGCGGTGTCCCTGACGCGCTAACGAACCTTACGAACCTTATAGTGGCAATTATGAAGAATTGGAAAATCTAACGAATCTCACACGTCTTATGTTGATGAAGAACCGTTGAAATGAAGCCGAAATGAGCGAATACAGCACAATAAGACTTCTACGATTCGTTAGATTTTGAATTCACCGCATATGGGCCGAATAAGAGCTGTATAGTTCGTTAGTATTTAGTTGCGTGCTATCTAGAACCTATTACTACGCAGAGATCCTGAGCACGACCAAATATCCAATACAACGATATACATTGAACTAAACATTTACACGAAACGGAGAGGACAGAAAGAACCTGAAGAAACGGAGTTAAAAGCTTTCTGAAGGAAAGCTGCATCGGAAGCATAAGCTCGCCTTTATTCCCGGATTTTCCCTTTAGAAAAGGAATCAAAAAAAATCTGGGAATAACAGCGATCGGAAGGTTGTTCTGTCATCGGAGTGTTCAGTGTAACTAGTAAGTTCAAACAACACCAAGGAGGGATCGTTATGGCTGACTTATCTATTAATCTGGCAGGTATTCGATCACCCAATCCATTCTGGCTGGCTTCTGCACCACCGACTAATACGGGGTATCAAGTTCAGCGTGCGTTCGAGGCGGGTTGGGGTGGCGCGGTGTGGAAGACGCTGGGTGAGCCAATTATCAATACATCCTCCCGTTTCGCGGCGGTCCATTTTGGTGGGCAGCGGGTGGCGGGGTTTAACAATATTGAATTGATATCCGATCGTCCGCTGGAAGTGAATCTGCGGGAGATTGCCGAGACCAAGAAGCGATTTCCGGATCGCGCGGTTGTCGCTTCACTGATGGTGGAGCCTACGCGGGAGAAGTGGCATGAGATTGTGAAAAAGGTGGAAGCCGTCGGCGTCGACGGTCTGGAGCTGAACTTTGGCTGCCCGCATGGCATGGCCGAACGTGGTATGGGAGCTGCCTCGGGTCAGCAACCTGACCTGGTCGAACTCCAGACGATGTGGGTGAAGGAAGTGGCGACCACACCGGTGATCGTGAAGCTTACGCCGAATATCACGGATATTACGGCAACCGCCCGGGCAGCAGTACGAGGTGGCGCGGATGCGATCTCCCTGATCAATACCATTAACTCTCTCGCAGGTGTGGATCTGGATTCGTGGAATACCGTGCCCCATGTGGGCGGCAAAGGAGCACATGGCGGTTATTGTGGCCCAGCGGTGAAGCCCATTGCACTGAACATGGTTGCCGAGTGCGCCCGTAATCCGGAGGTGGGTGTGCCGATCTCGGGTATTGGTGGCATATCCGACTGGCGTGATACGGCAGAGTTTCTGCTCATGGGTGCTACAGGGGTTCAGGTATGTACCGCAGCGATGCATCATGGATTCCGCATTGTGGAGGACATGATTGATGGGCTGAACGATTATTTGGATGAAAAGGGTCTGAGCAGCGTTGCAGAACTGGTAGGTCAGACGGTTCCGCGTTACTCCGATTGGGGCAATCTCGATCTGAACTACAAAGTCGTCGCCCGCATCAACCGTGATATCTGCATCAATTGCAACAAATGCCATATTGCTTGTGAGGACACCTCGCATCAGTGTATTGATATGTTGACCGACCCGTCCGGCTCCTATCTGGAAGTGGTGGAAGAGGACTGTGTTGGCTGTAATCTGTGTTCGATCGTTTGCCCGGTGGATGGGGCGATTGACATGGTTGAACTTGTACCTGAGCAGGAACCTGTAACCTGGAATGAACGTCAGTCTGCGATTGCCATGCTGCAATCGGTTAGAGATCAATCAACCAAGGAGGCGATATCATGAGTACCCGCAAATTGATTCGTAATGGTGTGTTGGTCACAGCGTCAGATACCTTTGAAGCAGATATTTTGATCGAAAAGGGTAAAATCACACAGATTGGCATCGGACTGGTGCCAGACGAACGAACGGAAATTGTGGATGCAACGGGCTGTTACGTCATTCCGGGCGGGATCGACCCGCATACGCATCTGGATATGCCATTTGGTGGAACGGTAACGGCGGATGATTTTGCGACGGGAACAACAGCGGCAGCCTTTGGTGGTACAACGACGATCATTGATTTCTGCCTGACACAAAAAGGCCGCCCGTTAATCGAATCCCTCCAGGAGTGGCATGCCAAAGCCGAGGGTAAGGCCGCCATTGACTACGGTTTCCATCTCATGATTGGGGAGATGAACGATCAGGTGCTGGAAGAGTTACCGCAGATCATTGAAGAAGAGGGTGTGTCATCCTTTAAGGTGTTCATGGCGTATAAAAATCAGTTTCAAGCCGATGACGGGATTCTCTTCCAGACGTTGCAAAAGGCAAAAGAGTACGGCGCACTCGTCATGGTGCATGCCGAGAACGGGGATGTCATTGACCTGCTGGTTCGACAGGCGCTCGCCGAAGGGCGCACGGAACCAATTCATCATGCCTTAACGCGCCCATCCATGCTGGAGGGAGAAGCGACAGGCCGGGCGGCCCGTTTGGCTGCACTTGCGGATTCACAGTTGTATGTGGTGCATGTGACCTGTGCGGAGGCTGTAGAGCAAATCGCGCGTATGCGTGAAATGGGTTACCGAATCTGGGGGGAGACCTGTCCTCAGTATTTGACGTTGGATCAGTCGATCATGGATCAGCCGGACTTTGAAGGTGCAAAGTATGTTTGGTCCCCACCGCTACGGGAAGCAGCACATCAGGAAGTGTTGTGGAATGCATTGAAAAGCGGTCAGTTGCAGACGATCGGCTCCGATCATTGTTCGTTTAATTTCAAAGGGCAGAAGGATCTGGGTAAGGATGATTTCAGTAAAATTCCGAACGGTGGGCCCGTCATCGAAGATCGCCTCAGCATTCTGTATTCAGAAGGTGTAGCCATGGGGCGGATTACGCTCAATCAGTGGGTCGATCTATGTTCGACAAGAGCGAGCAAGTTATTTGGATTATTCCCGCAGAAAGGGACTCTGGCTGTAGGGACAGATGCGGATATCGTTATTTTTGACCCATCTGTAAACAGGGTGATCTCGGCAGATACGCATCATATGAATGTGGATTACAGTGCATTTGAAGGTATGCAGGTACAGGGTTGTCCGGTGACGGTGTTGTGCCGCGGGGAGTATGTCATTCGAGATCGGCAGTATGCCGGAACAGCAGGGGCAGGCCAATATGTGAAGCGCAACAAGTATGATGCAGGCGCACCTATACCGATGAAACAGCCTGTGACGGCAGTGAATGGAGGGAGAAGCTGATGTCGGATTATGATGTGTTTGAGGCCGAGAGGATCGCCATAGAGCGAATGGTTGCACAGGGTTATCGGATCTATGCGGTACGGGAACATCTGGAGGGTGCTCACGTCATATGGGGGCACCCGGATCTTCCCGAAGAGAAACAAGAGCAATACGTGGGCACGGCGTCTGGACGGAAGTGGTTCAGTCACATCCTGATTCGCCAGCTTCAGGAACAACGGGGAGCGTAGACCATGCTGAAGCTTTTCATGCGATCGGGCCGTGTACGTACTCATAGGCATAGAGTGCAAGTTCGATCGCTACCCGCTTCTCTGGGAGGATATAGTCTTCTCCCAAAAGGACTTCGATTTTGTCCAACCGGTGATACAGGGTCTGTCTGACGATATATAGAGCGGTGGCGGTCTCTTGCTTGGAGCAGCACAGGAGCAAATATTGCTTGAGCGTGCGCAGCAGCTGACCTCCTTTTTCTACATCGTAACGGATGAGCGGCCCCAGATATTCTTCGATGAAATCATCCAGATTGCCACTCTGCTTCATACTGGCGATGATGCGGTAACAATGAAGATTACTGTAAAAGGGCTGTTGCATCACACCGATGTCCTTCTGGATTCGCAGTGTCTCCTTCGCAGAATCCAGGCTGTCCTTGAGACGGGAGAGGTCCGTGCAGCTATGACCGATACCGATCAGGCCTGAGAATAGGCAGTGGGTCTGTTCCTGCTCGTGCTGCTGCAGCTGTTCGATGCAGCGCCAGAGACTGCTTTTGCGCTGAGATCCAGGGAGTGGGTCGAGAATGATAAGAATGATCTGGTGGTTCAGAACGGTGCTGTAGAGGGTGAAGTTCTCCCGAGTGAACACGGAACGGGCAACGATGTTGCGTTGGATCAATAATTTCTGAAGTTTGAGGCTGTCTGTGTACGCGGGGTTGCTGTCGAATAAGATTATGGTGGCTTTGCTCGTTGCAAGAAGGGGATTAACGGTAGATACATATTCATGGATTTCCTTCGTGGAGTGATGTCCGTTAAGCCAGTCAATGACCCACATATCTTCCTTGTAGCGGCGTTTTTCTTCCATGTATTTGGTTCGCATCCAGTCCTGGGCAATCGCGGCCGCGCAACGTTCCAGTGCCTGAATGATGAATTCATCTGAGGGTTTGATCGGTATGCTTGAATCGTGATCCGGCAGCTTCTGATGCATGAGTACAAGATCGGCAAAGGTGTAGTCTAACGCTCGAACAGGCATGCTGAACGCATGCAATATGTTATCTGACAGCCGCATTAAATTCGGAATATCCTCTCCCGCCAAATGTCCCCGCTGCAAAAACCAATCCTGCCGACGAGTCTCCAGCTCCTCTGGAGGGCAGTAGGGAACGGCACTTGCTTCCCCTTCAAGTGGATATAATGCCACGGCACATCCGGTTGTTCGTGACAATAATCGAAGCAGAGGTTGTACGCCATCTCCATTCAGAAGAAGCTGGTTAAATGAGGTGGTGAGACTATCGAGTTCGGCGATCATCCGCTGATGACTGCGAATCAGGGTGAAATGCAGATCTTGCGTAATATCAATATAACGGACTTGTTCGTGGAACCAGATCAACGGGAAATCCGCTGCGACTGCAATTTCCTTCATGGCACCGAGCTGCGACTTGGTGTGATCCCCCAGTTCCATACAGAGTCCGGCAGCCCCGCGTGCAATTAACTGACGCAGAAAAGACAGACCTTGCTGTTCACCTTCCTGCCAGCCAATGCCTGTCGTCAGTACCAATTCCCCGCCATTGAGCAAGTCCCCTACTTCAGGAACCTCCATAATATGAACCCAGCGAACATACCGCTCCAGTGCGCGTTCACTAGCAAGGACTTCTGCCTTGCGAAACACGGGACGTTTTAACATGTCTCTGACTTGAATATGAAGCGTTGTCTCCCCCACACAACCACCGTCCTTCCCCAATCACATGTGATCTATCTGGAGTCTGGAATCCGTTAACTTGCATAATTAATCCATATTATAAGTCGATTTACAGCCGATGAATTGAAATCTGACGTTCATTTGTTTCAAATGACAATCGAGACTATTCTTTTTGTGATTTTGATTAAAATGAATTGTTTATATGTCATTCTATGTGACATTATTTCGACTCAAATGAGAGTGAAGTATATCTCCTGAAGTAGCCTTCTCTTATGTAAAGTTTTTAGCTCTGCTTCTCTAGGCTATAAAAAAAAACCCTTAGCATCACATCGGAATTCAATCATTCCAATATGGGCTAAGGGGCGAGAGCTTAGAGCTTAAATTCTGTAGTTAAGTTGTACTCAAGTCTTTACATGAGCAAGACTAACAACTTCTTAATCTTCGATTCTTTTCTTTTTAAACTTCATTAGGAACTCATACACAATCGGTACGATAACCAGCGTGAGCAGCGTGGAGCTGATCAGACCGCCGATTACAGTGATTCCCAATCCTTTGGAGATGATACCGGCACTCTCTTCGAGACCCGTTACCAGTGGCAACAGTGCACCGATAGTCGCGAGAGCGGTCATCAGAATTGGACGCAGACGAGTTGCACCGGCTTCCAGCAAGGCTTCACGGGTAGGCATACCCTCTTTTTCCTTGTGAATAACACGGTCGATCAACACGATGGCGTTGGTGACCACGATACCGATGAGCATCAGTCCACCCATCATGGCGGAGACATCAAGCGTACCACCAGCGATGAACAGACCTACCATAATACCGATAACCGTAAATGGCAGGGAGAACAGGATTGCGAATGGTGCCAATCCGCCGCCGAATGTAACAACGAGCACGAAGTATACAATGGCGATGGCTGCCAGCATGGCGAGACCCAGTTGAGTGAATGTATCATTAATCTGTTCAGTTGTACCGCCGAACTTCAC
The DNA here is from genome assembly GCF_900101225.1 of Paenibacillus sp. CF095. Taxonomy (NCBI): domain Bacteria; kingdom Bacillati; phylum Bacillota; class Bacilli; order Caryophanales; family Paenibacillaceae; genus Paenibacillus; species Paenibacillus sp. CF095. Next base: position 612,658 of record NZ_FMZN01000002.1, read on the forward strand.
TTCAACGCCATCAGGCAGATCCAGTTTGTCGATCTCAGCCTGTAAGTTACTCGAAGCTTTCGTTACATCCGAAGCCAAGATGTTGGCTGTAACTTGAACAACAACCTTACCATCAATTTGCATGATGGAGTTCGGGGACGTACCTTCTTCCACTTTGGCAACATCTTTGATCGGAACTTGGATGCCAAGCGGTGAAGTGACGGTTTCATCCTCAATCTCATCAATACTGCTGAATGTTTTATCGTCTGTCTCTACATATACTTTGTACGTTTTATTATCGATATCAACTTCCGTGAGCACAGGACGTTCCCGTGTCGGGCTCAGTGCCATAGCCAGTTGTCCTGCAGTCAGGCCCAAGGAACTTAGTTTCTCCTGATCTGCAACGAGCGTATACTGCCCGTAGGTGTCAGCGAGTGTCGTATCTGCTTTTTCAAAATTATCCTTATCCGCTTCAACCAGTTTCAGAATTTCATCCGATACAGGTTTGAGTTGCTCTACATTATCGCCATAGATGGAGAGGCTCAGTCCGCTGCCACCCAGACCCCCGGACATATCAAGCTCACTCCAGGTTCCTACGCTAACTTCCTTCTTCAGACCTTCTACAAGCTGTTCCTTCACTTGAGTAAAGTCTTTCGTATCTTCGTTATATTCAATATAGAATAGAGCCGAGTTGGAACCACCGCCACCCATACTGCTCAGTGGATTACTTCCGCCGATGGAATATTGCATTTTCTCCAGACCCGGTTGTTCCAGCAACCACTTCTCGGCAACGAGTGCTTCTTTTTCTACATCTTCACGCAAAGCTCCGGTTTGTGGGCTGTACGTAATGGTCACATATTTATCTTGTTGTTCCGGCAAGAAGCTTGCACCGATGAACGGGTACAGGAATAAACTGCCGACCAGCAGGATCACTGCAATACTGACCGTGATGAGTTTGTGAGACAGTGTCCAGTTCAGCAGGCGTTTGTAACCTTCCGCCATTTTGCCTGGTTTTTCTTCATGATTCTGCTTATTCTTCAACCCTTTACGGAACAGGGTATGCGCGAGCATCGGCACAATGGTAATGGCAACGATCAGGGATGCCAGCAAAGCGAATACCATTGTCAGTGCAAATGGTGTGAATAGCTCACCAACCATACCGCTTACCAATGCCAGTGGCAGGAATACAGCAATTGTTACGATGGTGGAAGAAAGAATTGGAATGAACATCTCGCGAGTTGCTTCGCGGACCAGTTCACGGCCTTTCAATCTCTCGCCTTTGAGTGTTAATCTGCGGTAGATGTTCTCGATAACAACGATGGAGTCATCGACAACCCGTCCGATGGCAACCGTCATGGCACCCAGCGTCATCATGTTCAAAGTAATATCCATCATATTGAGCGCAGTCAATGCCATCAGCAAGGAGAGCGGGATCGAGATAATGGAGATAATGGTTGAACGAATATTACGCAGGAAGAGCAGGATGATCAGGATGGCAAACAAGGCGCCAAAAACGGCTTTGCCCAGCATCGTGTTCACTGAGTCCTGAATCGGCTTACCTTGGTCGAGCAGTACAGTCAAATCAGCATTTTTGAACTGCGATTGCAACTCTTCCGCTTTATCTTTGACTGCGTTAACGACATCAACCGTGTTGGCATCGTTGGATTTTACAATGGAAATACCGATCGATTCCTTGCCGTCTGTCCGGGAAATGGATTCCGCTTGACCGATGACTTCGATCTTGGCAATTTCACTTAATTTCACTGTAGGGATACCAGCTGCGTTGGCAGCGCCCGAAGGACTACCCAAGCCGGCATTACCGCCAGCAGCCTGGTCCGTTCCTTGTGAAGCACTTGGAGCGGTACCTTGACCTGCTTCGCCAGTTGGTGCTCCAGAGCCTTGTGGGGCTGCGCTTGCACCATTACCTGCAGAAGCGCCAGCACCGCCGGGTACGACTGGAATGGCAAGGTTTTTCAGATCATCGATGTCGACGATGTTTCCATCTACAACAACGGCCTTCTGGGATTTATCCAGTTCAAACAGTCCAAGGGGCACACGAATGGATGAACCTTGAACGATGCCGTTTACCGTATCTTCGGTCAGGCCCAGCTCGGCCATTTTGGCTTGGTCAAACTTCAATTGAACTTCTTTTACATATTGACCAGACACCTGAACCTGAGCTACACCGTCAATATCTTCGAGTGCAGGCTGAATATCCGATTCAACCAATCGTGTCAATTGCTCCAGGTCACCACCGTCCTTGTCGGACAGGCTTAGAGATACAACCGGGAAAGAGTTAATGCTGAACTTGGAAATGGTCGGCTTCTGCACGCTGTCAGGCAATTGAACTTCATTCAGTGCCTCACGAACGGTTGCAGTTGCGTTGGTCAGATCTGTTCCATAATCAAATTCGAGTGTAATGGATGCTGCATTCTCCATGGAAGTGGAGGTCACCGTCTTCACGCCATCTACATTACGTAGTTTTACTTCCAGCGGCTTCGTGACATCCTCAACAATTCCCTCCGGTGCAGCCCCCGGATCAATGGCAGTGACATTCAGAAACGGTACGTTGATGTTCGGGATTGTCTCTTGTTTCATCGTCAGTCCGCTGTACAAACCTGCGAAAGAGATGATAATTGTCAGAATCCAGATCGCAAACTTGTTGTTCAGTGAAAAATTAATAATACCTTTCATACGATGGTTTCTTCTCCTCTCTGTTTCTCCTGTTTATATGTGTGACGAGTCAGCCTGGATAAACCGGCTATACTTGGCATCCAGACTGTGCTTAAGCTCAGAGTGCAAAGGTTTGATGGCAGATACGCTCTCCAAATTGTGCATCATGCCGAGAATGATGGCACGCCGAGGCGTGAATTCCATCATCTCCTGTCTGAGAATGGCGATAGTTTCGAGCACATCATTCTTTGTTTGCCCTGCGGGCAGTTCGGAACCAGCGATATCCTGCATTTGCTTGATGATGTGAATGGGATGACGCATCACAGTGGAGTCTGTGTTTGGATCACTATTCCATGCGGGCCAGTCTTCCAACAAAATCAAAGGCGCAGGGCGCTGATCGAGCAATCCGTAAGCTGCATAATCAATCATTTGCAGCATATTGGTTGCCATTTTGGAGACGGTAAGGGAAGGCATTTCGGTAAACCAGATCTTAACGTAGGAGAGGAACATACCCTGTATGAGCAAAATAAGATCTATCGTATAGGGTTCAATCTCCGGTCCGTACATATCTTCCAGTTTGTCCTTGAAACCGTGTAGGGTAAGGATCTCCAAATCTTTATGCTGCGGGCTGCATTTTTCCTTGCGATGTGGCTCATCATTCATCATCATGCTTTGCATCTGTACACGCAAAAATTCCTTTAGCTCGGACACATGGCCCAGCAGTGTCTCAATCTGTTTGAGTGAACGTTCTCTCGGAGTAAGGTCAGCTTCATGTTCGATCTGGGATAGTTCGTCTATGAGCGTAAATAAGCAGTACTCCATCGTGCTGTCTTCCAATTCCTCTTTGGATTTGAATATAAGGTAAAGGCTTCCCTTAGACATCCCGCATATCTCTGCAATCTCCTGCATGGAGGTTGCGGCACTGCCTTTTTCCGAGAATAGCTTGAGTGCTGTAGTAATGATGAGTTTTTTCTTCTCATTCATCTCATGTATAGGGTTCATTAACGATACTTTCACCTCATCAGGGAACTTATGAGTTCTTGAATTGACTCTAGGGTCAAACTTAGTATAAACGATCTGGTTGAAGGAATTCAAATGGGAGTAAATTGGAAAATTAGAGCGGAGAAAAGAGGTTGATCAAATGGAAGTAGAGACGGCAAGTAACAAGGTGTAGCTTGTATGTACGTTATGGATAAGGTATCAAGAATGGATAAGTTAGTTTACTCCGGCAAAGGCGTACAAGGCGAGTATAATAATGGCGACAAAAGCGATGAGATAGAAGAGGGCTATGCCGATCAGAAGGGTATACCCTGTATAAGAACCCATGCGTGCCAATAATTTTTTCATGATTACGACATCCTTTCTTACGTAGCAGATTGTAGAGAGGTTCCCTATTTATATCATATCCCAAAAAAGACGACTTCCTGATCGAAGTCGTCTTTTTATATTACAGAATTTAATAGATATCATAATGGAAGCTAAGAATTACACGATAACGGAGATTGCAGAACCAACTTGAAGAAACGAAGTGTTCGCCTTAAAGCTTTCTGTAAGAAAGCTTCTTCGGAAGCATATGCTATCACCGGAGATATAAAGTGTAATTCAGTTGTTCCGTTATGTGATCAGTTTCAGACCAACGGCTGCCACCAAAATCATCGCGATAAACAGGATACGCTTCGCTTCTTTCCGTTCACCGAACAGGAACATGCCTGTTAACGTACTGCCGACCGTCCCGATCCCCGTCCACACGGCATACGCTGTGCCCATGGGAATGGACGTCATGGCGTAGGACAACAACGAGAAGCTGAACACAAACGACACCAGCATAAGTACGATGTATGGCCATCCTTTCTTGGTGGAAGCACCATTAATACCGATTACACCGAAAATTTCACATATCCCTGCACCTACAATTGCCATCCAAGCCATTACGCTGCACCTCCTTGGGCTTCTTGCTGATCCGTAACCAGCTTCAGTCCGATTACGCCGCAGAGCAGCAGCCCGATGAGCAATACTTTGGCCAAGCGGAACGGTTCACCGAACAGTACCATTTCCGTAAGGACGGTACCCGCCGTACCAATTCCCGTAAAGACGGCATACACCGTACCCACAGGCAGTCTTTTGGAAGCGGCAATGATCAGTCCAAAGCTGATCACGATGGCAATCCCCGTTAAAGTCCACTCCCAGGCATTCGAGGCATGTTTCAGCCCGCTTACCCAGACAATCTCAATAATTCCACCGATAAATACATATAACCAGTTGCGGTTCATGTTGTTAAATCTCCTTTCGGCACAACGCTTTGTGCCTCTTCGTTCAAATGATGAATGCCATGCCAAAAGACAGGCCAGGATGCTTCCAACCGTCTCTTGTACCGACGTGAGCTTCCATAGATAATTTCCACGGTAATGCCGTCGAGGAACGTCATAAATGCAATGGCGGCTTGTTCCGCGGGAAGGGGCGGTATATCTCCATTACGCATTGCCCGTTGCAGCAGACGATTCAGTGCACGTTCCATGCCATCGATAAACGGATACACCTGATCCATCACTTCGCCATACAGAGAAAGGGGTGGGTAAAAACAATTACGCAACATCAATCGAGCCGAAGCATGGGCATTGTATTCTTGTTCGAACCAGATCAACAAGCCTTTCAGCCTCTGCTCCAATGGCAGATCCGCATGATCGCGGAAATATTCCAGTGTGTGCCGTTTTACCTCGTGAAAAGCAAAGGCCAGAGTGTGCAAAAACAAGTCATCCTTGCAGCTAAAATGTGCATATATGGACGGTTTTTTAATCCCGACTTCATCAGCAATAGCTCTCAGAGAAGCTCCCTCATAGCCATCTCTCGCAAAATGGAACAGGGCAGCATCCCGAATGGATTGTGCAGTCATTCAATCACCTTCCTAACGGTCGTTAGGTAATTATATTTTCACACTTCACATCGCCTGTCAAGATGAAAATATCCGCCTGCACAGTAGAGTACAGGCGGATATAACAGGTATGAATGTGGTTTTTGATCAAAAGGTCGTAAGACCCAGAATCAGCTGCAGCTTATATAGGATACCTTTCAAAAACGTAGTCTTCTCCTGAAACTCATCCAGGTTTAGCGTAAACTCCGCATCATCATTATTCCAAATACGCTCGAAATAATTCGCGATATCAAGCGTGAACTTATTGTCTGGAGGAGCAGAAATCCATAAATCATTCTCCAAATTGTAGTCATTCATGTTTCGGGGTGTGAAATTAGTTGAACCTCCCAGGACAATATGATCACCGGTTGCTTTGGCAAGATAGATCATCTTGGTATGGTATTGCTCCTTGGTGGTGTTATACCAGCGGATCTGAATTTTACCGTCGGATTTATCATGCAATTCAGCAGCGACAGGACGGTTCGGAATGCCGATCTTTTCCTGACCAAAGGCATTTTCATTTGGATCAAGTACAAGCCGGATCTCGGTTCCTCGTTTTGCGGCTTCCAGCAGGGCTTCCAATACTTTTGGAGAGGCCACATAGAACATGCCCATCCATAAGGTGTCACCTTTGCCAGCCTGATTGATCTCATGGAGTACAGCGTCATTCACTTTGCCTTCCGTTAAATAGCGTATTCGTATATCTCCCGTGTTTGTATTCGTGGAAGGGGCTGTGTAGGCAGGAACCTGACCTCCGCCTGAGATGTCGAGAACCGCTTGCTCTGACTGAAGAATATCGCCAATGATTGGACCTGTTACTTCAAATGCAATGTTCGAGTGGTAGGCACTCGCATCATGAATATTGCCAGAAGAGACAATGGCCTTCTTCTCACTAACAACAACTTTGCGATGATTGGCCTTCACATTGAGCAGCTTGAGATAGGAACTTACAGTTACATCTGGACCATCGGTGGCCATCAGGTTTTTGATCCAGCCATCTCCAGATTGGCCAAACCATTGGAAGAAGGTCCGCCAGACCGCAGAGTATACTGGAGTTGAATCACGCAAAGGGTCCACATCCGTGATGACCACATGAATGCCTGCCTGTTTCATTTGTTCCAGCAACGGATTGGGTGCTGAGTTATAGTTGGTATTTACTTCATCTGTAATAAACCAGATGTCCATATCAGGATGTTGATTTTTTTTGGCGACCAGCGCTTTGGTGAATTCAGTACTCACGGGAGGAAAGTTCTGTCCCTTGTGCTGATAATTATTGAACAGGAACATATCCACCAGGACAAACTGCTCTGCTTCCTCCACAATTTGCATCATGCGCTGGAAAATCTGCTGTTCGTGCTCCATCTGTCCGTCGGAAGAAGGATATGTGAGGTCATGCAGGAACTCGACTTGATCTACACGATACTCCGGACTTTCGTAGGAAATGCCCGTTGGTAATGGTTTGTAGGTCTGATAGAGCATGACGGCGATGAGCCATAGGACTAATAGGACGATTCCTGTGCGTATGTATGGAAATTTGCCGCGTGAAGATTTGCGGTCTGAAGATTGGCGGCGTAATGAGACCAACGGTGGACTCCCCCTTCTGTAACTTGCTGACTTCTATTACCACACGGATGATAACGTTGACGCAGGAGAACCCGCCAGCATAAGGAATATAGCAGTAAAATGCATATGGCAAAATTGGCAGTATGCAATCGACAGGTGTCTGAGCGTTGTGTATAATGAGTGTATTATTTTTGTAGAATGTTAGGGTTTTTATATGCCTGACAAGGACGGGGAACCAATGATATAACCTTTGAAATCTGGACATTTAGGAAAGAAAGTGGGTAATAAGGTGTATTCCATCAAACAAGTCGCTGCCATGCTCGGTATCCCGACGGTGACGCTCCGGGCTTGGGAGAATCGGTATAGTGCGGTCACCCCTGAGCGGACGGAATCGGGTTATCGAATGTATACCGAAGAGAATGTTGCGGATCTGCGCTGGTTGAAAGAACAGGTTGAGCTACATCAGACCAATATTTCGGAAGCGGTACGGATGTTGAAAGTAAACAAATTAAATCCGCCAGAGGCTGTACCCACGCCGATCATGGCTCCGGTGCCTACGATGGAAGAAGCCTACGCACGCATGGCAGATCAGATCTATGACTCGCTCTACAACTTTCAGGGTGAACGTGCCAATGGTTTGATTGATTTTGGTTTCACCATGTATGGGTATGACTCGATGTTCTATCATGTGTTGGTGCCCATTCTGGTTCGGGTTGGAGATGCATGGGAGCAAGGCAGGGCTTCGGTGGCTCAGGAACACTTCATGACACAGCTGATTTCACAGCGGTTTTATCAGTTTTTCCATCTGTTCCCGATCTATCCGCATCTGCCCAAAGTTCTGGCGTTGTGTCCGGAAGGGGAGCACCATCAGGTTGGATTGCTGCTGTTCTCTCTCTTTATGCGTAAAAATGGAGCGGAAGTACTGTATCTCGGTGCGAACACGCCAGAAGAAGGCATCTTCCCGATTATTCGGGAGCAAAAGATCAAGTTGGTCTGCCTTTCAATCACAAGCCCAGGGCTTCTTGAACGGTGTGATCAGCTTATAGAGCGAATTAAAAACGAGTTTCCACATATTCGCTTTGTACTTGGTGGAAAGGGCTATGAGCGTGCAGAGCATGCACGTTATCCGCAATGGATTATGCCAGAGGATTCAGCGGATTGGCAGTCATGGATAGAACGTGAGTATCTCGCAAATCGACCAACTGGTGCGAGGTTTGGACAGGCAAATAACTAAACATAATCTCAAATGATATGAATAGGTTAGTGAATACAGGACATCCTTTGACGAAAGTGATCAAGGGATGTTTTTTGTGTTTATAAATGGAGTATTCTCGTATTTTGACCGACGGGTCATTTTTTGGTTTACAAGGTCGTATAATATTTGTATTATATTTGTATAATGTTTTTGCTAGTTACCGCTTAAAGTGTTCTTGGGCGGTTTAATAATAGGTTAGGGGCTAGAGAACTATAGGAATTCCCTACATAGAAAGGTGAGTGGCATGATACCGAATCAACAACGCAAACGTGCAGCTGTCATTGGCGCAGGTCCGGGTGGACTTGCAGCAGCGATGTTATTGTCCGGTCAGGGGTACGAGGTAGATGTGTATGAGAAACAGCCAGTCATCGGGGGGCGTTCTGCCAGATTGGAACTGGGTGAGTATCGATTCGACCGGGGTGCTACATTTTTGATGATGCCCCAGCTGATTGAAGAGATGTTCGACGTGGTGGGACGTAAGTTATCCGATTATGTGCATATGAAAGAGTTAACCCCACTGTACGCACTGAACTTTGGTGATAAGGTGTTCATGCCTTCTCGTAATCGGGAAGATACAGCTGCACAGATTAAGAAATTGTTCCCGGGCAATGAAGACAATTACCTTCGGTTCATGCAAGAAGAGGAAGTGAAGTTTAGCAAAGTCATGCCTTTGCTCCGTCGTCCTTTTGGCAAGCTGACTGACTATTTGCGCAAAGATGCGGTAACAGCTCTACCCAAGCTTGATGTCCACAATACAGTCTATGGAATCTTGTCTCGCTATTTTACAGATGAGCGTCTACGCTGGGCATTTACATTCCAATCCAAATACCTTGGCATGTCTGCTTGGGATTGTCCGGGCACCTTTACCATACTATCGTTTATTGAGCATCACTACGGATTGTTCCACCCCATTGGCGGCGTGAATCGGATCTTTCAGGCCATGGCTGATGTCGTGGAAGAATACGGAGGACGAATACATACTTCCACCCCGGTGAAACAGGTCATCGTTCGCAATGGTCGTGCAGAAGGTGTGTTGCTTGAGAATGGTGAACGCATCGAAGCAGACCATGTGGTGGTGAACGCCGACTTCGCACATGCGGTGAATCATCTGTTCGAACCGGGCGTACTTAAGAAATATACCCCTGAGAAAATGAAACGCAAAAAGTATTCCTGCTCTACAGCAATGCTGTATCTGGGTGTGGATGGTGAGGTGGACCTGCCGCATCACTCGATCTATTTTCCCGAGGACTACCGGTTGAACGTTGATGAAATTACGAAGCATAAAATGTTATCAGCCGATCCATCTCTATATATTCATAACCCTTCCAGACTTGATTCGACGCTGGCACCGGAAGGGAAATCTGCTTTATATGTTCTCATGCCTACGCCTAACCTTACCGCAGACATTGATTGGGAGGCAGAACGGGAGAATGTGCAAGAGGCCATGATGAAACGCATGGAAGGCATTCCTGAGCTGGCAGACATACGCAGTCGCATTGAAGAATGTATGCTGTTCACTCCACTTGATTGGGAGACTGAACTGGATGTGTATCGCGGAGCAACGTTTAATATGGCACATAATCTGGGTCAGATGATGTACCTGCGTCCCCATAACGAGTTTGAAGAGTTGAAAAGTGTATGGCTGGTAGGCGGCGGAACACATCCGGGCAGCGGGTTGCCCACGATCTTCGAATCGGCACGGATCAGTGTGAGACTGATTCAGGAAGAGGACGCGCGCACACGCTCCAAACCTTCCTCGTATGTGAAGACGGCAGAAGCTGGAGGACATTCATGAAGCGGGCCGCTATCGTAGGCGCAGGGATTGGCGGACTTACTTCTGCACTGTTATTGAACCGTCAGGGATGGGATGTCACCGTGTATGAACGGGGTTCCCGCGTTGGCGGACGAATTGGGTATGAGCAGGAAGGGGAGTACCGGATCGATCAGGGGCCAACCATTGTGCTTCTGCCTGAGATGTTACTTGGTATATTGGAGGAAGCAGGCGTAGATCGTTCGAAGATTGAATTGCTTCGCTGTGATCCGCTATACAGAGTGCATTACCACAGTGGTCGGGTCATGACCAAGATGACGTCACGTGAAGAGCAGACGGCGGAGATTGAACGTTTGTTCCCGGGAGAAAGCCGGGGATTCACACGATTCATGAAAGATATGGACACGTTGTTTCCGGCAGGCCGGGCAGCGTTCCTGGAAAGGGCTTTTCCGCGCAAAAGGGATTTCTTCACACCATCTCTCATGTCACTCATGGGCAGATTACGCGCACACAAAAGTGTCCGGAAAGCGGTAGGTGATTATTTTCAGCACGAGGAATTGCTCGACGCTTATTCTCTGCAAAGTCTGTATATCGGTGGATCACCGTTCGGGACCCCTGGCATCTATTCCCTTTTGCCTTATGCAGAGCATGAATATGGAATCTGGATGGTCAAAGGCGGATATGCAGCATTACCAGCCATTCTGGAACAGGAGCTGATATCGCGTGGTGGGCGTGTCGTGCTGAATTCGGAAGTTACCGGGCTCACGATTAAAAATGGTGTATGTGAAAGTATAGAAACGGCAGCAGGCGCAGAAAATGTGGATGCAGTTATCTACAATGGTGATTTCCCCCATCTATCAGGTTTGCTTGGACAGTCACCAGAGGTAGCGCGCAAAAGAAAGCCGTATCGTCCCTCCTCCGGATGTGTACTGCTCTATGTGGGCGTAGATAAAACCTGGGAAGATGCAACGACACACCAGTTCTTCCTGCCACCGAGTCTTGAAGGTAGTTTGCAGGAAGTCTTCAATCAGCGACGCATTCCGGCAAAGCCCTCATTTTACGTATTTAATCCGGTCGCATTGGATGAAACTGCAGCGCCTCAAGGACAGAGTGTATTGTATTTCCTCATTCCCGTACCAGATGCCGCAGGTGTCGACTGGGATCAGGAGAGCGAAGCATTGGCAGAACGGGTACTGGTAGAAGCGGAGCAACGAGGATTCCCGGGACTTCGTGCAGCGATCAAGTGGAAAAAGGTACGTACACCCGCTGACGCAGAGCGAGACGGTCTCTATGGGGGCGGAAGCTTCGGTATAGCACCTGTATTGTTCCAGTCCGGTGTATACCGACCACAACCCAAACCATTCCCTAATATAAAGGGATTATATGCCGCAGGAGCATCTGTACATCCAGGTGGCGGAGTGCCGATTGTGATGCAGAGTGCACGTATGGCCGTCAATCAACTCATGAAGGAGATGGGAACATGAATGAAGCGATTTTGAGCAGGTGTGAAGAGTTGATGCAAAAGGGTTCTTCCTCTTTTTATCAGGCCTTTAGAGGGCTGCCTAGTCCACGTCGGGAAGCGGTATATGTCATTTATGCCTTCTGCCGCATGATTGATGACAGTGTAGACGAGCCGGAACATTCGCCCTATACGATTCACGAGATCCATGACTTGTTTGATCGGCTAGAGGAAGCGGAAGGACACTTTATCTGGCCAGCACTGAGATGGTTGTTCAGCAGTTTTCCTCATCTGGATAAGGGGCCATTTTTCCGCCAGATGGAAGGGCAACTCACAGATCTTAAAGTAACGCATTATGCAACGATGCAGGAACTGGAGCATTATTGTTATCTGGTGGCCGGAACCGTAGGGGAGATGTTGTTGCCTGTATTGCGGGATGATAACGGCGCAGAAGTAGCCATGAACGGGATTGCTTTGGGTAAAGGGATGCAGATCGTTAATATAATTCGGGATGTTGGTGAAGATCGGGCCAGAGTGCGTCGGTATGTTCCGCTGGAGATCATGGAGAAGCATGGCTACACCGAGCAGGACTTTGAAGACGGGGTCGTGGACGAACGCTTTATTGCCATTGTTCATGAATTAAAAGCTGCAGCATTGAACTGGTTCCGTATTGGCATGGATCGTCTGGAGACGTACCCAACGGAAAGTGCGTTTTCCATCGAGCTGGCAGCAGCCTTTTACTCCACCATTCTACACGCGGTTGAACGCAACGACTATGACGTATATACCAAACGGGCATATGTTAGCGATGAATTGAAACTGGAGATGCTGGGTGCGATTGTGAAACGTTACCCGATGCTGGCCTATCAAGCCTCCCGAACGGCGGTATCCTGATGATCCAGTGGCTTTACTGGGCGTGGTATGTCATTGGAGCAACCTTGATGCTGACGATCGGCGTGCCGGACGTATTGTCCTTTTCCAATGGTTTATTCTTAATCTTCTACGCATTGTATGTGCTGGATCTGATCTACCAAGGGCGTAATCGGACAGGTCTGTCCGACCAGTCAGTCATCTGGCTGAAACCCGGACTCTGGATTTCCTCTGTGATCATCTGGCTGGGAGGTATGGGCGTGGAGTGGGTAGGGGTTCATACCCATTGGCCCTTTGGGGAGTATGCCTATTCTGACTTCTTCGGGATTCATGTGTTCAGTGTGCCAGTTACGCTGGGTTTTGCCTGGATCGCAGTGGTTGGTAACTCGGCGCTGTTAAGTGGTGGTGGTTCAACATGGACTGGCAAATTGCTTCGAGCAGTGAAGACCGGGTTCTGGGCGATTGTACTCGACCTGGTACTCGACCCTGTTGCACATGCGAGAGGATTCTGGGAGTGGCAAGCTCCAGGTGGATTCTACGGTGTTCCGTGGACCAATTACATAAGCTGGTTTATCATGGGTGCATTCCTGTCCCTCTTCCTTCCGGCCATGCCTAATGACCGTAGCTCATTGCTGCGTGCAAAATGGCTGTATCAGCTGTTTATTCTTCTGTTCGGCCTGCTTGCCCTAAAGGAAGGGATTACAGGAAGCTTTATCATCGCCATTGCTGGGGTGCTTCTTGCCGAAGGGAGCTGGCTCTATGATTCGCGCCGTAAAATCAAAACCGTTTAATCATATTTTTGCCTTATACAATCATTATTATCTGCTGCGTCGGCGCTTCCGCTCCTTCACGCTCACAGGGTCACTGGACCCGCAGGTGGACATCAGGGACAACTCCCCGATTGAACCGACTCGTCCGGTGATCTATTTCATGAACCACAGTTCCTGGTGGGATGGTCTGCTGCTCTATCATGCGGCTAGGCAGACATCGCGGGGAGATCATTATGTGATGATGGAGGAGCAACAGCTTCAGCAATATGCTTTTTTTCGTAAATTGGGTGCGTATTCGATCAATAAGGAGAGTGCGTCCGGTATTCGGACCTCTCTACAGTACACCAGTGAACTATTGAATTCGGGCAAAAGGGTCTGGATTTTTCCCCAAGGAGAAATTCTGCATCAGGAGGCCAGACCGATTCGGTTCCGTCCAGGCATCGGATTGTTGCTTCGTCGCTCTCCGAATGCCATCGCCGTACCGGTAACCTTGTGTCATGGGATGGTCCAGCATGATCTACCGGAAATATCGATGCAGGCGGGCCCGGCTGTGACGGAAGACTGGAAGGCATGGAAGAGTGAAGAGATTGCCTCCAGACTCGGCCTTTTGTTGGAAAAGCAGTTAGACGATCACAGATCAGCACTTGTACGGATGGGGCAGGGAAGTTTGCCAGATGCGCTTCCGCTGATTCGTCATGTACGTTCGACAAGTGAAAAATACGATGCGGCACGAAAGCGGGTGAACCGTTAGCATGAATGCATCTGAAATCTTCTGGATTGTGCTTACATGCATATTGGGCATACAGTTGCTGTTCGCTCTATGGAACGTCTCCTGTCTGCCCAAAGTACGTTCATTCCGGGCAGACAAGATACAACCACCTGACCTGCTGGTCTCGGTTCTGATTCCAGCCAGAAATGAAAGACTACATATCGAAGGATGTCTTGAAAGTGTACTCGCGAGTGATACAACGGGATTCCGGATGGAAGTGCTGGTGCTGGATGATCGCTCCGAAGATGAGACAGCGGCCATGGTACAAGCGATTGCGGATCGCGATGCAAGTGTGCGTCTGCTGCATGGCGTCGATCTTCCCGAAGGCTGGATGGGGAAATCCCATGCGTGTCACAGATTGGTTCAGGAAGCCAAGGGAGAATGGTTTATGTTTGTAGATGCGGATGTACGTCTGGAGCCAATTGCCATTCGGCAGACTCTCGCGGCAGGATGTGAGCAGAGCGGGGGTGTGGTAACCGGTTTTCCTTATCAGGTAACGAAGACGTGGATGGAAAAGTTGGTTGTGCCGATGATGGTCTTCACCATCATCAGTCATCTGCCCATTTTTATGATACGCAGATCATCCAGTCCGATGTTTGTGGCCGCTACGGGGGCTTTTTTGTTGATTCATCGCTCCAGTTACGAAGCATCCGGCGGTCATGCTGCTATTCAGGCACATCTGGTGGATGACATGAGTCTTGCGAAAGCGGTCAAGCGTGCAGGTCATCCGGTGATGCTGACAGACGTGCATGACGTAACGAATACCCGCATGTATCAGAACGGGGCAGAAGTATGGAACGGATATAAGAAAAATATGTACGAAGGTATGGGACGTAAAGACGTACTGCTGCTTGGCACGATGTTCATGTATACACTGATGTATATTGTGCCCCCGCTAGGCTTGATTATTGGAATTATGATGGGCAGTTCGATGTTCATTCTGTATGGATTGATAGGAACATTACTTGGTATGGCTGTGAAAAGAGTAGCGGATCATGCTGGCGGACAACCCTGGTGGCTTGCCCTTCTGCAACCGGTCAGCATGGCCTGTGTCATTGCCATCGGACTTGCTTCCTGGCAGGCAGGCCGCTCCGGCCAGGGGTATGTATGGAAAGGTAGGCGGTACAGTTGAGAGGTAACGTCATTATTATCGGAGCAGGATTCGGAGGTCTGTCGTGTGCGATACGACTGGCTTCACAAGGTGTGCAGGTAACCATTCTGGAACGGCAGCAACACGTAGGTGGCAAGCTGCAGCAGATTGAGCGGGACGGGTATCATTTTGACCGGGGACCGAGCACAATCACGATGCCATCCACCTTTCGTTCAGTCTTCGACCATGCGGGAGTAGCAATGGAAGATTACGTACAGTTATATGAGTTAGAGCCCCGCACGCGTAATATATTCGCAGATGGCACAGTGGTAGATTTGTCAGGCAATCGCGGGTGGATGAAGGAGCAGATCGCGGCGTACAGTCCGGAGGATGCGGCCCGTTATGATGCGTTTATGGATGAGTCTGCTGCACTGTATGCGGAAGCCAATCGTCATTTTCTGGGTAAGTTGTTGCTGTCTCCTTCTGACAAATACAATCTTCAGATGCTGCGCAGCCTGCTCCGCGTGCGGCCAACGGTGAAGCTGGATAAGTTACTGCGTTCGTATTTCCAGCATCCACATACGCTGGCTATGTTCGGACGGTACGCGACCTATGTGGGATCATCGCCGTATCAATCGCCTTCCATCTTTGCCATGATGGGTCATGTGGAAGCAGAGGTGGGCATCTACGGAGTCAAAGGTGGAACCTATCAACTAATCGAAGGAATGACTCGTCTGGCACAGGAAAAAGGCGTACAAATTATTACAGGCATAGAGGTTCGGCAGATTGTTGTTCGGAATGGCAAAGTGGCTGGTGTGGATACGGATCAAGGCTTCCGAGAAGCCGATCAGGTAGTTGCCAATGGAGATGTACTTAGCGTGAATCGACTGCTGCTCGCACCGGAACATCGGAAAGAAATGAGTGATGCCCGTATACGGAAGTATGAGCCATCCATTTCGGGATTTGTGACGCTGGCGGGTGTGCGAAGACAATATGATGCACTGTTGCATCATACGGTTTTCTTCCCGGAACGTTATGAACCGGAGTTCGACCATATTTTCCGTGAACGTAAAATGCCTGCTGATCCCACAATCTACATCTGTTATTCCGGTTATTCGGAAGCAGGCATGGCCCCGGCGGGAGCCAGTAACCTATTCATTCTAGTCAATGCCCCCTACTTGTCGGATTCGTGGAATTGGGAGCAGCAGACGGAACGTTACGGTGCGTTTGTACTGGAACGATTGGAGGCGCGAGGAATTACCGGGTTGAACCAATCTGATGTGCTGATCCGATACACGCCGCGAGATATCGAACGGGATACCTTGGCGCATCAAGGTTCAATCTACGGTATCTCGTCCAACTCCGTGAAGCAGACCTTTATGCGTCCGGGCAACCGAAGCAAAGATGTACAAGGACTCTGGTACGTCGGCGGAACGACACATCCAGGCGGCGGAACCCCGATTGTGACATTGTCCGGACAGCTTGTTGGTGAGCAATTGGCATCGGAAATCTTGAGATAAGCTCGTTGTGCAGGATGATGGAGTGAAATGTATTCTGTTGATCAATGTGCGTGTGCATCGTCTGTGCTAACCAGCTTTGAAGGTGCGACGGAAGATCCGTGCTTTTGCGTAGGTGAAAATAGTGGTGCTCCGAGATTTAAGTGAGACATTTGGTGTCGGGGCATCCTTTCCATAGCCGGATTGGAACGTTATACTGGATAGAGTTATGCTGCAATGCTTATTTAGATGAATGTTTTTGTCTTTTGCATAAGACATATATACATAGAAGCAAGGAACAGGCAGGTTATCCTGTCGATCCGCACGATTCTCACATAGGAGGTCTCATCATGAATGAACAAGAGCGAGCCGGCGAACGGCTGCTTCCCGAAGTGGCTACGGGAGAACGGAAGCTGGAACACGTGCGCCTCTGTCTTGAGGAGAATGTGGCAGGAGAAGGGGTAACCAGCGGTATGGAGCGGTTTGCTTTTCGCCATCACCCACTGCCGGAACTGGATTTTGAAGAGGTGCATCTGGAGACTTCGTTTATTGGAAAAAAAGTACGCACACCCTTGCTCATCAGTTCGATGACGGGTGGAAGCAAAACAACAGGCGCCATCAATGAGCGCCTCGCCCGAGTAGCAAACGCCAGAGGCTGGGCGCTTGGCGTAGGTTCGATCCGGGCTGCCGTGGAACAACCGGAACTCGCAAGTACCTTCGATGTGCGGCGCTGGGCACCGGACATCCCGGTCATTGCAAACTTGGGAGCGGTCCAGCTGAACTATGGCTTCACCACTGCCGATTTCCAGCGTGCCGTAGATATTGCGGGTGCGGACATGCTCGTGCTTCATCTGAACACGTTGCAGGAAGTTTTCCAGCCGGAAGGCAACACCAACTTTAGCGGATTATTTCAGCGGATTGAGAACTTGTGTCGCGAGCTAGAAGTACCTGTTGGCGTGAAAGAAGTAGGTTTTGGCATCGATGGTGTGACGGCTCAACGCCTATATGAAGCGGGTGTCGCGTTTATCGATGTAGCCGGCGCTGGAGGTACAAGCTGGGTACAGGTGGAGAAGTACCGCAACAATAACCCGGTACGCCGGGCAGCTGCTGAAGCTTTTGCCGACTGGGGCATTCCCACAGCGGAGTGTATTCAGGAAGTACGAGCGCTGAACCCAGAGGGCGCTCTGATTGGTAGTGGTGGACTGCACACTGGCGTGGATGCGGCCAAAGCCCTAGCGCTCGGGGCGGATCTCGCAGGCTTCGGTCGATCTCTGCTCGAATCCGCAGTAGCGTCCGATGATGCGCTGAATGAGCGGTTGGAACAGGTCGAATTCGAGTTGCGTACCGTGATGTTTGGCATTGGGGCTGGGCGGATTGGAGATTTGAAGCAGACGTCACGTCTGGTGGAACGGCGTTAGGCCGGGGATGAAAATGAAGATGATATAAACTTCATTGGAGTTATTTATTTATATATTTTGAGTCTACTCATATTGCTTCCTATATAATCTGGAACAAAAATAGTGTAGAGGATATTTCATTAAGAAGTATCCTCTACACTATTTATAATATTAAAATTGTCGGGCACTGATATTCATATCCATTTTATGACCTGTTGAACTATAGATATAAACTTTGACGTTTGTTGTGCCTATGACACCTATTCTTGTTGTTTTTTGAGTCCCTTTTTTGATTGGAATATCAATTGGGGAAAGATTGCCCACAGTAAGTTTGGCATAAATAGTATTCGTACTATTGTTCTGAATCCAAACATCGGCATCTTCTCCATTGTCAGGATCCAATGTGAAGGATTTTTCGTATGCATTGTAACTGCTGTAATTGAATGGTCTGATAAGCTGTATATCCATTGGATTAATAATCGGATCATTAGAGTTCTCCACAGTGATTGGAGGGGTAGTGAAAGCATCTTTCACTCTGTCCTCTAATCTAACAGCACTAGCTGGATGTGCAGAAATTAATATAGAGAAAGCTAAGCCTGCACCTAAAATTATGTTTAATGACAATGTGATTTCCTCCTCTATGCTTTTAGTATGTAATGAGGATGTTCCAATTACTTAAATAATTATGTTTTCAAATTATTACATACATTCATCTTTCACGGTGATATTCTCATTGGTTACAGTGACGTAGGAATTGCCGGACAAGTATTCCGTATAACCGCAAACCATTTTGTTATAGGTTTTTCCGCGGCTGTCCGTAAGCGCCAAGGAGACGACCCCCTCCCCAGAAAGTTTCAGCTGCGGGGCGAATTTCACGTTTGCTCCGCTGGGAATATCCTTATCGAATACGTAGGTGGAGCCGCTCTCGTTGTTGTTAGATGAGTTGTCGCCTTGGACCAGGCTAGCCTGAATATTGGTGAGGTCATAGTCGGACTGATTATGGATCGTGATCCTTAAGTGGCGAAAGGGATCGACTGCATTCAGCAAGCTCCTAAAGGCGATGATGCCTATGACGATTATAATAGCGGACAAGATAATAATTTTCTTTTTGGAGAATCGGCGACGTGTGTTCAATATGATCTACTCCTTTCCTTCATGAGGTATAAACGATTGGAAGAGATTAAAAGTTATAATTAAAATGGATAAATATGAAAATTGAAATCCAAATCGTCAGAATAACTTCATGCGTTAAGCGGAAGAACAGGATACAATAAGATACTAGTAGTGCAAAAAGGGCTGCACAGAGATCATACATAATCAAGATCACTCGAAATAAGGAGGGGAAAAAGTTGAAACTTTCTCCAATGAATCAGGAAGATTATGCGAGTTTTCGCATTCGATCGATTAAGGATTTTGCACAGGAAAAAGTAGAAGCGGGCACCTGGGCTGAGGAAGAGGCACAGCAACTGGCGGAGGAATCTTATGAACGTTATCTGCCAGAAGGCTTGAACACACCTGGAGCGTATCTCTACAATCTGGTGCACCCTGTGGACGGCAACGTGGGGTATATCTGGTTTAATATCACGGATAATCGCCGTGGAAAAGATGCTTTTTTGCTGGATATTGTGGTTGAAGAAGCACACCGTGGTAAGGGATACGGAACAGAGACGATGCAGGCGCTTGAACAGACGGCCTTGAGTCTTGGCGTGGATCGCATTGGTTTGCATGTCTTTGGAAATAATGTGCGGGCGAGCAGCCTGTATCGCAAGATGGGATATGAGGTAACGGATCTGACGATGTATAAGGAAATCAAAGGGTAAACCTAATAGCGGATATTCTAGGCAAAACTTAAGATCTGCGCAAAACGAATTATCTGCATTAACCGGGGATTTCGGGAAGCGGATGGGACTCTGGTCGAATTGGCGAAGTTCCTTGATGCCTTGAGGTTTGTCATATATAATGTATAGGATTATCCATACCGAACAAGTAATCAATGAGGAGTTGTCATATACATGGCTTTGAAAGCTGGAATCGTGGGTTTGCCTAACGTTGGTAAATCTACATTGTTTAACGCAATTACACAAGCAGGTGCCGAATCGGCAAACTATCCGTTCTGTACGATTGACCCTAACGTGGGGATCGTTGAAGTACCAGATGAGCGTTTGGACAAACTGACAGAACTCGTTGTACCTAAGAAAACAGTACCAACGGCGTTTGAGTTTGTAGATATCGCTGGTCTTGTTCGTGGTGCGAGCAAAGGCGAAGGTCTTGGTAACAAGTTCCTTGCCCACATCCGTGAAGTAGACGCGATTGTACACGTGGTACGTTGCTTTGTAGATGAGAACATTACACACGTTGATGGCAAAATTGACCCGGTAAGCGACATCCAGACGATCAATCTGGAGCTGATCCTGGCCGATATCGAGAGTGTTGAGAAGAAAATCGATCGCTCCAAGAAAAACATGAAGGGCGGCAACAAGACTGCCTCTCAAGAAGTAGAAGTATTGGAGAGAGTGAAGGCTGTTCTGTACGATGACAAGCCGGCACGCAGCATGGAACTTACCGATGATGAGCTTCTGATCATACGTGATCTGCACTTGCTTACCCTGAAGCCTGTTCTGTACGCAGCCAATGTAGCTGAGGACGAAATCGGCGACGTGGCGAACAATGCTTACGTGCAAAAAGTAAGAGAATTCGCAGCTGCTGAGAACGCAGAAGTGGTGCCAATCAGTGCAAAGGTTGAAGAAGAGATCTCTGAGCTGGAAGGCGAAGATAAACAAATGTTCCTGGAAGAACTCGGTATCGAGGATTCCGGTCTGAACTTGTTGATCAAAGCGGCTTACAAATTGCTCGGTCTGTACACATACTTCACAGCAGGTGTGCAGGAAGTTCGTGCGTGGACAATCCGTAAAGGAACGAAAGCACCAGGCGCAGCGGGTGTTATTCACACCGACTTCGAACGTGGATTCATCCGTGCAGAAGTTGTTTCCTACGATGATCTGGTTGCAGCGGGTTCCATGAACGGTGCCAAAGAGCGCGGACAACTTCGTCTTGAAGGTAAAGAGTACGTTGTAAATGACGGCGACGTTATGCACTTCCGTTTCAACGTATAAGTTGTTACACCTTTATATGTAGATTCAATAACCAAAACCCTACGATCTTCTCGTGAAGATTGTAGGGTTTTTAGTATCGATGTATGAGGCCACTTCAATCTTAATGTACTTATGTGCTCTTCAGTTCATATGAGGTTTGCTTAGTTACCAACAATAGTCTTGAAAGAATAGTGTTCTTTATTTATATCAAACGAATCCGCAAGCATTCTTTCGCCATTTCTAGCTTGATTAAGAAGATCGGGGTCTAATTCAGCTATGAGCAACTCAACGTTGTCTTGCGAGGCATCAATTATATTATCACCAAGAGGGTTCCATACACCACTATGTCCACACGTATCCCAGATTCCGGTTGTTCCAACGTGATTACACATCGCTGTAAATATCGTATTATCCAGAGCGCGGGCAGGAAACCATACTCGTGACTCTTTGTACCCCATTCCTTTACTAAAAAGAGAGCTACCCATATATAAATGACAGCCATGTTGTGCTAAAAGACGAGAATGTTCAGGAAAACCTGCGTCATAACAGATGGCCATCCCAATATTCCAGTTCTTTAATTTAATGATGACCTGCTCATTATTGGTTGAAAAGATTTCCTTTTCGGTCTGAAATAAATGAGACTTGTCATAAACACCTACTTCCTTTCCATTGGAATCTATTATAATTGAAGAGATGAACACATCCTCGCCTCTTCTTGCAGGGGTTCCGATGATTGACCAAATGCCGTACTTTTTGCATGCTTGACGCAACTTTTCAATCCTCGCATCATTAATGGAGAGTGTATATTCAGTTAAATTGGATTCTACGATTTCTGGCACATATCCCGTCAGATATTTTTCTGGAAACATGATAATATCGGCGTGCTCTTTTCCAGCTTCTTCAATCATCTCATAAGCCCTATTAACGTTCTCTTCAATATTTCCGTTGATCGAGGAACATTGTGCCAGAGCAATCTTTAATTTTTCTGTTGGAAAAACAGCTGGTGTTAAGTTCATATCATCCATTTCCTCCTAAACTAAAATATCAAAACTATGAATTATAGAGTCCCTTGTATATATTTTACAACATCAGAAATAAACTTGAATGATCTATTTGTTACAAACATTTCCGGTAGGATGATCCATGAGCAGGATGGCAACGTGTGAAGGTTGAAAAATTTGCAACACAAAAATTAGTTCATCTGCATGCGGAATAGTTACTATTCAGAACCATAAGAATATGCTATAATTAAGAGTCGTATACCACGTTAAAATTCGCGATTGAACAGATGAGCTGAAGCGGATTTCATACAGGGTACACGATTTCTTGATATCACTTTAAAAGTAAAGGATTTGATGACGTTGTAGCGATGTTATACGTCGATCATACATGAATGTGAATACATGCTGCGGTCAGGGGGTTCGTGAGAATCCTGTGCGTTGTGGAATATAGATTATAGATGTAATTAATGTTGAATTGAAATAATTATTGAAAATGTTATGTGCTTGGACAAAATAATGCGTGAGGTGACTATACATGTTGGATAAATTACAGGCGTTAGCCGACCGTTATGACAAGTTGAGCGAGCTTTTGTGTGACCCGGATGTGGCAAGTGACAACAAAAAGTTGCGGGAATACTCCAAAGAACAATCCGATCTGCAACCGACTTATGAAGCGTACAATGAATACAAACAGGTAAGTCAGGATCTCGAAGCTGCGAAGGAAATGCAGGGTGAGAAACTGGATGATGAGATGCGCGAAATGGTCAAAATGGAAATTGACGAACTGAGCACTCGCCAGAAGGAATTGGACGAATTGATTCGTGTACTCATGTTGCCAAAAGATCCGAATGACGACAAAAACGTTATTGTTGAGATTCGCGGAGCAGCTGGTGGAGATGAAGCAGCGTTGTTTGCAGCAGATCTGTACCGCATGTACACACGTTATGCAGATGCACAAGGCTGGCGTGTAGAGCTGATGGACGTGAACACAAATGATCTCGGTGGATTCAAAGAGGTTGTTTTCTTGATCAACGGACGTGGCGCATACAGCAAAATGAAATACGAAAGCGGCGCACACCGTGTACAGCGTATTCCAACAACCGAATCCGGCGGACGTATTCATACGTCAACTTCAACGGTTGCAGTTATGCCTGAAGCCGAAGATTTCGATATCGAAATTCATGATAAAGACATCCGTGTTGATACGTTCTGTTCCAGTGGTGCCGGTGGACAATCGGTTAATACGACGAAATCCGCAGTACGGGTAACGCACGTTCCAACGGGAATCGTGGCGACATGTCAGGATGGAAAATCACAGAACTCCAACAAGGAAAAAGCGTTGCAGGTTCTGCGTACACGTATCTTCGATATGAAACGTATGGAAGAGGAAGCAAAGATCTCTGTTGAGCGGAAGAGCAAAGTGGGAACGGGCGACCGCAGTGAGCGTATTCGTACGTACAACTTCCCGCAAAGCCGTGTGACCGATCACCGCATCGGCCTGACAATGCACAAGCTGGATCAGGTGATGAACGGAGAGATTGAAGATATTTTGTCTGCACTGACCATTGCTCAGCAGACTGAGATGATGGATAGAGGAGAATAATCTGTGACCCGCGCGCAGTTTGTCATGACGCCGGAACAGAGCTGTCGGGAAGCCTTCGTGGAGGCTTCCTCTTTTTTGGAGAAGTGCGGCGTGTACGAGCCGCAAAACAATGCTCGGCTGCTGCTGGAACATGTACTCGGCGTCTATGGCGCCCAGTACTACATGATGCAGCCGGAGCCCTTTCCCAGCGAGCATCGCAGCCGCTGGGAAGACGCCGTCTCGCGCAAGGCTGCGGGTGAGCCGGCGCAATATATTATCGGCAGCCAGGAGTTCTATGGGCTGCCGTTCGAGGTCACGCCGGCCGTGCTGATTCCGCGGCCGGAGACCGAGCTGCTGGTCGAGGCTGTGCTGCGCGAAGCCGACCGCGTGTTTCCTGACGGTGCTCCGCTCGCCGTCGATATTGGCACGGGCAGTGGTGCCATCGCGGTGACGATGGCTTCACTACGCCCGCGCTGGCAGGTAGGCGCCGGAGATCTCTCGGCGGCTGCCCTGCAAGTGGCCGCGCGTAACGCGGCCGCGAACGGGGTACAGATCGACTTCCGTGAAGGCGATCTGCTGGCCCCGTTCGCCGGGGCTCGGGTGGACATCCTGGTGTCCAACCCGCCATACATCCCGGCGGCGGATATCGCCGGGTTGCAGCAAGAGGTGCGCGATCATGAGCCGCGCATGGCACTGGACGGCGGTCCGGACGGGCTTTCACCGTACCGTATCATGCTGGAGCAGTTGGCGCTGCTGCCTGCGATGCCACAGATCATTGGTTTTGAGCTGGGCCAGGGGCAAGCTCGCGACATCGCAGCTTTGCTTGAATCGGCGGGACATTGGCCGGAAATAATCATTGTACCGGACCTTGCCGGAATCGAGCGGCATGTCCTGGGTGTTCGTACTTCGGAACAGGTGACGAAAATGTAAGGTTCCGCGGGTTTTCTTTTTACCGTGAAATCCTCTACAATGAGATATACCGAAGATTTCTGAATGCTTGGGGGAACATAATTACATGCTGCACAAATTTAAAAAGATAGACTATTCTATTGTGTTTATACTGGTTATTCTGATGGTTATCAGTATTTTGTCGATTTACAGTACAACGTTTGGTCGTCCAAAGCTGGAGGGACTCCCGAAAAGTGCAGTGATCTTTTATATTTTGGGATTCGTAGTCTTTTTTGGGATGTCGATGATCAATTATAAATTCATAATCAAAAATTATTTATATATCTATGGCGTGGGTATGCTGCTGCTCATATTCGTTATGTTCTTTGGTAAAGAGTACTACGGTGCAAAAGGTTGGCTGTCCATCTTCGGGGTCAGTTTGCAGCCTGCTGAGTTGTTCAAGTTATGCCTGATTGTGTTTTTGTCGGCCTTTTTGGCCCGAAAGAAGAATCGTCCGCTCTATTTTGGACGTGATGTTATTCCGATCTCACTTTGTGTTCTGCCGCCATTACTACTCGTATTGCTTCAAAATGACTTGGGAAATGCGTTGAGTTATGTTGTCATTCTTGTGGGCCTTTTATGGATCGGCAACATTAAATTTACGCATGCCCTTATTGGTTTTATTATTGCTGTGGCTACCTTTATCGGCGGTACACAAGCATATATTCATTATCATGATGAGATTGTTAAATTTCTGAATGACATTGGACGTTCGCACTGGGCGGATCGTTTTGACCCCTGGCTTGTACCAGAGCTGACCTCAAGAGATGTGCTCTGGCAAACGTATAATGCAAAGCTTGCGATTGGTTCTGGTGGTATTACGGGCAAAGGGTATATGGAAGGCACGACGATTCAGTCGAATCGGGTGCCGCTGGCCTATGCTGACTCCATCTTCGTACAGATTGGGGAGGAATTTGGCTTCATCGGTGCTTCCGTATTGCTTTTGCTGTACTTTATCCTGATTCACAGGCTGGTGCTGATTGCACTGGAGTGTAAGGATCGCGCGGGGCCTTATCTAATTGTGGGTATTATAGCGATGCTGCTCTACCAGATCTTTGTTAATATTGGTCCATTCATTGGTCTGATGCCGTTGACAGGAATTACGCTCCCGTTTATCAGTTCGGGTGGTACCTCCATTATGATCAACATGATCAGCATGGGTCTTGTGATGAGTATTAAGGTCCACACGGAAGAGAACGAGGATATTCTTGGCTCTGCGGAACAACCGAGTATTACAGATCTGGTGATGAAATTGCTAAGACGCAAGCCATCCCAGCAGGAGCAATAACGTTCTCGAATCAAACCGTGAAATAACACGTTAGATTTATGTATATAAGCTAGATAACTATAGAGCCCTGGAACAGACCAACCCAAGTCACATTGGGTGGATGTTTTGGGGTTCTTATTGTTTTTAGAGTGTGAGTCAGGCCATTGAATGGTTTAATTGTCACCCTGAAGCATCCAGATTTCCATTTTATTATCCAATTATATACAATGGTAATATTGATCTTAATTGGAAATCATATAATGCTAGATTTCAGGGGGATGGACGGAGTCATGTTGAGAATGCTGAAAAAGATGGACGGTGTTATTCTTTTTGTAATGCTGTTGCTCATGATTATTAGTGTATTTGCGATTTACAGCGGAACGCAGACAGATGCCAAACTGGCGAATCACCATGTCAAAACAATTTATTTCTATGTGGCCGGGTTCATTGCGGTGCTTGTGATCGGGCTTGTGAATTACAAGTTATACGTGAGATATGCGTTTTATTTGTATGGCTTGGGAATTATACTGCTGATTCTGGCTAATGTCCTGGGAAGTTCGATCAATAACGCCAACGGTTGGCTGAAGCTTGGCGAGAATTTTTCTTTTCAACCGGCAGAGCTGTTCAAGATGATTCTGATTCTGTTCCTCGCCCATTTAATTGTGAAGAGACAACGAGGCACGTTGAAATTTTGGAGAGATATTGTGCCGATTGGCTGCTGGGCGTTTATTCCGTTTGCCCTTGTTATGGCTCAGAATGATCTGGGAAATGCGCTGGGGTACGTGGTGATTCTGGCTGCGGTATTCTGGATCGGAAATATGAGGCTGAAGCACGCATTGATTGCACTGGCGATCGTGGGGGTAGCGTTCTTTGGTTTTGTTAAAGCCTATACCTTCTACCATGATGAAGTATTCACTTTTCTTGAGAAGATAAAACGTGAGCATTGGGCAGAGCGTATTGATCCCTGGCTTGTACCGGAAAAGGCTACCTCCAAAGCTTCCTGGCATACGAAAAATGCAGGTTTAGCCATCGGTTCAGGGGGCATCATTGGCAAAGGTTATTTGCAAGGAACATCCGTTCAGAGTGGACGAGTCCCCTATACGTATTCTGATTCCATTTTTGTTGTGATCGCAGAGGAGTTTGGCTTTGTTGGTGCATCCGTACTGATTCTGTTGTACTTTATTCTGATTCAACGTATGGTGCTGATTGCTCTGGCATGCAGAGATCGCGCTGGACCAGTCATCATTGTTGGTATTATCGGAATGTTATTGTATCAGGTGTTTGAGAATGTGGGCGCGTTCCTCGGGCTGATGCCGCTCACAGGTATTACGTTGCCGTTCATCAGTTACGGGGGAACCTCTTTGCTTATTAATATGGCTTGCATTGGTGTAGTCATGAGCATTAAGTTGTATGGGCAAGAAGAGGAGGATGAACTTCTGATGGGGGAGCAGCAACCCCGATGGTCGGAACGTTTATGGAATATGCTCAAGAAAGAGAAAAGTGCTGTGTAACTGTTGAATCGGTATAGTGAAAAGTAAAGCGGTGAGACGTATAACGTGATCGTTCGTAGGAATAAAGAGGTTGATTTGCCCTGTAACCAGGTGCAGATCAGCCTTTTTAACATGATGGGTGAGAAAGTTTGAATGAGAGATGAGAGAAGCAATGCATAGGTGTCTTCGAGCCTGCTGTAGGCTGAGGCGCACCGAAAGATTCTGGAGGAGCGTATATGGGCATGGTTGGAGTTTCAGGTGCCAGTTGTTAGGTGTTAGGTGGTGTTGGGAGCTAACGAGCCACGCACGTCTTATTCGGGGATTTGAAGTGTCCGGAGAAAGCTAAGGAATCTGAGACATGTTATATCAGCATAAACAGCCTTTTGTATCGTGTTGATCAGATGATTTTGGGAAATAACGTGCCTCATGTTCATTACAATTTCAAAAGAAGACCTGAAGGCCAAATAAGACGTCCTCGGTTCCTTGGAACATCGACTGGTCATTCGCCTAGGGTCAGCCAGTACAGTCTTCAAGGCTTTTTGGACGCTGACATTTGTCATCGTATAACTTGCCTGGTTTTAAACACACATTCTAGTAGTACGTGCTCAAAAAGTTGGGTTTTCAGGACCGAGAAGATGTGATGAAGCTAGAAGTGGAGTAGTGGAACGTAGGATAAACTACGTGAGCAACCAAAATATTTCCTTCGGAAACAACCTTCGTAAGCCTCCCGCTTATTTCGTCTGAATTTCATATTCAACGTTGATGATGCAGCTAGGCATCCTTCGTAATTTAAAGCGGACTTTTGAACAAACTCTAGTAGATTTATTGCAAATGATAGGTTTACTTCCGATTCTCCGGGGCATACTGATAGACATGAGAGAGTTGCAGGCAACGTGATCAGAGAGCCGAGGGGGAGAACGGAATGAGCAGACGAATTGTAAAGCAAATTGGACTTATTATTGTATGTCTTATGATGATTATCATGATGTGGGAAGGTCAGAAAACGGATGCAGCTGTGGCGGCCACAGCAATTCCGGAACAATCGATTCGCTTGCGTATTCTAGCAAACTCGGATGCACCGGGAGATCAATTGGTGAAACGCGAGATTCGGGATGCTGTCGTTGCTCAGATGGGCGAGTGGGTAGCCGAACTGGAGAATCCGCAAAGTCTGGATGAAGCGCGCAAGGTTATTCGTGAGCATTTGTCCGAGATTGAGAATAGAGTAGGAGAAGAGTTGGCCAGTCGCGGTTTAAATTATGAGTATCAGGTGGAGCTGGGTTCCGTTCCGTTCCCGACCAAACTATATGGTGGAACTGTGTATCCTGCCGGAGATTATGAAGCGGTTCGGATTACGCTGGGCGAAGGAAAAGGTCAGAATTGGTGGTGTGTGTTGTTCCCGCCGCTGTGCTTCATTGATGCAGGGACTGGGGATGCCCTGGCGAAACCTTCAACGGTATCGGCCGCTGCAGCTGAACCTGGAGATGCAGAGGCATCTGTGCAGGGAGATACACCGGAAGCAAGATTCTTTCTGTGGGATATGGCTGTGAAACTGTGGAGTTGGATAACTGGATTGTTCGTATAACAACGAATTTATACTATGAATAAGGGCGACTTCGATTCAGGGAGCTGCCCTTTTGATATGAATTAGTGGCGAGGATATAGCGAGACTTATGCGTGGAGTGAAGTTTGAAGGGCATCCGAGTTGGGACAGGTATGTTATAATTACTTATATTGAATATGGATATGAACTAACCTACTTGAAACTTAGGAATGATGATATATGAGCAGAGAAAACGAACCAGCGCAACACACCTCTGAGATGAGGGATGGTAGAGAAGAACGTGATATGAAAGCTCCGGTAGCACTGGTCACCGAGATGTGGGATGTACGCGTCTTGGTGAGCGCTGAGAATGATCACGGATTGGGTAATATTGAATTGTTGGGTATGAAAAAGGGGAGCGCCGAACAACAGGCGCTCGCCGACTTGCAGGCTGCTGCAGCCTGCATTCGTCAAGGTCAGACGGTGGCCTTTCCGACCGAGACGGTCTATGGCCTGGGTGCTAATGCGCGTAGCACAGCAGCCGTGGAGGCTGTATTTGTCGCCAAAGGCCGACCTTCCGACAATCCACTGATTGTGCATATCGCGCACCGTGACCAGTTGGATGCGCTGGTCACGGAAGTGAACGAAACAGCCGAAGCGCTGATGGCGGCCTTCTGGCCGGGACCACTGACGCTGGTGCTGCCGGTTAGGCCGGGGGCGGTGTCCCTACGTGTCACCGCCGGTTTGGACACGGTGGCCGTGCGCATGCCGGACCATCCGGTGGCCTTGCAGTTGATCGCGGCGGCGGCATGCCCTGTGGCTGCGCCAAGCGCCAATCGCTCCGGACGGCCAAGCCCGACACTCGCGTCTCATGTACGCGAGGATCTGGATGGCCGCATCGGCGGCATCGTGGACGGCGGCCCCACCGGGGTGGGCGTCGAGTCCACTGTTGTGCAGGTCGGTGACGATGGTACCGTCACCATCCTGCGCCCTGGCGGTATTACGGCGGAACAACTTTCCGCCGTTGCCGCCCGTGTCGCCACGGACCCCGCGCTACTCGCGGAGGGGGCCGATGGCGTGGGCAGCCCGGCGCCGCGCTCGCCGGGCATGAAGTACACGCACTACGCACCCGCAGGGGCGCTGTGCGTGGTAGAAGGGCCGCCCGCAGCGGTGGCGGCCTGGATCAGCGCCGCCCTCGCAGAGGCGGCGCAGCGCGGAGAGCGCACCGCGGTGCTGGCGTTCGCCGAGCACGCGGAGCAGTACCGCGCCGATGCCGTGTTCTCGCTGGGCGACGCCAGCGAGCTGGAAGAAGCAGCGCGCAGGCTATACGCCGCGCTGCGCAGCTGCGATGAGCAAGGCGCCACATATATTGTGGCTGAAGCCTGCTCACGCGAAGGGCTGGGAGCAGCCGTTATGAATCGGCTGCTCAAGGCTGCAGGGAACCAACTCATACAAGTTGGCAACCAGCAATCCTCTTAATCTCTCCTGATCATACAGTCAGGAGAGTAATCACTCTTTTTCCAAAACAAAATCAAGATTCTATAAAGCCAGCATCCAATCATAGAACCGTCGCCGTTTGCCTTTCATCGGTCATGTTTAGGTCCTTGTCCGCATATCGTGTACAAGAACCTTTACGTGACTTGGGGGTATGGGGATGTGGGATGTGTCTGCCCATGTAGGGCAGTTGGTAACCATTTTGATCATGGCTGTTGCGCTTGGCCTCGATGCGTTCTCGCTCGGAATCGGAATTGGTATGAAAGGAATTCGGCTGAGGGATGTATTGCGAATCAGTACAGTAACGGCGCTATTTCATATCATCATGCCGCTCATCGGCATGTATATGGGCAAATACGTAAGCTCGCTGCTTGGTGACATTACGACGTATGCGGCAGGTGGATTGCTTGTTCTGTTGGGTGCTCATATGATTCTGAATGCATTCCGTGAAGGTGATACAAAGCTGGTGGACCACCGTTCCCTGCTCGGTGTTGTTTTGTTCTCCCTCAGCGTAAGTGTGGATTCGTTCTCCGTTGGCGTTTCCTTAGGGATGTTTAGCAGTGATCTGATCATAACCGTACTTGCTTTCGGCGTTTGTGGCGGGGTGATGTCGGTGATGGGTTTGCTATTAGGCCGTCGGGTGAGCCAGAATCTAGGGGATTACGGCGAAGCTATTGGTGGCGCAATCTTGCTTGCGTTTGGACTTTTGTTTATATTTTAGAATAAAACTTGAGATATCATATCATTTGCATCATATGTAAAATGGGGAGGCTAACACAATGAAACATATTTTATTCGTATGTACAGGAAATACGTGCCGCAGCCCCATGGCAGAGGGGCTTTTGCGAAAACTGGCATCAGAGCGTGGCATTCAGGTAGAGGTTCGCTCTGCAGGTGTGGCAGCAACGTCGGGTATGCCGATCTCCCGTCATGCGGAAGCAGTGTTGAGAGATCATAACGTTGAAGGTCCACCTCATTCCACACAACTTAGCTCTAACCTGGTAGGTTGGGCCGATCTGGTTCTAACATTAACACGGAGTCATAAGCAACATGTCATGCAGGTATTTCCCGATTCAGTCCACAAAACCTATACATTGAAAGAATATGTGGAGGATGATGAACAGGTATTAAGTGATGTTCAGGAGTTGGACAGCCTGTTTGCAACGCTGGAGATGAAACGTGCCCTTGGGCAAGAGATCCTGGCATCGGAGCGTGAACGAGCCATTGAGATTAGACAACGAATCCCAAGTTTCGACATCTCCGATCCATTTGGGGGAAGTCGTGATGATTACAATATAGCTGCAGCTGAGATTCGGACTGCATTGGACCGGCTTTTGGATAAGCTGGGATAATTCTGATCCTGCGGGGCAGGTTATAAAAATAGGACATGTGATGTAAATTAACCGTTGATTTTAGACGCGGGTTGTTTTATGATGAAGGGGAAAACAGGGATCCGGTGTAACTGGCGACGAAGTGGGCATAACCACGATGGAGCACCGGAACAAACGGCCGGTCGCCTGGGCAAAAGAGCAATTCTGCGTTACCCGCAGACTGCTCTTTTTTTCGTCTTTCATCTGATTATTCGCTATAATAGTACCTGAGATGCCGTGCAAGAATACGAAGGACAACCAAGAGACAGCGGGCATGATTTTATCGGGAGGCGATGATAGGATGACTATAGAGTTAGATTCGGAACAACCCGGATTGCAGGAACAGACCGCGTCTATTCTGCATGAACTGGCGCTTGCTGGACAGCTTGGGCCTGGACAGATCGTTGTGATCGGTACAAGCACAAGTGAAGTCGCAGGCGCTCGGATTGGTACGAGTGGTGCCATTGAAGTGGCGCAGCTGCTTCTTGCGGGTATACGCGAGGTGCAGGAGGAATTCGGTTTTGACACGGTATTCCAATGTTGTGAGCATCTGAACCGTGCGCTGGTAATGGAACGTTCTGTGCTTACTCGTCTTGGATTGACCGAGGTTGGTGCAGTACCCGTGCCCAAGGCCGGAGGTTCAATGGCATCCGCAGCATATCGTTCGCTGACCGATCCATGCCTGGCTGAACATGTGCAGGCCCATGCGGGACTGGACATTGGGGAGACGATGATTGGGATGCATCTCCGGCATGTAGCCGTACCCTATCGTACAGCGCTCCGCTATGTTGGAGATGCACGTGTGACCACAGCGTTGACTCGTCCGAAGTTGATTGGCGGCGAACGCGCGGTGTATCGTATGGAAGAACAACCAGATTCGACATTTTGTGACTAACATATAAAGCGAGACTAATTGGGTTACACTCCTGACTTTGATTGCATCACCATCTTCCGATCGCTGTTATCCCCAGATTTTTTTATTCCCTATTTGAAGGGGAAATCCGCTGATAAAGGCGACCACTTCGTTTCTTCAGATTGGTGTTGCACTCGCCGTTTTTGTGTAAACATTAGTTTCACTTTATAACTTCACTTATACCTGGGAGGAATTTAATCATGGAACAATTGCGCAAGAATGACCCGGCAGTACTGGAAGCGATGAATCTTGAACTGAAACGTCAACAGAACAACATCGAACTGATTGCATCCGAGAACATCGTAAGTGAAGCAGTAATCGAAGCATTGGGATCTGTTCTGACCAACAAGTACGCTGAAGGATATCCAGGCAAACGTTACTATGGCGGTTGTGAGCATGTGGACATCGTTGAAGACATCGCGCGTGATCGTGCAAAAGAATTGTTCGGAGCAGAACACGTGAATGTTCAACCTCACTCCGGTGCACAAGCGAACATGGCAGTTTATCTTGCAGCGTTGAAACCTGGTGATACTGTACTTGGTATGAACCTTGCCCATGGTGGACACCTCACACACGGTAGCCCGGTTAACGCATCCGGTTTGCTGTACAACTTTGTAGCATACGGCGTACAGGAAGATACATTCCTGATTGATTATGATGAAGTACGCAAAGCGGCTTTCAAACACCGCCCTCGTCTGATCGTTGCAGGTGCAAGTGCATATCCGCGTACCATTGATTTTGAAAAGTTGGCTTCCATTGCCAATGATGTAGGTGCTTTGTTCATGGTGGACATGGCTCACATCGCAGGACTGGTTGCTGCTGGTTTGCACCCAAACCCGGTTCCACATGCGCATTTCGTAACAACAACAACACACAAAACGCTTCGTGGACCTCGTGGTGGTATGATTCTGTGCCGCAAAGCGTGGGCAGCAGCGATTGATAAAGCCGTATTCCCTGGTTCCCAAGGTGGACCTCTAATGCACGTGATCGCTTCCAAAGCGGTAGCATTTGGAGAAGCTTTGCAGCCTTCGTTCAAAACATATGCACAGAACGTTGTGAAAAACGCACAGGTTCTGGCTGAAACACTGATCGCTGAAGGATTGAACATCGTATCCGGTGGTACAGATAACCACTTGATGCTGATTGACACACGCAGTGTAAACATCACAGGTAAGGAAGCTGAGCATGTGCTCGATTCCATCGGTATTACCGTGAACAAAAATGCAATTCCATTCGACCCTACAAGCCCGTTTGTAACGAGTGGTATTCGAATTGGTACACCTGCTGCAACTTCCCGTGGCATGAACGAAGAAGCTATGGTAGCGATCGGTAAGATCATTGCCAAAACACTGAAAAATCCAAAAGATACAGCGAAGTTGGATGAAGCTCGTGCAGAAGTGACTGCACTGACAGACCAATTCCCGCTCTATACCGATCTTAAATACTAAAAAACTTTGCTAATGGTGTTTGTATTTGAGTGTTCTTAATGTACACACGCAGGCGGAGCAAACCGAAAGAACCTGAAGAAGCGTAGCGCTCGCCTTTATCCCCAGATTTCAACAATTATAATTGGATCAAAGAAATCTGGGGATAACAGCGATCGGAAGGTCATTCGGTTTGCGGAGCACCATTAGTGTTTACACGTTTTTGAACATACTCAACGACATAACAGCAAGAGCAAAACAGGACCGGATGGATCATTTTCCGGTCCTGTTTTTTATAGGATTCGGTAATCTGTAATGATTGGGTGCCCTTTGATGGTGTAATTCGTTGTTGGTGATGATATAATATACAGGATTTATCGAGCCCATGAATGGTGGCTAGGTATATTTGGAAATGCTTAACATGAAGAACTTACCGGAGGGACAAATTAGATGGGAAAATTAGTAATATGTGATCACCCTTTGATTCAACACAAACTGACGTTTATACGCGACATGCGTACGAATACGAAAGATTTTCGTGAATTGGTGGATGAAGTAGCAACGTTGATGGCTTATGAGATTACAAGAGATGTTGAACTGGAGACGATTGATGTACAGACACCTGTAGCTGCAACACAAGGTAAAGTCATCTCTGGACGTATGCTTGGACTGGTGCCGATTCTGCGTGCAGGACTCGGAATGCTGGATGGTGTTGTGAAATTGTTGCCAGCGGCAAAAGTTGGACATGTTGGTCTGTTCCGTGACCCGGAAACACTGCAACCGGTAGAATACTACACCAAACTGCCTACAGACGTAACAGAGCGTCAATTGATTGTAATTGATCCGATGCTGGCAACGGGTGGTTCGGCAATTGCAGCTATTGACGTGCTCAAAAAACGTGGCTGTACCCAAATCAAAATGATGAACCTGGTTGCAGCACCGGAAGGCGTAAAAGCTGTGCAAGATGCACATCCCGATGTGGACATCTATGTAGCAGCATTGGACGACCGTCTGGATGATCATGGTTATATCGTTCCAGGGCTTGGAGATGCAGGAGACCGTCTATACGGAACTAAATAAGCATATTGCATGCGGAGTAGAAAAGGGGCTTTGCTCGAATGTCCAACAAAATTAAAGTCATGACGATCTTCGGGGTGCGTCCGGAAGCCATTAAGATGGCTCCGCTTATTTTGGAATTGCAAAAACACCCTGAGTCTATTGAATCTATTGTTTGCGTAACTGCGCAGCATCGCCAGATGTTGGATCAGGTACTTGAAGTTTTCGACATTCATCCCGATTATGATCTGGATGTGATGAAGGACCGTCAGACATTGAATGAAATCACAATTCGTGTGCTTGGCGGTCTGGAGCCGGTGTTAGCTGAAGCTAAGCCGGATATTGTGCTGGTTCACGGAGATACATTAACTACCTTTGTAGCGAGCTACGCAGCATTCTTGCAACAGATTCAGGTAGGGCATGTGGAAGCGGGGCTGCGGACGTGGAACAAGCTGTCTCCATATCCGGAAGAGATGAATCGTCAGCTGACGGGAGTACTGGCTGATCTACACTTTGCGCCTACGGATTGGTCTTCTTCCAATCTTGCCAAAGAAAATAAATCGGAGTCTAGTACGTACGTCACAGGCAACACGGTAACAGATGTGTTTCAATATACAGTACGGGAGGACTACACACACCCGGTACTTGATTGGGCCCAAGGCAAACGCCTTGTGC
Organism: Paenibacillus sp. CF095; assembly: GCF_900101225.1. Taxonomy (NCBI): domain Bacteria; kingdom Bacillati; phylum Bacillota; class Bacilli; order Caryophanales; family Paenibacillaceae; genus Paenibacillus; species Paenibacillus sp. CF095. The sequence goes on from NZ_FMZN01000002.1 coordinate 648,510, forward strand.
TGATGACAGCTCATCGCCGTGAATCTCAAGGCGAGCCTCACCGCAACATTTTCCAGGCCGTCAAACGGATTGCCGACGAATTTGAAGATATTGCCATCGTGTACCCGGTGCATCCAAGTCCTGCTGTGAAGGAGCCGGCTCACGCGATTTTGGGGAATCATCCCCGTATTCAATTAATTGATCCACTAGACGTGGTGGATTTGCATAACTTTTACCCGCACACTCACTTGATTTTGACCGATTCAGGCGGTTTGCAGGAAGAAGCACCTTCGTTTGGTGTGCCTGTGCTCGTATTGCGCGATACAACAGAGCGCCCGGAAGGTATTGAAGCCGGAACGCTGGAATTGGTAGGTACCGAAGAGGAACGTGTGTATGAACGGACCAAAGCTCTGCTTACAGACAAAACCCTGTATGCAAGCATGAGTCAGGCTGCCAATCCATACGGTGATGGACATGCTTCGGAAAGAATTGTCAATGCGATTTTGCACCATTTTGGTGTAAATAGTGAGCGTCCGGAATCATTTCACAGAAAATTCAAAAAATAATACAATTTTTCTGACGGATTTATAAAGGGCATAGCATACAGTTAAACTGTACGGTTTACGCGGGTTTATGGGCTTTGAGGGTCTGTATACCCGTCGTTTTCCCCTTTAAAACGCTAAAATCATTCAATTGACAAAGGCTCTCATCATTCAGTAAAATTAACTGGGATTGCAAGGGTGGCGTGGAAAATGGCCGATTCGAACAAACCAAATTCATCCCGTAACCATGACGATAATGTATGGAAAGCGATGGGACTCGTGACAGCTTTTGGGATCGAGATTGCCATTCTCGCTGTTGCCGGATATTACGCTGGCTCCTGGTTGGACAAGACCATCGGAGGTAACGGAATATGGATCGCCGTAAGCGTTCTCTTTTTTCTTGCGGCAGGCGGTGTAAGCATCTACTTTATCGCGAAAAAATTCATGGGGGAAAGTGATGAGTGAACTAACCAGATACCGCAGATCGATGACTGTTTTCATCATGTACTTTCTTATGATTTGTTTTCTCGCAGCGGCCTTTATGCCACGTGTGGAGACAATTGCTTTGGGACTAGCCCTGGGTACAGGAATTAGCTGGATCAATGCATTTTACTTGGGCTACAAAGTAAGGAAAATGTCTGATGATGCGGCAGAAGGTAACTTGAAGCGTGTGAACCTGGGATTTTTGACAAGAGCGGCACTCGCTGTGCTCGGTATATTCATATCGATGCGCTTTCCGCAGTACTTCAATACATATGCGGTTGCAGGCGGTCTCGTCATTGCACAATTTTCCTTACTGATTATAGGGATTGTCCATTCCCGCAGAGCAGAATGATGTTAAGGGCTGCAGCTTTCAAGTCGAGAAAGGGGTGAGAAAAATATGCATGAAGCTCCAATTATTATGCTTGGCGGATTTCGACTGGATCTATCGGTTCTGTTGATGCTGGTAGTTACAGGTGCAATTGTTTTTATTTTTGCTGTACTGGCAACACGGAGATTATCCGTTGAAAATCCCGGCAAGCTGCAAAATTTTATGGAGTGGGCAGTAGAATTCGTCCGCAATCTGATTTCCAGCACAATGGATATGAAGAAAGGTAAACATTTTATCTCTCTCGCTCTTTCCATGATTATGTTCATTTTTGTAGGGAATATGCTAGGCCTTCCGCTCGTAGCTGTATCTGAGGTAACAGATGTTAGTCAGGCACAGGTATTCGGTAAGCCGATTGTTACAGCGGTGGAGGCGTTTGAAGAAGCGCATGCCAAGGATCCTGAAGCACACCCACACGTTGAACTGGCTTGGTGGAAATCACCAACAGCCGACTTGTCTGTAACGATGGGACTCGCTCTCGTAGCGTTCCTTGTATCTCATGGACTGGGATTGTTCCGCAACACAAAAGGGTATCTCCAGCATTACCTCAAGCCATTCGCCTTGTTCTTGCCAATCAACTTGATTGAGACGGCATCCAAGCTGTTGACACATGGTATGCGTCTATTCGCGAATATCTTCGCGGGTGAGGTACTGATCGCAACGATCCTGAAACTGACCACATTCAAAGTGTTTGGTGCTATTGCAGCGATTCCGCTACTAATGGTGTGGCAAGGCTTTAGTATCTTTATCGGCGCAATCCAGGCATTTGTGTTTGTTATCTTGATGATGGTGTACATTTCACAGAGCATCGAGACGCACGACGAGCATTAAGTTTCAAGCCCTACGAAGATTTCTTCACCAGGCTGAACAATAAAAAATTCGATTTATCATTTTAAGGAGGATATACAAATGGGAGCAATGGCATTAATCGCAGCAGCAATTGTTGCAGGACTGGGCGCGTTTGGCGCAGGTATTGGTAACGGTATGGTAATCAGCAAAACGGTGGAAGGTATTGCCCGTCAACCGGAAGCAAAATCCACTCTTCAAACAACAATGTTTATCGGTGTAGGTTTGATCGAGGTATTGCCGATCATCGGTGTGGTACTCGCGTTCATGTTCTACGGTATGGCTTAATTAAATTTTAAAGGTTTGGCGGGGAAGGCCATAGCCATCCGCGCCTTCTTTTTAGGTAATGTCCGTTCTAACGGATGACGTTTCAAGGATACCTCCAGGAAGGAGTGAACAGATTGAGTTTCATATGGGAAAATACGCTTCTTGCGATTGTTGCATTTGCAATTTTATATTGGCTGCTTAGCCGTTATGCCTTCGGGCCTTTGTTCTCCATTATGGAAAAACGTCGTGAACTCGTGATGACGCAGATGAATGAGGCTGCACAGACTCGGGAACAGGCCATTGCCTATGTGGAGGAACAAAAACAAGCTCTTGAGCAGGCTCGTCAAGATGCTTACGACATCATTGAACAATCCAAACAAACAGGTGGCAAACAAGCTGAATCGATTTTGGCTGATGCAAAAGCTGAAGCTAATCGTCTGAAAGACGATGCAGTACGCGAAATCGAGAGCGAGAAGAACAAAGCAGTCGCAGCACTTCGCAGCGAACTGGGTACAGCTTCCGTTCAGATTGCATCCAAGTTGATCAAAAAAGAAGTTGAGAACGGTCCTGCACAAGAAGAGCTTGTGAACCAATACCTCAATGAGGTAGGAGGCCGACAATGAGCCGCGATACGATTGTTGCCAAGCGTTATGCGAAAGCATTGTTCGAAGTTGCTCTTCAGCAACAGCAGGTGCTTGAGGTTGAACAGGAACTGGTTGCAGTAGTCAGTGCATTGACGGGAGATGCAGATATCGAGAAATTTATCGTATCCCCTAATATTTCTGATGAAGCCAAACAGAAGGTGATTCACTCAAGTCTTGATGGCAAGGTATCCGATTCTGTCCTTCGTACAGTCTTGTTGTTAATTGAACGCGGACGCGTTGAATTGCTGGGAGACTTGCTGAATGATTATCGGAAGATCCAAGGTGAGTCGCTGGGCATCGCTGATGCACGTGTCTACTCAACTTATGCGTTGAATGATGAAGAAAAAGAAGCGGTAGCCCGTGAATTCGGTGGCCGTGTGAATAAAAAGATTCGTATCGAGAACATTGTTGATCCGACTCTGCTGGGCGGATTGAAAGTCGCCATTGGCGATACGATCTATGACGGCAGCTTGGCTGGCAAGCTCGAACGTCTTGAGCAGTCTTTTAACAGACGAGTACAGTAGATTGGGGTGAGGACACTTGAGTATCAAACCAGAAGAAATCAGTACATTAATTAAGAGCCAAATCGAACAATACAAGACCGATATCGATGTAGTCGAAGTCGGAACGGTAATCGAGGTTGGTGATGGTATCGCTCGTGTTTATGGACTTGAGAACGTCATGTCCAACGAGTTGGTTGAATTCCCAAGCGGTGTTATGGGACTCGCCATGAACGTAGAAGAAAGCAATGTCGGTGTCGTTATCCTGGGACCTTACTACGATATTCGTGAAGGTGACCAAGTGAAACGTACTGGTCAAATCATGCAAGTGCCTGTAGGCGAAGCATTGATTGGACGCGTTGTGAACCCGCTCGGTATTCCTGTAGATGGCAAAGGGCCAATCGCTACAACGGAATTCCGTCCAGTTGAAGGTAAAGCACCAGGTGTAATGGATCGTAAATCGGTTCATGAGCCGATGCAAACAGGGATCAAAGCCATTGATGCAATGGTTCCAATCGGTCGTGGACAACGTGAGTTGATCATCGGTGACCGTCAAACAGGTAAAACATCAATCGCGATTGATGCGATCCTGAACCAAAAAGGTAGCGGCATGAAGTGTATCTATGTGGCTATTGGTCAGAAACAGTCTACGGTTGCTCAAGTTGTGGAAACTCTTCGTCGTAAAGGCGCAATGGAGTACACAATCGTTGTAACTGCAGCAGCTTCTGATCCATCACCACTCTTGTACATCGCACCGTATTCCGGTTGTTCGATGGGTGAGTACTTCATGTACAAAGGCGAGCACGTTCTGGTCATCTATGATGACTTGACCAAACAAGCCTCTGCATACCGTGAGCTTTCCTTGTTGCTTCGTCGTCCACCGGGCCGTGAGGCTTATCCGGGTGACGTCTTCTACCTGCACTCCCGTTTGCTGGAGCGTGCTGCGAAGCTGAATGATGAACTTGGTGGTGGTTCTTTAACCGCACTTCCGTTCATTGAAACACAAGCTTCCGACGTATCTGCATACATTCCAACGAACGTAATCTCCATCACGGACGGACAAATCTTCTTGGAAGCTGACTTGTTCAATGCTGGACAACGCCCGGCGATCAACGTAGGTATTTCCGTATCTCGTGTCGGTGGTTCTGCTCAGATCAAAGCGATGAAAAAGGTTGCAGGTTCCCTGCGTCTCGACCTCGCTCAATATCGTGAGCTTCAAGCGTTCTCCCAGTTCGGTTCCGATCTGGATAAAGCGACTCAGGCCCGCCTGAATCGTGGTGCGCGTATGATGGAAATCCTGAAGCAAGGTGTTAACCAGCCACTGCCTGTAGAACAACAGGTTGTCAGCTTGTACACTGCGGTTAAAGGATTCCTGGATGAGATTCCAACAGGTGATGTTACTCGTTTCGAGCGTGAGTTCCTCGCGTTCATGGAGAGCAGCCATCCGGAGATTCTTGCATCCATCCGTGATACTAAAGAATTGACTGCAGACAACGAAAATGCACTGAAAGGTGCAATTGAGAAGTTCAGAAAGAGCTTTGCTGTCTCTGTCTAAATAAATGATTGCAGGTGCGGAGTTGTCTAACCGATTCCGCATGTCTGCATGTAATACTTTGACTCTGTCAAAAAAGATGATGCTTACGATGTAGTTTTGACTTTGTCAAAACTAGTGGTGATGCTTACGAAGTAACTTTGACTCCGTCAAAGTAGGGTTGTGCTTACGATGTAGTTTTGACTTTGTCAAAACTTTAAGGTGGTGAAATCATGGCAAAAGGCATGCGCGAAATTAAGCGGCAAATTAAAAGCGTACAAAGCACCAAGCAGATCACCAAAGCAATGGAGATGGTAGCTGCTGCAAAACTGCGTAAAGCGCAGGAAAAAGCGGAAGCAGCCCGTCCTTATTCGGAGAAACTGAAAGAAGTTGTAGCTAGTATTGCATCAAGCACGCAAGGGATACAGCATCCGATGCTGGAGAGCCGTCCGGTCAAAAAGACAGCTTACCTGATCATTACATCGGACCGTGGTCTTGCAGGTGGATACAATGCGAACGTTTTGCGTCAGGTTAATCAGACGCTCAAAGAGCGCCACAACTCCCAAGATGACTACGAATTGTTCGTCATTGGACGTAAAGGACGCGATTACTTCAGACGTCGTGAGATGGCGATGGCATCCACAACAACGGATCTGTCGGATTCGCCTTCATTTGCAGACATCAAATCCATCGCACACGAAGCTGTTCATGGGTTTGAACTGGCTGAATTTGATGAATTGTACATTTGTTATAACCGCTTTGTGAATGCGTTGACCCAGATTCCTACGGTAGAAAAACTTCTTCCGATGGAAACACCTGAGGTAACTGCTGCGGAAGGACCAACGGCAAGCTACGAATACGAGCCGTCTGCTGAGGCTGTACTGGAGGTTTTGCTTCCGCGTTACGCGGAAACGCTGATCTATGGTGCACTTCTGAACGGTAAGGCAAGTGAGCTCGGCGCGAAAATGACGGCAATGGGTAATGCAACCAAAAATGCATCCAAACTCATTAACGACTTGTCATTGACATACAACCGTGCCCGTCAAGCGGCGATTACGCAGGAGATTACGGAAATTGTGGCAGGTGCCAACGCAGCACAAGGCTAACCGTTTTTTTATTAATGAAGGCTTGCAGAGCAAAGATAAACGAACGGTACATTATTTTTGCAAAAGTAGCAGGCTTGTAGGAGGGGAACGTTAAGATGAACAAAGGACGCGTTGTGAGCATCATGGGTCCGGTTGTTGACGTCGAGTTTGATCGCGGCGGTCTGCCGGAAATCCTCAATGCCATTACGATCACTACAGTAAGTGAGAGCGGCGTTAGTGTAAACCTTACACTCGAAGCTTCGAAACATCTGGGTGACAACCGAGTACGTTGTATTGCGATGTCCTCCACGGATGGACTTGTTCGTGGTATGGAAGCTTTAGATACAGGAGCACCAATCTCTGTACCCGTTGGAGAAGCAACACTGGGTCGTGTATTTAACGTACTCGGCGAAGCAATTGATACTGGCGGTGCCGTAGCTGCTGAGCACAAGAACCCGATTCACCGTTCAGCACCTGCGTTTGATGAACTGACTACCCAAGCAGAGATGCTGGAGACAGGAATCAAAGTTATCGACTTGCTCGCTCCTTACGCTAAAGGTGGTAAAATCGGTCTCTTCGGTGGTGCCGGTGTAGGTAAGACGGTAACCATTCAAGAATTGATCAACAACATCGCACAAGAGCACGGCGGTATCTCCGTATTTGCGGGTGTTGGTGAGCGTACACGTGAAGGTAATGACTTGTATCACGAGATGAGTGATTCCGGCGTTATCAACAAAACAGCAATGGTCTTCGGACAAATGAACGAGCCTCCAGGCGCACGTCTTCGTGTAGCCCTCACAGGTCTGACGATGGCGGAATACTTCCGTGATGAAGAAGGCCGTGACGTGTTGCTCTTTATCGATAATATCTTCCGTTTCACCCAAGCGGGTTCAGAAGTATCTGCCTTGCTTGGACGTATGCCTTCCGCGGTAGGTTACCAACCTACACTGGCAACAGAAATGGGTCAGCTGCAAGAACGTATCACATCAACGAAAAAAGGTTCTGTAACATCCATCCAGGCCATCTATGTGCCTGCGGATGACTACACTGACCCGGCTCCTGCAACGACGTTTGCTCACTTGGATGCAACGACGAACTTGGAGCGTAAAATTTCCGAGATGGGTATCTACCCTGCGGTAGATCCACTGGCTTCCAGCTCCCGGATCTTGTCCCCTGAAGTTGTAGGTGAAGAACACTACAGCGTAGCTCAAGGCGTTAAACGCATCTTGGCACGTTACAATGAATTGCAAGATATCATTGCAATCCTGGGTATGGACGAGTTGAGTGAAGAAGACAGAGCGCTTGTATACCGTGCTCGTAAAATCCAACGTTTCTTGTCCCAGCCTTTCCACGTTGCTGAAGCATTTAACGGTATTCCGGGTAAATACGTTCCAGTTAAAGAAACGGTGCGCAGCTTTAAAGAGATTCTCGAAGGTAAGTATGATGATCTTCCGGAAGCAGCTTTCCTCTTTGTTGGTACAATTGAAGAGGCAGTGGAGAAAGCCAAAACACTGGTTTAGTCTGAATCCAGGATTGTCCTTATGAAGCGGGCTATCCTTCGGATATTTCAGGAGGGATGGAATTGAGCACCTTTTTGTTGGAAATCGTAACACCTGAGCGTTTGGTCTATTCAGAACAGGTGAATAGCATTACGGCTCGTGGTATTGAAGGGGAACTGGGCATTCTGCCCGGTCATATTCCTATGGTTACACCTTTGCAGATTGCACCGATCTATATCCATAACGGAAAAGAAAATAAACGAGTTGCTATCGGTGGCGGGTTTATTGAAGTACGTAAAGATAAGGTTGTTGTACTCGCAGAGAGTGCTGAATTCCCGGAAAACATTGATGTGGATCGTGCGCGTGCGGCGAAAGAGCGGGCAGAACGTCGGCTTGCAAGCCAAAGCAATCAGGACCACTTTGATCACCGTCGTGCAGAGATTGCGCTGCAAAAAGCGGTTAACCGGATTAATGTGTTCGGCAAATAAACGATTCTTGGAAGCCCGGCGGCTTAGTCTGCCGGGCTTTTTTGAGTTTGTTTGATAGAATTGTTTTATCGAACATATCAAAAAGGCTGACAACAAATTCCATCCTATCCCTTCAGTAAACAGAAGTATTTTAAGCAAATTATTCACCGATGATGAGGATTTGAATAGAATGTAGGACTAAAGTAGTGGGCGCATTTACCACTAAGAGAACCATTTTTTTCATGAATAAATATAAATTATTTCCGAGGAAATGACAGAATCGATATCGAAATAGCGCTCTTTTATGTCGTTTTAGTCACAAAATCCCGGCATTTTAAAATTAAAATATTTTAGAAGTGGAAATCAATGTAATTGACAATGTATGATGAAAGAGCCTATATTCCATAGAGTCAGCAGAAGCAGGAAGCTGCGTAGTAGATTCCATAGTCATGCACAGCCGCATTGTTGCTGCTCGGTGATTGGGCATCAGGAGATTCCTGCCTGGCAGGAGTAAATCTGACAGTACGCTCAGTATGTTGTGCTCAAGACATTCCAGTATACTAACAAGTTATGGGTGCCGGGCATATGATATGCTGATCGCTGCAACAAATGTGGAGGTAAAGAATATATGGATACTGATCTGACGAATCAGGTGAACCAGGCGTTAAGCACCAATGGCTTGGTCTCAATCATCGTCTCCCTGTTATGTATAGCATTGTCTTGGTGGGCTTTGACCAATCTCAAACTGGATTTAATCATCAGGCAACCACGAGGTGCTCAGGGAAGACTGTTGCATTTGTTGCTCGCCATCATTTTGGGGCATGCCGTTGCTGGCTTTGTCATTGACTACTTGTCCTGGACTCAAATGTTGCGTAATTTGTTTTAATGTTGAGATGGTTGGTTAATCATCTGTTAGGTTCTTCAAGCTGCTCATTGTCGAATAACATCGATTAATTGTGTTAACAATTAGAGTATGAGTTGTCGGTAAAGAAATTAAGAAAAAAATGTGACGTAAAATTGGATGAATTTGAGATGTTTTATGTAAAAATGCTTGTATCGTACAATTCAACAATGTTATGATGGAAGTTAGGGAATTCACAATTGTTCACTTATTTTGTAGTTATAAACGGGATATCCGGTTCATGCCGGCTAATAACCATCCCACTCTGTCTGTTCTGATGCTCTGCTGGCTTGTAAGACACTCATTTTACATGCTGAATAGCAAGATGCACGGCACATGGTATCATTGATATGGATTATAAAAACCAATTCTTTTCTGAACAGACATCTGTGGCAATATGCCAGAATATGTCGAAATTCCACACACAGCAACAGTCCTTTCTAGCATAGTGGGGCTTACGTATTCCGGAATGAAGAAAAGGGAATAAAAGCGCGGAGGGAACCATGATGAGCAAATTTATCGTCCGCGGTGGCAAAAGGTTGACCGGAAGTGTCAAAGTTAGCGGCGCTAAAAATTCTGTTCTTCCGATCATCGCTGCCTCTCTCTTAGGGGAAGAAGGACAAAGCGTTATTATTGACGCGCCTCCTCTAGACGATGTGATGACGATTAACAAGGTGTTGGAATCGCTGGGAGCGGGAGTTACATACCGGGACGAAGTGATTACCGTAAATGCGGAGAAACTTACTTCCTGTGAAGCCCCGTATGAATGGGTAAGTAAAATGCGGGCGTCTTTCCTGGTCATGGGGCCTTTGTTGACTCGAATGGGTCATACAAGAATCTCACTTCCTGGTGGATGTGCCATCGGTACACGGCCTATTGATCAGCATTTGAAAGGTTTTGAAGCCATGGGCGCAGAGATCAGCTTGGGCCAAGGTTATATCGAAGCTCGTAGCCAAGGACGGTTGCGTGGCGCGAAAATTTATCTGGATGTGGCTTCCGTAGGTGCCACTCAAAATATTATGATGGCTGCAACATTGGCCGAAGGTGTAACTGTTCTGGAGAACGCGGCAAAAGAACCTGAGATTGTGGATCTTGCCAACTTCCTGAATGGAATGGGTGCCATCGTACGTGGTGCTGGGACTGGAGTGATCCGCATTGAAGGTGTGGAGAAACTTACAGGCGTTACACACACAGTTATTCCGGATCGGGTAGAAGCTGGTACGTATATGGCTGCTGCTGCAATCTCTGGTGGTGACGTGTACATTGAAGGTGCAATCTCGGATCATTTAGGCTCCGTTATCGCGAAGCTTGAAGAGATGGGTGTAACAATCCAACCGGATGAGAATGGCGTGCGTGTAATCGCAGATCGTCCTCTTAAGGCTGTGGATGTGAAAACATTACCATACCCAGGCTTCCCGACAGATATGCAATCCCAGATGATGGCACTCTTGCTCGCATCTGAAGGAACAAGTGTCGTGACAGAGACTGTTTTTGAAAACCGATTCATGCATGTGGATGAATTCCAATTGATGAATGCGGAGATCAAAGTTGAAGGACGTTCGTCCATCATCACAGGTAATGCCAAACTGAAGGGTGCCAAAGTAACGGCTACCGATTTGCGTGCGGGTGCCGCACTCATTATTGCAGGTCTTGTTGCTGAAGGTACAACGGAAGTGGGCGGTGTTCATCACATCGACCGTGGCTATGTACATCTCGCTGAGAAGCTTAACGGACTTGGCGCTGACATCTATCGGATCTCTGTTGATGAGCCTAAGCTTGAAGCAACCAAAGCACCTAGTGAAAAAGTGGAGAAAGAAGTACCGATGTTTAAGGTGCAACCAACTTTGGCTTAACACTGGTTTGAATAGAAAAAATATGGTCCCCCTATGATGAGTCACACAGTTGTGTGGATTATGAATGCGAAGGAACGTATATTGTAAAAAATGATAAAGCTAAGCCATCTGGCTTGGCTTTTTTTGTGTTTACTTTTAAGAAGACAACGAGATATTTGATACCTGATTCTATTAATAGCTGGTCCTAACTTGTATAGCATAACATCGTATTCTGTATCGATTCTGAACCAAATGAAAGAGCGAACTTTATATAGGGTGTCGGATCCAGCTAAACACCGGTATTCAGCGACAGATCAACGTTTCTAAGAGGTACATAGCAAAAGAAAACAGGAAATTAAACAGAACGAATAGGGCCTCGTTTCTCTTAAATTAGGTTCTATCAGATCAAGCCAGCTCATAACCTAAACTATGGATTTGAACAACACGACCGGCACATGACCGGCCATAGATAACGGAGGGTTATATTCGAATGAAAGAAGCTCGTGTACAGGTAAAGGTACCCCTTGTCCCTCGTCCAGGTATGCAAGAGCCGGAGGGAAATACCGTTTCTAAAGTGGAAAAAGACAAGCCTGCCCCATCGAACCTGAGGACTGTTCCATCACAGCCTGCAAGATTATCCAATCCAGGACGGGTGTCGACAGATGAACTGAACCGAAAGACAACCGAGCATATTCATATACCTGTTATTGAGCTGGACCAGTTCCGCCGTGTGAAGCGTCGTCGAATGCGTACATTTGGACGAAAACCCCGATGGGGACGAAATACGACGCGATGGCAACCTGCTGCCGCTGTATCTGCCTTATTGGCCATGGCACTGCTGATACCAGTAATTTTGGTATGGCCGCGGACAAGCGAATCACCTAAGCCGATCCCTGCTCCAACAGATGCCAGCAGTACAAAAACCCCAGCTCCTGTGCCAGCCGTTCCTGTCACCTACCCTGAACCCCAAGTGCGCGTATACCTGTCTGCAACAGGGACAACGATGAATCTGCCACTGGAAGACTATGTTACCGGGGTTGTGGCAGCCGAGATGCCGGCTGAATTCAGACTGGAGGCGTTAAAGGCGCAGGCGATAGCAGCTCGCACATTTATCGTGCGAAGACTTGCTGCTAGTGATACAAGCGGTGTTCCATCAGGTGCGGCGGATGTGACGGATACGGTCAGCCATCAGGTGTTTATTCCGCCAGATCAGGTGAAAGCGGATTGGACGCGTCTAGGGAAGGCGAAGGAATGGGAGAAGCTGCAACAGGCTGTACGCGAAAGTCGAGATACGGTGATGACCTATCAGGGCAAGGCAATCACTGCATCCTTTTTTTCCACAAGTAATGGGTATACCGAGAATGCGGAGGATGTATGGGGTAACGCTGTACCGTATCTGCAAAGTGTAGATAGTCCGTGGGACAAAAATCTGGCACCAGGCTACAAGCAAACCGTTACCATGAAGCGTAATGAGATTCTGCAGAAGTTAAACTTGGATGCCATTCCGGTTACCACTCAGAAGGGTGGATCGTGGATGGAAGTATTGTCTACAACCAAAGGGCATCGGATTAAGGAAATGCAGATCGCAGGTGAAACATTCAGCGGACCCGAGGTCCGTAAGTTGCTTGGATTAAGATCCAGTCAGTTCAGTTGGAAGACCACAGGTGATGAGGTCCAGATTACAACGTTCGGGTATGGGCATGGGGTGGGCATGAGCCAATGGGGAGCAAACGGCATGGCGCAGGAGGGACACACGGCCACCCAGATTCTCAAACACTACTATACCGGCATTTCATTCGGACAGGCATCCAAGATGCTTGCATCGAAGTAGGCGAGATGAACACGGATGGATAAAGCGAAATAATTCGAATGGGTAGGAATATGTGCGAATGTGTGCAAAAGTATGGGAATGAGAGCAGTTTAGGTTTGGTACTCATCAGTCTTCCCATATACCATTGGCGCGCTAACGAATCTGAGAGACCTTATTGGGCGTTATCACAACGAATGGAAATTCTAACGAATCTCAGACACGTTATATCAGGGTATACCACCGAACTGATCCGATAATAGCGCCCAAAAGAGTGATTAGCGTGTCTACGGTTCATTAGAATTCCTAAGCTGAGATTTCCCCGCCAATAAGGCCGCCTGAGTTCGTTAGAAATATTTTATTATCTAATCATTAGCCAAATTGAGGGTGCTGTCATTCACTAGATGCTCATTCCGCAATAAGCAAGCTGAACCAAAACCAAAATAGAACCAGAACGATGAAATCAAATTTCCAAGTTATAAGCTTACAAATTTGATTTATGTCCCCAATCTACTAAGGAATTTCAGACTATACTGTAACCAATCAAGATCCAGCCTTTTCTAAATCAGTATGTTTAGATGGAACAGTCAGTAGTGGCGCGCCTTGTCTATCTCTAATCTCACATCACACTTTAACGAACCTAGAGCACCTTAAATCTGTATTATCCAGTCACATCCTATATCATTTCGCTCTCACCGATAAATGCACTTCATAGAAGGATTGGCCTCTACAGCCAATCCGGACCAGTCTACCAACACCCATTCCGGAGCTTTCGAGATTTGGCTATATATGCGGAGAGTGCTAGCGTATGGGGAGCGCAGGGGACAGAAAAGACCTGTAGAAACAAAGTGTCCGCCTTTACTACCGGATTTCACCTTTGAAGAAGGTGATAGAAGAAATCTGGTAGTAAAAGCCGGTCGAAAGGTTTTCTGGCCCCGAAGCGGCGCACGCACTAACCACTCACCCCTCACATATATAGCACTCTCTGAAACCTCCGTGAAAATAATTAGAGTCGCGCGTGTATAAAAGAGTTGCACCCGGTAACACTTGTTACTGAGGTGATTAACATGAATGAACAAAACAAAAAAACAAACCAAGAAGAAACTCCTAAAACAACTCAAGGAGTACCGGCTAGTCAGCCCTCTTCATGGAAAAGAGCAATGTCCAAACGCTGGGTCTTCCCGGCAGCCTACATCGCAGCAGCAGGTATTATACTAACCTTAGTGTGGGTCTATCAGGGAACAGGCGACAAAGCTATGAACCCGGACTCTGCTAAAGAAGCAGTAGAAACAGGCGCATCGGTGGGTACAGAAGGAACAGCAGTAGGCGAAGAAGAAAGTGTGGAAGTTGTTGCAAAGTCGGAGAATTTTGTATGGCCGGTAGCGGTACCGTCCGAAATTTCGGTAGTAAAACCTTTCTATGATAGCGAAGCTTCAACCGAGGAACATGAAGCGGCAATGGTGCAGTACAATGATACATTCATCCCGAACACGGGTGTGGATTTGGCACGTGGGGATAACAAAACGTTTGAAGTCAAAGCAGCGCTTGCCGGTAAAGTTACCCGGGTTGAGCAAAATCCGCTCACAGGTCAAGTTGTGGAAATCACACACAGCGATAACCTGAAAACGGTATACCAAAGCCTGGCGGACGTCAAAGTGAAACAGGACGACGAAGTGAAACAGGGAGATGCGATTGCATCCGCTGGTGTCAATGAATTGGGTAAAACGCTTGGCAACCACCTTCACTTTGAAGTGTACGAAGACGGACAGCCGGTTAACCCGCAAGGATATCTTCCGGAAAAATAAATGAATTTTACCGCAGTAACATGATGGGCAGAGGGTTGAACCTCTGCTCTTTTTGTGCTTTTCAGAAAATAATGGGACCTTCGAAGCTTGTCACACCTCTAAACCGCGAATATATAGGCATGCTCCTCATATAATGTACCAAACTATCCACACAGTAGGGAGGCGGGAGCGTGCACGATTACATCAAGGAACGGACCATCAAAATTGGTCGCTGCATTGTTGAGACGAGGAATACGGTCCGTACCATAGCCAAAGAATTCGGCGTGTCAAAGAGTACTGTGCATAAGGATCTGACGGAGCGTCTGCCGGAAATCAACCCTGATCTTGCTGACCAGGTGAAACACATTTTGGAGTATCACAAGTCCATCCGCCATTTGCGGGGCGGTGAAGCGACCAAAATTAAATACAAAAAAACGAGTGGCAAGAAACGTGAGGTGTTGGCTTCCGCCAAATCGTAAGCATCTTCACAAAGACGTAGGCCAAAAAGCTCACACATGCATTGAATCCCTCCCCTGAAGTATGATATGTTAAAAGCTGGTACAGGATCGAATTATGACATCTTATCAGCCCGATTTTTACATATATATGTTGCACTTTGTCGAACGAGCGGTGACGTGATAAGGGACTCTTTTTCACAGGATACGCTGACCAAATAATATCACTTTGGGGGCTCTTTTATGTTTAGCAAGGATATCGGTATTGATCTTGGCACGGCCAACGTGCTTATTCACGTGAAAGGAAGTGGGGTTGTCCTCGATGAACCTTCCGTCGTGACCATTGAAAGAGATACGAAGCGTGTCCTTGCTGTTGGGGAAGAAGCGCGTCGTATGGTGGGGCGTACTCCAGGTAACATTGTTGCCATTAGACCGCTGCGTGACGGCGTTATTGCGGACTTCGAGATTACAGAAGCGATGCTCAGACATTTCATTAATCGTGTGGGTGCAAGAAGCTGGTACAGCCACCCTCGAATTTTGATCTGTGCACCAACGAACATTACTTCCGTGGAGCAGAAGGCCATCCGCGAGGCAGCAGAACGCAGTGGTGCCAAAGAAGTGTTTCTTGAAGAAGAGCCGAAAGCGGCAGCGATCGGTGCGGGAATGGATATTTTTCAGCCGAGCGGCAATATGGTCGTGGATATCGGCGGCGGTACGACTGACGTTGCAGTCCTGTCTATGGGCGACGTGGTCACCGCCTCTTCTATTAAAGTCGCAGGGGACAAGTTCGACGAAGCCATTATCAAGTTTATCAAAGCCAAGTATAAGCTCATGATCGGTGAACGGACCGCGGAAGATATCAAAATTGCAATTGGAACCGTACATCCGGGTGGACATCAAACGGAGATGGACATTCGCGGACGTGATATGGTATCCGGCCTTCCTGTTACCGTAACGATATCGGGAAATGAAGTACAGGAAGCACTCTGGGATTCCGTACAATCCATCATCGTGGCAGCGAAGTCGGTATTGGAACGTACACCGCCTGAATTGTCAGCGGACATTATCGACCGTGGTGTTGTATTGACTGGTGGAGGTGCATTGCTGAACGGACTGGACGAGCTTTTGTCCAATGAATTGCATGTACCGGTATGGGTTGCGGAAGATCCAATGCACTGTGTCGTGAAGGGGACAGGCATAATGCTTAATAATTTGGATCAGGTAGTTAAGAAAAAGTTCTAATCTGCCGATATAAATAGCAAAGGTTTGCCATGCTCGGAAAGCAGAACGGACAAGCAGCCAACCTGTGATGCAGGTCAAGCGCTTGAGGAGAGGGGTTAATTCATGTTAAGAGGTCTGTACACCGCTACTGCGGGAATGATTACGCAACAACGCCGCCATGACACAGCAACACAGAATATCGTAAATATGAACACCACGGGATATAAACAAGTGAACAGCGTAAGCCGTTCCTTCCCGGAAATGCTCATTACTTTGGTAGGCGGAGATGCAAATCTTCCAACAAAGCGGCTGGGCAAGCTGAACACGGGGGTGTTCGCGGAAGAGAGTTTGTCCATGAATTTGCAGGGGACCATTATGGAGACTGGGCAGAAAAATGATTTTTCCATTTCATCCAATATGACTGTCAATGATCCACAGACTGGACAACCTGTCCCGTTTGACGCATCAGGCAAATTTGTACGGGCCGACGGCACGGTGACTTACCAGCCTCAGGCGTATTTTACGGTTCAGGATGCAGAAGGTAACACCGGATATACACGCGATGGTCACTTCGAGATCACAGGAACGGGACAATTGCTGAGCTCAACAGGTTCACAAGTGTTGGATAATAATGGACAACCTGTAGTGTTGACAGGTTCCGTAGAGCAATTTAAAGTGGATGAGCAAGGCCGTTTGGTGGATGCAGCAACAGGTGCACCGACAGGGGTTACTCTTGGCATTAGTGTCATTGACCAGCCGAATCAACTGGTTCGTCAAGGTAATGGAAATTTTAGTCTCAGTGATGAAAACGGGGCAACAGCCCGGATGATGGCAGCTGGTGATAATGTGCAGATCCGTCAGGGATACCTGGAAGGCTCGAATGTTGATGCTTCACAGGCAACGGTTGATATGAACGCGGCATTCCGTGCGTATGAAGCAAACCAGAAGATCGTACAATTCTACGACCGCAGTCTGGATAAAGCCGTCAATGAAGTCGGGCGTGTATAACGCCGACGTTTAAATATAACCGCGTAGCGGGAGGGTAAACCACCGATGAATAATTCCATGATTAGTGCCAAAGTTTCCATGACTGCCATACAGCAACGTCTGGATGTCATTGCCGATAATATTGCCAACGTGAATACGGCAGGCTATAAGAGTAAACAAGCGGCTTTCGAGGATGTGCTCACACGGGTGCAACAACAACACGACAAGTACAAACTCGACGGACGTTCCACACCAATGGGGTATAATCTTGGGTTTGGTGCCCGTTTGGCGGATGTGACGAAGGATATGTCTCAAGGCACCTTAAACGAGACTGGCCTTCCGACCGATCTGGCCATTGAGGGGAATGCCATGTTTGCAGTTGAAGCGAACGGGGAGAAAATGTGGACACGTCAGGGTGCATTTCATTTTGTACCGGATACAAGACCTAAGCCTACTCCGAATTCACCTGATATGATGGTGATGGTTAATGGCGAAGGCCACTTTGCCCTGGATCGTCAAGGCAATCGAATTACGGCACCGAACAATAGCAAAGTTGCTTTTGATGAAAATGGCAACCTGTTAATCCGACGCGGTAATGAGGCGAACGCAACCATTGGGGCACAACTGCAAGTGGTAGACATTGAACGCCCTGAAGGTCTGGTACAATATGCGGATAACCTCTTTGGCCTGGATGCGGGATTAACCGAAGATGATGTATTTGGCGCGAATGCAGCTACACGCCAAGCAGCTGCATTGATCCGTCCAGGATATCTGGAGCAATCCAATGTGGATATGGCACAGGAGATGTCTTTGCTTATGCAAGGACAGCGGACATATCAGCTGGCGGCAAAGGCGCTAACTTCAAGTGATTCCATGTTGGGTCTTGCCAACAATATGAGAGCGTAAAAGGTGAATGTGATGACAGAAACACAGCAGCAGAACAGTAAGCCGGAGAAAAAGGAAGTCAAGAAGAAGAAGAGTGGATGGCGCATCGCAAGATGGTTCTTGGTCCCGGTCCTGCTTGTTCTTGCCCTTGCTGGCGGAATGGTAGCTGGATATGTGGTACTGGGCAAACAGGATATCGGTTCCGTATGGCAATGGAGTACATGGGAACATGTATATAATCTGGTGTTCGCTCCATAATGTAACGAGTTAAGCGAAAACTCCTGCGCAGGCAGGAGTTTTCTTTTTGACGTTGAAAACAGTATAATGATGGATGACGTTTGACGTCACAAAAGAGGCCTCCCCTGCGAAAGACATTCGTCATCGCGAAGAGAGACCCCTTATCTTAACCTTCACTACTGCAGTCATGAAGGATATAACTAGTGTTAACCGAAAATATGCTTTCCATACAAAATTTAAAAATTAAAAACCCATTTATATGAGCTTCGACTTGATCATAATGAGGTTTTCCATGCGCACTGAAGTAAGTGAAGGGAACGGAATCGTTCGAAAGAAGCGAAGCGCTCGCCTTTGTTTCCTAATGGTATACATCTGAATATAGTTCAGAAACATTAGGAAACAACAGCGATCGAAAGAACGATCCGTAACCGTAACGGTCACCTATGCGCACATGAAAAATCCATGATGAAGAATGCTCCTATAAACATCCTGAGAGGAGATTACACTGTGCTCGATATCAAACAGATTCAAGAAATTATCCCGCATCGTCCGCCGTTCCTGTTGGTGGACAGAATTTTGGAGATGGAAGATGGCAAACGTGCTGTTGGTTTGAAAAATGTAACGATTAATGAACCATTCTTTATCGGTCATTTCCCTGAGTATCCGGTAATGCCGGGTGTACTGATTACAGAAGCGCTGGCACAAGTTGGTGCAGTAGCTATTCTGAATTTGGAAGGAAACAAAGGCAAAATCGGCTTTTTGGCGGGACTGGACAATTTCCGATTCCGTGGACAAGTTGTGCCCGGAGATACGTTGATTCTGGAAGTGGAGATTACACGTCTGAAGGGTTCTATCGGTAAAGGTAAAGCAACTGCCCGAGTGAACGACAAAGTGGTCGCTGAAGGCGAGATTATGTTTGCACTGTCTGACCCAAGCTGATTACATACGTGAGCACTTACATCATGCAGGAACGTAGACGGACCGAATGATGCAAGATGCTGAAGTAACTCAGCACACCTGAATTTATATAGACGGAAGGGGTTTATCGGAATGGAACAGTTAAGCACAGCAGCAGCAGAGACGTTGCAGCAATGGTTGGAGGATGCTTCGATTGATGAAGCAACGAAACAAGAGCTTCGTGACTTGCAGGATCAGCCGAAAGAGCTGGAGGAACGTTTTTATAGAAACCTGGAGTTTGGTACAGGGGGATTGCGCGGAGTCATTGGTGCCGGAAGCAACCGGATGAACCGTTACACCGTAGGTCGGGCGACGCAAGGATTTGCGCGTTATTTGCTTGAGCAGCATGGTGACCAAGAAGGCAAACCTTCTGTTGTCATAGCTCATGATTCCCGTCATTTCTCACCTGAATTCACACTGGATGCTGCGCTTGTACTGGCTGGAAACGGCATTGTAGCCAAGCTGTTCCCATCCCTGCGTTCAACTCCTGAGTTGTCATTTGCGGTGCGTCATCAGAAGGCAACTGGCGGAATCGTTGTAACAGCGAGTCATAACCCACCGGAATATAACGGATACAAAGTGTACAATCATGAGGGCGGTCAATTGGTACCGGATGAAGCGGAAAAAGTCATTCAGTACATCCAAGAAGTGCCTTCCCTTGCTGACGTGAAGAAACTGACGCAAGAAGAAGCAGAAGCTCAAGGGCTCCTGATCTGGTTGGGTGAAGACCAAGACCAAGCGTTTGTGGATACCGTAGCAAGCCGCAGTCTGAGCCGCGAACTGATTCAATCCGGCATAGGCCGTGATTTCAAAATCGTTTACACACCGCTGCACGGAACAGGCAACATCCCTGTACGTCGCGTGCTGGAGCAAATCGGATTCGAGCAAGTGCACATTGTGGCTGAACAAGAACAGCCGGATGCTGAGTTCTCTACCGTGAAATCCCCTAACCCGGAAGAACGCGAAGCGTTTACGCTTGCAATGAAGCTGGGGGAATCCGTTGGCGCTGACATTCTGATCGGTACAGATCCGGATGCAGACCGTATGGGTGCTGTCGTGAAAGACAACGATGGCAAATATTTCGTCTTGTCTGGTAACCAGTCTGGTGCCATTATGGTACATTACCTGCTCAGTCGCCTCCAAGAGACTGGAACGCTGCCAAGCAACGGTGCGGTTGTCAAAACAATCGTAACAAGTGAGATGGGTGCTGTCATTGCTGAACATTACGGGGCAGAAGTGATGAACACACTGACAGGCTTCAAATATATCGGTGAAAAAATGAACCAGTTCGAAGCAACAGGCAGTCATACATTCTTGTTCGGATATGAAGAGAGTTATGGCTACCTTTCAGGCAACTATGCCCGTGACAAGGATGCTGTCCTTGCCTCGATGCTGATTGCTGAAGCAGCTGCGTATTATAAGAGCCAAGGCAAGACGTTGTATGATGTCTTGCAAGAGCTGTACAACCAATTCGGATACTTCTTGGAGAAGCTGGAGTCCCGTACGCTGAAAGGCAAAGACGGCGTAGCTCAGATTCAAGCCAAAATGACGGACTGGCGTTCGAATCCGCCACAAGAAGTAGCGGGAATTGCAGTACAAGATGTACTGGACTACTCCCTTGGTCTGGACGGTCTTCCGAAGGAGAACGTACTGAAGTTCATTTTGGCAGACGGTTCATGGTTCTGCTTGCGCCCTTCAGGAACAGAACCTAAGATCAAAGTATACTTCGCCGTACGTGGAGAGAATTTGGAAGATGCGGAAAGCCGGATCGAGCGTCTGGTGACTACAGTGATGTCACGTGTAGACGCACAATAATACGAATGCAACAATGAGCAAGAACATGAGAAGGCCTCTCCGCACCGTAAGGTTGGTTGGCGGAGGGGTTTTTCTTTGAAATAAAAGTGTAGATGGATCTAGCATATAAGAAGGCTTGTTGACACAAGCTGTTTGTAACCTATTGTATAAATGTTAAATGAACGAATTACTTGAGCTGAACGTGCATTTGGTTCCAACACTTGAGGAGGTACATGTAGTGCGTCAAAAATGGCTTTATTGGAATAACGCTTCTCGGAAGTGGTTGTGGCTCGTCGTTATTATCGGTCTGGTTGCGTCCATCCCTGTAATCAGTGATCGGGTGCAGACAGAATCTTCTGCCAAAAAGGTGGAGCTTGTCTTCAACTATCGGGGTCTGCTGGATATTTCTGCTTATCAGGCACATCCGCAAGATTTCATGAATGAACAATTGACTCGTTTGAAAGACGCAGGCGTAACAACGATGGCAGTGTTCGAAAGTACATTGGACGAGCTGAGAAAGACACGCCGACTAATGGTGTACAATGGCCAAGATCTCGCGAACTTGACCAAAAATGTGATTCCTTCTAATGAAAATTACACGTATGTGTTATTTACATCGGAGGAAAACGCACAGACGTATACCCCTATTATTGAACAAACGTTCGCTGATCGGCAGATTCCGGTAGTACCATGGGAATATGAAGGTCGTAGCGGCTTAATATTGCAGACTCCTCCGGAGAATGCCAACATGCAGCCTTTGCAGCCCGATCCGGTTGCCGTGAAGATGCTGCGCGATAAAGGGTTTTACATTTTGCCGCGGATCTCGGACAGTGTGCCATACAGCCAAGAATCGATGGAGCGCTTGCTTACCTTCTTCGAAGAGAATGGCGTAAAGCGCATCTTGTTTGATGGTGATGCTGTGAAAGGGTACAATGATAATGAAGACATGAAAAGTCTAGACCAATTTGCACAGTTGCTGAATAAGCACAATATTGGTCTTGCAGCCATCGAGAACTTGAAGAAACCGCAGTCTGGATTCCAGACCCTTGCTTATAAAACGGATTACAACGTTACGCGTCTGTACTCGCTTAGTGATGGAGATGCCAATTTGGACGTAGACACGATTGCTGACCGTTTTGTTCTCGCAACCAAGGATCGCAATATTCGTATGCTCTATATGAATGCATCACCAAGCCGGAATACAGCAAAGGCCATGATTACAGATCCAATTGAGAATCTGATCAACAGCCTGGGTGAGCCGGGTCATGCCGTAGAACGCATGGCGAAGCATGGATTCGAGCTAGGACAAGCTGAGGCATTTACAGTTAAGGATTCTTCGATTCAGCGTTATGCCAAGCTGGTTGCTCTTGTTGGTGCAATTGCCATGATTGCACTTATGGTTTCTTATTTTATCCCACTACTGACCTTGATCGCATTTGTAGTTGCTCTGGTGGGCAGTGCAGGATTGTTCCTCTTGAAACCAACGCTGCTGGAGCAAGGAATTGCCTTGCTTGTGGCCATAGCGGCGCCGACCATAGCGATGGTGCTGGCCGTTCGTACAGTGAACTATCAGCAACAGCGTCAACCAGACGCATCCGCGGGTCGTCGTTTGAAGCAAACATTAGTTTTATATGTAAGAACGTCAATTCTGTCGTTCCTGGCGGTACCTTTTGTCATCGCGTTGCTTAACAGTATTACGTACAGTCTGGTAATTAACCAGTTCCGCGGCGTAAGTCTGTTGCACTTTGCACCTATGGCACTGGTAGCGATCTATATTGTGTTTTATCGTGGTTCGGGTTCATTCTCTATTAAGAAAATTAAAGAAATGCTTCGTATGCCAATTAATGTGTTAATGGTTGTTTTGGCGCTTGTTGCTGCCGTTGTTGGATACTATTACTTGAGCCGTACAGGCAACTCGGGTTCAGTAACACCATTCGAGATGTTCCTTCGTACCACGTTGGAAGATACGTTCGGTGTGCGGCCGAGATTCAAAGAATTTATGCTGGGACACCCGCTATTTATCGTTGGCGTGTTCGCCGCTTTAAAATATCGTAAAGTCATCTTTGTGCTCATTATTGCAGCGATTGGACAATTGTCCATGGTGGATACGTTCGCGCATATCCATACGCCGGCTGTATTGTCACTCATTCGTGGAGTGATGGGATTGGGACTTGGCTTAATCTTCGGTATCATTGCTGTGGGTGTGTGGCAAGTAGCGGAAGGATGTTGGAAAAAATGGTCACCACTTCTCAAAAGTTAGTCATCTCGGGGTATTACGGATTCCGCAACAGCGGAGACGAAGCGGTGCTAAAGTCGATTTTGACAGCGCTGGAAGAGGAAAGCCAAAGGTCGAACATAACCATTGAACCTATTGTTCTCTCGGGTGATCCCGAGTCGACAACCGCCATGTACGGTGTGCGCTCCGTGCATCGTATGAAATTGAAGGAAGTCCGTGAAGCACTCAAGGAGAGCGACGGGTTAATCAGTGGCGGAGGAAGTCTATTGCAGGATGCAACTGGACTGAAATCCATTCCTTATTATCTGGGTGTAATCAAGCTGGCCCAGTGGCTGAAAAAACCAACGTTTATCTACGCACAGGGGATTGGCCCTGTGAATCATAAAATTTTTAATCCAATGATCAAATCAGTCTTCAAGGCCTGCACCTATGTATCCGTTCGGGATGAACAATCTGCAGATTACCTGCGTGGGCTCGGGTTACAGTGGAATCAGATCCATGTTGTACCCGACCCCGTAATGGGCTTGCCATTACCTGAAACAAATTCGAAGGCTGTAGCAGGCGCTACTTCAGTAGATGCTGTTAACCAGGCTAATCGAGTGGAACCTTCAACTGGAGGACATACCAAGCTTCCTGTGATCGGTATATCGGTACGGTTCTGGGAGTCGGACCGGAAGGAACTTACGGCTATTGCAGCCGGTTTGAAAAAACTGTGCTCCAAAAGAGCGGTGCACTTGCGTTTTCTGCCATTTCATCTGCCAGTTGATGAACAGGCATCACGATTCCTTATGGAAATGCTCGGTGATGTGACCAGCAAAGGCAGCGAGATTAGCATCACAGAAGATCTGACCGACCCTCAGCTTATGCTGGAGGAAGTCAGCAAGTGTGATCTCGTCATCGGTATGCGTCTGCACAGTCTGATCTATGCAGCTTCGCAATATGTGCCTCCGGTGGGTATCTCGTATGATCCGAAAATTGATCAATTCCTGCTTCGTCTGGATAGTGAACCAGCAGGCAATACGGATACACTCGATGGCAACAAACTCGCGAAGACTGTTGTTGGACTGCTGGATCAACGTTCACAGTGGTTGAAGGAACATGAAGAAGGTATCACTCAACTGAAGCAGGAAGCCAGAGTGCCTGCACAGCAGATTATTAACTATTTAGGCCGCAAAGGATGAGATAAAGATGAGTCAGACCGGATCAATACCTACCGTTTCGATCTACGGCATTCCTTTTTCCAAACTGACGATGAAAGAAACGGTAAAGGTTCTTCAGGAAGCTGTGCTGTCCAAGCAACCACACCAAGTCATTACAGCTAACCCGATTATGGTTATGGCTGCGCTGGAAAATCCCGCAATCATGGAAGTCATGCAAGCTGCGGATTTGATTGTTCCTGATGGAACAGGTGTCGTATGGGCTGCAAACTATTGTGGAGATCCTGTAGCTGAGCGAGTGCCGGGTTTTGAGCTTTTACATGAATTGCTGCGTGTTGGAGAAAACTATCGATGGGGCGTATATCTGCTGGGTTCCACCCCTGAGGTGATTCAAGAAACGGCAGTTCGGTTACAACAGCAGTATCCGGCGATTCGAATTGTGGGTTATCGCGACGGTTATTTTGGTCCGGCTGAGGATGAACAGGTTGTCGCTTCCATACGGGAAGCAGCACCTGATCTGTTGTTTGTAGCACGTGGGGCAGACACCCAAGAACCGTGGATTCACCAGCACAAAGATGCACTACAAGTTCCCGTAACCATGGGCGTTGGCGGCAGCTTTGATGTGATTTCGGGTAAAACCAAACGTGCGCCTATGCTGTTCCAAAAGTTAAGACTGGAGTGGTTCTATCGCTTATTGCGTGAACCAAGCCGGGCTGGCCGGATGCTTGCGCTTCCGAAATTCGCTGTTAAGGTGATGCGTGACAAAGAAAACGTGACGAAAGTCCGTTAAAAACAGGTAATTGCGAGATAAATGCGTGTTTTTGCTAGAAATTGAGGATGGCTTTTCGGGTGTGATGAGCGTATAATTCATTCCGGATTACATGTGTGCCACTCCATGAAAACAGAAGCGTTACACTTGGCACTACGATTGCAAGGCAACCTGTCGATCGCCGTTATCCCCAGATTTCCTTTTATCCTTTTCCAAAGGATGAAATCCGGCGATAAATGCGAACGTTACACTTCTCTAGGTTTTCCTTGCACTCTTCGTTATCGTGTAACAGAATTTTTCATCAAAAGTGACTAACAATAATTTTTTATATATAAAAAGAGATCAGGGGATTTATAATTTCGTACAGGTATTATAATTGGGGGTCGAATGTTCAAATGGTAGCGATCTTTATCATTGGATTTATCGTGTCAATGGGACTGGCTCTTGCCCTGACACCACTTGTCAAAAAGTTCGCAGTCCGCATTGGCGCAATGGATACGCCGAATGCACGTAAAGTACACACACGGATCATGCCACGTCTTGGTGGTCTGGGGATATTCCTGGCCTTTATTATTACAGTTGCTGCATTGCTTCCGTTTGTATCGGCATGGTTCACGACTCGTGATATGAGTTTTGTCAGCGCGTTTCTGATTGGTGGAACCATTATCGTACTGATCGGAGCACTCGATGATCGGTTTGAGCTGTCGGCCAAAGTGAAGTTGCTCGGTCAGATCGTTGCTGCTTCTGTCGTTGTATTCGGATTTAATATCCGGGTAGATTTCGTTAACATTCCTTTTCAGGATTCCTATTCTTCACTCGAAGCTTGGGTATCCATTCCGCTCACGATCTTATGGATCGTTGGTGTAACGAATGCGATTAACCTGATTGACGGTTTGGATGGTCTGGCAGCTGGTGTATCTGGTATCGCGATTGGTACCATTGCCGTGATGTCATTCCTGATGGGTAACATGATGATCGCCTTGATGTGCCTTGTGTTGTTGGGTAGCATCATTGGATTCCTGTTTTTCAACTTCCACCCAGCCAAGATCTTCATGGGGGATACCGGATCGCTATTCCTTGGTTTCTCTCTGGCGATGCTGTCCATGCTGGGATTCAAACAAATTGCTATCGTGTCCTTTATTACCCCGCTGATCATTATCGGTGTGCCGCTCTCGGATACCTTCTTCGCGATTATCCGTCGTGCAGTACAGCGGAAACCGATTTTCGCACCGGACAAAGGTCATCTGCATCACTGCTTGCGTGAACTTGGATTCAGTCACCGTCAGACGGTACTGATCATTTATGGAATTGCCGCATTCTTCGGAGTTCTGGCGATTATCCAATCTTCCGCTGCCATGTTTGAAGCGAACTGGGTAACATTTGTGGTCATCTGTATCATGATGTTCTTCCTCCAGGTGGGAGCAGAAGTTATCGGACTTGTTAGCAAAACGAGAAGACCGGTTATTAACTTCCTGATGCGCATGCGCGTCAAGTTAAATCCGGAGACTCGTTCGAAATCATAAATAGATAAATGTAATGGTTACAGCTATTCTTGAATATTATTCCAGACCCAACCTTATCCCTTGTGGATAAGGTTTTTTGTTTATTTTGAGGTTTTTACTAAATAATTGGAACCTTTTGCCGATATATAAAGGTAACTGACTTAAAAAGAGGAGAGATGATACGTAATGCAACAAAAGAAACGGCCGTTGGTCTGGATCATGTTGGTCACCATGGTGTTCTCATTGTTCCCACAAGGTCTATTCGGTGGGGCTGTTGCTTCGGCTGCAGACGGTGATCCGGTAACTCCTGGATCTAATGCTTATACCACATATTTTACGCCAGATCTTAGAACATTGCGGGAGACCGCTGCTCTATCTATAGTTCAAGATGCAACCAAGGCTTTCTTGACACGTTCGAATGCATATACAACCTCAACTTCAGCAATTACAATTTCAGGTTCTTATGCATTTGTGTCCAATACGAGCTTGAAGGTTAAGGTTGAACAACTGAACTTGGTTACATCCGGTTCAGATAGCAAATGGGTTCCAGACTCGACTAAATCAATCACAACTGCAGTTACTGCTGATCCAAGTGGTAATAACAAATTCACAGCGAATAATCTAAATCTGTTCCCGGGGTTCAACCGAGTTACTTTCTCTGGTAACCAGGGATCAGTTGAACGGTCAGATACATTCTATGTATTGTACGATCAGGCTCCATTTATTGAGAGCTTCCAAGTATTTACGGACAGTTCCGCTACTGGCGGTAACAAGTCTTATAACCTAAATGAGGGTTCCAACACGGTTGTAGATACACAACGTGTGTCCATTCAAGGTAAAGTACAGAACTCCACCCTAGTTAGTGTGAAAGTTAACGGTGGGGATGAAATCAATGCCTCCATGCTGCAAGATGGATCATTCTTTTTGCCACAGCTAGCATTAAAAGCAGGACTAAATAATTTGAAATTCAAAATTTCAAGTGCATCCAATGCCATTGAAACTGAACGTTCGATTTACTATTTTGATAAAGACCAACCATTCACAGATTTGAAGGTACAATTGGGGGGCCAGAATAAATCTATTCTGGACAGTAATCCGGTATTTACAGGCACAGCTGAAGCAACAGCAACGTTAACAGGACAGGTGTTGCTTCCGTATTCAGCGAGCCCTAATCCCTTTAGTCCGACGAATGGTGAGATCACGTTGTCTAATGGCAACTTGACGCAACCAACTAATTTTGTGTTTGAGTCGGACCCGGCTGAAGAAGTACTAATCACGGGTTCAGATGGTGTAACCATTGAGTACCGATTGGTGAAATTCGAGGTTACAACACCGTATAACTTGGAACTTGCCGCAGATGGCACATCTCCCAAGAAGGATCAAACGCTTCGTCTCCGTCTCGCATACGGTAATTTCAGTGCAGGATATAACGCAAGTTATACCTTCTCCCCAGGGGCACAGGATATCACAGAGATCTACTATTTGCCTGATTATAAAGAAGGGGAAGCCATTGATTCCCAGACGAAGCTTGATGGAACTAAGCTGCAAACCGATCAATTCTTCATCTTGGTAGAATCCAGTGAACCTATCTCAGGAACGCTTGTAGGTGAATATTTACCAACAGGTACTACAAAGCTTAAAATTGACCCGGTCGCTACTGTTGATGCGATGAAACTGAAAGATAACCAAAAAATCTATAAAGTCTCCGGTTTCCTTGGTGGAGATCAACAAGTACGCTTTTACTATGGTAGTCCGACGAACTTGCCTAAGATTGTAAAAATTTCTTATGTAACAGCGAGCTCTATTTATGTGGAGAGTCTTCAAAACGGACAAACCTACACCTTTAACTCCAAGAGTAGTTCGCAAAAGCTTACGTTAAAAGGACGTTTTATTGGTTTCAAAACCCTAGGCGGTAATAACTTTGTCGCTGAAATACTTGTAAATGGTAAAAAATATACAACGACAGAAGCGTTCCCGAAACCAGATGATGGAACGTTCAGTGTAGATCTTCCCGTCTTGAAATCAGGACCGATTGTCTATGGTGAGAATACGATCTTGATCCGTGCTACGGACGAGGATGCGAACAAACTTCCAATCACGATCTCGACTACATTGAAGATTAATGTCATTGACCAAAATCAATCAACAGTGACATCTTTCATGCCTACGCTGATTCCTAAGGACTCACGTCAGCAATTTATCAACAAACCAATCACCCAATATGAAGATGATGAGATGAAGCGCATTTTCTCCGTTACACCTGAATTTGCTTTCAAAGAAGACAAGTATGTAACAAGTGAAGAAAATTATGACCTCGTCATTAATGGCGGTGGCGCTGATATTGTGAACGTCTACTTCGGTTCTGATAAAATTTTCACTAAAGAACTGACAAGTACAACGATTTTTGAAGTGAATCAACCAGCTACAGCTGGGTTGCCAAGCTATGATATTACAGGTAATAGCGATCTTTTCCTTGCACGGATTCAGAATCTTAAGTTTGATGTACCAGGAACACATGTGTATACACTCGAACTGATCAACAGCACAGGTGCGAGAACAACACAACGTCTTGAGATTGTGCGGGAACCTTCTTCTTACCGCATTTTGTCTCCACAACCTACGGTAGGTAACAACATCGTTGTGAACAAAAACTTTGTTCGTTTCGATATTGAAGCAGAGGGAGCATCCCAAGTATTGATCGGTAAAGAGCCAGCTGTTAAACGTACAGATATGAATAACCGTTTTGTATTGGATTATGTAGGACTCAAAGCAGACAAGAATAATGCAATTAAGATTCAAATTATACGCGAGGGCGGCACGATTAACGATACTATTAATGTGTATTATACAGGTGCGATCGCGATTGATTCACAGTTCATGGCTCCTAAGGTAGCCAACAAATATACTGTGTTTAACAAAAATGTGGTGCTTTCATTCCCGAAAGGAACGGTACTGCAATCGACAACAACAAGTGGCATGGTGAAGTTCTATCCAGACAACAAACTGTTGTTTGGTATCGCTGATCCAAAAGACGGTGTTGTAGAACGTAAGAATGACTACGGTAATGTTATCGGAGTTAATGCAGACGACAGAAGTACCAATGGTGCCAGCGTAATCCGTATTCCTACCGAGTTGTCGAGCTTCTTCGCCTCGGTGATCAATACAGCCAACTTTACTCAAGTATCTGATATTTACTGGATCAACGGTGGTCTGGGTGAACTGGGTGATCGTGGTACGAATGGATACAAAGCAGGTACGAACGGTATTACGCCTTATTCCATTGATGGAGAGTTTACAAGATATGCTCAAGAGCGTATTCTGACCCCATCCCAGCGCGGAACGTTAACGCTGAGCTATGATCCATCCATTGTTGACGACGTAGGGTCTACGATTACGGTATATCGTTACTCGGATGATTCTAATGTAGGTAAATGGGTTTCCATAGGTGGTGCAGTAGACACGAAGAGTCACACCATTACCGTTCCATTTGATGAATTTGGTTATTACAAAGTCATGAAGCAAAGTCAAAGCTACCCGGATATCACGAATCATCCATGGGCACGGAACTTGTTAAATGCAATGTATTCCAAAGGAATTATGAATCCGCTCAGAACCAATGCATTTGGTGCGGATGATCAGACAACACGTGGCGAATTTGCTACTTTGCTTGTCAAAGGTATGGATATTCAATTGGTTAAACCAAGTAAAACAACCTTCACCGACGTTTCCGAGAACACCAAATCGGATCGTTGGACATATGAAGCAATTGAAACAGCAGCACGAGCAGGTATTGTTCAAGGGCTTAGTGATGGCTTCTTTGGACCGGATCAGCCGGTTACACGGGAGCAGGCAGCTGTTATGATCGCACGGGCGATGAATGCCAAGCTTGCAGCCAATGACAGTAAATTGACGGCTACTTTGGCCAAATCGTTCCTGGATTCAACTTCTATCGATTTCTATGCACGACCAGCCATTGTTGCGGTTACCAAAGCAAAAATCATGGAAGGAAGCCCTGTAAATATTCCAGGTGCAGCCAAAACGCAATTCCAATTCAATCCAAAAGGTAATATGACTCGTGCGGAAGCAGCCAAGATTGCTGTAGAACTTCTTAAGAAGAGCACGAAGTTATTCCCTAAAACATTGAGCTAATCTAGCATAGTTGAGATAATTTTAGGAAGGACCTGTCCCTTTTACTAAAGGGATGGGTTCTTTTTATGACTGAAGAAGAGCTTGTATAGAATTCATTTATAATAGAAGAAATCTGTTTTTTACCAATAACTATTTTTGTAATTTGCTAGAGATTAAGATACAATAACGGTAAATACACAATGATCTAGAGGGTGAAGTTAGCTAATGAAACCGATTTATTCGAGAGCCCAGTTGGGTTACATGAAGGCAAAGACACAGTTCGAGAAGCAGGCAGTCATTCTGGAGAAAAAGTTGGAAGATACACGTAAGACAGAGGAGATCTCTCAGGAAGTCATGGAAGGACTTGTACAGTCCACCGGCTTCCATGATGCGTATAACAGTCTGGTTCTGGCCGAGAATGAATTGATTGAATGGTCTCACACCACGATGAAGCATGAGAAGACATACCGGGAGAACAGACAGCCAATTGACGATATGTATCTGAGATTGAACAGTGATCCAAATATGCGTGCTCAGATTATTGAGCTGGCGATGAAGATCCGCTAAGTTATAGTCACTGATCCAAGAAGAGGGCCCTGAGGGTCCTCTTTTTTATTTTCAATTTTGTAGAATTTGTCGCTTCATCGTGGAAAATAACGGGTATAAATAAACGTCCACATCAATCCTTACACAGGGTGATCTCGGAGAATTCGTCATTTATTCAACTGCATTAAAGGTTTTGAATCCGTTATAGACCCGCATTGCATCAATACATAAATAAATTCAAAACTTTTTTTGAGGAATCCGCAACTTTTTGAAATCTGCTGCGTTTAAGATGTAGAGTCGAAAACATTGGGCAACTTACCAAGAATGACCTCGTGAAGAATCTTGTCTATTTATTAGAAAAAATTGCTTTACGGCACGAGAGACCCATTGTATAATACGTAAGGTAGGATTAGGAAACTACTCTATTTACGTATGATTCTATCTTTTACTCTTGTTTACAAGTTTCTGTGATATGCTCACAGACATCATTTATATTAACTTGCTCATAACTCTGGAAAGGGGGTGCGACAATAGAATGAGGAATACGAGCGACCCTATTAAAGAAAATTCCAATGTTATGAACGCCCAAGGAGGAGACAAAAAGGTTATGAAGAAAATTTTATCCGTAGCACTGTCTACAGCAATGGCATTCTCAATGTTTGCATCTGTAGCATTCGGTGACACAGCAGTAACACCACAACAACAGTTTGATGCATTGAAAGCAAAAGGTATCTTCAATGGTTACCCAGATGGCACAGCTGGTCTGGACAAAGAGATGACTCGCGCTGAGTTCGCAAAAGTTATCACTAAATTGTTGGGTCTGAAAGAGATCACTGGAACTCTTTCTTACAACGACAAAAACTACACAGCTAAGAACTGGGCTGTACCTTACATCGAAGCAGTAACTGCTGCGGGTATCATGGAAGGTAAAAACGTAGAGAAAAAAATCTTCGACTTCAATGGTAAAGTGACAGTAGCTGAAATGGCTACAATCTTGACTCGTGCACTTGATCTTGAAATCCCAACTGAAACTAACAACAATGCAGCAGCATGGGCTAAAGGTTATGTTCAAGCAGCGATCAACGCAGGTTTGATCGACGCTAACGCTAACTTCTCTGGTAATGCTTCCCGCGAATTGTTGGTAGGTGCAGCTTACTCTATCGATCAAGCTCAAAGCTTGAAAGTAGAATCTTACACAGTAACTGAAGCTGGTAAAGTAGTTGAGTTCAAAATCAGCGACGGCGAAACTGTAAAAGTAACTTTGGATAAAGCTCTTGAAGCTAACAAAGAAACTGAAGTGAAATTCACTTACAAAGATAAAGAGTTCACTGAGAAAGTTACTTATGTAGTAACTACAGCTACTAAAGTACAAAGTGCAACTGCAACTAACCTCAAAGAAGTAGTAGTTAAATTTGACGGTAAAGTTGATAAAGATTCCGCAGAGAACGTAGTTAACTACACTCTGAGATCTGGTAAAGTGGTTGATAGTGTAACACTTTCCGACGATCAAACTTCTGCAACATTGCTCTTGAAAGACAGCGCATTGACTAACAACCGTGTTGATGCAGTAACTGTTTCCAACGTTAAAGCTGGAACAGCTACAGTTAGCGCTACTAACGTTGAATTCACAGCAGTAGATAACGTTCTTCCAGAAGTTACATCTGTACAATCTCTGGGAACTAAATCTGTTAAAGTAGTATTCAGCGAGCCAGTTAAAAACGTTGCTCAATCCAACTTTACTTTGGATGGCAAAGAGTACTTCGGTAAAGTAACTGTAAGCAACAACTACAGAACAGTTGTATTGACTCCATACAGCACAACTGCATTGGCTGTTGGTGATCACAAACTTACAGTAAGCGGCGTTAAAGACTTCGCTGACTTCGTATCTTTGGCTTCTACTCATGACATCAAAGTTGTAGAAGATACTACTGCTCCTACAATTTCTGAAGCAACTGCAACTTTGGAAAGTGTAACAGTTACTTTCTCTGAAGATGTAGATGTAGATACAATTGATGCTGCTAAAGTTTACTGGAAATCCGGTACTAACAAAATTACAGCAGTAAGCAAAAAACAACTTGCTGATAACAAATGGCAGTTCACTTTCGGTGTTAACAGATCCCTTCCAACAGGTTCAGTTTCGATCTTTGTTGAAGGTGTGAAAGATTACTCCGGAAACCAAATTGCTGCAGATACATCTGTTGTTGTAACTCCAGTAATTGATCAAGTTCGTCCAGAAGTTGCTTCTGTAACTGCTGAAGACGCTCGTACAATTAAAGTAACTTTCTCGAAATCAGTGGATTCAGCTAGTGCGCAATTGAGCACTAACTACACTGTAAAAGATAAAGACGGAAAAACAGTTACAGTACAAAGTGCAACTCGTGACACTCTTGACACTAAAGTTGTTCGTGTGAAACTGTACACTGATCTGTCTGTTGGTGATAACACATTCACGATCCAAAACGTGAAAGATGACACTAAATTGCAAAACACTATCTTGGATTACACTGGTAAAGTAAACTTGGCTGATAAAGCTGCTCCAGTTATTGAGTCCAAAACAATTAATACTTCAGCTTCTGAGCGTCGTGTAGTAGTGAAATTCGATAAAGCAATGGATATCGAAAGCTTGACTAATTATTCTAACTACTTGGTTAGCATTGATAGCCAAAATCAATCTTTGACTCCTGCAATTGCTGAAATCACACCATTCCAAGATGGTTCCGCGGTTTCTATCAAATTTGCAGAAAGCTTGAATGGTAAAACTGTAGCATTGGCTTCAGGTACAGGTTCTACTACTACAACAAACATTAACTCTCTGACAGTATTGGCTGTTAAGAGTGCTACAGGTGTTGTTCTGAAAGAGTTCACTCAAGGTGGAGCAGCAAATGTAATTTCTTTGAACGCTAGCACTTCTATTGCTCTCGAAGGAAAAGCTGAGTTGGTTGACAGAAGAACAGTTAAACTCAAATTCAATGGCGGAATCAACAACTACACTTCCAATGCAGCAATTACGAATGCAGCTAGTAACCCAGCTGTATCCAGCATTGAAGTTAATGGTACTTCCACTGTAACAGTTAAATTTGCTTCTGATCTGAAAACAGATGGTAGCGATGTTAACTTGACTGTTAACTATGCACAATTGACTACTAACGCTGGAAACGTAGGTACTGGAACGGGAGCAGTTGTGAATACTGCAAACTTCACTGACTCTGTTAAACCAGTTGTTGTTAAAGCTAATGACTCATTCGCTTTCAACATTGTGACTGCAACAAATAATAAATTTGTAATTGAATTCTCCGAGCCAGTTAAATCTGCTTCTGACGCTCTTGCAGCTGGTGCGTTCACTATCCACCGTAATAGTGACAACGAAGAATTGAAAGCATCTGATAATGATTTCGCTGTTGCAATTGGAGCAGGCGCAGATGCAAACAAAGTAACTGTAACTGTTAATGATCTTGCTACTCGCACAGCTGCAACTGGTTACAAAGTAGCTGTTAAAGACACTAACATCCTTACTGACCTTGCTGGTAACTCTGTTGCAGCATTCGAAGGAATCAGTGCTGAATTGCCAGAAACTGCAGCAGCAATCACTGCTGACCAAACATCTGTAGCTGCTTCTAAAACTGCTTTGACTGTAGCTCCAGCTGATGCAACTGCAGCAACTACAACAACAATTGCTCTTCCTGCAACTGATGCAACTAACGGTACTGCAATCGCTTGGACTTCCAAGTTTAATGCAGATCCAGCTGCAACTGCAACTGGTTCATACGCTGTTACAAGACCAGCTACTGGTTCTGACACAGTTGTGTTAACAGCTACTATCACTAAAGGTGCAGCTACAACAACTCAAACATTCACTGTAACTATCCCTGATGCAGGTAACATTACAGTAGCTAAAAACTAATAAATATTTGTTTTAAAGCAAGCTAGGATATCCTAGCTTGCTTTTTTTGTTTAACAACATCGTAACTTTCTCCCCATCCCAAACGTTTATACTATAATAGCAACAAGCAACTTATGGGAGGTTTGGAAGTGAATCAAAAGAAAATGTTTGTAAGCTTGCTCGCGAGTGTCTTGTTGATCAGTTCAACGGCTGGCATTGCCATGGCAGCGAGCGCAACCAATAAAACGTCTGCCACCAGTTCAAATAGCAGTACATCGAAGAAAACAACAACCACCACGAAACAGGTTGTACATACACTCGGTAACCTATCGGCTGTTAAAGTGACAGCACGAAGTTCCGTAAGATTAACAGATGTCAATATCTTGGCGCAGGACGATGGCAATGTGGTTACATATACATTGTCTTATAAGAATAATGACAGTACTCCAATGATGATGCTCGATTACTGGAGCAAAGTGAAAACCAAGGGTGGCACATCGTTCTCACCTAAACTGATCGCAAAAGATCAGGAGAAGAAAACGGTCGCGCCGGGATCAACCGTTGAGTTGACCTATGTTATGAAAGTGGGTCGCGAAGTGAAACTGAGCGATCTGAACTTCCTCATCGTGAAATGGGATTTCAGTCAAGCTAACTATGAACGTACGCTGGGTAAGTTTAACGTGCCCGCATCCTATAGCATTACTACACCTGTAGGTAAGCCGAAGACGGTTCGTCTGAGCGACTCTGCGGTGAAGGTGAAAGTATCAGGCATTAAAGTGTTTCCAGGTGAAGATAAGAAACAGTATGTGAAAATTGGCGTGAATTTAAACAATATTAGTTATAAATTGCTTGAAAATCCGAATATCAAATGGATCTTACGTACGCCAAGTGGTACGAACTATCCCTTAACTCCGGATAAAGACAGCACGAATGTCAGTATTCAAGCCCAAGCTAATAAGGCTCTCAGTCTGATGGCATCTCTTCCTACGTCAGTGAAGCTGCAAAAGTCTGAGTTGTTGCTTGTAGAAGAACAGGGTGAAGAGAAGAGTGTTCTGCCTGTTGCTGCATTACAGCTGCCTGAAGCGAGCAAAACAAATGTAGAAGTCGCTGCCAATCAACCGAATATTATTTCAGTTGAAGGACAACGACTGTCCACATTGCTTGAATCCGCCAAAGTTCGAATCGATGATGGTGAGTATAGTCTTAACCTTCAGATGAAGCTCAAGAATGAAGGCAAGAAAGCCATTAAGGTACCGACATATACCTTCGAGGTACGGAATACAGACGGAACAGTTTATCCGATCGAAACTAAAGCATTGGATACATTGAAGTTGAACCCAGGTGATATCAAGACAATTAAGCTAAATGTAACCCTTCAGGGTGATGGGGATACCAAAAAGATCAAGCTGTATGTAATGAGTCCGGTGGACAAAAATGATAGTACAGAGTCAGCAACAGCTTCTTCTCCAACCAATGGATTTGTTTTCTCCTATCCTGTAGGCGTCTATGCGATTCCTGAATCGGTATCCAGCGGAGACGGATTGACAACCGAAGCGGTGATTAAGAATAACAAAGGTACATTTGGTGTGTCTTTTGGATCGTTACAGC
This sequence comes from Paenibacillus sp. CF095, assembly GCF_900101225.1. Taxonomy (NCBI): domain Bacteria; kingdom Bacillati; phylum Bacillota; class Bacilli; order Caryophanales; family Paenibacillaceae; genus Paenibacillus; species Paenibacillus sp. CF095. The sequence continues at coordinate 685,424 of NZ_FMZN01000002.1, forward strand.
GGTTGCCGTGGCTTGATAATGATATTATTGCTGCTAAAGTGACTATTCGTAATGCAGGTAACAAAACAGTTCAACTTCCTGAGCTTGAAGCGATGTTTATGATTGATTCTGCTGAGATTGAGGGAGACAAGAAGCTAATCTACACACAAAGTGGCAAGCTACTTGGAGCGGGCATGACAACTGAGGCTTATCTGTTGACCAAGATTCCTTCTGAGTTACGTATATCTCGACTTGAACTTAGTCTGAACGAGAAAGTTAGTGAAGAAGAGACAAATGAATGGATCACGTTAAATACGTCCGGATTAATTCCACCGGTATCTTATGTTGGAAGCGGCAAGACATACACTTCGGGTACGGCTGATAAAGAGACCGAAATGGGTGTGCGGAGAACGATTCGTTATCCGGGAACATCATCGGACATCGTATATACTGAATTCGAAATGACGAACAAATCACTGCGTCAAAGTGGTCTCGGTAAACTGGTAGGTTATTTCAAAACATCGGATGGCCAGTATTATAGAGCAACTGCGAAGCAAGCAGAGCGTCTGCCTGGTCCGGGACAGAAGTCGATTGTTACGTTCTGGGCTAAGATTCCGAAGTCCGTTACCTTCTCAGACCTGCGTCTGATTGTGGGTGAAGGTATTGCAGACAGCAAGTTTGTAACGGGTGAAGGGGAAGCAACTGCTTATGTGAATGCTCTGGCATTCGAAGTGCCGCCAACCTCCATTAGTGTTCAAGGCTCGTTAACCAATATTGATCTCTATCCTTACTCTTGGACTGCCAACAGTGTAAGAGCATATCTGGCAGGCAGCTCATCTGTGCAGATTGAGATGAATTACAGCTTATCACGTAATGAAGAGATTGAGATGGGTGAGAACGAGCACAAGTTAATCCTTACAATGACGGATCAAGCAGGTAAATCATATGAGAAAGAGCTGACTTTGGGAACCGATCTGAAAGTGGGAACCAACCAGACACTGAGTTGGAGCGTAGAAGACAGCTTCTTCGAGAAGCTGCGTGGCGGTTCTTATCGCTTAAGCGTAGATGATCAGTTCCAAGGACAACGTGTTCGTCTTGCGGAACAAAGCTACGGATATGACCTGACCAAACTTCCGAAGGAAGAACCCGTCGATATAAGATAGAGGCATAGATTTAAATAATCGTTAGATTTGTCCACAAAACCTCGTTTCCATCCTAAAGGAAACGAGGTTTTGCTTGTCGCATCCCTATTTTTTCTCTATAGTTAAAGTTAATAGATTACCAGAGGAGGAAAATGATTCACATGAAACCTTATATGAAAGTATCCCTTGCTGCGCTCGCAATTGGTGTTGGCGTATGGGTTGGGTCGGTATACAGCAATACAGCTATCGGTGCAGGTACAAGCCAGCCAGGAACAGCAGACGATCCGGTTGTAACGAAGAGCTATGTAGATCAGCAGATTCAGAAAGCATTGGGTGGTGGCGTTAGCACGGGTTCTGGCAATTCATCCGGTAATAATTCCGGATCTACGGGAACCGGGAACTCAGGTAGCACAGGTGGAGACACTTCACTTCCTCCACTGGTCTCAGGAGCTTCTGATGCCGTTGAGATCGTAACCGTGAAGCCGGGTCAACAGCTGATCGGTAAGTCTGGCGCGGAGTTCATTGTACGTAGCGGCAAAGCTGTGATCGTCAGTGAAGGTACGAATGGTGTAGCGGATCTGACGGACGGGATTGACCTGACGAATGGACAGGCAGCGCCGACCAATCACCTGCTCTCTTTTCCAAGGGATGGACGGGGAATTACGGTATTGGAAGGAAACAAATATAGCCTAACGGTAATGGTTCGTGGTGGATATACTTTGAAATAGGATTTGTAGCTGTTAAAGGAATTATTCATTAGTCATACTTTTCATTTGCTCAGATTAACCAGTTCTAACAAACATTAATACGGCTAGCCAGCCTTGTTCCTGCTCACTCTATAACTGTTGACAATCAATTAATGGAGGTGCAGGAACCATGGCTAGAAGCAATCGTAAAGTGGTACCCGAAAGTCGTCAAATGCTGGATCAGATGAAGTATGAGATTGCTGCAGAATTTGGTCTCAATGTGGGCTATGGTGGCAGAGGTTTGGCTGGTTCGGATACAGAATTTGGATCTGAACTGGGTGAAGTGAGTGATCATTCTTATGGGCAATACAAAGGGTGGGGACATCTGACTTCCCGCGAGAATGGATCGGTTGGTGGAGAGATCACCAAAAGGCTAATTCGTCAGGCAGAGCAGCACTTATAGGGCATTTTCCTTACCCCATTTCGTTTGACACGTCTTGACAAATACGTTAAGATGGCACTTGAGGTATGCAACCTTTTCCACTAGGGAAAGGTTGATTTTCGTTTGAGGCAATTACCTGAAAAATCCTTATCTTCGGTACTGCGGACTCCGCGTCCTTATTCCTTTTTGGAAAGCTTCGAGGGTACAGTGAACGAATCGCTGTCATGTTTTGTTCGGGCAATCGCCATACTACTAGTTATGGGAGGTTGAAACTTCATGTCTGTTAAAGGCCGGCATCTATTTACATCGGAGTCTGTAACCGAAGGACATCCGGATAAAATCTGCGATCAGATCTCAGACGCCGTGTTGGACGCGTTCCTGGCGAACGATCCTAATGCTCGCGTAGCTTGCGAAGTTTCCGTAGCCACAGGCTTAGTGCTTGTCATCGGTGAAATCAGTTCAGCTTCTGAATACGTGGACATTCCGTCCATCGTTCGTAATACAATTAAGGATATTGGCTACACACGTGCCAAGTTCGGTTTTGATTATAACACTTGTGCAGTTCTGACTTCTCTGAATGAGCAGTCCGCTGATATTGCCCAAGGCGTGAACGCAGCGCTTGAGAATCGTGACCCGGAACAAGTCGCTCGTGAAACAGAAAACATTGGTGCAGGTGACCAAGGTCTGATGTTCGGTTTTGCAACGAACGAGACACCAGAACTCATGCCTTTGCCAATCGCCCTGTCCCACCGTATCGCACGCCGTCTGGCGGAAGTGCGTAAGAACGGTACATTGGAATATCTTCGTCCGGATGGTAAAACGCAAGTAACGATTGAATACGACGGTGACAAGCCGGTACGTGTAGATACAATCGTTGTGTCTACTCAGCACGCTGAAGAGACTACACTTGCGCAGATCCAAAAAGACATCAAAGAACATGTAATCTTGCCTGTCGTTCCAGCTGAATTGCTGGATGAACAGACTAAATATTTCATCAACCCAACAGGACGTTTCGTTATTGGCGGACCTCAGGGAGATGCAGGCCTCACTGGACGTAAAATCATCGTAGATACCTACGGCGGTTATGCACGTCACGGCGGTGGTGCGTTCTCGGGTAAAGATCCAACAAAAGTAGACCGCTCCGCAGCATATGCGGCTCGTTACGTAGCGAAAAACCTTGTAGCTGCAGGACTTGCAGACAAAGTGGAAATCCAGCTCGCTTACGCGATTGGTGTAGCCAACCCGGTATCGATCAACGTGGATACATACGGAACTGGCAAAGTCAGCGACGAGAAATTGGTTGAGCTTGTACGCAACAACTTCGATCTTCGTCCGGCTGGCATCATCCGTATGCTGGATCTGCGTCGCCCAATCTACAAACAAACCGCTGCTTACGGTCACTTCGGCCGTACAGACCTGGATGTACCTTGGGAGCAAGTGGACAAAGTAGACCTTTTGAAAACTCAAGCAGGTCTGTAAGTTAGCTAACGCTATATGGTCATCCAATGAAGCCCTTGATTCCGCTATGGAATCAGGGGCTTTTTGCATCTTTTTACAAAATTAAGAACCATACATTTCCATTTTGTTAATTGAAAATCTCCCTCTGACCGACATAAATATAGAGGTCTGTATATCAGACAATTAGGATATTGAGATAAGGGGGAAGGTTGGGTGTTTGTGAAAAAAATAGCCCGCAAGGGATTGGCTAGTCTTATGATTTTGATGTTAGTCACTCAAGGAATACTCGCCGGATGGATAGGAGTAGAGTCTGCGTATGCTGCCGATGAGTTGAAGGGGAAAGGGATTAGTACAACGTCACCTGCTGTGAACGAACAACAGGCAAGTGGATCAGCACCACTGACGATTGATTTTATTAAGCCAGTGAAGAAAATCGACACTTCTACTGAGGAAATTACTGTTTACAGAGCTCAGGATGACTCAATCGTAACAAAAGTTCCCGTAACGGATGCAGCTGTGACTGTCATTGCAGATGATGCTGCTATTGATGCAACTTTGGGGAAACGTGTGCAAATCCAGCTTCCTGTGGCTCTACCTGGAGGGTCATTCTATGTTACGATTGGTAGCCAGTCTTTCGTATATGGGGACGGTCAACCGGTTGAGGGTTTGAACAAAGAATGGACATTTCGTACAGCAGGAGTTAGTACAGCTCGATTAACAGGGCAGTCACCTCTTAATGCGGCATCCAATGTATCTCCTTCGGCCAATATTCAGCTTACGTATGATCGGGTAATGAAGGTCGGCACAGGCAAGCTTCAGATCTATAATGGTAGTACATTATTGGAAGAAATCGATGCCAATTCAACCCGAATTAGTTTCAATACGGCGAGAACAACGGTGACGATTGATCCAGTGAACAATTGGGCGAATAACAGCACGATTTACATAGCAGTGCCGGAAGGTTTTTTGCGTGATGACCTGAACAATGATACGGGAGCCATTCAGCGAACTACATGGGGATTCAATGTGATATCCGATCCCACGGCAGTGACCGTATCCAGCCTGTCTCCTGCAAACGGAGCAACAGGCGTATCACTCACGAATGAGTTTACGTTGACATTCAACAAAGACCTGGACCGGAATTTTACAAGTTCAGCTACGGTTAAGAATGCAAACGGCGGGATTGTGGCTTCGACGACATTAATTAGTACGTCCAACCCGAGACAGTTGCGCATCATCCCGCAAACGACTCTGACGAGCAACACAACGTATACGATTGATATTCCTGCAAATGTGTTCCGGGATCAAACGGGAAATCTGTTTACTGGCCTGAATGGAGCCACATCGTGGACCTTTAGAACACTGACCGTAGACACAACACCACCTGTACTGAAAACAGCCAAAATGTACAGCAATACGATCATTCGATTAACGTATGATGAGTTGCTCTCCAGCCTTGATCCGTTTGCTTCCAGCTTCACAGTGACGGTTAACGGAGAGAACCGGAATGTAAGTTCTTCCTATGTTTCTGGAGACAGTGTGTATGTTGTTCTGGATACAGGTGTAGCTGTAGGACAGGTTGTCCGCATTGCCTATGCACCGGGAACAGGAACACGTAAAATTCAGGATTTGTCTCTTAACGCGGCTCCAGCATTCGGAGCGAGAGATGTAGAGAACAGTCTCGATTCCATTATGTCGAAACCACGCGAAGGTACAGCGTATTACAATACAATCAGTCTGTACTATCCTGAGACCGTTTATATCAACTCCAGTGATGCGGTGAGACAATTCAGTGTTACAGCAGACGGATCAGCGGTGGGCATCAGCAGTATGTCCACCAATAACAGTTCGTTGGTAACGCTCAATCTCAGTCGTTCCATCCAGAATGGTGAAGTGGTACAAGTATCCTATGCGCCAGGAACATGGCCAGTGAAAGACAGTCGTGGTCAAGCTCTCGCTGGATTCATCGGGTTCTATGTACGAAACAGTATTGATACGAAACCACCTGAGTTCAAGAGTGCAGAAGTGAGTGGTACGACGATGTGGATCAGATATAATGAGCCGCTGAGCCGGACGAACAAACCACTCAAGAGCCAATATTCGGTATTGGTAGATGGTAAAGCCGTATTTGTCAATGATTCCGAGATTGAGGATGATCTGATTACATTAACGCTGGCCAACACAGTTGCCAGTACTCAAAACGTAACCTTTTCTTATGTGCCAGGTACCCTGCGGTTAACTGATCTAAACAACAATCCTGCAGGATACGTTAATCTGGCTCCAGTAAAATATACCTTTGGTAACGGGAAAATATTGTCGGCTACTCTTCAAGGGGAGAAAGTATATATTAACTTTCGAGATGCGCTTCAGGCTCAGACGGCACTAACTGCTTCACAGTTTAGTGTACAGCTTGGAGGAACAACAACAAATGTTCTGAATGCTTCGATATCAGGTTCTATTGTGACACTTAATCTTTCGAACTCGGCAACAGCAGGACAGACAGGTACTGTCAGCTATACTCCGGGGGCAGTTCCACTACGTGATTCGTTGAACAACACCATTGCTGCTTTTGGACCGCTTCCTCTGCAACAAAATGGCAGTAGTTCGACAGGCAACCAGACAAACAGCCGCCCTTCCTGGCTTACAGAACAAGACTCGTCAAGTTATGGACAAGCTCTGCTTGTGATGAGTACGGATACGGCAGCTACAGCTTCCATGATGTCACGCAACAATCGCTCTACTCGTCAGTTCAATGTAGATAGTACTAAGCTTTTGCAGGCCTTCCAGTACGCAACAACGACTGGCAAAACAACACAACCTGTTGTATTTGAAGTTCCTGCCAGCGAATCGTCGGCTTATGTAGGGTTCCCGCTGAATACATTGGCTCAGGTTGCATCGAGTAACCGTACAGGTTCAATTGGTGTCAAATATGGTGATCGTCTGTGGATGGTCCCACTTTCCAATCTAAATGTATCCGCAATGAGTCAAGCTGTAGGGGGAAACACAACCAACACGGATGCCTCCTACTTCTATGTACAGGTGGAGACGGTTCCTGTCTCCAGTTCAGGTACGATAGATGGAATGCTGGCCGTTGCAGGAGCACAGAAACTCGGTAATGTTACAGACATCTACCTATCTGCGTTTAGTGGAAATACGAATCAACGGGTAGAACAAAATATCAAGAGTCAACTCGCGATGCAGTTGCCTGTAAACACACCTACAGCGACTTCCGGGTTTACGTATATTGATCCGACTACACTGATTCTGGCGAATGTGCCGCATACGTTTGCGAGTACAACAGGAGGAGTGGTTGTTAAAGGACAACTGAACGGTAACCAGACCATCGTGCCTGTTACTCATTCCGTGAGCTATCAGGATACCTCCAGCCATTGGGCAGGTGCAGTCATCAAAGAATTGTCATCCAAATGGATCATTGGGGCTACGAACGGCTCCTATTACGGACCCAATCAGAAAATAACGCGTGCCGAGTTTGCCGAATTGGTAGCCAAAGGTCTTGGTTTGAAAGGAGATCAGACTGCTGCGCGTCGTTTCCGTGATATTCGTGGTGGTGATCTGACCAGTGCCTACATTGGTGCCGCGGCAGAAGCCGGGATTATTACAGGCAACACGGACGGTACATTCAAACCAGAAAGTGAAATCACTCGTGAACAAATGGCTATTATGATGGTTCGGGCGATGAATTACGGTGGTAAAGCAGTCTCACTTCAATCCTCCGTTACTTCGACGTTGTCCAAGTTCAAGGATAGCAATAAAATTCAGTCCAAGGATTCTGTTGCCAAAGCGGTGCAAGAGGGAATTATTCAAGGCATGACAGCGAGAACATTCGAACCCCAAGGGAACGCGACTCGCGCTCAGGCAGCAGTCATGTTGAAACGGGTTTTGGACAAATTAGGTTATCTATAAATTAATTAATAGGGACACTTCAAGGAAGCGCATTTCTTGAGGTGTTCTTTTTATATAATTAGATAAAGGACAAAAGAGAGGTGACGCTTTATAGAAAGGGTGATTTTTTTGAACATTACTAAGATAATCAAAAAGGTATTATATGAACGACTTCGAGAATTATCATTTGTTTATCAAGATTCATCATCCAATCCTTGGGTTTTCGTTAGATCTAGAAATGGTTATTCTAAAGAAATTATAGAAATTGATAGAAGTAATTGGGAAGCTTGTGCCATTCGTTGCACTTTCCAAACGGATTCTAAGTCAATTAGTAGTACAAAGCTCGCTGAAGGAAAGGTTCATGAGTGGTATGTATATCAAAATAAAGAAGAACTGCATCAAATTCTTAACTATTTTGGTGAACTCATAGAGAAATACGCTTTGCAATGGTTTGCAGAGCATGCAGTCGCTCTTTCGCCCGCACCACCCAATTATCTAGGTACTGAGTGGATAGACTTTATGAATGATTTCGTCGAGACAAATCATATTAAATTAGAGGATCCAAGTTCGATTGATATATTTAGATGTGTTGATAGTACAGGGGATAGATCAAAATGAGATATACTCGGTAGGCTTTTGTTTTGGGGAAATTATTATAAAACGTTTTGGTGCAGAATGGGAGTATACTAAAGAACATGGCCCAATGATAAAAAATATAGCTGGTAATCCTAGATTTAAACGATCACCACATGAATTGGTGAAAAATGTATTAGAGAGTCGAAACCAATTATCATTACAGAGGTACTATAATGATATTGAATTTGTGGTAGAAGACTTGTAAGTAAATAGGAAATATATGAATCATAAATGGACTTCTGTTGTGCTGACTCGTGCACAGACGAAGTCAATTTTTTGATTAGTTTAACTACATAGCAGAAACGTATGGAATTGATTAACCAATATATACCTCAATCTTGGCTAGGGGCGTAACTTTTTCCACAAAAAGCAGTCTATTAATAGAAGAGTATACTAGAGATCTCGCTATCTGCTGCCTACTTGGCAGTGTTCGTGATGTCTAAGATTGATATACAAGATGGGAGAGACGTTTCAGACATGCTGGGGAAACATGAGAAACAGCTGGAAGACGTTAAGGGCAGTAAGGTGAAGAAATGGGCGATTGTGACGCTGGCGGGTGTGATCTGGATTGCACCGGTGATGAGCGCAGGCGGGCAGATCTGGTCAGGCACTTCGTGGCAATCGGTGGCCGCAGCGGCATCTACAAATACAAGCAAGTTGAGTGAAGAAATTCTGACTTCGGGTGCGAAGCTCATGAAATACAGATATACAACAACACGTTCCGGTTCCAAGGTCAACGTACTGGCGGATGTCATACAGGTGGATCTGCAGAACCCGTATGTGAAGCTGGATGTAATGACAGGCAAGGGCGGTAATCTGAACAGTAAACAGAGCACAGGTGCCATGGCTAAGGAAAATGGTGCAGTAGCCGCTGTGAATGGCGATTACTTCAATGTATCCGGGGAGCTCGCACCGATTGGTGGACAGGTCTCCGATGGCGTGCTGGTCTCCACACCTTCTGAGCTGTCAGGCATGTATGCCCTGACGGTGACCAAGGATGGCAAACCGATGATCGATGAGTATTCCTTTGACGGAACTGTGAAGGCACAGGATGGTTCAACCTTTGCTTTGCGTGGGATAAATAAAGAGGATTATACGGTAGAGTCGGGTGCAGTGAAATATAGTCATGCCAACTCGATGTATATTTATACACCGGCATGGACGTCCACCAAACGTCCAAATGACCCTTCCACAACGCCGACAGAGGTTCTCGTGCAGAACGGAGTAATTACCCAAATCTCGGATAAAAAAGCGTTAAACATGACGGTACCGCAGGATGGGTACATTTTGCGTGCGCATGGAACAGCGGCGACATGGATCATGAGCCATCTATCCGTTGGGCAAACCTTGGATGCGGATTACAAACTGAAAGCTAAAACAACCGGGCAATCAGTCGATCCGAGTAATCTGGAGATGATGATTGGCGGTCATACGATTCTTGTGAACGGTGGAAAGGCAGCATCCTTCTCCCGTGATATCGCATCTTCCGGCATCGGTGGCATTCGTGCAAGAACCGCAGTAGGATACTCTCAGGATGGTCGGTATGTCTACATCATTGCAGCGGAGAAAAACAGTAACAGCAGCGGGATGTCGCTGACGGAACTGCAATCCTTTATGACCAGTGTGGATGTCTGGAAAGGCATGAACTTGGATGGAGGCGGCTCCACAACAATGGTAACACGTCCGTTGGGTGAGCAAACCGCTGGTCTGACGTTCAACACAGAGTATGGCACCGAGCAACGTCAGGTTGTAAACACGCTAGGTGTGTTCTCTACGGCTCCTGTAGGTAAACTGAAGGGCTTTGCCGTGAGTGGAAGCCAAACGCTGCTGGTGGGACAAGAGGGCAAGTACACAGCCAAAGGATATGACACCTACTACAACCCGATCGCAACAGGCGATATCAGCATGTCCTGGAAGTCCAGCAACAACGGCATCGTGAGTGTTAGCAACGGAACGATCAAAGGCGTGAAGCCAGGTACAGCAACGCTGACGGCAACGAGCAATGGAGCTTCATCCTCCATTAAAGTATCGGTACTGGGTGGAAGTGAGTTGGCTTCCCTGACAGCAGGATCAGGTCTCGGTTCGCTCAAAGCAGGCACAACGATGTCCATTCCTGTAACGGCGACAACGAAGAGCGGACAAAGTGTGACGGTTCCGGCAGACTCGCTGACATGGGAATTTATCGGATTCAAAGGTAAAGTTACTGCTGACCAATTAACCATATCTTCCGTCAATTCAGGTGCACAAGTGGGATATGCGATCGGTCGTTATGATGGTTACAGCACAGTTGTAGTCCTCTCGGCTTCTGCCAGCGAAACGATCTGGGAGAACTTCGACAACGTGAATTATCCGATTAACTTCACAACGAACGCAGCGGGTGTAACTGGTACGGCAACCGTTACTGCAGGAACTGGTGAAAAAGCCGGCTCCAATGTATTGCAACTCGGTTATGATATGACTGCTGGAACAGGCAAAATGTACGCTTATGCACAACTGAATGGCTCTACCGGTAGAGAGGTATCTGCTGCAGCTACTTCGATGTCGATGGATGTTATGGGAGATAAAAGCCTGAACTGGTTACGTGCCGAATTCACGGATGCCAATGGCAAAACGGTATATGCCGATCTCGCCAAGGCAATTGACTGGAACGGGTGGAAGAAGCTGAGTGTGGACCTGAACGGACTGAACATCGCCTACCCGGCGAAGCTGAAGCGGGTCTATGTGGTGAACGTGGAGGAAGGTCAGGATGAGCGTGCGAAATCAGGTACGGTTGCTTTTGACAATATCGCATTCACGATGCCTTCCAAGTCCAGTGAAGTAGGATTGCCTACGGGGACAGCTTCGCTCGTGCTTGGACAGAAATCGATGACGGTGAACGGAACGAAAAAAGCCATTGATGCAGCACCGGTCCTGAAAAATGGTACGACGTATGTGCCAATCAAACATGTTTTGGACGCTTTTGGTGGTCAGGCAAGCTGGGATAGCAAAAATCAGCGGATCACGGTATTACGTGGTGGCAAGCTGATTGATCTGGTTGTAGGGCAGAAAGAATTCATTCTGAATGGTAAAAGACAGAGCGCAACTGTTGCACCATACGTAACGGGTGGTAGGACTTTAGTCCCGCTTAGACTCGTTTCCGAGCAACTTGGTCTGACTGTAAAATGGGAACAGAAAACGAAGACCGTTACCATCTCATCGTGATATGGTATGATATATACCGGAAACGATAGAAATGGAGTCGAACAAACGTGGATTTACAAGCCGATGCCATAGACCGCGTCATTAAAAACGCCATACAAGTCATGGAAAACAGCAAATATCAAATGTTCGAAATTATGGACGCAACTCGCGATGAGCTGAAAACACTCAACGAGGAGTTGAAGTCGGTACTGAAGGAGACGGCGGAAACGATCGAGAAAGTAGATCAATTGGAGCTGAACTACCGCCGTTCCCGGATCCGGCTGACTGAGGTTAGCCGCGACTTTGTCCGTTATTCCGAGCATGATATCAAGCAGGCGTATGAGAAAGCAACACAGCTGCAGCTGGATCTGATGATTTATCGTGAGAAGGAAATGTATCTGAAGGCTCGTCGGGATGATCTGCAGAAGCGTGCCAAAAATGTGGAAGCTTCTGTGGAGCGTGCCGAGACCATCGGTTCGCAGATGGGTGTTGTACTCGAGTACCTGTCAGGTGAACTAGGTCAAGTGACCCGGATCATCGAATCTGCCAAAAATCGACAAATGATTGGTTTGAAAATAATTTTGGCCCAGGAAGAAGAGCGGAAACGTATTGCTCGTGAGATTCATGACGGGCCTGCGCAGATGCTCGCCAATCTAGTGCTTAGGACGGAAATTGTAGAAAGAATGCTCATTAAGCAGGATTTTAAGATGGTCCAGGCCGAAATAGTAGATTTGAAAGGCCAGGTTCGTTCCAGTCTTGAAGAAATGAGAAAAGTTATTTTCAATCTGCGTCCTATGGCACTGGATGATCTGGGACTGATTCCAACGCTTCGGAAGTACGTGCAGGATTTTGAGGTAAAAACGAAAATCCGGTCGCTTTTTGAAACAAGAGGTAAAGAACACCGTTTATCTTCTGCGATGGAGGCTGCGATCTACCGCCTTGTGCAGGAAGGTCTGTCGAATGCTGCAAAGCATGCTTATCCCACTTATGTTGTGGTGGAGATTACATACCAGGCTCAGCTCGTCAAAATTGTCGTTCAGGACAATGGGCTTGGGTTCAAACCGGAGCTTCTTGCGAAGAAAAGCAAGGATCATACCCACTTCGGTCTGATTGGGATGAGAGAACGGGTTGAACTGTTAGAAGGAAGAATAGAGATTGAATCCGGAGAAAATCAAGGAACCAAAATAGTGATTCATATCCCGACAAACGTGGATAAGGGAAAGGAGTAGCAGGATGATGGAAAACCGTGATACTGGTAAAGCATCGATTAAAGTTCTTTTGGCTGATGATCATCAGCTGTTCCGTGAGGGACTGAAACGCATTTTAAATATGGAGGACGACATTGAGGTCATCGGCGAATGCGGCGATGGTATTCAAGTGCTCGAATTCTGCAATCAGGATAAACCTGATATCGTATTGATGGATATCAACATGCCAATCGAAAATGGGGTAGAAGCAACGGAGAAATTGCGTGAGCTGTTCCCTGATGTCAAAGTCATTATCTTGTCCATTCATGATGATGAAAGTTATGTATTTGAGACGCTTCGTAAAGGGGCTAACGGATACTTGCTGAAGGATATGGAGGCCGAGTCTCTGATCAATGCGATTCGTTCCGTGCATGAAGGACATGCGTTCATTCATCCGAAAGTAACAGGCAAACTGATTATGCAGCTGCGTCGTATGACGTATCTTAATGAAACAGGGGCAATGAGTGAAGGAGCTTCGAAGGAAGCAGGTGTTAAATTTGTCGCTGGCGACAATAACCCGCTCACACGTCGTGAGGCTGAAGTACTTCGCTTGATGGCAGAAGGTAAGAGCAACAAAATGATTGGTGAATTCCTGTTCATCAGTGAAAAAACAGTAAAAAACCATGTCAGCAGTATTCTGCAGAAGATGGAAGTGGACGACCGTACGCAAGCTGTTATCAATTCGATCAAATATGGTTGGGTTACGCTCTAATACCTTATGTTTTTCGTAAAGCAGTATTCTTACGGTAAGTCAGTCCATTGGTTGATTCAACCTAGACGAAGTATAGATTGGTGTTCACTCGCGCCCTTTCCAGAATGTTGGATTGGTCTGCGGGTTAATGGACTTTATCACTGCAAATGAGCAAAGTGTAAGGTTGTGCGGAACATATGTTCAAGCTTAGGCGTGAATGAATGACCTGGCCTGTCTTTCTTCGTCCGGTGTCGATCAGCGTGGAATATGAGTGATAGGAAATGCAAGTGTAACCCTTCAGAAAGTACAGCATATACTTGTTGTATACAGGGATGTTCGCCATGGGTGAGCATGACCTTCCGAGGAGGTGCAGTTGCCATGGTTGCTCATCTGACTATGATTCTGCTCATATACTTCCTGGCGGCAATGGCCGTTCATGCCATGCACCAGCGCCATCTTTCCCGTCCGGAATCTGAAGGTTTCGAGCAGATCCTGCTCATCCCTTCCAATCAGGCAGGGCGGATCGAAGGCATTGTAAGAGAACTTTGCCGGGAATTGTTATACCGTGGTAAGAGCTTCAGATTAACCGTTGTTGCTGATCGTACAGAAACGGAAACGATTACGATTATTGAAAAGCTTATGCAAAGGCAAGGAATGGAGACATCTTATCTGCCTGCTGTCCCTGCTGATATTGAACGGGTAGCACAGACCGATCACACGTTTCGCCTGATTGATTTGCGTGAGTCAGAGCAATAAATCATTATGTGAGCGGGAAATGGGATTAGCATTTCGCAGATCTACAGTGAAAAGATTACAGCAGAAGCTGTAGTCTTTTTTTGTAATTGTAGCCAAGTCTGCTTTTAAATTAAAAATGGGTTTTTATGCAATCTATGGTTATTGCCTGGGTATGAGGAGTTCTTGATCACAGAAATAAGATTTTCGAAGTCAGAACTCTTAATTTAAAAGTATAGACGATTCAGATTGGAAAAAGTTTCGCAATTTTAAAGAAAGATTCTGGTTATTAGCAGAATTGTATGATGGAATCATGTTGTGTAACTAACCTTGTGATGTAAAGGTTCAATAGGTATAGTGATAAGTAGATTGATCATACGAAGATGGAATATGGACATGAAGCACATGCTCCGGCGAACAGCTGGGTTGGCATGTGCTTTTTTGCGTTCGGAGAATGTGAGATGGGGGAGGAGAGTAAATGAAAGTTGCTTTATATGTGTGCCGTGTAGGGGAAGGGTGGAGCATGGTGTTATCACTCGACATTCGAGTGGATGTGACCTGGTGGCTCGAGGGAGGAAGTGGGCGACATGTGCTGCGCTGGTTGTTGTTAGATAAGGCGATGCCGTTAAGTCAGGCATCCTGGTTGGTTGAACATTTTGAGATGGAGCGAGGTATGGATCAGTGGGGCCAGCACGAATGGCAGAGCTATCTTGCACAGAAACTGGATGTGTATGAACTGGCCTCGGGGGAAGTTGAGGCCAGAAAAGGTATAGCAGGCAAAGCGGGGAGTACCGCTGTGCGTCGCATTCAGGTAGGCGGGATGCCAGAGCCGTATCCCGCCGGGCAGTGGGCTCAGCTGGAGCGGGATGCGGCCCTGCTGGCTGAGCGGATGAGCGGCCGCCAACTGCTGGCGGCCGAGGCGGAGGCGTTGCTGGCGGATACCGCCCAGCCGCCAGGGGAGTGGCGCGCGGCTGCGCAGCTCGCGCGCTTGCACGGGCGGCTGAGTATCACAGCCGCCCTCGAAGGGCCTGCCACGCGCCGTCGGCACGCGTGGCTTGGACGCGCGCGGAGCGCGCCCCGCTGCCACCGTTGTGGCAGCGAAGCCAGGCAGCGCGTGCCCTGCGCTGCCTGCGGCCTGGCGGCGTGCGCCTACTGCGAGGCTTGCCTCGCGCTGGGGCGCAGCCGTGCTTGTGCGCTGCTGCTACGCAGTGCAGCGCAAGGGGCCGTGCCACGACGCGGCGAAGCACCGCGTGGCACGGCCTTGGCCCCCACCGGCGGCGGGCTCGCCCGGTGGGGGCTTAGCGCAGCGCAGAGCGCGGCAGCAGCCGCGGCGCTTGCGTTTTTGGCCCGGCCACCCGCAGGGGATGGGCCGGGGCGGTTCTTGCTGTGGGCCGTGACCGGGGCCGGCAAGACCGAGATGATTTTCCCACTGCTCCAACATACACTGGATCGCGGCGGACGGGCTCTGGTCGCTACGCCGCGCAGGGACGTGGTACTGGAGCTGGCTCCACGTCTGGCCAAAGCTTTTCCGGACACCTCGCTCGCTACTCTTTACGGAGGCAGTGACGAACGCTGGAAAGACGCTCAGCTCACGCTTGCGACCACACACCAACTGATGCGCTTTTATCAAGGGTTTGATCTCGTTATCATCGACGAACTGGATGCGTTCCCTTATCACAACGATCCCATGCTCGCTCACGCGGCGGCATCCTCCTGTAAACCGGAGGGGAATTTTGTCTATCTATCTGCCACACCGCCTGCTCGGCTTCAGAGGGAAGCAGCACGTGGGAAACTCAATCATGCCAAAGTTCCAGTACGTTTCCACCGTCATCCTTTGCCCGTGCCAAGATTGGTCAAAATGGTTACCGTTGCTGAATGTATTAAGAAACGAAATCTTCCTTCTGCCTTGAGGACTAACATCCAAATTTCATTGAAGCGTGACGCCCAAGTATTTGTCTTTGTGACACGTATTGCCCAAATTGAGGCGTTTGTGAATCTGATGCGTCGTACTTTTCCTGGAATCCATATCGAAGGAACCTCATCCCAAGACCCCGATCGCGCTAGCAAAGTTACAGCCTTTCGTGATCGCGACATTCGTCTGCTCGTAACCACCACAATTCTGGAGCGTGGCGTGACCATTCCGCGCAGTGATGTTTTTATATTGGATGCAGACAATGGTCTCTTTGATGAAGCTTCACTGGTTCAGATGGCGGGCAGAGCAGGGCGTTCCATGGATGATCCGGCGGGTAGAGTGGTTTTTGCATCATCTCGTCGGACACGATCACAGGTGAAGGCCGTTGCACAGATTCGGAAAATGAACACCATCGCTCGTCGCAAAGGCTACCTGCATCCACCATCCCAGACATAATTGTCATCTGCCAAGTTCGGTTCCACATTTCACAATATATTCCCAAGACTGGAGGTATGCCCCCTATGTTCAACTGGCTCAGCAACATAACCGATCATGTACAGCACCTGACCCAGCGTCTTCATCACCTGCTCGCCCCGCCGGGAGCGACTTGTCTGACATGTGGCACTCGAGCGATGCTGTCTTCTACCTATCCAGGCATATGCCCACGTTGTGTGAAACAGATTCCATGGATCCGTTCCATCCGTTGCCTGCGTTGTGGTCGGGGAGTCGGTTGCCCGGACTGTGCTCGTCCAAACATGCAAAACCGTTCTTTTGTCTCCAATCGCAGCGCCGTACAATACAACACTATAATGAAAGAATGGATCGGCATGTACAAATTCAGAGGCCATGAACGCTACGCACCGCTCTTAACCACTTTTTTAATTCAAGCCTTTCAAGCGATGAGAGATGAACAGAATTCTGCTTTGGCAAAAGAACCCCCAGCCCCCGTGGCTCATCTCGCCACACTTGCTCAACAAACGAAGCCGCAATGGCGGCCTGACGCGGTCACCTATGTCCCGGTGAGCAGCGAGCGTCTGGCCGAGCGCGGCTTCAATCAGGCGGAGCGGTTGGCTGCTGGACTTGCCACCGCCTGCCGCCTGCCCATCGTTGATCTGTTGCAGCGCCAGATCAACACCACCAAACAAAGTTTCAAATCACGCGGTGAACGTATTGAAACGATGAAGAACGCTTTTTCCATCAACCCGGATGGCATGCAGTTAATTGAAGAGCTATACAGTGGAGCTCATCTGCCAACACATATGGGCATATCACATGCTAAACCCATACAGTTACTGCTGATCGATGACATATACACAACAGGTAGCACCTTGGACGCTTGTGGGCGGGTTATCCTAAATGCTGGCTTCTACATGGAGATTCCGGTCGAGATTTTCACACTGACACTGGCAAGATCCTAATCGGCAAATCAGTATATTGAGCTATGTTTAATATTCCTCAAGTCTCCCTGCATACACAACCTACGCTTTACCTTCAAGTAGATAGGAAAATGTGTTCCTGTATTAATAATTTCACATTTGCGAATTCCTGTTTTCGTATTTATACCATATGGAATATAGTTGTTTGATGAAATTATAAATGAAAGCGCAATAAGAAATTTTTTACATGTAAAAAAGAGGAATTGGTTTTCT
Source organism: Paenibacillus sp. CF095 (assembly GCF_900101225.1). NCBI lineage: Bacteria > Bacillati > Bacillota > Bacilli > Caryophanales > Paenibacillaceae > Paenibacillus > Paenibacillus sp. CF095. Next base: position 703,081 of record NZ_FMZN01000002.1, read on the forward strand.
CGCGCAGAATAGATAGTTTTGCCGTTCACCACAGGTGACAGCACAGGGACTGGCACAACATATCTTTTTGAAGGGGAGAACAAAAGTGGTCGCAGGAAAAAGAAAAAATGGATTTTACTTATGGACTGTCCGTCTACTAGTATTCATGCTGGTATTCGGACAGTTTGGCGTGTACGGGGGGAACCGGGCACATGCAGCGGTAGGAAGCGGGATAGTCTCATCAAGTAATGATTACCAATATGTAATGACCAACAACAACGGCCAGCTACAGGTGAACCAAAAATCAGTTAAACTGAGTTGGGCGAGATCCTACAATATTTCATCAACAGGTTATTCGTTCACCAGAATGCAGTCTATCCTGGGTTTCCCAAGTGATATTACGAATATAAGTTTTGGATCGTATACATCCAAATATGCTGGACAGATCGACAATGCTTTTCTCATTGATTTAAGCCAAGTTCGTGAGATTGCTACTGAGATGACGTACAGACAACCGTATAACCAAGTTGGCGAATGGACGATCACACACTATAATGTGCTAGGTCAACTAACGCCAATTGATGTATATGATTATGATGTAAGACAGTTGAGTTTGGTTGTAAACGCAGATACGGGGGAAGTTGTAGATTTTTACTCTGAACTTAATCCGTACTATACACGTAAAGCTGAACCCGCTTCTTTTACCAAACAGGAGGTAAATCCGTTACCGATTAATAATGTACCCTCTGTGCCTTCGAATATAACGGGTAACTCAAGTGAAAACACGACTCATATTCGCTGGGATCATGCACAGGAAGCTGTACAGTATGAAATTGAGCGTGATGGTATTTTAATGGGGCCTTATTATGGTACGAGCTTGGATGATGCCGTACTCATTCCTAACAAAAATTACTCTTACAAAATACGTGCTATAAATTCTATAGGCAAAAGTGAATGGAGTAGCGTTTTTAATATCAAAACACTGCTTAACGAACCTGTTATCTCCACGAGCTCTGAAGAAGGGAAAAATATAGTAGAGTGGGCTGCAATTAATCATGCCAATGGATATCAACTACAGATTGATGGTGGAGCCCCAATTGATCTGGGTAATGTAACTAATTACGAACACGTTGGTTTGGAGGCCAATTCCAGTCATACCTATGCGTTAAAAGCAGTATCTTCAGATAATGAGAGCAACTGGAGTAGAACGGCTACGCAACTTGTTGTACCTGACTCAGCAAGTGGTTTGAAAATTACAGAAAATACATTCAATAAAATCTCTTTAAGCTGGACTGCAATTAAAGGTTCTAGTGGATATGAACTGGAGGTTGATGGGGTCGTTGTTCCGGTCTCTGGTACAACATACAGCAAGACGGCTCTTACGCCCAATACCGAGCACACATTTCGATTGAGATCTAAAAATGCAGGCGGCGTAGGTAAGTGGACTGACATGCTAACTGTTTCGACACTTCTAAGTACGCCTGTTATTAAAGGGATTTCTTCGCAAGAAGATATGTTTTTGGCATGGCCTGCAATTGAGGGGGCTACCTCTTATGAGGTTGAAGCTGATGGAGTTAACGTAGGAATTGTTGTAGATCCGGCTTATACACACACTGATCTATCACCAGGGACACTTCATAAATATCGTGTACGAGCTTTGAATGATACGAATACAAGTGCATGGACTGCAATTTTGTCCCAAAGTACACTCCCTGGTCCTGTTTCGAATCTCGCAATAAACTCGGTCACTAATGCAGCTATTGGTCTGAAATGGACAGCAGTGACAGGAGCGACAGGATATGATTTGGAGATTGACGGTACAATTGTAGCTGTTACTGGCGTAGCCTACACAAAGAGTAGCCTTGCAGCAAATACAGAACACACCTTCCGTATTCGTTCGAAAAATGCTGCAGGTGTGGGTGATTGGAGTGATCCGCTCAGTACAACGACACTGTTGAATACACCTGTATTAAAGGCGGCATCAGAAGAAACGAATATCAACCTGACTTGGGCCGATGTAGCAGATGCGACTACATACGAGGTTGAGGCGGACGGAGCGGTAGTGGCAACAGTAGAAGAGCCTAACTATAGCCATGCAGCGCTGCTGCCAGGAACTGCCCATAAGTATCGCATTCGTGCGTTGACGGATACCAATACAAGTGCATGGACAGCAATTCTGACGCAGAGTACTATACCTGCATCAGTTACAGGCTTAACGGTTAGCTCGGCTACGAATGTAGCCATTGCATTGAGGTGGACAGCAGTGACTGGAGCGACGGGATATGATCTGGAGATTGATGGTACCGTTGTCCCAGTGACGGGTGTAGCCTATACAAAGAGTGGTCTTGGAGCAAACACAGATCACACCTTCCGTATTCGTTCGAAGAATGCCGCCGGTGTAGGGGCATGGAGTGACTTGATCAATGGAACGACACTTTTGAATACACCGGTATTAAAAGCAGCATCAGAAGAAACTGCAATCAACCTCACGTGGGCTGATGTAGCAGACGCAACGAAGTATGAGATTGAGGCGGATGGAGCAGTAGTGGCAACAGTAGGGGAACCTAGCTTTACCCATACAACACTGCTTCCAGGAACAGCCCATAAATATCGCATTCGTGCGGTAGCCGAGACTAATACAAGTGCATGGACAGCAATTCTGACGCAAAGCACGATTCCTGCTTCAGTGACAGGATTGACCATTAGTTCGATAACGAACGTGGCTATTGCATTGAAGTGGACAGCAGTTACAGGTGCAACGGGATATGATCTGGAGATCGACGGTACCGTTGTCCCAGTAACGGGAGTAGCGTATACGAAGAGTGGTCTTGCAACAAACACAGATCACACCTTCCGTATTCGCTCGAAAAATGCCGCCGGTGTAGGTACATGGAGTGAGTTGATCAGTGGAACAACGCAGTTGAACACACCCGTTTTGAAAGTGACATCGGAAGAGACTGCAATCAACCTCACATGGGCTGATGTAGCAGATGCAACCACTTATGAAATTGAAGCAGATGGTGCAGTGATTGCCACAGTTAGCGATCCGGTATACTCACATAATGGATTGTTACCAGGAACAGCACACAAGTATCGTATACGTGCTCTAACGGATACCAATACGAGTGTATGGACTGCTATGCTGACGCAAAGTACGATACCTGCTTCAGTTGCGGGATTTAATATTAGTTCTGTTACGAATGTGGGCATTACTCTAAAATGGACAGCAGTAACCGGGGCAACAGGTTATGACCTAGAAATTGATGGCACCGTTGTTCCAGTTACTGGAGTTTCCTATACGAAGAGTGGTCTTGCAGCGAATACTGAGCACACCTTCCGTATTCGTTCAAAGAACGCGGCAGGTGTGGGAGTCTGGAGCAATCTGATCAGTGGTATGACTCTTTTGAATACACCTGTATTAAAGGCAACATCGGGAGAAACGGCAATTAATCTATCATGGGCGGATGTAGAAGATATGACCGCGTATGAAGTTGAAGCCGATGGTACAATTGTTGGCATAGTTAGTGAGCCAGTATATACACACGATGGTTTATTGCCCGGAACGGCACACAAGTATAGAGTTCGCGCTTTAAAAGGTGAAAACACAAGTGCATGGACAGCAGTGCTGACGCAAAATACCATCCCTGCTTCCGTTAACGGTTTCATGTTAAATACCGCTACACCTGTTGCTATTTCATTGAAATGGAGCCCTGTTACAGGCGCCACCGCTTACGATTTGGAAATTGACGGTGTTGTAATTTCTGTAAGTGGATCTGCTTATACGAAAAGTGGTCTTCTAGCCAATACAGACCATAACTTCCGTATTCGTGCGAAGAATGCTGCTGGCATGGGTAACTGGAGTGAGTTCGTAACCGCTTCGACCCAATTAAATGTACCAACAACGCTGAAAGCTGTACCTGAAGAAACGGCAGTTACGCTGACATGGAATGAAGTTGTTGGCGCAACAAAATATGAGATTGAGGCAGATGGCATATTGGTTGCTACGGTGAGTGATCCCTTGTATGTCCATAATGGATTACTTGGTGGGACGGCGCATAAATACCGTGTTCGTGCCCTGACCGACACTAATGTGAGTGCATGGACAGCAATGTTGTCCCAAAATACGTTACCTGCCAGTGTCTCAGGTTTGAGTATTAACTCAGCAACCACAGCGGCTATCGCGCTGAGATGGACTGCTGTATCTGGAGCTACAGGGTATGATCTGGAGATTGATGGTACGGTGGTTGCCGTGAGTGGAGTTGCTTATACGAAGAGCGGACTTGCACCAAATACAGAACATACCTTCCGAATTCGTGCTAAAAATGCTTCTGGTGCAGGAGCTTGGAGTGAGAGTATAAGTGGAATGACTCAATTAACTACACCTGTGCTGAAAGGAACTTCGGACAGAACAAACGTTATTCTGAATTGGGACGCTATTGAGGGAGCTTCGTCTTACGAAATTGAAGCCGACGGGCAAATTGTGGCGACTGTCAGTAATGCAACGTTTATTCATTCCGACTTGTTACCGTCCAGTTTGCATAAATATCGTATTCGGGCATTCAATGATCAGAACACAAGCATATGGTCTTCTGTACTAAGTATTAGAACATTGAATTAGTAATGCATAAGGGGGAGCGGGGTTGCATATATGTGCATCCTGTTCCCCTTTTTGTTTTGTAAATAGACTATGGCTTCATCAGAGAAAATAAGGTAATGTATAGTTATTATCTATTCGGAAATGGAAGTTTGAGAGGGGCGTTTTAGCGATGAATCTAGGTAATTGTCCTCGCTGTGGTAAATTATATGCGTTGAATTTTCGAGATGTATGCTCGAATTGTATTAAAGAAATGGAACAGGAATATCAGATCTGTGTAGATTATTTGCGCGAAAACAAAGGCACCAATATACAGGAACTATCTGATGCAACAGATGTTTCGATCAAAACCATTACCAAGTTCATCCGTGAGGGACGGATTTCCATCGAAAATGCCCCGAATATGATGTATCCTTGTGAAGTATGCGGAACATTGATTCGTGAAGGTCATATGTGTGACTCTTGCCGTAATCGTCTAACGAAAGACTTGGCTAGTGCAGCTCGCGATGTAGGTCAGAAGGATAACGGCAATATAGGCGGACGAACCTACAATGCTCTCGACAAACTACGCGATTAATAGGAGCGAGGGCTCAAATACATGTTTTGCTATAACAAATGTTTTGAAACGTACCGATAAACTTATTAAAGATTATCGGTTTTTTTTATTATCCTAATCATCTCGATAACATAAAGATAAAGTAAGAAAAACGTATATCAATGTAAAATTCTAACGTGGAAGGAAGTGTATTTTGAATGAAAATCAATGAACCGAGTAGAATTGGAGCAATCAATTCATATCAAAGGAACGTTGAATCCAATCAGCAGGCTGATGCCAAGAAGAGCCGCCGTAAGGACGAGGTATCCATTTCTCCGGAGGCGATGAAGATGCTTGAGGAACAAAGTCGTACACAGGATGCAGGACGCATACAACGGATACAGGAACTCAAAGAACAGGTGAGTTCGGGAACGTATCAGGTAGATAGCAGCAAGCTTGCTGACAAATTGCTACCGTATTTTAAGTCTTTTGATAAGGAATAGGTGATCACGTAATGGCAGCACTGGACAGATTAATTGCAGTTTTGCAGCAAATGGAACAAAGTCACCGCGATATGCTGGCACTCAGCGAGGTCAAGAGACAGGTCATTGTCAAAAACGATGTGGATGAACTCATTGCCGTTCTGAACAAAGAATCCCGTTTCATGAAACAACAAGAGCCATTGGAGATTGAACGGCAGAGCGCAGTTCACGAATTGCTTCAGGAGCGTGGGATCAAGTCCATGCTGAACCTGAACATTACGGAGATCTCGAAGCTGATTTTTGATCCGGCTGACAAACAGCGATTGCTTGAAGTCCAGAAGAAGCTGGCGGGAACACTGCAAGAGTTAAAGGAAATCAATCAACTGAATCAAAAGCTGATCGAGCAATCGTTGATGTTTATTGATCTTTCAATGGACATCTTTGCTTCTCGGCCAGAACAGGATGCCACATATCAGCATCCTGCTGATAAGAACGGCAATCCAGGGCGAATCGGTCTGTTTGACACGCGTGCCTGATTAATTAGGGGGAAACCAGGTGACATCTACATTTCATTCAATCGAAACGGCTAAACGCAGTTTGTTCACACAGACGACAGCTCTTAGCACAACAGGTCATAACGTAGCCAATGCCAACACGGAAGGGTACTCACGCCAAAAGGTGAACATGCAGGCATCCATTCCAATGGAGCCGTTCGCATTTCTGCATAGCACAACACCAGGACAACTCGGTACAGGGGTAGAGTTCGACTCCATTACACGTGTGCGCGAGAAATTCCTGGACGACCAATATCGTAATGAAAACACCAACTTCGGGAGTTGGTCCATTCAACGAGATACACTTGAGAAACTTGAAGCTATTGTCAACGAGCCATCGGATACCGGTTTTCGGACGGTTATGGATAACTTCTACAAATCATGGTCGGATCTGAGTAAGAATCCTGAGGACGTTACGGCACGCCGGATTGTCAAGGAAACCACACTCGCTCTTACGGATGCGATGAATCAGATTAGCCGCCAATTGGATGCACTCAGTCAGGATTTGGATAGTAACATCGCTGTGAAAAGTAATGAAATCCAGGGTTACCTAGGTAACATTGCGAACCTTAATAGTGCAATTGTGAAAATTGAGTCTCTTGGCGACAATGCCAACGATTTGCGTGACCAACGTGATCTGATGACGGATAAACTGTCCAAAATCATGAATATTACGGTTACTGATTCTCAACAAGGATACCAGATCCAGATGAATGGACAGGCACTTGTTACAGGCGGAGCAGTACAAGTGGCGGCAGATCCTGCTTTTCTGAATGATGCATATACTGCGGGCACACTCACCAATGGTGAAGTTCATGGCATGATTAAGTCCAGAGATACATTGGTAAGTGATTACCGGAAACAAATGGACGACTTGGCGAATACCCTTGCTAACGGAGATATTGAAATTACTCTTCCTGCCGGTTCGGTCTTGCCAGACAATACTGTACTGGATGGTGTTACATACACAGGTGCAGCACGCACACTCGCTACAGACTTGAAGGTTACGGTCAAAGGACTGAACGGTCTGCATCAGCTTGGATACAGCATGGATGGAACTAACTCTGGAGGAGTCCCATTCTTTACAGCAGCGGGTGGTGGAACAGCCATTACAGCCGGCAATATCTCATTGAACGCAGAGATTTTGGCTGATCCGAATAAGATTGCGACTTCACTCCGCACATCGGATGCTTCTGGTACAGAGACTGTTATCAAAGGTAACAATACACTTGCTATCTTGCTGGCGAATCTGAAAGATACACCGATGAAATCTGCAGACGGTTTACGTAATGCAACAATCGGTGCACAATTCAGTGCCATTGTGGGACAACTGGGGGTACAATCTCAGGAAGCTGCACGTCAGACATCCAACTCGGAGTTTCTTGTGGAGCAAGTGGACACCCGTCGTCAATCCGTGAGTGGCGTATCTTTGGATGAAGAGATGTCCAATATGATCAAGTTCCAGCATGCATATAATGCATCTGCTCGATTTATGACGACATATGATGAATTACTTGATAAGTTAATTAACTCTACTGGGACAGTAGGCAGATAATAGAAGGGAGTGACATATCAGACCATGAGAATAACGAATAATATGCTCAGTTCACAGCTACTTTTGAACTTAAACCGGAACGCACAGCAGATGAACAACACCCAGACCCAACTGGCAACAGGTCGCAAGATCAACAAACCTTCAGACGATCCGGTAGGGATTACTTACTCCCTTCGTTATCGTGCAGAACTTTCATCGAATGATCAATATCAGAAAAACGTAGACAGTGCTATATCATGGCTTGAGTTTAATGATACGGTTATGAATCAGGCGGGGAATGTTGTGCAGCGTCTACGTGAGTTGACGGTACAAGCTTCGACTGGAACGAACCCACAGTCTGCTCTAGATAGCATTAAAGAAGAGGTAAAACAACTTAATGAACAGTTGATTGATATCTCCAATAGTAAGCTTAACGGCAAATATGTTTTCAATGGTGAGACATATGATGTGAAACCGTACGATTTCCCTGCAAATCCTGATGGTACGTTGGATACAACGAATGCTGCCTCTGTTGTTACGGATAAAGGGAAGATTAACTTCATTGTAGGTGAAAGTGTTCAATTGCCTATTAATGTGAGTGGTAATGAAGTATTTGGAACAGAGACGGAAGAAGACAATCTTTTTGTCATCATGAATACCATTATGCAAGCTTTAACTGAAGGTGATCAGAAAGAGCTATCTGATCAGTTGGATAACATCGATAGTAGAATGGGTAAAATGTTGTCGATTCGATCCGAAATTGGAGCAAAGACTAACCGTGTTGACTTGATGATGGGGCGCTTGGAAGATCTCGGTATTAATCTGACAGATCTGCAATCTAAGGTGGAAGATGCGGATTACGCAGAACTATCTTTGCAATCTAAAATTCAAGAAAATATCTATAATGCTTCTCTTTCAGCAGGTGCCAAAATCATCTCGCCATCTCTGGTGGACTTCCTGAGATAATATAAGGAGGAGCCATGTTATGAACACTCTTCCTGTTGTTCAGATTCGAACTACGCCATCTATTTTAAACATGGATGCTGACCCTGGACAGTACTCCATTCGTCAGCCTAAGGCGGAGGTTCAACTTCATACCAAACCTGCAAAACTGACTGTACAAAGCCATCCAATTGAGCTGAACGTTGATCAAAGCAAGGCATTCTCTGCATATACCGGTGGCAACATGATTGATATGAACGCTCGTATCTATTCGGGGATCCAACAGAATTTTCTGCAAAATATAGCTTCACGTGTAGAACAGGGTAATCAGTTAGCAGCTATTCATAAACCGGGAAATACGATTGCTAATATTGTGGGTACCGACTGGAAGCCGCAACCTTTTCCGGAGACGAGAACCCCTGCTTCGTTTGATAATGTGGATATTCGTATCAACACAAGACCTCCAGATATTAGCTATGATCCGGCGGTCTCTGAGATGAACGTCATCGTGAATAAGCCAGAAATTGAGTATCAGAGAGGCAAACTGGACATTTATGTAAAACAGTACGCATCAGTGCAATACACTCCACCAGCCATAGATATGGAGTTATAAGTTATAATGTGAGCTATAGACGGTCTCGGACGCAGCCCTCTATGGCTCTTTTTGTATAAATTCATCGCCAAGGAGGCGTTTATTATTCATATTCAGACAAGCATGTGGGGAGAAGTAGAGGTTCAGGAGAAAGACATATATCAATTTCCAAAAGGGTTACCTGGATTTGATGAGGAGACTGAGTTTGCGCTAATCCCATGGGAAGACACGCCTTTTAGTTATTTACAATCTGTTCGAGAAAAGGATTTGTCTTTCTTATTGGTAAGTCCATTCACATTTGTTGCGGATTATAGTTTTGAATTAAGCGAAGTGGATAAGCAAGAATTGGAGATTGCAGAGCAAGTATCAGTATACTCTCTGGTCACAATTCATTCCCAGACGAATAATTCCACAATGAACCTACTTGCACCTGTTGTGCTCAATCCCAAAAAGCGTCTAGGTAAGCAAGTTATACTCCATCAGTCGATCTATGAGACGCGCCATCTGATCTGGTCAGAAGACGAAGAAGCTAAATCCGTGAAGGGCGGGGTGTGAGATGCTGGTATTATCGCGAAAAAAGGGCGAGTCTATTATCATTCAGGACCACATCGAAGTGACGGTACTTGCAGTTGAGGGAGATACTGTGCGTATCGGGATATCTGCACCCAAACATATTGATATCTTTCGTCAGGAGGTCTATGCCTCTATTCAGGAAGCAAACAGAGAGTCTGCAACACCACTTGCAGCCAATGTTGAGGCCTTTATGGAGCGTCTTAGAAATAACGGAATAAAAAAAGATTAAAAAATATTCCAATTTGCTATAAACAGTTGTTCACCTTCCGTCGATATATAATTTAGACGCTGCTTCGGCAGGGCGGCCGACCTTAATGTCGCGGCGTTTACCACATGGATGTGGAACTAATTTATCTTCAGGGAGGAAATACTCTAATGATTATCAACCATAATATCGCGGCGTTGAACACACACCGTCAACTGTCTGCAAACACTGCTAACACTAACAAAAATATCGAAAAATTGTCTTCCGGTCTTCGCATCAACCGTGCTGGTGACGATGCTGCAGGTTTGGCAATTTCCGAAAAAATGCGCGGCCAAATCCGTGGTTTGGACCAAGCTTCCCGTAACGCTCAAGATGGTATCTCTTTGATCCAAACAGCTGAGGGTGCATTGAACGAAACTCACTCCATCCTGCAACGTATGCGTGAGCTTTCCAACCAATCCGCGAACGGAACAAACACTGATTCCGATCGTCAAGCTCTGCAAGACGAAATGAACCAACTGACTTCCGAGATCAACCGTATCGGTAACACAACTGAGTTCAATACTCAAAAATTGCTTAACGGTGGTATTGGTTCAGGCGAGAGTGGTAAATTGACTCAAGCAACTAGTGCTACAGTAACTGCAAGTGGTGCAGTTACTGCTGCAACTTCTACTACTAAACTTACAGTTGACAATGTTACTTTTGATATTAGTGGGGTAACTGTTGCTACTGCAGATGAAGCTGGTGCTAAGGCTGCTGCAACTGAACTTGGAAACAAAACATCAGGTGGAACTAAATTGTCAGATTTGGTAGACATCACGACTGATGGTGCTGGTTCACTCGTTTTCACTGCGAAATCTACAGGAACTTCTAGTTCTATCTCCTTTAGTGCAGACGATGCAGCTCTGGGGATTACAGCAGCAACTGACACTAACACAGGCTCTCCTTCTACTGTAGAACGTGCTGGACTTCAAGCTACTGCTGCACTTGGTGCTGGTGGTGCCACTTCAATCGCTGCTGGAAGTACTTTTAAAGTTACAGTTGGAACTGATAGTGAAGTTGAGGTTAAACTTAACGAAGGTACAGATCCTAAGGTTTACGATACGAACAATACCGATAAAAATGTGGCTAATGCTGCTAGACAAGATTTCATTAAGGATCTCAATGCTGCGTTGCAAAAAGCTGGTCTTGATTCCAAGGTAACTGCTTCACTTTCGGAAGATAACAAAGTTCAGTTCATTTCCGAAACAGGTAAAGATATCAGTATTGCTGATGGTACAAACACGCCACTTGCTGGTGCGACTGGATTGGCATTTACTACAGCAGGTGATATGACAGCTATCGGCAATATTGATCAAGTTGTAGGCGCTGGAGCACAAGGCGTAGGCTTCTCTACGAAGTTCCAAATCGGTGCTAACACTGGTCAATCTATGTCCTTGACAATCAATGATGTTCGTTCCGCTGCCCTGGGTATTACAGGTAACGCTGGACAAGCTGGTTTCACGAAAGAGAACTCCGTTACTAACGGAACGAATGATATCAAAGCTGAAGCAGCTCTGAATATCTCCACTCGTGAAGATGCTTCCAAAGCAATCAACATCTTGGACAAAGCAACTTCCCTGGTTTCCAGCGAACGCGCTAAATTGGGTGCTGTTCAAAACCGTTTGGAGCACACAATCAACAACTTGGGAACGGCTTCCGAGAACTTGACAGCTGCTGAATCCCGTATCCGTGACGTTGACATGGCTAAAGAAATGATGAGCCAAACGAAAAACAACATCTTGGCTCAAGCAGCTCAAGCAATGTTGGCTCAAGCTAACCAACAACCACAAGGCGTTCTGCAATTGCTTCGTTAATTCTATCTTGTTACTTCTTAAACCTTGGATCTCTGATCCAAGGTTTTTTTATTAGATTTTACATATTTCCTAAAGCTGGACAGGCGATACGCCGATATATACTATAAATGCGAAATAGTTGGAGGTCGTTCAAGGGTGAACATTCAATTTTCCTTATCTGCTGCCTCATCTGCAAGTAATCCTGCTATAGAGGTGCAGCACCCGGCAGGCGCTTCTCAAGCGGGAACCGACACAGTAAACATCAGGACAGCGAAAGAAGCCTATAGCAAAGAAAAGCAGGGTGTAAATCTATCTGTGGGAGAAGAACTGCTGATCCGCAATATTGACCGAGCAGTGAAAGCACTACAAGGTCCGGAGACAACGCTGGACATCAGCATCCACGAGAAGACACATGATATTATGGTCAAGGTGCTTAACAAGGAAACGGGAGAAGTGCTTCGGGAGATTCCACCTGAGAAGACATTGGATTTGGTAGCCAAGATGATGGAAATAGCGGGCATCCTGATCGACGAGAAAGTATAAAGGTTAAAAAATATTCTAACGAGCGAGGAGTGAATTTATGCGTATTAATGGATTTTCCGGTATGGACATCGATAGTATGGTCAAGGAACTTATGACAGCCAAACGAGCTCCTTTGGATAAATTGAATCAGAAAAAAACACTGATGGAGTGGCAACGTGATAGTTATCGGGAATTGAACAGTAAAATGTATGAATTCCGAAATACCAAACTACAACAGACATACAGACAGTCTGCAGCCCTTAATACACAGAAAGCGATTGTAACAGGGAATACGGATGCGGTTAGAGTAGATGCGACTTCTGCGGCAAATGGTATCCCAATGAAGATAAGTGTTGAGGCATTGGCGACAGCAACCAAGGGAGAGACGGATGGGGTTGGTCTCGGTTATAAGGCATCTCAATCGCTTGCGGAGTTGGTTAAAGGTGTTAAATTTGGTACTAGTAACTCTTCCATTACGGAAGCTGATAATAAAGAAGAATATAAAATTAAAATAAATAACGGGCAAGAACTTACATTTAAGGGTTCAGATTCGATTTCCTCCGTTGTTGCAAAAATCAATAGTGCGTCGGATTTAAAAGTTACGGCTACTTTTGATGAGCTTACGGGTAAGCTCTCCATTGCTTCTAAGACACTTGGTAGTAAAGGTGAAGTCAGTATTGGGACATTAGATCCGGCAGCCAATTCACTGCTTGATGTTTTCAAAACCGACAAAACTCAAGCATTCACACCGGTTACAGGAACAGATGCTATAGTTAAAATTAATGGTGTTGAATTAAAAGATCCTCGTCCTGAAAGTAATATTATTACGTATAATGGCGTGCAAATGAACTTGCTCGCTGTTACTGTAACAAGGGATGCAAGTAATAATATAATATCTGACAACCCTTTTACAATCTCAACGCAAAGTGATCCTCAGAAGGCTTTGGATTCCATGAAGGCTTTTGTGGATGATTACAATAAGATGTTGACACTGCTTAACACGAAGGTTGGAGAGGAGAAATACCGTAGCTTTCAACCTCTAACTGACGAACAGAGAAAGAGCATGACCGAAAGTGATATTAAGTTATGGGAAGAGAAAGCAAAGAGTGGTTTATTAAAAAATGATGATATCCTTGCAGATCTTGTCTCCAAGATGCGTAATATTATGGGCGAGAATATGGGACAGCTCAGTAATATCGGGATCACGGGTGGTAAATACTTTGAAGGTGGAAAATTGATTCTGGATGAAGCCAAGTTTAAGGAAGCAGTCTTGAACAATCCCCAACAAGTAGCTGATCTATTTCAAGGAACAGGCACAGGTGTTAAAGACTCAATTTTTGGAAAACTGTATGATGATTTTGATAAGACAATGGATAAAATCGCAACACGTGCGGGTACAACCAAATTTAGTGGGGATCTTAACAGTATCTATAAAGAAGAAAGTATTATGGGTAGGGAGTTAAAAGGATATAACAAAGAGATTTCAGCACTTGAAAAACGCCTAACAGCTCTTGAGAATCGTTACTACAAACAATTCACAGCTATGGAGACGGCAATGAGCAAGTATCAAAGTCAGGCTTCAAGCTTATCCAGTTTCTTCTCCAGCTAAGTTAACTTAAAGATTGAAAGGGTGTAAATATGATTAAGTCTCCATATGATCAATATCGTCAGTCGTCCGTTCAGACCTCTTCACCGGGTCAGTTGTTGATAATGTTGTATGATGGAGCTATTCGTTTTGTACGGACAGCGATTGATGGATTGGGTGCCAAGGATTATCAGAAGGTTAGTCTGAATCTTGGAAAAGCACAAACCATTGTTAGCGAGTTATCAGTTACATTGGATCGCTCTTCTGATATTGCAGAGAATCTTAATGCTTTGTACGAATATATTAATTTTCTTCTTATTGATGCTAATACGAAGAAAACTGCTGAGCCAGCTGAGGAAGCTCTGGGTTATTTGAAAGAGTTGAAAGAGACCTGGGTTCAGGCAAGCAAAATGGTATCCTCATCTGAACTTGGAGCCGTTCATGGATGATTTGATTAAAGAGCTAGAGCAGCTAACGCAAGATATCATGCTTCAGATTGATGAAGTGAGTTCAGATGAATTGGAACTATTTGTGGACAAGCGTCAGAACATTATCGATTCTATGTTAAAGCAGGATCAGCGTGAAGCTTCAATGTCTCAACAAGCAAGGCTTAAGAAGATTATGGATAATGATCAAACCATTCTGATGCGCATGAACAGCTTGAAGATCGAAGCTAAAGACTGGCTCATTCAACGCAAACAGGCTAAAGTACAGAAGAATGCATATGAGACGTCTTACGCAGTGGACAGTATTATTGTAGACACAAAAAGATATTAAATAATAATAATATAGAAGGATGTAAGATACCTGTGAGGGATATTTTATGTCCTTTTCTATTGACTTATCTTTTTTTTAATTTTTCTAAAAGATTCTAAATTATAAAGGAGTAAAAACGCAAATTGTATCTAGTCCTCGTTATCTGAACAGTAGCCTCTCATCCAATCGCCTATCATTAATACATCAAAAATAGACTTACTAACTCTCCAATTACCTGATATATTCAAGTTATCCCACCTTTCAACACAAACCCCAATTAATCTACAAAAAATTCCAAGAAAACATTTACTTTTCCAATTGACAATGGATAACTTTGGGTGGTATTATCTGAATTGTGGGCAGAGGTTAAGGCCGAAAGCTTCACTTCATTTGATGACGAAGGGAATGTTAGTGCATGCAAGGTAAAGTAAAATGGTTCAACGCAGAAAAAGGTTACGGTTTCATTGAGACTGAAGATGGCGGCGACGTATTCGTACATTTCTCCGCAATTCAATCCGAAGGATTCAAAACTTTGGAAGAAGGTCAATCCGTAGAATTCGACATCGTCGAAGGCGCACGTGGACCGCAAGCAGCTAACGTAATCAAATTATAATCATCCGGACAATCCGACCTACATATATGGTTAGATGGTTACCAAATTGAATTATCGCTAGCATCAGACTCCGGTACTTTCCGGGGTCTTTTTTTGTTTTAACAGATTCGAGATTTGAGGATCATCCTAGACACATTATTCTAGTGAATTTAATAGATTCAAGAGATAGATTGAAGTTCATTTTACATATTAGATTGAGCAAGCTCAAAATGGGTTAATTACATCATCAAGCGCCTAATAATTCATACCATGTAAATATTCGATTATGGCTGAATATGATGAAATATCGCGAAATATGGCGTTATGCCTACGTTGGCAGATGTGGCTTGAACAGATGTCATTATTCGGTCACCGGGAGTTTTTACATGGCGCTTACATTCGTGTTATAATGAAGTGGCAAAGGAAAAAGGAGGAGTGCCCTATGAATTTAAGTATTCGAGGTCAACAAATCGAGGTTACTGATGCTTTGAAGGATTATGTCGACAAAAAGTTGAGTAGACTCGAGAAGTATTTCGATGCACCCCTTAACTCTGACGGTGCTGTTACATTGAGCACGACGAGAGGTTTGCATACGGTAGAGGTGACGATCCCTTTGAAAGGCATTGTGCTCCGCGCCGAGGATGAGAGCGACGATATGTACGCATCTATTGACTCCGTGGTGGACAAGCTGGAACGTCAGATCCGCAAACACAAAACAAAAATTAACCGTAAGTTCCGCCAGGAAGGTAGCCTGAAAACACTCTTCGTTGAAGATCCAACAGGTACTGTAGCTACAGCTGAACTGGATGCGGACACGGATGACGATGATCTGGAAGTTGTACGGACGAAACGCTTTATGTTGAAACCAATGGACGTGGAAGAGGCCATACTCCAAATGAACATGGTTGGTCACAATTTTTTCGTATTCTCCAACATTGACAGTGAAGAAGTTAGCGTTGTGTACAAACGGAACGATGGTAAGTACGGATTGATCGAACAAGGTTAATTTAACTTACAGGATCATCGGATTGAACATGTATATGAATATTTAATAATAATGAACACAGGGACTATTGTTTCCTGGATTAGATTTATCAAGAGCTTCCATCCCTTAGGGGATGGGGCTCTTTTGTGCGTAGAGGAGCTGGGAAATGATCTTTGGAAATAAAATGGTGAAACTATTCCCTATGCTGCTGCGTCTAATAGATAGTAAGAAGAAGCACAAACTGTAAAAGTTTACTGCCAGATTCCGATGCTTACGAAAATATTCGTACGCCTACATTCGAGAACTGGATATTGAGATTTCCATCCAAATTTACCATCAAAATTCGTTGACAGGGCTGTCTATCCTGCAAAACGAAACATGACAATCGAACGCTTCCGCTAACGACTATGATTTTTTGCACTTAAACTCCATTTGATATGGCTCAGAAGTTCAAAGAAGTGTGCCGTGGCGTGTTGCGGCGGCCCTTACAAACTGTTACAATTTATGCAAAGAGAATCATTGTCCTGATGAGGAATTGTCAACGAATGATCGCTAATCATAATCAATGACAGGCACAGCACCATGAACATGATTCGCAAGGCTCGGGCTTCGGCTAGTTTTTAATAACCGAATCCGTTTGAATACCGAATCAGCTTCATGAGAAACCCTTGGCAAGCCTGGAGTTGATTCATCCATATTACTTTTTATATTGTTTGTCACCCCCGGGCAAGTGGATGCAACATCCATCCGATGGTGTCGCGTGGCGGCAACAGGGGGTCTATTCTGTTTTGCACGAAAGGGGTATACCATGCTAGGACTTGTCAAAAAGATCTTCGGCGACATGAATGAACGTGATGTTAAACGTCTGATGAAGACGGTCGATGTGATCAATAAACTGGAACCACAATTTCAGGCGTTGTCTGATGAACAACTGAAAGGTAAAACGGACGAATACCGTGCTCGTATTGAAAAGGGAGAAACAACAGATGAGCTTCTTCCAGAGGCATTTGCAACCGTACGTGAGGCATCACGCCGTGTACTGGGCAAACGTCACTACGATGTACAGATGCTGGGCGGTATCGCTCTGCATGAAGGCCGTATTTCCGAGATGAAAACGGGTGAAGGTAAAACGCTGGTAGGAACACTTCCGGTATATCTGAACGCATTGATGTCCAAAGGTGTACACGTGGTCACGGTCAATGACTATTTGGCACAGCGGGATAGCCAGGAAATGGGACAAATCTATGAATTCATGGGCATGACGGTAGGGGTTAACCTGAGCGGTATGGACCATGCTTTGAAACAACATGCATATGCATGTGATATTACGTACGGAACGAACAACGAGTTTGGTTTTGACTATCTGCGTGACAACATGGTGCTGTACAAGGAGCAAATGGTACAACGTCCATTGTTCTTCTGTATCATTGATGAAGTAGACTCCATCCTGGTCGATGAGGCGCGTACGCCACTCATTATCTCCGGACAAGCTCAGAAATCGACGGATATGTACTATGCAGCAGATCGTTTTGTGAAACGTTTGGTGCCGGAAGAAGACTTTACGGTAGACATTAAGGTGAAATCCGTAGCGTTGACTGAGGCGGGCGTGGCAAAAGCAGAGAAAGCATTTGGTATCGAGAACTTGTATGATCATGCCAACGTTACTCTCAACCATCACATCGTACAGGGCCTGAAAGCCAACGTAATCATGCGTCGTGACGTGGATTATGTGGTCAGTGATGAAGAGGTTATGATCGTTGATGAATTCACAGGTCGTCTGATGTCTGGACGTCGTTATAGTGATGGATTGCACCAGGCGATTGAAGCCAAAGAAGGTATCGAAGTACAAAACGAGAGCATGACGCTTGCTACGATTACCTTCCAGAACTATTTCCGGATGTACCGTAAACTTGCGGGTATGACGGGTACAGCGAAAACCGAGGAAGAAGAGTTCAAAAAAATCTACGGTCTCGAAGTACTGCAGATTCCAACTAACCGTCCGAACAAACGGGATGACATGGCAGATGTCGTGTATAAGAGCATCGATGGCAAGTTCAAAGCGGTTGTGGAAGAGATTGTGGAACGCCACAGCAAGAATCAACCGGTTCTGGTAGGTACAGTATCCATCGAGAACTCTGAACGCCTGTCTGACATGCTTAAGCGTCGTGGTGTAAAACACCAGGTACTGAACGCCAAGTACCATGCGGAAGAAGCAGAGATCATCTCAGGAGCTGGTCAAGCGGGTGCAGTAACGATTGCAACCAACATGGCTGGACGGGGTACGGATATTATCTTGGGTGAAGGTGTAGCTGAAGTAGGCGGCCTTCATATTATCGGTACAGAGCGTCACGAATCACGCCGGATTGATAATCAGCTGCGTGGTCGTGCAGGACGTCAAGGTGACCCGGGTTCAACACAATTCTACCTGTCACTGGGTGATGAATTGATGAGACGTTTCGGTGCAGACAATGTACTGAACATGATGGAGCGCCTTGGTTTTGAAGAAGACCAACCGATCGAGAGCCGGATGATTACCCGTGCAGTAGAATCGGCGCAGAAACGTGTTGAAGGTAACAACTTTGACGTGCGTAAAGTCGTTCTCCAATATGATGATGTCATGAACCAACAACGTGAAATTATATATAAACAGCGCCGCGAGGTACTGGAGTCCGAAAATATTAAACAGATCGTTATGGATATGATCAAACCTTCCATTGAACGTATCGTTGAAGCTCACTGTGGTGACGATATTCCAGAAAACTGGGAGTTGCAGGAAGTTGCCGATTACATGAACAGCAAATTGCTGGATGATGGTTCGGTAACAAAAGATGATCTGTGGGGTAAGGAAGCAGAAGAAATCATCGAGTTCCTGTTCACGAAAGTTCAGAACAAGTACAACGCACGTGAAGAGCGAATTGGCGAAGATATGGTTCGTGAGTTCGAGAAAGTGGTTGTACTTCGTGCAGTAGACAGCAAGTGGATGGATCATATTGATGCTATGGATCAATTGCGTCAAGGTATCCACCTTCGCGCATACGGCGGTACAGATCCACTGCGTGAGTACCAGTTCGAAGGCTTCGAGATGTTCCATCAGATGATCGCTTCGATTCAGGAAGAAGTAGCGACTTATGTGATGAGAGCACAGATCGAGAGCAATCAGGAGCGTCAAGCAGTTGTTGAGGAAAGTCAGATCTCGACAAGCGGTGAACCTGCTGAGAAACGTCCAGTGAAGGTTTCTGACCAAATCGGACGTAACGATCCATGCCCATGCGGTAGTGGCAAGAAGTTCAAACACTGCCACGGTCAAGAGTAGTACGATGGTTTTTATATACACTTTAGTGTAATAAGTTGAACCTTGATTTTACACCATAACGGAGAGTGCAGAAGCAATCTGAAGAAGCGGAGCGTTCGCCTTTATCCTCGGATTTTCCCCTTGTAAGAGGGGATCAAGAAAATCTGGGGATAAGAGCGATCGGAAGATGCTACTGTAATCGGACTGCAGGTGTAACAGTTACTAGGGCAACTTATATAGCATGACATGAACGGCTCCTTGCAGCCGGGTATTCCATAGGATGAAGTGAAGGATGCAAAACCGGTTAATGGTGCATAGTTATAATAATATGACCATGATCACGGGGAAGAGATATACTGATACAACAGTTGTCTCAACACCAGGGTGACGCATCGCATACTTGATCTGGAGGAATACCCTGGATGCGGGGAGCTTATCTTAATGAAAAGAGGAATTGCACATGATCGATCCAAACGTGAAGCATGACCTGCGTGAAATAGGCAAGAAACTAACAAACCTTAGGGGGTCTCTTTGACTTAGATCTGAAGCAAGAGATGATTGGCAACTTCGAAGTGAAGATGTCTGCCCCGGATTTCTGGGACGATAGTGACAAGGCGCAATCCGTAATCGCTGAGCTAAATGCGGTGAAAGGATCTGTGGATCAATACACCAAACTCCAACAGGACTATGATGATGCAGTGATGATGATCGAACTGGCGGACGAAGAAGGCGACGAAGACCTCGCTACCGAGATTGGTAACAGTATTACCGCGATCGTGAATAAGGTGGCAGAGTTCGAACTTCAGCTTCTCCTGAATCAACCATATGACAAGATGAACGCGATTCTGGAGCTTCACCCGGGTGCGGGTGGTACCGAGTCCCAGGACTGGGGACAGATGCTGCTCCGGATGTACACGCGTTGGTCCGAGAAGCGCGGCTTCAAGGTTGAGGTACTGGATTATCTGCCAGGTGATGAGGCTGGGATCAAGAGTGTTACGTTGTCGATCAAGGGACATAACGCTTATGGTTATCTGAAAGCCGAGAAGGGTGTACACCGACTGGTGCGGATCTCACCTTTTGACTCATCGGGCCGTAGACATACGTCCTTCGTATCCTGTGATGTGGTACCGGAGATTGATGATACGATTGAACTGGACATCCGTACAGAGGATCTCAAGATCGATACGTACCGGGCGAGTGGCGCGGGTGGACAGCACATCAATACCACCGACTCTGCCGTACGGATTACTCACTTACCAACAGGTGTAGTTGTAACATGTCAGAATGAACGTTCACAGATCAAGAACCGTGAGCGAGCGATGACGATGCTCCGTTCGAAATTGTATGAGCGTAAAATTGAAGAGCAAAAACAACAGCTGGATGAAATCCGAGGGGATCAGTCGGATATTTCATGGGGTAGCCAGATTCGCTCCTATGTGTTCCATCCCTATAGTATGGTAAAGGATCACCGTACAAGCGTAGAGACTGGAAATACAGGGGCAGTAATGGACGGCGACCTCGATGCATTCATCGATGGTTATTTGCGTAGCCAGATTAAAGTAGAAACCGATTAATATAAGTTCCTGTATGGACCCATGCGTGTAGGCGTATGCTGGTGTATACGGGAGCTTTTTTTTGAATTATTTTATAGGATATAGAAAAAATGAGCGAACAATTGATCAGTCACAACAAAGGAGAGCACGAGAACATGCAACAACGATCACAACTTCACAACAGCCGCAAAAAGAGGATAACTAGCCTCATTCCACTCAATGGTCCATGGAGAAACGTCGTGGACACGGTATCTATCATTTTAGGTTCGTTTTTAATTGCAGTGGCCTTTAATTTATTTTTATTACCGAATCAGATCGCATCGGGTGGGGTGTCCGGGTTATCAATTCTGGGCAAGGAATGGCTTAATTGGGAGCCGGCATATACCCAATGGGCAATTAATATCCCACTTTTGATTGCGGGTTTCCTGCTCATTGGCAAACAGTATGGTGTTCGCTCCGTATTGGGAAGTATTGTCCTGCCACTGTTAGTCTATCTCACGAAGGATTGGGCCATTCCAACAACGAATCCGCTACTTGGTTCACTGTATGGTGGGATTGGCGTTGGTTTAGGGATTGGAATTGTATACCGCGGTAGAGGATCGACAGGTGGCATGAGCATTCTTGCCAGAATCGTACAGAAATACAGTGGACTGAGTTATTCTCTGTGTGTCGTAATTATGGATGCTACGGTTATTATTATGGCTGCATTTGTGTTGTCCTTGGAGCAATCCCTCTATGCGCTGATTGGGTTGTATGTTACCGGTAAAGTGATCGATGCCGTTGAGATGGGCCTAGGCTTTTCCAAGGTGGCGTATATTATCTCCAACCAAACAGAAGCGATTAGCAAAGTGATTCTGGATGATCTGGATCGTGGATTAACAAAGCTCGAGGCCAAAGGCGGTTACACTGACGATCAACGAACGGTACTGATGGTCGTGGTTGGGCAAAATGAGGTACCAAGACTCAAAGCGTTAATCCGGTCTGTGGACCCGGGAGCTTTTGTCATTATCAGTAACGCGCACGAAGTGCTCGGCGAAGGTTTTAAGCGGGGAGAACATGTGTGAACGGGTGTGAAAAATAGCGAATGAGCCGTGTAGGCTTAATAAGATATGACTGTATCAAAAAAAGCAGGTACATCCTTCTCTAAGATGACGGAGAGGGAGTGCCTGCTTTTCTCTTATTAAAAGTTTAACTTAATATTTCACATAACGGAGAGGACAGAAATATCCTGAAGAAGTGGAACGTTCGCCTAAAAGCTTTCTGAAAGAAAGCTACTTCGGAAGCATGTTCTGTCATCGGAGTGCCACCACTACAGAATCGGAGATAACAGACGGGAAATGGCTTCTTTGAAGCGGATAATCAGACTGCGTTTTTGGTATTCATCGAGCGTCATTTCACGTGATACAAGCAAGTCGTGCTCAAAGGTTTGTACAAGCGCTGTCGCAATCGTTTCATCATACATAAAAGCATTAACCTCAAAGTTTAACCGGAAACTGCGGTAGTCAATATTGGCGGTTCCCACGGATGCAACCAAACTGTCAATGATAAGTGTTTTGGCATGAATGAAGCCATTATCATATATAAATACTTTGGCGCCAACTTTTAACAACTCACCAATATAAGATAACGTAGCCCAATATACAAAGGCATGGTCGGGTTTATTTGGAATCATGATGCGAACATCTATGCCGGACAGACACGCGAGACGAATAGCTTCGAATACACTGGCATCCGGGATAAAATAAGGTGTTTGAATCAGAATCGAATGTTTGGCACCATTAATCATCTTGAGATAACTGTTCTTGATATGCTCGGTCTCTGCATCCGGTCCACTAGAGACAATCTGCATGGCAATCTTTCCTGTACCCTCGATATGTGGGAAATGCGCCGGAACGTAAGGCGTGTCGTGTTGCTTGGAAGCTTCATTCCAATCCAGGAGGAACCGGGTCTGCAGCGCATGAACGGCATTCCCCTGAATACGCAGATGTGTGTCACGCCAGTAACCGAATTTCGAGTTCAAGCCGAGATACTCATCTCCCACATTAAACCCGCCCGTGTACCCAAGGTTACCATCAATGATGACAATCTTCCGGTGGTTCCGGTAGTTCATACGCAAGTTGATCAGACTGAATTTGGAGGGGAAAAAGACTTCAACCAAACCGCCTGCTTCGCGCAATTCTTTGAAAAAGCGTTTCGAAACCCGCCGTGATCCGAGCGCGTCATACAGCAAACGAACTTTGATGCCTTCCCGCGCTTTGCGGATAAGTGCATCCCGAATTCTTTTGCCCAGACGGTCGCCTCTATAAATGTAGTATTGTACGTGCACGTGATCCTGAGCCGCTTCGATGTCGTCCAAGAGCCGTTGGAACTTGTCTGTTCCGTCCGTAATGATCTCAACCGCATTATCCTCCGTTAACAGAGCACCGTTCTGCTTCAGGTTCATATAAATCATGTCCTGGCTACTCTCGGTTGCTTGGTTGCGGAAAGGGGTGCGGTTATCGTGCAACTGCGTGAGCTGGGCTTCAATACGTTCCTCTAGCCCGAGCTTCTTACGTTCTTTCCACTGGAAAAGCCGGTATCGGGTCAGATTCTGACCGGTTAAAAGATAAAGTACAAACCCAAACACCGGAATAAAGTTCAAGACGAGCAGCCAAGCCCAGGAAGCGCTGGCATCCTTCCGTTCGAAGAAAACGACTGCTGCCGCAAAAATAATATTCAGGCCTAGGAGCACAATAAGTAAAATGGATTCGATATGCACTATAGTCCCCCACGTCTCATAATGACCATCATGAATCTATTCATATGTCCTTGACTAGCAGGTTAGTTATGAATGAGACCCTGATTGTAATGTTTCCTACTAATACGTATTTTAACAGAAGTATACCTATTCGTCCCGGATGTTAAATAAAGATATGTTCGGATTGGATGGAAATCCATGTGAAATTGATGATAGAGTGTTGTATTTATATAACCAGAGTCGTATAATAATACACAAATATGCATATAAGCGACGGAATTGCTGTGTTCGGGCCTCATTCATGCAAGGGCATAGCACAAGTAGCGCATACATCGAGATTGGGGGAGCGAGAGTGAATAACAAATTAAAAGTAGCAATCGTCGGTTCCACCGGCTACGGCGGGGTGGAACTGATTCGTTTTTTCCAGAACCATCCGCAGGTTGAAATCACATCGGTGATCTCATCATCGAGCAGTGGTGAGTCCATCGCAGATGGATTTCCGCATTTGACGGGCGTGATTCACAGGCCACTCGACGGTGTAGATCCGGCTGAAATTGCGAGTCGTGCGGATCTGGTATTCACAGCGACCCCGTCCGGCGTAAGTGCAAAGCTCGTACCAAGCTTGCTGGCAGCAGGCCTTAAGGTCATTGACCTGTCTGGCGATTTCAGACTCAAAGATGGAACAGTGTACGAAGAGTGGTACAAACATCCGGCTCCTTCAGCTGATTTGCTGGAACAAGCGGTATACGGCATGGCTGAAGTGTATGGCGAAGAAGTGAAGGGGCAGAATTTTATATCGAACCCGGGCTGTTATCCAACGGCTACACTTCTTGGACTGATCCCTGCAGTAGAGGCAGGTTGGATTGATCCTTCTACTATTATTATTGATGCCAAATCAGGCGTATCCGGAGCGGGACGCGGAACAAGTCTGACCAACCATTATGCAGAGATGAATGAAAATTTCAAAGCCTATAAACTGAACAAACACCAACATATTCCCGAGATTGAACAAGTGCTTGGTGATATAACAGGAACGCCTGTTACGGTCACTTTCACAACACATCTGGTGCCAATGACACGTGGAATCATGAGTACGATGTATGCAAAACTCATTGGGGAACACAGCGACCGGGAGATCGTAGATTTGTATCGTAAATATTATGAGAACAGACCTTTTGTACGTGTACGTGAACCGGGCATCTGGCCTTCGACCAAAGAAGTGTACGGATCCAACTATTGTGATATCGGATTTGCGGTGGATCCTCGCACAGGGCGTTTGACGATTATTTCGGTCATCGACAACCTGGTGAAGGGTGCATCCGGGCAAGCAATTCAAAATATGAACCTGATGATGGGATGGGAGGAGAACCTCGGGCTGAACATGACACCGGTATATCCATAAGGGATTGGAATTCAGGAGGAGCACTTGAACATTCGGTGTAAAAGTGCTCTCTCAGAGTCTTCTAGGGAGAACGGATCAGGTTAGGCAGGCGGATCATCGGCATATAGCTGAACGCATACGGGGGATATGATATGGGAACGAATGTGGAGCAACAGAACTTTACCGTGGTTGAGAACGGAACAATTGTAACCCCTGGGGGATTCACTGCTGGTGGACTTCACTGCGGATTGAAAAAGACATCTCGTAATGACATCGGAGCGATCCGATGTGATGTACCGGCTACAGCTGCTGCTGTATACACAACGAATGTGTTTCAGGCCGCACCACTCAAAGTAACACGCGAAAGCTTGAGTAATGGACGCCTTCAGGCTGTTATCGTTAACAGTGGTAATGCCAATGCATGTACAGGGCAACAAGGGGAAGAAGATGCTTATGCGATGCGTTCGGCCGCTGCGCGGGAGCTGGGTGTGGCAGAAGAGGACGTGGCTGTGGCATCCACAGGTGTCATTGGGGAATTGCTCAAGATGGATGCAGTACATTCAGGCATCACCGGCCTTCCAGCGCATATGGGCAAGGAGTCGAATGAGGCGGAACAATTTTCACAAGCGATTCTGACAACGGATTTGGTGAAAAAGGAAGCTTGCGTCTCCGTTCTGGTTGACGGCAAAACGGTTACGATTGCGGGAGCCGCCAAAGGCTCGGGTATGATTCATCCGAATATGGCGACAATGCTCGCTTTCATGACCTCTGACGCGGTCATTGGTGCAGAAGCGTTGCAGCGCCTACTGCGCCAGGCAACCAATCATACATTTAACATGATTACCGTAGATGGAGATACGAGTACAAACGACATGCTGGTAGCTATGTCCAGCGGATATGCAGGCAATGAAGAGCTGACCACAGAGCACCCGGATTGGGACGCTTTTGCAGCAGGCTTCACCTATGTATGCCAAGTGTTGGCCAAAGCCATTGCTCGCGATGGTGAAGGAGCAACCAAGCTGGTCGAGGTAGAAGTTACAGGTGCGGTAAGTGATGAATCCGCGCAAGCCATTGCCAAAACTGTCATCGGGTCCAGTCTGGTGAAATCCGCCATGTTTGGCGCCGATGCTAACTGGGGACGGATTATTGCAGCCGTAGGGCGTGCAGGACAACCGGTGAACCCGGATACCGTAGATATCCGTTTGGGAGATATCTCGGTACTCGCGCAGTCCCATCCAGTCGTGTTTGACGAAGAATTGGCCTTGGCGTATTTGCAGACCGATACAGTTCGCATTGTGGTAGATCTGCACCACGGCGAAGGAACGGCTACAGCCTGGGGCTGTGACCTGACGTATGACTACGTACGAATTAACGCAGCATACCGCACTTAATATTTTGTTTTTAGTTTTATTAACCTAGCAGCTTCATGATTGAAAAGCTGCTTTGCAAAAATATGTAAAACATCTATAAGGATTGAACTTTATTGGTCTTTGAGATAACTGGCGAAGGCAGTGGAGAAGACGGAATCGATTCTGAAGAAGCGAAGCGTTCGCCTTTGTCTCCGGGTTTCCCCTTTAAAAAGGGAATCAAACAACCTGGAGACAACAGCGATCAAAAGAACGATCCGGATTCGGAACGGTCAGCTACCGAATATCGCATCAATTAAGTGTTAAGCCTTTTAGAATATTTGAACGAAAGGAGCTTGCCCTCATGAATTCAACAATGCCAAACAAGAGTACCGCAACGGAAGCGAGCACAGAGAAACAGATGTTTGTCATGAAATGTGGAGGCAGCACGCTGGCGGCATTGCCGGAGTCTTTCTTTGCGGATCTGCGTGATTTGCAGTCTCAGGGTACACAGCCAGTCATCGTGCACGGTGGAGGTCCTGCGATCTCGGATAACCTGGCGAAGCTTGGCATCGAAACCGAATTCGTTAATGGCCTGCGCAAAACGACTGAACCTGTGCTGAACGTAGTGGAGATGGTGCTCGCTGGAAGTATCAACAAACAGATCGTGCGTTTGATTCAACGTGTTGGTGGTCGTGCACTAGGCTTGTCTGGCGTGGACGGGGGTCTGATCCAGGCTAAACCTGTTACAAACCACGCAGAGATCGGTTGGGTAGGCGATGTCACTGGTGTGAACGCAGAGATTATCCAAGGAATTGTGAACATGGGATACATGCCGGTTATCGCACCAGTTGGTGTAGATGCAACTGGACAACGCTACAACATCAACGCAGATACAGCTGCGGGTGCAGTGGCGTCTCATCTCGGCGTGAGTCGGATGATTGTCGTGACTGACGTTCCTGGCATCATGAAGAACGTAGGCGGCGAGAAAAAAGTATTGCCATCCGTATCTGTACAAGAGATTGAAGACATGATCCAGACCGGAGAAATCTATGGCGGCATGATTCCAAAAGTACGTGCAGCTATCGCTTGTATCCATGGTCAAGTACGTGAGGTCGTCATCGTAGACGGCAGCGAACCTCAAATCCTGAGCCGTGTACTAGGCGGAGAAATCATCGGAACAAGAATCATCCGTATGCAATAAGGTTCATTTGGGTTCTTATACAAGATAAAAAATATGTGCATGGCTTTTTTTATAAGAAATCTAATATTACACGATAACGTAGAGCGCAGAACCAATTTGATGAAACAAAAAAGGCGAGAACGGAGAGGACAGAAAAAACCTGAAGAAGCGGAGCGTTCGCCTTTATCACTGGATTTCAACCTTTAAACAATTAATCAAAGAAATCCGGGGATAACAGCGATCAGAAGGTTGTTCTGTAATCGAAGTGGAAGTATGCATACGTTCGAAAGATAGTTCTGCAATCGGGTGATCTAGTGTAAATTAGGTTTCTTATATAATTGCTCGTGCACCAACCAATAAGGAGTGATATGGTCATGGCAAAAGGCAACGAACAGCCAGGTTCTGGCACAGCGGTAGCGGGCGCAACAGCAACAGGTGCAGCGGCACAGACGGAAAGCTCGCTTTTCCAAACGTATGCGCGTTATCCAATCAGTCTGGTTAAAGGTAAAGGCAGCTGGTTGTGGGATGATCAGGGCAATCGCTATCTCGATTTCATGTGCGGACTCGCTGTAACTAGCCTGGGCCATGCACCGGAGAAAGTTGGAGCCAAGCTGAAAGCTCAGATTGATGAGTTGTGGCATGTGTCCAACCTGTTCCAGATTCCAGGCCAGGAGAAAGCAGCAGCATTGTTGACAGCCAATACATGCGCTGACGCAGTGTTCTTCTGTAACAGTGGTGCCGAAGCGAACGAAGCAGCTATTAAAGTAGCACGTCGTTATCACCAGAAGGTGAAAGGCACAGATCGCTATGAAGTGATTACATTTGCCCAATCCTTCCATGGACGGACGCTTGCAACACTGACAGCAACCGGACAGGATAAGGTGAAAGAAGGATTTTTGCCATTGCCAGCCGGATTTGTAACCGTACCTTTGCATGATATTCCTGCACTGGAAGCGGCAATTGGACCCAACACAGCAGCTATAATGCTGGAAATGGTTCAGGCCGAGGGTGGTGTATATCCAGTTGAACTGGAATTCGTCAAACATGTACGGAAATTGTGTGACGAGCATGGGTTGCTTCTGATTGTCGATGAAGTACAAACAGGAATGGGACGTACGGGTAAACTGTTCGCACACGAACATTATGGTATTGAGCCAGACGTGTTCACCGTTGCCAAAGGTATCGGTAGTGGTTTCCCTGTAGGCGCAATGCTGGGTAAAGGTTTCCTGCGGGATGCGTTCACACCAGGTAGCCATGCGACAACATTTGGTGGAACACCACTTGCTTCATCCGTTGTGATTGCAACAATCGAAACGATGCTGGAAGATCGTTTGCCAGAGCGCGCAGCGGAGATGGGTGAATACCTAATGAGCTCCCTGCGGAATCGTTTGGCGGGTACTTCCTTTGTGAAGGAAGTACGTGGCTTGGGATTGTTGGTCGGTATTGAATGTGCTGAGCCGGTAGGTGATATTGTGCTTGCTGGGCAAAAACGCGGTATCTTGTTCGTCTCTGCAGGACCAAATGTGATTCGTTTGCTTCCGAACCTGTATGTGAGCAAAGAAGAGATCGACGAGGCCGTATCGCTGGTAGGCACATTGATCGAAGAGCATGTAGCGGCGAAAGCCTAACATAAAAATGAGAACCTTTCTGTCTCGGGGCCATTACAGGCCTCGAAGCAGAATGAGATGATGAATCCCTGTAGCCGCGCGGTGAACTTGCAGAAGGTGGAAATGGATAAACTCGAGAAGCATCCAGACAAAGTGTTAACGTTGCTATCTCTTCTGCCCATGCGGGTGCAGGGAACCGGAAATAAGGAGGACATTATACATGACAGCACAACAAACGGAAAAGATTCAGAAGATTGATCTGAGAGGCCGGGATTTTATCGAGTTCACGGACTACACGGCAGAGGAGATTCGTTATCTGCTTGATCTCGCGATTGAGATTAAAGGTAAACAGAAAAGCGGTGTACCTTTTCAACCGTTGAAAGGTAAAACGATCGGACTTATTTTTGAAAAATCATCCACACGTACGCGTGTATCCTTTGAAGTGGGCATGTTCCAATTGGGCGGACACGCGCTCTTCCTGAGCAAAAATGATATCCAACTGGGTCGTGGGGAAACAACACATGATACAGCCAAAGTATTGTCCCGCTACCTGGACGGCATCATGATCCGTACCTTTGGACACCATAATGTAACTGAACTGGCAGAGCATGCGGATGTTCCGGTCATTAACGGCCTGAGCGATGCAGCGCATCCTTGTCAGGTACTGGCAGACTTCCAAACGGTGCTGGAGCACAAAGGCAAGCTGGCAGGCCTGAAAATGGCTTACATCGGAGATGGCAACAACATGGCACATTCCCTGATGCTCGGTGCAGCGAAGATGGGAATGCATGTTGCTGTAGCAACGCCAGAAGGCTATGAGCCGGATAGCGCAGTTGTGGAGCAGGCACGTATTATCGCACAGGAGAGCGGTTCTGAAGTGACTGTAACGTACAGTGCACAGGAAGCAGCCAAAGATGCAGATATCGTGTATACGGATGTATGGGCGAGCATGGGCTTTGAAGAAGAGCAGAAGATTCGGGAGCAGGCATTTGCGGCATATCAAGTGGACGAGGAACTGATGAAAGGCGCGAAGCCGGACTACATGTTCTTGCATTGTCTGCCAGCACACCGCGGCGAAGAAGTAAGTGCCGGTGTAATTGACGGACCGAACTCCCTGATCTTTGATCAGGCGGAGAATCGCTTGCATGCACAGAAAGCCTTAATGGCTGCATTAATGAGCGAATAGATGTTGTTTGCCTTTATGGGTTGATTTTAGGCGCAGATTTCGCGATGATATATTCATCTATAATGTACTTTAAAAAGTTAATTAAACAAGAAGCATACACAAAAACGGAGAGACAGAAAAAGCCTGAAGAAGCGAAGCGTGCACCTGAAAGCTTTCTGAAAGAAAGCTGCATCGGAAGCATAGGCTATCCCCGGATTTTACCCTTTATCATAAAGGAATGAAAAAATCTGGGGATAACAGTGATCGGAAGGGTTTTCTGGCTCGTAGGATTCAGTGTATGAAGGCTCTGTTTAACTTAACTGATCTTGGGGAGGACCATCGAACATGGCTAAGGAAAAAATTGTACTCGCGTATTCAGGCGGGTTGGACACATCTGTAATTTTGAAATGGTTGAAAGAAACGTATGATGCTGAGATTATTGCATTCACAGCGGATATTGGACAAAAGGATGAATTGGACGGTTTGGAGGAAAAAGCACTGGCAACAGGCGCTTCCAAAGTATACATCGACGATCTGCGTGATGAATTCGCAAAAGATTTCATCTATCCGATGTTCCAGGCGGGTGCCCTCTATGAAGGACAATACCTGCTTGGTACAAGTATCGCTCGTCCACTGATCGCTAAACGTATGGTGGACATCGCTCGTGCAGAAGGGGCTACGGCCATCGCTCACGGCGCTACAGGTAAAGGAAATGACCAAGTTCGCTTTGAGTTGAACGCGGCTGCGCTGACACCAGACATTAACGTAATTGCACCTTGGCGTCTGGAAGAATTCCGTAACCAGTTCCCGGGACGTGCCGAGATGATTGCTTACGCTGAGAAACATGGTATTCCGGTAACCGCATCTGCAGCTAAACCATACTCCACAGACCGTAACTTGCTGCATATCAGCTATGAGAGCGGTGTGCTCGAAGATCCTTGGTTCGATCCAAGCGCGGACGAGAACAAAGACATGTTCTTGCTGAGCAGTGCACCTGAAGATGCACCAGATCAAGCGGAATATGTTGAACTGGAATTCGAACAAGGTGACTGTGTTGCACTGAACGGTGAGCGCTTGAGCCCACTGCAAGTGATGGAGCAACTGAACGAGCTGGGTGGCAAACATGGGATTGGCCGTGTAGATATGGTTGAGAATCGTTTTGTTGGTATGAAGAGCCGTGGCGTGTACGAAACACCAGGTGGAACAATCTTGTTCACCGCACATCGCAAAATGGAATCCATCACGATGGACCGTGAAGTGATGAACCTGCGTGATAGCCTGATCACACGTTACAGCACGCTCGTTTACAACGGCTTCTGGTTTGCACCGGAACGTCTGGCGCTGCAAGCGCTGGTGACTGAAAGCCAGAAGAACGTAACAGGTACGGTTCGTGTGAAACTGTACAAAGGCAACATCATCGGCGCAGGTGTGAAAAGTCCTGTCAGCCTTTACAATCCGGACATCGCAACGATGGAAGCTGATCCAACACAAGCCTACGATCAAGGTGATGCAACGGGCTTTATCCGCCTGAATGCACTGCGTTTGAAAGTAAACTCTGGCGTGGAGCAAAACAAAAACTAATTTCAACCTGCATACTAGAGCTACATCAATATAAATGACAAGGCAGGCCGTTCTTGCACATCTGGCAGGAGCGGCTTTGTCCATGAGCGAAAGGGGAGTACTCACTGTGAGCAAGCTGTGGGGAGGACGTTTTACAAAACAAACCAATCATTTGGTTGAGGAATATACGGCATCGATCAATTTTGACAAAGCTTTGGCTGAGGAAGATATCCAGGGCAGTCTGGCCCATGTAACAATGCTGGGCAAATGTGGTATTCTTCCGGCAGAAGATGTGGAGACGATCAAAGAAGGTCTGATCACTGTTTTGCACAAAATCCGTGCAGGTGAAGTAGAATTCTCCGTATCGGACGAAGACATCCACATGAATATTGAGAAAAACCTGATCGACACGATTGGCCCTGTAGGCGGTAAACTACATACAGGCCGTAGCCGGAACGACCAGGTTGCAACGGATATGCACCTATACCTGCGCGAGCGCGTGGTCGGATTTGTAGGTATGCTGCATTCCTTGCAGGAAGCATTGATTGGACAAGCGAAAGATAACCTCGAGACAATTGTACCGGGTTATACGCATCTTCAACGGGCACAGCCCATTTTGTTCGCTCATCACCTGATGGCGTATGTATCGATGTTCCAACGGGATGCTGAGCGTCTGATGGACAGTTACAAACGTATTAACATCCTGCCACTGGGCGCAGGTGCGCTCGCGGGCACAACATTCCCGATTGACCGTCATTTTGTCGCGGAACAACTGGGCTTTGATGGCGTCTACGAGAACAGTCTGGACGCAGTAAGCGACCGTGACTTCATCGTTGAGTTCCTGGCGGCAGCTTCGCTGATCATGACTCACTTGTCCCGTCTGAGTGAAGAGTTGGTACTGTGGAGCAGCACGGAGTTTGGCTTCGTTGAACTGGACGATGCGTTCTGCACAGGCAGCAGCATTATGCCTCAGAAGAAAAATCCGGACGTTCCTGAACTCGTTCGTGGTAAAACAGGACGTGTGTACGGCAACCTGATTGGTTTGCTGACAGTATTGAAATCTCTTCCACTGGCATACAACAAAGACATGCAGGAAGACAAAGAAGGCATGTTTGATACTGTAGCGACGCTGGAGGGCGCACTGCAACTGTTTGCTCCAATGATCGCAACAATGACAGTGAACAAAGATCGTATGCGTCAAGCGGTCAACCAGGATTTCTCCAACGCTACGGATATTGCCGACTTCCTCGTGGGCGAAGGTTTGCCTTTCCGTCAGGCACACGAAGTGATTGGTAAAACAGTGCTGTACTGCATCCAGAACAGCAAGTATTTGCTGGATCTGACGATTGATGAATTCCGTCAGTTCTCACCACTGTTCGATGACCGGATCTATGACGTGCTGCAACCGGAAGCGGTAGTGAACGCTCGTAATGTTTACGGCGGAACAGCTTCGGGTCAAGTCGCTGAAGCCATCGGACGCAGTGAAAAGGTACTTGAGATCACCGAGCAATGGATTACGAACCGCGGTTAATGTCACGGTTAC
The DNA here is from genome assembly GCF_900101225.1 of Paenibacillus sp. CF095. Lineage (NCBI taxonomy): Bacteria > Bacillati > Bacillota > Bacilli > Caryophanales > Paenibacillaceae > Paenibacillus > Paenibacillus sp. CF095. The sequence continues at coordinate 736,713 of NZ_FMZN01000002.1, forward strand.
GATAGGTATCTCACAGATACGACAGTACAATAAAAAAAGCAGGCCAGAGAACTTTGTTCTCAGCGGCCTGCTTTTTGTGTTTTACAGCGATATGTTTTAAATATATTCAACTCAACCGCGAACGGAAGGAAGGTTGTTCTGTCATCGGAGTACCAGCCTTCTTTATCCTCAGTAGCTCCCAATGATCGACTAATCGCGCTTGGGCAAAGGCAACCATTTCAATACATCCTGGATCTTGGCATCCCAGTAGCCCCACTCATGTTCACCAGGCCCTTCCTCGTATGTCAATTCGAAGTTCGTTTGTTCACAGGCATGCCGGAAGGTTTGATTATCCTCATACAGGAAATCTTCCGTTCCGCAACATTGGTAGAGCAAAGGTCGAGGACTTTCGCTAGATTGATTCTCTTTTAACAGATGGATCAGATCATTCTCTGTACCTGTCACCTCTGGTCCGAAAATACGTTGTAACTCAGTCTGTTGCAATGCTGAGGATGCGTTTCTATCCATATGTGCAGACATATCGAGTGCTCCAGACAAACTGGCAGCTGCAGCGTATTGATCTGGTTTACGAAGGGCCAGCTTGAACGCGCCATAACCACCCATAGATAAACCAGCAACGAAATTGTCCTCCCGTTGATCTGACAATGGGAAGAAAGAACGAGCAAGTGCCGGCAGTTCTTCACTGATAAAGCTCCAATAACGTCCGCCTTCTACCATATCTGTATAGAAGCTACGATGTACCTGTGGCATAACAACGGCGATCCCGAGGTTGGCCACATAACGTTCGATCGATGTGCGACGCAGCCAGATGGAATCATCATCAGACAGACCGTGCAGCAGGTATAGGGTTGGGTGCAGTCCTTTGCCGGTCACATTCTCCATACCGATCTGATTGTGGGTTTGTTGCGGCAGAATGACATGCATGCTGGTGCTAAGCCCGAGCGTATCTGAGTAAAAATCACATTTAATAAGTGCCATAAGTGTAAGAAACCCCTTTCATAAGTTCGTTAACCACGTGTTCTGACATGAGACGATGGGATGGAAATCGGATGCCTAGGCCTCCAAAGTGTGTTTATATGTAACAGGTTATACGTATTACTCTTCCATTGCAATAACAAGATCTACAGTAGAAAACAAAGAATTTCACACCAGTGGTTAAAATGGAAGTATGTAATTGGATTATCGATTTTTAACGCACTTTACAACGTAACAATGTTATGTTACACTCATTTCAATAAAAAGGGGGACCATATATGACGGATGATTTGATCTCCAAGAAAGAATTGTTGGACCTGACAGGAATCTCATACGGCCAGTTGTACCGCTGGAAGCGGAAAAATCTCATTCCGGAAGAATGGTTCATTCGGAAATCGTCCTACACCGGACAAGAGACCTTTTTTCCAAAACAACAGATTTTACTGCGCATTGACAAGATTCTCAATATGAAAGACGGATTATCGCTGGATGAGCTGGCAGACGTGTTCTCACCTACATTGGGTGAAGTGGAGATGTCTGCACAGCTACTATTAGAGCGAAACATTGTTTCACAAATCTCGCTGGATCTGTTGAAAGAAGCAGGTCGGGAACAATCGCTGTATGCTTTGGAGCAGGTTATGATGCTCTACGTCCTTGATAAGCTGTTAATGAGCGGAGATATTACTCGGCAAGAGGGTGCGTTGCTGATCGAAGTGATGTCCGAACATTATTATCGTTTTACAGGCAAACCCAGCGAACTCGTGCTTATTCGTAAGATGGGTGTTCCTTCATTCATGCTGGTAACAGCAGGGACGGAGTTTTATTTTGACAATGGTGTGAAAGTGGTTCTTAGGCAGCCGATGGGAACATTTATGGAAGAATTAAAACTCAAATTGGGATAAGGAGAGGATCATCTATGGAAGAGCGGAATAAGCGGAATGATCTGAATGTGGCGGGCATAAGTCAAACGGCAGGAGGGAATTTTCACCGTGTATCTATTGATGGCATGGCTAAGGTGAACGGTAACCTGGACTGCACCTCTATGGAAGTGAATGGAACATTGAAGATGCACGGCGCTTTGAGCTCCGAGAGTGTAACGATTAACGGCATGTGTACGTTGAATGGCCCTTTGACCAGTTCTCGTGTTCGGGTGGATGGCTTAACTACAATTAACGGAGATCTCCATAGCCCTGAGCTTGAAGTGAACGGAAAGTGTACCGTACGTGGAAGAGTGGATGGGGAACGAATTGATATTGGCGGTGTGATCGATATTGAAGGGGATGTCCAATGTGAGTCCCTGAATGTACGGGGCAATATTAAGATCAGCGGCTTACTGAATGCGGGAACAGTGGAGATCAGGCTGCATACATCTTCTTCGGCTAAAGAGATTGGCGGAGAGCGTATCGATATTCGTCGCAAGGAACAACAGAATGGATTTTGGAAAAGTATTGGTCTGGGCGGGACCCCTTCATTTAAGACTTCCTTAATTGAGGGTGATGAGATTGTGCTGGAAGATACTGAAGCTGATATTGTTCGGGGGAGTAACATTTTTATCGGTCGCGGCTGTAACATCAGGCTGGTCGAGTATTCGGGTGAACTTGAGATAGATCAGGATGCCAAGGTGGGCAGCAGTCAGCAAATTTAAAGTTTGGATATGGAGAGAAAGGGATGGGATCGACATGAATAACAATCCTGGGCGTTCATTGGACAAAAAAATGGATATCAGCATCGTTGGTGATGGCAGTTCTTCTGGTGGCGTGTACGGCAAGATCAAGGTCGTAGGGGACGCGTCCTTTAACGACAATCTATCTTGTGATCGATTCAAATGTACGGGTACATCGGTCATATACGGATCGCTTGAATCCACAGATATTAAAATTACCGGCACCCTTACTCTGAAAGAGCGAGAGGCCAGCAACGATGTTGAGGATGGAATCCAGGTATCTGGCCTGCATGCCAAAGCTGAGCATATAAAAGTGGTCGGTGAACTTCATCTGTCAGGGGATTGTCAGGCAGAAAATATCAAGCTGAACGGACGGTTGACGATAGCGGGGATGCTCAGCGCTGAACACATGACACTCAAAATCATGGGTCCTTCAGAGGTCAAGGAAATGGGCGGTTCCATCATCTCGGTGAAGAGTGGGCGGCTGAATGACTTGTTTACGGGGAATAAATCAATTCTTAAAGCACAGATTATCGAAGGTGATGATATTGAATTAGAGAATACGGAGGCCGAGATTGTCCGTGGCGATAAAATAAAAATCGGTCCTGGCTGCCGGATTGGTACAGTGGAATACCGTTCATCTCTGCAAATTCATCCGCAATCGGAAGTTTTGCTGCAAAGCAATCGGTCCTTGGACTGATTAACGAAAACTTCTTTTCGGATATACTAATGCAGTCATATGAATAGAGCGTGAATGGAGAGATTGAGTACAATGGTTGCACGTAAAAACAGTATTGGATTGGTGCTGGCAGGGTTACTGCTCAGCATACTAATGGCTTCGATGGATAACACCATCGTGGCAACAGCTATGGGGGACATTGTCGGGAAGCTGGGTGGGCTCGACAAGTTCGTCTGGGTTACCTCCGCGTACATGGTGGCTGAGATGGCAGGGATGCCGATATTCGGTAAGCTATCCGATATGTATGGACGGAAGAAGTTTTTTGTATTTGGTATTATTGTGTTTATGCTTGGCTCAGCGCTGTGCGGAACGGCAACGTCTATTGTGGAATTGACGATGTACAGAGCGATTCAAGGTATTGGTGCGGGGGCCCTGGTGCCGATTGCCTTTACGATCATGTTTGATGTCGTTGCACCAGAATCTCGTGGTAAATTGGGCGGATTGTTTGGAGCGGTCTTTGGCCTGTCCAGCGTATTTGGACCTCTGCTCGGTGCTTACATTACCCAGTATGCGACATGGGAATGGGTATTCTATATCAACCTGCCGCTAGGCTTGATTGCATTTGTGTTTATTGCGTTCTTCTACAAGGAGTCTCATCAGCATCAATCCCAACAGATCGACTGGCTGGGTGCTGTAACGCTGATCGGTGCTGTTGTGTGCCTGATCTTTGGTCTGGAACTGGGCGGCAAAACATTTGCCTGGGGTTCGTGGCAGATTCTTGGCTTGTTTGCCGGATTTGTAGCATTAGCGTTGCTCTTCCTTTTTGCAGAAACAAAAGCCAAAGAACCAATCATCTCCTTTGGCATGTTCCGCAACCGGGTCTACTGGTCCAGTAACGTTATTGGTATGTTCAGTGGTGCGGCGTTCATTACAGCATCCGTGTACATTCCGATCTTCATACAGGGGGTACTTGGTGGTAAAGCGACCAACTCTGGTCTTGTGCTGCTGCCCATGATGCTTGGGTCCGTTGTGACGGCGTCCCTGGGTGGGGTGTTGATGACCAAAATCAAGTATCGCAATATCATGATCCCTACGTTGGCTCTGCTTGTCATAGGACTTGGATTGTTGACTACGTTGGATGAGAATTCATCCCTTTGGACGATACGTATCTACATGGTGATGGTTGGTCTTGGTGTCGGTGCTTCGTTCTCCGTACTTAGCAATGCAGCCATGAATGCGTTTGAACCGCAAAGACGCGGTGCGGCGAGTTCCACACTTAACTTTTTGCGGTCCCTCGGCATGACGATGGGCATTACGATCTTTGGTATCGTACAGAGCCAGGTATTTACGCGTAAAATGAACGATGCTCTCGCTGGTTCAGCTGCTGAAGCAGGCGGTGCTTCAGCGGGTGGCGTGCCTCAGGGAGTGGATCTGACCGATCCACATGCGTTGCTCTCACCAGAACTCAGACAGGCGATTCCGCCTCAGGTGCTGGATACCATCACACATGCCCTGTCTTCTTCCATCGTACAGTTATTTGCCTGGGCTGTAATTCCGGCTGCACTCGCGTTGGTCGCTTCCTTCTTCATGGGAAAAGAGAAGATGGTTGTAGGCGAAGAGCAAGGCGAATACACAGGCGGTCACTAAACCGTTATGCATACGATACAGCGGCTACTCGTAATTTATAAAAACGAATAACTTATCTTAGCTTAAAACATGAAAGACACACTTCTCGCGTACCTGCAAAAGGGACGGGAAGTGTGTCTTTTTGTTTTTGTTGGTTTCGAACATTGAACCTAAGGCTGTTTTGTATCGCTAATCCCGTCCTCGACCACAGAAGGCCCTTGTGGATCAGGCAGGCTGCTATGACCGGAGCGGGCTATCAGGCGATTCTGAGCTTTGTACGTGTCCCGTGTAATCGTTTTGGATTCGACCACTTTGCCGTCCAGCCTTTTGGTTCTTACCGTCTCGACAATATATCCGGGCTGTCCGTCTTGCAGCACCTGCTGTGCACCATCAGGCAGTACAGTACTGGACACATATTTTACTGGAACACTTAATGTTTCAATGGTACGAGATTCAAGGGCATAGCTGACATTCTCCGGGAATGTGCCGAAAAATTTCACCATCAATTGGTGGTTCTTCACCTCTGCATGAATGAGTAACGACTTTCCAGTATTATTCTTGAAGCGAAAGTTGATGGCTCCCGAGGCAAAGGTGGCATCCAGTCCTTTTGGCAAATATTTGACCGGCAGGGAGTGGTTGCGACGTTCAATAATATCAAGACCCGTCAATAGCGCTGCGTTATACACCGTACTGGATACCTGGCAGATTCCCCCGCCAATTCCGGGGGTGAGTCTGCCATTAACAATAACCGGGGCCTCACGAAACCCATACTCCTTTTCAGCTTTACGGACGACCTTCTCATAATCGAATGTGGCATCTGGTGGCAAAATCATGCCGTTAATCGCTTCCGCCGCTGCGCTGACATTATGTATCCGGCCTTCACTACTATTGCCCAGACCCGTGGAGAACTGGATGATCTTTCGGTCAATGCCTTCCTGGCGTAGCGAATCAAGGGTTACTTCAGGCTTCAGCCTATATAGTGGTACCTGGATCAGCAGTGGGGCGGGTTTCTCATCCGGGTTCAGTACACTGAAATCTCGGTGCAACTTGGTCTGAATGAGACTTGCAAGTGTATCCCAATCAATCCGGCGGACGCCCTTTTCCGGGATATACTGGACTTTGTCACTTGTGGTAATGCGGCGAACAGCGTCCGCAGGTGTACCGAAGGTTTCTTTTTCCCAGGCAGGGCTGAGATGTTCTTGGAGTGGTCTTGAGTTGTAGGTCATATCGAGAGAGAACTCTTTCGGAAAATGATAACGTGCATAAGCGCGTTCCCACAGGTTACCTTCCTCCAGCTGCTGTATTGCGGACTCCAAGCTGTTAACGTTGTAACTCACCCCCGCCTGAGCTGCGGTATACGAAATCGTCTGGGGGTTGGGTTCAGTCACTTCAAAGGTGACAGGCCAGTCCTCCAGCTTTTGGATCTGTTCATCCAATTCATGCAATACGTTCTTGCGATTCTTCCCCTCCACCAGCATGCCGCCAACATGAACATCTTTGGGCAGGGCAGGTTGATTCACGTACATATACAGCAATCCATAAGACGCGGAGCCGATCAAGAGGATGGAGAATAGAACAATGACCGTCACATGTATTTTTTTCATAACCGTACGCTCCTTTATACTTCGGTTGTTCCCGACTTTGTAACACTTTCTATATATATGATCCAATGCAGGAAAACTTTCGGGTACTCAATAGGTAACAAATTTGTTACAATAAACTTCATATGAATCCATGCTTCACAATTGAAACAGGGACGAAGTGGATTTTTCCTGATGAAATTCAGGTCTTTTTAAAGGAAATGCCGGGATTGTGTCGAAATGATAATGGCTAACTATGCGAGCAGGAAGTGATGATGTGATAGAAATGCAGGACGTGTGGAAGACCTACGCCAATGGGACCCACGCATTACAAGGGGTGTCGGTGAAGATCGACCGCAATGAATTTGTTTATATCGTCGGTCCGTCCGGCGCAGGTAAATCGACATTTATGAAATTGATGTACAGAGAAGAAGTTCCGACCAAAGGACAAATATCCATTAACGGATTTAATATTGGTAAGTTGAAGCCAAGAAAGATTCCTTATGTGCGTCGTAACATCGGCGTTGTGTTCCAGGATTTTCGTCTGCTGCCACGGATGACAGCATTTGAGAATGTGGCATTTGCCATGGAAGTTATTGAAGCACCGAAGCGTCATATCAAGAAACGAGTGATGGAAGTGCTCGACTTGGTGGGACTGCGCAGCAAAGCGAATCGTGAACCTTCGCAGCTCTCGGGTGGAGAACAGCAGCGTATTGCCATTGCACGGGCTATCGTCAATAACCCATCGGTTATTATCGCGGATGAGCCTACAGGTAACCTCGATCCGGAGACGTCGTGGGGCATCATGCAGCTGCTGGATGAGATTAATTTCCGGGGAACAACCATTGTTATGGCAACCCACAACAAAGATATCGTGAATACGATGCGTAAGCGGGTAATCGCCATTGAACGTGGACAGATTGTACGGGATCAGATGAGAGGGGAATACGGTTATGAATTTTAGTACTCTCTTGCGCCATTTGCGGGAGGGATTTAAAAACGTATTCCGCAACGGCTGGATGTCTGTGGCCTCCATCATGTCCATCATTGTGTCCTTATTGATTCTTGGTGTGTTTATGTTGCTGGTGCTCAATGTGAACTCGATGGCGAATCAGGTTGATAGCCAGGTGGAGATCAGCACGTTCCTCGAACTGAATGTGGACGAGAACCTGCGTAACACACTGGAGCAAGAAATCAGCGCGATGCCTGAAGTAAGTGAGATTCGTTTTGTTTCCAAGGAAGAAGGACTCAAGGAGTTCCGTGAGCGTCTTGGAGAGAGTGCAGATAACGTGCTTAGCGGTTTCGATGTGGACAACAACCCACTGCCGGAGACCATTGAAGTTGAGGTCATTGAACCGGAAACCGTCACTTTTGTGGCGCAAAAAATTGAAGCTTTGAACGAAAAACACCCGGAGAAGCCGATCATGAAAGTGAACTACGGCAAGGAAACGGTGGAAGTGTTGTTCAAATTTACGAAACTTGTTCGTAACATCGGATTTATTTTTGTTGGGGGACTGGGTCTAATGTCCATGTTCCTGATCTCGAATACGATTCGCGTAACGATTCTGGCACGTCGCCGGGAGATCGGAATTATGAAGCTGGTTGGCGCAACCAATACCTTTATTCGCTGGCCTTTCTTTATTGAAGGTGCACTCATTGGATTTATTGGCTCGGTCATTACGGTTGGTGTGCTGTTTGTTGGATACAGCCAGTTGATGAACACGATTGGTCAGGATGTCTTCATGCAGATGCTTAACTTGATTCCGCTGGGCGAAATCTGGGGGCTGTTTGGAACACTGTTGATCGGACTCGGTGTGCTGGTAGGTATTTTGGGAAGTACGCTGTCCATTCGGAAATCACTCAACGTTTAAATTTTGTTTTCAATGATCGAATTGCAGAATATGTCGAAAAGAATGACAAAGCAGGTTCATTAATGGACGCTGTTTGACGATATGTAGGAAAGACGGAGTCTTTAAGATTGAAGAAAGCAAAGAACATGCTGTTCACCACCTGTGCAGGTTGCTTTCTTGTGAAATCATAGGATGGGGGATCATCATTTTGAAAAAAACTGCTTCGCTGCTGGCCTTTACGTTATTGGCCAGTTTGACGCTTCAACCTTCTGACGGATATGCCAAGAGTAGCATCAGCGATATTGACCAACAGATTCAGCAACTGGAGAGCAAGGCGGCTTCTGCCAAGCAGGAGCAAAAAAAAGCGGCTTCCAACAAAAAGGAAGCGCAGCATTACAAGAACAAAACCAACGCTTATCTGAAGGTTGTCATGGAACAGATCAATGTCGTTAGTGATGAACTGGCCAGTGTATCCTTGCAGATCGAGAACACGGAAGAAGATCTCCGTACAACGAAGAAAGATCTGCAAGCGGCAGAAGAACGCATTGTTGCAAGGGAAAAATTGTTGGAGTCACGTGTACGCCTGATGTACACGGACGGTGCTGTATCCTATCTGGATGTACTGTTGTCCTCTACCAGCTTCACTGACTTTCTGACTCGTGCGGATTCACTCAAAACGATCGTGGATCAGGATCAACATCTGCTGGATGAACACAAAGCGGACAAGCAACTTGTTGTGGACAAAAAGGCAGAATTGGATGTGCAATATGCGGAAGCCAAGAGCCTGTATGCACAGAAGAAACAGCGCAAGTCCCAATTGAATGAAAAAGAAGCGGAAAAGCAAGTGCTTCTCGCTTCATATGATGCTAAAATTGAAGAGTCAGAAGAGCTGACACAAGAGCAGGAAGATGTATTAATGCAGATTGCCAGCAAACGTTCGGCACTTCTTCAAGAGAAAAATAAATTGCGTGAACAGCAGGCTGCAGCTGCAGCCAAAGCAAAAGCCGCGGCAGCAGCCCGGGCGAAAGCTGCAGCCAAGGCGCCAACCAGAGTGAGTTCGGATAGCAGCAGTGAGGTCACGTATTCATCCGGTAATGGTATCTTCTCAAGACCGGTATCTGGAGGACGTATTTCTTCTCCATTCGGTCCTCGTACCCATCCAATTACGGGCGTAGTGGGTAAGATGCATGCCGGTGTCGATTTTGCTGTTCCTCAGGGAACTTCGGTTCACGCTGCTTCTGGCGGAATCGTGATCATGGCTGAATGGTATAGCGGATATGGCTATACGGTTATTGTGGACCACGGCGGTGGACTATGGACGTTATATGGTCACTTGCGCGAAGGTGGATTCAAAGTCAGCAAGGGAGACACTGTAAGCAAAGGGGATACCATTGCTGAGTCAGGAAATACAGGGAACTCTACTGGACCTCACTTGCACTTTGAAGTGAGAGATAACGGTACCGCTGTAAATCCGATGAACTATTTGTAATTATTGCTCCATTGTTCGAATGGAAAAAACATATTCCGTACAAGCTAGACATATAATAAGCTGGCATGTTCAGGGAATGGATTCTCGCAACAATGGAATCGGACACGCTTCAAAACTAAAGGCGGTGACAAACGGATGATGAAGAAAAGATCGGCGCTACTGCTTGTCATTGTGGGTCTCCTGGGTGGTAGTTTGCTAACCCTGGTACTAATGACTTACCCGGGAATAGCAAACCAAACCACAGCGGGCGAAGGTTTGCTGGCTAGTGTAACCGGCAATACACAGCAGAAGAACGATTTGAAAAAGATTGAAACTGCGATGGATTTGATCTCAAGCAACTATTATAAAGACGTGGATCAGACCAAATTGATTGACGGTGCGATCAACGGCATGATGGAATCGCTTGGTGATCCGTACTCCAACTATATGGGGCAGGAAACGGCTGCTCAGTTTGAAGAGTCGATCGAAGGTTCATTTACCGGTATTGGCGCAGAGGTATCCTCACAGGATGGAAACGTTGTTGTTGTTTCCCCGATCAAAGGATCACCTGCCGAGAAAGCGGGTATTCGTGCAAAAGACATGATTATGTCGGTCAACGGCGAATCCCTGCAAGGGTTGGAACTGAACAAGGCTGTCAACAAAATCAGAGGTCCCAAGGGCAGTGAAGCGAAGGTACAGGTCAAACGTGCCGGATCTTCCGAGCTGATTGAATTTGTCATTGTACGGGATGACATTGATCTGGAGACCGTATATGCTCACATGGAGGATGGCGGAATTGGCGTTATTGCCATTACTCAATTCTCTTTGAATACAGGCGATCGCTTTAAGGAAGAGTTGGCGAAGCTTGAGAAGCAGAACATGAAAGGTCTGGTCATCGATGTACGGAATGACCCAGGCGGTGTATTGCAAGTTGTTATTGATATTGCTGAACAGTTTGTTCCTAAAGGCAAGGTTATTGTGCAAGTTGAAGACAAGAACGGCAAAAAGGAACAAAGCAAGTCCAATGGATCAGCAAAGGCTTATCCAGTCACAGTCCTGATGAACAAAGGCAGTGCGAGTGCGTCGGAGATTTTGGCCGGGGCATTACAACAGTCAGCAGGCGCTAAGTTGATTGGTGAAAACTCCTTTGGTAAAGGAACCGTGCAGACGAGTTATGACAAGCAAATGGGTGACGGCAGCTTGCTGAAGATCACCATTGCCAAGTGGCTCACTCCGAACGGAGACTGGATTCATGAAAAAGGAATCAAACCGGATATTGCGGTAGACCAACCGGATTATTTCTCGGTGGCACCGATTAATAAAGAGAAGTTACCACTGAAATATGACAGCAATAGCACGGATGTGAAAAGTGCGCAGACGATGCTGAGAGGACTCGATTTCAAACCGGATCGTGTGGACGGATACTACGACCAGAAGACAGAAGAAGCGGTCAAAGCATTCCAGAAGCAAAAAGGCATTCAGGCTACAGGCCAGATTGACGAGAAAACCGCTGAATCACTGGAAGCGGCTCTGATTGAACGTATTGCCAATCCTCAATATGATGCACAGCTGAAACGCGCGATCGAAAATGTCTCAAAGGATATTTCGTCCGCTGTGTCGAAGCCATAAAGAAGGCTGATTTTCAGCCTTCTTTTTTTCTGAACCGGCTGAAAGAGAGGGGTGACCGACCACAATGGAATGGGTATGGCCATGGTTAACTACATTAGGGGAAGCTTTGTTGCATTTGTTTATTCAGCCGTTTTATTATATTGCGGTGATCCTGATTGCGCTGATCTATCATCGTCAGTTACTTCAGGAGCGTAAATTGTTCCATGTTCGTTTGCAAAGCTCGATAACACAGACGATTCGTGCCGTGCTCGGAGGCATACTCATTGGTACCATCGTCTCAATTGTGTCCCTATTCCTCGGTGCACATCTTACACTGGGAAGCCTGATATGCATATGGGCTGCAACATTAATTCTATCCTTGTTCCGTATCCGGTATCTGTGCTTTGCTTATGCGGCAGGGTTACTGGGTGTGATGCAATTTGGTTTGAATCTGGCTTCAGGCTGGCAACCATCGGGTTGGATGGGTAGTGTAACGGAAACGCTACGTACCCTGGATATGCCTGCACTGCTTGTCCTGGCGGCGCTTCTACATATGGGTGAAGCCCTGTTGGTACGCATGCAGGGGGTATCGATGGCATCACCGCTTCTCTTCGAGGGAAAACGCGGGAAACTGGTTGGTGGATATCAACTGCAACAGTTCTGGGCCATTCCTCTACTAATTCTTGTCCCGGTCACAGGCAGTGGAGCGGAGCTGGCTTGGAATCCACTGATGAATGCAGGACATAGTTACATGCTGGTTGCGTTACCGATTATGCTCGGATTTGGTGAGATCACGCAGAGTATGCTTCCGGGACAAAAGGTACAGATCTCATCGAAGCGGTTGATGATATATGGGGCAACTTTGCTCGTGTTCAGTTTGCTTGCTGCATGGTGGTCTCCACTCATGTTGGTTGCTGCACTAATCGCATTTATTGGACATGAATTTCTGGTATGGTACAGCGCGTTTGAAGAGCAAAACCGCAGTCCGGTATTTGTCCATCCGCAGCATGGGCTGAAGGTATTGGCTGTTATTCCGGAGAGTCCTGCTGCAGATTTGGGGATTGAAGCAGGAGAGACCTTGTACAAGGTGAATGGTAAGTTGGTTCATTCGCCGGAAGAGTTACATCGTGCCCTGCGGATGAACCCGGCTTTTTGCAAACTTGAGGTTCGCAATCATCAGGGAGAAAGCAAGTTCATGCAACGAGCGATCTATGAAGGGGAGCATCATCAGCTTGGGGTCATTATGGCACCGGACAATCACGAGGTTTGGGCGATTCGGTTACGTCCACTGACACTGTTCCATATCATCAACCTCAAATTGTTGGCCCGTCTGAAAAAACCACAAAGGGACGAAGCTCCCTTGGCTTTACCGCCAGCCCCGGTGTCCAGTGATAAAGGGTCCGTGGAGATGTAACTAGCATACGTGATGAAGTATGTTTGCATAAATCAAGCAATGAAAAAGGTATTTCCTAACGCCGTCGCAGGCAAGGGAAATACCTTTTTTGTTATTGTTTTAACATAAAGATGGCGATTTGGGTTCGATCACGCAAGCTCAGCTTGCCGAGAATATCCGTGACGTAGTTTTTGACTGTGCCTTCACTGAGGAACAGTTTGGCGGCAATTTCCTTATTGGACAACCCCTCCGATATGGCCTCGGCAACCGCCAGCTCCATACGTGTCAGTCCATAGGCTTCGATTGGGTTCTGTGTCAGGGGAATCGCAGCGGGACGGAGAAGGCCTGCCAATTTGCGGGCAATATCCGGATGAATTAACATATCGCCGTTATGTACGGTCTTGATGCCTTGAATGATCCGCTCAGGGGGCACATTTTTGAGTAAATAACCACTTGCGCCATTCTGCAATGCCTGAATAATATACTCATCGTCGTCAAACGTAGTCAGCATGAGCACCTGGATTTCAGGAAAACATGACTTGATGCGTTTGGTACCTTCAACTCCGTCACATTCCGGCATCCGAATATCCATCAACACCACGTCCGCAGGCGTTCCTGCTTCAAGCAATTCCAACGCTTCCTGTCCATTTGAGGCTGTGCCTGTAACGCGAATGCCGGAGTCCAGTCCGAGCAGCACTTTCAGGCTCTCACGAATGAAGTAATCATCGTCGGCGAGAATCAGCCGAATAAGTGGGAGTTGGGCTGAATCATTGTTTTGGTTCACATCATTCCGTTCGGACATGAAAACATTCACTTCCTTTTTTCAGAGTATATCCATCTGGTTCGTTAATGGAATGCGTGTAATCACTGTATACGGATAAGCTGATTGAATCTCCAGGACTCCTCCCACCATTTGTGTGCGCAGAAGCATGCCTTCCTGTCCTATGCCATTTCGCTTGGAAGAATGAGGATTGATTTTGCCATCATTACTCACACTCATACACACTTCTTGATCCCCGAATACCAACTCCACTGTGATCGAAGAAGCATTTCCATGTCGCAGGGCATTGGTCAAGGCTTCTTTGGCATTTTTGAACAAAACGATCTGTATGCTGGGATACAGCACATGAGATGGGCCATGAACTTCATAATTTGTCTTCACGCCGGTATCTCTGCCCACTTCCTCTAGGAGACGATCCAGGGCGTAGGCTTCGGATGCATAGGAATTAGGTTGCAGTTTGTGCAGTGTGCTGCGCATATCATCCATACTGGTGGCCAATTGATCGCGAATCTGTCGCACCATTTCCGTTCCTTGTTCCATATTCAGGGGGAGGGTCAGCAAAGCGGCTTCCGACATCATTTTGGTGCGAATCAGTTGATGCCCGATATCGTCATGAAGCTGTCTGGAGATACGGGTACGTTCCTCTGCCTGAGCCACTCCTTCAAGTTGCTTTGTAAATAACAGCAGCTGCGCACGCGCTTCTTGTAGCTCGTAATGTTTGCTGCGGAGCTCGTCATAGACTTGTTCCAGTTGTCCGCGGCTGCTCGCCGTTCTTGATCCCTGCCAGGACAGAGCCGCTGTGATGAGCAGAAGCAGGTTGCCAAGAACCATCGCAATTGTCTCTGTGGAGAGTAATGCAGTGGCGGTTGTATTTAGTGTGGTTAACCCTGGCTGCGATGCCTGTGGGACAGAATAATGCCAATGCAAAGCGACATTGTTAGCAACGAGCTGAATCGCAAACATCAACCATCTCCGACTTCCCTCCAGTCTGTATATATATACGTAGAGCACGGATAGAGAGAGGAATAGCAGAAACGGTCCATACGAAACAATCAGCCAGCAGCTCCAGAGTATTTCGGCCAGAAGCAACAGCCATTGCTGTGTACTTGAACGGTTGAAATCTTTCCACACGGAGAGTCCAAGGGCGATGATGATATGCAGGGTGTAGACGGCTTCGTTTTCCAAGGGCAGCATCAACATGTACAGTACTGCTGGAACGATAATTAATCCGTATTGCAGAAACCGCATCGGCATATGTAAATGACATCCTTTATATAAAAAGTGGAGTAGAAAATCTCTTGGTAATGCGCCCTTGATTATACCATAAGCAGCATTCGAATCAGGAGATGACTTAAGTCACCTTCGATTCATGACTTTTCGTACCTTCGCTACAGATTGCGATCCGTTACAATAAAATTATGAAATCCAGCGGCGGAAGCCGAAACGGAAAAGGGGCGTATAAGGGATGGGCATACTTGAAGTAGATCATGTAGTAAAACGATACGGCAGCAAGCTGTCCGTGGATCATTTGAACCTTAGTGTTGGCAAAGGCGAAATTTTTGGATTGCTTGGTCCCAATGGAGCAGGAAAAAGTACCACCATCAGCATGATTGCAGGGCTCCTGAATATGGATCAGGGTGAGATCAGATTAGATGGGATCTCGGTCAAGGAGCGACCGCTTGAAGTAAAGCGCAAGATCGGACTCGTTCCGCAGGATCTGGCTTTATACGAAACCATGTCTGCTGCGGAGAATGTGACTTTCTTTGCCCGACTGTATGGACTGCGTGGAAAATTGCTTAAGGAAAGAGTGCTGGAGTCCCTTGAATTTGTAGGGTTGCAGGATAAAGCAAAGGATGCCCCCTCGACCTTCTCTGGTGGTATGAAACGCAGGTTAAACATCGCATGTGCGATTACACATCGCCCGGATCTAATTATCATGGATGAACCGACAGTTGGCATTGATCCGCAATCTCGGAATCATATTCTTGAATCGGTACGCACACTTAACAAGATGGGTTCAACGATCATATATACAAGTCATTACATGGAGGAAGTGGCGGCGATTAGTCACCGGGTTGCGATTATGGATCAGGGGCGAATTATTGCCTGTGGGACTGAAGCAGAGCTGAGAGAACGGGTAGCATCGGAGGAAAAAGTAGTGCTCTCCACTTCCGGTATCGGTGCCGACGTCGTAGAAGAACTGAAACTTCACCCCCGCGTACGGATGGTAGACGTTTCAGAGAATACACTGACCATTACGCTGCCTTCGGCACAGCAGGATCTCCAGGATCTGCTCTTCATTTGCAGCAAACATGAAGTATCCATTCAGTCGCTCAAGGTCGAAGAGCCGGATCTGGAAACGTTGTTCCTCAATCTGACCGGGCGTACGCTTCGGGACTAGGGGGAACAAGAGATGAATATATGGCATATTTGCATCTTTGAATTGAGGCGTATTCTTAAGATTCGATCTGTAGTGTTAAACCTGTTCATTTTGCCGTTGTTACTGATTTTTATATTGGGTACGGCACTTTCCAGTACGATGGGTACGGCGGAGGATGTTATTCCGGATACTGTACGTGTGGGAATCATCCATTTGAATACTGAATCTGGTGGAGGATCAAGTACGGTTAATCAAGCACTGGATACATTCGTGAATTCCCCGGCGGTAGCTGAGATGGTCCAAGTGCAGAACTTTACGACAGAAGAAGAGGCAGTCCATTCGCTGCGTACCGGCAAGCTAGACTTTGCTGTAATGATTCCTTCGGATTTTGAGCAAAACGTGATGACGGGGAAAGAGGCCAGGTTACAGTGGATACGAGGAAAGGACAACACACTTAATACCTTGGGTGAAACTTTGTTCACACGTTTTACGGATGAATGGAACCGACATATGGCGATTACCAAAGTGCTCGGTCGGGAAGTGACTGCTGCCATGGCCTCTGCTTCGAAGTCTGGTACGGCGAATTCCACCTCTATTGCTGTCACTAATCCCGGTAAGACAGGTACGGCGTATAGTGCCTCCCAATACTATGCAGCTTCCATGCTGGCGATGTTCATGTTGTACTCGGGTATGACAACAAGTACCAGCCTTTTTGGAGAGCGTGATAACAAAACGTTAATTCGCCTTCAGGCTGCGCCTATAGGCAATGGAGTTATTTTCGCTGGCAAAATTGCAGGTAATAGTCTGCTTGCTTTCTTACAAGCAACAACGATCATACTTATGACGTATTGGTTCTATGGTGTAGATTGGGGAACGCATCCTTGGTATATTGTGCTCACTTGTGTATGTATCACATTGGCATCCATGACCCTTGGCGTGATCGTGGCATTGGTATGCAAAAGCTCGGCATCGGCCAGCGCAACCATCCAAGGTATCATCGTTGCAATGACATTTATTAGCGGTGGGTTCACGCCCATTCCGATTGATTTTGTACAACGGATTAGCGAATTTACGGTTAACCACTGGGCGCTCCAAAGTTTTCTGAGAATGATGCTGGATGCACCTGTACGAGAGATTGTATATAGCATTCTGATGTTAGGCGTGGTATGCGCTGTATTACTGTTCATCTCAGGATTGATCTATAGAAAGGCAGGATACCGATATGAATAGTCTACACATCGCCTGGTTGATGATTAGACGTACACTTGGCCGTAAAATGGGCTTCATTACGTTTCTGCTTCTGCCTTGCCTGGTGATTACAGGAGCGGTTGCTCTTTTTGGAAGCGAGCAGAGTGCACGTACTGTTATTCCCTATGTCAATGAGGATGGAGGGGTGGCAGGGACATGGATGATTCATGAACTTGCTGGCAAAGAGGAGTATCTGCTCAAGCCGATGAACAACCAAGCAGAAGTGAAGGAAGCCATCGCTCAGCAAAAAGGAAGTTCTGGCATCATCATTCCGGTACATTATACGGAGGATCTGTTACAAGGAAAGCCAACCGAAATTCAATTGGTGGAACTGCGTATAAGTGAAAGTTCCTATACCCTACGAGCAGCAGTTGAAGGTTTGACAAGCGGATTGTTACAATCTGCTTCAGCTGTTAAGGTGGCCGCAGGTCCTGTTTCAAGTGAGACTGACATACTATCGAGTACACATAAGCCATTTGAACAGCTTTTACAGGAGATAGGAAAACATCAGGTTGCTGGTGAAGTCACCGATCTGCAGATCTATCCCAAGCCAGGCCTGAACAATGTGACTGGATTTACGATTATGTTTATGATGGGGCTGCTGACGAGTGCAGTGGCTGTGATAATGGAAGATCGCAGGAAACGTACGATGGCCAGAGTATATACGGCACCCGTCCGTGCATATGAGATTGCGCTTGGTAATTTCCTCGGCAGCTTTGTCATTGGTATGATTCAGATTGTTCTGGTTTTGGGAGTCAGCAGGTGGTTGCTGCATTATGATGCCGGTATTCCTTTTGGCATTCATTTCATCATCTTGGCCGCATTTATGCTGGTCTCCATGGGGATCGCAAGTACCGTGGCAGGATTAATCCGTAATCCCAAAAATGCCAACATGCTGAATTCACTTGTCATTATGCCAACCTGCATGATAGGTGGTTGTTTCTGGCCGATCTCGTTGATGCCGGATTATATGCAAAAGCTCGCCAACTTTGTACCACAGAAATGGGCGATTCAGGCGGTGGAAACGATCTCTGCTGGCGGTACATTGTCGGATATCACATTGCCACTATTGATTTTGTTTGGCATGGCTGCTATTTTACTGACCGTAGGCTCTGCGATTCTACGCCCTAGCCAGCCAGGAGTAGAGGCATAAGGTAATACGACATAAAAGAAAGCACGCTCTGCTGAATTGAATTCAGTTAGA
Organism: Paenibacillus sp. CF095; assembly: GCF_900101225.1. Lineage (NCBI taxonomy): Bacteria > Bacillati > Bacillota > Bacilli > Caryophanales > Paenibacillaceae > Paenibacillus > Paenibacillus sp. CF095. The sequence continues at coordinate 755,168 of NZ_FMZN01000002.1, forward strand.
GCGTGCTTTCTTTGCAAAAGGAATGATGCATTATGTGAGATATTGATGATTAAGGTTGGAGTTGCCGCAGGACCGTTATTTCAACCCGACGGTTCTTTTGTCTTCCGGCCGCTGTGGTGTTGTCACCCGTTGGGCGTGTATCCGCATATCCGGCATACTGGAAGCCGTCCGGCTTAAGCTTCTCTGTATCCAGAAAAAATCGTAATACAGACAGTGCGCGTTCTCCAGAAAGTTCCCAGTTGTCTTTGTACGTGGAGTTGGCCCCGACCGGAATATTGTCCGTATGTCCTTCGATGCTGACAACGGTATTCAGATCCCGAAACAGGCTGGCAAGTTTACTGAGCGTTGGTGCTGCACCGTCCTTTAGAGCGGCCTGGCCCTGATCAAACAGGAAGCGGTCACTGAGGGTAATGGATAGGCCCTGTGGCTTGTCCGCAACAAAAATCTGATTTTCCAGTTTATTATCCTCGATATATTGGGTAATCACATTGAACAGATTTTGCAATTCCTGCTCCTGTGATCTGAACTGTTCTTCCCGTTCTGTGAGGGGCTTTTCGTCATCATCTGGTGTTGCAGTCCCGGTATCGGAAGGGTTTCCTTCACCTTTTGAAGGATCTTCACCCTGCACCTCGGATGGCGGAGTCTCTGTAATCGTCTGTCCGGGTTTCTCACCGAGTCCCTCACCAAGCTCAAGGATAGAGTCGGACGCATTGAATGTATTTTGTAATGATTGAGTAACGACGTCATATTTACCGGAATCCAGATTGCTCATGGCATACATGATGACAAAAAAGATCAAAAGCAGGGTTATGAGATCGGCATAAGTAATCATCCAGCGATCCCGATGATCGATAGTTTCACGTTTTCCGCGCCGTTTACTGCGCCGACTCATCCAATCCCTCCTTTGCTAGGGGGCGTATATGCTGACGATGCGTGAGGGTGAAGGACTCCAGTCTTTTGCGTACAAGCTGGGGATTCTCACCGTTCTGAATGGCAAGTACACCTTCGAGAAGCATTTCCATCGTCTGCACTTCATCAGCACCTCTGGATTTGATCTTGGAGGCAATGGGCAAAAAGATAAGATTGGCACTGGCGACCCCATACAGGGTTGCGGTAAAGGCAACAGCAATGGCAGGTCCGAGTCCGGTTGGATCGGTCAAACTGCCAAGTACCTGAATAAGTCCCATCACGGTTCCGATGATCCCCATGGTTGGAGCGTACCCACCAGCGGATTCGAATATTTTGGCGTAGCCCTCATGTTTTTGTTCAATCGAGTCGATCTCCATCTCCAGGATCTGGCGAACCACATCCTGATCTGTACCATCAACAACCATCTGAATCCCGTCTTGCAAAAATGGATGCGGATGATCCATAACCTTGCGTTCCAATGCAAGTACACCTGAGCGGCGTGCGATTGAAGACATCTCCACCAGTTCTTCGACCCATAAGCCTGATTCATTGTTGTTACGTCCAAAAGCCATACGCAGGGCAGCTGGAATCGTACGAAGGCGATGCGCCGGGAAACTGGCAACCACAGCAGCAATCGTTCCACCGAATACAATTAAAGCAGCCGTTTTTTGCAGGAGACCGGACAATTGGCCGCCTTCCCACAAAAAACCGCTAATGACTGCGGCAATTCCGGCAATAATACCGATAAGTGTCGCAATATCCATAAATTAACCCACTCCTATCTTCATTTCACGTTTGCATCACTAAAACGAACGAGGTATAATTAAACGGGAACAAATATTCCTATTACTATAAGTTTTCCCATATGAAAATTCGGGGAACTTCGACAATATATAGTGACTATTATTTTAGACGATAGGGTGAGATACGGCAATGAGCGATATTATAATGAGCGACAAAACGTTCGAAATCGAGTCAGAGTTTTCTCCCCAAGGTGATCAGCCTGCAGCCATTAAAGAATTGGTGAAGGGTGTTCAGGAGGGGAAGAGGTACCAGACACTGCTGGGTGCAACGGGTACGGGTAAGACGTTTACGATAGCCCAGACGATAGCCCAACTGCAACGTCCGACGCTGATTATTGCACACAACAAAACGTTGGCAGCGCAGCTTGCAAGTGAGTTCAAAGATTTTTTCCCTAATAACATGGTTGAGTATTTCGTCAGTTATTACGATTATTTTCAGCCAGAAGCATATATCCCGTCCTCCGATACGTATATCGAGAAGGATTCAAGTATTAATGAAGAGATCGACAAACTGCGGCACGCAGCGACGAGTTCGTTGTTTGAGCGCAGGGACGTCATCATTGTAGCGAGTGTTTCCTGCATTTATGGTTTGGGTTCACCGCACTCGTATTCAAGCATGTTGCTGTCACTTCGGGTAGGCATGGAGAAACCGCGTAATCAGATTTTGTCTCGTCTGGTAGAGATCCAGTATCAGCGGAACGATATTAACTTTGTGCGGGGTACGTTCCGTGTTCGTGGGGATGTTGTTGAGATTTTCCCTGCCTCCAAGGGCGAACATGCAATTCGGGTTGAGTTGTTTGGTGATGAGATCGAGAAAATTACGGAGATTGATGTGTTAACCGGAGAGCTCATTGGCGAACGTGAACATATTGCCATCTTCCCGGCGTCTCACTTCGTAACGCAAGAAGAGACGATGAAGGTTGCGCTGGTGAACATTGAGCGTGAACTGGAGGAGCGTCTAGAAGTGTTGCGTGAACAGGGGAAACTGCTGGAGGCTCAGCGACTGGAGCAGCGCACACGGTATGATATCGAGATGATGAAGGAAGTTGGATTCTGTTCGGGGATTGAGAACTATTCCGGTCCACTGACTTTCCGCGAACGCGGCGATACCCCGTATACACTGATGGATTACTTCCCGGATGACATGTTGATCGTGGTTGATGAGTCTCACGTGACTCTGCCACAGATCCGTGCGATGTACAATGGTGACCAAGCGCGGAAGACAGTATTGGTTGAACATGGTTTCCGACTGCCGTCGGCGCTGGATAATCGTCCGCTCAAATTCGAAGAGTTCGAAGGCAAGATGGATCAGATTATATATGTATCGGCCACACCGGGCCCTTATGAGATTGAGCATACCGATACGATGGTGCAACAGATTATCCGTCCAACCGGACTGCTTGATCCAATCATTGAACTGCGTCCAACGAAGGGACAGATCGATGACTTGATCGGTGAGATTAACGACCGGATTGCCAAAGACGAGCGTGTGTTGATTACAACATTAACGAAGAAGATGTCCGAGGATCTGACGGATTATCTGAAGGAAGTTGGAATTAAGGTTCGTTATCTGCACTCCGAGATCAAAACATTGGAACGGATGGCGATTTTACGTGATTTAAGGTTGGGCGTTTTCCATGTTCTAATCGGAATCAACTTGCTCCGGGAAGGTCTCGATCTGCCCGAAGTATCCCTCGTAGCTATACTGGATGCCGATAAGGAAGGATTCCTGCGTTCCGAACGCTCACTGATTCAAACGATTGGTCGTGCAGCACGGAACAGCGAGGGTCGCGTTATTCTATACGGTGACAAAGTGACGGATTCGATGGATAAAGCGATAAAGGAAACAGAACGTCGTCGTGCAATCCAGATCGAGTACAACGAGAAACATGGAATTACACCACAGACGATTCGCAAAAAAGTGCGTGATGTGATTGAGGCAACCAAAGTTGCCGAATCCAAGAAAGACTATCTCACGGGCGCAGCCGAGAAGATGTCGAAGAAAGATCGCCAGGCGCTTATTCAGCGCCTAGAGGTAGAGATGAAAGATGCAGCCAAAAACCTGCAGTTTGAGCGTGCTGCCGAGCTTCGCGATGCGTTGCTGGAACTTCGCGCTGAATAAGATACTGCTTACTCATATGCTCCAGTTAAGATGGATCTGTAACAAGAGAACGGCCAATTGGCCGTTCTCTTGTTGAGTAAGGAAATCGCTTATATCTACCGATAATAAGAGATGTTGAAATCTTGAATTCGGGTCTATACTGATAGAAATGTTGAAATTGGTTAAAAGGTTTATAGGAAAGCAATCGGGAGTCGTGTCCCCCTGAGAGTCAAGAGCGCCCCGGTGTTGAACTCGGAGCCGAGCCGAAGGCAATGGCGACCTTGTCGCGAACGTGGCGAAGCCGAGAGCGTCCCGCTCTTGACCTTGGAGCCGAGCCAAAGGCAATGGCGACCTGCCGCGATCAAGGCAAAGCCGAGAGCGTCCCGCTCTTGACCTTGGAGCCGAGCCAAAGGCAATGGCGACCTGTCGCGATCAAGGCGAAGCTGAGAGCGTCACTCTCTTGACCTTGGAGCCGAGCCAAAGGCAATGGCGACCCTGTCGCGATCAAGGCGAAGCCGAGAGCGTCCCGCTCTTGACCTAGGAGCCGAGCCAAAGGCAATGGCGACCTTGTCGCGAACGTGGCGAAGCCAAGAGCGTCACCTCGCAGTAGAGCGGTCGCATAAGGTTTCGGCAATGAGCCGGAACCTTATGCGGAGCCGCGGGCACACGACAACCCTTCACATAGCAAGACCCGACCCCTCACCGTTGCACCGCTTGTTTCGGGTGTCCAGAGGGCTGCGCCCTCTGGGGCCCTCCCTTGGAAGGGAGGGTTTGGGAGGGATCGAAAAGCCTTTATAAAGGTTTGGATTAACACACTGAGAGGATGAATACTATTGGCGAGCGATAACATTGTCATTAAAGGCGCACGAGCGCATAACCTGAAAAATATCGACATTACCATCCCACGTGACCGCTTTGTGGTATTGACCGGCCTGAGTGGCTCAGGCAAGTCCTCGCTGGCTTTTGACACGATCTATGCCGAAGGACAGCGGCGTTATGTAGAATCATTGTCAGCTTACGCAAGGCAGTTTCTGGGACAGATGGAGAAACCGGATGTTGATTCCATCGAAGGATTGTCTCCTGCCATTTCAATAGATCAAAAAACAACAAGCCGTAACCCGCGTTCCACAGTGGGAACCGTCACCGAAATTTATGATTACCTGCGTTTGTTATTTGCACGTGTGGGCCATCCACATTGTCCGGACCATGGCGTGGAGATCAGCTCCCAAACGGTAGAACAAATGGTTGACCGTATTATGCAATACCCAGAGCGTACCCGGCTACAAATATTGGCACCCATTATCTCGGGCCGTAAGGGTGAGCACAAAAGTGTATTTGCCGATGTGTCCAAGCAGGGCTTTGTCCGTGTGCGGGTGAACGGGGAACTTCGTGACCTGTCAGAAGATATTCAATTGGAGAAAAATAAAAAGCATACCATTGAAGTCGTTGTTGACCGAATTGTCGTTAAAGATGATGTGCAGGCACGTCTGGCCGACTCTATTGAAACAGCACTAAATCTGTCTGGTGGACAACTCCTGGTGGACATTATGGGTGAAGAAGAGCTGCGATTCAGTTCCAACTTTGCCTGCCCGGTGTGTGGATTCAGTATTGAAGAGCTTGCACCACGGATGTTCTCATTTAACAGTCCGTTCGGTGCTTGCCCGGATTGTGATGGGTTAGGTGTCAAAATGATTGTTGACCCTGATCTGCTCGTACCGGATCGGACTAAGACCATCGAAGATGGTGCTTTTGATGCTTGGACAGGTGGAACGTCCACCTATTATCCGCAGTTCCTGAAGTCAGTATGTGAGCACTTCAACATTCCCCAAAATGTACCTGTCGAAGATCTGCCAGCTGAGCAGATGAACAAGTTGTTGCAGGGTACAGGTACGGAGAAAATCCGTTTCCGCTATGAGAATGATTTTGGACAACGGAAGGAAGCACTGGTTACCTTTGAAGGTATCGTGAATAACCTGGAGCGTCGTTATCGTGATACAGCATCTGAAGGTATCCGTGAATTTATTGAGGGTTACATGAGTGCGAAGCCTTGTGGTACATGTAAAGGTCAACGTCTGAAACGCGAGAGTCTTGCGGTTACGATTAATGATCACAACATGGCCTATGTGACTAGTTTGTCCATTGGTGAAGCTGGCCGATTCTTTGATACATTGGAATTGACGGAGAAAGAGCAGACGATTGCCAAACTGATTTTGAAAGAAATCAACAGCCGTCTCGGCTTCCTGGTGAATGTTGGTCTGGATTACCTTACACTGAGTCGTGCTGCCGGAACATTGTCCGGTGGGGAAGCTCAGCGGATCAGACTGGCTACACAGATCGGTTCCAGCCTGATGGGTGTACTGTATATTCTGGATGAGCCAAGTATCGGTCTGCATCAACGGGATAATGACCGTCTGATCTCAACGCTTGCGCACATGCGCGACATTGGTAACACGTTGATCGTGGTTGAACATGATGAGGATACGATGATGGCTGCCGACTATATTATTGATATTGGCCCAGGTGCAGGTATCCACGGGGGTACCATCATGTCACAGGGTACACCGGAGGAGATCATGAATGATGAGAACTCCTTAACCGGTCAATATCTGAGTGGACGCAAATTCATTCCGATTCGTACAGAACGTAGAAGTGTAGGAGACCGTTGGTTGGAAGTACGTGGAGCCAAAGAAAATAACCTAAAGAATCTGAATGTGAAGATTCCTGTAGGTGTATTTACCGCGGTAACGGGTGTGTCAGGTTCTGGTAAATCCACATTAATCAATGAGATCCTGTACAAAACGCTGGCACGTGATTTGAACCGTGCTCGGGTACGTCCGGGTCAGCATAAAGAAATTCGCGGTCTGGAACATATCGATAAAGTCATCGATATTGACCAGTCGCCAATCGGACGGACACCACGTTCCAACCCGGCTACGTATACAGGAGTCTTTGATGATATCCGGGATCTGTTTGCTCAGACGAACGAAGCCAAAGTACGTGGATACAAGAAAGGCCGATTCAGCTTCAATATCAAAGGTGGACGTTGTGAAGCCTGCCGTGGAGACGGTATTATCAAAATCGAGATGCACTTCTTGCCGGACGTTTATGTTCCTTGTGAAGTCTGCAAAGGCAAACGATACAACCGGGAAACGCTTGAAGTGAAATATAAAAACAGAAATATTTCCGATGTGCTGGAGATGACGGTTGAAGATGCAACCCAATTCTTTGAGAACATTCCGAAGATCCATCGTAAAATGCAGACACTGATGGATGTGGGCTTGGGTTATATCAACCTTGGACAACCTGCAACCACATTGTCTGGTGGTGAAGCCCAGCGGGTGAAGCTTGCTTCCGAGCTGTATCGCCGCAGTACAGGGAAAACCATCTACATCCTCGATGAACCGACTACCGGTTTGCATGTCGATGATATCGACCGTTTGCTGAACGTATTGCACCGACTGGTTGATTCCGGGGAATCGGTGTTGGTGATTGAGCATAACTTGGATGTGATCAAAACAGCAGACTATGTTGTTGATCTGGGGCCGGAAGGCGGTAGTGGTGGAGGAACCATTGTTGCAACCGGAACCCCTGAGGATATCATCAAAGTGGAAGCTTCCTACACAGGCAAGTACTTGAAGCCGGTTCTGGAGCGGGATACCGAGCGGAGCAAGGCACTGCAATTGGTGGACTAAGTTTCTCTAACCAGTAGATATATCAATATGAAGTGGCAGTAGTGGCCCTTCTTTTCGAAAAGGTAAAGACGTTGGATTACGATCTGATGTGCTCTGCTTCCGAGAAGAAGGGCTTTTCATTTTGAGTTATGCACAGTGTTTCCTTTGACTAAGGTTATTTCGTGAAAGTGTTTACATATGCATGATGACGAGCATTACAGGAATATTCGGCCAAATTGGCTTTTTTTCATTTTTATGGATGATAGGGCTTGCATTACAAGCAGGGTACAGATAACATAGAGGAAGATATTAGGGTATGCGTTAGCTGTTCAACTATGGTAAGGAGGTCTGTCTATCCATGCTGTTTGCAGAAGCTGCCACGGCGAGTACATCGAATTTTAATGCATTTGATATTTTTGTCATCTTATTTACGATCCTGATTTTCATCGGAGTTGTCCGGCTTCTTCGGGCACCGAAGAAAAATCTGTTTGCGATCGGATTTGCAGTAGTCAGCCTACTGGTATTTCTGATGACAGACTATGCGATGATAACGGGTTGGTTTGCTCAGTAGGAATGCCGTTAAATGTAATTTAAGCCAAAAGAGGTACAGACGAACACTTTCCAGAGAGACATGGAGGGTGTTTTTTTCGTTTATATCGAGCGATAGAACAAGATTCTACCTTCTCTACTAAAATAGGACTTAAAACAATTGTATATCCAGATTCTGTATGATACATTGAGGGATACCGGAATTGCAGATGAGAGAAAGAGAGAATAGATTCAGCAATGAATCCGATGTCGAGTCGCGCAAGAAGGATGTATAGAGAGGGTCAGGTGAGAATATGAGCGTGTTGGGTAAAAAGGGGATAGCCATACTGATGGCTGCTGTACTCTCGATTAGTGTAGCGGCAACGGCCGGTGCAGCTGAATCCAAAGCGGCAATGCAAGCGAAGGTGGTAGACGGTCAAGTCTATGTGAACACCAAGGATCTGCTCAAGGCAGTTGGTGGAAGTGGACAATATGATGCCAAATCAGGAACGTACACGTACAAGGGAAGTGAAGCCATTCCCAGCGTGATCGAAAAGGTATCTCCTTCGGTCGTAGGCATTATTGGGAAATCTACCGAAGTGCAGGACGGTGCAACATCAGACGACCGTTATAATCTTGCACATGGTACAGGTGTCATTATCCGGTCGAACGGATGGATTGTAACGAATGCTCACGTGGTCGACGGATTAACGAATCCGGTTGTCGTAACGACGGATGGCAATACATACAAAATTACGAAAACATACAGTGATGCACTAAGTGATCTGGCGCTAATCAAAATCAATGCCAAATCACTCAAACCGGCGAGCTTCGCCAAAGCTTCACAAACCACTGTTGGAGAAACGGTGATTGCCTTGGGTACGCCGATTTCCTTTTCTTTGCGCAACTCGGCAACGGTAGGGGTAATTAGCGGCTTGAATCGTGGTGTTGAGGCGACCTACCGGTTGATTCAGACCGACACGGCGATTAACCCAGGAAATAGCGGAGGACCGCTGGTCAACCTGAAGGGTGAGGTGGTTGGTATCAACTCGATGAAATTCTCTGCGGTAGGCGTAGAGAGTTTGGGATTTTCGATTCCAGTGGATACCGTTCAATATATCATCGATCAGTTTTTTAAATATGGAAAAATAAAACGTGCAAGTCTGGGGCTACAGCTGGAAGAAAGCTGGTCTGCGATTGTGGGCCTGCCTACAGATGATCCCTTAACGATTACGGGCGTACTGTCTCCTGAAGCCAAGAAAGCCAAAATCAAAGAGGGCGATGTCCTTTACAGTGTCGCGGGCACACGTGTCTCTTCAGTAGTGGATATCAATGAGTTGCTCAAAAAGTATCTGCCTGGACAAAAGGTAAAGCTGTTGATGCAATCGGATGGCGATATCGTCACCCGCACGTTGGTGCTTGCTGATCGCGCAGACATCGTAGACGAGGAAGATGAAGCGTTCCTTGCAGATGAAGAACAATAAAGCCCGGCGATCAGCCCGGATGGAGAGAGGACGAAAGAACGGAATGAAAAAGTCATGGGTACGTGTGCTAAGCACAGGTGTATTAACCGGGATGCTGACCATTGGCGCGGCATTGCCTGTATGGGCATCTGATTTGACGACAAGTGAACTGCGTGTCAAAGCGGGTAGCACGAGCGCCTACATTAACGGCGATAAGCAGGCCATAGCCAAACCTTACAAGTTCAAGGGTGTTACGATGGTGCCTGTCGGTGTGTTCAAGAAAGCATTTGGCAGTGAAATCCGGCTGGAGAAAAATGATGTTGTCAAAATCAAGGAAGGCCCGCACACTGTGACTCTAACGATTGGCAGTTCAATTGCCTGGGTGGATGGTGTAAAACATGAGATGGGTGCCGTTCCCAAGATGGTGAATGGCGTACTTATGGTTCCACTTCGTCCGGTTGCTGCCGGTATTGGAGCGACGCTAGCTCCAACCAGCTCCGGAGAAATGGTCATTCGTCTGTTGCAAACCGATGATTCGGTGGATGATGAGGATGGCATTCATCCGGATGAAGGCAAAACCAGAATTGGCAACAGTTTTTACGGTTGGTCCATTAACTACCCGGCAGACCTTATGGTTTTCCAGACCGGTGAGCAGGAGCGCATGATGACTTTTGGCGCTGCGGACAACAGTTATTATCTTGAAGTGTATGTCAGCGATCAGGATGTGGCTCTGGATGCGGATGATTTGTTGCAGCAACTTGTCCAGGAGGCCAAACAATCGGGAGATACGGTGCTGGATCGTGAAGCGGTGTCGAAAGGCAAAACGCCTTATGCACGGATTATCGTGAAAGATGTAGACGGAATGTTATGGGAGATGCGTCAGTATCTGAGCGAAGGTCGTCAATATGATGTGTACCTCGCAGATTACGAAGCCCTGAATTATAAAGATCTGGGCAAACGTGCAGCGCTACTCAATTCATTCCAGCCAACCTATGCGGAATCGGATCGAACGATCAAGGATCTGTCCACCGTAGATAACGGCATGCGCTCCGCATGGAACGATGACTATGGTATGGAATTGAAGATACCTGCCGGCTGGTCGATGGATAACAATCAGATGATCTATGAAGCCAAGGATGGTGCATTTCTGCAATGGCGTGTCACATCGGCGAAGGCAGGTACTACGGTAAAAGACTGGAGCGGCCAACTGGATAAGTGGATGCGTGAGACATTTACACCAGAGAGTTACGAGCCAATTGGTTCATATACGATGGATATCTCGGGAGAGACTGCCGAGGTGAATGAATTCCGTTATAACTTTGGCGGGGGCTGGCAGACCGAGTTTGATGTTCTTTTGCAGAAGAATGGGTATCGATATTATGCAGAGTATACGTTCCCTGAGGAGCAGGTTGCAGATCGGGCATGGTTTGAACGGATTATGAAAAGTGTGGAGATTAATTTTGATACGGTTTCCGATAATTTCGGTCAGCTGGATGAAGATCCTTATTTGACAGACAAAACGAAGACACTTACACGTACGTCCAAACGTTATCATTACAGTGTAGATATTCCGCGTTACTGGACGCCGTATAGTGATCGATTCGAATATTCACCTGTGGTGTACACCTTTACCGGGGGAGAATTCTCCATTGCGGCTAGCGAAGATAAGTCAATCGAGATGACGGTCAGCCAACTGAGAGAAGCTTATGCAGAAGCCACCAAAACCCGTAAGAACTTCAAGTTGCTTGGCAGTGAGGAGCTGACGTTTGCGGGTGTGCCTGCATTTTCCTTCACGTATCATGAACTGGACAAAGGCGTGCCATATGCGGGTCGCCAGATCGTGTTTGAAAAGGACGGAACAACCTATACGATCACAAGTGGCCTGAATGATGCCAACAAGACAGAAGTTCAGGCGGCAGCCTTGGAAAAAGCAGTGAACTCATTTACTTTTATTAAATAATAGTGATGCAAGCCGGAGGGTCAGAGACCTTCCGGCTTATTTGTTTCCCGTATAAGATAAATTAAAATATTTACACTGGTACTGCAATCGAAGTGTCTAGTGTAAATCTTAATGGAAATGAAAATGGTAAACGGTTTTTTCAGGAAAACGTAGAAGAGTCGGTGCAGAAGTGGTACACTATACTAGTTCAGGAGTTATGACTGCTGATCTGATGATTATGAATGACTGTAAGCTTGGAGTTCAGGCAATACAGACATAATAGATAGATATTGTAATACCGTGACAATGCAGGTGTACCCGATAAGGTGCAGTTTTAAGCTTAGGATGTTCAGGCGTTTAAGGATATAGGGACGAAATCCGGCGGATAGCCGGTTATGGGGAGGATCTACATGAAAACAGCAACAATACGAAGAGAAGACGTTGAACTTCTGGCACCTGCTGGTGACTGGGATTGTATGCGTTCGGCGGTAGCTAATGGCGCAGATGCAATTTTCTTCGGAGTCGAAAAGTTTAATGCACGGGCACGAGCGAACAATTTCCGCATGGACGAGCTGCCGGAGATTATGGCGTTTTTGCACAGTTATGGCGTAAAAGGTTTTTTGACCTTTAATATATTGATTTTTGAAAATGAATTGACGGATGCCAAAGAACTGATTGACGCTTGTGTCGATGCAGGTGTGGACGCTGTAATTGTTCAGGATTTGGGTTTGGTGAAGATGATTCGCGAGATCTCACCGGATTTCCCGATTCACGGTTCAACACAGATGACGATTACGTCACCGGAAGCGGTTGAGTTTACGAAGCCGTTTGATATGGAACGTGTCGTTCTGGGACGGGAGAACAACCTGAAGCAGATCCAGAAGATTGGGGAACAGGCGAAGCTTCCAATGGAAGTATTTGTTCACGGTGCATTGTGTGTATCCTACTCGGGGCAATGTTTGACTTCCGAAATGTGGGGAGGGCGTTCCGCGAACCGTGGAGAGTGCGCACAAGCTTGTCGTCTTCCATACGATCTGATGGTGGATGGGGTGCACAAACCGATGGGTGATGTAGCTTATCTGTTGTCTCCGAAGGATCTGGCAGCGATTGATCTGATGCCGGAACTGATCGAAGCAGGAGTAACTTCTTTCAAAATTGAAGGACGTCTCAAAACGCCAGAATACGTAGCAAACGTAGTAAGCAAATATCGTAAAGCGATTGACCGTTATTTTGATGGAGATAACACACCGCCAAGTAAGGAAGAAGTTCGCGAATTGCAGCAAAGCTTCTCCCGTGGATTCACGCATGGTTTCCTCAGCGGTACAAACAACAAAGAATTGGTCGATGGAACATTCCCGAAAAGCCGTGGTGTCTATCTTGGTCGTGTAGATCAAGTGTTGCGTGATGGTGTGGTCCTGAAGCTGGATGCACCTGTGAAACGTGGAGACGGGATTGTATTTGACGCTGGAGACCCGACTCAGAAGGAAGAAGGCGGACGGGTATACGATGTACGTCGCAAAGGCGTAAAACTCGAAGGCGAAGCCGAAGAGGGCTGGATCGTTGACGTTGTGCCAGGCCGCAGTGACGTAGATCTGCGCCGCGTGAAAGTTGGCGACAAAGTGTGGAAAACAAATGACCCTGCGTTGGACAAACGTCTGCGTCAAAGCTTCGAGACCGAGAAGCCTTACCGCGTATTCCCGGTAAAAGTAAAAGTTATCGGCAGCCCAGGGCAGCCGCTTAGCACGTGGTGGACAGACGTACAGAAGGGCACAACCGTCCGGATTGATTCCGAGATGGAACTGGACATCGCGCAGAAGCGTCCAATGACACATGAATTGCTCGAAGAGCAGTTCGGACGTCTGGGAGGCACCGTATTCCAGTTGGAAGGAATGGACGTCAACCTGCATGGTGACGTCATCATCCCGATGCGCGAGTTGAATAACATTCGCCGTCAGGCAGTAGAACAACTCGCGGGCGAACGTCCTAAACCACCCGTATATGTGAAACGGGCGGTAGATGTATACGGCGATTCGGTTAAACCGGCATCGCCAGTCGCTCGCGGTCAAGCAGAGTTGACCGCGCTCTGTCGCAGCCTGCCACAAGTGGAGGCAGCGATTGAAGCGGGGATCGGCATGATCTATGCCGACTTCGAGTTTATCAAGCAGTTCCCAGCAGCCGTGGAAGCTGTACATGCCGCTGGTCGCAAGATCGCGCTGGCAACACCGCGTATTCACATGCCTGGGGAGAACGGATATCATAATAACATCCTGCGTCTGAAGCCGGATGCGGTATTGGTGCGTAATACAGGCGCACTGTACTTCTACCTTCGCCACCGGATGGAAAACCCGGATGCGAAGCACCCGGAACTGATCGGCGACTTCTCATTGAACATCGCCAATCACAAAGCAGTAGAATTGTTCCTGGAAGCCGGATGTGACTGGATTACCCCATCCTATGACCTGAACATTCAACAAATGGTTGATTTGCTGGGTCACTCCCGTACAAGTCAGACTGAAGTGGTTATCCATCAGCATCTGCCGATGTTCCACACCGAGCACTGTGTGTATTGTACGTTTATGAGTGAAGGAACGGATTTCACGAACTGTGGCCGTCCTTGTGAGGAACAGCGTGCATCCCTGCAAGACCGGATCGGCATGTCCCACCCGGTACGTGTGGATGAAGGTTGCCGTAATACGGTATACAACGCAGTGGAGCAGTCGGGTGCCGAGTATCTGACCAACTTTATGGATCTGGGTGTATCCCGTTACCGTGTGGAATTCCTGGAAGAGACACCGGAGCAGGTACGCGAAGTAATTGATCTGTACAACCGTGCACTGCGCGGCGAGATCAGTGGTACACAAGTTTGGAAAACACTTAAAGCAACAAACCAACTGGGCGTTACACGTGGTCAATTGGTGAAATAAACAGATTGTATTTTACATCAACATTTACAATCAAGCATGAAGCAACCCCAATCTCTGCTTTAAGGAGCTCTTGGGGTTTTTTTACATCATGACACAGGAGGCGAAGAAGCGTGGCGCCATTCACAATTATGGATATCAAATTGCTGTGCGGGGTCACGGCATTCAAGCGCGGAGAAGATTATAACCAATCTGGCAGAGTGACCAATCTGGTGGTTAGTGAGGATCAGCTTCATTATGAAGCACAGGTACGTGGATCGGAGCGCTATCAGGTGACGGTGGATATAGATGGATCAGGTGAGGTTGTGGCAGGCTGCAGTTGTCCGGGTGACGGCAGACATTATGACTATTGCAAACATGTCGCTGCTGTCCTGTTGGCTATTCACGAATGGGGTGAGCAGCAGGAGCGTAATGCCACGATTGCCTCTGGGAAGCCTTCTCAACCTGCTACAGGCCAAGGAACTGGTTTCAGCTCAGGTTCCAAGTCCAGGGTCGGGACACTGGTCGAAGAGAGCATGTGGGAGCGCCCCCAATCTGCTTCACAACGAGAGCAACTGAATGATGCTCCAAAGCGTCCTCCGGTTCATTTTGCCCAGGCAGGTCGTCCAAGCTCATCTTCGGGGTGGGGGCGCTCGGCAGATAAACCTTCTTACCGTACGGCGGATCAGATTCTGTCCATGTTTGCCAAGGATCGGAGAACGCTGCATGGAAATGACCGTAAATACACCGCTCCTGTCAGCCGATCCTCCTTGCGGGAAGAGTTGCAGATTCAGTTTATACTCAAGCTGATACAAGTTCACAAGGGTGGCGGGAAACTAGCTCTTGAATTGAAAGTGGGTAACAAACGTCTGTATGTGGTGCAGAAAGTGAAACAATTCCTGAACTGCATCGAAAAGGGCGAGCCCATGTCATTTACCAAGCTGTTCCACTATGATCCACTGATGCATGTGTTCAATCCGCAGGATCAGGCGATTCTCTCGATGCTCATTCGAATGAGGCAAAGTGAAGAGGCATACCGCGAATCCATTTCCGGTTATCTGGGAGCTTCGGACGGACGGGATATATTGATTGCTCCGCTCGTATGGAAGCCATTGCTGGAATTGCTGCTACAGGCTGACAGCCGAATGGAGGGCACGGGATTTGCCAATGGACCACTCACACTGGGTGAGGGGGTACTTCCTTTATTTTACCGGATCGCCCAGGGAGCGAATGAAGGATATCAGCTTGAAATTTCCGGACTGCGTGAGCTGATCCTTCTCCCTGCATATGATGCCGCTGTGGTAGAAGGACAGTTACATATGTTGGAGCCGATGCAGATGCGAAGTCTGGAGGACTTGAGTGGGGCACTCACTTCATATGGAATCAAGGAAAGCATTGATATTTCGACTCAGCAGGTGGATGAGTTTGTACAGCATGTCGTGCCAGAACTGCGTACGCTTGGGCATTTGTCCATTGATTCGCAGGTGCGTGAACAGATCGCGGAACCGGAACTTTCACCGAAGCTGTACATTGACTTCTATCGTGAACGTATTACAGCGCGTCTGGAATTCGACTATGAGGTCATGGTTATTAATCCGCTTGCAGAGTATTTAATAGACGAAGAAGAAAAAAAGGTTATTTTGGTGCGTGACCGATACAAAGAGCGGAATCTGATTGAACGGCTTGATCGATCCTTTCTCGAAAGGGATGGTAGTGTCTGGGCTAGTGAACGGGAAGATGCCATCTATGATGTCATGTATCATCTGGTGCCTGAACTTGAGAAACAGGTAGACATCTACATGCCGAACGCCGTGAAGGCGATGGTGCAATCCTATCCAACACCGCCGAAAGTACGAGCAGATTTGGGAAGAGGATTGGACTGGCTGGAGATTTCATTCGAGATGGAAGGTGTGGACGAGCAGGAGCTTCAGGAACTCATGCGTCGCATTGTGGAAAAGAAACCATATTTCCGTCTCAAGAGCGGTGTCTTTCTCTCACTTGAAAATGAAGGTGCAGATAGCTTCGCTCACATGGCCGATTCACTCGGACTGGGAGCAGGTGACATCAAGAGCAGCCATATCCGGCTGCCAGCTGTTCGGGCGTTGCAATTGCCGGGCAGGGATGAAGTCTCCGGTCATGTGAAGTGGGGAGGCTCCCTTAAACGTTTCCTTGATGATCTGCGTGATCCCGAACGGATGGATTTTGCATTGCCGGGATCTCTGACCCCCATCCTGCGGGATTATCAGAATAGCGGATACCAGTGGCTGCGTACCCTCGCTTATTATCGTTTTGGCGGCATTCTGGCGGATGATATGGGACTTGGCAAAACGTTGCAAAGTATCGCCTATATCACAGCAGTGCTTCAGGAGAAGCCCGAGTACAATATGGAACATACGGGCGTTGATAAATACCGGGAGAGCGGAGCATTACGAGGCAGTGAAACGTTGGCGACTTCCGACATCGATCCCGAAACTGGGCTCCCATTGGATAAGATGGGTTCAGAGAATACGGATAGCTTATGGTCCACGATGCAGCAGGATGGACTGACAATCCGAACGAGGGTTATTCATCCCCCGGTACTCGTCGTTGCGCCTGCCTCGCTGACTTACAACTGGGCTAATGAGTTTGCGCGGTTCGCCCCGCATCTGAACGTACTGATTGCCGCAGGTCAGAAAGAAGAGCGAGCCAATATGCTTTCTGGCATGGATGAGGCAGATGTAATTGTGACGTCGTATCCTCTGTTGCGACGGGATTTGGACACCTACCTGGGCCGAACCTTCCATACGCTCATTCTGGATGAAGCTCAGGCAATCAAAAATGCTTCTTCCCAGACCGCGCAGGCAGTGAAACAAATTCAGGCGCCGCGTCGTTTTGCACTCACAGGAACGCCTGTAGAGAACTCGCTGGATGAATTATGGTCTATTTTTGAAGCCGTATTCCCAGGGTTGTTTCCAAGTTACAGAAGATTCCGCGACCTTCCTCCGGAACGGATCTCGCGGATGGTGCGTCCGTTTATTCTGCGCCGCTTGAAGAAGGATGTGCTGGAAGAATTACCTGATCGAATTGAAACAGTACAGCGCTCAGAGCTCACGGTTGAACAGAAGAAACTGTACGCCGCATACCTCTCCCAGCTTCAGGATGAAGCATCGAAGGACATGGAGGATAACGGATTCCAGAAGAATCGTATCAAAATTTTGGCTGGCATCACGCGCTTGCGTCAGTTGTGTTGTCATCCGGCCCTCTTTGTCGAAGGGTATCAAGGCGATTCCGGGAAAATGGAACAGTTGCTCGAAACGGTCGAGGATTGTTTGGCTGCGGGCAAACGTATTCTTATCTTCTCCCAATTTGCGAGTATGTTGAACCTGATTCGGCAGACGCTCGCAGCACAGGGAAGAAATCTGTTCTACTTGGATGGTCAGACCCCTGCACAGAGCCGTGTTGAGATGTGCCGCAGATTTAATGAGGGCGAAGCTGAACTGTTCCTGATTTCCCTGAAGGCTGGAGGAACAGGGCTAAACTTAACGGGTGCAGATACCGTTATATTATATGATCTGTGGTGGAATCCCGCGGTGGAAGAACAAGCCATTGGCCGTGCCCATCGCATGGGACAGAAACAAGTGGTGCAAGTCATTCGTTTAGTTACCGAAGGTACAATCGAAGAGAAGATTTTGGAGCTCCAGCAGCGGAAGAAGGACTTGATTGCCGAAGTAATTGAACCGGGAGACGGGGGATCGACGACCTTATCCGAACAGGATATCCGCGAATTGTTAATGGTATAATGGAGTCCAAGCATCCTAGCAATAAGAAGCATTAAATATATGAATCTATACAAGATGGACTAATCATTTACATGATAACGGAGAGGACAGAAATAACCTGAAAAAGCGAAGCGTTCGCCTAAAAGCTTTCTGAAAGAAAGCTGCATCGGAAGCATACGCTATCCCCGGATTTTCCCCTTTAAAAAAGGGAATGAAAAAATCTGGGGGTAACAGCGATTGGAAGGTTGTTCTGTCATCGTAGTGTCAGTGTAAATAATCTTTAGTTCAACTTATCTAGCAAAAGGAGTGGGTTCGTGTGCGTATTCGCAAAGCGATTATTCCAGCTGCAGGGCTGGGTACCCGGTTTCTGCCTGCCACCAAGGCGATGCCTAAGGAAATGCTGCCCATCGTGGACAAGCCAACGATCCAGTATATTATTGAAGAAGCCGTAGCTTCAGGCATTGAAGATATCATTATTGTGACAGGTAAAGGGAAGCGGGCTATTGAAGATCACTTCGACTATTCATTCGAGCTGGAGCAGAATCTGGCGGACAAACAGAAGTGGGACTTGCTTAACGAAGTACGCAAACCCTCCGAGATGGCAGATATCCATTATATCCGTCAAAAGGAACCGAAGGGACTTGGTCACGCCATCTGGTGCGCCCGCAAGTTTATCGGCAACGAGCCTTTTGCCGTCCTGTTAGGGGATGACATTGTGGAAGCCGACCATCCCTGCCTGAAGCAGATGATCGATGTCTACGATGAACTGCAATCTCCGATCGTTGGTGTACAGCCTGTTGATTGGAGCGAGGTATCCCGCTACGGGATTGTAGACGGAGAATTGCTGACTCCTACCGATGATCGTGTCTTTCGCGCGCGCCGCTTAATTGAGAAACCAAAGACTGAAGATTCCCCTTCCAACCTTGCTATTATGGGACGTTATATTCTTACACCAGATATCTTCGAGATCCTAGGTCAACAATCGGCTGGCGTTGGGGGCGAAATTCAGCTCACGGATGCCTTGTCCCGATTGAATGAACAGCGGCAGATTCTCGCATATCATTTTGACGGACTACGCCATGATGTTGGTGAGAAGTTGGGCTTTATTGAGACATCGATTCACTACGCGTTGCAGCGCCCGGATCTACGGACAGATCTCTTAAAGTATTTGGAACAGGTCGTAAAGGATCAATAAATGGTTTTCCGCATGCCCTTGAAGTCCAGCCGAAGAATGATATCGCGGCTGGACTTTAATTTATTTTATGGAAGAGTAAATATGAGGGTTATACAGGCCAATGAACAAACACTTACCCGACACTTTACATATACATAGTCAATATGAAGAAATGATGTTAACAGCAAAACGGAGGGATGTCATGAAGGTACTTCCGCTGTTTATGGATGGCGCTGCCATCTTGGAACCCAAGGTTTATGGTGATCACCGTGGATATTTTATGGAGAGTTATAATGAGCAGGTTCTGCATGAACAGGGAATACAGCACGTCTTTATTCAGGACAATCAATCCTTATCGGCTGAAGCGGGTGTTCTCCGTGGGCTTCATTACCAGCTCCAGCCCAAAGCACAGACTAAATTGGTGAGGGTTATATCAGGGGCTATATATGATGTGATTGTGGATGTCCGCACGTCATCCCCTACCTTTGGCCAATGGAAAAGTGTCATTCTAAGTGAGTACAACCAGCGGCAACTGCTTGTTCCTCAAGGATTTGCTCATGGTTTCTGCACCTTGGTGCCTCATTCCCAGGTAACTTATAAGGTAGACGCCTATTATTCGCCTGAACATGACCGTGGAATTCTGTGGAACGATCCTGCGCTCGCCATTGATTGGCCTGTGACGAAACCTATATTATCGGAGAAGGATCAGAAGCATCCTTTACTGAAAGATGCTGAACTGAACTTCGACTAATTAATCAGACTTTTCAGATACTTCTGTATCTGGAGGCAGAGGGAGAGAGACAGCATGAAACTACTGGTTACGGGTGGGGCCGGATTTATCGGCAGCAACTTTGTATTATATATGCTTCGTGAACATCCGAGTTATGAGATTATCAATGTGGATGCATTAACGTATGCGGGGAACTTGGAGAACTTGCATACAGTAGAGTCCAATCCCCAATATACCTTCATCAAAGCAGATATTGCAGATGTACAGCAGATGGAAGCTGTTTTTTCCCAAGGCATTGATGTGGTTGTGAATTTCGCTGCCGAGTCTCATGTGGATCGAAGTATTCTGTCCCCGGATATCTTTGTGCGTACCAATGTGATGGGTACTCAGGTTCTATTGGATGCGGCAAAGAAATATCAAGTCACCAAATTTGTTCAGGTATCGACAGATGAGGTATATGGATCACTAGGTGCAACAGGTTTATTTACTGAAGAAACCCCTCTGATGCCTAACAGTCCTTACTCTGCAAGTAAAGCTGGCGGGGATCTGCTCGTAAGAGCCTATCATGAAACGTTTGGACTTCCTGTAAATATTACACGTTGCTCTAATAACTACGGACCTTTTCAGTTCCCGGAGAAACTGATTCCGCTGATTATATCCCGTGCATTAAATGATGAAGCCATTCCAGTATATGGTGACGGGCTCAATATTCGCGACTGGCTTTATGTCGAGGATCACTGCAGCGCGATTGATTTGGTGATTCATAATGGACAATCTGGAGAGGTATACAACATTGGAGGTAGTAATGAACGTACTAATATATACATTGTGGAGAGCGTATTGGAGCAACTGGGTAAGCCAGCGAGTTTGATTCAATATGTACAGGATCGGTTGGGTCATGACCGACGTTACGGTATAGATCCTACCAAGATACGTACAGAGCTCGGCTGGCAACCTGCACACAATTTTGAGACAGGGATCAAGGAGACGATCCAATGGTATCTGAAACATCAAGATTGGTGGACGAGAATTCAATCAGGCACGTATCAGGACTATGTTCAGCTTCAGTATGGCAAGCGGATGGGTGATTCGTCCAAATGAACTATAGAGTTATGGTGACTGGCGCGGCGGGACAGCTGGGTTATGATGTAGTGAAGACCTTCGAAGCAGAGGGTCATCAGGTATTGGCCTGTGACAAAAACCAGATGGATATTACCGATCAACAGCAGTGCACAGATATGATTAAGACCTTCCGACCCCACATCATAATTCACTGCGCTGCTTACACAGCGGTCGATCAGGCTGAGGTAGATGAGGATACAGCATACGAAATCAATGCATCAGGTACTAGAAATATTGCGGTTGCCGCCGAGAGTGTGAAAGCAAAGCTGGTATATATCAGTACGGATTATGTATTTGATGGGAGTGGTAGTACACCATATCGAGAATACGATGTAACGAATCCGCAGAGTGTTTATGGCAAGTCGAAGCTTGCTGGGGAACGGCTGGTTCAAAGTTTGTGCACGCAATGGTTTATCATCCGAACATCATGGGTGTTTGGCGTGTATGGCAGTAATTTTGTCAAAACCATGCTGGAACTTATGGCGAAACGTCCACAATTGCAAGTTGTTCATGACCAACAAGGTTCGCCTACCTATACGGTGGATCTTGCCCGATTCATTCATACCCTTTCTACGAGTGAAAAGTATGGCATCTATCATGCCTCCAATTCAGGAACTTGCACATGGTACGAGTTTGCACAGGCAATAAGAGAGGAAGCCGGTAAACAGAGTGGGTTCGAGCCGACAGCCGAACTTACGCCATGCACAACCGATCAGTTTCCGCGGCCAGCCCCTCGTCCTGCATACTCGGTGATGGATCATCTGGCGATTCGAACGAACGGTTTGGAACCTCTGAGACCTTGGCGTGAGGCGCTGATTGCATTTTTGAAAGAGTTGAGTGTACTACAAAAGGACTGAGCATGTCGATGGACCTTACTTTATTCCCACAGTCTATCCACCATTTAACAGCCGCCTCGGGCGGCTATTTTGTTTTATACCTCATCAATTCGGGTAGTTAGCTATCAAAAAGGTACTGAGGATGTGAATGTGATATGAAACGCATTGCCGCCGTGTTAATACTACTGATCGTTACCGTGGGCACACTCTTTTTCGCCTATGAAAGCGAGAGTGAGGAACAACGGGACGGATTTACCGCTTATAGATTAATCGCCCATGCGATGGGCAGTATTCGTGATCAACCATATACAAACGCCTATGAAGCGATGATTGCCAATTACGAGAAAGGCACACGTGTTTTTGAGATCGACTTTATGCTGACATCGGATCGCAAAGCCGTAGCCAGACATGAGTGGACCGCTAATATGAGTAAAATGCTAGGACAGGACCAAGAGCTTCCCGAGGAAAAACAGGCCGGAGCGTTGACACATGATGAATTCATGGATACGCCAATCTTGGGCATGTACCAACCCATGGATGCCGATGGCATTATAGATGTACTGGCTCAGTACCCGGATATGTATATCGTAACCGACACCAAGGAACAGAAGGATGAGGATATACAGCAGGTGTTAAGATCCCTCGTGGATGCAGCCAAAGAACATGATCCATCCGTGCTGGACCGGGTGGTTGTACAGATCTATAACGAACCGATGCTTGAAACGGTGAAAGAAGTCTATGCATTCCCTTCCATTATCTATACGTTATATGCCACACAGGATACAGAAGCTCAGGTTGTTGATTTTGTGCAAAAAAATGATATTGATGCTGTGACTATGCCGGAATATAAAGTAAACCAGAATTTTGTCGCCAAGCTGAATAGTGCAGGCTCAGTCACCTACGTGCATACTATCAATGACACTGAACAGGTGGCTAACTATGAGAAATGGGGCGTGTACGGGGTGTACTCGGACGTGCTGACGGAGCAGGAGTTGGATGAGATGAATACACGTTTTGCCTGGAAACCGTAAAAATTAATGTTTTTCTGTTCCCCTTTTTATACGAACATTGACACTCACTGTCTGCTGACTTAGACTTAGTTTACAAGCTTTCTAGGATGCAGAAGAACCTCTGGAGGAATGTTCGTTGATAGAAATGATTAAGCAGTGGAGACATGTGTTTAAGCTTGACCCGGACAGGGAGATTACGGACGAAGAACTCGATCTGGTCTGCATGTCGGGGACCGATGCGATTATCGTCGGCGGATCTTCCGGAATTACTTATGATAATACGGTAGACCTGATGTCCCGTGTGCGTCGTTATGAGTTGCCATGTGTGCTTGAAGTATCTGATCTGGAGGCTGTTGTTCCCGGCTTTGATGGATATCTGATCCCAATGGTCCTGAATGCAACGGACAGCAAATGGATGATTGGGCACCACCAGCAAGCCATAGAGCGTTATGGTTATCTTATCCCTTGGGATCTGCTGATTGCCGAGGGTTATATTGTGCTTAATGCAAACTCCACGGTAGCGCGGTTGACTGGTGCAGATACGGATCTGACGACAGGAGCTGCGGTGGCATATGCCCAGGCTGCGGAGCGTCTGCTCAATCTTCCCATTGTATATATGGAGTACAGCGGAACGTTCGGAGATATGGAACTTGTTGGTGAGACACACAGACAATTGGAGCGGGCACACCTCATCTACGGCGGCGGAATTGATGATCCGGAGAAAGCCACGCAAGCTGCCCAGGTGGCAGATACCATCGTGGTAGGCAACATTGTGTACAGCGATTTGAATAAGGCACTTGAGACGGTGTTGGCTGTAAAAGGTACCATTTAATCGGTTTAGTTTACCATTCCCCCATTTTCCCCTTATGATCTGTTAAAATAGAACTTTGCCCTTACTAATTAAAGAAGTTATATGAGCGTATGTCGTTTACACGAGAACGAAGAGGAGAGAAGTAAGCTGACGAAGCGATGCGTTCGCCTTTATTCCCGGATTTTCACCTCTTACCAACAATTCGTATAGAGGAACTATGTTTACACAGAAACGGAGAATGCAGAAGCAATCTGAAGAAACGAAGTGTTCTCTCTTGTGATTTCAACTACCCTTAATTATAAGTTAAACTATTTTTACACGAGAACGAAGAGGACAGAAATAAGCTGGAGAAGCGGAGCGTGCGCCTTTATTCCCGGATTTTCACCTTTGAAAAGTAGATCGAAAAATCCGGGAATAACAGCGATCGGAAGATTATTCTGTCATCGTAGTGACGAGTGTAAACGATAGCTCACTTATACCGACCAACCAACGAAAGGAGCATGCATGCATGCAACCTGTAAATATACATGATGCCGTTGCACGGCTTAACACCCCCCAACGGCAAGCCGTCGAGGCGACGGATGGCCCACTGCTGATTATGGCGGGAGCGGGCTCCGGCAAAACCCGGGTGCTGACACACCGGATTGCCTACCTCATTGCAACACGGAAAGCGCCCCCGTGGGGCATTTTAGCGATTACATTTACGAACAAAGCCGCTCGTGAGATGCAAGACCGTGTATCCCAACTGGTTGGTGGCTCCCAAGGCCGCGACATTTGGGTATCCACGTTCCACTCCATGTGTGTGCGAATTCTGCGTCGTGATATTGAACGTATTGGCTTTACCTCCAACTTCAGTATTTTGGATTCATCGGACCAATTATCTGTAATTCGCAGCTGTATGAAAGACCAGAATATCGATACCAAGAAATTCGAGCCCAAAGCAGTTCAATCGATGATGAGCACGGCCAAGAATGAACTGATCAGTCCGGAGCAATATGAGAAGCAGGCAGGAGACTATTTCGAGGGTATTGTAGCGAAGATATATAAGATGTACCAGAAACGGTTAAGAGCCAACAACTCACTTGATTTTGATGATCTCATTATGCAGACTATTCAACTGTTCAAGGAAGTACCTGAAGTCCTCGACTTTTACCAAAAGAAATTCCAGTACATTCACGTGGACGAGTATCAGGATACGAACCGTGCACAGTACATGCTGTGCCGCATGCTCGCTGACAGCCACCACCGCATCTGCGTTGTAGGGGATAGTGACCAATCGATCTATCGCTGGCGCGGGGCGGATATCAGCAATATCCTGAACTTTGAGAAAGACTATCCAGAAGCAAACACGATTTTGCTGGAGCAGAACTATCGTTCAACTTCCAATATCCTGAATGCAGCGAATGAAGTGATCGGCCTGAATACAGGGCGTAAACCGAAGAAACTGTGGACGGACAAAGAGGGTGGTTCGAAGATCAAGGTATACCGTGCGGATTCCGAACATGATGAGGGGTATTTTGTTACCTCTGAGATTAGTAAAAATGTGAAGAACGGCAAATCCTATCAGAACCATGCCATTTTGTACCGTACTAACGCCCAGTCCCGGGTTATAGAGGAAATTTTGATCAAGTCTGATATTCCGTATCAGATTGTCGGCGGCATCAAGTTCTATGATCGTAAAGAGATCAAGGACATTCTGGCGTATCTGCGCCTGTTATCTAACCCCGACGATGATATCAGTCTCACTCGGATCATTAATGTACCGAAGCGTAGCATCGGTGATACAACGGTAGCGAAGCTTGCGGCTGCGGCAGGAGAGCGTGGAATTTCCATTTTCCGAGTACTGCAGGTCGTGGATGATCTTGGTTTTGCTGGCCGTACGCGTAATGCGCTCGTGGAGTTCTATGACATGATCGCTGCGTTGCATCAGATGGTAGAATATCTGTCTGTAACTGAATTAACCGAGAAGATTCTTGAGATGAGCCAATACCGTCTTGAGATGCAAAATGAAAACACACTCGAATCCCGTGCACGGCTGGAGAACATTGAAGAGTTCCTGTCGGTAACGATGGAATTTGAGAAAAATAATGAAGACAAAACGCTCGTATCGTTCCTCACTGATCTTGCATTGATTGCTGACATCGATAGCATGAACGATGATGAAGAGGACCAGAGCGATGCTGTTACCCTGATGACCATGCACAGCGCCAAAGGTCTGGAGTTCCCGGTGGTCTTTATCGTGGGTATGGAGGAAGGCGTCTTCCCTCACAGCCGAGCCTTTATGGATAATGAAGAGTTGGAGGAAGAACGCCGACTTGCTTATGTGGGGATTACTCGTGCAGAAGAGCAACTTTTCCTGTCGTGTGCCCAGATGCGTACCTTGTTTGGACGTACCACAGCGAATCCGCCTTCCCGCTTCCTGGACGAAATTCCGGATGAGCTGAAGGAAGACACTTCCATGGCTCGTGATCGTTACCGCCGCGGAAGTAGCGGAGGCGGCTCATATGGTGGACGTGGGCTAGGTTCTAGTGGAGGAAGTAACTTTGGTGGTGGCACCAAGCTCTTTGATCACCAAAGCAAGAGTGGTTCATCTGCTACCTCATCCACGTCAACTTCGCGTGTGACCACGAGTACTTCTCGCCCAACATACTCTACGCCATCATCTGCTTCCAAGCCGGTGGCTTCTAATGGTGAAGCAGGATTCAAGGCAGGGGACAAAGTGCAGCATGGCAAATGGGGGACAGGCACGATTGTTGCAGTAAAAGGGACAGGTAATGATACCGAACTGCAGATTGCCTTCCCGGCTCCGGTTGGTGTTAAACGTTTGCTTGCCGGCTTTGCCCCTATTACGAAAGTGGAATAAGAACGAAACTTCCTTTTGCACGATAACGGAGAGAACAGAAATAACTTGAAGAAGCAAGGCGTTCGCCTTTATCCCTGGATTTCTACCTTTTAAAATGAATAAAAGAAATCCGGGGATAACAGCGATCGGAAATTATTCTGTTATCGGAGTTCACGTGCAATAGGAGTGTTCGTTCTACATATATAGATCAAATTAACGGAGGGATGGCCCTGTATGGACCCGATGCACCGGATGGAGCAACTCGTTACCGAGCTGAACCAGCATAATTATCAGTACTACACGATGGATCAGCCACAGATCAGCGATAAGGAGTATGATCTTCTGTACGATGAACTGGTTACGCTGGAACAGGAAAGCGGCATGGTTCTGCCTGATTCTCCAACACAGCGTGTGGGCGGCGAACTGCTCAAGGGGTTTACCCCACATCGCCATTTATCCTCATTATGGAGTCTGGACAAAGCGCAGAATATTGAGCAGTTGCGCAGCTGGAATACCCGTGTACTGAAACTGATTAACGACTATAACAGTAAAAATCCGGATACCCCTTTACCGGAACCAGGTTATGTCATTGAGTTGAAGTTTGACGGATTGACGCTGAACCTGACGTACACCAACGGTGAGTTGGTGCAAGCCTCTACTCGTGGTAACGGTACTGTAGGCGAAGGGATTTTGGCACAGGTGAGAACAATCCGCTCCGTTCCGCTCAAAATTCCTTATACAAGCGGTACAATTGAAGTACAGGGTGAAGGCATCATGAATCTGTCTGTCTTGGACCGATACAATGAGACGGCAGCAGAGCCACTCAAGAATGCGCGGAATGCAGCAGCAGGAGCGCTGCGTAACTTGAATCCGAAAGCGACGGCTGAGCGTCGGCTGAATGCTTACTTTTATAACGTAGGTTATTCGGATGACATTCAGTTTGCCAATCATCAGCAGATGATGGATTTCCTGCGTGAGAACCGCTTCAAAGTTAATCCATCGATTACTTATTTCCATGAGTTTGATGATGTAATGGAGCAACTGGCCGCCATTCAGGAGAACCGGGGTCAGTTGGACTATCTGATCGATGGAGCTGTTATCAAAATTACGGACATGCGCACCCGTGAGGTGTTGGGTTATACCGATAAATTCCCTCGCTGGGCGGTGGCATATAAATTCGAGGCAGAAGAGACCACGACAGTTCTTAACGCTGTGGTATGGAATGTGGGCCGTACTGGCAAAGTAACTCCGCTGGCACGCGTAGAACCGGTTGAACTTGCCGGGGTAACGGTACAGAACTGTACGCTGAACAATGTCGGCGATATTGAGCGCAAAAATCTGAAGTTCGCTCTGGGCACAAGGGTCTTTATTCGCCGCTCCAACGACGTCATTCCTGAAATTCTGGGTAAAGTGACAGAGGAAAGTGATGGCGAGGAGATCATCTTCCCTGAGCAGTGTCCGGCATGTGGATTCCCGCTGGAGCAACGTGGGGCACACCTGTTCTGTAACAACAGACTGGCATGCAAACCGCAGACGGTGGCACGTATATCCCATTTTGCTTCCCGTGATGCCATGGACATCGAGACGTTTAGTGAGAAAACGGCGATTCAGCTGTATGATGAATTGAATGTACGTGAGCCTGCTGACCTGTATACGTTACAGTTTGATGATCTGGTGAAGCTGGAGCGGTTTGGGGAAAAGAAAGCGAACAACCTTATCGCTGCGCTTGAGCTTAGTAAAGATAGAGACTTGGCTTCCTTCTTATACTCACTGGGTATTCCGAACACAGGTAAATCTACAACGCGCATGCTGGCTGATCATTACCGAGATCTGCACGCCATTATGAATGCAACCGTAGAAGAATTGGTTGAACTACCTGACGTCGGTGGTATTGTGGCGGAGAGCATCGTAACTTTCTTTGCAGATCCGTTTACACAGGCTGCAATTGAGAAGATGCTCAACTTGGGTGTGAAAGCTCAGGCACCTGAGGCGCCAGCCGTTGCTGTTGTGGAAGATTCCTTTTTCAGTGGTAAAACGGTCGTCTTGACCGGAACGCTGCACCAATTGACGCGGGAAGAGGCGACGCAAAGACTGGAAGCGCTCGGAGCGAAGGTGACTGGCAGTGTGTCGAAAAAGACAGATCTGGTTATTGCCGGAGAGAAGGCAGGTAGTAAACTAACCAAAGCCCATGATCTCGGTATTCCAACGATTGAGGATGAGGACGAACTTGTACGTCTTTTGAATCCCTAGGGTTAAAGGATGAATTAACAGAAGAGCTCATATAATAAAGCCCCCGAAGACACGAATATGTGATCGGGGGCTTTTGCTGTTTATTGAATTATTTGATACAACGAATGAACGCTCATCAATCTTATCCACTTAAATTGTTAGGGATACGTTGAGATGCGCCTGTAAGCCATGCATCCTTATCATACCCTCGCTCTTCCCAGTAACCTATATGTTCGCTGTCGATGAGTTCAATGCGATTTAACCATTTTACTGATTTATAGGCATACATCTGAGGAATGACGAGCCGTACCGGACCGCCAAGATCAGCCGGGATGGGTTTGCCATCATGCATGACAGCGACCATAATATCTTCCATTTGTGCTTGATCCATCGTAATCGCATCTGTATATACACCATCACCGGAATAAAACTTCACACTGTGAGCTTCCGGTTTGACCCCGGCTTGTTTCAAAAGCTGTGCAAGAGAAATGCCTTCCCAGGTATTCTTATATACAGACCAGCCCGTTACACAGTGGAAATCACTAACCTGTACGGTACGAGCGAGCTTCACGAATTGTTCCCAGTTCCATACCTGTGCCCGTTCAACCAACCCATCAATTCGAAAAGACCAGTTAGCATTGGAGAAGGACGGTATGGGCGTAACCGTATATACGCGGAAATGACCTTCAGCTCCGCCTCCAATGGGAGGTGAAGAGGCAGACAGCGGTTGTGGCAGAGGAACCATACGGTTAGGATCGTTCTCCAGCATGCTATCAATACTATTATCGATCTTGAGATTTCGTCCTACCCAGGATATAAAAGTAGGTCCAAGAGTCACGGCGAGACCAACCCCCACAGCAGAACGGATGAAAGCTCGTCGTGTATACAACGGTTGAGGTCGCTCCTCAGATTTGAGGGGATCTCTGTCGGAACTGCGATCAAACTGGGAAGAAGATATAACAGCCGGAGGTTCTTTTTCATCCGATATTGAATCAGATGGATCAGCTGTATTTTGAGCTCGTGCTGAAGTTGTAGTGGTTTTAACCGCACGACGTGCAGGGTCCTTTAACCATTTGGTCCGAGTGATGGAGTGATAGATGATATAAGGTAAGCCCACCCAAGTCAGCAGGTCATGGATCAAAAGTGCAGCATTCGACCATCGAGGTCCAGCTAGCTTGAACTGCCATAACACAATACCTGAGAGTAGCCAGCCTACCAGCAGCCCAAGAACAAAGATGGTGTTCACCCTTTGCCAAGGTCTATTTCGAAGTTGTTTCCAGTGCTTTCCGGCCAAAATTAAGTAATATACTACGGGTGCCAGCATAGCTAGCCCAACGATGATATGTAGCCATTTTAACCAGACACGACCGATTCCGAGTATCTCTCGCCAAAAGCCGCCTACCAGCATAAGACCTGATATAGCAAGGATCACAACAATCCAGGCATTCCAAGCATGGATGGAAACCAACTTTTTGCCATAACCTTTGCGCATGTTCTTCAACCATTGTTTCAAGTGCGATCACCCCATATAGGTTAGTAATGAGTTTATTCAGAACTTTAATATGTAATAGCCAGCTGCAAATGGAGTGCGTTATCGGTGTAAAGGTACTCATACGAGACGATTAACGATTGTTCATAACTACGTATGAAGAAGTACACTTGATTGCTTAGCCTTATCTCTATATCTATATACCTTATTATAGAGTTTTTGGATCACTTTCTTCAAACCAACAGGAGGGCAAGGCTCATTATCCCAATCGGGCACTCTAGCTGTCTTTCATCTAGATCCTTATTACGTATGGTTTTAGAAATCAATATTATAGAAAGGACATGTTTCTTGGATATAAAGTAGCCTTTAATAGGGTTCCATTTTTGTTTCAGATATTGTGTTAATGTGCCGCATATAGGCTGAAGGCAAGATAGCGTTGTTGAAGATTTATATAATATCAAATGGTAGATTAAAAATGCTTGCTAAATAAATCGCTACATGATATATTATTTCTTGTCGCTTCAAACGAATGATTGTCATAATCATTTGAAAGGTGACGAAAACAAAGTGTTGACAGTAAGTTAGTTAACATGATATGATAAGATTCCTGTCTGGTTGATAAACATCAACATAAACGGACATACAAGTTCCTTGAAAACTGAACAAATGGATAGTAACTTTTGATTCACAATGAATCGTCAGATTCAAAATGAGCTTATCGCTCTTTTCAATACTTTATTGGAGAGTTTGATCCTGGCTCAGGACGAACGCTGGCGGCATGCCTAATACATGCAAGTCGAGCGGAGTTGATAGGAAGCTTGCTTCCTTGATACTTAGCGGCGGACGGGTGAGTAACACGTAGGCAACCTGCCCTCAAGTTTGGGACAACTACCGGAAACGGTAGCTAATACCGAATAATTGTTTTCTTCGCCTGAAGGAAACTGGAAAGACGGAGCAATCTGTCACTTGGGGATGGGCCTGCGGCGCATTAGCTAGTTGGTGGGGTAACGGCTCACCAAGGCGACGATGCGTAG
>NZ_FMZN01000005.1:0-315250 GCF_900101225.1 Paenibacillus sp. CF095
GAAAGTGATCTGGAACCGTGGTGTAGTTGGCCTAACATGCCTGCCTGTCACGCAGGAGATCGCGGGTTCGAATCCCGTCGGTTCCGCCATTTTTAATTAAATATACACCGTGCCGGTGTAGCTCAACTGGTAGAGCAACTGACTTGTAATCAGTAGGTTGGGGGTTCAAGTCCTCTCGCCGGCACCATTTTTAGTATTTACATCTGAATTTGTGATAGAATGTATATTATAGATGCAGTTGCTAATACTAAGATACTCTTAGTGGATGAATGGCTTACTCTATGGCGATCGTGGCGAAGTGGTTAACGCACCGGTTTGTGGATCCGGCATTCGGGGGTTCAATTCCCCTCGATCGCCCCATGATTTTTTAATGGGGATTAGCCAAGCGGTAAGGCAACGGACTTTGACTCCGTCATGCATAGGTTCAAATCCTATATCCCCAGCCATTTCATTACGAGTCATTAGCTCAGTTGGTAGAGCACCTGACTTTTAATCAGGGTGTCGAAGGTTCGAGCCCTTCATGACTCACCATTATATTTTGCGGTCGTGGCGGAATTGGCAGACGCGCACGGTTCAGGTCCGTGTGGGCTAACCCCCCGTGGAGGTTCGAGTCCTCTCGACCGCACCATATGTTTTGCGGAAGTGGCTCAGCGGTAGAGCATCGCCTTGCCAAGGCGAGGGTCGCGGGTTCGATTCCCGTCTTCCGCTCCAATATTTGCGCCCTTAGCTCAGCTGGATAGAGCGTTTGACTACGAATCAAAAGGCCGGGAGTTCGAATCTCTCAGGGCGCGCCATTATTCTCATAAGTATCGGGATGTAGCTCAGCTTGGTAGAGCACCTGGTTTGGGACCAGGGGGTCGCATGTTCAAATCGTGTCATCCCGATTTTTTTATTTTGCGGGTGTAGTTCAATGGTAGAACTTTAGCCTTCCAAGCTAATAGCGTGGGTTCGATTCCCATCACCCGCTTCCGAGTAACATACAGAAAAGCCTTTGCTTATAGTAAGGGTTTTTTTTTGCGTTAAAAAGAATAAGTGGATTCCTTTTAAAATAGAGTCAATTGTCATTTGATTAAGGATAGAATCTTTGTTTTAATAAATAGAACAATTCGTATCTGATTTACCGTGTTTATTTATAAAGGAGGACAAACAGTAATGAAAAGAGCACTGGTCATTGGTGGAAACGGAACGCTAGGTAAAGCTGTTGTTGCGAAACTGAGAGATTATTCCGTTGAGGTTATTACAGCAGGTAGACAATCCGGGGATGTTCAGGTAGATATGACTTCGACAGAGAGTATTACTACCCTCTTTGAAACGGTGAGAAATATTGATTACGTCATTGTGGCGGCAGGTCAGACCCATTATGCGAAACTCGAAGAACTTACACCTGAGAACAATCTGATTAGTGTGCAGGGTAAACTGCTTGGACAGGTTAATATCGTGTTGATTGGTCAGCACTATATTAATGACAAAGGGAGTTTCACGTTGGTCAGTGGCATAATACAAGACCACCCTATTGAGAAAGGCGCATCAAGTGCTATGGTCAATGGGGCCATTGATGCGTTTGCCAAAGCGGCAGCGTTTGAGTTGCCAAGAGGCATTCGTTTGAACTCAGTTAGTCCCAACTTGTTTGTAGAGTCGGCGGAGAAATATAAGGATTTCTTTATTGGATTTAATCCTGTACCTGTAGAGAAAGTGGCTAATACGTTTATCCAGAGTGCACTTGGGATCGAAACAGCCCAAAACTTTAAAATATATTAAAAGCCTGATGTGAATGAAGAATTACTGGAATGAAGAACTGCTGAATGAGACCATTTGGAATATTAAATATAAAGGAGATCCACCGAAAATCCGGTGAATCTCCTTTTGTTTGTTGTGGATGAAACAGAGGTATGTTTACTATTGTGAAGCAGGTAGTCCAAGAACTTCGAGCATTTCATTACGTTTGAGCGATTCGGCAATGGGGCCGTCAATAAGCCATTTCTTAGCATTGAGGACATAGACATGACCATTTTGAACAGCGGGTAGGCTTTTCCATACTTGGAGTTGCTGGATTTCGTTGAGTTCATCTTTTGTTTTTTGCAAAGCTTCAGCTGATCCATCTGAGCTAATGGACACAATGAACAGATAGTCTGCTTTGATTTCAGGCAAAAGCTCAACCGAGATACTGGCATTCATCCGATCTGGATTCTCAGCCTCGAGTTTGGTAACGAGAGCATCGGGAGTGAATCCAATTTCATAGCCCGCTCCTACATAACTAGAAGCTGGGAATGGCGTAGATGGAATGGACGAGAAGAACAAACGCATATCTTTCTCTTCCAGGCGCAGGAATGCAGCTGTTGGTTTGGTCTTGGTGATATCGGCTGCGAGTTTCTGAGCTTCAGTTACCTGATCTTTATTTTTTTGTAAAAGCTGTTCAGCCCGCTCTTCAATATCCAATGCAGTAGCTACCTGTACGATAGATTCCTGCCAATTACGGCGATCATAAGTGATCGTAGGCGCGATTTTCTCAAGTTGTTCGAGAATTTTGGCATCCAAACTGGCATTGGCAATAATGAGGTCCGGATTGGCGCTGACTACAGCTTCAAAATTGACACTTTCATTAATGGGTTCAACAGCCACGCCTTGGGCTTCAAGTTGCTCATTCAGGTAATCTTGCCGGCCAATAGGTGTAGCAAGTACCAGTGGTACCTCCAAGGAGAGGAGAATGTCCTCCATATTAATGGACACAATCCGTTCGGGATGTGCTGGGATTTCTTTGCTGCCACTGGCGCTCTCCACGGTTTTAGTAGTTGATTCAGTGGATGAGTCCCCATCTGTCCCCGCAGCTGATTTTACGCCATCTGCAGATGGCTGCGAAGTGCTTGCAGGTGTCTGTCCACACGCAACAAGTAACATGGCGAGTATGAACAGGATCCCCGTTATTTTGACATAATGCTGTTTGTACATCATAATCCCCCTGTGTTTCTAATGATATTGATTCTCAGTACACTTTATATTGTAGCGGTCTCATGTTGGGGGAGACATAGCCTTCTGTGCTATCCGGTCATGGATTAATGTGCTGAGTACCACCAAAAAGTTTCAGGGTTTCATCAATAATTTGATCATGGGCATATGGTGAATAATCCAACCAAGGCATTTCATCTAGCAGATATACATGCTGGTTCTGCACGGGCATCAATTGTTGCCATAGCTGAGTATGTTGTAGTTTATGCCAACGTTGCTGGGATTCTGAGTCCTGGTCCACAATCAGTAACATGCGATCTCCAACCATTTGAGGCAACTCCTGTTCATCCAATGCACGATAGACTTGCCCTGGAAGCAGATCGTGTGAAGGGGACACGCCCAGGTCGTTATATAGAACAGCGCCCCCATTGCGTCGCCCGTAGATTAACAGATGACCCATCATGATATGAATGATGGAGACCGTATCCTTTCCGATGAAATGAGTAAGCTGCTCTTTGGCATGGATTACCTTGTCATCATACTGCTCCAACCACTGCTGAGCATTCTGTTGCTGTCCCACAATGGAGGCAACTTGTACGAAGTGTTCCCGCCAGCTCAATCCTTTCCATGGGATAACGATGGTAGGAGCAATTCGCTGCAGCGTTCTTTTTAACGAATGGGCTTCGTACTCATTACAGATTATGAGATCCGGGCGCGCTTGTATCAACAACTCAACGTTGGTTTGCCAGATATGAGGATTCATGCGTTTGCTACGTCCCAGATGATAAGGGATATTGGAGAAAAACAGATTCCTGTGTTGATCCCGTCGGTTATCGATCAATGCCGCATGGGGATGATCTGTAATGCTAGCAGATGGCCAGTGGTTCCGAAGGAGAGAGCAGCAATTTTACTGCGTTTCTGCCGTTGATAGGTAGAGGGAGACACGCCAACATATTTTTTGAATTTGCGACTAAAGTAAAACTCGTCCTGAAAACCAACCTGTGAGGCGATATGTTTGATGGTTTGGCCGGGGACGAGCAGCATCTCTTTGGCCCTGTCCATGCGGATGTTATTCACGTACTCCATGGGACTGATGCCAGTACGGTTTTTGAATACCCGCGAATAGTGCCATACACTCATACCTGCCACACCGGCAAGAACTTCACGAGAAAGATGCTCAGCATATCCAAGCTCAATAAGTTCAAGCGTTTGATCCAAAGCAGAGGTGTGTTCGGAATCTCCTACTGTACTTTCTTTGGGAGGAGCATACACATGGGTCAACAATTCATGCATCAAAGTCTGAATACGAAATGGACGATTTTCTTGAGGTACAGAGATGCATTCATGGAGCTGTGAGGCAATTCTGGTACATTCCTGAAAAAGTTCATGCGGTAACTCATCGGCATAAGACGAACGAAGTAACCCTTTTTGGTAAATCTCCATTACAGTAGATCCAGAAGTAGTTTTGTTCATATCTGAAATGGGCTTTAACAGATCAAAATATATCGCGATGCCCTGTAAAGGATGAACCTCATCCGGTGTATATTCTATCGCTGTTCCTGGCAGGATCAGATACATTTTGCCGAGTGTGGCATGATTCAGCCTGTGCCCAATACGGATATCGGCCTCACCACCAGTACAGATGAGCAAAAGATGTGAGTCAGCTAATACGAATGGGGGAAGAAAAGACGCTTGATTGAGAACTTCGGATGTCTTGAATCTTGCATATAGGTCATGGGTATGGTCACCGTTAGATATCAGTGGAAAGACTTGCAAAGTCACCAGAATCCCTCCTTAACTTACGATAGTAACATTATATATGATGTATTTGAGAATCATTATCAATTATCGCATATTGTCATACAAATAAGAAGTCCATATGATAATATGAAAATGATATACAGAAGAAAAAGCGGAGGGGGGTATATAGAATGTGGTTTATACTTGGTTTTATTATCTTAGTTTCGATATTTGGTATTCGAACGACGAGTCGATCCAATAAACTAAAACAGCAGTTCGGATCAAGGTTACATGCAGTAGGGATTCATCAGTCAGGGCTTCCACAAGTTGCAGAAGGCAGGCGGGTGGATGTGCTGATAGGTAATGGGAACTTATATATTCAAAGTGGTCAGCAAACGTTTGAACTCTCATTAAGAAAAATCGGGAGTGCAGGATATCCAAAAAGAGCAGGTAGCTCAAATTCGAGAAATTATCTCGTAATACACTACGAGATGAATGGTAGGGTACGTCCGATAGTATTAAGATATATGAAGCCTGCGCACGCTAAAGCATTTCTATGGGAAATCGAGGGTCATCTATTCACGCGAAACTCAAGTGATGGAATTATAAGACTGTAGAAATTCTGATCATTGAACCGCGTAATTCTCCACTATAAATTGAATTGATATAGGTTACCGAGTTGTAGAATAGCCAATACATAGTGCCCATCATCCAAACTGTTGAGCGAATAACCAGTAAAATCTCAACCGATGTTAATCGTAGAATTACTTAAATAACAGATCATTTAATTCACTACGCAAAAAAAGACAAGCCCTCTCCTACGATGTCCGCAGGAAGAGGAACTTGTCTTTTTAATAGAGCTAGCGATTAGTATCTTTCCAGAATCGTTTGTGTTTTCAAGCCATCTGCAGGAATCAGCCAGTTGTTGTTCTCCAGCAATTGCAGCAGTTGGGTACGCAGTCCGGATACGGCTACAGCATCATCGGTTTTGAAAGAAACCTCTACGATATTCTCAATACCTGTACCTGCTGCGTCACGGATCGGCCATACTTCGAGTGTAAGCTCTTGACCATTCCATGTACCTTCATATCGTTGGAACGTTATCGGACCATATGCACGGGATTGAGTCAGTTGCTGCTTGCCCCAGTTGGAGGAAGTCCAGTTTTTCAATTTGCCCGGAAGCTTGTCCAGTAACATGTTCAAGGCTTCTTGCTGCGAAGGAAGTTGGACTCCTGTCGCTTTGGTATCGACTTTTTTGGTGTTGGAGAAGCTCAGCGTCTGTTTGCCGTATCCCCAATCAATTTCAGCCTCGTAGTTATCATCTGATTTATCAAAACCCTCTTGGTTAGCCAGAGTCAGCGCTGCGTTGATATCGCCATTGATCACAGGGTAGCGTTTTTTATAAGTCAATTCGTAGTTATTCTTGTCATCCTTTTTGCGAAAACGAACGTTCCATCCTTGTTGATCCAATCCGAGAGCATTGGTGTCGAAGTACTCTACGTTAATGTTTCTTGGCGTGGAACTCAGGCCGAGTGTCTGAATCACTTCACTGCGTGGTGTCCCATCTGTATTCAATACAAGTTCCGGCTTGGCCAGAAACTTTACTTCATAAGCAGGAACGGCATTGGCAGCAGCTGAAGCCTGGGGTGCTCCCAGAAATGTCATTCCACTTCCCAATGTTACGATGCTCAGCATCAATGAGGCGGTTACCTTTTTCCACTTTTTCAAAACCAATCACTCTCCTAATCTGGATTAACGTACAGATCCCACTTTATCGCCCGAATATATGAAAGCGATTAACGGGGAGCGCACATTGCGTTAACCCTGCATAGATTTGATGAATGGCAAACGATAGTTTATAGCGGATCAAGGCAATCAGCCATGGAAAATGGGGAAGCCGTGACTCACCTCTCGCAGCACTTCTTTGAAGCGGTTTACCTGAACTGAAGGGTGGCGGTCCTTGTTATGTACGGTGTATATATGGCGTGGTGCCTGCTCTCCGGGAATGGGAAGAACTTGAATGAGCCCGTGCTGTTCCTCCCACTGTACCGCCATCCGAGACATGAATGAGACATGCCCCCCGATTAACACGAGCTGTTTGATCGCTTCCAGGGAATCCATCTCCACCGTACTCCGCAAACGAATGTCATGTTGCGCAAGCCATTGATTGGTTAACCGACGAGTACTGGATTCATTGCCATGTAAAGCAAAAGGAATCTGTGCGATATGATCAGGTGTTAATGCATCCTTCTGGGCCAACCCATGTTGCGGAGAACAGATCAATACCAGGTCGTCTTCACACAACGTCTCAGCTTGCAGTGCGGGTCCAACAAATGGCTCGGAAGAGATCACCCCCAGATCAATCTGATGCCTAATTAACATTTCGCGAATAACAGGTGATGGTTTGACGGATAAGACGATACGAATGCCCGGGAATTCCTGCGAAAAGGTATTGAGTATGGTGGGCAGCAAATATGTAGCCGGTACATAGCTTGCTCCAATGTGCAGGGTGCCCCGATAGAGACTGTCATATTCCTTTACGACCCGTCGTGCCTCTTGGGTCAGAGCATTGATTTTGACGGAATAATGGAGCAGAGCTTGTCCAGCCTCGGTTAGAAAGGTCTTTCCACTGCGCGATTCAAATAATCGCACACCCATCTCTTCCTCCAATGACTTCATATGAAATGTAACGGTAGGTTGCTTGATCCCCAGTAACTCGGCCACGCTTGTCATGTGATGATGCTTGTCGATCAGCTCAACAATTTGCAATTTGATCAGATTCAATGTCCCAACACTCCTCTCACTTCTACTATATAAATTGAACTAAAGCTTATTTACACAGACACTACGATGACAGAACAACCTTCCAATCGCTGTTATCCCCAGATTTTTTTGATTCCCTTTCTCAAGGGAAAATCCGGTGATAAAGGCGAACGCTCCGCTTTTTCAGGTTTTTTCTGTCCTCTCCGTTATCGTGCAAATGATTAGTTCACCTTCTATAGATTTAATCTATGAACATCAACAGAATTCATCTAAAAAGTTAATTCCAATTTTACATACAAGACATACA
Organism: Paenibacillus sp. CF095; assembly: GCF_900101225.1. Taxonomy (NCBI): domain Bacteria; kingdom Bacillati; phylum Bacillota; class Bacilli; order Caryophanales; family Paenibacillaceae; genus Paenibacillus; species Paenibacillus sp. CF095. The sequence goes on from NZ_FMZN01000005.1 coordinate 7,754, forward strand.
ACTCGCGAAAGCGGACGTTAGACTGAGAACAGTGCAAGAGATCAAGTAACAGAAGACAGGCAGGGATGCTTATGAAATTAGAGATGACAGGAATTCAAAAATCATTTAATCAAACACCCGCGCTGCTGCCGACAGATCTAACGCTTGAACATGGAAAGTTCACGACCCTGCTCGGCCCATCGGGCTGTGGCAAAACAACACTGCTCCGCATGTTGGCCGGGCTGGAACAGCCGGACGCGGGGGAGATTCGTGCAGATGGTCAGTGTATCTACTCTGCGGCGAAGCGGATTGATATACCAACACACAAGCGTAATCTGGGCATGGTGTTTCAGGATTTTGCATTATGGCCGCATATGACCGTATACGAAAATGTAGCGTTTGGCCTGAAGGCCGGAAAACAGAAATCTGATCTCCGGCAAAAGGTGAATGAAGCACTTGGTATGGTTCGCCTGCAAGGCATGGAAGATCGATATCCTCATCAGCTATCTGGTGGACAGCAGCAACGGGTTGCTTTTGCCAGAGCCGTAGCGGTCAGACCTGGTGTGATCCTGTTCGATGAGCCACTGAGTGCACTGGATGCTGTACTCCGGGAAGAGATGCGGATTGAGATGATGTCGCTGGTTCGGGACATGGGGCTGACTGCGCTGTACGTCACACATGATCAGATTGAAGCGATGTCGATGTCGGATGAGATTGTAGTGATGCAGAAGGGTCGGATATTGCAAAAGGGAAGTCCGGAAACGATATATTCGGCGCCGAGTGATCCATATGTCGCTTCGTTTATCGGAAAGTCCAACTGGCTCACGCCTAATCAATCGATGGTGCGACCAGAGCATGTCACTTGGAACAAAACAGGCCATGATGATCTGTGTTATCCGGGGACGGTACTTAGTGTCAGCTATGTAGGTGAGCGCTATGAAGTACGAGTGCAGATGGAAGGGCTGGGCGTATGGACAGCCTATATGAACCAAAGAGTGCGCGTAGGGGAGCGGGTGCAGCTCTATGTAACCCCTGAGCGGATATGCCGAATGGACGGTTATGACCACCCGAGTATGAAGCAGAACGAAGCGATCGCAGTGGCGTATTAAATTGTTGAACAAGCACGCAGTTGGAAGCAAGAGTACACATTTTATAAGAAACCAGGGGAGATGGACGAATATGTTGGGTATGAAAACACGGAAAAAGAGCGCAATGCTGTTATTAACAGCGGTAATGAGTATCAGTTTGTTCGGATGTAGTACAGGGAACACAACCACAGGCAATGCGGCACAACCCGCGGGTGAGGGAAACACAGCAGCAGCGGCGGAAACAACGAAACCGGCTGGTGGCAAGTTGGTCTTGTACAGTGCTGGCCCACAGAAGCTGGCGGATAACATCGTGAGCGGATTTACGGACAAAACGGGGATTGAAGTCGAGATGTTCCAGGGAACGACAGGCAAAATTCTGGCTCGTATGGAAGCAGAGAAGTCCAATCCGGTTGCAGACGTTGTAATTCTAGCCTCTTTACCTTCAGCACAGGCTTTGAAAGCAGACGGACTGACCATGCCTTACCCTGAAGCAGCCAATGCAGACAAGCTGAACAAGGATTGGTCGGATGCAGAGGGCAATTATTTCAGCAGCAGTGCTTCCGCACTAGGGATTGTGTATAACACTAAACTGGTATCTACACCACCAACAAGTTGGGCAGAGCTGGCTACGCCTGCGTGGAAAGATGCAGTGAACATTCCCGACCCTACATTATCAGGTTCAGCACTCGACTTCATCACAGGGTACCTGAGTGCAAATGGTGAAAAAGGATGGGATCTGCTGAGTGCCTATAAAGCCAATGGTGTAGCGATGGCAGGTGCCAATCAGGAAGCATTGGATCCGGTCATTACGGGTGCCAAAAGCATCGTAGCGGCAGGTGTGGACTACATGGCGTATTCCTCCAAAGCAAAAGGTGAACCACTGGATATCATTTATCCTGAGGAAGGCACGGTAATCAGCCCAAGGCCGGCAGCGATTCTGAAATCCAGTCCAAATGTAGAGAATGCCAAAGCGTTCATTGACTATCTATTGTCCGATGAAGCACAGAAGCTTGTTGCAGATGCTTATCTGATCCCAGGCCGCGAAGACATTGAAGCGACTAACCGTGCCAATGTGAAGGATATTCCACAACTTAAAGTGGATTGGAACTGGATGAGCGAACATGGCGAAGAGACAGCGGCGCGTTTTTCCGAGACTTTTAAATAATAGGATAGAGACAACTAGGCAAAAGGAATACCTGCTGTCTGTGGAAAGTCATGTGAGGTGAACGTAGTGAAACCTGTTGGAATGGACAACAACCGAATTTTTCGGAGAGTGGGCGTGATTCTGGCCCTCTTTCTGCTGACCATAAGTATTGGCGTGCCGCTCTTGCTGATCTTCTGGCAAAGTGTGTATCCGGATGGACAATGGGACTGGATGGCTCCGATTCGCACGATTACCGGTCATCATCTATCGGGTGTATTGCTGAATTCCGTCTGGCTTGGCATCTGTGTTGTAGCAGTAACCACGCTGCTGGCGCTACCGCTGGCTTGGATGATGGCGAAGACTCGGATGGGCGAACATCGCTGGGTGGATGTAATCCTGATGATTCCGTTCATGACCCCGCCGTATATCGGATCGATGGGCTGGATTCTGTTTATGCAAAAAGGGGGATATCTCCAGCAATGGGTGCCCTCATCTGCGGGCTGGAGTGAGCTGTTCTTCAGCTTCTGGGGCATGGTGCTCATCATGAGCTTGCACCTGTTCCCGTTCCTGTATCTGCTGCTTCGAGATGCGTTGATCCGCATCGGTGGCAATCTGGAAGAAGCGGGAGCTGTGCACGGTGCACGTGCAGGTTACCGTTTCAGACGTATTATTTTACCCTTATTGTTGTCGTCTTACGGCATGGGGATCATGCTGGTCTTTGTCAAAACGATTGCGGAATTCGGAACACCGGCAACCTTCGGGCGCAAGATTGGCTACTATGTTATGACCTCCGAAATTCATAAGTACATCTCCAGTTGGCCGATTGACTTCGGCAAGGCGACTTCGCTGGCATCGGTGCTGCTGTCCGTCTGTCTGGTGATGTGGTATATGCAGTCTGCCATGAGCCGGAAGTTCACGTATCGTCTGGTTGGTGGCAAAGGGCAACGTTCGAAGCGATATTCTCTTCGTGGCGGAGCAGGATGGTTATGCGGGGCGTATCTTGCAATCCTGTTGATCCTGTCGGTAGGCATTCCGTATTTCTCCATCATCGCCGCTTCGACCATGAAGTTACGGGGATCGGGAATTGCTTTTGATAATCTCACCTTGGATCATTACAAGGAGCTGTTATCTTGGGGATCGGTGAGTATGAAGGCCATTGGGAACAGTCTGGGATTATCCCTCGCGGCTTCAACCGTTGCTGTTATTGTCGGTACGGGTTTTGCGCTCGCGATCGGCAGATCATCTGCATTCATGCAGCGTGTGATTGACTTGTTCAGTCTGTTGCCTAATACGGTGCCGGGTATCGTGATGGTTGTGGGTCTGATTCTTTTCTGGAACTCACCCTGGATGCCAGTTACGTTTTATAACACCTACGGCATGGTTGTGCTCACGTACGTTGTTCTCTTCTTGCCTTACACCGTGCAGTATGTAAAATCGAGCTTTATCCAGATTGACGGAACATTGTTCCAGGCTGGGCAAGTGTTTGGCGGGAAACCGCTGTATATTCTGCGGCGAATCCTGATCCCGCTAATCCTGCCCGGCATGCTGGCCGGCTGGATGATGACCTTTACGATTGCTACCCGGGAGCTGGTAGGTTCGTTGTTGATTCTTCCTCCGTCGATGCAGACGTCGGCTACGTATATTTTTGCCCAGTTCGAACAAGGTCAGGTATCCCTCGGAATGGCGATGGCCGTTGTAACTGTAGGCATGACGGTGCTGATGCTGCTGGGAATCGAACTGCTGAATTCAAAGAGAAAGTGGAATGCATCATGATCAAACTGAACGTATGGGGCGGTGCAGGGGAACATGGACGTTCCGCCTATCTCCTGAGCGGGAGCCGGTTTCGGCTTTTGCTGGATTGTGGTGTGAAAAAAGAAGGCACAGGCCAGTATCCGCTGATTGATCCGGAGATTGTCCCACAACTGGACGCGGTCCTCTTGTCCCACGCCCATGAGGATCATTCGGTCGCCATCCCTTTGCTGTATAAGATGGGCTACCAGGGTGAAGTGTGGACGACGAGAGAGACGAGGGCGCAGCTGCGTACGTATTTTGCCAACTGGCGTAGGTTTGTAGAGCGTATAGGCGAAGAACTTCCTTATGATGAAGTAGATGAGCAGGCTATTCGTTATCGGTATCTGGAAGATGAGGTCGTATCCCAAACCTGGTTTGAACCTTTTCCCGAAGTAAAAGTGATATGGGGCCGGAGTGGACATCTGGCCGGATCGGTGTGGTTTGGGGTTGAAATGGAAGGTAAGCGGATTTTCTACTCCGGGGACTACACGTCCGAGTCGATGCTTTTACAGGAGGATTGTCCAGCGGAGGCATTCTGGCAGACAAACATGCTTCGTGAGAATCCTGTGTTCGATGCTCCGAGCAGCGAACGGTGGGGTACGGAGGAACTAATCGCCATAAATAGTGGGAAAAAGACTGGAGAATTCATAACGTCACAAGATCAGACATCTGTTGCATCAGAGGCATCGTCAAGAACACTTGTATCCATGGAGATACCCATGAAGCAGGGAAATTTCACATCGAACGGAGCAGATGGAGCAGGCAGAGCAAACGTAGCAAGCGGAGCAGATAGAGCAGCAATATCTTCCGTCGGGCTAGTGGATCTGGCGATCGTTGATGCGGCCTACGGTACGGACGAGGATACACAGGCCGACAAACTGGAACAGCTTGAACGAGCCATTCGCCAGACTATTGCTCAAGGCGGAAAGGTGCTCTTACCCATGCCTGTCGTAGGTCGTGGACAGGAGATCATACTGTGGGCACAGCAACAATTCCCGGCTATCCCAATCGTAGTAGAACACGGGCTGGTAGACGGCATGAAGCAGCTTATGCATGTTCCGTATTGGTTGAGGGAGAAGGGAGAGCATGTCATCGGAAGTTCGTTGAAAGACAAAATTGATGGCTTTCTGACTGGACGAGGATGGGATCTGCCTACGACCACCCAAGAGCGGGAACAACTGTTGGAACATCATGCTGCTTCGCTATGGTTCATTCCGGACGGCATGATGCAGTCCTCGCTTGCCCGTTGGTATTATAGTCAATTATCGGACAGGGAGGAGAATCTGATTCTGCTCACCGGGCATGTTGCTCATGGTACATTTGCTGATAAGCTGCTACGGGTTCCTGACAAGTATGGAGTGTGTGTGGTGCGGAAAATACGTTATAAAGTGCATCAGGGCTGGAAGGATGTTGAACGAATGCTGCATCAGGTTCCAGCAAGGCATACGGTCCTTGTGCATACTGACCGGGCAGAGACGGACCGTTTAAAAGAAGGTTTGCTCAGAAATAGCCCGTCACCGGGAACAGTTATACATTCACTGTCTGCTGGTGACGAGCTATATGTGTGAATTGTGCATGAATCGAATTGATGCGTCAGATTGGAACGTCCCTGGGGACGTTCTTTTTCCATTGTTGTCTGATCATTTAGGGTTCACGATGAATGGGGTGGTCCAGTTCGGCATGACCCATCAAACTATCAACGGCTTCACCATCCACCAGTATATCCAGGCTGTTCACTTCATCAAATTGAAACATCGTTGTAGTTAAAGCTTCCAATGCGAGCAATTCTCCACTGGTACCGAGATTGGCTTCAGCGGGGATATGAACATCCAAAGTCACTGTACCCTCAACATATTGGATAGAGAGCAATTCCACCTGCTCCCAGAGGGAAACAAGCTCCGAATCGGTGTTCGTTTGCAACGCTGTAAATGTTTTTTCATATTTTTCGGAATCATCCTTGTATTCAATTTCCTGCTCTGTTTTCTCAAGCTCAAGTACCTGAGAGTCTGCCAAATATACATCGACGACTTGTGTATTCATTGTGCCCAGATCCACCTCCGTTTCGGATGGGTTGGGTGACTGCGTCTGTCCTCCCTGAACAGCAGGTTCATTTGAACCGGATTGGCTCACTGGCTTCTGGGCACATCCAACTCCGATAAGGATCAAGCATGATAATATAAGTGCACAACCTAACTTCTTATTCAAAGAATCACTTCCTTTATCTGATTTATTTGATGATTTATAGGCCCAAATACTCCTTGATTCCATCGGCTATCGCTTGAGCGGCTTTCATCTGAACAACTTCGGACGACATCAGTTCTTCATCGAGTACATTACTCAAGAATCCCACTTCCAAAAGCACTGCAGGCATGGTCGTGTCTCGGATTACTTCCAAGTTGCCATTTTTCACACCACGATCTCTGAGACCCATGGCTTTCACCAAACGTTGATGAATGATAGTAGCTAATTCCTTGCTGTTACTGCGTTGATAATAATATGTCTCTGTACCTGTGGCTTGGGGGGCGGACTTCACGCTATTGCCATGGATAGATACGAATACATCTGCATTTAATTGATTGGCGAGCTGAACACGCTCAGGACGGGTCGGATAGGTATCACCTTCACGAGTCATCACCAATTCGATATTAGGTTCATTGAGCAACAGGGCTTGTACTTTGTGAGCCAATGCCAGGTTGTATTCTTTTTCGGGTTTGTTCGTGATGCTGATCGTCCCCGGGTCACTGCCACCGTGTCCTGGATCGATGACCACGACCTTGCGTCCTGAATCGCCTACTGGAGTGACTGGAGCAGGTGTGACATTGTCTCCCGCAACATTCAGATCAATAATCAGTTTATCGGCAATGATGTTCTGGCTGTACTGGACATCCTTCACATTATTCAATTCTACGACAATGCGAACTTGCGCCGGATCTCGTTTGAACAGCGAATATCTCACTTCTGTCACATTGGGATAACCGCTCACATCCAACTTGCCATTGAGTCCTTGATCCAGCGGTTGGGAGATATCACCAAAGGTTGCTCCAGGCAAGTCCACAACCAAACGATCAGGGTACTTGAGGGTCGTTACTACCGGCTGAACGGCCCCATCCGTGGATAAAACGAGCTGATTGTTGGTAAATTGGATATCGGTAACCTTAGCGGTAGACGTTGAATCCCCTTTTCCAGAACTGTTGCCTGGGTCGATAGCAGGTCCCTTACTGGTGTTTGTTAAGTATACGATCTTGTCTTGATTGTTCCATCTTACCTTAAGCCCCATTTGTTCACTGACAAATCGAATGGGCACCACCAGCGTTTTGTTCAAAATTTGCGGTGCTGTGTTCAAAGTGACTTGTTTGTCAGCAACCATGGCTTGCTTTTGATCCACGGTTAGGGAAATCGTCTGTTGATCTTGCTGAATTTTTACAGTGCGTGCTTGTTGGTTCCAATCGACTTTGAATTTCAAATTTTCGGCAACGACACGAATCGGGATCATCACGTTTTTATTGATAATCGTCACCTGTACATCACTTGGGAGGACTAATTCCTCTCCATCCATAAAGATTTTTGACGTGCTTGCAGCGGCATTTCCCTGATTAGGGAGCAAAAAGAGTAAGAACAGGCTCAGAAACAATAGTAAAATGGTTTTCTTCATTATGCACCTCGACTAGTATTAGATCTATATATGACTACCAAAATATACCTACATATTATAAACGGTAAAAATGTAAAAATGTTTCTCTTCTGATATCTAATTATCAATTGATGGAGGAAAACGTGATGTGTGATCGCAAATGGGATGAATATCTCTCTTTTTATTTTCAATAATGTAATTAAATTTCATATAATGTTTGACTTGTGAAATTTAATATCATATACTGGGTGAAATTATGGCAGGATGACGTGTTCATCGGGTCTTGCAGGAGGTTGGAAGTGGATGGATACAGGCAGCTATCCGATGTGGGAGAAGTATCGTTTGAAGCAGGAGCATCTGGTCATCGGACTAATGTCAGGAACGTCACTTGATGGAACAGATGCGGCACTGGTGCGTATTCAAACCGATATGAGCAGGGCAATACAGCAGATCGAGCTGGTTGATTTCGTCTGTGTGCCGTATTCGAATGGATTGAGAGACGTACTGATCCGGTTATGTTCACCGGGGACGGCGCGTGTCGACGAGCTGACAGCCGCGCATTTTGGTGTATCGGAGTGGTATGCGCATAGCGTTACGGAACTGATGCGGTCTGCCGGTATCTCAACGCAGCAGGTGGATGTGATTAGCATGCATGGACAGACGGTATGGCATGCTCCTGTAGCCTCTGCATTTCCAGGGCCAACGGGAGCCAGTATTGATGTGGTATCGACATTGCAGATCGGTGAATGTGCTGTCGTTCGAGAACGGACAGGACTGCCAGTGATTGGTAACTTGCGTGCAAGGGATATGGCCGCTGGTGGGGAAGGTGCCCCGCTTACGCCTTATGCGGATGCTCTGATGTTCCGTAGCCCGACGGAAGGACGGCTGGTGCAGAATATCGGTGGCATTGGCAATGTGACGGTGCTTCCCTCTGAGTCATCTACCGAAGGTATTTCGGCATTTGATACGGGACCGGGCAATATGGTGATGGACGCCATTGTGCGGCAGGCAACGGATGGGCGGCAGCATTATGATCCGAGTGGAAGTATTGCCGCACAGGGAAAGGTCGATCAGCGTCTGGTAGAACTGTGTTTGGAGGATGAGTATTTCAAAAGAATTCCGCCGAAAAGTACCGGGCGAGAAGTATATGGAGCCGCGTATGCAGTGAGACTGATGGAGATGGCCGCAGCGCGTTCCTTATCCCTTGAAGATACGCTGGCTACTGCCACCTGTCTGACCGCGGAAACCATCGTGCGTGCAGTGAAGGATTTTATTCTGCCCAAGGTGCAAATATCGGCCATGCTCGCGTGCGGTGGTGGCACTTCCAATGCCACGTTGATGGAGATGATCCGTCAGAGACTACCGAAGGATATCCGTTTGGAACGAACGGCAGATTATGGTATACCCGATGATGCTCGGGAAGCCATTGGATTTGCTTTACTTGGCCATGAGGCACTTATGGGAAGAACCAATACACTTCCGGCAGTAACCGGCGCGAAAAACGCCGTAATCTCGGGCAATCTCACACTCTAGTGAGGCCTGAATTTAACATGAGTTCAGTTATGGAAGGGCGAGGAATTCGATTAGACGCGAGTGGAATTATAAGATAAAATGCTTGTACATGAATGCAGTACGGAAAGGAGGAGCGAATGGAAGGCATGAAAGGTGGACTTGTGCGTTTACGCGCATTAATGGATGACTTGACTCCGTCCGAACGGAAGATCGGAGCTTATATTCTCGATCACCCGCAAGAAACTGTTCAATCCTCGGTGGCCCAGTTGTCTGAACGGAGTGGAGGCAGCCCAGCTGCCATTATCCGTCTCTGCAAATCACTGGGTGTAACGGGTTTTCAGGAGCTGAAGCTGAAGATTGCCGGAGATTTGCAGACGAGTGAGCCATATCAATATACGGAGATTCGTCCCCAGGACTCCATGGAGAGCATTATTCAGCATGTGTCCGCAAACAATATTCAGTCGGTGAAGGACACGGTTCATATTCTGGACCCACGTCTGGTAGAAAAAGCTGTGGACGTGCTTCATCAGGCGAATCGGATCTTTTTCTATGGAGTAGGGGCCTCCAACCTGATTGCGCTGGATGCACATTACAAGTTCATGCGAATCAATCGCACAAGCTTTTCGTTCGCCGATCCGCATATGCAGATTTCGTCCGCAACGACGCTTCGTGAGGATGATGCGGTTGTATGTATCTCGTATTCAGGGGAGACGTCGAACGTAATCTCCTGTCTCAAGCATGCTCATGATGGCGGTGCAGCGACAATCAGCATTACCAAGTGGGGCAGCAATACACTCAGTAGTATGGCGGATGTACCCCTGATGATTACTTCCACCGAAAGTGATATTCGGAGCGGAGCAACTTCGTCACGGATTGCACAGCTGAACGTGATCGATATTTTGTATCTAGCGATTGCCAGTCGGGATTACAACCAGTCGGTGGAGTATTTGGAGAAGAGTCGACAGGCTATTCTGGAGCACAAGTGAAATAGAACCATATGAATCCCTTTCTGATTATGCAGGAGGGGATTTTTTGACGATTATATCCGCTTTTAGTATAAAAAAATCAAAAAAAGAGCCCAGACTAATATCGGGCTCCTCTCTTTCAACCTCTAGAAATATCCCACTGTACGGCTCAGGAAGGCCCCGCAATGGCGCTGCGGACAAATCCGTCAGCCAGATCAAGCCTGTGCTGGGCTTCTGTTGCGTCCACGCCTGCCATGAGCATGACGATTGCCGTTTTTACATGACCGTCTGCACCGGTAAAAGCCTCTTCAATATCGGCTTCATTCGCTCCGGTTGCCAGATGGATCATGCGTTTGGCACGATGGACAAGCTTCTCGTTCGAAGGGTTCAGATCAACCATGAAATTACGGTAAACCTTGCCCAGACGAATCATGGCGGTAGTGGTGAGCATGTTCAGAATCATTTTCTGGGCGCTGCCTGCCTTCATACGTGTTGAACCCATGACAACCTCTGGGCCGACAACAGCCTCAATGCTCACATCAGCCAACAGGGTCATCGGCGTGCCTGCATTATTACTCAGGCTGATCACCGTAGCCCCGATCTCCTTGGCGTGTCTCATCGCACCCAGCACATACGGCGTTCGTCCACTGGCTGCAATGCCAACCACGACATCGTTTTTGTCTAAGCCATGTTCATCAAGGTCCGCAGCTCCCAACTCCTCATTATCTTCAGCACCTTCAACCGGGTCCTTCACTGCCCGGAATCCCCCTGCAATAATACCCTGCACCATGGAGGGCGGGGTTCCGTAGGTAGGCGGGCATTCCGAAGCGTCAAGTATTCCTAATCGTCCACTGGTACCTGCGCCTACATAAAAAAGCCTGCCGCCAGACTGAAACGCCTTCAAGATCCGATCCGCAGCCTGAGCAATGACCGGAATTAGGGGCTGAATGAGCTCCGCAATCCGTTGATCTTCCTTATTAATTAGCTCCATAATTTCTGCCGAAGGCAATTCATCTATATGATCCGTTAGTGGATTGGGTTGTTCTGTTATTAGTGAATTCAGCATGTGATTCATCTGTATGGCCTCCTTCTCTCTTTTAAAATGATTCATTCAGGGAACAGCGTTTTCTTGCCAGTTGTGCTGCGCCAACCGCTGGAGCGGGGGCATCTTCACGATATACAAAGTCCAACTCTCCATAATATCCCGATAACTTCTGAATAAATGTATTTCGGAAAAGTGCAGCGTATCGAAAAAGTGATCCGGACAGGACAACCTGAGTGGATGCAAATTCCCGATGACGGGCAATCAGCGCCTTGGCGGTATCCGCCAATTGGGAGGCTTCGTCGATGATCAGTGCCCGGGCGGCCTCATCTCCGAGTTTAGCTGCTTCTATAGCTAAGCGGGCGATGGATGCGGTCTCGGTTTTGCCCCAATCCGTCTGATACACCCGTGTCTTTAGCTCCGATATATCCCGAAGGTTCAGTTTCTTTAGAAGAAGCGGGGTTAAACGGGTTGGAGGAAGAACACCGTCATAACTCTGCATAACCACTTGGAGTGCACGCTGCCCAATACGATAGCCGCTCCCCTCATCTCCGAGCAGGTGACCCCAGCCTCCTGCACGGTATCGCTCGCCTTCCCGCGTAAATCCGTACACGATGGACCCTGTTCCAGAGATGCATAATACACCGTGCGTATGTCCGAGAGAGGCCATCAGAGCAATCTCTCCTTCGGATACAACCCAGACTGGACAACCTTCTGATGCCTGTCGATTACGACTCTTCATATAGTTATTTACTGCTTTGGCTATAAGTTGCCGCTCTTGGATCGTATCTACACCTGACATACCAAGGCATATACCCTCACAATTTGTCGATAAATCACTTATTAGATTAAATAGCTGTTCCAGCACTCGTTGCAGTTCGGAAATGGCCTGTTCAGTTGATACGCTGTGAGGATTCGTGGGGCCGCCGCTGAGTCGGGCGAGAATTTCACCAGATTCAGAAATGATTGCTGCATCAGTATTGGTACCGCCTCCATCTACGCCTACATACACTGGCAAAGTGGCTCACCTCGCTTGCTTTGGTTTTCTTTTTACATAGTATAGTTGGATGAAAAGAAAAAGTAAAATTAAATTTTATAACAAAAAATAATGTTGAATTTTTATTTTACAACTCATATAATGAATTCAATCTACAATTTTGGAAGGAATTAATACTGTTAATGTCAATTAAGTTGACGTTAATATTGCATTTAAGAGATTTAGCCTGCGACTGGCAGGCCCAATCTACAGGGGAGGTGCTTTTCCTTACTGCCGCGTGTATAGGTGGATGGCGTTTGAAGGCCGAACGATCACAAAGGGGTAGCATGGTTAGGCAATGAAAGAATCGGATGATGACATGCTAAGGAGATGAAGGGATGAAAAAGAAGGGTCTGGTATGGGCAATGTTGTTGATGATGGTCTGGGTTACAGCTTGTGGGAATAGCGGAGGTGCTGCTTCGGATGACCCGAATGCCGATGATACGGTAACGGTATGGACCTATCCTGTACATGGCACATATGAAGATGAACTGAAGGATCTAATCTCTGATTTCAATAAAGAACACCCGAACATTACCGTGAAGACGGAAATGCTCTCCTGGGCGGAAGGGCCCAAAAAATTCGATGTCGCTCTGAACGCAGGTAACCCGCCGGATCTTTATTTTCATAGCGTAGACGGCACATATGTGAATACGGGATTGGCACTTGAGCTGGACAGCTACCTGACACCTGAGATCAAGGACGACTACCTGCCAGGTACGCTGGATTTAGGCCAGATTCAGGGGAAACAGTACGGACTGCCGTTGTATCAATTCCAATGGGCTTGGGGTGGTAACAAACGTATTCTGGAGGAAGCGGGCATTGATTGGAAGTCCATTCAGCAAAATGGCTGGACCTGGTCCGAATTCAACGATGCTGCTGCCAAGCTGACCAAAACGTTGGATGGCGGGGCCAAGCAATATGCACTGGTTACCGACGGAACCTCGCTTGACTTCATTGAAATGCTGTCTCGTAACAACGGGATGATCGATGTTCTTGATAAAGACGGCACGTTCCAATGGAATGATGGTCGCATTCTGGATACTCTCTCTTTTATCAAAAACCTGATGGATCAAGGGTATATGCCGAAGGAAACGGCGGCTCTCGCTCCAGCGAAACGGACGGATATGTTCTACGCGGGGGAAACGGCGATTATCTCCAAAGCGATTCCTTATTATGATGTGATGATTCAGAACCGCAACAAGGACATCGATGATGGCAAGGTGCAAGGAGAGAAGATTGATTTTGTCCTGTTGCCTGTACCACATAATGATGATCAACCTGCGGCCACAACGATGGGCGGCGAAGGGTATGTAGCCTTCAAACAGAAGAAGGACAAAGGCGAACAGCATGCCAAAAATACGTTCCTTGTGATGGAGGCGCTTAGTGGTGCCAAAGCAGGGAACTCGGCCAATGAACTGGCACTTCCATTCGTAAGACAGTCCCAAGTGGAACTGTTTAAAGGAAAAGAACTTGGTCAACCGGATAATCTGGCTGCTGCAAAAGTCATGGCAGAGAATATCGCGATGCCGGTTGTACTGGAACTGGATATCGACAAAGCATCCCAGCAAAAACAATTCAAGGAACAGGTTGTGAAGCCAAACATCCAGGCGCTGTTCTCGGGAGAAAAATCACCAGAGCAGATCGCAGAAGACTTCAAGAGCAAAGGCAAGCAGATGTTTGGACAATAACTCGGACAATCAAACATAACGTAAAACCACACTGATTAGGAGAGGAGGATTCGCCATGCAGACCGCCCTTGCGCCAAAACCGTCCGTGCCTCGGACTTCCCGGGTTGCCCGGTTTTGGCGAGACTACGGGTGGGCGTATTTGTTTATTTTGGCGCCTGTCCTGCTGTTTCTCATTTTCACACTGTATCCTGTTCTGACGGCTCTTGTGATGAGCTTCCAGAAATACAACATTATGAACTCAACGTGGGTTGGATTGGATAACTACGAGCGTTTAGTGAAGGATGAGACGTTCTGGAAGTCGATTAAAAATACAGTGATCTTCACCGTAGGCACAGTCCCGGTCAATATTCTCATTACATTTGTACTGTCTTATTTCATCTATCAAATGAAAACTAAATGGCAGACTTTTTTCAAAGCTACCATGTATCTGCCTGCGGTAGCCTCCGGGGTAACCATCTCCATTGTATGGCTGGCAATCTTTGATCCTACCGATTCGGGGCTGCTCAACCGTTTTCTCGGCTTGTTTGGCCTTGATCCGGTGATTTGGTTGGGCCAGTCGGGAACGGCACTTTTTTCCCTCATTCTAATGAACTGGCTCGGATCACACGGAGTGGGCATTATTCTGTATCTGGCAGCCATGGGTGGTATTCCGAAATCGCTGTATGAAGCGGCGGATATTGATCATGCCAGCGGCTGGACCCAGTTCAGCAAGATTACATGGCCGCTGCTCAAACCAACTACGCTGTATCTGCTCGTCACGGGTGTCATTACATCCTTCCAGGTGTTTATCTCGGTATATCTGATGACACAGGGTGGACCGAACTTTGCGACAACTACAATCGCTTATCTGATCTACGAGACGGCATTCAAGTTCTATGAGTTCGGATTGGCTTCGGCTCAGTCGTTCGTACTGGCGATTATCATCATTGTCATCTCCGTCATTCAGTTCAAATATTTCTCCAGCGATATTGAGTATTAGAGGTAGTTCAAAACACGTGCTATTAGAGCACATTGCATTAAGCATCCGGGGGTGAATGAAATCCATGAAATCAACACAGAAAAAGATCCTGCTCGTTGTTGCATCCATTCTGCTGGTGGTCTGGGCGCTGGTGACGGTCATTCCGATGTATTGGATGCTCGTTGGTTCGGTGCAGGATAGTGCGATGTCGGCTTCGTTTAAACCACAGATGATTCCAGAGCAGCTGTCATTATCACCATATGAGCGCTTTTTTGCCAAAACTGATGCCTGGCGCTGGCTGTACAATTCGCTGCTCATCTCGATCATTCTGACCGTAACAAATGTATTCTTCGCCTCCCTGGCGGGATATGCGTTCGCCAAACTGAAGTTTCCGGGTAGTCAGGCGGTATTCTGGACGTTGCTTGGGACAATGATGATCCCGGCACAAGTGACGCTGATTCCTTTGTACATTCTGATGGTCAACGTGTTTGACTTGGGGGATACGTATACGGCCATTATTCTGCCTGCTGCCGTTAGCGTAGGGAACATATTCTTGATGAAACAGTTTATGTCCACGCTGCCCACATCGCTGATCCATGCGGCGCGTATCGATGCATGCAGCGAGTTCGGTATCTTCTGGAAAGTCATTCTGCCGATGGCAAAGCCGGGAATCGCGGTGCTGGCGATATTCACGTTTGTGGCTTCGTGGAACGAATTCTTCTGGCCGTTCCTCATTACCAATTCCAACGAGATGCGTACCATTCAGGTGGGGTTGGCCTCGTTTGTATTTGCCGAATCAACGGACTTCGGCGCAATGATGGCAGGGGCAACAATAGGTGCGCTGCCAATGATTATTCTGTTTTTCTCACTGCAACGTTACTTCCTGCAGGGCATTACGATCGGTGCGGTTAAAGGTTAACTGTTAGTTCAGGACAAGCGACAATGTAAAGGGGGATCTACCTATGGCACGCGTGGAGTTTCGCCAAGTGCGCAAAGAATTCAAAGACGATCATAAAGGAACGTTCACGGCTGTGGCCGGCTCGGACTTTGTTATAGAAGATAAGGAATTCGTAGTGTTTGTGGGTCCTTCGGGCTGTGGCAAGACAACGTCACTGCGGATGATTGCCGGACTTGAAAAACAAACGAGCGGTGATATTGTGATCGGTGACCGGCTTGTTAACGATCTGCATCCGAAGGATCGGGATATCGCGATGGTGTTTCAGGATTATGCACTTTATCCGCATATGACCATCCGTGAGAATCTTTCCTTTGGCCTGAAAAATCTGAAAAAGCCAAAGTCCTATATTGATGAACAGGTGCAGAATGCGGCCTCCATTCTTGGACTGGAAGCGATGCTGGAGCGCAAACCACGCGAGCTGTCTGGTGGTCAGCGCCAGCGTGTTGCGGTGGGCCGGGCGATCGTCCGCGATCCGCAGGTGTTTTTATTCGACGAACCACTGTCCAATCTGGATGCCAAGTTGCGGGTACAGATGCGGGTGGAGTTGGGTGAACTGCATAAACGTCTCGGTGCCACGATTGTGTACGTGACGCATGACCAGGTAGAAGCCATGACACTTGGGGAACGTATCGTGGTCATGAATCATGGAGATATCCAGCAGGTGGCTTCACCAAAAGAGCTGTATGCGAGTCCGCGAAATATGTTTGTTGCCGGATTTATTGGTTCCCCGGCGATGAACTTCATTGATGCACGGATTGAAGGCACGCAGGTTGTCATCGAGGGAGCATCATTCACCTTGCCAGCAGATGTACTTGCTCGTCTTCAGAGTCATCAAGGCAAGCCGGTGATTATGGGTCTGCGTCCAGAACATATTTTTGGTGATGATGTCGCTCCGAACATCCCGACAGACCATATGCTGCAGGCGCGAGTTCAGGTTGTAGAGCATCTGGGCTCCGAGAATTTGGTGTACTTCCATTCCGGTGCCCGTACCGTTACGGCCAAGGTTCACCCCGAAACACATGCTTATGTAGGTATGGACAAAAAGTTTGTGTTGGACTTACGTAAGGCACACTTTTTCGATCCAGAAACGGAGCTTGCGATTGGACGGGAGTAAAAGACGAGGCCTGGTGAAGAAGGAACGGTGAGAAAGGGGAGGGTGAAGATGCGTAAGTTGAGTGAAGTGTTGATCAAGTCGGGCGCAGAAATCTATCGGGATATTATTCCGGTGGCCTTGTACAGTGTCGTTAGCTCCATCGTACTGGTTCCCATTCTGATGTTTGCTCCGTTGCCGATCGCGGTGCTGCTTCTGGCCTTGATATATATGCCCATCCTGTTCGGTGTTTGTTATGCCGTGCATCACAGATTGGAGCGTAAGGAACGGCGCAATGGGTTTAAGGATATCTGGGTCGGAACATTGAAGGGAATAATTCCGGGAGGATTGGTGGGTGTGCTTTTCGCAGTGCTTGGCTTCATTCTATGGTCAACCTGGTGGTATTACGGTGGACAGGGTGGAATTACAGGTACAGCAGTGGGTGTATTCCAGACGTTCTTTGTTCTCATGGCGCTGATGTCACAGTTCTATACCTGGCAGCTTGTTTTACAAAAAAACATGGGCATCGTTCAAGCGATGGGGGAAAGTGTAAAGCTGTTCTTCCGTCACCCGGGGTACACGATGGGCGCTTGTTTTCAGGCCATGTGCCTGACTGCGCTGCTGATGCTGACTGTCGTTGGTTTCGGAGCGCTGTTTGGAGGTATGTTTGCCATCTATCAGCATAAGGTTGCTCTTAATGTGCTGGAGCCTGAAGAAGAGCCTGTCGTAACAGGCGGTAATGATCACCAGCAAACAGGCTGGATAAGCCAGGGGAATGTGTGATGGGTCAGTTGAATGAGACCGAGCAGATCCCGGCTGTAAAAACGGGAGTTGATCTTCTGTCCAGAGGGTTATCGCATCCATGGATAACGGGTAATCGAATCGGTCTAATTACAAACCCGACTGGTATTACAGCGGATTTTGTATCGACAATAGATGTGTGTGCCGGACTGGCTAATACCGAGCTTACAGCGCTCTATGCCTGTGAGCACGGACTGTATGGAGAGCTTCAGGCGGGTGTCAGATTCGGGGACATGATTCATCCGCGTCTGGACATTCCGGTGTTCAGCCTGTATGGAGATTACAAGAAACCTACGCCTGCAATGCTGGCTGGAGTTGATACGGTCCTGTTTGACATTCAGGACGTGGGCGTTCGTTATTACACGTATGCCTCAACCCTGTTCCATATGATGGAGGTCTGCGCTGGAGCAGGCAAACGTATGCTGATTCTGGACCGTCCCAATCCGCTGGGTGGAAACGTTGTGGAAGGCGGTGTGCTGAACGCGGGGTATGAATCACTCGTTGGCGCTTGGCGTGTACCTGTACGTACCGGATTGACGGTAGGTGAACTCGCCCTGATGGTCAACAGCGAGATGGATGTACCTTGCGAATTGGACGTGGTTGCCATGGAAGGATGGCAGCGCTCCATGGAGTTTGCGGATTGTGGGCTTCCCTGGATGTTACCCTCTCCCAATATGCCCACGCTGGATAGTGTGCGGGTATATGCGGGTACGTGCCTGTTCGAAGGCACTAATGTATCGGAGGGAAGGGGCGCGACTCGCCCATTCGAGTGGATAGGGGCACCTTGGGTTGAGGGTGAACGTTTGGCGGAACGATTTCGGGAATACAGGCTGGAAGGTGTGCATGTGCATCCAGTGTACATGTCGCCAACATTCTCCAAATACGCAGGTGAATTGTGTGGTGGCGTAAGGATTTTTGTAACGGACAGCAGGAAATTCCGGGCGGTAGAGACAGGGTTGGTGCTTTTGCATGAACTGGTTTCACTCTATCCGGAGCAATTCTGCTGGCTGGAGCCACCGGAGCCGGGTTCGAGGTACTTTATCGACCTGCTGGCAGGAGGGAAGGCAGTCAGGGAAACCATTCATGACCGCGCGGAGTTTGTTCGTTTAATGGAAGCGTGGAATGTACAGGCAGCGGAATGGAAGGAGCGGCGAAAGCCATTTTTGTTATATCCATGAACGGATGTTTTGTATCGGAGGGAGGTATGAAATGAGTGAGCCAAAAGAGTTATACCAGTTGAAGCTGAAACAGATGACCTTGCGTGAGAAAGTCGGGCAAATGCTGCTTTGCGGCTTTCATGGCACTGAAGCTGCTGGCGATGTGGAACCCTTTCTCCGAAAGTATCCCATCGGTGGCGTAATCTATTTTGCGCGCAACGTTGAGTCGCCAGAGCAGGTAGAGCGGTTATCGTTAGGGCTACAACAGATTGCCAAAAGCAGCGGTAATGTGCCGCTCTGGATATCCATTGATCAGGAGGGCGGCATGGTTGCTCGAATTACCGAAGGGATAACCTTGATGCCTGGACCAATGGCCATTGCCGCTGCCGGTTCCATTGACGATGCGTATCAGGCGGCATATATCAGTGGGTTGGAGCTGAAGTCCATGGGCATTAACATGAACTTTGCTCCGGTATTGGATGTAAACAATAACGCGGCCAATCCGGTCATCGGTGTGCGATCATTCGGGGAATCTCCACAATCGGTTGCAGAATATGGGGCCAGAACCATTGCGGGAATACAGGACGCTGGGATTGCAGCGACAGCCAAGCATTTCCCGGGGCATGGGGATACGGATACCGATTCCCATCTGGACCTCCCGATCATCACTCATAATCGTGAACGGGTAGAGCGCCTGGAGTTGATTCCATTCCGAGCGGCTATCGCCGAAGGTGTCGATGCCATGATGTCGGCGCATATTTATTTCCCTGCACTGGAACCAGAGCGTCTGCCCGTAACGCTATCACAAACCGTATTAAGTGGTCTGCTTCGCCAGGAACTGGGTTATGAGGGCATGATCGTGACAGATTGCATGGAGATGGATGCTATTGCCGTGAACTATGGCACTGTCGATGCAGCCGTAATGGCGGTAGAGGCCGGGGCAGATCTGGTGTTAATTAGCCATACGGCTAAGCTTCAGGCAGAGGCATTTGAAGCGTTGTTAGCAGCTGTGAGGAGCGGGCGGATTAGCGAGAGACGTATTGATGAGTCGGTGAATCGCTTGTTGATGTACAAGGCGAAGCGTGGTTTGCTGGAGAGTGGAATGGGCGGTGCAGGTGATGATGAAGTGAATATTGTAGTATCGAATGCATCATTGCCAAAGGCATCAAACGCTCCTGCTCTATCCAATTGGTCGGAGCGCAACAGTTCTTTACACCAAGAGGTTGCCCGCCGTATTAGCGAGAATAGTGTCACACTGGTGCGCGATCAGCTGAATATGCTGCCTTTGAAGCCGGAACGCACGCTGGTCATAACGGTTGCCACGTCCGTGACGACAATTGCCGACGAACAGTTGACTCAGACGTTTACCTTGGGCTCAGCCTTATCCATTTATGGTCTGGATATTGTCGATCTGACGGTCACACCCGAGGAAGTCGCCATTCGTTCCGCCCGTCTGCTTCAGGCAGCGGAAGCAGATGACATTCGGCAGATTGTGGTGGGAACCTACAATGCGGGAAGCCCCTCCGGCGATCCACAGTGCAGGCTGATTGGTTGGATACAGCAATTGGGTAAACCACTGGCTGTTGTGGCATTGCGAAGCCCCTATGATCTGCTGGCGCTTCCGGATGCCCAGGTCTATGTAGCGGCTTACGAGAGCCGGCCACTTGCCATGGATAGCGTCGCTCAGGCGCTGATGGGGCGCATTCCTTTTGCGGGGAAACTTCCTGTAACATTAAAGCAGACAGATGATGAAAGAGCGGATGTCTCCTAGGCAGTGATAAGAATATGAGTTAATCTGCCTTTTGCAGGATGAAGAAGAGCTGGATTGTGGGCTGAGCTTATACGGAAGTGTGAGTCGTTAAAATGAAAACATATACAGAGCAAAGAGACGATCCTTTAAAGGACCGTCTCTTTGCTCTGTATAAACGATTAATTATGGATTATTGCAATTGCAGTGCTGCTGCTGTTTTGGCCTCAACTTCATCCAAAAGTGAAGTCATGTCCATACCTGCATGGTTGCCGAGCAGGATAATCGTGATATCATCGGACAGATTACGTGAAAAGGCTGTGGCAAACCCGCCACCACTACCGTTATGGAAGACGGTACGGTTTGCGCCATTCTCTTTGAGAATCCAGGCGTAGCCATAGTTTTTATCAGAATAAGGCTCATACATCTGTTCAATCGTATCCTGGCTTAGAATCTTGTCTGTATAGAGCGCACGATCCCATTTCAGCATATCGTCCACCGTGGAATAGATGGTTCCTGAACCGGATTGAGACACATAGTAAGGCGCAGTTACCCATGCGTTATTTTCTTGAACAAAACCACTAATCGTATGCACTTTACGGGAGGCCTCTCCCGAATTTTTCATACCAAGTGGTTTCAGTATCGTCTGTTGCACGTAGTCGGCATAACTCATGCCAGATACCTGTTCAACGACGTATGCGAGCAAAACATAACCGCTGTTGCTGTACAGATAGGCACTCCCCGGTTCGAATTTCAGCGTTTTGTGACGAATCTCTTCTACAGTCTCTTCCATAGAAGTTCCTTCACCCCGACCAAATGCGGATGGCAGACCTGAAGTCTGGGATAACAGCATATGCAGCGTGATCTGATCTCCCTTTGGTATACCAGAGATATACTTGGAGATTGGATCTTGCACATTAATCTTACCATCCTCAACCAGACTCAGAATGGACGCGGCCGTGAAGGATTTGCTCAGCGATGCGATTCGGGTCTTCTGATCCGGGCGATTCAGCGTCTGTTCATCGGCAAGTCCGTAGCCTTGTCTTAGCAGAACTTCACCATCACGCGCGATCAGAGCCATACCTGGATAGTTGATCTCGCGCAGATACGTATCAACGCTGGCAACCTCGCTGTTCAGTAGGCTGACTTGATCGGTTACCATATTCACACTCATCTGACCTGTAGCTGTACGTTGGACTTTGATATCGGCCTTGATTGCATTAGCCATAGCCCGGACAGGTACCATCAACGTACCGTTAACGGTACGTGAATTCACACCTGTAGCCAGATCGACCTTGTTTACCTTAATGGAATTGCTGCCAGCCTGATGGATCAGCTTGTCTCTGCCAACGGTAATGGTAGCCGTCTTGGTGCGATTATCCCATTTCAACGTGCCTTTAACCGATGTGACCACATCCCGTAGTGGAACAAACGTTGAGCCTTTGATTATAAGTGGTGCGTTCTTCCAGGATTGTTGCTCACCATTCACTTCAATGTGAACTGCTTGCGTCGCTTGCGCTGCGGATGCCGTAATACCAGCTTGTCCCAGAATCGGGCCTGCGCACAGGATGAGCGCTAACAGAATGCGGAACATGGATGAATATAACGTGGAAATACGTTGTCTTTCATTTGACTTGCGTAAGATTTGAATCCTCTCCTTCCAATCGTTTCATGAATAGCCAGCTTATGAGCATTGTAAACGATCTCGCGTAGAGGGTCAAAACGATTAAGCGGATATAATCCATATCATCTGATCAGATCATTTAAATTAAATTTGTACTAATTTAGTATCTATACATAATATTTTTACAGCGATTGTCCGATAAAAGGATGGGTGAAGATTATGATGGGGGATAGTTAAAATGAAGAAAAGGATTCGAAATTGGTTTACTTTAACCGTAAAAAAACGCCTGATTGCTGCATTGCTCCTGTTCCTGATAGTACCGAGCATTACCGTGGGATGGTTGTCTTATCAAAAAGCTGCTGACCAGGTTAAAATGGAGATTATTCGTTCCGCACAGGCCAAAACAGAAATGCTTAGTCTGCAGATAAATCAAATGCTCGATATGGAGAAGGATAACGCAGCGCAGATGGCTGCGGGTATTACTTCAAACGATATTATTAATAAATCCCCTGCGCTGCAAAGGCAGATGGATCGGATGTCTCAGAATCATAAGGAACTGGGTGTACTTACCGCAGGTGCCGAAGATGGTAGCTGGATGAAGTCCCCTGAATCCGAGGAACAGAATTATGATCCTCGAGAACGTTCATGGTATACGATGGGTATGTCCCAGGATGAACCGGTAATCTCGGATACGTTCCAGTCGGCTTCGACGGGCGAATGGGTTGTGACCGCAGCGGTCAAGCTGGCTGACGGCAAAGGGGTATTCGGAGCCAATGTCAGTCTCAATCATCTGAAAGAATCCGTTGATCAGATACGTATTGGTAAAGAAGGAAAACTGTACATGCTGGATAACGGGGGTAAATTCCTGTTCCACTACAATATTGAATCCGGTACACAGTCGGATGAAAGCTACATTAATGAGATGTATACGAAGGAAAGCGGAACGGTGAAGTATACATATGATGGTCACGAAGTGGAAGCTGTGTATTTCACGAATCCGGTGACAGGTTGGAAAATTGTTGGTGAGATGGTTCCTTCTGAAGCAAGTGAAGCCGTAAGACCTATTTTGATCCGTTCAATTACAATTGTGGCATCTGCATTGGTTATTGGGTTGATTCTGCTTATTTTCATTATCCGCAGCATACACCGGCCATTGCTGCAACTAACTCAGGCAGCATCCAAAGTAAGCGCAGGAGATCTCACCGTTCGGGTAGGTTTGCAGCGCCGGGATGAGTTCGGACAACTTGGGGAAAGCTTCGATACGATGACGACATCACTGCGCAATGTTCTTGGAGAGGTACATGATACGTCCAGCCAGCTGGCCGCATCTTCTGAAGAGCTGATGGCAAGTTCTGAGCAGACATCCAAAGCCACAGAACAGGTGGCCGAACTGATGCAGGATGCAGCTGCAGGAACGACTTTGCAGAACAATAGTCTTGCTGCTACAGGTCAACTCGTGGGCGAAATGTCCATTGGAGTCAAAGAGATCTCATCAAGTGCTGAAGACACCGCTCGTATCGCTCTGGATGCTTCCACCAAGTCGGAAGCGGGTATGGTTACCGTGGAAGAAGCGGTTACCCATATTCAGCAAGTGAATGACGAGAGCAAAGCCATGTCTGTGGTCATTGAGGATCTGCGCGCGAAAAATGAAGAGATTCTTGTGATTGTGGCCGAGATTACGGCCATTGCCAAGCAGACCAACATTCTTGCTTTGAATGCGTCCATTGAAGCTTCAAGAGCTGGCGAACAAGGGCGTGGATTCGCGGTTGTAGCCAACGAAGTGAAGACACTGGCTCACAGTTCAGGCGCTTCAGCCGAGCGGATTAATGAGCTTATGCATGAGATGCAGGAGAAAACCAATGCGGTGCAATCGACTTTTGCCCGTACGGGAGAAGGTATGGTGAAGAGTTCGCAGATGGTTACAGAAGCGGGCGAAGCGTTCCATAACATTCGTACTGCGGTTCAGTTGGTGGCTGCACAAGCTGGAGAAGTATCTGCGGCTTCCCGTCAAATTGATGGTGGCATGAGTCATGTCAACAAGGCAGTAAGTGATACCATGGTTCTGTCGGACAGAATTGCCTCTGGAACGGAAGATGGATCAGCGGCGGCTCAAGAGCAGTTGGCTACAATGGAAGAGGTTGCAGCTTCTTCGGCAGCATTGTCACGTATGGCTGAAGATTTGCAAAGCATGATTGAACGGTTTAAGTTGTAACAGGGATTGAAATGAGACTGCAGGGTTGCGACCCTGCGGTCTTTTTTCTGTTGAACAAGGGCATCCGTTATGTCTTTAAAAACAGCATCCTTTTCCGTTATATTGACATATAATAAACAAAATTATATTATGTCTATATATAAACAAACAAAATTATAAAATAATTAATTAGTATACGGTTGGATGACCATACAATGATAAAAAGGAGCTTTTACATGAAATCATCGGAATCCTGGTTGCAAACAGCTTCATTGGAAGAGATCAAGCGTGGTTATATGGAGGAGGGTCCCGCCTATATATGTGTCTGCTGCGGTTACAGGACGGAAGCGGGGATTATCTACCCTGAAGAAGGAGTGCTCTATGAGGCAGCCCGTTATATGCGAGTGCATATTGAGAAGGTTCATGGATCGGTATTTGAGTATTTGCTGGAGCTGGATAAAAGCGTAACCGGATTGTCTGATGTCCAGCGTGGATTGCTGGCCCAGTTTTATGAAGGAAAGAAGGATGCTGAAGTACAGAAGGCCCTTGGTATCGGGAGTGCCTCCACGATCCGTAATCATCGGTTTGTATTAAAGGAGAAGGAACGACAGGCCAAGATATTCTTGGCATTAATGGAACTGCTCAAAAGCAAGGATACCCAGGCTCCAGCCGAATGGGTGTCACCGGTGACAAGACATGGACATACGATCCATCCGAACTCATTTGATATTACAGAACAGGATCGGGAAAAGGTGCTAAACAAGTATTTTCCAGAGGGTACTGGCGGTCGGCTGACGACGTTTCATATGCAGCAAAAGCATAAATATATTGTGCTCATCGAAATTGCCAAACGATTCGAGACAGAGCGCAAATATTCCGAGAAACAGGTCAATGAGCTGCTGAAGGAAGTTCATGATGATTACGTGGAAATACGGAGGTATCTCGTCGACTATGGTTTGCTGGAACGTGAGCCAGACGGCAGTCAGTATTGGCTGGGAAGCCACGCAGATCAACAGAGCGCCGAAGTTGGAAAACAGGAGCGCAAAGAAAAGGGGGAGCAGGAGAAGATGAATCGTCGCAAAGAATTGCAGGAACAGGCTAAAGAAGTTAAAACGGAAGCGGGCGTCTACCAGATTCGGAATGAACGTAACGGCAAAGTTTATATCGACAGCACACTGAACCTGAAAACCATTAACGGACAACGTTTTATGTTACAGATGGGTAGCCATCTGAATCGAAGATTGCAGGCTGAATGGAATGAATATGGAGAGACTGCGTTTGTGATCGAGGTGCTGGAGACATTGAAACAAGACGATAACCCGTATTACGATTCCAAAGATGCACTCGCCAAATGTCTGAACCGCTGGTTTGAACAGTTAGAGCCCTATGGAGATCAAGGATATCACGGAGATAAAAAGCAATCGGTTTAACTCCGTTATTCCGGACCAAACCCCTCTTATTCAAGCGAATGCATAGAATTGCTTAATTTTCTCAGGCTTCAGGGATCATCATGAGTTCGAATAATTCTATTGTGCAGTTGGGCAGCTGTAGAGGCTGTAATCGGAGGTATTGTTGTAGAAAGCATCTCGCTAGCATCCGTTGGTTTGCTTGGTGGAGCTTTGGTTGCCATTGGACTGATCCCGGCTATTATTTCATTGTCCCTGCGTCGCCGATCTGCAGCTGCGGAACGAAATGGAGCGTAAAGTACCTTCTTTCTCAGAAATGAAAATACCGCCTGAGCGTTGTTGAATAACGCTCAGGCGGTATTTTCATACTCATGGAGAACATTGCATTGCGTTTTTTTAAGTGCAGCATACCGTGATAGTTCATTCAGACGCCCCAAATACAAGTTCACCCTATGGGAAGTCAGTTGTGCACCTCGAACGAATGACTACACGGTAATGTCTCCGCACCAGCGAGTGATTCCTTCATTTATGGTTTGCATTGGATTTGGATCGGATAGAGGAATCGCCCAGGCAATATGCCCATCCGGCCGAATAAGCGCCGTGTGGACGTCGTTCCAATCCGCGTCAGCCTCAGCCAAAGAGGCATGTACAACTTGAAGGTTGTTATACGATTCCCATTGATCGCTATTCTGTTCATTAGAATGGAAATGCAGCAGAAGAAAAGTACCTTTGTGTAGTAACGGATAGGCGTTGATCAATTGCCCGTCTTTCAGCTTTAAGCTTAGATCCTTAAAACGTTTCCCATTTAAAGGATGGGGAGGCGCTTCGGCGTCTGGAGCATAATGTACATCCATTGCGGAAACTTGTGCGGCGATTTGATAATTTGCCTCCGGTATTTGAATCAGTTTAGCTAACATGCTTCGAAGTTCCGTGATAGGGGGAGTCACGTCCAGAAGCAAGGTTTGGACCTCGGTATTCCGGAGCAAGGCCGTATTCCATGGAAAGCGTTCGGCATGATAACTGTTCAATAGCCAGTCCGGAGCCCAGCCTTTGATTGCTCCTGCAAGCTTCCAGCCTAAGTTCATCGCTTCTTGTAAGCCAACGTTCATTCCCTGTCCACCAGCGGGAAAATGAATGTGCGCCGAATCTCCCGCCAAGAACAATCGACCATTCCGATATCGTCCCGCTTGCCGCGTCGCATTTCCGAAACGGGACATCCATTTCACATCGTTCAATCCCAGGTCGCTTCCGGTCGTACGGATGAGCGATGAACGAAACTCTTCCAATGTAACGGGCTCATCCTTAGAGATGTTACTTCTCTCCATATCGATCATCAAGACCCGATACATATGATCATTGATCGGCATGATGCTGACCAATCCTTTTTCTGTAATCCGGGATATGACACTCATAGGAGCCAAATCAGATAGAATGGCATCCCCCAGAATTGCCGTGAAGGTCGCATCTGTACCTTCAAATGATATATTTGCATGCTTGCGAACCAAACTTCTGGCTCCGTCTGTACCTACCACATAAGCTGATCTTAACGTTGTTTCTCCATGAGGTCCTGCGATCTTAACGTCAACCCCATCCTCATCCTGGTGTACAGATAGAGCCTCAACCTCTCTCCAGACCTCTGCACCAAGGCTAAGCGCCCATTCCTCCAGCACCTTCTCCGTCTCACTCTGCGGTAAAAATAGAGTGTGATTGGAAGAAGAATCCAAAACGGTGAAATCCAAAGGAGCTTCTAATCCGGCGAAATGTCCTCTCGAAAGTAAGCGGCCTTGACTGATTAATTGTGATTTCACTCCACGCATATCTAATATTTCAAGAGTTCGAGGATGTACGGTAAGCGCGCGTGAATAAGGGGTTGTCTCTTTTAATCGCTCAATGACGCAGACCTTTACACCGGCTAATGCCAATTCCCCAGCCAGCATCATGCCGACAGGTCCGCCACCAATCAGGATGACTTCATATTTCATATCAAAACCCTCTTTTCTTATACATTATGGGAAAATCACGATAGCGTCTATTTCGATAAGCCATTCAGGATCGGCTAGTGCTTGAACGCCTATATACGTACTTGCTGTCTTCGGCCAGTTAGGGCCAAACACATGAAATCCTGCCTCAAAAATAATCGAAATCAATTCCGGGTTGTGGTTTACAACAAAAATATTCATTTTTACAATGTACAAGGGATCCGCTCGCACGGCTTCCAATGCATACTTAAGGTTGGTGAACACTTGAATCGCTTGCGCGTAATAGTCCCCTGAACCGACCAATAATCCTGTTTCATCTACAGAAACCTGACCTGAGATGAAAGCCAATTTGGAGGCAGTAGTCACCACGACATGAGAAATTACAGATGTAACCTTATCCGTCAAGGTCTTCGGATTTACGACTTCCATAGGCAGGTATGCTCCATTTCCATATTTTATAAATTTCCTCTTGAAAAGTGGACAAGTATTTCCGTCAAACCTCCTTCATCAATTATTGTTTCGTTAGAACTTTTTTTATTGCCTGTTAAAACAAGTGTGATGAAAATTATATATAATTTTAGTTTCATACGAAACAATATAATTTTACTTAGTTTCTATTTACCATGTCAACCCCAATCCCAATATGGGTATGCCCATATGTTTCTCAGAGAACAATCTATGATATAATAAAACAAATAAGTCGAGGAGCCAGCATAATGATGGATACTGCCAGTAAAAACAAAACGGCCATTCATGAATTTTTCGTTCAGTTTCTTGAGCAAAAAGAGCAATATGAAACCCGAATAACTGCCTCATACCTGGAGGATATCCGGAAGCATATTGAATCAGAATTCAGCTTGAATATGACGGAACTGCACACCATTGCATGCATCGGAGAGCAGGAGCCGATCAATCTCACTTCCATCGCGGAGAGAATCAATTTAAGTAAAGGAAATACCTCCAAGATCGCAAATAAATTACTAAAGGCAGGTTGGGTGCGAAAATCCCAGTTCAACGACAACAAAAAGGAAGTGTATTTTCGGCTAACGCCTATCGGCAAAAAGCTATTTGCTGCTCATGATGAGCTTCATACGAAGGAAAAGCAAAGAATGTACGAATTTTTGGAAAGATATAACGAAAGCGAGCTCGAATTTATTAAACGGCTGTTTGGAGATATGGTGGACTTCTATCGGTAACGTACCCAATAAATTGTTGTACATAGGTTAGACATCAATAACAATTGGGGATACAGTTCAAGTGGGAGGCTGCTTATAATTAATTCATCGGGCGGTCTATTAAAGTGAAGAACTGACAGAAAACAAGACATGCACAAAGTATGCAGAAAACAAAGGAACCGAGGGCAAGAATATTACACGCTTAACCTCGTCCGCAAAATGCAATATTTTAGCGAAGTATTGATCTCAAGTTGAAACACGTTGGTGAACACATCGATGATGCTCATCAGGAAGAAGAAGCGTCCTTCGCCTTCGATCCAGCCATATTTCACGTCCTATCCATTACCAAAATCCCCTCTGCCAACGTGATGGCAAAGGGGATTTTGATGTTACAGACTATTTATTAAATAAGTTGGACTAATCTTCTGTACGAAAGCAGCGATTGGAAGGTTATTCTGTCATCGTAGTGTTAGTGTAAACCATCTTTAGTTCAACGATTACAGCTTGAATTGTTCCACCAGCTTCTGCAGCTTGTGAGCCAGATGGGCAAGGGAATCAGCAGAGGATGATATCTCCTGCATGGAAGCCACTTGCTCCTCCGTAGCAGCAGAGATGTTCTCCGTTCCATCGGCATTGGTTTCCGATATGGCGTGGATCTGATCAATGGATTGCACCACTTCGGCTGTACTTGCAGACATCTGTTGTGAGGCGGCTGCAATGTTCTCAAGCTGATGATTAACGACCCCGACGGCCTCACTAATCTGGGCAAAAGCTTCATCTGCAAACTGAACGGCACGAATGCCGTTGCTTACATCCTGTTGCCCGATCTGTACACTGTGGTTGGCCATTGAAATCTCCTGTTGAATCGCTCCGACCATCTCTACAATCTTCTGGCCGGACAGGCTGGATTGTTCCGCGAGCTTGCGGACTTCGCTGGCAACTACGGAGAAGCCACGTCCATGCTCTCCTGCACGTGCTGCTTCTATAGAAGCATTGAGAGCAAGCAAATTGGTCTGTGCAGCGATATCTGTAATGACAGACACCATCTCACCAATGGATGTGGAATGCTGTTCAAGTCGTCCAGCAGTATCTGCCATACCTTGCACAAAGCGACTGACAGAACTCATCTCCGATACGGCCGTCTGCATGGTAGCATTCCCTTTATCCGCGAGCTCACTTGCTTGCATGGCAGCTTCGGATACTTGCTGTGTGCTATTCGTTACCTGTCCCACACCTCCAGCAAGCTCATTCATTTGCAGTGCCGTATGTTTCAGGCTGCTTGCTTGTTTCTCAAGTCCGGCTGCGGATTCTTCCGTGATCAGGGCGACTTGCTCTGTTGCTTTGGTTGTCTCCGATGAGTTGACTGCCAATTGTGTGGAAGAGGCGGTTAACTCGTCAGCCGTGTGTCGCACGTCCTGAATAACGGTTCGCAAGGATTCACTCATTTTATTGAAGCTGGTGCTCAGCTTGCCGAATTCATCCTGTCCCAATACAGCAACCTCGATGGTCAGATTACCATTACTAATTTCGTCAGATGCCTTCACCAAGCGGTTCAGTGGTTTGGTGATTGATTGCACAATCCAGAAAATAATAATGGAGCTTACCGCAATTGCAATCGCTATAACAATAAGTGTGGTGTATAGGATCGGACGGACAGATGCCGTCACTTCCCCACTGTCGATGACACCAACCACGGTCCAGCCTGTCGTTTCATTGGTGGAGAAAAAGGCGTGTTCCTGGTTTCCATTTAGTGTATAGGTCAGACTTCCGTTTTTCTGTGCAAAAATATCTTTATAGGGTGCCATGGTTCCTTCGGTCCCCGGTTTTTCAGTAGGATGTACAATGATTTTATTGGCATTATCAATGATATAGACATAACCCTTCTCGCCAATCTTGGTGGAATTAACCGTCTTCGAGAGGGCTTCAAGCGACAGGCTGACAGAGACGACACCATGGCCATCCGCTGAGGTCTGAGCTACCGATGCAACAACATTGCCGGTATTGCTTGATAAGTAGGGGGTGATTACGGTAGGGACATCTTTGTTCTGCGTAGCAGCCTGATACCACGGGCGTTCGCGAGGGTCATATCCTTCTTTGTTCACCGCAGTTACAGGGGAGTTAATATACACGCCCTGATCGGTACCGATGGAGGCAAGTTCCACGTCATCATGGGTTTCCTTATACGCGTCGAGCAAGGTACGGATGGTATCTGTCTCGTCACCCTGATTGGGTCCGACATTGCCTGCATCCAGCTGACTTGCCAGGAAATCAACATTTTTGCGTGTTGCACCAATGATCTGGTCAATGGTCTGGTTGAGCACAGTAACATTGCTAATTGCGTTTTCATACATTTTCTCTTCAACCTTGGCATCGGCTGTTTGAAACGAGATAATGCCCAGACTGATTGTGGGAATGAGTAGTACGATGGCAAATGACAAAATCAATTTCTCTCTCATCTGCAGCGTTCTTTTAGCCCCTTGTTTACGAATCTTCTTCATACACATTCCCCCTCTGTGTCATCCAACCATTTCCCTGGTGGATATATCCAATCTGGTAAAGTTTCCAACATTTCCAGAAGTTTCTGGTGCTATCGTATGACAAAATTCGAGTTTATTCAACATTATTTATGCGTTTTGCGAAAATATTTTTTTGATTTTGTAGGTATTTAGGATTACATCTGTTCTATAAAAATTAATCTGTCTCTCCCTTAGTGCACATCTTGTGGTATATTTCTGAATTAATGTGAAGTGAATTTTGCAAAATGTGAAATCCATAAGGCATGTACCTGGTCATGTTGAATACACAAAGAAGTTGTTTTCATGAAGAATGGACCTGGATGGATCTACATCCATATATATCGGTTTATGGGGACAGAAATTGGAGAGGGGTTGTACGGAAGTTGGACCAAAGTACACTACAGATATCTGGACAGGAGGACATGGAAGAGGTCCAGGATCAGGCTACATTCATGCAGGGGGTCAAAGATTGTATCCCAACCCTGCTTGGTTATTTGAGTATTGGGTTTGCGGCGGGTGTCATTGAAATGACCGCAGGTCTGAGTCTGGCGGAAACAGCACTGCTCAGCCTGATTTTATATGCAGGATCGGCTCAGTTCATTGCAGCAGGCATGCTCGCATCGAATGGGTCAGCAGTAGCCATCATGTTCACCATATTTTTTGTGAATCTTCGCCATTTGCTGCTCAGTGCAGCTGTATCGCCGTATTTTCGGCATCTGACCCCGCTTAAAAATATGTGGATTGGTTCATTGCTTACCGATGAGTCTTTCGGCGTGGCAATGACACGTGCGATTGGCAGAGAAAGGCTCAGTGAACGCTGGATGCACGGTCTAAATATTACCGCATACCTGAACTGGTTCGTGGCTAATATGGCGGGAGCATACTTTGGACGCTGGATTACCAACCCGGAACGGCTGGGTCTGGATTATGCCCTGCCAGCGATGTTTATCGGACTGGTTGTACTGCAGTTGGTGCATCGTAAAAACAAAAAAATACACATTAATGTGGCTATTATCGCCGTGGTCTGTGTAATCTTCGCCAGCATGGCTTCACTTGGCAGCATGAGTGTCATTGTAGCTGCGGTCATTGCGGCAACGATGGGAGTGTTCATGGAACGATGGAAGTAAGATGGGATGTATTCTGGATTATTATGGGATCGGCGCTGTTAACATTTATCCCGCGTGTACTGCCACTGATGCTGTTCAGCAAGATACAGATTCCAATGTGGTTGTTACGCTGGCTGGAATATGTACCCGTAGCGGTCATGGCAGCGCTGATTGGTCAGGAACTGTTCATGTCGGACAACCAGTTGGTGCCGATTACGCACAATGCAGCTCTGTGGGCATCCCTGCCTACGATTGCAGTCGCTATCTGGACACGCAGTCTGCTTGGAACCGTATTGGTCGGTATTGTGGCTATGATGATACTGCGATATTGGATCGGATAGTTGAACTAAAGAATATTTACACTAACCACTTCGATGAAAGAACAACCTTCCGATCACTGTTATCCCCAGATTTTTTAATTCACTTTTATAAAGGTGAAAATCTTGTGATAAGCGTATGCTTCCGATGAAGCTTTCTTTCAGAAAGCTTTTAGTCGAGGTTTATGCTTTCGAAGTAGCTTTCTTGCAGAAAGCTTGTAGCTTCGCTTCTTCAGGTTCTTTCTGTCCTCTACGTTCTCGTGTAAATGGCTAGTTCAACTTATATAGGTTGTATTGTAATATCCGGTAATTCCTTTGCCTGATCGGTTAATACTGTTCTATAGAGGACAGATAGCCTATCTGAGCGAAGGGAGCTGGATTCATGAGTGAACTTAAGCGCAAGCTGTTAATTACGGGAGCTGCCGGAGTGATTGGTCGCAGTCTGCTGGAGGGGCTGAGAGCCAAGGGTGCGTATGACATCGTTGCAGCTGATTTGCGTGAAGACGAGGAAGCTGGCATTGTAGCCATGGATGTGACCGATGGGGAACGCCTGAAGGAACTAATGCAGGGGGTTCACACCGTTCTGCACATTGCATGGGCCAAGGATGAGGAAGATTTTCTGGGCAAAGTTCTGCCGATCAATGTAACTGGAGCCTACCATGTGTATGAAGCAGCACGGTTGAATGGTGTTCAGCGGGTGATCTTTGCAAGTTCCAACCATGCGACAGGCTTCTATCCTACAGGTGAAGATATTGAAGTGGATGACCCTTACCGACCGGACAGCTTCTATGGACTTAGCAAATGTTATATTGAACTGCTGGGACGTTATTACGTTGACAAATATGACCTGTCCTCATTCAACATTCGGATTGGAAACTTCTCAGGTGATACATACCCGCACTCGGAGCGCTCGGCTCATATCTGGATCTCACCAAGAGACATGGTCCAGCTCGCTGAGTGCTGTATTGAAGCGGATTCGGATATGAAGTATCTGAATCTGTACGGGACTTCAGCGAATACAGATAATTACTATGATATTGGCTATCTGGCGCAGAAGATTGGATACCGCCCACAGGATGATGCAGCCGAGTTGTGGGAAGAGGCAAAGCTTAGAGGCATACCTGACAAACAGGATGAGACAGCCTATCAGGGCGGAGGCCATGTGGAGAAAGAACCGGAATCTTCATAGATGGGTATCTATATAAGATGAATTAATCATCTACACGATAACGGAGAGGGCAGAAAAAACCTGAAAAAGCGAAGCGTTCGCCTTTATCCTCGGATTTTTCCCTTCAGAAAAAGGGAATCAAAAAAATCTGGGGATAACAGCGATTGGAAGGTTGTTCTGTCATCGTAGTGTCAGTGTAAATATAGTAGTTCAACTTATATAGTGATGAAAACGCTATTTTCTATTGTAGCCGAAAGGGATAAAATGGAGACTGAGGTGTTCAGTGTTTCTATTTTGCACAAGAGGAAGGAACGATTTCAATCATGAGTACTAGTCCATCCGTTATATTGTTTCAGGGAGACTCGATTACAGACGGGGGAAGATCACGCAATGATGATCCGAATCATTTTCTCGGACACGGATATGCGTATCTGATCTCCAGCAAACTGGGTATGGAACTGGCGGGCAAGCAAAAGACCTTCTATAACAGAGGCATCAGCGGGGATCGGGTATCGGATCTGTACGCACGCTGGAATGAGGATACCATTAGTCTGAAACCGGACCTGATCAGCATCCTGATTGGGGTTAATGATGCCTGGCGCACGATGAATGGTGAACCTAGCGGGGTAACGGATCGTTTCGGACGGGCGTATCACCATTTGCTCGAAGAAACTCGGGAAGTGATGCCGGATACGGGGCTGATTTTGATGGAGCCGTTTATTCTGAGAACCGGAGCAACTGCGGAGAAATGGGAAGCCTGGGAAGAGTATATCGGTCAATATCAGAAACTGGCTCAAGGTCTTGCTGAAGAATTCGGCGCGGTGTGGGTGCCATTGCAGCAGACGTTTAATGATGCTCTGAAGCAGGCGGATGCAGCCTACTGGTTGTGGGATGGTGTACATCCAACCGCAGCAGGTCATGAGCTGATTGCACGCCAATGGTTGTCTGTTGTACAGAATTCTCCGCTTGCAATTGTGTAACAACAACAGCGGACAGTTACGATATGGGCAGCAGCATTAAAGGTATTCCGGATTAGTTGAGGATATAAGATAGTTAAGAATATGAGATAGCCATAAAAAGCCTGTGGTGACAGGCAGAATGTAACGGAGAACCTGACGAAGGTTCTTCGTTTTTTTTTGTGTTGGGAAGGAGAAGGACGTAACATCGTGGAAAGGGTTCTAATGGATAATTCTTCAAAAGTGCTATCATATCCGGTAAAATGAAATCGATTACATTATAATATGGATATGACAATCCATTAACGAAGAGTGGTGAATCCAGTGGAAGATTCCATTCACGAAGTCGAAAATGAAAATATAAACCAACGTGGGAATGAGAGCAAAGTATTGAGCTATCTAAGTGCAGACAGACTCTTAGAGAAGTTATCCCGGCCTGAATTGGCTACGTTATACACAGACTTGAAGGCTTACGCTGAACGTGCCTTGAAAGAACCGATGCCTTCCTTGTCATTCCGTCTATATCGACAGTTCAGCGATACGGGTGAGCGCAAAGCATATGAGCAGACTTATTTCGATCGAAGAGGCAGACTTGCTACTGTGGCGATGCTCGCCTTGGACACGGATAGGCCGGATGCACTGCAAGCGCTGGAAGAAATGTTGTGGGACGTGTGTGGTGAGTATACGTGGTGTTTGCCCGCGCATTTGGGTACGGGCGAGATCAACCAGGTGGATGGAAACATCGATCTGTTCGCCGCAGAGACGGTACATATGCTGGCCGAGATTGTGAACATTCACACCGAGCGGCTGGATCGCCTTGTCATAGAGCGGGTAAGGTCTGAAGCAGAGCGGCGAATTTTCACCCCGCTTTACCGGGAGCAACGGAAGTTCCACTGGCAGACAGCGGATCACAACTGGTCGGCGGTCTGTGGTGGCTGCTGTGGCATGGCTGCATTGTTACTGCTCGAGGATGAGTTCACACTACAGGAATCGATCTCCCATACGGTCAGCTGTATGAACGCATTCTTGAGCGGATATGGCGAGGATGGCGGCTGTGCCGAAGGCATTGGATATTGGGTATATGGCTTTGGTTATTTCACCTATTATGCCGAGATGCTTCGTGAATATAGTGAGGGCGAACTAAATCTGCTGACGGGTTCCAAAATAACAGCTATCGCAGCCTTCCCGCTACGAGTTCATCTGTCGGGTGGCACATTCGTGAATTATTCGGACAGTTCCGAACAGGAAGAGATCCCTTCCGGATTGCTTTCCCTGCTCGCATCCCGAGTTGGGTTGCAGGTGGATTTGCCGCTTCATATTCCACTGCTTACTTATGATCCCTGTCATCGCTGGGCTCATCTATTGCGTAACGTGATGTGGAGCGATCCGGCAGTATACGGTGATGAAGGTGCCTCTGCGCAG
Organism: Paenibacillus sp. CF095; assembly: GCF_900101225.1. Taxonomy (NCBI): domain Bacteria; kingdom Bacillati; phylum Bacillota; class Bacilli; order Caryophanales; family Paenibacillaceae; genus Paenibacillus; species Paenibacillus sp. CF095. The sequence continues at coordinate 44,204 of NZ_FMZN01000005.1, forward strand.
GCTGAACGGGGATTTATTTTTCAGAATCTGGGCTGGATGATTGCAAAAGGCTCGCTTGATTCTCCGGATACAAAGCGTACAAACGGCGAACCTCTTCAGGTGGCGATTTCCGTCAAAGGCGGGCATAACGACGAACCTCACAACCATAATGATCTGGGTCAGTTCATTATCCATTGCGGTGGTGAGAATATTCTGTGTGATCCAGGAGCAGGGTTGTATACCCAAGCGTATTTTGCGCCAGGCAGAGAGCAGTTGTTACACATCTCGTCATCCGGGCACAACGTTCCGCTCATTGAAGGCCAGGAGCAAAGTTCGGGCCGACAAGCGCAAGCCCATGTGTTAGAGGCAAAGCTGGCAGAGGATGGCGGTGAGCTGAATACAACATTGGATCTGACATCCGCCTACCCTGGAGCAGCTTCACTGGCTTGTTATACGCGCCAATTTCATTGGAAAAGGGCTTCTGGCGGTAGCAGTAGTGGAGTGGAATTGCGTCTGATTGACCGTTTTCGATGGAAGAGCAGGATGGTGTCTTCGGCAGAACCATTCTCTTCAGTGGATGAATCAGATGCAGGATATTCAAGCATTGTGGAGCGATGGATGAGCAGAGTGCAGCCTGAAGTGGTGAAGAGCGGTAACCTTTGCTGGCAAGGTGTACATGGAACGGTCCAGATGGCGTATGATGCGAACCACTGGCAAGTCTTTACGGAGGCAATAGACACAGTTGATCATGACAATATTCCAGTCACATTCTATCGAACCTCACTATCATGGATAGGGCCAGTGGGTGATAACGATCATCGGCTTGAAGGTCATGCCCCACTTGAAACGGTATGTGAAGTACGCTTCATCATTGAACCGAAAATGGGAGAAACCGAGGTGAGCATACATGAGTAAATATACATCTGCGTCCACGTATCCATGGAAAGATGAACTCGAACGTTACCGTACGTTGGCAGAACAAGGGGGCCCCGCTCCGACAGACGGCTGGAATAGGGATCGCAAGTTGGCACTTGTTGAGAGTGTTGTTCGCGCTTACACACCATATCAGAACAGCCATGGTGCAATTATTGATCCGTTCTCGGGTGTGGAGAGATATTATTCTACACCAGCCTATGCGATGGCGGCGGCAGTTCTGGTTGACGCGGGGCGTACAGATCTGCTTGACTCCGCAGCGTCAGCCTTGTCACAGAGCATTGATGCCGTGGTCAAAGGTAGCGCACCTGACAATCACCCTGATTTTTTTCCGGTACTCATGATGAGAGCTTACATGTTGTTGAAGTCATATCTGCCGGAACAAGCGAAGATTTGGGCTGAGGCGCTCAAGACAATCGATCCTGAACAAGATTATGTATTTACGATGAGCAAGATGAACAATCCCAATCGCATGATCAACTGGAACGCGATTATGATCTCTGGCGAATATCTGCGGTGGCATGAACAGCTGGCGAATCAGGGTACTGCGTGGATGGATCGATATCTGGAAGCCTATCATGTACCTCGATTTACGGCACTTGGATTATATCAGGATGGACCGCTGGATCGACCGAATTGTCCATTTTCCTATGATATTGCCACCCGTTATCACCTTGGGGTGATGCTTGAAGCTGGTTACGATGGAACCACTGCCGATACGTTACGTGAACAATTGCGCCATGGTGCCTTCAGCTCGCTACTGACGCTCTCGCCGCTAGGTGAGATTCCACCGCGTGGTCGCAGCTCCCAGCATCAGTGGAATGAAGCTGCCGCAGCTTATGTATGCTCCACACATGCAACGCAGGCTCTGGAGTCGGGAGATCCGGTGATGGCGGGTGCTTTTGCACGTGCGGCCAATCGGTGTTTTGCTGCTGTTGAGCGCTGGAAGATGGATGATGGACGTTTGAAAATCGTGCGCAATGAATACTCGCCAGAAGATCGGCACGGGTATGAAATCTATACTAACCACACCTGTTACAACCTGTGGACGGCAGCAGCGCTGGCCCACGCTTGTCTCAGTGATCCGGGAGATGATGTGGGCGAAGTGTACCTTCCTTCCGAGGTGGGCAGTAGGGTTTTGCAGACGGATGGGTGGTTCGAAACTGTGATTGCTTCCATACCTGGTCAGCAACTGGTATTACACACGGCGATGAATGATCCGTATACGATTCCTGGTTTGGTACGGATTCAGCAGATGGGGTTACCTGGTCTGATTGGTCCGTCCGCTGCCAGCCATGTGCAGGCCGGGTTTACGGAATTTGTCGAAGGGGAGGTCCGTCCGCTCAGCTACTGTCCTGCCTGGAAGACACCAGATGGGGTATGGCACAGTCTTGCAGAGGGGATTCCATCCGGTGGTGCATATGATCGTGACGTTGGATTAGACCCGGCTCAGGGAGGAGGGTCTATAGTGTATGAGAAGGTGGACCATGATACGCGGAATCAAGTGGAGCAGCATCTGGCGGAAAGAGCGGCGGAAGATGTGGTAAACGCCTCGGAAAATTCTTTTGCCGTGACATGGGGTGGTCCATTACCCGGAATTGAAACATTGCGTACTCATTATGTGCAACAGGCAGACTTGCTGACCATAACGTATGAATTCGAAGGTGAGATCGCGGCGGCAGGTGCACTCATTCCGTTGATGTTCCATGATGGTCGTCAACAGGCGGTGATTACGCATACGGATCATAGTGTGCGAACGGAGTATCGGGGGGCATATGTAGAATCCACAGCGCTGGATCAGGAAGCCATTATTCATTTGGGGGAACAGGCTGTGGCTTCTCGTAATGGGTTACTGAAGGAAGCGCGGATTGAAGTGAACGGAGCACGTAGTCTGTCATTTACGATCCGATTGGGCGAGGTTGCACATGAAGGTGTTCAGGTCGAGGATCATTAGATCTCGAAACATCTCGAATCATAGTTAAAAGTGTTATTCGTGGATGATTAGTGATATTTAACGGATAGATATTGTAGTTACGGCGTACGACGCTATAGATAAGTTGAGGATGAGCTGGAGCATCAAGAACGGTGTCCGGTATTGAATCGAGGAGGGATATGTTCATGAACACATCAACGTCGGTAAAATGGCTCGAGGAAGCGTGGCAACAGGGAGCTGCCAAGACAATTCGGAATGCAAAGCGGATCAAGGATACATTTCCACACATTGCCCCGCAGGGGACGTATGACCGGAATGATCCGGAATGGTGGACAGCAGGTTTCTGGCCTGGATTGTTATGGTTGGTCTATGAGGATGCGCCGGAAAGTGAAGCGGTCGCTCCGTTACATCGCATTGCCGAAAGCTGTGAGCGGCAACTGGAGGGTTGTCTGCGTGATCCCGAATCGGTGGATCACGATCTGGGGTTCATCTGGCTGCTTAGTGGCGTAGCCAACTACCGCCAGACGGGCAGCATGGATGGACGGCGACGCGGCATGCTTGCTGCCAACTTGCTCGCTGCCCGCTTCCACGTGCGCGGTGAGTTCATCCGCGCCTGGAACTTCAGCTCGTCAGCAATGGATACGCGCGGCGTAGCCATCATTGACAGCATGATGAACCTGCCGCTGCTCTACTGGGCATCCGAGCAGAGCGGCGACCCTCGCTTCCGCTGGCTGGCGGAAGCACATGCGGACACCGTGGCGCGCGAATTCATCCGCGCTGACGGGTCCATCTGCCACGTGGTGGAGTTCGACCCACACACGGGGCAGAAGTTGCGAGAGCATGGCGGACAGGGCCATGCTCCAGGTTCCGCCTGGGCGCGGGGCACCGCCTGGGCGGTGCATGGGTTTGCGCTGTCTTTCCGGTATACGGGCGAAGCCCGATATCTGGAGACAGCGGAGCGTGCGGCCGATTTCTTCCTCGCCATGCTTGGCGAAGAGATCGTGCCGGTGTGGGATTTCCGCGCACCTGCGGAGCATCAGGTGGCGTGGGACTCGTCCGCTGCGGCGATTGCCGCGAGCGGGTTGCTCGAGCTGGCGAAGCTGTCGCCACGCGGGGAAACCTATGCTGCCGCGGGAGAACGTATCGTCCGTGGGTTGCATGAGCACTATAGCTCCGGCGACTCGGCAGCGGAAGAAGGTCTGATCATGCAGGGAACGGTGCATTACCCGGAAGGGCGAGGGTTGAATGTGCCGATTATATACGGCGATTATTTCTATATGGAAGCGCTGGCGAAGCTGCGTGGACATGCGGGGTTATTTTAAAAAAAGAATTGAGAACTATGCACATAGAGGAACTGAAGGTGAGAACGGATCAGTAGGGTCGTATTCGTGTTATGAGCCTTCGAGTTATTTCATTGGATTCAACCAATAATCAGTTATATATTCAGTATTTAATTGTCAGTAGCATCATTAGCAAACCATCATCACCTGTCCGCATAAGGCTGTCTCCAGTATCAGGAACGATATCTCTTCTATTGGAGACGGAGTATACCTAAGCTTGAGCTTTGAATAGACAAATCAAGGTGAGCGGACAGGTTGATGGTGTACATAATCGAAGGAAGACAAAAGAATATTTGGCCTATGAATACTCATTCTTACGGGTCCAGTTGGGGTGCAGACTTAGTTATGCTCTACTGAAAAAATCGCTTTTCACTTCGAAGGCGTACGTCTCAGGATGACAAAGTCGGCAGAAGATTGATCTGGATAACGCTGCGGAATAATCTCATGAACTTTGAAATCAGGGTAGTCGAAGAGATATTCGAACAGATTACGGTCCTGGATTGTATCAATCCCCGGGTTGCCGTTTTCTTTCAAACGGGTGTAAAGCACCACCCATGCTGTTGAGGAGTGCAGAATATCATAGAGGGTATTGCGAAAATCTGTTTCATCCGTGATGTGATATAACACATCCAGACAGACCGTCAGATCGGCTTGCAGGAAACCTCGGTTAATCCATAGGCCTGGTGTATACAGCATGAAGCTCTTGGACGAATCCTTGGCAAATTGGGAAGCACAACGCTTTACTGAAGAAGCCGCTACATCCACGCCCAGGTAGTCCTCATAATTCATGTATTGCAACTGGTTGCCATCCCCACATCCAAACTCAATGACACGATGAATCCCTTCACGTTGAATCAGTCCGTTCACGACCTCGGCTTTGAATTCAGCCAAAACCCCGTATGAACCCCTCCCGGAAGTTTCACCCGAACGATATGTTTCCTCCCAATACCCGATGTAATCAAAAGGCTGACGCATTATGTTTCCTCCAATCCTGTTAAAAGAAGTTCAAGACAGTCAATATACATAGGTATGCGCAATATTTGCAGGTATGATCGGTTGAAACAGGAATAGAAGATAAATTAATTTCCATAGAATTCCCTGAAAATTTCCTGAAAGTCTAAACATCTGGAAAGGACTTGCCGACATAAAACATAAGGAAAAAAATGATGATAATCGGGGGGAAATGATGTTAAAGCCAAGATTGACCAAGTACATGGTGATGATGCTGGTGTTGATGCTGAGTATTTCCAACGTAGGCTTGGCCGCTGCGGCAGACAAAGAACTGTCCAAAATTGTGGTTTCCAAGAATGAAATGTCGCTCGAAGTTGGTGATTCCAGTTCCGTTACAGTGACAGGTGTATATTCTGATAATACATCGGCAAACGTAACGATCAGTTCATCCTGGAGTACCAGTGATACTTCGATAGCAACTGTATATAATGGCGCAATTACAGCCAAAAAGGAAGGTACAGCGACGATTACCGCAGCTTACCAGGGTCAAAGTCAAACCGTTCAAGTAAAAGTAACGAAGAAGGTCAAAGCCCTTTCGAAAAACGTGCAAAGTCTGGATTTGCGCACGGGAGATACAAAAGAAATTATTTTGACAGCAACGTATAGTGACAATGAAACAAATAATGCAGCAGCAAGTACCGCTGAATGGTCTACAAGTGATGAGAAGGTTGCTACCGTTGTGAATGGTAAAGTAACTGGACAAAGCGCAGGTACGGCAGTTATTACTGCGAAAGTTGGCAGCCAGAGCGTGACGGTGGATGTTAACGTTGAAGTGGTTAAACGTGTAGATGTAGATAAACAGCAGGTTAACCTGTTGTTAAACAAAAGTGAAAGTGTGAAAGTGACGGCTACGTATCCAGATGGCACAACCAAAGATGTAACCGATCTGGCGGAGTGGACATCCAGCAACGAGAAAGTTGCAGACGTTCTTAAAGGCGAAATTACAGGATACTCGGCAGGTTCTGCCAAGATCACAGCCAAATACGGTACGAAATCCGTATCCGTTGACGTGGATGTAGATCTGACCAGCAAACTGAGTGTGGAGAAACAAAGTATTTTCTTCCGTTTGAGCGAGACAACCAAAACGGCTAATGTCGTTGTAACGGCTTCTTATCCAAACAGCAGCGATGTGAATGTAACCGATCAGGCAACATGGACATCCAGCAACGAGAAAGTTGCAACGGTATTCAAGGGGCAGATTACAGCCATTAGCGCAGGTTCAACAACGATCAAAGCAACCTATAGTGGCAAAACAGTAGAAATTGCTGTGGATGTAGATACGGCAAGATATCTGGATATCAAAGATGTGAATGACAAGCTCGCCATGAGTGTTACCGGTGATAACAAGTCCAAGACATTGGTAGCCAATGCCGAATATATTGATGCCAGTACAGAAAATGTAACTTCCAAAGCAACATGGACTTCAAGCAATCCAGACGTTGTATATGTATCAAACGGCGATCTGATTGCATACAAATCCGGTACGGCTACGATCACTGTAGCTTATGGCGGTAAAACAGTTAAGTTTACAGTGAATGTAGACGTAGCAGACAAGTATGAGATGGACAAGAAAAAAGCATCGGTAGCCGTTGGTGGAACGACTTCTGCCAAAGTACTGGCGTTGTATGGTGAAACATCCAAAGATGTATCTGAAGATGCAACCTGGAGCAGCAGCAGCGACAAAATCGCTGAGGTAGATAGCAAAGGGGTTATCACAGGTGTTGCTACAGGTAAAGTAACCATTACCGCGAAGATTGAAGGCAAAACACTGACTCTGCCTGTTGAAGTAGGTATGGCTAGTGGACTGGAAGCAGATGTGAACTTCGTTGTTCTGTCTGCCAAAGAAACTCAGACGATCCTTCTAACAGGTACGGATGAGGACGGCAACACGTTGGATGTTACATCCGAAGCAACCTGGAAATCCAGCAATGCACGTGTAGCGGATGTGAAAAAAGGCGTGATCACAGGTAACAGCAGTGGTAAAGCCAACATCACAGCAGAATACGGCTCCAAAAAAGTGACGATCCAAGTTGAAGTGGATGTCATCACACGTATTGAAGCTTCCGAGCCGGTTCTTTCCCTGAAATCAGGCGATACAGCTGATCTGACGGTAACTGCCTTCTTGAGCGACGGTAGCGAGCGTGATGTTACGGACAAAGCTGAATGGAAAACGAACAGCTACAAAGTAGCTCAAGTGACCAAAGGTAAAGTCAAAGCGACAGGTTCAGGTAAAGCCAAAATCACAGCCAAATACGGCAGCAAGTCTGTCACGATTGCTGTAGATGTGGATACACTGAAATATTTGCAGACGGATAAAGTAACGTTGACCATGAAACCTGGTGAAAAGGTAACTGTAGCGGCTACTGCAACGTATGCTGATGGCAGTGAAGCTAATGTATCCAAACCGGCTCTCTGGAAATCTTCCCGTATTGCAACAGCATCGGTGAAAGATGGAATCATTCAGGCGAACGGCAAAGGTAAAGCAACAATTACGGTGACATTTGCAGGTGTGAAAACCAAAGTAACGGTAGTGGTTGAAGCAAAGTAAACGATATTTTTCAACTGTGAGTGTAAAACGCGCAAAGAAAAACGGTGATGCCAGCTAATAGCTGGTATCACCGTTTTTGGTCTATAAACTAGAGCATGTCTTCAAGCGCTAACGAATCTGAAACGTCTTATTCAGGGGTCTGGAGCGTTTGCAGAAATCTAATGAATTGGAGACACGTTATATCGGAAATTACAGTCTTTTATAGTACTTGTGTCAGGTGATTTTGGTAAATAACGTGTCTGATGTTCCTTACAATATAAACTGAGGACCTTAAGACCGAATAAGACGTCCTCAGTTCCTTAGAAAATGAGAATAGTCTAGCCATTCGCCAACGTCCAGAACCCCTGCATACACCACCCTATTACAGATGTATATCCAAGAGATTCTGTGGCGTAACTTGTAGTTTCTAAAACTACATCGTGTGAGACAGTACCAGTGCACCATAGGCAAAAGCGATAACGATTAGAATGGCTGGATGTAGCTTGGTCTTGGTCATGACCCAGAGCGAGATACCTGCAATGATCAACGTCTGCCAGATGCCGATGGAATCAGTGGATAGCTGCCCGAATTCCCATGTAAGCAGAATCATGAGTACAGCGATGACAGGCTGCACGAGTAGGGTCATGCCTTTGACTTTTGGTGACGTGCGATGTTTGTTCAACAGACGAAGTAATATAATTAGTGCGGTTGCGGAAGGCACGATTGTAGCAAAACTTGCAATAAATGCCCCAAACCAGCCTGCTACGTGGTACCCGACAAATGCAGCAATTTTGGTTGCAATCGGGCCGGGAAGGGCGTTACCAATCGCCAGTACATCCCCGAATTGCTCTGTAGTCATCCATTGGTAATGGTTCACAATCTCTTCCTGCATAAGCGGAATGGAAGCCGGACCGCCCCCATATCCCAAGATGTTTGCTACGAAAAATCCCCAAAATAATTCCCACCATGTCTGGAGCATCCTTAGGACACCCCCTTATCGGACTTGCCTTTGGACTTGAAGCGCTGAACCAGATCCAGATGGAAGACACCATATCCAAGGAAAACTGCGATGACAATCCCCGGATGGATATCCAGCAGCTGCAATAGTACAAAGGCAATTACGCCGAATAAGGCGGCAAAAACTTTACCGAGTCCCTTCCAGGCTTTCATGGCAAATTCATAAGCCATCATGCCCAGCATGACAAAAATGACCGGCCGCACGGCGGCTACCATGCCTGCTACCACTTTCGACTCGCGTAGCGCGTACATGGAACCGAGCAGAGCAATAATGGCAATACTTGTTGGCAAAATATGAGCGAGTACGGACACAATCGCGCCCAGCGCACCTTTGGTTTTATAACCGAGATATGCGGCCATCTTGGTTGCGATGGGACCCGGCAAGGCGTTGGCGATAGCCAAAATCTCGCCGAACTCCTCATCACTGACCCATTTATAACGCGTAACGGCTTCATAACGGATTAACGGAATAACCGAAGGGCCACCGCCATATCCGAGAATTCCGGTCCGCACCATTCCGATGACGAGACCGTTGTAATCTTTCCAACCCATGCTGATTTCCTCCTAGAGTCTCATGCCCATCCGGCTTTTATAACGTTTCAACAATAGCTGTGATTCCACTTTGACGATACCCGGCATCTTATAGAGCTTCTCCAGCAAGAACTGCTCCATCTCTTCCATATCCGCAAAAATACCGTGCATGTGCAGGGTACTCGGACCTGTCATATGATAAAGGCTGGTGACGGCGGGCTCTTCGTCCAGTTTCTCAGCGACTTCATCCAGGAAGGGCGGTTCGACATCGACATTAAAAAAGGCCGAGACCTGAAGCCCAACCTTGCCAGGGTTGATCACCACGGTGAAACGTTCGATGATTCCTTTTTCGGATAACGCATTAATGCGCGCCTGAACAGCTACACGCGACAATCCAATCTGTGTACCCAGGTCCGTGTAGGATATCCGGCTGTTCTTGTGAAGCGCGGCGATGATTTTGCGATCCATCTCGTCGAGATTGTACATTTGTGGAATTTCTCCTCCTTTGGAGGAGCGTTTCTCTGACATGTTGACCATCCTTTTCTTTCGCTATATGAAATGAACAATGGAATTTTACTAAACATACAATGTGTATGTGGCATTCATAGTTTAATGACGAATCGTAACAGGAGTCAATCTATTTATCATGATTATTGAATTTAACCGATTTTAAGCCTTCATTTTGTCATTTCGACCAATCGGAAATAAAAAGACCACTCGCACAGTCCAATAGCGAGCAGCCGTTAAATAATAGATAAGCTGGAGTGAAGCGCTAAGTGTGATACGAAGCATGTCCGGTTATGCTCGGGCTGTCTTGGGCAGTAAAAGGGTAACGGTAGTCCCTTCGCCAGGCTCGGAAGAAACTCTCAACGTTCCTCCTGCACCACGGGCACGCTCTTCCATACTGAACAATCCAACGCCATTGCCGGCAGTTGCTTCGCTGAATCCGGCACCCTGGTCTTCAATAATAACCATCGTCATGTCCTCAGCGTCTTCTATAGTAACACGTGCCTCGGCAACATCGGCATACTTCGCGACATTGGTTAAGGCTTCCTGAATAATCCGGTAGATGGCTATCTCCCGGTTCATCTCCAGACGTTTGCGCAAATTACATTCCAGATCAACTTCGATTCCGTAGTGACGGGTGTAATTCTCGATATACGTACGAATCGCCGGAACAACACCCAGGTCATCCAGAACGGACGGTCTCAGCTCCCATGCCATACCGCGTACATCTTCCATAATACCCGTGACCTGCTTACGAAGTGCTTCAACCCCGGGTTGAGGCTGGTCTGCCAGCAGTCGGTCCATCTGAATCACCAGAGAGAAGAGACTCTGTCCAATCCCGTCATGCAGTTCACGCGAGATCCGGCGTCGTTCCTCTTCCTGAATATTCATGACCTGGGACATCATCTTCTGCAATTCGGCTTCAACGGATTTCAGCTTGGTGACCTCGCTGCGTACAGCCAGGTATTGATATGGCTCGCCGTCGTTATCGAGGAAAGGCACAATGGTGGTGTTGACCCAATAATGACTGCCATCTCTGGCACGATTGCGAATTTCCCCGTTCCATACCTTACCTGAGGATATCGTCTCCCACAGGTTTTTCATAAAGCTTTTGCCATGGTATCCGGAATTAATGATTCGATGATCCTTACCGATCAGTTCCTCGCGCTCATACTGTGAGATTTCACAGAATTTATCATTCACATATTGGATTTTCCCTTTGCGGTCCGTGAGGGCAACAATGGAGGACTCATCCAGAGCAAACTTCAGATCACTCAGTTGATGCAGGGAACCCTTTAACCTGCTGCGAAATTCATTATCCGTAATGTGATTATCGATTTCGTTCAGCAGGAGGCGTACGGGCTGGTCTGCGAGTCCACTTAGTCTGTTCTTGCGTGCACTACTCAAAGTTCAGCAACCCCTTTTTCATGGCGAACTTCACCAGTTCCGGGCGTGTACGCAGGCCAAGTTTCTCCATCAGATTGCTTTTGTGGGATTCGACCGTTTTGACACTGATGATCAGATGTTCGGCGATTTCCTTATTGGCGTAACCTTTGGCAATCCAGGACAAAATCTCTTTCTCCCGCTCGGATAACGTGTCATACGGTCCGGCGTTTTCCTGTTTGGCTTTGTCCAGGTATTCACTCATCAGCCGCTTGGTGGCACTCGGGTACAGATAGGCGCTACCCTCTGCTACGGAACGAATCGCGGCAAGCAATTCTTCATGCGGCGCACTTTTGAGTATGTATCCGGATGCTCCCGCGTGGATGGCGCGGAACAGATATTCTTCATCGTCATGCATGGTCAGTATCAAAATGGAGACATCTGGCATCAATTTCTTCAATTCAGCAGTAGCGGTCAGACCGTCTTTGCCTGGTGGCATGCTGAAATCCATCAAGACCACATCTGGTTTCAACTCTTGAGCCTTGGCAATGGCTTCATCGCCATCTGCGGCATCTCCAACGATATGTATATCATTCTTTCCTTCAAGTAAGGCGATCAGCCCGGAACGCACGACAACATGGTCGTCTACAACTAATAGTTGAATCACATGATTTCCCCCTGTCCGCTTCCTTAGTTCTATCTATATCATAACAAAAAAAGAAGCCATTCAGAGCTTTAATCTCCGAATAGCTTCTTTCTCTCTCAGCTTGTGGGATAGAAACATTGAACCTTAATGTTCTGTTTGGCCGAAACGTTCCTGAATCATATTGGCAATCTCCTGGACCTGTGCTTCCACGGCAAGAGGATCATAAGGCCAGAACCGTTCCCCATCCAGCTTAAACACTCGATTGTTCTTCACAGCGTCCAGGGATGACCAGACGGGTGATGTTTCATCCAGCGAACCTCCATTGGATAAATCGAGGAAAATATAATCACCTGCATAATCCGCCAGTTTCTCCTCGGATACAGTTACAGTATCTTTATCCTGATCAATCAGTTCCTTTTGCACAATGTCTGGTGCTTTCAGTCCGAGCTGTTGGTAGATGGCTTGTCCACCGCGGTTGACACCATCTCCGTTGATGTACCAATCCTTACCAAAGAGACTGAAGTTGGAGAAGGTCGTACCTTCCTTGACCAGCCCTTGAATGGAGTCCTTGGCTGACTTCACTTTTACTTCGAATTGGGATAACCAGTCTGCAGCTTCCTTTTGTTTGTTTAGGATTTCCCCAAAGGCAGTGATTTCCTCATGCACATTGTCGTATGTACCATAAGGGATGATGAGGGTTGGTGCGATTTTGCGATATTGCTCATTCAGCTTCTCATCCCCACCTACAGTGACGATCAGGTCGGGCTCAAGCGAAAGAATTTTTTCGACTGAACCGCCGTCGATACGACCAATGTCTGCTACACCTTCAATCAGATCAAGCACATAAGGGCTTTCCAGCTCATAATCCGGTGCGCCTACTGGCTTGACGCCAAGTGCGAGAAAATCAGCGAGGTAACCCTGCGTCACAATCCGCTGCGGGTTCGTGGGTATTTCAACGTCTCCATTAACGGTGGATATGATCTGCGTTTCTGCGGCGCTGTCTGCCGTTTGTTCTTCTGTAGTAACAGATGAGGAAGTTTTATTTTCTCTTGTATCATCCGCTTGGCTTGAGCAGCCAATAATTCCAATCACCAGTACCAGGAACATAAGCCCAGTCCACCATTTTGATTTAACCCCTGTCATTCTGCTTCTCCCCAATCAATAATGATTATCTTTCTCAATAAAACCTCCTTAGTATCGTAGCTTTTGGATACAAGTATCGTCCATCTCAAAATGTGACCTCTTGAGCATGGACAATGGTTACCTGTTCTTTTTACCATTCTCCCGAATCAGGATATCTACCATAAGCTGAAGCTGCTTTTCCAGAGCCAGCGCATCATTACACCAGAATTGTTCCAGCTTGAGCGGATATATCCGGCTATTTCCGTTATTCATAATCTTGTTCCAGTATGGTCGTTCCCTGAGTTTGACTTGTGCATCATGATACAGACCGCCTTCATGTGAGGGAAGCACGAGAAACATATGGTTTGCCGCATAATCCGTCAATTGATCTTCTTGGATAAACTGGTGATTGTGGGATTCCAGAACGTCACGCAGGATATTGGGGGCAGGTGTAAGATTGAGTCCGTAATATACGTTGTATGCCGCTCTGGCGGTTACATTCCAGATACAGATTGTGCCATCTTCCCAGAGTTCATATAACCCAACGGTTTCATCAGGCTGGATTGCAGCACCAAGTCGTTCAGCTTCACTGCTGACCAGTGCGGTGTAATGCTCTATCCAGTCTTCGGCAGCCTGCTCTCGACCTATAATTCGTCCGATGAGTTGAACAGTCTCCAGTCGATTTAACTGGTCCCATGGCAGGACCATAACCGGAGCAATCTGTTCCAGTTGTTCGAGCTTATGGGGCAAATAGTATAGATAATCTGGCGCAATGATCAGATCAGGTGGTTCAGTTCGGAGGACTTCTTCCACACCATGTTCATCCAAATCCAGCACATCATGCAACTCGTCTTGGATCAGCGGTGACATCGCCCAGGGTAGGAATGAGGCGGCAATGGGTTGAACGCCTAAGGCTAACAGATCTCCTGTGTACTGTACGGTAGCAATTCGTCTTGCGCGGGGCTGTAGTCGGTATTCACTTGGGCTAATCCCAGTAAACTGCTTAAATTTTCGACTTAGGTATAAACCATCGGAGTACCCCACAAGCAGAGCAATTTCATTCAAGGTGGCCTGCGTAGACAACAGATATTGCTTCGTCTTGTCCATACGAACTCGGGTCAAGTGAGCCTGGAAGCTGCGTCCAACCTGTTTTTGAAAGAACCTGGAGAAGTAGCTCGCATTAAACCCGGTTAATCTGGCGAGTTCTTCACGGGTGAGATGGCTGTCATAGTGATGGTTAATATAGCGAAGTGCTTCACGAATTATACTGTCTACCATCTCTGTAGAAGGTTTAATCGCCAGCTTGAATAATTCAAGCAATTCACTCAGCAGATAATGGGATCTGGCTTCTTCGGTCTGGGCACTTCCTGTCCTCGTTTCGGAAAGCTCCTGGATGATTGCGAGCATTCGCAGAACCTGTGGACTTGCTCCGGTCTTCGAACCATGTGAGGGCAAGTTCACTGATGTAAGCTGATAAACACGCTTGTCAGGACTCTCTTCCGTTAATGCGTAATCCTGAAAACCGATATGATACAAGGTGAAGGCAGAAGGCGGGATATGGATAAGCTCCAGGGAGCACTGGGAATGTAGAAAAAGTAACTGCCCTTTATGTAAAACACCGTGCTCATTACCATATCTATAGTCCACCGTCGCTGTGCAGGTAACCAATGAAGGCGTTGTTATGGAAATGGTACTGTTGTGCTGTGTGGATTCCCATGGAATAACACTGGCATTTGTCAGTACAAACATATCTGTAGCCTCCTTAGCTGTATATACTATCTATGAATATATGAATGTATGGACTCGATTATATCAATCTGTGTGAGTGACGTCGATGTATACAGATGAGCGAAGACAGGTGAACAGACTAAGGCTTGCTCCGCTGTGAATAACGATAATAAAAAAGCCTTGGTACTCCCCTAAGGAAATAACAAGACTTCTTCCATATGAAAGACAGATGTCGTTATCCATATACGTGCGGCTGAAGATGTAGAGCGACTTGCTCCGTCTGCCGGACCATGTCCGATGAGAAGGTGCAAGGCAGTCTGCTGCCAACGAGCAGCACGGCGCCAGGCACGCTTCCTTCATGGAACACAGGTACCGCTATGGCACTTACCAACCGCTCAGCAAGCATTAACGGGCAACGACCGGGTGTATGCTCCCCGGTGGATTGTGCATCAGATCGGGCTGTGCGTCCAGTCCGAAGGGCTGTGCCCACCAGATCTTGTCCGGGGCGCATTTCCATGCGTTTCACCCGTTCATTACTAGCCCCGGAGGTATACTTCCAGCGTAGCATCGTCCCGTTCAGACAGGCAAGTCCACAGAAGTCGCTGGATGTGTTCAGGCGCAGGCCGTCGATCATCTCCTGAATGCCGGATGGCAGTTCATCATGCATGAGAGGACACTTCCTTTTTCGGAATTATAACGTACGTAAAGTGGAATCATTATCATTAACCTTTTAGGATCATCTTAAAGTAAGGGTATTACGATGTTAGTTCTATTGTAGACCCTTTCTCGTACATTGTAATTCAGGGAATACCCCTATTTCCGTTCCATAATCTACTGAACCTGGGCAGTGAAGGACTCCTGAATCAGGTGCACCAAGGGATTGAAGAAATGCGAAGGATGAGGCATATCGGTGAAATGTGACTTTTCTCACAGCAAATTCAGGGAGTTTCTCGTCAAGGATCAGGTAATCCCCCGATAACCCTCGCGCTACTTTCGCGGTATGATGGATACATAAGGAATCACCGAGGGGGACGAAGGTTATGGGTACAGTATTTGTAGAAAGAACAACCCAAAGAGCAGAGCAGAAACAAGCGGAGGCGGGCAAAATGACACGGGAAACAGGCGGAATCCTTTCGTTCGTTACATCTGAGCAATGGGACCTGATTGAAGCAAAAATGCAACCCAAACGGGTGAAGTCGGGATATAGTCTCTTTCTCGAAGGCGATGAAGCCGGATATCTGTACTACATTCGTTCGGGACGAGTGAAAATGACCAAGTCGACGGAGGATGGCAAGGAAATTATTTTATCCATTCAGCAAAGCGGCGATCTCATCGGTGAATTCGGTGGCATCGGCGGATTGAATCATAGCTACAGTGCAGAGATGGCGGAAAAAGGGGAACTGGCCATTATCTCGCTTAGCGATCTGGAAAGTATACTCAGCAAACATGGCGACCTTGCCTTGAAATTCTTGCAATGGATGGCACTGTCGCAGCGGATTACCCAGTCGAGATTCCGTGATTTGCTGCTCTATGGCAAGGCGGGTGCCCTCGCTTCGACACTGATCCGTGCCAGCAATTCGTATGGCAGGGTTACACCGGATGGTATTGTGCTGGACATGAAGCTGAACCATACCGATCTTGCCGAGATGATTGGAGCTACCCGGGAGAGCGTAACGCGGATGCTGGGGGCATGGAAAGAACAAGGTACGCTGGATATGATGGACGGCAAACTGATGATTCGGGATCTGGCAGCCTTGCGTTGTATGTGTGGATGTCCGACATTCCCGAGCTGTCCGGTAGAGCTGTGCCGACTGTAAATTAGTTTGTTCAGAGGCTTCACCTCCATTGGCGATTGGGGTCGTTACGGAGAAAAAGAAAAGAAAAGAAAAGAAAAGAAAAGAAAAGAAAAGAAAAGAAAAGCTGGCGTCCCATATATGGGAGTCAGCTTTTTGAGTTTCCGTGAAATTGTTCATGTGCATATTCCTTTGCAAGAATCGAATATAGATACGAATCATGATATTCCCCTTTGTAAAACCAATGCTCTCGCATCAGACCTTCACGCTGCATACCGATCTTCTGCATAACGTTCTCTGAAGCCTTGTTGTTCGGGCGGCATTTCGCATAAATTCGGTGTACACCAATTGTATTGAAGCCAAAGCCAAGTATGGCTCGGGCTGCTTCGGCAGCATACCCTTTTCCCTGATAAACGGGATTAAGGACGTAACCGATCTCAGCGTTCGTGTTTTCGATGTGAAGGCCAACACCACCGATCAGTATGCCCTCACTTTTCAAACATATCGCCAGTTCATAGCCTTCTCGTGGTTTTGTCTGCTGCATGTCCAACACAAACTGCACGTATGCTCGAGTATCCTCTTCGGTATTTGGTCCCCATGCCGTGTGCTGAGTAACTTCTGTCATGGATGTGTAGTTATGTATACTTTCCCAGTCTGTATCCAGAATATCCCTGATGATGAGTCGTTCGGTCTCCAGTTGCATCGTTGTTACCCCTCCTATATAAATTGAACTTAAGAATATTACACTTGCCACTCCGATGACAGAACAACCTTCCGATCGCTGTTATCCCCAGATTTTTTGGATACCCTTTTTCAAAGGGAAAATCCGGGGATAAAGGCGAGATGTATGCTTCCGAAGCAGCTTTCTTTCAGAAAGCTTTTAGCTCCGCTTCTTCAGGTTATTTCTGTCCTCTCCGTTTCTCGTGTAAATGTTTAGTTCAATTACATTGTACAACAAAAATAGCCCATAACAGATTCAACGAATGAATCGGTCATGAGCCATAATGTAGATTTATGATGTATGTGGAATGCTATTGTGGTTGTTTACATTGAACTGCGGGATAAGTATAAGCCAGCTTACGGATAATTTCCTTTTGCCATCTCGTATCACCAAGATTGGTTGCCAGGTTCAGAAGATCCAAATAATCGTCAAGCTGCAGATCAGCCTTTTGCAGAGTTGTATTCATTCGATGTTCGTTCCCCTTTATCTATAAAATCGTAAAATCATGTGCAGTAGAAAGTTACAAAGAGACAAGTTCAAGAATGATAATCATTATCACGTTTATATATTCATTATGCAATGAACGCTGGCAAAATGCAATCCCAAGTCCGCAACGAATTTAACTTTTTTCTGAAAATAGGCTCATCCACAGCACATAGGGAATGTATACACCGAGATATGCAGACGGATACAAGAACCAGCCATTCAGCAGGAGCAGAAGAAATATAGAAACTTCATATAGGTCTCCTTTGGGATACTTTTGTTAATCAGTATGGGCCAATAGACTCAACTTCTAAACTTTTTCATAAACTTTACAAAAAGAAAGAGGAATTCAGCATATGAACAATTAAATTAAAGGAGGATAACCCATTATCAGGTAATTTGGAGGAGGAGAAAGGGAATATGAAGAAGGCGTTATGGCAGCACTGGATCGGGGCATTCCTGGTCTTTATCATGATGGCAACCGCACTGCTGGGGCCGGGTTCGCAAAGTCCGGTACAAGCTGCAGCACCACTTACGGTATCTCAGGCCATCGCTGCCCAGAGCGGTGGAGGAACAGCAACGGTTGAAGGAATCATTGTTGGACATGCTACCGGGTCGCTTACCGCGAAGTTTACATCTCCGTACGCCAATGATTTTAATGTTCTGATTGCAGATTCAGCGTCAGAGCGAACTAACGCCAGATTATTGGATGTACAGATTCCCTCATCTTTCCGTTCGCAATATGGATTGGCGTCCAACCCCAGTCTTGTAGGCAAAAAAATCATCGTAACCGGAACCCTCGGTGCCTACAACAGCTATGCAGGAGTCAAAAACCCAACGTCCATTACATTTTCCTCCGGAACAACCAACCCTGATCCAGAACCGAACCCAGGTACAACATTACCGGACGGTACCGGCAAAAAAGTATTGTTTGATAATACCCACGCCCAGACAGCAGGTGCTGCCGACTGGATTATTGACGGGGCATTTTCGGATTTTGCCAATGGTTTGCGAAACGCAGGCTTTGCCGTGGATCAGCTGGAACGCAGCATCCCGTATACATTCGGTGAGCAAGCCATCACCTATAATAAATTGAAAGATTACGACGTCTTTGTCATTGGCGAAGCCAATGTGCCGTTCAAAGCGACAGAGCAGGCTGCGCTGGTGCAGTACGTGCAGAACGGAGGAAGTGTGTTCTTCATCTCCGACCACTATAATGCAGACCGCAACAAAAACCGCTGGGATTCTTCCGAAGTATTCAACGGTTATCGCCGCGGTGCCTTCCTGAATCCGGCCAAAGGCATGTCTTCGGCTGAAGCCGAATCACCAGCGATGCAGAGTGTGACTAGTTCAGACTGGCTGGCGACGAACTTTGGTGTCCGTTTCCGCTACAATGCCCTTGGAGATGTAAATGCATCGGATATCGTTCCATCTGCACAATCCTTCGGCATTACGGCTGGTGTTAATTCTGTAGCCATGCATGCGGGATCGACCATTGCGATTATAGACCCGAACAAAGCCAAAGGCTTGGTGTATGTACCAAGTGGTGTGTCCAAGTGGGGCAATGCCGTGGATCAGGGCGTATATAACGGTGGTGGACGAGCTGAAGGAGCCTATGCAGCCATTGCAAAGGTTGGTGCGGGCAAAGCCGCATTTATCGGTGACTCTTCACCTGTGGAAGACGCGACTCCGAAATATTTGCGTGAAGAGACCGGTGCTACCAAAAAGACCTATGATGGATTCAAAGAAGTGGATGATGCAACGTTCCTTGTGAATACCGTGAAATGGCTTGCGGTCAAAGAGAGCTACACCAGTCTGGCACAAGTGCCAGGACTGACATTGGATACGGCCACAAGCCTGCTTTCGATGGAAGCTCCGGCTGCATCAACCGAGCCGCAACTTGAGCCATGGGCTGCACCTGCGGCAGGGTACAAATGGTATGATCCGACTACATTTAAGGCAGGTTCATACGGAAAAGCACAATAAGTGAAGTAGACATCAAAATCAATGCGAGAATAGGGCCTGCCCGTGGAAAGTTCGTTTCGCGGGCAGGCTCTTTTTCTGCTTGTTATATCAGTTACATTCATGAACATGATTAGTTCATACCGCCCTGCCATTGCATAAATATCTGCTCCAGAGGGGAAGGTATGGGTACTAATGATGTGGCGTGAAGCCCAAGCCAACCAGAGGAGGCGGCGAATGATGACTCAGCAAGCAGACTGTGACAGTTCCTCGATGAGGCAGAAGCTCAAGGCAGACCTCCATCGTGTAGCGGATCGAATGAACATGACGTTATCCCGTTTTGAAAATGACAGTGTCTGTCTGCTAGGGCAATTTGCAGAGATTCGAGCGGAGATCAAGCAGATTGAGGTGCTCGCCTCTTCGTTTTATCTGGATTGTTATCTGTCACCCTTTACCGAGAAGTTTGCCGAATTAACATCGAGCGTACAGCATCTATCTGACCGGAGATATGGTGCGTTGATTGTGATTGAACGGGAGATTCCGTTGGAGTCGATCATTCACTCAGGCGTGACTGTGGATGCAAGAGTGACACATGCGTTGCTGGAATCGCTGTTTATTCCCGGTGCGCCACTTCATGACGGGGCTGTGTTGATTCGTGGCAATCAGATTGTATCCGCTGGTAATGTGCTGCCGTTGTCGCAAGCGGAAGTGCATGAACGAAAAATAGGGACTCGTCATCGGGCAGCACTGGGACTCAGTGAATTGACGGATGCGGTTGTGCTGGTTGTCTCCGAAGAGACGGGGCAGGCCTCATTCGCTGTAGATGGCGATTTGCATCCAATCAATGTGGTTGAGACGCTCCCTTAAATGTGAACGATCAAGTGGCCTACTTGGGGCGATTAAGATGAGGCTGTTGAGGGAAGTGTACCTTTGTCCTGTAAGGGAGAGAGGTTTTTCTATTGATAGACGATAGAATTATAATCTGAAATTCGACAGCTTTGCTCTCGCAATGTCAGAGAAACATCGATCGATGTTTCTCTGACATTGCGATGTGATTTTGCACAAACTGGGTATTCATGGGTACAATAGAGGATGGTCAATGAATAGAGAACAATGCGATTAGATCGCAAAAATGGTTGGAGGAGACGGTTAGCACATGAGTTGGTTTGAAGCAATGGAGCATCACGATTATGAGGAACTGGTTCTGTGCCAGGATCGAAATTCAGGGTTAAAAGCAATTATCGCCATACACGACACAACACTCGGCCCTGCGCTGGGAGGCACACGGATGTGGACTTACGCTTCAGAAGAAGCCGCCATTGAAGATGCCCTGCGCCTTGCCCGTGGTATGACATATAAGAATGCGGTATCCGGACTGAATCTGGGCGGCGGCAAAACCGTTATTATCGGAGATCCAAGGCGCGACAAAAACGAAGCCATGTTTCGAGCGTTTGGACGATATATTCAAGGGTTGAACGGACGTTATATCACGGCCGAAGATGTGGGAACAACGGAAGAGGACATGAACCTGATCTATCAGGAAACGGACTATGTGACAGGCATCTCACCGAGCTATGGTTCATCCGGTAACCCATCACCTGCAACGGCTTGGGGTGTATATCGGGGGATCAAGGCAGCAGCCAAAGAAGCATTTGGTACCGACCTGCTGGAGGGTAAAACGATAGCGGTCCAAGGTGTCGGCAATGTGGCGATGCATCTGTGCAAATATCTATATGAGGAAGGTGCACATCTGATCGTTACGGATATCCATAAGGACTCGGTGAAACAGGCTGTGGATCGCTTCGGCGCGACAGCTGTTGATCCCGCAGACATTACTAGTGTGGAGTGTGATATCTATGCACCATGTGCACTGGGCGGTACGATTAATGACGATACGCTCAAGACACTTAAGGCGAAGGTTGTAGCGGGCTGTGCCAATAATCAGCTGCTGGAGACCCGTCATGGGGATCAGCTGTATGATATGGGCATCGTTTACGCGCCTGACTATGTTATCAATGCAGGTGGTGTAATTAACATTGCGGATGAGCTAAACGGTTATAATGCGGATCGAGCATGGAGCAAGATCGGAGAGATCTATTCCAATCTGGAGAAAATATTCGAAAGCTCACGTACCGAAGGCATCGCAACCTATGTTGCCGCAGATCGTCTGGCTGAACGACGGATTGAACAGATGAAGAATACGCGCAGTACATTCCTGCAGAATGGCCACCACGCGCTAAGTTCTCGGAGATTGCGTAAGTAAACGTAATTGAATCATTACCAAATTTAAAACGGTCTGTTAGGTAACGGCAACATCCATTCCAAAGATGGATAGTCGATCTGACAGGCCATTTTTTTATGTTGCTATCAGAAAAAAAGAAAACAGTGGCAATATCTCCCTAAATGATCAATTCTACTATGGATTTTTCCGATAATGTATGTACATCGTTCAGATGCATATGGTTCAGGGAAGTGGGGAGAAGTGGGAAATGGGGAAAAGAAAAGGGTTAGGGCATAGGATCAAAAATATGTCGCTTAAAATCAAACTGCCTTTCATGATCAGTGTATTGGTTGTTTTGGTTCTGCTTGGTGCAACGACCACAAGTTATATGATTTCATCTGATGTTGTGGTCAGGAAAAGCAAGGATGAGATTAATGTGATGGCTGACCGCCTTGGGGAAGGGCTTTGGACAGCGATGCAACTTCAGCAACAATTGAGTCATGCGATATCCGTACATAATACCTTCAAGGAACTCTTGGAGCTGCGTAATACAACTGACATGACGGATGAAGAATTTTTCTCGGACGAGAACCCGTATTTCAATAAGGCCAATACGATCTTGACCGACAGTATATCGGAAACGGAAGGAAGCAAGCCAGATCTGTTCGTGTTTGATAAGGAAGGAACCATGGTGGCGGGAACCATGCCAGAAGTCATTGGGCAGTCACGGGGAGATCGGGAATATTTCCAGGAGTCTATACAGGGGAAATCCTTCATCAGTGACGCGGTCGTCTCTAAGACTGGCAAGAAGCTCATTATTGTATTCTCGGAGCCTATCATCGATGAACAGGGGAATATCCTGGGTGTGCTTGCTATGTCGGTGGACAGCAGCTTTTTCCTGGGGCAACTGGGAGACATTAAAATCAATGCCCAAGGCAGAGTTGAAGTGCTGAGCCGGAGCGGCATCATCATGTATGATTCACTGGACCCTTCCATTGTGGGACAAACGCTGGAAGAGGACAAGGAAGCCATGGAACTTATGGAGGCCAGAGCTACCGACAAAGTGAAAATCACTTCAATGGATCGAGATGACATCTACTATCGTATTAATCAGATTCCTGGTGCAGATCTCTCCGTGGTGATTATTGACGATTATGATGATATCAAGCGCCCAATAGAGGATATCCAACGTCAAATGCTTATCGTGACCTTGATCGGAGTTGCTCTGGCTATCGGTGTGGGATTGCTGATTTCTCGTAGTATTACAAGACCTATCATTCGTCTGATCGGGCTGTTCCAACAACTTGCTCAAGGCAATCTGACCGTTAAGGCCAATGGCAGATATAACAGTGAATTCAAGGATCTGGCGGAGAGCTTTAATGGTATGGTGGAGCAGAACAGGAACCTCATTACCGATATGAATAATTCAATCCATGTCCTTCAGGCCAGTACTCAGGAATTGGAGGAGACATCCAGACAGACGGCAAGATCCATTGATGAGACCTCGGCGACGTCCATGGGGATTGCAAAAGCGATGGAGGCTCAATCGGAAGATACCGAGCAGATTGCAAGTAAATTCAACACCTTTGGCGATAAAGTGGCTGCCATGAACAGTAGTGCACAGGATGTGAAGGCAAGAGCGGATGAGATCGAAACGGTATTCCACAATGGGAATGAAGTCGTGAATGAACTGATGCGTATTAATGAAGTGAACGAACGGGAAGTGGAGAAAATCTCTGAGATTACCGTCAAACTTCAAACGAGTTCGGGCAGTATTAGTCAGATCACGGAAGCCATCAGCCAGATTGCGAAGCAGACCAATCTGCTTGCATTGAATGCTTCAATTGAAGCATCACGGGCGGGGGAGCATGGCAGAGGATTTGCGGTTGTGGCCGAGGAGATTCGCAATCTGGCAGAGCAGAGTTCCCGCCAGTCCAAGGAAATCTCCAGCATTATCGAGCAGAATCTGGCCGATGTCGCCGAGAACAACCAAAGTGTTGCAGAGATTCACACCATCTCGTCCAGACAGGATGAGCTTGTCTTGCAGACTCGTCAGGCGTTTGATGTGATTCTGGAGAAGGTATCGGTCATTAATCAACAGATCGCTACAATGGCAGGACAGATGCAAGAGATGTTGCAGAACAAGGATGTTGTACTGGAGTCAGCCCATAGTTTGTCGGCTTCAGGAGAGCAGGTATCTGCTTCGGTTGAAGAGGTAACAGCAACCATGATGGAGCAGTCTTCCACGGTGCAGCAGTTGGCAAACATGGTCGATACGATCGATCAATTGACGCAAAAGCTGGCCGAATCGGCTGCGCGATTCAAGGTGGAGTAAGGGTTAATTGAATAGCTATAAAGGGTAAGAAGGCACAAAGTACTCTTAATGAGTACCTTGTGCCTTCTTTTTTTATGGTCTCGATCAATGTGCTCTAGTCCATTTAGTGATCAAGAAGTTCAGCGGTTGAAAGTGGGGGACTAAGTTATCTATATCAAAACGTAATGCACTTCTGGTTCAGCAGCTTCATGAACTGATCCAGCGCACTGCTGACATACCGATCCTCACCGCGGACAAAGGTTGTCGTGGTATGAGTAAAGCGATCTGCCAGATCAAATACGGAGAAATCATCCGGTTTCTTGTGAATAACGTTGCACGGCATAATGGTAAAAGCAATTCCAGACTCCACACAGCTGAGCAGGTTTTCCATCGTACTCACTTCGATGATATTACGTGCGGACAACCTCTCTTCCTGCAAAAATTCTTCGGTCATTTCACGGTACGGGCAGCCCTCGGGGAAAACAACCCACGATACTTGGCACAGGCTTTCGGGTGGTATGTCTGTCTTCTTGGAGATGATATGAACGGTGTCCTGCATCTCGTATTCCACCTTCAAACCTTCTTTCACACAAGCCCCGCTGATAAAAGCACCATCAATCTCATAGTCCTGTATTTTCTTGCGCAGTACTTTGGGTGAAGTGGAGTTGACGAGTGAAATGGACACCTTCGGGTAGGTTATTTGATATTCATTCAGAATTTCCATAAAGCGGCTGGATGCCGCCGTTTCTACAATGCCGATTTTCAGCGTGCCTGAAGGTTCACCGGGATCGGTCATATCCTGCTTCAGATCGTGCAAAAGGTTGTGAATGCGTGTGGCGTACTGGACGAACTGTTCTCCTTTGGAGGTCAGTACAACACCTTTGGGAAAACGGTTGAACAACTGGATTCGATATTCCTGCTCCAGTTTTTTGATGCGCGTAGTGACATTGGATTGCGCGTAATTCAGTTCTTTGGCAGCCTGTGAGATTTTCCCTGAACGTGCCACCGCGAGAACAATATCGATATCGGAAAGTTCCATGCTGTATCCTCCTGAACGTGGATTAACTTACATTGCTTCCGCAGATGTTGATGTCAGGTATCTCTCTGAGAGATACAACTATATATTTCAATCATTTTACGATATATCAGAGCCACCGTACAATATCCCTAATGACAAAGAGAGTAGGGATATGACATGGATAACATGAATACACGTTCAACACTATTAAGCCCGGTAACGATTCATCAGTGGCAATTAAGGAACCGAATGGTGATGGCTCCGTTGACCCGGGGATTTGCTGATGATCGGGAGGGGACCGTGACGGATGAGATGGTGGCGTATTATGAGCAGCGTGCCCGAGATGGCGTGGGACTGATCATTACCGAGGGTATTAACCCGAATCTGGCAGGCAAAGGCACTTACGGCATCCCCGGTTTATATACAGATGAACAGACGACTTCTTGGAAAAGGGTAACGGATGCTGTTCACAGACATGGCGGCACCATTATTGCTCAACTGTGGCATGTCGGCAGGTTGTCCCATTCCGATCTGATCGGAACCACTCCAGTGGCACCTTCCAGCCTTGCGGCAGAGGGAAGAGTGCATAAGCTGCATAAGCCGTATCAGGTGCCCCAAGCGATGAGTACACAGGATATAGCGGATACGATTCAGCATTTTCAGACGGCGGCCCGCAATGCAGTTCTGGCAGGGTTCGACGGGATCGAGCTGCATGCTGCGCATGGGTATCTGATCGACCAGTTTATTAATGAGAAGACCAACCACAGAACAGATGAATATGGAGGAGACACTGAGGGTAGATTGCGGTTCCTGCGGGATATTATTGTGGCTGTAAAAAAAGGGATCCCTGTGGATCGCATATCGGTACGATTTTCAGAGAAAAAGGATGATGATGCATCCTATGCTTGGGCAGATAAAGCTGGGATGATCGATGCATATCTGAACTTGTTCCGTGAGACGGGAATTACGATCTTGCATCCCTCAACAGATCATTATGCAAAAGCGTGGGATGGTGAGCAGTCCTTTCACGAGCGGATTCGAAGTCAGTGGGATGGAATCATCATTGGTGTGGGGGATCTGGATATTCAGACCGCAGAGCACGCGATTGGTAAGGGAAGCATAGATCTGGCTGCATTCGGCAGACCATTTATTGCAAACCCCGATTTGGTGCGTAAATTGCATGCCGGTGAGCCGTTGGTGGAGTATGATGCAGCTACGCATCTGCCTGTGTTGGTGTAAAAGAAAAAAACGAGTAAGAGAAGAAATCGAAAAAAGGTAAAAACACTACTGACATACTGTTGGCAAGAGCGGTCTTGTATGATCAAGATAACCTAAACAACCAACCCCATATATAAAGGAGATCATTACATTATGTCAGTAATCGGACCGGATTTCATTTCACTTCAAGTGAGCAATCTTGAAGGCTCTGCCGAATTTTATCAAAACTATCTTGGCCTGGTACGCTCACAGGCGGGACCACCTCATGCGGTGGTCTTTGAAACCAAGCCTATTGCATTTGCTCTACGTGACCTATTGCCAGGAACAGAACTCGGTTCAGGTGCTCAGCCAGGACTTGGTGTCGCTCTGTGGCTTCATGCTCCTGATACGCAAGAAATCCACGACAAGCTTGTTGCGGCAGGCGTACAAATTACATCTGCACCAATAGATGGACCATTCGGACGAACCTTTACATTTGCCGATCCAGACGGGTACCAAGTTACCCTTCACAGTAAAGCCTAATACGTAGATGAATCCATCTTAATAACAGTGATACCTTCCTGTCACAGGGAGCCAAGTGAGTATTACAACAATAAGGGCAGAGCTAATCTTGATGATTAGCTCTGCCCTTATTCCGTTATTCGGATTCAGCGATATATTCATTCTATTCATTGCTGACAACTACCGCTTTCTTTTCCGTAAAGTAATACACCAAAGCGAGCAGCGGCATGATCAGGCCAATCAGCGTTGTGAGACTCCAGCCTCCGTGAGCATAAGACCAGCTTCCAAGAGATGAACCAATCGCACCGCCGACAAAAAAGATCGACATGAATATACCATTCACACGCCCTCTCGCTTCACTTCCTAAGGAGTAGATGATGCGTTGACCCAGCACCAGATTTCCTGAGACAGCCATATCCAGTGTGATTGCCACGATAACAAGCAGGATCAATGCAAACGTGGAGTGGCTCTGGAACACATAGGCAAGACCGAATGAAGCAGCAGCGATCACCATGGCAGCACCCGTCAGAATACGCGTTAGTCCGCGATCAGCCAGTCTTCCGGCAATGGGAGCGGCAATAGCACCTCCGACACCAGCCAGAGCGAACCAGGCAATGCCTTGCTGTGACATGCCAAAATCGTTAGCCAGTCTCAGCGGAACCGTGGTCCAGAACAAGCTGAAAGCACCAAACAGACTGGCCTGATAAAACGCCCGGCGGCGCAGCAGCGGCATCGTTCTGAACAGTGTGCCCAAGGACACGATTAATTGCCCGTATTTCAAGGTGGGTTCAGGCTGGCGAGCAGGAAGAGCACGTGACAGAAGCAGCATTAGAAGTGTTATGACAATGGCGGAGAATACAAAGACGGTCTGCCATCCGAAGAGGCTGGTGATAAAGCTTGCGACAGGACGAGCCAGCATGATGCCCAGCAACAGACCACTCATTACATTGCCAACAACCCGTCCGCGCTGTTCTTCGGAAGTAAGATATGTCGCATAGGGCACCAGAATTTGAGCGACCACAGAACCTATACCAATGAATAGAGAGGCAGTCAGAAATACAACAGCGGTGGGTGAGAAAGCCGCAGCAATCAGGGCAACGACCAGTGCGATGAGGAAAAGCACGACCAGACGCCGATTCTCGGTAATGTCACTGAGCGGCACGATGAATAACAAACCAATAACATAACCAATCTGAGTCAACGTTACGATCAATCCGGCAGCGGCAGAAGAAAGACCCGTGGTTATGCTGATCGGTCCGATAACGGTCTGAGCATAATACAAGTTTGCCACGATCAATCCACAAGCGGATGCCAACAAAAAAATAATCCATGTGGGCACAGGTGCCTTCTTCACTTGTTGTCTCATATCCATATCCATATCCATGATAATCATCCTCCACAATTCTACATTTGTATTCGCAATAAACAGTTAATATTAAAATCGTCAATTACTAAACGTTGTGTTCATTAATTACAAATATATAATAAACTAAACGTATAGTATTGTAAATAGGCTCTACATATTTTAATGAGAAAGTTAATGAGGATGAAAAGGTGAGCGGAGGATGGAATTGTGTGTACTCATCGCATTTTAGTATAATGAACGTATCGTTTTTATGAATATTACTGATGATTAAATATACTTTATACATCCAGGAGGGCTCAAGATGACTGCCAAAAGAGGACGTCCACGTAACATGGAAACCCAGAATGCCATTCTTACAGCATCGTATGAGTTGTTGTTGGAGCACGGATTCGGGGCGGTTACAATCGAGAAGATTGCTGAACGTGCACAGGTGAGCAAAGCGACCATCTACAAATGGTGGCCGAACAAAGGGGCCGTTATCATGGACGGATATATGTCTGCGGCAACGGCAAGATTGCCAGTGCCGGATACAGGCTCGGTATTGGAGGATATACGTATACATGCGAGTAATCTGGTTCGTTTTTTGACCAGTCGGGAAGGAAAAGTGATTACGCAGATTATTGGGGAAGGGCAGTCGGATGAAGGGCTTGCCGAAGAATACCGCACAAGATATATCCAACCACGTCGGCGTGAAGCTCGGGGAATTCTGGAGAAGGGCGTGGAGCGCGGCGAATTGAAGGCAGGGGTGGACAGTGGACTGTACATTGATCTGATCTATGGGCCGGTGTTCTATCGTATGTTAGTGACGGGGGAAGCGATGGATGATGCGTTTGTAGATGTGTTGCTCCGTTCCTTGTTTGAAGGCATTCAGGCCAAATAGGTACAGAGAGAGCGGCGATACAACTGGGAGGAAGAGGGAAGAGGGCGATTCGTAGGAATCACCCTGGAAGGAGCACGTGTATATTGTACGTGGGAGATTGTTAGACCTGGAATATAGGTGAGATGGCTGTGGGCCATGAATCTGTAGCATTAGAGGAAAGGAAGGATGAGTGCTGGGTTAACACCGGGGGTTCATTCCATACCGAACTGGGCAGTTCGCGGCGTAATACAGGGGCAACTTCCTTGGCAAAACGCTCCACTTGCTCCAACTGCTCGCTATGCGTCAGTCCATCTACGCTGATACTCAGCACCTGATGTCCGTAAGCGGCATGATAGTCCAGAATTTTCTCAATGATCTGCTCCGGACTGCCGATTAACGCAGGGCCTCGTGCAATGTTATCCTCCAGATCGGTGAAGGGAGACTGATTATGCTGTGCGGCGGCAGTGGCATGGAACGCTTCATAATATGGCTTATAACGGCGAATGGCTTCTTCACCCGTATCCGCCAGATAGAGACTGCCGGCACCAGAGCCAATTACGGCTTGCTGCGGATCATGACCATAATAATCGAGGCGCTCCCGATAATGATCAATTAACGCTTTGTATTTGGCCTGAGGGTGAAAAGAATTCGACGTGAAGAGCGGCTCGCCATATTTGGCAGCGAGTTCGGTCGAGACCGTGCTGGACGCGCTACCATGCCAGATCGGGATGGATTGCTGAAGCGGCCTGGGCCACGTGGTCACTCCCTCAAGAGGAGTGCGATACGTTCCCTGCCAGGTTACATTCTCTTCAGACCAAAGTCGTTTTAGCAAATGATAGCGTTCATCAAGTGAATCCCATTGTTCCTCTTCGCTTATGCCGAACAGCGGATAGTGCCGAGGGTCATTGCCTTTCCCGATGATCATCTCCAGCCGTCCGCCCGATAATTGATCCAGCGTGGCATAATCCTCGGCAACCCGGACCGGATCAAGTATACTAAGAACAGTAACGGTGGTTAGTAACCGAATGCGTGTGGTTGCTGCGGCTATTGCGGTTAATACGACAGGTGGCGAGGAAGATAGAAAAGGCGCACCGTGTCGTTCACCGATTCCATAGGCATCGAATCCCAGTCGTTCAGCCAGCTTTGCTTGCTCTAATATATTGTGGAATTTCTGCTGAGTCGTCAGAGCTTCCCCGGTTACGGCATTAGGCAGATTCATCATGAGACTAAACAAGGCAAATTTCATCTGACCTTCTCCTCGAACTGAATTGATAATTCCTGTGTCGTATAATCCTATTGAAATACTAGGATATGTAAGTTGGATTAAATGTATCACGTTCTCACGGATTCTTCTAATGGATTTTTTCTATAAGCAGGAACAATCAGGCATAATTGCATACATGTGAAGGAAATTGCCACGATTTTTATTGACCGCTGTAAAATTTAGGATTAAAATTGTGCTTATCATATAAATTCAAAATTATGGATTTTCATTGTGGAGGTGGGATACATGGAACCTACAACTACGATACGCTCATATATTGAGGATTACATCAGGAAACAGGGGTACACCCTGCAGTATTTTGCCGATATATCGGGAGTTAACGCTGGAACGCTTAGCGCAATTATTAAGGGGACTCGGCCCATCGCTATGGCGCAACTGGATCTGATTACCCAAGGCATGAAGCTGGAAGAGGGGTATTTCTACGAGATTTATGGGGCTGAATGTTTCGTGGAATCGGCACCTCATTGGAGGAGACTGGAACCATTCCTGCAACGCTGTGCTGAATTGGACAAGCTGGAATGTATTCATAAGGTTATCCAGGAAGTGACGGATGATCGCTCGTATATCTCCGAGTTGTTCGAGATGGCGGAAGGCATGCTTGAACGTGGACAGACGAAGGCTGCACGGATGTTGTACGAATGTGTGGCAGAGTGTGAGAAATATCAACATTCGGAACGTCTGGCTCTGTGCCAGTATCGCATCTTCACCCTCTCGCTTGGTCAGAATCAACATGATAACCTGCGGGCCGCTGTGCACTTTGAGCCATATATTAATCGGCTGGATGAGGAACGGCAACTGGATGCGATAAAAGACTTGGCGAATACGTATGCTTCACTTCGATATCGGGACAAGGTTTTTAATCTGGCTGAAGAATTAGATCAGAAAACAAAAATTTTACAATCGTATACAAAGAAGAAAATAGATAAAAGCGATAGACTCACTGCCTATCCTTTATTCGTATATAGAGCTTATTCCAATTTGCTTAAATCATCGGCATGTGAGAAGCAGGGACGTTATGAAGAAGCTTTGCTCTATACAGAAGTCTATGCCAAGCTTGCTAAAGTCTCTGAACCGGATGAAGAGGATCAAATTTTTATTGATAAATTCGCTGGTTGGGCAGAAGCCAATACTTATTTATATAGATTAATGATGGGTAATCGAAATGCTTTACCTGCATATGTGGAATTTATTGAAAAAAATGAAGAGGAAATTTTACCTGCAATCATTAATATTTTGGAGGCGGCTAATAAGTTTGATCAAAATATTGATGATATTTTGAATAGGTTCAGCGATCGAATTAACTCGGAAATTAACTGTTTAAAAGGGTACACTGAGCAGATGAAAAATGAAATTTATGCAGCATTCTTGTTGGAACGTTCTCTCTATCACTTAAATCGCCATGAATATCCAGAGGGTTTGAAGCAACTTATGCACTGTCTGAGAGAGTCTGTACGATTTAACAATCAAACAGATATCATTCATTGTATTTCCCTGTATGAGAAGTACAAAAACATGGGTACGGCTGAAATCGAGCATCAGTACAAACTTATCATGATGGAGGTTCAGAAATCTTATGAAAAAAAAGAAGATCTTCTATGTAATCTTGCTTAGCATAATGATTATTAATATAAATCAATTAGCTAATTTGGATAGTGATGTTATTACACAAATAATGTCTGTAACGCATGGCGAAGGAAGACTATAACAGCTAAGATATATTAAATCCTTTCATTAACATGCGTCTTATTTCCGGGATATGGAGATGGGGCGCTTATTTGTACTATCCATTAGATCATCCATAACGAAAAGAGGATTTATCATTGCAGATTGATATTCAGAAGCTTTACGACAAATATATAACGTTAAACATCCCTAATCCATTCACTTTAGAGCAAATTCATGATCGACTAACCAAGAAATACTACGCTGAGAAGGTAGATTTAGAAGAGTTTTCCGACTTGCGCAACGACCCTCATGCGGGATTTGATCAGGCGGTTGCAGCTTATGTATTTAAGGATGAAAGGGGAACCAAGCAATTAATTAGCCTGAACAAGGATGAAGATATCCATGAGCCACTGGAATTTGCATGGATAATCAATTCCACTGTGCGAGGATTTTCTCTTCTATTAACTCTTGAAATCGATGTATTTTATGGGATGGAAGAGAGTGAGATGACTCTTGGCAATAAACGTTTTGAGGAATATCTGATCCTACTCTATTTAACAGGTTACATTGAGTTTGAGAATGACTCCTTCATTAATCCATTGCGTGCTCGTTATCGAGAGGGCTACAGACTTCGTTATTTTGGTATGCAGAACGGTGATGAAAATTATCTATACAAATAGATTACTTTTCAATAAATTTATTAACTTCTCGCGTGAGAAAGGTGCAAGAGATACTTAGGATAAAATGGATAATATGTCCATAAAGCACTTTAACGGTAAAGGATTCGTGTATTCTCAAATACGATATGTAGACATGTTATAATTTTCTTTGCCCACATCTTGTAGAAAAGAAGAGACGTCAACTCTCTATGCAAATTGCTTGATGTTGAAAGTATCTCTATGTAAATAAATATTTTATTCTGCAAAGGAATATAATATGAATTTTTTGGCAATGTATCCTAAAATGTTATACAAAGAGGGGGTGCATGCTGTGAGTGAACCGGTACAGATCACAGATAAAATCGAACGGAACAGGCAAGAGTTGAGTCGTTTGGCGGAGAATCATGGCATGCAGGACAACCAAGTCCTCCGACAGTCCATGGTACTGGACGAGCTTATTAATGAATATAATCGATTCAAATATAAAAGCCATCTCAGGAACAGACAACCGATTGCATAATGCAGTCGGTTTTTTGGTCTAATTAGTGTTCTATAGAAATAGCGTAGTCGACTGTAGCGATACAGTCGGCTTTTTTGCGTTCATCTGAAACTAATGCGGATAACTTGAAATTCCGTACCAATTCTAGGGTTGGCAGGATAGCGAATGATCATTAAAACTGGATATGATGCCCCCAGTTATATCCAGGTTGATCTGTGAAGGGGGCTCATACAATGATCGGGAGAGGGAGGGATGAACGGAAATGATGGACAAGGTACACAGTTATTTCGGGAAAAACGTAAACCTGCGCACCAAGTTGCTCCTGTTGTTCCTGGCGCTGACGTTGCTGCCGCTAAGCTTGCAGGGAATGATGAACTACAAGCATTTCTCGCAGACGATGGATCGCAAGACCGAGCAGTTCACCATTGATATGGTTCGCCAGATTAACGCCAATCTGAATCGGTTGCTGAAGGACTTTGAGCGGTTGTCGCTCTTGCCGCTTTACGATCAGATGGTGCTTAGCATTCTAGGGAAATACAACGCTTCAATGGGGTCGGGTACATGGGCGAGGTCTGAGGATTATCTGAAAATGAAGCTTTACACATCGGGTCAAGCTTATGACCGGCCGGAGATTCGGGGAATACATCTGATCAGCAACAGCGGCATTTTGTTCTCCAATCTCGATTCCCTGGCGGTCAAGCCGGTATGGGACAGTAGGCAGGATGATTGGTTTGCAGAGCTTGAAGGCTCGGAAGGGACATGGCGCCTGCTTCCTCCGCATCAACCCAGCTATTACACGGGTGGTCAGCAAGAATCGTATATATCGGTGGGCAGAGTGCTTCGAGATCCGGGTACGCTCCAGCGATTGGGTTACATTCTGATTGATATCCGTCTGGAGGCCTTCGGTCAACTGTTATCCCATCTGAATTATGAGCAAGATGCAAGTCTGATGATTGTAGACAGCAAGCAGCGTCTGCTGTTCGAACGGACCTCAATCGGAGGAATGTCTGCGTACGACCAGTTGCTAATGCAGGGACAGCTTCAAAGCTATGCAGGAAACCAAAAAGTTGTTCTGGATGGGCAGGCCTATCTCTATGTACAACACCATTCCAGTTATTCCGGGCTTTCGGTAATCAGCCTTACACCTATTGCCGTGATTCAAAAGGAGTCAGGTGAGATGCTCACCTTCACGATATGGTTCGCAGTGTTGTGTATGGCGGGGATAGCGATTCTGGCGGTTCTGTTATCCTATCGTATCACCCGGCCGCTGATTCGACTGAAGCACCACATGATTCGGGTGGAGCAGGGAGATTTTAGCCAGCGGGTAGCACACTTCAGCAGTGATGAATTCGGACAGATAAGCCGGGGCTTTAACCGAATGATGGAAGAGATTCATCGGCTGTTCAATGAGGTATTTCTGCTGGGCATTCAAGAGCGGGAGGCAGAGTTGTCAGCGTTGCAAAGCCAGATGAACCCCCATTTTATATACAACACGCTGGAGTCCATTAACATGATGGCCATTCGCCAGAAGCACGCAGAGGTGTCGGACATGGTGACAGCGCTTGGCAAGCTGCTGCGTTATACGATTGATAAGGTGGACCGGATGGTTCCACTTGGGGAAGAACTGGCTTTTGTACAATCCTATGTACGCATTCAGCAGGTACGTTACGACGGTAAGTTGGAGATTATCTATGACATCGAAGAAGGGATAACCGAGTATTTGATTCCCAAGCTGGTACTGCAACCGCTGGTGGAGAATGCAGTCTACCATGGCATTGAAGGGCAGGAAAATGGAGGAGTAATCTGGGTATCTGCCTTGAAATTCGACCAGGAGCTGCTGATTAGCGTACGAGACAACGGTAAGGGTATGACTCAGGCAAAGATTGACGAGTTAAACGAATCCATATCGAAACAGCCTTCCAGTCAGGCATTACGTTGCCATGCCGGGGACAGTCTGGGGCTTAACAATATCGCCCAGAGGCTTCGCCTCATGTATGGAGAAGGCGGCAGCCTAAGTATTGATGGAAGTCCAGGGCAGGGCCTGGTGGTCACGATATCCATTCATCTTCTACCGAAAGGGGATTAAAGCGCATGTATAAAGTATTGCTTGTAGAGGATGAGATGGTCATCCGTCAGGGACTAAGGGAGCTGATCGTACAAGCGTCTTCTCAGTTTCAGGTAACGGGCGAAGCGTCGAGCGGTACCGAGGCATTGGATTTTCTGAGATGTGAGGTGCCGGATGTGTTAATCACGGATATCCGCATGCGTGAAATGGACGGATTAACTTTGGTAAGCAAAGCCAGAGACATGTACCCTGAATTGTTAATGCTCATCATTAGCGGCTACGGCGAGTTTGAATATGCACGCAGAGCGATGGAGTTCGGGGTGTTGAACTACCTGTTGAAGCCAATCGATCGTTATGAACTGGCATTATGCATACAAAAGATTCAGTTGCTGCTGGATCGCAGATACGGTATAACAACCCTTTCTATCCCTGAGCCATCTGGGAAAACAGAACACGCTGGTGGAGATACGCGGAAGATTATCCGAGATGTGAAGGAGCACATCAAGCAACATCCCGATGGAGATCTGCGACTTCAGACGATAGCAGACCTCGTTAACTTGAACCCTACTTATTTAAGCCAGTTGTTCAAGAACGAAATAGGCATCAATTATTCCGAATACATCACGGAGGCACGTATGGAGCGGGCCAAGTGGTTGCTGATCAACACGGGTCTCAAAATCTATGATGTGGCACGGTTATCCGGGCATCAGAGCCCCAAACACTTCATGTTGGTGTTCAAGCAGCAGGTGGGATGGACCGCGGGAGAATATCGAGACCGATTCAGTATCTCTTGAAAAACCATACCATTTCTGTAGTTGACGTGATTTAAGGGGGAACGTTGCTTTCGTTATACTTTGGTTGCACCTGTATACCACGATGTCCATAAGGGGGATTTCCATGAAAAAAGCAGGACTGATACTGATGCTTGTACTTATGATGATGGCTTCAATCGCGTGCACAAGCTCCAATTCCAGCAGTGAACCTGGCAGTGCAGGCGGGGAGAATGGAGAGGTGGAGCTGAAGTTCATGATGTGGGGCAATCAGGCGCATATGGATGTGTACAACAAGTTGATCGATGACTTCACAAAGGAAAATCCAGGCATCAAAGTAACGATGGAATCCGTACCTTTCGCAGAATACCAGCAAAAAATTTCGGTGCTTGCCGCCGGAGGCTCCCTTCCCGATCTCGCCTGGGTATCGGAGCGAATGGTACCACAATTCAAGTCCAATCACATTCTGGCCGATGTATCCGAGTTCAAGGATGATGCACAGTTTAAGCTGGATGATTATATTCCAAGTACATTGGATTTGTTCCGTGATGGCGACCAACTGCTGGGGCTACCTTTTTCTACACCTCCGGTAGTCATGTTTTACAATAAAACGCTGTTCGACAAGGCCGGTCTGACTGATCCAAACACACTTGCCACCCAAGGACAATGGACATGGGAACAGTTCGAAGAGTCCGCCAAAGCCATTACCAGTAAGGATGCGACCAACCGAGTCTATGGTGCCAACTTTTTTCGCGACTGGAAGACATGGGCGGTGCTTTCCTCCTACTCCTGGTCCAATGGAAGCGGTCCATTCGACGAAGGCATGACAACGTTCACTTGGAACGATGCCTATGGCGTACAGACCTTTGAATTGCTGGAACGCATGATGTTCACCGATGAATCACACCCAAAGGCGGGGGAACAGGTCAGCTTCGATGCGGGTAATGTGGGCATGTTCTTTGATAATTACAGCTATGTTTCCAAAGCAAGAGAAATTACGGATTTTGAATGGAGCATCGCTCCTATGCCTTCCGGTTCTCAAGGCAGTGTGCCGATGCTAGGGCAGGCCGGATATGCCATGTTCAACGACAGCAAACATCCAGAGGAAACGAAGAAACTGTTGAAGTATTTTGCCAGTGAGCAGGGGATTCAGGCGACAGCCACCTACTTTGTGCCTCCGCGTACCTCTGTTCTGAACTCAGATGCATTCATTCTTCAGCCGAATAATCCGAGCAAAGAGCATATCGTGCAGGCCGTTATTGATGAAATGCCCAAAGCGCGCTTAATCCCCGGTCATATCCGTTGGCAGGATATCGACAATGCGGTATTGCAGGGATTTGACCGACTGTTTGCAAAGACAGCGACAGCTGAGGATAACCTGAAACAAATGCAGGAAGAGATCCAAAGTGTGTTGCAACCCTAAAACATTCGATCGAAACCGGAGGTGAGAACGATGGGCAAATTCAAAGAATTACTTGAACGGAAACCGCTGTCGCTGGTGGTCAGTCTGCCTGAGAATGATATTGGTTTGGCTCGGGCAGCCATGGAAGAGGGCGCTGATGCACTGAAGGTGCATTATAATGTCGGTCATCGCGCCAGCGGGAATCATTTTGGTCCATTAGACATGTATGCCGAGGTGTTTCGGGCGATCCGAAGTGAGTTTGGTGGTCCGCTTGGGGTCGTACCTTCTGGCAGTATTGATGGAGCAAGGCGAGAGGATGTGGAGGGGCTTTCCGGGCTGGGTTTTGATTTCTATTCCATCTATGCACATCACTTGCCATCCTTCATGTTGAATGACTTGGGGCTGGACCCAACGTTTGCGATCAATGAAGAATATGATGCTTCCCTCGTAACATCGGCAGCGTACTTCGGCTTCACCGCTCTGGAGGCATCCATTGTACCTGGAAAAGAATATGGTACACCGCTCAGCTTCGCGGATGTGCTTAAGTATCGCCGTCTGGTCCTGCAAGCCCAGATACCGGTATTGGTTCCTTCCCAGCGAAGGCTGGTGCCGGAGGATGTTCGGGTGCTGCGCGATACCGGGGTAAAGGCGATTATGCTTGGAGCGGTCGTGACTGGCAACACGGAGGAACAGCTGCGAAGGGCTGTGAACGGGTTTCGCAATGCGGTGGACTGTCTGAACCGTCCGGACTATATAAGTTGAACTAAAGAATATTTACACTTGCCACTCCGATGCCAGAACAACCCCAGCTTCAGAGGAAAAGTCTAATAAAGGAGGGCTGATTGTGACCCATTCACGCAAGCGCAAAAGAGGGGGGCCGCTCGCCAGAGAGGCCCAGATCGCGGGGTGGCTTTTTGTATCGCCGATGGTGCTTGGGTTTACCCTGCTGCTGTTATTTCCCATGGGTCTCGCGTTATACATGAGTCTAACCGATTGGCCGCTGCTGGGGGATCATCATTTTATTGGAATGGATAATTACCGGAATATTATGACAGACGCCATGTTCTGGAAAGTGCTTGCCAATACGGTCTATTTCACAGCGGGGCTGGTACCGCTTAATATTGTGCTCGCCCTGCTGCTCGCATTGCTGCTATCCAGAAGTATTCGCGGCATCGGAATTTTCCGAACAGCGATCTTTGTTCCGGTCATGACTTCGTTGATCGTGTGGGCCATCGTGTGGAAGCTGATGTATGCAACAGAGTCAGGATTGATTAATCAGCTTCTGTTGATGGCCGGCATCAAGGGTCCGGCCTGGCTATACAATGAAGATTTGGCAATGCCGGCGGTGATTGTGACAAGTGTACTGAAAAATGTAGGTCTGAATATGGTGCTGTTCATTGCAGCCATTCAGCAGGTACCGCGTTCACTGTACGAAGCAGCAACATTGGACGGTGCGGGCAGAAGGGGAACCTTCTTTCACGTCACGCTGCCCATGATCACACCGACAGTGTTTTTGACAGTAGTCATGACCGTGATTGGTTCACTCAAAGTATTCGGGCAGATCTATGTGATGACACAGGGCGGGCCGAGCAACAGCACAAAGGTATTGGTTTATTATATCTGGGAAAAAGCATTCAAATTATTTCAGTTTGGCTACGCTTCTGCTCTTGCGTATGTACTGTTCTTTATCGTGCTAATTCTGACGCTGCTGCAATGGCAGCTCCGAAAGAGGTGGGTATTCAATGAAGGCGATGCCTAGTCCCTCGGGGCGGAAGATAGGAAGTACTCTGGGGACGTATTTGTTGCTGACTCTGATTTCCCTCATTATGATTGTGCCATTTATCTGGATGATATCGACATCATTCAAGGAACCCCAGAGCATATTCACCTATCCACCGCAGTGGATACCGGAAACATTCCGATTTCAGAACTATATCGATGTCTTTCGATTGATTCCGTTTCACCGTTTTTATTGGAACAGTATCTACATTTCTACGTTGGTTGTGCTAGGAACAGTATTCTTTGCCTCTCTCGCCGGTTATGCATTTGCCAAAATTCCGTTTAAGGGACGTAATGTGGTATTTCTCATCCTGCTGAGTGCAATGATGATTCCCCATGAGGTGACTGCGATACCGATGTTTCTGTTCATGCGGCAGCTGGGGTGGATTGATACCCATCTTCCGCTGATATTATTGCCGATCTTTGGCGCGGGTGGTGTGTTTGGCATCTTTGTGATGCGGCAGTTCTTCATTACGGTGCCAACGGAACTGGAAGAAGCGGCGATGATTGACGGCTGCAACCGATTCCGGATATATGCGCGAATTATGCTGCCCATTGCCAAGCCGGGTATGGCTACGCTGACGATCTTCACATTTGTGACGATCTGGAATGAGTTTTTTGATCCGTTGATCTTCATTAACTCGCGTGATCTAATGACGCTGCCGCTTGGATTATCCCTGTTTACAGATGAAGTGGGTACAGCCTGGCAATATCTGATGAGCGCCACCGTCATGGCAACCTTGCCACTGTTAATTGTTTTTTTCCTGGCACAACGGCGCTTCATTGAGGGAGTTGCCATGACGGGACTGAAAGAGTAAACCGTGCAATACGTGCAATAGAACGGAAGGAGGGACAACATTTGCGTGAACAGAAGAGTATGAAAAAGGAAGAAGCAGATGTCGTTATTGTGGGAGGGGGCCCTGCGGGTATAGCGGCAGCCATTGCGGCTGGAAGGCAGGGTATACGAACAGTGCTGGTGGAACGATATGGATTCGTGGGCGGGATGTCAACTGCCGCTATGGTTTATCCCTGGATGACTTTCCATACGGAGCGCGGTGAGCAGGTTATTAAAGGTATTGCGCAGGAGATCGTGGATCGTTTGCAGGCACGTGGCGGCTCTCCGGGGCATCTGCGCGATACAGTTGGATTTGTGCATACCGTCACGCCGTACCATCCAGCCATCTTTCAGGTGGTTGCAGCAGAGATGTTGCAGGAGGCTGGTGTCCGGCTTCTGTTGCACAGCTTTGTGGACGAGGTGGTCGTTGTAGATGATCGGGTGGAAGCGGTGCGAGTGACCAACAAGTCTGGAAGAAAGGAGTTCCGGGCGGACGTATTTGTGGATGCAAGCGGCGATGCGGATCTGGCTTATCTTGCGGGTGCTTCTGTGGCAAAGGGACGAGACGGCGACCATCAGTCGCAGCCGATGACCATGAAATTCCGCATGCGTGGTGTCGATCTTGGACGAGTGAAACAATACATGCTGGAGCACCCGGAGGATTTCTATGTGAAAACTCCCTCTGCTGAACTGCACAGCATTCCATTAACCGGGGTGAGTGGTTTCTACTCCCAGTGGAAAAAAGCAGGTGTGCCGATTAATCGCGACCAGGTATTGTTTTTTACCGGACCGGCAGAAGATGAAGTGCTGATTAATTGTACCCGGGTACAGGGACTTGATGCGACAGATGCCGAGGATCTGACCTCTGCGGAACAGGAAGGCCGGAAGCAGGTGCTGATGATCGCTGAGTTTTTGCAGCGTGATGTGCCTGGCTTCGAACGAGCTTCGATCTCGGCAGTAGCGCCGCAGATTGGCATTCGTGAATCGAGACGAATCATAGGTCATTACGCATTGACCCGGACGGATGTAGTTGCAGGACAAAAGTTTGACGATGTAATTGCCAGAAGTGGTTATCCGATTGATATCCATGACCCTTCGGGTCAAGGTGTGGTGGCTGCCTTTATAGAGGGGGATGGGGCGTATGATATTCCGTATCGCTGTCTGATCTCTAGCAATATCCGCAATCTGCTGGCGGCAGGACGCTGCATCTCTACCACACATGAGGCGCATGCAACGACAAGGCTGACTCCAAGCTGCATGGCTACCGGGGAGGCCGCGGGGACAGCGGCTGCACTAACAGTGAAGATGAAGCTGGACCCGGTGGAACTGCCGATCGAGCTGCTACAGGCGGAATTACGTCACAACGGAGCGGCGATCTAGCGGATGAGCTGAGTCTGGGCTAAAAGGCGAATCGGGCGAATCATTAATAGTGGGAGTGGGTGTTTATTTAATTCGCGGTGGCTTAAGTTTTAACGAACCTGAGACGACTAATGTGGGGCTATAAGCTGAAATGAAAAATGTAACGAATCTCAGTGAAGTTATTTTACTCAAAACTCTGAAATAGGGGGTAAAAGTGGGGGGAATCGGAAGAATAGAGCGTCTACGATTCGTTAGATTAGAAACTATCCCAAAAATAGCTAAATAAGCTTCCTTCAGTTCGTTAGAGATTGATGGGGAGCTTGTACATTGATGAGCATAACTGTAGCCCCAAAGACTCCAATTCCACTGCATGGGTGGATTTAGAGTCTTTGGGGCGCTTTCATTTTTTTCATCCATTTGGTTCTTTCCTTCATGCCTAATCATATCTGATCAATCACGGGGTCTCGGTTCGTTCATGTTCCATCATGTTTCGTATTCTTTCATGCCTTATTCTCTCCGATTATCAATTCATCCGTGCCTCAAGTCGCCTTGCGACAATGGACAGCGCGTAGTTGATGACAAAATACAATACGGCTGCGAGCAGCAGGGCCGGGATAATGTAATCGAAACTTTGACCGCCAAGGATCTGCACGTTGTGCATCAACTCCGGC
The DNA here is from genome assembly GCF_900101225.1 of Paenibacillus sp. CF095. Classification (NCBI taxonomy): domain Bacteria; kingdom Bacillati; phylum Bacillota; class Bacilli; order Caryophanales; family Paenibacillaceae; genus Paenibacillus; species Paenibacillus sp. CF095. The sequence continues at coordinate 86,306 of NZ_FMZN01000005.1, forward strand.
AGAGAGATGATGATCGCCAGTGAAGTATCCTTCAGGAGTGAGATGAATTGGCTGACCATCGGCGGGGACATGCGGCGTAGCGCCTGTGGCATGATAATGCCACTTAGGGTCTGCATGTAGCTCAGGCCCGAGGAGCGGGCAGCTTCCACCTGACCGCGCTCAACGGACTTCAGACCGCTACGGACGATCTCGGCGATCATCGCGCCTTCAAACAGACTCAGTCCAACAACTGTGGACCAGAAGACGGACATTTTAATCCCGAGCTGTGGAAGTACCATGTGAATGAAGAAAATGATGAGCAGCAGCGGCAGATTCCGGATCGTATCCACAATCACTGCCACGATCTGTGACAGAACAGGGATACGAGTAAACCGGATCGTACCCAGCACAGTGCCAAGCACAAAGCTGAATATAATGGATAGCCCTGCTACCTGCAGGGTAATCAGGAATCCATGAAGCAGGAAACGAAGGTTGGGCCACGCATAGGCCCCGCTAAAGTCCATATTTTATTAGCCTCCTTCTGTATGCAGGAATAGAATATTGAAGATCAATAGATGGGGCATGGACTGTGTATAAAGCAACTCAAGCACTGTAGCAGTGAATTACAATATGCACTGTGACATGATCACCAATGCCAGTAAAACACAGACGATCCAGTACTCATTTAAACCACTTGGACAAGCCAATATATTTCCCTAAAAACCTGCGCAGGTACAAGTCGATCTGTTACATGGTGACCTGACCTGCCGGTTTGTTCTTTTTCGGTTTGCCTTTGATGCTGCGCGCCTCTGCATCGCTCTGTCCAAACCTGCGCTCCATATAATGCACCAGGAAGCTAAGTGGTAGTGTCATTACCAGATAGAACAGCGCAACAATGGTGTACACACTTAGCGGTTGGAACGTATCCGAGTTAACCAGGTCGGCAAAATACATAAGATCCATACCGGCGACAACGGCAAGAATGGATGAGTTTTTGACCAAATTGATGAACTGGTTGCCGATGGACGGCAGTACAATCTTGATGGCCTGGGGCAGAATGATCAGGTTCATGGCCTGTACATAGGACAAGCCGGAAGACCTTGCTGCTTCCAGTTGTCCACGCGGCACCGTCTGAATACCCGCTCGGATCGCTTCGGCAATGAAAGCGGCGGTGTAGATGGTCAGACCCAGAGTACCGGAGACAAATCCATCCAGCGAGATACCTAGTGCAGGCAGTCCAAGATAGAAGAAAAACACAACCAACAGCAATGGGATGTTTCGGATAAATTCCACAAAAGCCGTGCCGATCCAGTTCAGCGGTTTCACAGGGGATATCCGAAAGATAGCCAGGATCGCGCCAAGGATAAAGCTGCCAATGAGAGCCATAATGCTCACTTGAATCGTATTCAGGAACCCTTCCAGAAAACGATCCGAGTGTCGCATTAGTACGCTGAAATCCAATGTGCCCATATAGGCGAAGCCTCCGTTCTCCAGATGTAGAAACGGCGATTACGTCTGCTCATGCTTCGCATCCAGCAGACGAATTCGCCGCTTACCTATCTTAATTCGGGTTACTCGGGCTTGGAGCCCAGCCATTTCTCATGTAAAGTGTCATATTCCCCGCTGTCTTTCATGCTTTTGAGCAGCGTGTTGACTTCCTCCACGAAGGCAGTGTCGCCTTTGCGAATGGCCATACCATAAGGTTCGCTTGTGAAATTGCCACCAACCAATTGGAAGCTGTTATCCGTCTGTTGCATGCCGATGAGGATGATGTTATCTGTGGTCAGCGCTTCGCCTTTACCTGCTTTGAGAGCAGTGAATGCATCCTGATAGTTATCGAATTCAAGCACCTCAGCATCCGGGGCTTTCTCGCGAATATTCTGAGCGGATGTGGAGCCTTTCACCGCGAGTACTTTCACCCCGCTGAGGCTTTCCAGGCCGGTAATCGCACTGTCGTTTTTCACCAGCAGGGATTGGCCTGCTTCAAAATAAACATCACTGAAATCTACCTGTTCCTTACGCTCATCCGTAATTGTCATTGTGGCGATGATGATGTCGATGTCTCCATTTTGCAGCATGGGAATACGTGTCTTGGAAGTGACCTCTTTCAGTTCAACCTTTGTCTCATCTCCAAGGATCTGTTTGGCGAGTGCCTTGGCGATATCAATATCGAATCCTTCAACGTTGCCACTTGCGGGATCTTTCAAGCCAAACAGCTTCGTATCGTATTTCACACCGGCGATGAGCTTACCGCGTTCCTTAATCCGCTCAATCGTGCCTTTTGCCTCGGCATCGCCACCACCGCTCGCTGAAGGTGTATCTGTACCTGTACTACAACCTGACAATACAAGGGAGAGAATGAGGACAAGCATAAATGATGGCCATTTCAATAATTTCTTCATGAATAAAGACCCCTTTCAAAATGGAATAGTGGATTATTCTCAATGATGAATCAGACGGCTCAGGAATTGCTGTGCTCGTTCTTCTCTGGGGTTGTCAAAAAATTCGGCAGCGTTGGCCTCTTCTACAATTCGGCCTTCGTCCATGAAGATGACCCGGTCCGCAACTTCGCGGGCGAATCCCATCTCATGGGTAACAACGACCATAGTCATGCCATTATGGGCAAGGGAACGCATAACATCGAGGACTTCCCCGATCATCTCGGGATCGAGAGCAGAGGTAGGTTCGTCAAAAAGCATGATTTTGGGCTCCATGGCGAGTCCTCTGGCGATGGCTACCCGTTGTTGCTGTCCACCGGACAACTGGGAGGGATAACTGTCTGCTTTGTCGGCAATGCCCACTCGGGTCAGATACTTCATTGCTGTTGCGGCTGCTTGTTCTTTGGGTTGTTTGCGCACCTTCATGGGTGCAAGGGTAATGTTATCGATGACTTTTTTGTGAGGATAAAGATTGAAGTGTTGAAATACCATGCCGATGTCACGGCGGAAGAGGTTAATGTCCACCTTTTTCTGATGTAGAGGAATCCCACTGACGACAAGTTCACCTTCGGTAATGGTCTCCAGGCGGTTAATACAGCGGAGTAACGTGCTTTTGCCGGAGCCGGAAGGTCCGATAATGACGACGACCTCTCCTTCTTCAATGTGAAGATGGATATCCTTGAGGACATGAAAATGACCGAAATGTTTCTGGACACCCCTAAATTCAATCAAGAGTACACCCCATCCTTTCTGCAACGTCTGTGTGTAAAAGGAATAATAAGGAATAAATTGAAACTAGTTATTTAATCATACATAGTCATCCTGCTTATGGCAATTGGTTTGTGATAAAACATGACATAAGTAATGGGTTTTCTAGGGCTATAGCCAGTAAATGTGTTACATATCTGTCATGTTATTAAATGTCTTGTGACGAATCCTGACAGAAAAATGAATCTATTCTCCTAGTTATTTACCAACCTTTGGAATAGTTGTATAGAGTATACTGAAAGTGATGTTTGATTTATGACTCTGATTAACAAAACAAATAGCATCAAGTTCCAGGTGTACATGGCAAGAAAGCTCAACCCTACACGTCATGCCATTGATATGATGGAGTGAGAGAGCGTCCGTTTGAACGTAAGTAAGGAAAGTAAAAGCGATGTATTGATCCCATAACCATTCCATTACATGTAGAGAGGATGATTCTGCACGATGAATACATATCACTCCCCAATATCGACAGGAGCAAGTGCCCAGTCCGATGTTCGAGCTTATGAAGCCGATTTGCCTGTCATTCCTGCTCAGGATTTTCAGCTTACAGACTATGGAGCTGTTGGAGACGGCGTAACAGATAATACGGAGATGTTCCGACTTGCCATCTCTTCATGTGCTGAAGCAGGAGGTGGAAGAATCGTAATTCCTGCCGGGGTATGGCTCACAGGTCCGATTGTAATGCGCAGCCGTATCGAACTACATGTGGAAGCAGGGGCACTGGTTACGTTTAGCCGAGATTTTGATCAATACCCATTAATTGCATCAAGCTTCGAAGGCTGGCAGGTGGTACGTTGCCAATCCCCGATCGATGGTGATCAACTGGAGGATATTGCGATTACTGGTGAGGGGATATGGGATGGGGGCGGTGAGGCATGGCGTCCGGTAAAACGCTCCAAAATGACCACTTCACAATGGAACCGATTAGTCGCTTCTGGTGGTGTTGTAGAGCAATCCGGTGGAGATGAAGAAATCTGGTGGCCTACCACAGCTGCACTTGAGGGCGGTACTATCGCGAATCGGTTGCATCAGGAGCAGGTACGTGATGTCTCTGCCTATGAAGAAGTCAGAGACTTTTTGCGTCCCAACATGGTCAGCTTGCGCAGATGCAAACGGGTATTGCTGGACGGTCCAACGTTCCAGAACTCGCCTGCATGGAATCTGCACCCCTGGGCATCTGAGCATGTCACCATTCGTAACGTGAGTGTGCGAAATCCGTGGTTTTCTCAGAATGGAGATGGGCTGGACATTGAATCCTGTCGTCATGTAGTGGTGGAGAAGAGTGTATTCGATGTCGGTGATGATGCGATCTGTCTGAAATCAGGCAAGGATGCCGAAGGCCGTGAACTGGGTCTTCCATCGGAGTACATCACCATTCGGGATTCCACGGTGTATCACGGTCATGGCGGGTTTGTAATTGGCAGTGAAATGTCCGGTGGTGTGCGGCATGTGCGTGTGTCGGATTGTACGTTTATCGGCACGGACATTGGACTTCGCTTCAAAAGCGCACGTGGGCGCGGCGGAGTGGTTGAGGACATTCAGATTGAGCGCATATATATGAAAGATATCATTATGGAAGCGATCTCGTTTTCCTTTTTCTATGCAAATCAGGAAGGGTCTGCCCGGGGCAGTGATCTATCTCAGGACATTAGCGAAGAGACGCCAGTGTTCCGGGATATTCGAATATCGGATGTGGTCTGTGCCGGTGCCGACACTGCGTTGCTTGTGAGTGGATTGCCGGAACTGCCTTTGGATGGGGTGATCATCCAGCGTTACAACGTGCAAGCTCGCAGTGGTATCCAATGTGCTCATGCAAAACATCTGCATATCGCTGAATTGCAGGCGCAGATCACTGAAGGTCCGCTGGTTCATTTGCACCAGTGCAAAGGGGCAGAATTAGAGAGCATTCAGGGCAAAGGCGCAGATGGCCGACTTCTGATGGTGACCGGACACGAGTCCGCAGGCATTGTATGTCGTGAAGGCGATGCTGACACAGATGGTCGTCAGATCTCTGTGGGTCCTGAAGTACGAAGTGGCGTGATCATTCGCAGGTAAAAAGTATGTAGTAGGGTTTAGACAAGTTGGTCCAATTCAGCCGTAGTGGTGCAGCCATAGATCCAGTAATCGCGATGCCTTTTGATATAAGGAGTACGTAATCTCTGGAGCTAGGCTACCCACTCGGCTTTTATATGAAGTGATCTGATGATCTACCGGTGTTCCTTGCGATAGCGCAGCGGTGTTGTACCGGTAACCTGTTTGAATGTTTTGTTAAAATGAGCCGTATGCTCAAATCCTACCTTCTCTGCGATCATCTGGACACGCTCTTGTGTGGACAGCAATCTTCGTTGTGCTTCCCGGACACGAACAACTCGCAAATATTCGCTAAATCGAAACCCGGTAAACCGGCTGAACATTCGGCTCAGATAAGATGGACTGATATAAAAACGATTGGCTGCACCCTCCAGCGTAAGTGGTTCGGTATAGTTTTTATTCACATAAGTGACGATTTCACTGATTTTGTCCTGCATTGGATGCAAGGGACCTGGGCATGACTGCCGGATGTTCTCCTCTACCCGATGAATACGGATCAAAAGTTGGGCAAGCAGACTTCTTACGGCGATCTCATAGTGAGGGCGTCGCTCTTTGCATTCTTGCAACATCTGCCACAATATACGCTCCATCTCGGGCTGTTCCGCTTCAGGCAAGCGAAGGAGTCTTGAACAATTAAAAGGCAGCAGACCACATATGCCGAGTTCCATCCCCGTTGCAAAAGCAGGCGAAAAACCGATTAGAATTCGTTCGAAGCCGGGAATGCTTCCTTTGGAGGTGGTATGTACATCGTGTGGATTAATCAGAATGAAATCACCCTTGCGGGCGGACAGAATCTGACCATTCATGGAATACACTCGTTCGCCTTCAAGTAAGTAATACAGTTCGTAGAATGGATGAGCGTGAGGTTGTGGCATACCGTTCCCATCATGTCTTCGCATATGTTCAATGGTAAATGAATGTTCACCGATTCGATATTTGGGTCCAATCCGATCCTCTATGAGACTCATGGTACAGCTCCCCTCTGCTTCACGGATTAACAACGATATCCATATCATAACGGAAAATCCATCTTTTTGTAAACGCTATCATTGGGAATGAAATATTTCTTTAATCCTATCGTTAAATACCGAGAGAACGAATCTGGCATGATCCATATGTGCTGTCAAGGTGACAAAACTTGAATGATGTTTTAGAGTAGGGGGAGAGAGGCGAAACTCTGGTTAAGGAGTGTCTCCAATATGATTTGGAAGGAAGGAAACAGGTTATGACGACACATGAATTATCGCCATTGGTTGCTGCGCTCAATATGCAACCTCACGTTGAAGGCGGTTGGTATAAGGAAGAATGGAAGGCATCTTATCAGATTCCACAGTCCGTTCTGCCGGATACATACTCCGGCCCACGATTCTCGGCAAGTTCCACGTATTTCCTGCTGCACGCACATGAAATCTCCGAGTGGCATACGGTTCTGTCCGATGAACTTTGGCTGTGGCACAGCGGCAGTCCGGTTGAACTGAAGCTGGGTGGCAACGGGGAGAACCCGGAGAACGAGGAAGTTCTTGTTCTGGGGATGGATATTGCTGCGGGGCAATCACCACAGGTGCTCGTTCCTGCCGGCGTATGGCAGACAGCGCGCCCGCTGGGCGATGAGCCTGTACTGGTTACATGCGTAGTAGCGCCAGGTTTCCACTTTGATGATTTCAAGCTTGTATCCAAAAGCGAATAGGTTTTGATATGTAAAAATCCCGATCCGAGATGCTCAGGGCATCCGAATCGGGATTTTTTTGGATTGAGCGTATTAAGTATGCTGAGGTCTATGCCTAGTTCAGGGATAGATCATTCCCTTTTGAATAAGCATCACTTTTGGCAATGACTAATCACTTCGGATTCTCGTTACTCATCCAGCTGTCCACATAAAACTCCTCATGATAATCCGGTTGCTGAGCGAGTTCTTTGAGCTTCTGTTCAGCTTCTTCAGCGGTAAGATATTCTCCAATAACTGCTGTAAACTCACCAGTGGACGTTTTGAGGAAAGAGATGTCCTCATCCGGATAGGATTCTTCAATTATACCCATCGATTCTCCAAAAGGCATTGATTCTGTGCGGAGAGAGTATACCTTCCGAGGTGTGACCGGTTTGCCGTCGGAAGTCAGTTTCACTTCCAGGTATCCAGGGTTCTTGAATTCCGTTACGGCATACTGTACCCCTTCTTTTAAAACAACTACGAATCCGACGGAAGAGTCGTCTAAAATCATGGAACCATAAACATCTTTCACTAAAGGCTGGGTCATGAAGTCGGCTTTGACTTTCTCTATATCCATGTAACGTGCACCGCTAAAAGTAAAGAGGATACGATTCGGTGCTTCTTTGTGTACTACATTATAATGGGGTGCATCATTAGTCTGATCTTGCTCGTCGGTGCTAAAATTGATTTTAAGCGTATTTTCGGTTGCTTCCGATCCCACAGTTACTCCATCGGTAATCTTGCCGCCATCGCCGAATTGAAGTACCTGAACAATCGTTCCGACCACAGGTATTTTGACCATGGCGTTTGCGACAGTAGGAATGTTGACTATGAACAGAAAAGCGGCACATGCTGCCAGAATGGAAGCGTAGCGAATGATACGGGAGGAGCTTTTGCGAGCGGCAGCCTTTTGCTGGGCTTGACGAATAACATCTGTAAGTTGAGCTGGAATTTCAATGTTTTCATAACGTTCTTTACCTGTCATAGATCTCCAACCTCTCCTTCGATTAAATCCATTTTTAATTTGTTGATAATCCGATAGAATTTTGACTTAACGGTATTCTCCGACAGGGAGAGCACTTCAGCCATCTCTCGAAAAGGCAGATTCCCAAAGAATTTTAATATAATATAGGCTCTTTCCTCGGGGATAAGCCGATCCAGTGCATCATACAGATCCATTTTCTCTTCCACGGATGCCCCTCGCTCTGGAGCCACAAACTCCTGCACATGATCCTCCATATAGGTCACTCGCTGGTTGCGTCGTATATGATCTATCGCTGTGTTAATCACAATTCGTGACATCCAGGAATCAAAATAAGTCATGGACTCCATCTTTCCATAAGCGACGTACCCTTTATAGACCGCTTCGGATACGATATCCAGCGCTTCTTGTTCATTTTTAACATAGCAGTATGCCAGTCGATACAATTTATTTTGAATCACTGTTATTTTTTCGCTGAACTGTTCTTCTTTTGTTTTTCTATGGTTCAGTCTAACCACTCCTGATCCCCCCTGATAAACCTAAATATTCAAGTCACCGCTCGTTCCAGGCCTGGATTCTATATAAGTGCTTGAGTTCGCTTGACACTCGTTAGACTGATGAGGAGACGAAATAGTTCTAAACGGTCAAAAAAACTTTTTTTCTTTCGGCCCTGAATAGGATAACGAGCCTCGCCTCCATTCTTAACAACGAATAGTTGGCCTATAACATCACATACCAAAACACCCGCTCTTCTAAGATCGAAGGCGGGTGTAATCGAATTAATCTGCTTATATTAGAAGTTAAAGTTGTCTGGATCAGAACCAAAGCGTTTGTTCTCGTTCAGGCCGTTAATCTGCTCTAATTCTTCCGAAGTTAACTCAAAATCGTAGAGATCGGCATTCGCGCGAATACGCTCAGGCGTGACGGATTTCGGTATGGTCACGATGCCGTTCTGCAGATCCCAGCGCAGAATCACTTGTGCGGGGGACTTGCTGTATTTGGCGGCGATATCCTTCAGCAACGGATGATCCATCAGATGACCTTGTCCGAGCGGAGACCAGGCTTCGATCTGAATCTGATGTTTGTTGCAGTACTCACGAAGCTCTGACTGAATCAATAGTGGGTGAAGCTCCACCTGATTAACTGCTGGTTTGATCGTGGCATCGATCATCAAGTCTTCCAGATGGTGAATCTGGAAGTTGCTCACACCGATCGCCCGGATGCGTCCTTCTTTATGGAGTTTCTCCAGCGCTCTCCATGTATCTTTGTACTTGCCCTTAACCGGCCAGTGGATGAGATAGAGATCCAGATACTCCAGTTCGAGTCGTTCCATGCTTGCTTCGAAGGCAGCTAGCGTGGATTCATATCCCTGATCACTATTCCATACTTTAGTGGTAATGAACAGATCCTCACGAGCTACTCCAGATTCACGAATACCCTGAGCGACACCTGCTTCGTTGTTATACGCTTTGGCTGTGTCGATGCTACGATAACCAGCTTGAATGGCTGTTTTGACAGCATGAACGACTTCGTCTCCGTCTTTAACTTTGAATACCCCAAAACCCAGCCATGGCATTTTGACTCCGTTATAGAGCGTGGTTGTGTCCTGCACGTGTTTCATGGTCCGAAATTCCTCCTCTTAATTGATTCATTGTTCCACTATGTAATTACCCTGCTGTTCAGCAGCCAATCGATATCGAAGGGCCGTCTTAATTGATTATACTAAAATCTTCCTGGTCTTGGAAAAGGGAGCGATCCATTTTACGAAGTAAACGCCGTTATTATCCTTTTTCTTCAACCAGAGGTTTGGTTTTGACGCTTGTGGGTGATAAGATGAAGTATACGAAATATGGAAGTTAAGACTTCGCTAGTGGAGAGTTTACATAAGAAACGAAGAAGTGCGGGATCGGGTACAGTCCAGACCGTACGATTAACGATAAAGGAGCAAGAATACAATGGCTAAACCTAAACAAACCAAAAAAGCAGCTGCCTGGTCTCTCGTAGTAATGGGAGCGGGATTTGCTGCATCCTTGCCGTTCCAGGGCGTTCCTGTGGGCAAGTTGCTGGTAGGATCATTTGAAGCGGGACTCGTGGGTGGACTTGCGGACTGGTTCGCAGTTACCGCACTATTCCGTCACCCGCTCGGCATTCCAATTCCTCATACGGCATTGCTGCCGAAAAATCGCGATAAAATGACGGAAGGTCTGGTCTCCGCAGTAGAGAATAACTTACTCAACAAAGACAGCATTACCGAGAAAATTGCAGACTTCAAAGCAGCAGAGACGGTGCTCGATACGTTGACACGTGAGCTTCACAGTGACGGGATCAAGATCATGATTGATACGCTCTGCAAACGAATTCTGGCTGGTCTGCCGTTAGAGCAGATTGCTCCGCTCGTAGCACGTGAGATCAAGTCACAAGCGGGCGCCTATGATCTGGGTCCGATTCTGGAACGAGCTGCCCACCAGATGACAGAGCGGGGTTACGACGCCAAAGCGCTGGACTACGGACTGAAGCAAGCCGAGGAGTGGCTAGTTAAGCCCGAGACGATTATGTTTTTAGGTGAAAGCGGCATGAAAGCCATCAGTGGCATTCAGATGAACGGATTGATGCAGTTTGCGATGAATGCATTCCTTGGTTATATGAACGAGGAGCGTCTGGGTGGCATTTTACAAGGATATCTCTTCGATCGGGTAGAGGATATGAAACGTGAAGGCAGCGCTCTAAGGTACAAGGTGCTTGATATGGTACGTACCCAGACGGTGCGTCTGGCAATGAGCGAGGCTATGCAAGATGGAATCAACAGCTGGAAGAACAATATGCTGGAGGGCTGGAACGCAGAGGAAACGGTGCTGAACAAACTCACCGAACTGAGAGACAAGGCGCTCGCCGCGATGGAAGATGGACAGTATGTAGATACGTATGCACTGCCTGCCATTGAGCGGGTATTGGTTGATCTGCGGACAGATGAAGAGTTGATGACAGGCATGAATGCCAAGATCGTAAATGGCGTCACAACACTGCTGGAGAAAAACCATTCCAAAATCGGTAAACTGGTACGCGAAAATGTGGACAAAATGGACAATGCCACTTTGGTTTCGATGATTGAGGATAAGGTTGGACAGGATCTGCAATGGATTCGGATCAACGGAGCGGTTACCGGATTTGTTATCGGGATTGCGCTGACTGCGCTGCAGATGGCATTGGCATAACCTAAAAGAGCCACCCTTGAAGTAATGGGCAAGGCTCTTTTTGTTATGCAAATATCAATGGAGATATAGAGACGCATCTTTTTTTCTATTTAGAGGTTAACTGCTTGGCTTGCCCTGGCAGATCGTCCGCTGTGACCTCTTCCCAGTGTGTAACACCACGCAGCGTGGATACATATAGTTTCAGATAGGCCCCATTTTTGAGTAGCTTACTGGTAGAGAAGCTGAGTGTTTTGGATTTTCCTTCGTCTGTATAGCCGATCAGTTCATAAGCATATCTGCCATTGTCATCCTTGTTGACTGTAGTCTGATTCACAATGGTATAGTAGGTTGTTTTGCCGGCAGGGTTATCGGGAGTCAATTTAGCAGGGTCCATGAAGAAGAGCCACAGGCAAGTTAGAATAACAAGTACCAATGCGAGAATGGTGAATGCTTTTTTCATGTTTTTGTCCTCCTTTGATCTCGGTAAATTTAGGACGATGCGATGTCTTTATATTTCAGGCGGCGGATCGACCAGGTAGCAAACAGAAGGATAAAGAGACTGTTCATGAACAGAAAGACGATATTCTCTGAGGATGTCAGTCCCTTTTGACTCAGAACGCCCATGCCTATAGTTAACAAGGAGTAGGGGAATAACATGCCGATTTTCAGCACATACATGCCTAGTCCCAGAAAGACTGCACAAAGGCTGATGCCAATTGGCGTGGCAAAGCTTCTTATCCGGATCGACAACCCTAGTTGCAGTGCAGCAATAGAGATAGAAGCAAACCATCCTCGCAGGCTCCATACGACGGTCTCCATCGGGAACGGACCTGGAATGACGAACAGTTGGCCTGCTGCCCAGTACATGAGCATGAAGAAGGTTTGGGCCGAGAAGATCAATATGCCGACAATGACCAACTTGGCAACAAACAGGCTGGTGACCGAAACCGGAGAAGCCAGAATCATGTTCCAGTTGCGATTGCTGTGTTCCAGGCGGCATACAAAGGCACAACAGATAGCGATCAGGATAGGTAGAAAGAATTCCCCGTAAAATAAACTGACCTGTGTCCACAGGCTGTACCACCCGTTTTGTAAAGCCGCTTGATTGAAATAAAAGTTAAAGCATCCGATAAGCAGGCTGATAATAGGCAGAATGGCCAATACCAGACTGATCCGGGAATGCCGAAGTTTAAGCCATTCGGCGGAAATGCTCCTCAGCATGTGTTTCCCTCCTCAAATCTCTTTTCTTGAAGCATGAATATTCCCTGCAAAATAGAAGATGGCAGCCATCAACAAGGCGGCTAAGAAAAGACCGACAGGCAGCATACCCGATACATAGGTACCCGAAGTTGCGCTGTAAATGTAAGTGACTGGATTCAGATCCATGTAGTAAGACCAGATGAAAAGGTGACGTACACCTGCTGGAAACAACCCCGATGTTGTTCCAATGAATCCGCCCAGCATACCCAGACATAACGCAAAAGCCTGATTGCGTACCGTAAGAGACAGCCATTGCTGAAGAGCGGTTATCGCGAGTGTAGTTAGCAGTGTGCCTATAACGAACTGCACCAGCAGAGAGAATGGTAGCGGGCCGGAAATGTTTTTGGATAGACCGAAACCGACAATGAACACAGCTTGCGCAAGAATACCATACAGAATCAGGCTGTTCGCACATATGTACTTGGCTGTGTAGACATGATTACGTCCGATGTTGGTCGTCATCAGCATCTTCCATGTGTTCCCCTTATGCTCCATGTCACAGATGCGGGACACAACGATAGCCGATATAATGGGCAGGAACAGTCCGTTCATGGAAGCGATGCTGAAGATCAAGGCTTCCCAACTCGCATTGGCTGCACTTCGGGAGATGGAGATGCTCATAGACATGGAGGCCCAGATCATTTCTGCGGCCAGAAAAAGGGATAGCATGACCCAGATCCTTTTGCGGCGGATTTTATAATACTCCAGGGATAGAGCTTTCATTACAGGCTCCGCTCCTTTCCGGTCAAATCCAAGAATATGTCTTCCAGACTTTTCTTGTGTTCCTCGATCCGGATCACGGGGATATCGTGTTCTACCAGCACCTTGTTCATCTGAGAGACTTCCTCGTCACGAAGATAGTTGAACACCAACTGTTTTCCATGAACTGTGGGCATGTAGCCTTGAGTCAAAAGGATTTTCTCTGCCCTTGTCGTGTCTGTTGTCTGAAAACGAATGGTGGTCTTGTTATTGGCTTGAAGGCTCTGCATGGTTCCCTGAAACAGCAGCTTGCCATCACTGATAATCCCGACCGAGGTAGCAATCTGTTCGATCTCGGACAACAGGTGGCTGGATAACAGGACTGTTATGCCATATTGACCCGGAAGGGACTTGATTAATTCCCGGATCTCACCGATTCCGGCCGGATCAAGTCCGTTTGTAGGCTCATCCAGAATAAGCAGTCTTGGGAAGGCAAGCAGGGCCATGGCAATACCGAGTCGTTGCTTCATCCCTAGGGAATACTGATCGGCCTGCTTATGTTTTTGATTTTCGAGCCGGACAATTTTGAGAGCTTCATCAATATTTTTGTTCGGTACGTTCCGCAGTCGCTGCATGACTTTCATATTCTCAAGTCCAGTCAAGTGGCCGTAATAAGATGGGGATTCGATCAGTGAACCTGTCTGATTCAGAATGGAAGGGCGATGTTTATTCAGATCTTTGCCGAACACCTTCACAGTGCCTTCGGTGGGTTTGATCAAACCCAACAGCATTTTTAATGTGGTTGTTTTGCCTGCTCCGTTTGGACCCAGGAAGCCAAAAATCTGTCCCGTCTCAACTGCCAGATTAACCTGGTGTACGCGGTTAGTACCGCCATAAGATTTGGACAGGTTATGCGTTTCCACGATGGGGGAAGAATTTATCATTGATCTCAACTCCATTTCACTAATATCTCAGTTGCTCTAAATATAGATCAGGCTTCTTGCTCGTGGCTGAAGATAACCTTACAATTACCTTAAATGGAAATGGAAAATATCGGATGAATGCCTTTGTGATGTATAATAAAAAGGGTGATATCAATGGAATTATTGAAGAATAAGAAAATATTGATCGTAGATGATGAACCTGAGATACGGGAAATGATTGAACGTTTTTTACGTAAAGAAGGTTTTTTTCGGGTCTATACGGCCGATAACTTCGTGAATGCGTTGGCAGTATGCAGGCTTGAAAAGCCGGATGCAGCAATCCTGGACGTGATGCTTCCAGATGGGGATGGGTTCTCTCTGCTCTCTTCGATCCGGTCATTCTCGGACATGCCTGTTCTGTTTCTGTCGGCACGTGGTGAAGATGAGGATCGATTGCTCGGTCTGGGGCTGGGAGCGGATGATTATATGGTCAAGCCCTTTCTGCCAAGAGAGTTGATTCTCAGGCTGATGGCTATTCTGAAGCGGGTATATGCCTCCAATACGGTGGAGAGATTGCCTGTATTCCGTTTAGGTGAACAAACCATTGATCTGGAGAGTGCTGTTGTGCAGGGGACAGACAGGGAGCTTCCATTGACAGCTAAGGAGCACGCCATACTGATCAAGTTGTATGAGAATCAAGGCCGGATTGTAACCAGCGATGCCCTGTGTCAAGCCGTATGGGGAGACGAGAGTTATGGTTATGAAAATACACTGATGGTGCATGTTCGGCGAATCCGGGAGAAGATTGAGGAAGACCCATCCAAACCGGTATTTTTGCTAACCGTTCGGGGCCTTGGTTACAAACTGATGGCTCAGGAGTCTAGGTGATGGATGGCGTTGTTCGAATTCTAAGAAAGTTTGTAGGATCTACCATTCTGGTATCTGTGGTGCTGTTATTGTTCAATCTAATTCTGCTAGGTTCGCTGATCTTCAAGGAAATTCATGAGGGTCCTTCCCCCGGTGCGGTTGTGAAACAGATGGCCAGTGGTCTGAGTAAGGGCGAGCAGGGGGACTATGCGCTAAACAGCGATGGAATGCAACTGCTGGATACATATCAGGCTTGGGCGATGCTGCTCGATCCCCAGGGCAAGGTACAGTGGAGCGAACGGCTTCCGGCTGAAGTCCCGCGCTCTTATGACGTGACGGATGTTGCGAAGTTCTCGCGATACTATCTTAAGGAATACCCGGTGTACGTATGGGAACGTGAAGATGGATTATTGGTCGTAGGCTACCCTAAGAATACGTACGGAAAATACCAGTTCGACTTTCTGGCAGAGTGGCTCAAGTCATTGCCTATTCGGATCATACTATTGTTGGTGTGTAATGTGGCTCTTGCTCTACTAGTATCCATACTCATTGGAACGCGGGTGATCCGTAGTATTCGACCGTTAATCCATGGCATTCACGCATTGGCAAAGGAAGAGCCTGTTCACGTCGAAACCAAAGGTATATTTAATGACCTGTCACAAAGCATCAATTCAACATCCCGTATGCTTCAGGACAAGGATGATGCTCTAAAAGCGAGAGATGAAGCGCGATCCAACTGGATCGCAGGCATTTCTCATGATATACGGACACCTTTGTCCATGATTCTGGGCTACGCGAGTGAGTTGGAGGAGCAATCGGATTTGTCAGCCGAGCACAAACAGCAGGCCTCCATTATTCGTCGCCAGGGTGAACGCCTGCGGTCACTGGTCAGCGATCTAAACCTGGTATCCATGCTGGAGTATGAGATGCAGCCTCTACAGTTGAAGTCGATTCGACTCTCGGTACTAGCAAGGCAGGCTGTGTCGGATTTTTTGAATAATGGACTGGATGAGCGTTATCCAATCTCGCTTCATGTTCAGGACGAGAGTCTTCATGTTATGGGGGATGAACGATTATTGTATCGTGCAGTAACGAATTTGGTACAAAACAGTATCACGCATAACCCGGAGGGGTGTGCAATTGTGTTGGAAACGATGCGTGCAGCAGAGGATGTATGTTGTGAATTTGTGGTGTCAGATGATGGAAAAGGAATTCCAAAAGAGTATCTGGACGATGTGGTGGTTCTCCCCTATGCGGCAGGGCGCGTACGGCCTTCCCGTCAGGGACATGGCTTAGGGCTTCCAATGGTATCAAGGATTGCGCAGGCTCATCGGGGAAAGCTTATTCTTGAGAGTGATAGTGGGGAAGGGCTTAGAGCTGCTTTGCAGTTGCCTGCTACTTAGAAAAACACCTGTCTTGGACAGGTGTTTAAAATTTTGTGCATTTAACAACGAAATAACACAATTTTGTTGTGATTCTAGTAAAAGCGATTTATTTTGTCAAATGGTGGTAAAATCCCGAAAATGGATTTACAAAAACTAGCAAATTATGCTAGAATGAATATATAGAAAATAATTACATAATTTAAATATTTTACAATATCCTGCAGTTGAGTTCAACATTGGTGTTTAGCTTTTTATAAGCTATACATATAAAAAAATTCGAATGGAGGTTTTTTCAATGAAACAATTCAATCTCGAAGCATTGCGAGCAATCGAGGACATCAGTGATGACGAGCTTATGGTCATTACAGGGGCGGTATCTGTAATTGATGCTCAAGCTAGTGGCGGTGTATTTTGTACGGTAAGTCATGAATGTCATTATAATTCGGTTTCACCTTCTTCCTGGCTTACTTGTTGTTAAATTTTACTCTCATCTTCAAGCACATAGCTGATTTCAGTTATGTGCTTGATTTTTTTATGTGAGATTTTGGACACCAAACCATCCAATAGAAGGGGAATGAAATGATGAGCATACAGGAGCGATTACATGACTCCCGCTGGAGTGATGCACTCTACTTAACAGAGAAATACAAACAGTTTGTGCAGCGATATACTGCACAAGTTCCCAACGTTCCGAATGTGGACAAGCCTGTAGAGCAAACGGATTCAGGAAGAATGCAGCAATGGCTTGACAAGTTTTTTCAGGACCAGGAGCAATTGTCGAATCGCTTCCAGGCTGAATCCATGAATGTGGATACGGTGCAGGTTATGTTTAATGATGCAGGTTTTATGTACGACTTTGCTGAAATGACTTGGCATCAGGAACTCCGCAGAACATTTCTTGAGAATGAGCATCTGGAGATCGAATACTTTATTGAGGGCGATACGGATGAAATTCCGTTCTTTGAGTTTTCCAAACCCTTTCTGCAACGATCCATTCAGATCATGACCGATGGCCTGAATGAAGGATATGACTGGTTGGACAAACGGCGTGTTACAGGGCTTGTTCTGAAGACGGTCTCGGATAAAGTTTTCCACATGTCTGCCAAGACACTAATCTATGAGTTAAACAAAGCGAGATTACAAGATGAATTGAGAGGTGAGGATTCCCGGCAGCGGTATCAGTACTTTGTGAGCCAGAACATCCAGTCCAGAGAACAGATTCTCGCCTTACTGCTGGAATATCCTGTTCTTGCCCGAGGACTTGTTGAGCACACTCTTCGGATCAGTCTTAATATGATGCGTGTTCTGGAGCGCCTGACGAGAGATCGTCGTGAACTGGAGTCTTTTTTTGGTTTCGAGCTGGATAAGCTGGAGGATATCGTATTTCTCGGGGATTCACATAATGGTGGAGCCAGTGTATTGCGGTTAGCGTTTGCGGGAGGGGGCAATGTCATGTACAAACCAAGGAACATGGCCATCGACACCGCTTTTGCCAGACTGTTGCAATGGTTTAACGATCAGCAAACGGGGTTGCCGTTCCGTATTGCCAAATCGCTGGATCGCTCCGAATATGGCTGGCAGCAATTTATACCCTATGAGGAAGTCACCAGTCTGGAGGCAGCGGAACGTTTTTTTGAACGGCAGGGGCAGTATCTCGCTATTCTATATGCCGTTAACGCAACGGACATGCATATGGAGAACATCGTTGCCCAAGGTGAGCATCCATTCTTTGTCGATCTGGAATCACTGCTGCACAATCAGCCCTTCAAATATGTGGAGGACAAGGAATACTATACGGCGCTGGAGAAGACCCTTTCGATATTGAATGACTCCGTGTTAAAAACGAGCATGCTGCCCACGCTGGACTCCAATGCCTTGTATCACAGTGATCTAAGCGGGCTTGCGGGGGACGTAGATCAGGTACTCAACACGTATGAGATTCACGATAAGAATACAGATACCATGAGAATACAAAGAAGCAAAGTAAGTGTGAGTCGGTTCAGTCATTTGCCTTCATATGAACAGACCCCCATCAAACCTGAACGATATATCCAAAGTTTGAAGAAGGGTTTCTATCGTATATACAACGCCATCATGGAGCAAAAGGAGTCGTTTATCTCCATCGTTTGCAATTATTTTTATGGTTGTGCTGTACGAACGATCGTTCGTCCGACTGTTACATATTTTACGCTGATTGAAGCCAGCTCCCATCCCAAATATCTCAGAAACGGGCTGGATAAGAGCTTGTTGTTCGACATGATGTGGATGATTGTACGACAGGATCGTATGCGTGAAAAGCTCGTGAAATATGAATGCTACGATCTATTGCACGGAGACGTACCTATGTTCCAGACCTGTATCGGCCAGGACATGTTGTTTCACCACCACGACAACCAAGCCATTGCCGGCGTATTTTCCTCTGATATTTTAACGCAGACTGCGGATAAAGTGCGGGCAATGAACCCAAAAGACATGGACATGCAGTGGGAATTTACCGAAAGGACACTTCAGACCAAGTATGTGCTGGAACGTTCATTCGCTATGGAGAAGAGTACCGCAAGTGTGCAACCGGCACAGTTGAATGAACTTCGAATACCCATGACAAAGGAAGAATATTTGCATGAAGCCGTAAGGATCGGGGATTACATAAAGGATATTGCCATTATGGGAGATGAAGGTCTTTCGGTGTCATGGATCAGCATGGGTATGGATGCAGACGAGAAGTTAATCTACAAATCTTCGGAATTGGGGTTATATAACGGGGTAACGGGCATTGCCTATTTCTATCTGTATCTGAGTCAGGAGACAGGTGACCACAAATATATGCAGATGGTTCATCTGTGTATTCAGACAGCCTGGGAGATGATCCGCAAAAAAATCGATAAAAACATCTCATTGTTCACTGGCTATGGATCACTTCTCTATTTACTGGTTCATAAAGCCAACGTATGTTCTGAACCGGGGATTAACCCGGATACGCTGGAATTGCTCGATATCCTGGACGATATGGTCGATAATGATCAGCAATTGGATGTGATCTCAGGTTGTGCAGGTACATTGATGGCTTGTGTGGACATGTATATGAACTTTCAATCGCAAAAAGCGCTGGACGTGGCTGTGCGATGCGGAGATCGTTTGCTGAAGCTTGCGCAGCCGATGGATCAAGGTATGGCTTGGGTGACGTCAGCGATTAATAAAACGCCACTTAGCGGCATTGCACACGGGAACGCAGGCATCTGTCTGAGTTTGGCCCGTCTATACAGTGCTACAGGCAACAAAGCCTATCTTGAAACCTGTATGGAAGGACTGAAGTATGAGGAAGCCCTCTACAGTCCTGAAGTGAACAATTGGAAAGATCTGCGGTTCACCGATGGCAGCATGCCGGAAGAACATTATGTCATGTACTGGTGTAATGGCGCACCTGGTCTAGGGATCGCCCGTATAGGGTTAGCGCAGCAATTGAGGTCATTAGGAGCTATGGATACAGTTGAGAAGGATATTCGCAGAGCGTTAGCCAAGACGATGGAAGAAGGGTTCACAGAAGTTAGCTATTCGCTCTGCCATGGGGATATGGGCAATCTGGAGTTGTTCCTACTCGCAGCCGAATATTTGCAGGATGAAGAGTTGAAGGAGTACTCAGTTCAGATAGCAAATTACATTGTGACACAGGTGAGACATGATAACCATCATTGGAGATGCGGCATTCCGGGTCGTCAGCAAATCCCAGGACTGATGCTAGGGCTTGCCGGCATTGGATATCAATTGCTCCGACTTTACAATCGTGACCTGCCTTCGGTACTCATGATGGAGGGACCAAAAGGCAAGGAAATAAGGGATATGGCGCAGACATACGCTATGGAAACGGCATCCGCTCAGCAGCAGATGGACACAATGGAACAGTCACCCCATATGGGGCAGCATTATGCCTGAACGGCCTGTATTCCGTCTGCGCGGAAAGAGACAACGCAAAGTCCCTGTCAAACTGCAAATGAATCAATATGATTGTGGCCCTAGTTGCCTACATATGTTACTCGCATATCACGGCTACGAAGCGGATTTCACGGATCTGAAGGAACGTTTTGCAATGCTGGGGAACGGTCGGGATGGCAGTTCCATGCTCAAAATGAAAGAGGTTGCCCAGACCTATCATTTGAAAGGGATAGCTAAAAAAGCGCCTGTTGAATCACTCAACAATGACTTTCTGCCAATCATTTGTTTCTGGGAAGACAGCCATTTTGTCGTGCTTGAGCGGATCAAGACGGGTGGTCAGTTCATTATTGTCGATCCGGCTTTGGGCAGGCTGGTTATCAGTACGCAGGAGTTTGCGGAGAAATATTCAGGTATTTTTTTGCTCGTATATCCGGATGATGGCTTTGTACCTTTGTCCGAGAAAAAGATTAGTAAAGTGGCGTACTTCAAGGATTTGATTCGCAGTAACAAAAAATATTTTGTTTGGACCATTCTACTTGCTCTGGGGTTGCAGTTGGTTTCGGTGGCCTTTCCGTTCCTGATGCAAGTTTCAATTGATGCGGCTACTAGCGGTGAGGGTTACTCGTTATTTCCTGTCCTAATCACCAGCATTGTGCTGTTAACCCTGTTTCAGATCGGCTTCAGTTATATGAAGGATATGTGCATTGTACGGCTTCAGGAATTGCTGGATTCCCAACTGACGACAAACTTTGTCTCACATATGCTCAGACTGCCTTATCAATATTTTGAAATTCGTTCACGTGGGGATCTGATGCTGCGAATTAATAGCAACACAACCATTCGGGAAATTTTGTCCCAGAAGATGATCTCTACGCTGATCAATCTATTTTTAATTGTTGTTACATTCACATATATTATAATCCAGTCCCGTTTGATCGCTTTCACACTGCTTGGTGTAGGGCTGATACAAATTCTTGTTTTTGTATACACACGCAGCAGATTCAAGAAGCTGACACAAACTCAGATTGTCGCCCAAAGTCTGGCTGGATCATTCATGACGGAAGTGTTGGAAGGCATCTCGACCATCAAATCACTAGGGATTGAAGAGCGTACCGCGGAGAAATGGAGAGCGTTGTTCAAGCGTCAACTCGCAACAGTCAAGGAAAAAGCGATTTTTCAGACGAGAGTGAATACCGTGACCAATACGCTGAACTTTATGACTCCGATGCTCATTCTACTGGTGGGATTATATCAGATTATGCAGGGGAATATGACCCTCGGTATGCTCGTTTCATTCCAGTCTCTTGCCGCGCTGTTTCTGGGGCCGTTGAACTCGCTTGCTTTGATGCTCAATGAGTTCGTGATGGCGGATGCGCTACTGGATCGAATCTATGATGTCATTCAAGCCGAGGAAAGTAATAAATTCAAGAAAAAATCAACGCCACCCCTTCATGGCGTGAAGCTAAATGGGGATATTACAATTGATCAGATCAGCTTCAGGTATACGGACTATGGTGAAGATGTGCTTAAAAATATCAATATTGCAATCAAAGCGGGGCAAAGGATCGCTCTGGTTGGCAAATCAGGATCAGGAAAGAGCACCTTGGCAAAATTGCTGGTAGGGCTGTACACGCCGACCCAGGGCAATATCTATTTTGACGGAATGAATGTAGAAGAACTGGAACAGCAGGATATTCGCAGCCAGATCAGTATCGTGCTTCAGGATAACTTTGTTTTTAACAATACTGTTCATGACAACATTAGGCTGCACGCAGCGGATTCAACGCTGGAGGATGTGATGATCGCAGCGAAGCTGGCTGATATTCATGCCGATATTGAGAAGATGCCAATGAAGTATAATACACTGATCTCTGAGGCGGGATCGAACCTGTCTGGAGGGCAGAAGCAACGGGTAGCTCTCGCACGAGCATTGGTGAGCAGACCCAAAGTTCTTCTGTTGGATGAGGCAACCAGTGCTTTGGATACCGTTACAGAGGCGACCATTGCCCATAATCTGAACATGTTGAAATGTACCCAGATTATCATTGCCCACAGGCTAAGTACGATCCGAAGCGCGGACACCATATATGTGCTGGACCAAGGTGAACTCGTTGATGCTGGAACACATGATGAATTGATTGGGCGGTGTAAATCCTACAATGATCTCGTGTGTGAACAACTGGACGAAACCGGGGCCAGACAGTATGGATGAGGCTAGTGAGGATGATGTTCGCGGAAGACAAAAGGCTTTCTTTTCTACACAATATGTGTAGAAAAGGATGCTTTTTTGTTATATATGGAAAGCCGAGAAGCTAAACTGATGCAAGAATTAGGAAAGTGGGTAATGTACACCAAAGTGTCCTATTTGAATCATATAGGAAGAAAGTTACATGAAAACGATCCTGTTAGCCGATATGGCTCATGTTGATTTTGTACTATGATGCAGGTAACAGATGAATAGGGTGTACTTCACATATAGTGAATGCCTCGATTCTACCAAGAGGGGGGATTCGTATTAAACGTGCAGGATGGTTGAAGGGTTTATTCACACTAATGATAGTGTTTACTATATTTCTGGGAGGTTGTCAGAACATGAATGCAAGTGAGAAGGAAGCTTTATACCAAGAAGCTGAAGCAACCGTAATTCAGCACTTCAAGCAGAAGTTTGAACTGGATGTTGTGATTACAAGCAAAGAGTTGTTGCCGGAAATGGCAGTGTCCCAGATTGGTCTGAAAGGCCATGTGAAAGATCATGAAGATCAGAGCTTTGGCATTTCGTACGACTACAAAAAGAAGGTAACCAAGAACCTGGTCATTAGCCCTGAGATTGAGAAAGTGATGATGGCCAAGGGACACGATCCATACGCCAAATAAAGGGAGGTGTAGTTATTGAGTAACGGGTCCAATATTGATGATGAAACGTATAAAACGATGTCTGATCTGGCCTACCAGGATCAAAAGGCTGGAGACAAATTAACGGAACTCCCCGGATGGGAGGTCCTTGAGGGGACGGAAAGCAACAAACTTTCCGGTTTTGATGCCGTAACCTTTTATAATCCCGAGACCAAGGAAGCGGTCATTGCTTATCGTGGTACAGAAGGAAGTGCGTCCTTGGATCGGTCTGTACCTGACTTTGTCATGGATGGCCGTATTGGGGGCGGAGAGTTGATTCGTAAGGGTCAGCAGGAGGCTGGGAATTTTGTTAATAATCTTACGCCGGATTGGCTCGACAAAGGGGTCCAAGGCGTCAAGGACTTCACAGGCATATCCAAAGTGGAGAATTGGGCTGGTGACAGGGTAAGAGACGTGGAGAACTGGACGGGTGATCGCGTAAAGGATATTGAAAAGACCGTTTCCCCTACAGGCTGGGCCAATCAGATGTATCAATCCGAAGACTACGCAAATCACATGCAGAACAAGCATAAGGACCTGAATTTCTCGATGACCGGACATTCCTTGGGCGGGGGAAATGCACAATATGCGTCTGCTTATACAGGAATTCCAGCCGTGACGTTCAGTGCACCATCGGTAATGGGGAATTTGACTCCAGAAATGCGGCGCCGGGCTGAATCGGGTGAGTTTGACGGGCAGGTTGTGAACTATGCCAATCCCAGTGATCTGGTAGCCAGCGGAACATTGGGAGGATATGACCGGCATGTAGGATCGACCTTCTACATTAATTCCAATTATGAGGATGCCAATGATGGAGTGGGCATTATCGATAAGGCCAAGAACTCATTTGGCGGGGAAAACTATCACAGTCTGGATCAATATGATTTCAAAAATGGTTACATATCCAATGACCTGTATGATCCGATCACCGGAGAGAGAATCCGCTATTCACCGCGCCTTATGGATCACATGGGACCGTTCAGCAAGAACTTCGGTCCGTTACGTTCCAAGTCTGGCGGCGGTATGGCTGCAGTGGGAGGCGCTTCCGGTTTGATTCAGGTAACGCCCGAAGAACTGAAAAGTGTCGCTTCCCGGTGGAAACAAAATGCACAGCAATGCAATGCTGAGCTGAATCAGGTAAGGAGCCGCATGGCTCAATACCTGCATACAAGCCGTAGTCGCAGGCTGGAGCCAATTGTCACCCAACTGGACGCGTCGATTCAAGAACTTAGCACATGGCATATGAAACATACCAGCCAGTTCCTGAGCTTTATTGATGAGAAAGCAGATGCCTTCCGGCAGGCGGACGAGAGTCCGGTTCATTTTAATTAGGAATCAGGTTGGTTAAATGTCGCTATCACGTACATGGGGGAGGGGAACGCAAGTGGGTGGACAATTGCTGGTGGAATTGAATGATCTTCGAATTGCGGAAAAAGAACTGACACAGCTGCTTGCCCGTCTGCAAGCCGATGAACAGGAAGCGAGGGCGCTATACAGTCGCCTGAACGATTGGAAAGGGCAGTCTGCTGATTATACAAGGCAGCAGATTGAAGAGTTTTTTGCGGGCCTGTCCAAACGTATTCAATCCATCGAAATGCAGAAGAAAAGCTTGCTGCAATATATCGAGATCATGATCCAGACGGATCAGGAACGCTAAAGAGTGGTAAGGCTGATGCCATATTGCGGATGGTAATCAGCGTGGATATTAATGTGACCGTGGAGCGGCATGATTAGTGCCTAAACCACGATTGTAAAGAACATGGATAGCCAATCAAGATGATGATAGCTAAAAAAGCCTATGGCATATCGGGTTTGATCCCGACACCATAGGCTTTTTTCTAATCTCAACTTGTCTCAGGTTTTCGTAAAAATGTAAGTTAGTTCTTAACGTTTTTTGCGACGTGTAGCCAACGCGATTCCCAGGAAGGACAGAATCAGAGCCAGAATGGATACGATCAATGTTGCTTGTTGAAGTTTCAGTGTACCCGGGTCTGTATCCGTGTTGTTTGGCTCACCTGTAACGGTGTCATTGAGTGCATCGCCCAGCGTGGTGTCATCGTTTGCTTTACTATCGTCGTTAGCTGCGTTATCACCAGTGCCTGCTTCTGTACCTGCACTATCATGCCCTTCATTGGCATGACCTCCACCTGCCGCAGCATTACCAGCAGCAGCCGGATCTTCACTAATCGTCGTGATACTGTGCGGATTGGCGTCACTTGGTTGGCCTGTCCATTCTACGATGCTGCCATCACTGTAGTATTGGAAGGCATCCCAAGCTACTTCAGCTTCCGCCTTAGGGTTCTGTGCAACGAAGTTGAACTGCTGGAATTGTCCTGCCAGAATGCCTTCATTATCGCCGTCAATTTCCCACGTAATCGATGTTACTTCATTGGAATCGTTCTTCTCTGTAGTGATTTTCCAGCCCGCCAGTGGTTGATATTGCTTGAATGCAACACCTTCTGGAACTTTCATGGTGATCTTGGTTGTAGGCAGTTCTTTCTCGGATGGAATCTTAATCGTGTACGTCTGCCATGCGCTTGTCTGTGCAACGGATGGGCTAACGGTAACGTGAGCGCTCGCGAATCCGGCGAATAACATGAATGCTGCGGTACCTGTTGCGATAGTGGATGTCAGTTTGGAAATCCATGATGTTTTCTTCAAAATAAATAACCCCTCTCAGTTCTTATCATATATGATGCGGCCCATTTTCTTAAATGAGTGTCTACGTTCTGCAAAGGCACCGTTCGGTTACGAATGGTTCTTTCGATCACCGTTATTCCCGGATTTTTTTGATTCAACAAATTGAACAAAAGATGGTTTACACATACATTCCGATGACAGAATAACCCTCCAATCGCTGTTATCCCCAGATTTTTTTGATTCCCTTTTCTCAAAGGGAAAATCCGGTGATAGCATATGCTTCCGAAGCAGCTTTCTTTCAGAAAGCTTTTAGGCGAACGCTTCGCTTTTTCAGGTTTTTTCTGTCCTCTCCGTTTCAGTGCAAACATTAGTTCAATTTATATTTAGTAAGATGAAATCCGGGAATAAAGGCGAGTGCTTCGCTTCTCCAGAATCAATTTCGTTCCCTTCACTACATTTGCAGTTTGTAGAAACACTAATTTTAGATTGGGTCACTTTTCAATATAAACGTTGTGTAACTATGGGTTGGCGGTGTCGATCTCAAATTCGGCATCCAGTGCATCCAGCGTTTTGGTCAGAAGATGTACCTTGATTTTCCAACGTCCAGGCATGGAGATGTAATCTTCAGCCTTGTACACACCAGTGTCGTTTTTCGGAATGGTAATCTCATAGATCCCCATATCCATGTCCAGATGTGTGAGTGACAGTGTGATCTGTTCCAGATCGTTAACGATACTGCCATCTGCACGTTTCACATCGACTTCAAATTGGTTCTCTCCCGTCACATTGGGACTCACCTGAAGTGTGATCGCTGAGCCATCTTCCGTAGTCTTTGTCTCCTGATACGGACCGACTGCTGCTGGTTGTCCCGGAGACAGGTGTGTTAGTACGGCAGCAAGGGCGAGAATCACAGCACCAGTAGCAAGCTCGGCTTTCAGGCTGCCGGATAATCTGCTCCCCGTTGCTGCTCTTGCTAATCTGGCATGACGCCATGCAAAGAGAACCATCACAATAAGCAGGACGATCTTGCCGATCAGGACAAGGCCATAAGCTGTAGTGAACAAGGAAGTCAGCAGAGGTGCTGGTAGAATAATCAGACTGCTGTATATTCCTGTAGCAACCAGAGCGGCTACGGCGCCAATTCCCCAGGCGGTAAACCTGCGAATAGCAACCCAGTAGACCTCTCCCCGCACCTTCGATGGCAGCTTATCCGCCAGTGGAGGCAGACATATCGCCATGGCGGTTAGTGCGCCAATCCAGAAAGCAGCACCAATTAGATGTATGAAATCCATGGCAATCGCCAGCGCACGTTGATCCGCCGCAGCCGGATGTCCCGTCATGGCATGAGTGAACAGCCATCCAAGCACGAGCACGAGTGACCCGTAAGAAGACCAGATGCGAGCACGGATGGATCGATCGCGATCATATCCGGAGAGAATCGTGACGGCCAGCAGCATTACAAGGAGTATCTGTAACATCCAGATCTGGCCAAAAGACGTTAGTTTGAGCGCACTTCCAATAAGTGCCCAGCTTAGTTCGCTCAGAGCCACACCAGATTCATATAACGTATTCAGTGGCAGGCTGACCAGAGCGGCAAAGGAAGCAGCAGCATAGCTGATCCATAACAATCTGTAGCTGCCCGGAACGTCCATAGGTTCTCTTGTCATGGATGTCGGTGCAATTCGTAGCAGTAAGAATGCAAGTGCCCCCAGAATAACAGACAATCCGAGATACTGAATCCAGTCTGTCAGGGATACGATCCATTTCAGCGGCCCGCCTGTTGAACCGGAACCGGATGTTAGATCACTTAGCCCAGCAGGCGATCCGGAAGGTTCACCGATATGAAAAACATATGCCCCTTGAATTGGGTGCCCATCGGCAGACACAGCTTTCCAGTTAACGGCATAAGTCCCGTTCCCGAGTCCAGCCCGCAGGCCAGTCTCCAGAATATGAGGGCGATCCACATCAATTTGAACTTTTCCATCGTCTGCTTGAGTACCGTCAGGACCGGTAATTTTGATATCATAAAAAGCCGTCTGCAAGGATTCGTTGAACTCCAGCGTCAGCCGTTCCGGAGCAGCTACGAGGATCTCATTTTCTCCTGGCGAAGCCTTAACAATATAAGCATGGGCAGATGCCCACTGTGGCATAACAAGGCAGCACACGAGCAACAGACAGGTGACCAATGCCCAGTGCCGTTTGCCCCAATTCAGGGTAAAGCGTGTAAAAATCAAAAAATCATCACCCTCAGGTTATAGATTTGTAGTCATTCATGGTCCTTTAAACACAATCTAACCCATTATAACTTTGTCCAAAATGACTGCGTATGACTACATTGGGCTATAAAAAAACGATTTGGTCTACATAATTGTGACAAAAGCATGAATGCTATGTCATTTCTCACCTATGTCTGAGGCGTCTGTGAATCCGAAGCAACAATGTTTATTTGCGAAGTTTACGTCCTGCAAGCCCGCTCTCTAGCGCATAGCGGGTGAGTTGTACCCGGTTTTCAAGCTGGAGCTTCTGCAAAATGTTTTTGAGATGATTCTTCACCGTCTGGTCTGAAATACCGAGTTGATCGGCGATCTCTCGATTGGTATATCCCGCGGATACCCATTGCAGAATCTCAAGTTCCCGCGCTGTTAGCGGGTTATCTTGCACATCTTCACTGCGTGGTGCGGGAAACTCCTGCAAAATCCGGTAGGCCAGTTCCTTACTGAGCGGTGCATCGTCACTGACGATGGCGCGCAGGTATTCAAGCCAGGTGGAAGGCGTTAGATTTTTGAGCAAATAGCCTTGAGCGCCTTGTTTCAATGCTTCGAACAGAAAGGTCACATCATCCGATACCGTGACCATAACAACAATAACATAAGGGAATCGCAGCTTGATCTGACGGGTGGCTTCCAGCCCATCCATATCCGGCATCTGCACGTCCATCAGGATTAGGTCAGGCATCCATTGCCCGGTGAGCTCCAGCGCTTCCTGTCCATTCGAAGCTGTACCAATCACTTCAAACAGGCTGTCCTCGGATAAAATGCTACAGATCGCTTCACGCGCATGCGCATGATCATCAACCACCAGTACACGTACATGTTCCATATTAAGAATGCTCCTTTCCTATCGTCATTCGTGTATGCCCCGGTCTTGAATCGAGGGTAAAAGACCAACCCATCTCGGCAGCACGCTCCTTCGTAATTCGCAGTCCGTACCGATCCTTCAGATGAATAGGATCTCCACTTAGTCCATTCCCATTATCCTGAATATAAATGAACCAAGCAATTGGGTTACCTTCCGCATGAACCTGAACGCGGGTAGCCTGCGCATGTTTGCGTACATTCAGTAGTCCCTCCCGGATACAGGCGAGCAGTTCCACTTGTTCCTTGGCAGAGAACGTTACACCCCTGAGGTCCCAATGAATCTGTGCGCCAGGTACCGTTTCCTTGACGAGCACTTCGACCTGCGCATGCAGTGAAATAATCTCGGGTGCCACCGTAGAGGAGGGAACAAAACGCAACTGGGCAATAGCTTGCCTTACATATGTATTGACTTCATGCACGGTTTTTTGAATCTCCTGGATCTCATGCTCATATCCGCTCCCTGCCAGACTACGGCCTGCTTTATCGGTCTTCACTGACAGCAGGAAAAGAGACTGAGATATGCCGTCGTGAAGTTCCCGTGCCAATTGGTCACGAGCCTCCAGCGCTGCTTTCGCCGCACGTTCCTGCTCCAGAGCAGCCCTGGCACCTTCGAGCATGTGGAACAATCGGCTGAGCAGTGTCACGCTGACGAGGTAAACGATAAGGGGTGTTAACCAGTTTCCTGCATCCATCGATAGGTATGGCATCAGAAACTGATGGCGAATGTATTCCCAAATGCCAACCGTGAATGTGGGGATCAGCAGAATCATCCATTTGATTTGTTTATAGGACATGAATGCAGAACTCCTTTGATCTAGGATTAGCTTAATTAGGTACTTTATTTATACAGGGATGGGACCATTATAACGCAAGGTTGTCCAAGACCCTAGTCTGTGTCTTTGGGGAATGCTGGGGAGGATCAGGGAGTATTTAGAAGGATATCTAAGAACGATAAGGGGTGAAATGTTGTCACGCTAGGTGAGGGTTGGTGTGACCAGCTGAGGAAGGCTGAGTCCGTTTTCCCTATCGGAGAAGGTCCTCTATACTTAATATAGAACGTGAATTCATTACAAAACATGTTAAGGAGTGACGCAACAACATGAGTCAAGAAGTATTGGAACGTCGCAGTGAATTGCTCAAAAAGAACATTCATCAGATGCTTGTTCAAGACAATCAGCACGGTATCAGTCGCCAAGACAACATGTTTTTGCAGCAGATGATTAAAGAGCTGCATCAGACCTCACATGAGCTGAATACCAAATCTTAATGTAGAATCTGCACGAGAATGAAGTTGTCTGGTGTACGATTCATTCCATGAAAATGAAAATGGCGCTATCTCCGATCAGACCGGGGATAGCGCTTTGACTTTTTCAGGGGGGATAGAAGAAGCTCCATTTATTTTACTGCAACTGTTGCTGAGCGGTTCTTTTCTCAATATATTGAATGAACAACTCGGCTAGCTCCGGATCGAACTGTGTACCCGAACATGAGCGTAGCTCCCGAATCGCTTCTTCCACGTTCTTGGTTTCCTGATACGGCCGCTCTGTCGTCATGGCATCAAAGGAGTCAATCACGGTCAGCATCCGGCAGAGCCGGGGAATCTCGTTACCCTTCAGGCCGTAAGGATAGCCTTTGCCATCATAACGCTCGTGGTGAAGTTCAATATACGGAATCAGATCGGCGAAGCGATCGTTCGTGATCACCATTTTTTTGCCCCAGGTGACATGTCCTTTGATCGTTTCCCATTCTTCTGCGGTGAGCTTGTCCTTTTTGTTCAGAATGGACCAAGGAATCTCCAGTTTGCCGATGTCATGAATCAGTGCTCCCAGCACGAAACGACGTTTTTCCGCATTGTCCAGTGCGAGCAATTCACTGATATCCAGTGCATATTTGTAGACCCTTTTGGAATGTTTAAACGTATCCATATCCTTGTATCTGAACAGATTGAGCTGCTGCTCGATGTCACGAACGTCCTGTACCAGATCAATCTCATGTTCCATGCCATCATTGCTGCCGTGGCGGTGCACGTTGTTCTTGCCCTGTTTCTTCGCATAATACAGTGCTTTATCCGCCTGATCCACCAGCTGGGATTTGTTATACATATCCACCTGATAGGGCGCGACGCCAGCAGAGAAGGAGAGACAACCGTGTGGAAACACTTCAACGCCTTCAAACGGCGTGTCGTTCAGTTGTTTACGCAGTTTGTTCATGAACCTGTAGGATTCGTCCAACTCCATGCCTGGCATGAGCAAAGTAAACTCTTCCCCTCCATAACGAAAGGCGGTAACAGGTGTGCCTTCCGTCTTTCGCATCAGAAAATCCCCCAGCAGGGCTAGCAGACTGTCACCTTGAAGGTGGCCAAACCGATCGTTATACTTTTTGAAATCATCAATATCAATAAGCCCCAGACAGAGCGGTGTTCCCTGCGTACGAGCGGTAGTCAGTTCATTTTCCAACATACTTTCAAAATAACTATGGTTGAACAGACCTGTGCGTTGATCCGTGTTAGCCTTCTCCTCAATGGTCTGATACATGACAAACAACTGCTTGAATGCATGGGAGAGCAGAATACTGAGACTCAGATACAACAACAGACCGAGCACGCCATTGTGTACAACCAGAATCGTCAGGACAAGTGCCAGAATCAGCGTACATAAATAAACCAGCAGGGATTCGGTAACGAATGCCCGCTTCATCTGCTGTAATGCATCCTTTGTTGAGAAATGAAAGAATAAGCCAAGTGTGATCGTGTTGATGATGAAGTAGGCTGCGAGCGCTGCAAAATAAGGAATCAGATTATAGCCATCCAGAGTTCCCGATTGCCCGCCAGTCCACTCAAAAACGGCAGCTGCTCCTGTAATCATGAGACTGTAGATGCTGAAATTGACAATGTGTTTCCACCAGGTGAGCTTGCGCTCTTTGATTAACAGGATGATGGAGACAGGAAGCAGTACAGATAAACTGAAAGCTCCGCCAAACATGAATATACAGGCAAGGTATACCGATGAATCCATGGATTGCTGATTGCCTTTGGGTGGAATCTGGAACGTGAAATAATCCAGAATTAACGCCGCACCCAGCATGGTGTAGACCATGACCCAATCCGCCGTGGTTAGATGAAGGTAAGACCACTTGTTCATGTACAGAAAAACACCGATCCCGGTACAACTAAGCAAAATAACATACAGACTGCTTCGATCTGCCTTATGGATAAGGTTACGAATAAAGTTCATAAAAATCTCCTGCTTGGGTTTAGTCTAATCTTGATGTGTTTATAATTGGTGTTCTTGTATCGGTGTATACTATATAGATGTATAACATACCAAGTTGCCTGGCAAAAATCCAGAAAGAAAAAACAGGCCGCTGGCAGCCTGTTTGTCTTGTTTGGCGGTATGGATACTAGCCGCCCAGCTTGTATCCCGAAGTTAACGCTACAACGACAGAAGCCACGATGATTGCGTTGATGACAATGCGGGAATATTTCACACCTTCAAATTTTTTCATGGAGAAGACCTCCCTTCCTTGGAGTCTACCTGTTTCTTCAAGCCTGATGAGTTTTAGCAGGTTGCACAGCCTTTTTGTCCCGATTCACCATCATGTATTGGATAAAAAGGAATATGCCAACGTTCATGACCACATCACCGATACTGATCACCTGAGTCCGTGGATAAGGGCTGGAGAGTGGGATGATATCACCGAGAAAAGGCAGATTTGTAGATGCATCCATCATAAAATGCTTTGATACGGCGCCGCCTTCCCGGAGCATGTCTACATAATAGGGTCCCAGTACAGCGGAGGCTTCCACAGAAACAGGCATGCGCCCACCGTTTACTGCCATCACGGCAAAATTGAGAAATACCCCAACCCAGATGAGCATGAAACCGGTATGGTGTCTGTTGAGCCACAGGAAAGCGAGCCCTGTGATGTAGACGGCAGCAAAGAGATATCCATTAATGGATGCCACCCATTCGAAACGTTCCTGGAGATAGAAAATAAAGAACTGGATTAGCAACAATACAGGGAAAATCCAGCCGCTTCGCAGCTTGAGTGCTGCAAACTGGTTGAGCCCATGCCGCAACCCGCCCCGAAAAAATCCAACGATCAAGCCTAGTAGAATACCGTCATATACCATGGAGTAACTCCTGTTCGTGCGGAGATATGCAATATGATTGCGTGTTTGTGTACATATAGGATTCGACCTTATATTGGTAATTCCTGCATGGGGAAAATGATTTTTTAGAAGAAATTTGCAAAATGCTGAACAAAAAACCGCCTTTACGAATCCAGGGGGCGAAATCCCTGTAAAATTCGGTAAAGACGGAGGTTTATAATGGCAAAATACGAGCTTTAATTCGGTTGGAGATGGAACTTATCTTATTCGGAACCACCGTTCAGATAGTTGAAGAAAGGTTGGTCGACCCAGAAGTCATACGTCGTAATGTCTGCATCGGGTGCCAGCTTCAGGAAACCTTCCCGAATGGCTTTGGCATTCTCTTTCAGAGAGAAGGACTGAGCATAGTAATTGCCAAGCGCGATCTTATTATTGGAAATGACCGGATAGTTCGCCAATGCGGTTGGTGAATAATACAACGGTTGCCACCAGGAGCTGAGAATCAGTGGAAAGGTACTGTCACTGTTCTTTTTAGCATATTTCAGCACAATGTCATTGAAGCGAACTTTGTCTGCCACATTGTTGAACTCAAACTGAATATCATATTCCTTCGCAGAAGCGATATAGTTGCCGTTCTCGATCTGTGTCACTTTATAATCAGGCGTTTCCTTTGGCTCGCCCCATTCCTTCAAATAAATGAAGGCAGATGTCTTCGGCTGGAATTGCACATCAGCATCAATACCTTCGCTACGCAGCAAACCAACCAACTGTACAGCATGTTGAATATTATCGTGGCCGTAGGTAAGTGTCAGTTCATCGATAAAGTTGGAATCAAAGCGGCTATCCTTCAGATTGTAACCTGTTACGAGATCATCTCGCAGGGCCTGATCCACAATTTTTCTCAGCTCAGGTGATTCGATCAGATCCGCTGTGCGATATGCAGCATACAATTTGGAATAGATGTCCGCATCGCCGGAACGCCCAATCTCATGTTTGTATTTCCCTTGACTGACCAGTACGCGTCCAAGCAAAGTATTAGCGAAATCTTTACTTGCTACGCCACCCTTAAGGAGAGCGGGGTACAGGCTTTCGGGAATGAGGCCTGTATCAATAGCCGCAGCCAGTTCCTGTGCGGCTTGTCCCTGAACACGGTTCGGGTTAATGCCAGCTTTGGCAAGCGCTTTGGCTGTTTTCTCTGTGGGATATGTATAAGCGAGTTCCTTGAATCCGGCTGCTTTCACCGCGATGAAGACGGCAGTATAAGTGCTCAGTTGATCCTTGGCACGTACTTCTGTGCCTGTAAGAACCCCACTATTGAATAAGGATACGGCAGCATCATAGGAAGAATCACCAGAGGCCAGATCGGTAAAGACAGGAGCTTTGGCTGCACTGTCACTTGCTTGAGTTGCTTCCGTGATGGCTGCAATGGCTTGAATGAAATCACCTTTGGTAATCTGTTGCGGCAATTGAATTTTGTATTTCGCTTGCAAGAATTGAGCAAAATCCGCTGCGCTTTCCGTGTAAGCAACTGGCGCCTGAGCTACCGGTCCTTTGACACTTTGTGAGGTGGTGGGTTTAGCCGGAGTTGCAGATGCTGCAGAAGCGGAAGCGGGCAAGCTAAGACTGCCTAGTGTTACCGGAGCGGCGAGTAGGGCCGCCAACGTGATCTGGGTGATTTTTTTCAAATGAATAGCCTCCTTAAAATGGGTTGGAAAATAATCAGCTTTGGGTTATAATTCTGACAATTCCTATCAGAATAGAATAATTGGATTGACTTTAGCACGGAGACGCGCTGGATGTCAACGAAAAAAAGCTTGATACAGAACGGTTTCCAATGCTTGGTAGAAAGCGAATTGTCAATTATATTCTATTTGAGTGTATACGCTCAAAGATTTATTGACAAGGATCGACAGTATCCGCTAGGATAAGAAAAAAGAATGTTGAAAAGGGGTATTTTCAAAATGAAAAGAGGTTTATCGTTCGTCTTATCGATCATCATGTTGGCTATTTTGTTGGCAGCTTGTGGGAATTCGGCTTCCAAAGACGAACAATCCGCCCAAGGCAGTGATTCGGAGAAATCTCTTCGGATGGCCCTTGTACTTCCCGAAAAAATAGGGGTTAACCCTTTCTTTGTACAGATGGATGAAGGTTTCAAAAAAGCAGGCGAAGAATTCAAAGTAGACACCAAGACGATTGAATCGACAGATCCGGCAGCATTTGAACAAAATCTGCGTGCTGCGGTTGCCGAGAATTATGATCTGATTATTACAGCCACTTTCCAGGCGGAAGATGCATTGAAGAAAGTCGCAGCAGAGAATCCGGACAAGTCCTTTGCGATTGTAGATACAACCGTTGATCTGCCTAACGTTCGTAGCGTTGGTTTCCGTGAATATGAAGGGGCGTACCTGCTCGGTGCAGCTGCTGGATTGTCCACCAAAACAGACAAAGTCGGCATGATTGCAGCAATGGATGTACCATTGATTAAGAAATATACGGAAGGTTTCAAAGCGGGATTGGAATCCGTGAATCCAGATGCAGAATTCCTCGTGAACTATGTAGGTGGATTTAATGACCCGGCCAAAGCAAAAGAATTGGCGCTGGTACAATTCGGCAAAGGCGCTGACTTCATCGCTGGCGCATCCGCTGTAGGCGATCTCGGCGTGTTCGAAGCAGCCAAAGAAAAAGGCTTCTACACTTCCGGTCAGGATACGGACCGTACTGTTGAAGACCCGGAACATATCGTATTGTCTCAATTGAAATCAACGGATACCGTTGCTTATGAGACTGTGAAAGATTTTGTAGAAGGCAACTTCAAAGCAGGTGCAGTAAACTATGGTTTGAAAGAAGACGGTGTAGGCCTGACGTACGTTACACGTGATAGCGAATCTCCGCTGAATGCTTTTGTTGGACAAGAAGTGATCGACAAGGTTAAAGCAATCAAGGATGATATCGTATCCGGCAAAATTGTAGTCAAAGATCCATTGCAACAATAGTTTTGAATGTTCTTTTCAATGAATGAGTGATGGAATTGATCAGCCGGCTGCCCGATCAGGCAGCCGGTTTTGCTGCTATTAAATGACCAGTATATGTTCAACTTATCGTTTACACGGTAACGAAGAGGACAGAAATAACCTGATGAAGCACAGCGTTCGCCTTTATCACCGGATTTTCCCCTTTATAAAAGGGAATCAAAAATCTGGGGATAACAGCGATCGGAAGGTTGTTCTGTCATCGTAGTGGCGAGTGTAACCTTTTTAAGTTGAACTGAGGGGAGCGAACGCGAGATATGCTGTTGGAGATGGAGCACATTACGAAGAAATACGGCGGCTTCACCGCTAACCGTGACATCCGTTTTAATTTGCGTGAGGGAGAGATTCATGCCCTTGTAGGTGAGAACGGGGCCGGTAAAACAACCTTGATGCGTATGTTGTATGGTATGGAACAGCCTACGTCGGGCACAATCAAAGTCCGTGGACGTGAGGTGAGCTTTGCCACGCCGTCTCAGGCGATGGCAAGTGGCATCGGTATGGTGCATCAGCATTTCATGCTGTTCCCTTCCTTTACGGTGGCGGAGAACATCGTGATCGGACGTGAACCGGCTAAGGCAGGCGCATTTGACCGCAAAAAAGCAGCGGCTCAGGTAAATGAGCTGGGCAGACAATATGGCATGCCGGTTGACCCGTGGAAAAAAGTATCCGAGTGCCCGCTTGGCATGCAGCAGCGTGTTGAAATTCTCAAGGTGCTGCATCAGGGCGCAGACATCATTATATTGGATGAACCTTCGGCGGTACTGACACCGCTTGAAGTGAAGGAACTGCTGGCGAATATGAAATCTCTCGCCAAGCTGGGCAAAACCTTTGTACTGATCACGCACAAGCTGCAAGAAGTCATGGATGTAGCAGACCGGATCACGGTGCTTCGGGATGGTCAGGTGACAGGTACGTTGGAAGCGAAGGATACACATGTGGAGGAATTGTCCCGTCTGATGGTTGGTCGTGAACTTGTGCGTATGGACAAGCAGCCATCGGTTCCAGCCGAAGCCGTGCTTCAAGTGGAAGGGGTTAATCTGTCCGGAGCGAAGGATCGTTCGGCGCTCAAGGAGATCCATATGGAGGTTCGAAAAGGTGAGGTCGTTGGTATAGCGGGTATCTCGGGTAACGGCCAGTCGGAACTGATTCAGGTCATTGCCGGACTACGTAAGGCGGATAGTGGTCGCGTTGTGCTCTCCGGGCAGGATACAACCAACTGGCCTGTACGGCGAATAAGGGAGCATGGACTTGCTCATATTCCGGAAGATCGCTACATGTGGGGAGCGGCCAAGGATGCGAGCGTTCGCGAGAACGGGCTAATGGGACACCATCATCGCTTACAGTCACGCGGCATTATCAAAGCCAAAGCAGCAAGAACGATGGTAGAGAGCTGGATCAAACAGTTCAGCATCAAGACAGGTTCTGCGGAAACCAAGGCACAGTTCCTGTCCGGAGGAAACTTGCAGAAGCTGATTGCTGCCCGTGAATTTGCACAGGATACACCGTTTCTAATTGCAGCCGAACCAACACGTGGTGTGGATATCGGTGCTATGGAGACGATTCATGCCGAATTGCTGCGCAAACGCAGTGAGGGTGCGGGCATTCTGCTCATTTCATCGGAGTTGTCGGAGATTTTGCAATTATCTGATCGGATTATTGTCATGTATGAAGGCGAAATTGCCGGAGAACTGAGAGCAGAAGAAGCGACTGAGGAACAGATCAGCTTGTTAATGGCAGGAGGGAAAGAGCGGATATGAATCGGGTAAAAGAAACACTTCGCGGACTCGTACAGCCGCTGCTTGCCGTATTCATCGGTCTGATTGCAGGGGCTGTAGCGATTCTGATCGTTGGCGGTAATGTGGTAGATACGTATGCGGAGATGTGGAAAGGAGCCTTCGGCAACTTCTACTTCTTCACCAATACGTTGGCTCGTTCCACACCAATCATCTTGGCGGGGCTTGGCGTAGCATTGGCATTCCGTGCCGGATTTTTCAATATGGGAGCCGAAGGTCAGATGATTCTTGGCGGGCTCAGTGCGGCGCTCACGGCGCTTTATCTGCCAGGCCCGGGCTGGTTTGTGTGTATTGCTGCGATTGTGGCTGGTATTGTTGCCGGTGGAATCTGGTCCCTGTTTGCAGGTTGGCTGGATGCTCGGTTTGGCATGAACTTGTTGATCACAACCTTACTACTTAATTATATTGCCATTTATTTTGGCGGCTACATGGTCTCCTATCCATTCAAGGATCGGACTGGATCTGCAGCGATGGCTCAGACACCCATGATTGATCAGAGTATCTGGTTGCCGAAGTTGTTCCAAGGCATGGGGCTGCATGCCGGCTTCATTATTGCCATTGTAGCGGCTATTCTGATCTACTGGTTCACACATAAAACGGTGACTGGTTACGAGATCCGCATGCTCGGCAGCAACCCATCCTTTGCAACCTACGGTGGTGTTCGCCGCATTCGCATGATGATGTTGTCCATGGTCATTAGTGGTGGACTTGCTGGACTCGCGGGTGCGGGGGAAGTGCTCGGTACACAGTACCGTTTCCTTGATGGCTCATTGTCATCGGCGAGTTACGCATGGAGCGGCATTATGGCAACGCTACTTGCCCGCTCGCATCCACTCGGTACAGCTGTGGCAGCTATTTTGCTGGCTGCGTTACAGACAGGTGCCATGGGGATGGAACGGAATACGGATGTGCCGCTGGAAGTTGGCAGTGTCATCCAGGCTGTATTGACGTTATTTGTATCAGCTCAGATCGGTTATTCATTCCTGAAGCGGAGAAAGGAGAAAAAGTCCAATGCAACAACTGTTTGATGCAGCCATGTTTGGCTCAACCTTGCGGATTATGACTCCAATCCTGCTTGCAGCGCTCGGTGGGGCTTTATGTTCCCGTGTCGGTCTGTTTAACGTGGGTCTTGAAGGACTGGTTCTGATCGGTGCGTTCTCCGCCATTGTCGGTAATTACCTGTTTGGCAATGTTCTGTTGGCTGTACTCTTTTCCATTATTATTGTGATGTTATTCTCGGCGCTCTTTGCCTTTATAAGTATTAACCTCAAGGCTAACGCCATCGTGGTCGGGATCTCGCTAAACTTCCTGGCTGCGGGGGTGACGACCTTTGCACTGCGTGCGATTTTTGATGTAAAAGGTGCATACTACGACAAAGACATGGTGGGACTTCCCAAGTGGGATATTCCGCTGATTAAGGACATCCCGTGGGTCAGCGATGTAATATCGGGACATAGTCCCCTGGTTTACCTCGGCATTGTGCTCGTGATTGCATTGCAATTTTATCTGTTCAAAAGTGTATCCGGCTTCCGCCTGCGCTCCGTCGGTGAGAACCCGATTGCAGCACAGAGCATTGGAATCAAGGTTCGCGGTATCCAGTATGGTGCCGTTCTGATGTGCGGTGTGTTGTGTGCTCTGGCTGGAGCACAGTTGTCGCTTGGTCAGGTGACGATGTTTACCGAAGGCATGACCGCGGGTCGTGGTTTTATCGCACTGGTAGCAACGATGCTGGGGCAAGCGAATCCGCTAGGCGTGATGGGCTCCAGTGTGCTGTTCGGCTTCATGGAAGCATTGAGTATTCGTCTGCAAGGATTCTCCTTGCCAACGCATTTCACGTTGATGTTGCCGTATATTGTAACGCTGGTCGCAATGTTCTTTTTCAAAGACCGTACCTATGCACAGGATGCACTGAAAGCGGGCGGAAGCTCGCGTTAATTCCTGAATGTCTATGTTAGAGGCAGAAGAAGAAGGAGGAATTCCACTTGCATAACAAGGCTGAACGTTTGAAAAAAAGTAAAACTCCGGCACCCAAAACAGGCAACGATCACGGAGATCGGCTGCCGCCAGGACAGATGCTGACGGAGAAATTCCCGATTCTGCATGAAGGGGAAGTGCCGGAATATGACCTGTCCACCTGGGACTTGAAGGTATTTGGCGAAGTGGAAGAAGAGAAGGTGTTCTCCCTAGCTGAGTTGCAGGCAATGCCTCAGGTGAACACAGTGAGTGATATTCACTGTGTCACACGCTGGTCGAAATTCGATACGCCGTGGGAAGGGATTCGCTTCTCCGATTTTGTGAAACTTCTGGGGGTTAAGCCGGAAGCGAAATACGTCATGATCCATGCGGATCATGATTATGAAACGAATGTACCGCTTGAAGAATTGATGCATGATGACGTACTGCTTGCATTCAAATATAACGGCGAGCCACTAACGCCCAAACATGGTTTTCCGCTGCGTATGGTCGTGCCACAACTCTACTTCTGGAAGAGTGCCAAGTGGATACGTGGTCTGGAGTTTATGACAGAAGATCGGAACGGATTCTGGGAAGTGAATGGTTTCCACCATTTTGCTGATCCGTTCAAGGAACAACGCTTCTCGGGTGAAGATCTGCCGATTCCGGAAGACGAGTGGACGAAGAAGGAGTTTGATTGATATGTTGATGCCTATTTTGCAGATTCATTCGGAAGACATGCCGGCATACGCCATCGTCTGTGGTGATCCGGCACGTGCGGAGAAGATTTCCGGCAAGCTGGAGCAGGCGAGAGAACTGGCGTTCAGTCGGGAGTATCGTACATTTGTTGGATTGTATGAAGGGGTACAGATCGCTGTGGTCAGCCATGGTGTAGGTTCACCTGGAGCAGCTGTCTGCTTCGAGGAATTGATTCGCGCGGGTGTAACAACTCTGATTCGTGTTGGTACAGCGGGATCGTATACAGCGGACTATCCAGCAGGCAGTGTGATTGTGAGTACAGCCGCTGTTCGTACGGACGGATTGACTCGCCAACTGGTGCCGGATGGTTTCCCAGCGGTAGCGGACATTGGGGTGACACAAGCGTTGATCGAAGCTGCTCGTGAGAAAGAAAGCGCGGATGCTGCAACATTTGCAGGCAAAGTGGGCGTTGGTATCACCGTAACGCTGGATGCGTTCTTTGCAGGCGTGGAAGAGATTCCACACCGCAAGTACAAGCAGGCTGGAGCACTTGCGGCTGAGATGGAAATCGCGGCGCTCTACATCGTCAGCACCTTGCGTGGCGCTCGCGCCGGAGCGATTGTCGCGATCGATGGATTCGCGGACAGTGATCTGGCTGCCGAGTATGATCCGCATACGGATGCGGTTGGACAAGCGGTGGAGCGCGAGATTAATGCAGCGCTACATGCGCTAGTCGCGCTTGCTCGTCAGGATCAGGCTTAGGTTGGTTAAAACAAGTATGCATTTTTGCTCAGTGTTACAAGCAAACCAGTAGATGATGTCCATTTGAGGTGGATAATATAAAAAGGGCGTCCCGTAAGGTCATGAATATGACCCAAGGGGCGTCCTTTCCTTTTAAGTTTTCCGTTTATAGTTAAGTGGCGCCTTTTTAAATAAACTGAAAAAGAAGAGGGGATGCAGGTACAGTAGCGAATTGTATTTCATGGCATGTTATTAAATTAGGAGAGTGATTAAATATGGGCTGGAGTAAATTACGTGAAATTCCTAATGAATACAGCGATGAGGTACAGCGGATTGATGAGCAACTTTTGAAACTGGTTGCAGCCAGAAAGGACATAACCGGAGCAGTCCAATACCAACCTCCTCAAAATACCATCGATGAATGGGTGAGCTTACTGGATATGAAGGAGGAAGATATCCGATATGTTCTCCGTAGCGTGCAACCGATGCCGCAAAGACACTACTTTCCAAGTGAACCTCTTCAATTGACAAGTGTGGTGCCGATTATGAAGAAAATGATTAAAGATTCGTGTGAGTATATGATCACGCATTCGATGCAATATGAAGGCGAAAGCCTCGTATATGTGGAGATTCAATATAAGGGGAATGAAGCTGAGCGTATACAAATGGTTCCACATTTGGCTCTGGAAATATTCAGCGAACAGAGACATATCACCATGAGACATGGCAGTCGTGGAGGAGGTGGGGAGACTCAAATTAGTTTCCGAGTGGTTCCTGCTCTTCCTTCTTCTCTGGAAAACGTTCGATTCTCCTTGATTCCCTCAATACCAGAGATGGAATACAAAGTAGAGGAAATCATTTTGGATAAACAGGTTGATTTCGATTAACGGGGAACAGGATATATCATGAAAAATGACGTATGGATAATGCGCATGTATTAAGGGCGCAAAATCTATACGTCATTATGTTTATCTG
Organism: Paenibacillus sp. CF095; assembly: GCF_900101225.1. Lineage (NCBI taxonomy): Bacteria > Bacillati > Bacillota > Bacilli > Caryophanales > Paenibacillaceae > Paenibacillus > Paenibacillus sp. CF095. The sequence goes on from NZ_FMZN01000005.1 coordinate 128,497, forward strand.
GGTAAATAACACCTTGTTCTTTCTCAAATTCATCAATATGTTGTTCAATAAGATACTCAATCTGCATTGCAATAGATCGTTTGTTTTTGTCCGCAATAACTTTAATTTTCTCAAAATTCTTTTCTCGCAACCTAAGTGTAAAAACTCTTTTATCTGTAGCCATGAAATAAAATCTCCTTAAAAAGTAATGTTCATATTGTATCATTAATTCAAGTAACACATAACTTGGGGACGGCCTGATCCTCAAAGAGAATGATAATGCAGAAAGTGGGCACGTTATATAAAGGAACATCAACCATGAATACGAAAAAGGGAGGACTCTATGATGACACAGAACAATCAACCTCAGGACGAGGCGGAAATTCGCAACAAGCTGGATGAAGACGGGGATTCCTTGATGGAGAAAAAGAAGATTTTGAGCGGAGTGGACATTGAGCCGCAGGCGGATGAATGGGCCGCGAAGCCATCACCTGTTGCTTTTAATGAAGGAAATACTTCTTCGAAAAAATAAGCAACATGAGCATCACATTCGCTTTGTGGAATGAAAATAAATTTAGCGAAGCAGGTACCCTTATGGTATCTGCTTTTTGGTTGTATAATAATGTAAAATTCAGTAGATGAAAGAGTGATGGGGATGAGTACAGGTACGATTAACATCAGAAAGGCAGAAATGAGGGACTACTCTGGCGTGTCATTATTGATGGATGAGTTGCACCAGATGCATGTCGAGGGGCGGCCCGATCTATACAGAGCGTTAGAGACCAGAATGGAGGAAAAGGAGTTCACCGAACTGCTGGAAACGGATAAGCGTTACCTGTATGTTGCCGAGTCTTCGGAAACGGGTTTGATTCTGGGTTACGGGAGTGCGCAGTTAAGTGTTATTCAAGATAACTCGTTGATGGTGGATCGTAAGTTGCTGTACATCCATGAACTTGTAGTGGATACCAAGCATCGGGGCCAAGGAACAGGCAAACAGTTACTACAAGCATTCATCGAGCTAGGGAGAGAGCTTCAGGCAGACAGCGTGGAATTATCCGTGTCGACTTTTAATTCTGGGGCACAGGCTTTCTATGAACAGATGGGTCTGGTCGTACGCAGTAGCAGGATGGAGTATACCTTGTAAGGCACAACCAGTGGAGTGAAAGGAACATCGGCATGGAGGGGAGGGGAACGAAGGATATGGGAAGTATTAATGAAAAAGAACAACTTAGCGAGAATAACATTTTGCAATCTTCTGAGGATGTGGAATATCTTGTTCGCAGTGTGCAGAAACTGTTGGAAGAGCCTGACGCAGTAATACAATCTTGGGAAGTTGAACCCATCAATCCGGGACGTCTTAATTTCACCACATCAGGTATTTATCGAATTCGTGGAACAGCTACTGCAGCTGGAGCATTACTATCATGGTCACTTATCTTGAAATGTATTAAACCGGACTCAGCAGAGAAGGAAGATGTTACATACCATAACTATTGGAAAAGAGAAGCTGAGATATTCTCATCAGGAATACTGGATCATTTGCCGGGACGTATCATAGCTCCGCGTTGTTTCTCTGTACAGTACAGATTGGACCACACCATTGGGTTGTGGATGGAAGATGTGTCTTGTCATTCGAAGTGTGATCATGTCTGGCCCCTGGATGATTGGGGATGGATTGCGGAACGCCTTGGTGAGTTTCACGGAGCCTATCTGACGGGAGCCCCATTACCTCAACAAGAATGGATCTGCCCGAGTTGGCTCAAATCTTGGGTTAGGGGATGTCGTCAGTATGCTCCTGTAATCCAAAAGCAAGCCCATTCAATCTGGCAGTGGTTCAACCAATATAGCGAGCAGTTGGACAAGGTTATAAATACACTGGACCAATTACCACGAGTATTGTCACATCAGGATTTGGGGCAAGGCAATATATTTATGCCAACAGAACGTCTGGACGATAGCGTACTTACTCTTATTGATTGGCAATTCATGAGTATTTCTGGTGTTGGTGAAGAATTAGGAAAGCTATTTGGAGTTAATGCAAGTTTGGGTCATATTGCAGCAGAGGACATATTTACAGCTAAAGAGGAAATGTTCGATCGCTACATGTATGGACTTCGGACAGCGGGGTGGATGGGCGATGAAAGACTTGCAAGGTACGGCTACTGTGTCGCCATTGCAGCTCGAAGTATGTGGGAAGTCCCTGAGTGGTTGAAATGGGTGGAACAGTCCCAGTCTGTTTCAGATATTAATGATGAGTTTAATCGGAAAATGAGTGTCCGTAGTCAGATCATTACTCTTCAGATAGAGATGTCATTCGAGGCAGCTGAACTATCTCATGCTCTATTTAATTAGGTAGGGATTCATCCATTTTAATAAAATATCAGAATACTCTTGAATACCCCCATGGGGTATGTTACTCTTAGAAAAGAACGAAAGAAAAGGGGTGTTCATGATGGATCATCAGAGCCATCCCGAGGAACCTTTGCAATCCTCCAAGTCAGATTCAACGGAAGCTTTGGCTACAGTCCAAGAAGAAGCGGTATCCTGTCATGCCGAGGGCAGTGATGGGAAGCATGTGCGCAAGAGTCACCATTCGCAGGAGATGAAGAGTAACCTGGTTTCTCGTTTGAACCGTGTGGAAGGTCAGATTCGCGGGATCAAAGGATTGATCGAGAAGGATACGTATTGTGATGATGTGCTGACGCAGATCGCGGCGGCTCAGTCTGCTCTTAATTCAGTAGGCAAACTTTTGCTTGAAGGCCATATGAAGAGCTGTATCGTTGAGCGTATTCAGGCTGGTGAACATGAGGTTGTGGATGAACTGCTGGTTACGATGCGGAAGTTAATGAAGTAAGCTGAATCAATTCACCTATTTAATTTATCATTTAATATACCCCAAGGAGGAATTTACAATGTCTAATGTTACGTTGAACGTTACGGGAATGTCTTGCAATCACTGTGTGAAGTCGGTTGAAGAAGCTGTGAAGAATACCGGTGCGAGTGGTAAGGTTGATCTGGCAGCGGGAACAGTAGCGGTGGAATATGATGAGCAGACGGTGAACGTGGATCAGATCAAAGCTGCGATTGAAGATCAGGGATACGATGTAGTCTAACGGGATCACAGGCTTAAACCGAACATGCTCATGGGCGAAAAAGAGGTCAGAGTACCTTTTTCCAAGAGTCAGGTTTAAGCCTAATTTTCTGTCTGATATATACCCCTCGGGGGTATAGTGCAATGCAACATACAAAAATTGAATTGACATGAAAGGAGCTGACATGATGGATAACTCAACGAATAAACCAATGGATAGATCATCCGAACCCACACCAATGCCACCTATGGCAGAAGCACCAGGACTGAAGGCAACACTTCACATCACGGGGATGACCTGTGCTGCGTGTTCGACGCGAGTGGAGAAGGGATTGACCCGCATGGAAGGGGTACATGAGGCCAATGTGAACCTTGCGATTGAACAGGCAACCGTATCTTATGATCCGAAGACAACCAACGTGAATGCGTTGCGGGATAAAGTAGAGGCTCTTGGCTACGGTACGGTGTCCGAATCAGTTGATTTGAACATCACCGGTATGACGTGTGCCGCCTGTTCTGCCCGGATTGAAAAAGGTCTTTCCCGACTACCGGGGGTATCTCAGGCGAATGTTAATCTGGCGCTGGAAACAGGGCATATCGAATATGCCGCTGGTGCATTGAAACCTTCGGATATTACCGCCAAGATCAAGCAGATGGGCTACGGTGCTGAACTACAATTGACGCAAGAAGAGACCACATCGGTTCGTGAACGTGAGCTGCAACGCAAAAAGTGGAAATGGATGATCTCTGCGTTGTTATCGATTCCTTTGCTGTGGGCAATGGTGGGGCATTTCTCGTTCACATCCGGAATCTATGTCCCAGATCTGTTCATGAACCCTTGGTTCCAGCTGATTCTGGCAACGCCAGTACAGTTCGTGATTGGATGGCAATTCTATGTGGGGGCATACAAAGCCTTACGTAACGGCAGTGCCAATATGGACGTTCTCGTGGCACTGGGTACCAGCGCAGCGTTTTTCTACAGTCTGTATCTGACGTTATCCAGTGGGTACTTACCTTCTACGACGACGATGGATCACGGCGCAATGGGAACGAGCACAGCCGCCATGCCTTCGGTAGAACTCTATTATGAGACAAGTGCAATTCTAATTACGTTAATTTTACTGGGAAAATGGTTCGAAGCTGTGGCGAAAGGTCGCTCTTCACAGGCGATCAAAAGCCTGATTGAACTGGCTCCACGTGAAGCCCGTGTCATCCGTGATGGACAGGAAGTTATGGTTCCAGCCGCATATGTTGCGGTGGGTGATCTGATCCTGGTGAAGCCGGGGGACAGTATCCCGGTGGATGGTATTGTTGAAGAGGGCCAATCCTCTGTGGATGAATCCATGTTAAGCGGAGAGAGCCTTCCCGTGGATAAAAAGCCAGGAGATCCCGTTACAGGTGCTACGCTGAACAAAAACGGGGTATTACGACTACGTGCGACCCGAGTGGGATCGGACACGGCTTTGTCCCAGATTATTAAAGTAGTCGAGCAAGCTCAGGGCTCCAAAGCACCGATCCAGCGGATTGCAGATGTCATATCGGGTATATTTGTTCCGATTGTCGTGGGTATTGCCGCGCTGACATTCTTGATCTGGTATCTGTTTGCAAGTCCAGGTGACTTCGCTGGTTCCCTTGAAAAAGCGATTGCCGTGCTTGTCATTGCCTGTCCATGTGCACTGGGGCTGGCAACACCGACCTCTGTCATGGCTGGATCAGGACGTGCGGCTGAATATGGCATTCTGTTCAAGGGCGGCGAACATCTGGAGTCGGCACAACAGATTCAGACCGTGGTGCTCGACAAAACAGGTACAGTGACCCAAGGTAAACCCGTCCTTACTGATGTTGTTACGGCTCCGAATTGGACGGAATCCGATCTGCTTGAGCGAGTGGGAGCGGCCGAACAGAGTTCCGAGCATCCGCTGGCAGAGGCGATTGTTGCGGGTATACGTGCCAAGGGTCTGGAGTTAACCCCAACAGAGAAGTTTGAGAACATACCGGGATACGGCGTGCGAGCTTCATTAAAAGGACAGGAAATTCTGGTCGGCACACGGCGGCTGCTTGCGGATGAACAGGTGAATGTCTCAGAGGAAACTGTTCAGCAAATGAACCGACTGGAAGAGCAGGGACGTACAGCGATGTTGGTTGCGGTGGATGGTCAGTGGGCAGGTATCGTGGCTGTGGCTGATACCATCAAGGATACCTCTCGCGAAGCCATCGGTCGTCTTCAGGCGATGGGGATCGATGTTATCATGATCACGGGAGACAATGAGCGAACAGCTCGCGCTGTAGCAGAACAAGCAGGGATCCGTAAAGTTCTGGCTGAGGTTCTGCCGGAAGGCAAAGCAGCGGAAGTGAAGAAACTTCAGGAGAGTGGCCTGAAAGTTGCGATGGTAGGTGACGGCATTAATGATGCTCCGGCACTTGCTACTGCTGATATTGGGATGGCCATCGGAACAGGAACGGATGTAGCGATGGAAGCGGCGGATATTACGTTGATGCGTGGTGATCTGAACAGCATTGCAGATGCGATTGAGATGAGCCGGCGCACGATGGGTAACATCAAACAAAACCTGTTCTGGGCACTTGGATACAACGTTATTGGTATTCCTATTGCGGCAGTTGGCTTCCTGGCTCCATGGCTGGCAGGGGCAGCGATGGCGTTCAGCTCCGTGTCGGTTGTACTGAATTCGCTGCGTCTGCAACGCATGAAGCTGAAGAGAAGTGAATAACTGACCTTTGTTTGGAGATATATTCAACGCCTCATTGTCAATGAAGTGAGGATGAATAAATACGCGGTTCGCTGCGGCGGACCGTGTTTTTTTGTTGAGAAAAAATACAGTTGAGTCGCCAGAAAGTAAGCCTGAATCGTTGGTATAGATGTTCTTTTCTACAGAGAAATGATAGCATAATGCTCTTTTGTGAAAATGGATCAATTGCATTCATGAATAAAGCTTATATTTTCTGAATTTTTCAAAAATGAGTTGACAATATGGACATATTCACATAAAATTTAAACGATCGTTTGATTCAAACAACTGTTTAAATCAAATTAGAACTATTTGAGTAATGGAGGACACCTTTTATGTTACAGGCTTTACGTACATTGTTTAAAAAACCGCCAGTGATTGTAGGGATCGTAACAGCACTTATGTTCCAAGTGATCTTTAGCGTGATCTGGATGACCGCATATTCGGGAGTAAACGACCGCACGAAGGAATTGACGGTTGCGATTGTGAATGAGGACGGCGAAATGTCCAAAGGCATCGCAGATTCCCTCGCAGGAACACTACCTTTCCACACCGTATCTAATCTGAGTGCGGCTGAAGCGTTGGACCAGCTGAATCATCACCAAGTACACATGGTGCTCGATATCCCGGCTGGATTTAACGAATTGCTTCAGACGGCTGGCTCAACCGCCGAGATTAAATACACCATTAATGAAGCGAACCCGGTTACGATCAAAAGCATGATGCAAGGTGTATCACAAAGTGTGACAAACACAATTAACAAACAAGCTACAGCACAAGGGGTACAGACAGTGTTGACCGCTTCAGGCGCGCCTGCCGAACAGGCTGCTGAAGCCGCTACAAACCTGACTACCCGAGTGGAAGGAACGACAACGTCCATCAACCCGGTTAACGGGATGAATAATCAGATGGTGCCAATGATGATGGTACTGGCTTCCTATGTAGGTGCCATGATCATGGGGATGAACCTCCAGACAGCCATGGGTATGCTGTCATCTACCTATTCCCGCTTGACTTTGTTTGGCGCGAGAGTAGTCATTAACGTGGGTTCTGCATTGGTCGTTTCCTTGCTGGGATCATCGCTGATCGTGGCACTGGGAGGACAGATTGCACAAGGATTCGTTGCATTCTGGTTGTTCCAGGCGCTCTTCCTGTGCACGTTCATGTTCTTCTCCCAGTTTTTCCTGATCTGCTTCGGACCAGCAGGAAGTCTGTTCAACATCATCTCACTGTCCTTGCAACTGGTATCTTCCGGCGCAATGGTACCGCGTGAATTGCTGAACAGTTTCTATAGCGGCATTGGGCAGTACCTGCCTGCAACATACGCCGTTCAGGGTATTCTGAGCGTGCAGTTGGGAGGCCCAGGAGTTCAGTCTGCTGCGGGCTCTATCGTGATTGTATTGTTGGTTGCCGTTGCGTTGTCACTGGTTGTGACGTTGTTGAAAAAACAACGCATGCCAGCTATGGCTCCAAGCCCTGCTCAAGCAAACAACTAATACAGCAGATGCATACCACTGCATCATAGGATAGGACAAGCACCCCGATGATTTTCATCGGGGTGCTTGGTGTAATATAATAGACAGATGAATCGCTGGCTGCAGTCCTTGAGCTGGAGCGAATAAGATGAACGGACAAGAGGGAGCGGGACGGAATGACGGAACCGGAGTTGGATATCAAAACGAGGATATTGCTTGCAGCCAAAAAGCTTTTTGCACAGCAAGGGTATGACGGGACGAGTGTTCGTCAAATATGTGATGAGGCAGGTGCCAATGTGTCGTTGGTGTCTTATCATTTTGGCGGCAAAGAAAAGGTGTTCGAAGCATTATTTGAGCATTTTTTCCCGGGGCATATGATGAACTCGCTGGCGGAAGAGTCGATGTCCTCGCCTGTGGAAGGTATCCGCCGAATTATTGGTGAAGTTGTGAAGTTCACGATGACGGATCGGGAGATGAGTGATATTGTGCAGCTTGAAATTACACTGCGTACACATCGTACAGCTACCGTATTTCGTTTTCTAGACCCTGTCTGGACCCGAGTGAGGGAACTGCTGCAAGAGGGTAAGGATCAGGGATTGTTCCAGGTCGAGTCCGTATCTTATGCGATGCTTCAGGTTATGGGCGTGGCTTTGGCGCACAAACGGGCCAAGAATTCACGATTTGGCTTTGATTATCAGGATATGAATACAGACGAGCTCGCTGAGCAGACGATTGAGTTCGTACTTCGAGGATTGGGAGTGAACCACCATGAATGAAACCATTGAGTTGATGATGAAACACCGCTCTGTACGCAAATTCAAGCCAGACCCGGTAAGTGAAGAGCAGCTTGCAGCCATCGTAGCGGCTGGACAGATGGCTTCCTCTTCAAGTAGTGTGCAAGCCTATACCGTAATTGCTGTGACTGACTTAGAGAAAAAAGCCAAGCTGGCTGAATTGGCAGGCAACCAGGCCTATGTCAATGAATGCCCGGTGTTTCTCGTATGGTGTGCTGATCTGTATCGGCTGAGTGATGCTGCGAAACGTCATCTTCCTGAGAAGGAATCGTATGCCGATTCAACCGAGAATTTCATGGTAGCCACGATTGATGCTGCTCTGGCTTCCCAGAATGCCGCTCTTGCAGCAGAGTCGCTTGGTTTCGGAATCGTATATATCGGCGGGCTTCGGACCCGGATTGAGGAAGTAGCCGAGTTGTTGGGATTGCCGGAAGGGGTATATCCGGTGTATGGCATGTGTATTGGTGTTGCAGATCAGGAAACGGGGATTCGTCCACGTCTGCCACTGAATGCAGTTCTGCATCATAATCGCTATAATGCCGAGCAGAGCATCAAGGGTGTTGAGCAGTATGATGAGACAACGACGGCCTACATGAAAGAACGGACTAACGGTGAAAGAACAACTCCATGGTCCGAACTGATGGCGAAGCGTCTGACTGAGCCGACAAGGTTGCAAGTGAGACCGTTCCTGGAAGGCAAAGGCTTCTTGAAGCGTTAAGTTGAACTGAAGGTAGTTACACTTGCCACTCCGATGACAGAACAACCTTCCGATCGCTGTTATCCCCAGATTTTTTGATCCAATTTTTGTGAAGGTGAAAATCTAGCGATAGCGTATGCTTCCGAAGTAGCTTTCTTTCAGAAAGCTTTTAGGCGACCGCTCTGCTTCCTCAGGTTATTTCTGTCCTCTACGTTCCTGTGTAAAAATTCAGTTCAACTGATATATATAGTAAATTAGAAGTCAGTCGGAGCGAAACCGACTGGCTTCTTTGTGCTTTGTTGTAAAGTGCTGTGTTGGCAGGGCAAGCGAGAGTGCTTGCTGCTACCAGCTGGTAATCAAGTTAAGCCATAGAAACGCTTTGTGTTCTGATAAAAGAGACGGGCTGCCCGCTCGGTTCCCATGCCAGTGATCTCACTCCATGCCTGGATGACCTGTCTGGTCATGGCAGGGTGTGTCATTCGTCCCTGAAATGGTCCTTCGAAGGGCCAAGGTCCGTCGGTCTCGGCCATCACTTGTTCCGATGGATATTGCCGGGCGAGTTCGCGAATCTCTTCTTCATACAGAATATCCGGCGTGAAGGAAATGAAATAACCGTTGTCCGCCATGCGCCTTACGGTTTGGCGAGAACCTTTGAACCAGTGGAAATGAGCACGTCGGAACTGATATTGCTCCAGCAGATCACAGACGATATCGGCATCATCGTATACCGCATGAAGGACAAGTGGTTTGTTGTGCTTTTTGGCAAGTTGGATGAAACGTTCAAGCAGCTTGATATACCCGCTCTGATCGAAGTGCTGCCCTGCCTGCTCCGCTTCCTGACGATTGTAATAGGGAAGGCCGACTTCTCCTATGGCTGTGGCTTGTCCCATATGCTTCTCGATCCATTGGAAGAACAGGTCCATTTCTGCAACGGATGGTAGTTCCTGTTCCGGATGGAAACCGAAGGCCGGATAGATGTTGCGTGGATGTTGCTTTGCAAGCTCCAGGTTGGCCTGGGCAGAAGCGAGATTCATGGACACGGCGATGACTGCCTCGACTTGTTGAGACGGGAAAGATAGCAGCATCTCGCGTTGTTCGTCAGGGGTATACTGATCGAAGTGAATATGAGCATCAATTAATGGTGCAAAAGCTTGAGAATGCACGCGGGAATTCCTCCTTGTGGTCATTTATATTCTAACTATGTTACGCAGAATTTCTTATGGTGGATCACCCAATAAAGGAAAATAATAACTTTAAAAACCCGCGCTATTATTATAGGCGGGCTTTCTGCTGTTCTTCTCTCATCCACTGAGCAATCTGCCGTTTACGCTCCAGAAAAGCGGATTCCTCCGTAATTTCTTCTCGTCTTGGGCGATCAAAAGGAACATGTACCTCGTGCAACACTGTTGCAGGTCGGTTGGATAATACATAGACCCGATCCGCTAGCAGTAATGCTTCTTCGATATTATGGGTGATGAACAGCACCGAGCGGCGGTTCTGTTCCCAGATATCAAGTAGCCAGCGCTGCATGTCGCTACGTGTCAGTGCATCCAGTGCGCTGAAGGGTTCGTCCAGTAGCATCAGCTCCTGCGGACTGAGCAGGGCGCGCAGAAAAGCAGCACGCTGCTGCATTCCGCCCGACAGCATATGAGGATAGGCCTGCTCAAACCCGGCAAGACCCACGCTGCTTAACCACTTACGAGCTTCCGCAAGTGCTTCGGCCCGAGGGGGAGCACTTGAAGCTACTTCACCAGCAAGCAGTACATTGTCTTCAATGGTACGCCAAGGGAAAAGAGCGGGTTGTTGCGGCATATAACTAATCTTGCCACGCTGTCCCGTTACATTCTGACCGTTCATAAGCACTTGGCCTTCCTGTGGCTTCAGCAGACCACCGATGATATGGAACAGGGTGCTTTTGCCACAGCCAGAAGGTCCAACGATAGCAACAAACTCGCCTTGCTCCACAGTCAGGGACAGGCCGTTCAGAACCGGTAACCTGCTCCGCCGTTCACGGAATGATGCATGAACATTAACAACGTCCAGTGCAGGTGGAACCGGAGCAGGAGTGGCAGGTCGATCAGGCGTAGCCGGGTGGAGTTTTTCATCGTACTTTGGCTCCATTACACTTGCTCCTCGTCCAGGCTGGACTTGTTTTTCCTGTTGCCGATTCATATGGTCATCACTTCCTAATATACAGATTACATCTTTACTACCGCTTCTGTGGCCGCCAGCGCACGAGCAGCTTCTCCAGTAGTGCAATGAGCAGGAAGAGCAGTAAGCTGAGAGCGACAATAATCATGATTGCCACGAATAAACGATCGGTGCGATAAGCCGACTTTTGCAGCATCATATAATAACCAATACCCTTGTCTGCACCAATCCATTCGGCAATGATGGCACCCATCACGCTATAGGTAGCGGCGATTTTGACACCGGAGAACACGGATGGCAGCGCATGGGGAAGCTCCAGCTTCCAGAAAATCTGATGACGTTTCGCACCAGCCATGCGCATATAGTTCATCATCGCCGCGTCAGTACGGGTCAAGCCATCCATCGCCGCCACTGCAACAGGGAAGAAGCAGACGAGGATGATCGTAATCAGCTTGGGCAACAGCCCGAATCCGAACCAGATTAACAGGAGTGGCGCGAGCGCGATGGTCGGGATATTTTGACTAAGAATAAGTAAAGGGTACAGGGCTGACTTGAGAAAAGGGACCAAATGCAGCACCATCGCTATCAGTAATCCGACCGCTGTGCCAGCCGCGAATCCAATCAGCGTTAACTGAATGGTTGCGGAAGCGTGCATGCCAAGCCGTTCGGCCTGGGTTGCCGCTTCGCGGGCGATGTCGGACGGTGCAGGCAGCATCCATTTCTCAATATGGAAGAGGGAGACGGCTCCCTGCCATATCGCTATAAAGAGAATAACCGCCACAATGGGCGGCCATACACTTTTGAAATAGGCAGGCATTAGCGATACTTCTCCGTCAGGGTGTCCATGCTGAAGCCGGTAGGGCTATGGGCGATTTTGATCTGGGAGATGATGCTTGGGCTGCCAGCCTCCACGAGTACCTCGTGCATTTTACGGACAACCTCCAGCAGTTCCTCCAGTTCCCCCTCCATCGTGGTGTCGAGCGCGTTCACCTGATATTTCAGGCCGGATTGCTGAATAACTTCAATGGCGCGATCTACATAAGGGTAAGAATTCTCGCCATTTGGCGTTTTGGGAATAACCTGAATGCTAAGTAATGTGCTTGCCATGAGAGATCACTTTTCCTTTCGTGATAAATTGCATGAATTGAACCAGGTTTACACTCATCACTCCGATTGCAGTACCCTCTTACGATCACTGTTATCCCCGGATTTCTTTAATGAATTTCAATGGAGGAAATCCGGGGATAAAGGTGAGCGCTTCGCTTCTTCAGATGGGTTCTGCACTCTTCGTTCTTGTGTAAAAAAGTTAAACTTAAGCAAATTTTATTGGGGTAAAAAATCGTTCGTATATGCCTTGCTCACGTCGATCTGTTCATCCAGCAGTTTTTTGCTAAACATCCAGTCGGTGTAATTCTGCCATACTTCCTGCTTTTGCTCACCCCAGCGCGGGGCGTCATCCGTGTACTTTGGACTAAGCCATTTCTGGCTTGCCAGTACCAAGTCTTTATCTAGATCCGGTACGGCCTTGATCAGAATGTTCGCTGCGTCTTCGGGATGATCAATCGCATATTGATACCCTTCTGAAGTGGCTTTCAGGAATGCTTTCACCAACTCAGGGTCGTTTTGGATCGTCTGCTCGTTTGTTACAAGGACAGGTGTGTAGTAATCCAATGCATCTGAATAATCCTTCACATATAACATGTCGATCGGTTCTCCGCGCAGTTCGGCTTCAATACCTGTCCAGGCGTAGAAAATCCACGCGAAATCAATGTCCCGTTTCACTGCGGTGAAAAAGTCAGCGTCACCCATATTAATGTTTTTCACTTTGGATACATCGGCTCCGTCGCCTTCCATAATGGATTGCATCACGGCTTCTTCGACTGGGGAACCCCAACCGCCATAGGTTTTACCTTCAAAATCTTTCGGTGATTTGATATTCCGATCCGCCGGAGCAGCGAACCCGGATGTATTATGCTGAATAACTGCTGCGATGGAGACCAATGGAACACCCTGTGTGCGGGCTTGAGTTACACTCTCCTGATAACTTACGCCAAAAGGCACTTCATTCGAGGCAACCATTGTATCTGCGCCACCGGCACCTGGTTGTACAATCTCTACATTCAAGCCCTCAGCCTTGTAAAAACCTTGATCTACAGCCGCATATAGGCCGGTATGATTCGTATTCGGTGTCCAGTCGAGCACCACTTTAATATCTTTCAGGGCGGCAGTGTCACCTTTGTTACTGCTTTCCGCATTTGTGTTGCTGTTCTGTTCTGCCGGGGCAGCTTCTTTGCCGCCACATGCGGCTACAGTCACCATAAGCACGCATAAGAGCATCAATCCCATCGTTCTACGCCATTTCATCTGTAATTCTCTCCTTCGATATGTCCGGCCGAGTGGCACGGGGTACTCCTTGGCTTCATATCCAATCATCTTGCATAAATCAACAGATTTATACCAGTTGAGATCTGAATAACGTCACTTTTTTTAGCTCTCTGGCTATATAAAAGAACATTAAAAAAGCGTCCCGTATTCCGGGACGCGTGCAGGCGTTAGAGAGGTGGCGTTCAGCCATAGGGCTGTGCCATTTCGATATACTCCGATTCCTACGCTGGCATGATCCAGATCAGGTCTAAGGGTTAGTATCTTGGTGGGATACACTCTCAGCCGGCCAATTCCGACTCCCCTGGGAAACTATGAAGTTACGGGCATTACTAGGTGTAATTATAGGCCAGCGGGTGGAACGTGTCCAGTCAGGAACTGGATGGGGACACGTATGAACTTATCAAACAGGCCGTTATACATATGTATATCAGCCTGTTTAGATGTGTTATTTTCATTAATTATCGTGGCGAATCATATAAGGCAATCTGGCTGAGTGCAAATGCATCGGATTTTGGGGCATAACCTACCTGTTTCTGAGTGGTTTCCAGATTCAATCGTTTAAACCGATTATTCGAGATCCCATGCAGTATGGTGAAGGGCTCCAGATTGGTAGCTGTAATTGCTTTGAACATCAAATCACACAAGTCAGCCGGACTAATATACGCGCTCATATCCCTTGCTTCCAGCGCTGGTCCGTCCGGTTGAAAATCATCATATGCACCTATACGTATTGCTACACTTTGTAAACCTTCGGTATACGCAAAATAGGAAGCGAGCGATTCTCCAAAACATTTGCTAACCCCGTACAAATTCCGTGGGTGTGTTGGCATGTCCGGATAGACTTGAGCATCAATGGGATACCCCTCAATCGTCTGTGCACTGCTCGCCAGAATGACTCTTTGCACACCTTGGTCCTTAGCTGCACGGAATACATTAAATGTACCTTTGATATTGATGTCCAACAACGATTCATAGAATCCGGCATTCGGGGAAGGGTCTCCCGCCAGATGTACTACCACATCCATGCCTTCGCAAGCATGCTGACAGGCTTCAGGGTCTGTCACATCCAGTGTCATGATCTCATGGTCGGTTTCTTGATACGTATGCAGTCTGTCGATATTCAAATCCGTTAGTCGCAGGTGATATGCTTCTGACAAGTGTTGGGACAAGTCCCGGCCAATTTTCCCGGCTGCGCCGGTAATTAAAATGTTCATGAAATCAACTCCAATTCTTAGCGCTGGAAGAACTCAATCCATTCCTTTTCAGGTCCATAGATGAAGAAATAGCGGTAACCGTTAGGCAGTGTAATAATCTCTCCATCAATAAATACGGCTTTGGTGGCTTGGATGCGTTTGTACTCAGAATCAAGATCATCTACATGGATCGCAAAATGGTGTACCGTACCTTCGGAAGGCAGCTTGTCGCTGTAACCTTGAATTAACTCAATCTCAGTCTCATTACTTCCATTGAAGCCAAGGAAGGCGAGCTGAATGACGCCGTTGGTATGGGTTACCCGGTCTTTCAATTCAAGACCAACAATCTCCGTATAGAAACGCAGCGTGGTCTCCAGATCACGCACAGCAATGCCGACGTGGTCAATGCGTTTTTGAAAACTCATAATCCAAATCCTCCTTATACTATGAATCTTTCTACCATTTTAAGGGATATCATAGGGCTGTACTACATGGTTGTCAAATCCGGTTTTAATTTGGAAAAATTATAATTGTTCACAGAATGTTCACTTATGTGGTGGGTTTCCTCATCTCTATAATTACGAAGGTAAACAGAGAGGATGAGAGAATTGCCAACAAGCAAGAAGGAACAAATTATTTTCGGATTAATGATGTGTACAGGAATGGTCTTGGTCATGATGTTCTTCAATCTATGGCACAGTGGGTTACTCGGCAAAATGTCCCCGCTTGAGATACTGCTTCAATTCATATTATGTTTTGTCATCGCGTTTCTGGTGGAGTCTTTCATTGTTGGCCCTGTGGCGAGAAAGATTGCATTTTCTATGCCCTTCGACAAGTCCAATAAGATTCTAGGTGTGCTGGCTATGTCATTTTTTATGGTGATTGGCATGGTTCTGATCATGTCTTTGTATGGAATGATCTCGGCATATCTCGCTGATCAATTAAGTGGGTCATCCGTACTCCGTACGTATCTCCATACAATCGCTCGTAACTTCAGCCTGGCGCTTCCATATCAATTGATCATTTTGGGACCACTCGTACGATATGTATTCGGTAAATTCATCAAGGATAACGGGCCCGTAATGCCTGTCGTTAACAAAAGTGTGTGATTCGGTTGGCCATAAGTATTTCCTGGGCAATCTTGTGCAAAAGAATAGATATTATTCTCACCTTTAATGAAAGGTGAGAGAGAGGCAAAAATAGGGCACTTGCCACGATGATTACAGCGCTAACGAATCGAGTACACCTTATTAGTCCAGTTTTTAGGGAATAAAAAATCTAACGAATCTCAGCGGCGTTATTATGCAAAAAACCTCCAACGAGACCTTGAATTTGAGATAATTATCTATAATAACGTCTCTAGGATTCGTTAGATTTCAAACATGCAGAAATGGAGGGAAATAGCGTGTGCTAGGTTCGTTACAACAGAGTAACGCTACAAAAAAATGTCCACCGTCAGGTCATGACAGTAGACATTTCAATCTCAATCTCAATAATAGGTAATTCTAATTCTCAGGACTGCAACGACACATAACTGTTAAGTCGCTGGATCGACCACATGTTTGTTCTGCCATTGATACGTGATCACGCTAATGACAAGCAGGCCAACTGCAAAGATCGCAAGCATCCATGCAGACTGATTAACTGCCAGATGATCAAGACTCCATCCCGTAGTCAAAGGCAGAATGGCACCGCCAACTCCACCTGAGGCAATCAAAATGCTGGGTGTGGATTCTTCTGTTCCGGGCAGCAGTTTACTGGCGAAGACAAGGGCAATGGAAAAAATACCTGACATCGCAAGTCCAAGCAGCAAGATGATGAGAAATGCAGACCAAATTTGGTTTGTAAATGGAAATACCATTAACAAAAGAACAGATGCAAGACAACTGTACAGGACATAGACGCGGTATTGGAATTTCTCTGCGATATACCCGGCGAAGAGTCGTCCCACGGACATGGCAATCCAGAAACAGGTGACACTAAGCGCTGCTCCGGCTTCCTTCATGTTCATTTTCTCAATCAGAATCGCTGGCATGAAGTTCGCAAGACTCATCTCTGTGCCAACATATAGGAAGAAGAAGAGGACGAATAATACCAGAAGAGTTCTGTTACGGCCACGATAGGTTGGACTGGATGTACTTGCAGATGCGGGATGCATCTCACCCGATGTCCCAGCAGTGTGGGCATGTACTGAACCGTTATTAGAACTACGTCGCTCCAGAAACTTATCGAGTTCACCGAATGATCCTTTTGCCCAGAAAACAAAGGTCAGCGCTGCGCAGATCGCAACAACGAGAAAAGAAAGGCGCCAGTATCCGGCAGCAATCAGACCGCTGGCAATGAGCGGCATGACCATCGCTCCGATCCCAAATAACACTTCCAGTCGACTCATGGCAACGGCTGTATTGTCTTTAATTGCAGCGATGATAATGGTGCCAATAACAGCTTCAACCATTCCGAATCCAAAGCCGGCAGCGGGTGCAATGACGAACATCCAGCCCCATGGTGGCAACAACATATAGGATAATTCTGCAATGCAGAGCAACGCTGTGGCGATTAACAGGCCTCCCCGTTTACCAAAGCGTCTGTTCAGCCATGGAGATAACAATACACCACCGAGGAATCCGGCAAATTGAGCAAAGATCAGCGTTCCGCCTTGGCTATAATCTTTGCCGTAATGTTCAAGTGCAACCGGTAAAATGGAACCGAGCACAACGTGGGCAAGTCCAATCAGGAAATAGGACAGACATCCGATCCAAAGTAATTTTTTCATAAAGAACTCCTTCTACTTATATACATAAATTGAGGATCACAATAAAGCGCAATCTTGAAGACAAAGTCTATCATAACAGGACATGTTACGATGTGCCATGAATTCCTGATCGATACAGAAGGTTGCAATTTGGTCCGGCGTTCGTATATACTGAGACCAACAATTACAGATCGGACCATGCCGTTGAAGAGCATCCAACTCGGAGGCGTTTTCGCCAGGGGAGCGATATTTCCCCAAGTTAACCGGAACCGCCCGTTATCGCGGACCAAGAGGCTGGAAGCAGGATATCCTGATTCAGCAAGTTGGGTGGCACCGCGAGCAGAGCGCTCCTCGTCCCAAGGGATGAGGGCGCTCTTTGTATTTTTACAGCCAAAGGAGACGGTGACCATGTTAGAAATGAAATGGATTCGGGCACATGCAGAAGAGGTTCAGGCCGCAGCAGACGGAAAAAAAATCAAGATCAACATTCGCACATTGTTAGAGCGTGATGAAGAACGTAGAACACTTTTGCAGGAAATGGAAGAAGGTCGCAGATTGCGCAATACGTTATCTGCAGACATTGGCAGACTCATGCAAGCTGGGAGTCGGGAACAGGCAGAGGGTTTGCGGGCCCAGGTGAAACAGATCAATGAACAGTTGGAATACGTGGAAGTGAAGCTCGCCCCTGTGCAGGAGGAAGTAACCAAGCTGCAATGGCTGGTACCCAATATCGTATCCCCGGATACCCCGAAAGGCACGTCGGATGCGGATAATGTGGAGCTGCGACGTGTGGGAGAGGTGCCAACGTTCGAGTATAACACCAAAGATCACGTGGAGCTTGGGGAGTTGCATGATCTGATCGATATTCCTCGTGGAGTTAAGATTGGCGGTACGCGAAGCTATGTATTGAAAGGTGCGGGCCTGTTATTGCATCGGGCAGTACAGCAACTTGCGCTTGATCTGCTGCTAAAGCACGGGTTTACACCGATGGAGGTACCGCTGATGGTCAGGGAGGATGCGCTGGTGAACACCGGATTCTTCCCAACCGGTCGAGATCAGGTCTATGAACTCGAAGGGGAGAACAAGTGGCTGGTGGGAACTTCTGAAGTGCCGCTGGTCTCGTATTATGCCGATGAGATTGTTGATGTTCAAGAGCCTGTGAAGCTGGCCGCGGTATCGACGTGTTTCCGCAGTGAAGTTGGCTCCGGCGGACGTGATGTACGCGGTTTGTACCGTGTGCATCAGTTTGCCAAAGTGGAGCAGGTCATCCTCTGTGCTCCTGATGCAGAAGAATCGGAGCGCATGCTGCAAGAGATTACGGGACACGCCGAGGAATTGCTGCAATTACTTGAACTGCCTTATCGTGTTGTCGCTGTGTGTACCGGGGATATGTCGCAGAAAACGTACAAACAGTATGACATCGAGACCTGGATGCCAAGCCGCGGTGCATATGGAGAAACGCATTCGTCGTCGAATCTGCATGATTTCCAGGCTCGCCGTTCAAATATTCGTTGCCTCGATGCCGAAGGCAAGTTGGCCTACTGTCACACGCTCAATAATACGGCGGTGGCATCGCCGCGTATCCTGATTCCGTTGCTTGAGAATCATCAGCAGGAGGATGGAAGCATTCACATTCCGCCAGCCCTGCGGCCCTACATGGGCGGGGCCGAGAGCTTGATTTTGCCAGAGCAGGATGAAGTGAAGTAGAGAGGTTAGGTAACGCTCTAGGAAGTGAAGAATCAGCAAAGGAACCCCTTGACAGGGGTTCCTTCTAATTAAACATATGATCTGTTACCCACTGGTACTCTTGTTCAAGTCGAGCTGCCAATTTGGGATCTTCTTCGGCTGCAACTTTTCTCATGTATGTTAAATCAATCGTATCAAATTGACTGTAAATCAGGTAACGTGCCCACTCCAAGCTTCGGGCATCTGTCCAGTACTCGGAGGCTCTCAATCGATCCAAAATAAGGTCGTCTATTCCAATTACGTAACAGTAGCCTTCAGGTGTTAATAATTTGATAATCTTGTCTTTTGAACCTTCCAGTGTATCAGAAGGTATTTCGATAGGGATGTCCATTTCGGAGACATAATAATGTCTTCCTTCGTGAACGAAACCCAGATGATCAAATAAACTTCGGGCCAAATCATCTCTGATCATGACCAGATCAACATCAGCTGTCTTGTAACTTCCAGAAGTGTATAGTTCAACAGCATGTCCTCCAACAATAATGGCTGGATCTGCATCTAAATCATCAAGAATAGGAGTAATAATACCCATCACATAGAACTCTTTTAAATCACTTTTGGTCACATCAGCTGCAAGTTCCTTCAATTTTTGTTTAGCCCATTTAATTCTTTCCTGCATTTCTGGTGTTTGAATACGTTCCATGGTTCACCTATATTCTTTAACGCAGCTTCCATTCACGCTCGTTAATGATTTCAATTTGTCCAGATTCAAGGGCTTTTTTGAAACGATTGCGGGCTGTTTTCATCAATAGAACCATTTCGTCTTCAGGACGAATCTTGGTGGATGTCGAAGTGACTATAGCTTTCATACGTTTACGGTTATTTTTAGGTGAAACCATATCAAGCAAATTCTTTTCGATCATACATACCCCACCCCCATCTTTTAGGTTTATTAAAACAGTATTACGCGGCCTTCCCATATTATACAATGAAAATCATGAATTGTTCCAAGACTCCCACTTACGAAATTCAACTTTATGCAATTCGTATCCGATATAATATAATAGAAGTAAAATATTGGATTATGGGAGATGGAGATAGAAATGAGTAGAATCAAACTGGCGCTTCGAGGCACACTTGCTCTAATTATGACATTAACAATACTGGTCCCTTCGTTGGCCTTGGCGGCTACTGGTGACGTGAAGTCGATTGAAATAACCAATAGCAGCCCGCAGAAGATGAGTGTTTCCGAAACAGCTGCGCTTCAGGTGATGGCAACGGTAGAAGGTTTTGATAACAAGCAGGATGTTACCGAGGGCGTGACTTGGTCCACCAGTAATGCAGCGGTTGCGACGATGGTGAAAGGCAAAGTCAAGGCTGTAGCCGCAGGCGAAGCAACCATTTTTGCAGAGGTAGACGGGGCTAAAGCCCAGTTGGTTGTCAAGGTGCAGGAGAAAATCAAAAGCATCAAAGCTTCACCGAAATCCTACAGTTTCGTTAAAGGCAGTGAAAGTACACTTCCCAAAGTAAGCATTGTACGGGCGAACGGCAAGGAAGAAGATGTGACGTCCGAGATTGTGTGGTCTGTATCCACTTCTTCGGCTGTGCTGGAAAACGGTAAAATCAAAGGCGTTACACCCGGCAGAGTAATGCTGCAAGGCAAATACGGCTCAGAGACAGTGAAAGTTCCCGTTGCCGTGACGGACGAGATTACCAAAGTTGAGGTCACTCCTGCCACAATGCAGTTGAACATCAAGAAGTCCAAGGCGTTGAAGGTCATCGGCACCTATGCGAATGGCAAAACCATTAACCTTTCGAAACAAGTGATATGGACCTCTTCCAATACAAATGTAGCTATCGTGAAAAATGGAGCAGTCAAAACGCTGACAGAAGGACAAGCCACCTTGACAGGAACTTATCAAAATCAGACAATAAAGGCAGAGGTTACCGTTGTACCTTTGCTCAAAAAGTTGATTACAGGCCAGAAAAAACTGGTTTTGTCCCCACAGGGAAGTACAACGCTGAGTGTGATGGCACAGTATGATACGGGTAAAACCACTGTTGTGACGAACAGCGCGGTGTGGAGCAGCACAAAGCCGGGCGTAGCGACAGTAACAAATGGCAAGATCGTGGCTGTAGGCAAAGGTAAAACGTCTATCACGGCCAAGTGGGGCAACAAAAAAGTGACGATCCCTGTTACGGTAAAATAAATCTTCATATAATGAAGTGCTTTGCATCAATTCAAAGATAAAATCAGTACATGACACGTTAAAATCATCAATATCATCAATGTAACAGACAACTAGGGGCGTAGACATACGCTCCTTTTTGGATATATAGAAATATGTATCTGGAATGTCTTCTGCTAGAACAACAATATAACTGGATTGGATGGGATGAATATGAAAGCTTCGATTATAAGCTCAGACTCTAACTCTAGTGATCTGGCTTACCTGAAATATCTTCTTTTATCCCTAAGTTCCACACTTACATTTCAACGGAGTACTACGATTGAGCGCATGAAGCAACGCACCTATGAAAAATACAGAGAAGGTTACCATTTAAAATGTCATGGTGAAGAGGAGGTGCCTGAATGAAAGATCCAATGCAACCAGAGAACTGGCCTGCCTGGGCGACAGAGTCGGTAGAGATTGCTCCGGCCAACCCCAACTGGGACGCACAGGCTCAGGAAGAAATCCGGCAACTCAAACGTCTTCTACAGCAGTTTAATATCCATCAATTCGAACATATAGGAAGCACGTCCATTCCAGGGTTACCCGCCAAACCCATTATTGATCTGATGGCAGAGGTACAGTCATGGGACGACATGGATCTGATTGCCGATCAGCTGAATCCGGCGGGCTGGAATTACGTTCCGCCTGAACTGGATGGACGGGAGTACAGACGATTCTGCGTCAGGGTTAAGGATGGAAAGAGAGCTGTACACCTTCATCTAATGCGCCCGGGAGAAGAACGCTGGGATCGTCAAATTCAGTTTCGGGATGTGCTGAGAAAACGCCCAGATCTGGTGGAAGCTTACGCCGTCCTGAAGACGAAGCTTGCTGATGAGAACAAGGAAGATAGGGAATCGTATACCGCTGCCAAAACGCAATTTATTTTACAAGTGCTTGATGAAGGCGTGTGATTGATTGAAAAGCGTACTTATCAGAGACAGGCTGATCTATTTCTTCGCAGTCATGATGACCATGGCGGCAGGACTCGCATCCAGACACTTTGGTGAACGAATGCCGGGTTGGGTACATGAACATTTCGGGGATGCATTATGGGCGGGCATGATTTATTTCGGAGTACGCATGGTGTGGCCTCATCGCAGCTTGGTATGGGCGATGTGTTTGAGCTGCGTATTCAGCTGGATGATTGAGTTCTCGCAGTTGATTCAGACGGCTTGGCTAATTGAGATACGCTCAACCGTATTAGGTGCTCTTATTCTGGGACATGGTTTTCTGTTAATCGATCTGATTCGATATTCGGTCGGTATTCTGTGCATGGTTATGATAGATCGTTATTTCCTGAGAAATAAGATGGCTGGATCATGAAATCAAGTGAATCATGGAGGTGTGCTGAATGAATGTAGAAAAACTTTTTGCCGAATCGCCGGAATTCGAAACACAGCGGTTAAAGCTGAGACGCCTTGCCATGGATGATCTCGATGAATATTATGCATTTGCCTCTGATCCGCGAGTGAGTCAGCAAAGCTTGTGGAACTGTCATGAGACGGTGGAGGATTCAATTCAATATATTCAGCGGGTACTGGATAATTATGAACGGAAAACGGTACATATCTGGGCTTTTGTCCTGAAGGAAACAGGGACCTTGATCGGGAGGGGGGGCGTCTTTCATCTCAACGAACCCATGCAGAGTGCTGAACTGGGATACGCGATAGCCAGCAGTCAATGGGGTAAGGGGCTTGCAGCAGAAGCGATGCAACCTATCGTGGATTATTGCTTTCGGGAACTGGACTGCAATCGGTTGGAGGGGAAATGTAATGCAGGCAACATAGGCTCTGCACGCGTAATGGAGAAGCTGGGCATGTCGTACGAAGGTTTGTTACGCAAACAGTTGAAGATCAAAGGTGTATTTACGGATCAAAAAGTGTACTCCCGTATCCGGGATGATCTATAATACTTCCAATGACACATAGGGTACATCGCAGAAATTGAAGGAGGCGGAACCATGATCTATAGTATTATTTCCCGTTCGTTGTGGGAGCAAGTGTCAAAGGGAAGTGAGTATGCACCAGATAGCCTAGAGACGGACGGATTCATTCATTGTTCCACCAAGGAACAGATCCCATGGGTAGCCGGGCAATATTATGCAGGCCGCACGGATTTATTATTACTTAGTATTGATGAGAAGGCGTTGAAGCCGGAACTGGTATATGAGGATCTCTACGAATTGAATGAGCTATTTCCACATATCTATGGAGAACTCAATCTGGATGCTGTGCGCAAAGTCATTCCATTTGAACCGAATGCAGACGGCACATTCTCATTTCCTGAATAAATAACATGTGACTCTTCTGTTTGGACGTGATCAGGGGACAACATACTTTTCCGAAGGGTGGTTAACGGATGGATATGAATCAGGTTTTTCTGGAGACAGCGGAGAAACAATTCCTGTATTACAAGCAGCTCGGGGAA
Organism: Paenibacillus sp. CF095; assembly: GCF_900101225.1. Classification (NCBI taxonomy): domain Bacteria; kingdom Bacillati; phylum Bacillota; class Bacilli; order Caryophanales; family Paenibacillaceae; genus Paenibacillus; species Paenibacillus sp. CF095. The sequence goes on from NZ_FMZN01000005.1 coordinate 152,108, forward strand.
AAAGCCATGGCACAACTGGAGTCCGAGCAATTGTTTCAATCCTGGAATGAAGACGCGAACAGCATTGCGGTAATTGTAAAACATCTATGGGGCAATATGCTGTCCCGTTGGACGGATGTACTGACAACAGATGGTGAGAAACCGTGGCGTGAGCGAGATGCTGAATTCGTGAATGATATTACATCCCGGGAAGAGTTGCTCGCTAAATGGGAAGAAGGCTGGACATGCCTACTCGAAGCCATTCGTTCGTTTACCCCGGAACAATTGTCTCATATCATATACATTCGAAATGAAGGTCATACCGTCATGGAGGCAATTATTCGGCAATTGGCGCATTATCCGTATCATGTCGGGCAGATTGTATTTGCCGCGAAAATGCTTAAAGAAACAGCTTGGGACAGTCTCTCCATTCCGAGAAACGGGTCTTCTCAATATAATGGCGGCAAATTTGCCAAGCCGAAGGCACGCAAACATTTTACAGAAGATGAACTTCATATAGAAAAAGGTGAGGAACAACAATGACTCAAATTGCATTGATTCGCCATGGAAGCACAGCGTGGAATAAGGAAAAACGTTCGCAGGGGCAGACGGATAACCCGCTGGATCAGGATGGCAGGGAACAGGCCGTTTTACTTGCTGCGAGACTAGCCGAAGAATCCTGGGATGCCATCTATGCAAGTGACTTGGAGCGTGCAAGTGAGACGGCTCGCATCATTGGTGATCGCTTGGGTATTCAAGAGATTCATCTGGACCCTAGACTTCGCGAGATGGGCGGAGGACAGGTCGAAGGAACGACGGAAGAGGAACGGTTAGCCAAGTGGGGAGTGGACTGGAGTACTCTGGATCTGGGACGTGAGCTTGCAGATGCAGGGACTGTTCGAGGCAGTGCGGTGCTTGAAGATATTGTACAGCAGCACCCCGATGGAAGAGTGATCGTTGTCAGTCACGGAGCCGTTCTGCGGAATACACTGCGAGGTCTGGTGCCTGAGCTTGATATCAGCGTGAAGCTGTCCAACACATCCATTACCCGGATTGCCAAGAAAGATGATACGTGGCAATGCGAACTATACAATTGCAGCGTGCATTTGAATTCGCCCAGGGAGTCTTAATAGATGGATGCTCTGACGTTAAAACAAAAATTACAGCATATTCAGTCGTCTAATCATTCCATTGATCATGAAGAACAGCCTTACGAATTGGCACTGCATATGATGCAGCATATTGGTAGTACTGACCCTGTCCTGCGGGATGAATTGATCTATGTTACGTTTGCAACCTGGATTGGACAGGGTGTATTTTCGGTAGATCAGCTAAGGCATGTGTTGCAGTTGGCGCTGGACGATCAGCACCTGTGCTATGGGATCGGAGAGCAGGGAACGGATAGTGTGTTTACGCGGACGTTCTCCGTATTGTTACTGCCTCCAATTCTGAATGTGGATCGTCAGCGACCTTTCCTGGACAAAGAGGATATCGCAGGGATTCATCATCGGTTGACTACATATCTGGAACGTGAAAAAGATGTTCGCGGCTACGCTGATAATAAGGGCTGGGCGCATGCCCCTGCACACGCGGCGGATGCGGTTGAAGACTTGGCACAATCGCCATATCTGGAGCGAACGGATCTGCTGGAACTTTTGCATGCACTCACTGTGAAAATAACGGAATCAAGTGTGGTTTACATCCATGATGAAGATCAGCGAATAGTGCATGCTGTAATTACCATTCTGCGTCGCAATCTGTTGGAGCCAAAGGATATTACGGTATGGATCGATTCCCTTCATCAAGGAGATCAGGCGGTGAACAGATCACTTCTGGAAACCAGTCATAGGAGCCTGAATGTGCGTCTGTTTTTGCAGACACTGTATCTCGCGATACGTACAGAAGAAGACGAGCCTTTTTCGTTGGTTCGTTCACTGGTATTGCAGGCATTGGAGAGAGATAAATAACGATACGCTAAACGTGTGGACAAAAGGGGAGATGGCGCATGACCAAATTGACGTATGCATGGACGGAAGAAATCTTATCTCCGCTGGGTGAGACAGCAGTTATCATTCAGTGCGGAGATCAATTGTCTGACGCGGTGCAACGCAGAGTGATGTCTGTATGTGCTTTGCTGGAAAAATGCACTCTGTCAGCCATGATCGAATGGGTGCCTTCATATACGTCCGTTACAGTATTTTATGATCCGTTCATCTCCCCGTACCCCGAGTTATGCCGTATTCTGCTTCAGCAGTTGAATCAAATGAAGGAATCCGTCCAAGACAAACCCAGAACGGTCACGATTCCCGTATGTTATGGTGGCGAGTGGGGGCCTGATCTGGACTACGTTGCCAGTGAACATGGACTGACCCCAGAAGACGTTATTGCGATTCATACATCCGGGGATTATCTCGTACATATGATTGGATTTGCACCGGGTTTTCCGTATCTCGGCGGGTTGTCTGAACAGATTGCTACGCCCAGACGGGCAACGCCAAGGCTTCGGGTTGAGGCGGGCACAGTAGGTATCGGTGGCAAACAGACGGGAATCTATCCAGTGGACACACCCGGAGGATGGCAATGTATTGGACGAACGCCACTCCAGTTGTTTCGGCCGGATGAGAACGTACCGAGTTTGCTGGCAGCAGGTGATCGGGTTCGATTTGAACAGATTACGATGCAGGACTATCTGGCGTTGAAGCGGAAGGAGGGCGAACGATGAGTATCGAAGTGATTCGCCCTGGTCTGATATCTACCGTTCAGGATGAAGGCAGAACCGGCTATCGCCGGTATGGTATTCATCCTGGCGGGGTCATGGACACCTTTGCAGCCAGAGCAGCCAATATGCTTGTGGCCAACTCCCGACATGCGGCAGTGCTTGAGATGACGATGACAGGGCCAGAGCTTCGATTTCAGGAGAGCCAGCTTATCTCATTATGTGGGGCCGATCTGACGGCAACGGTGGATCATCTGCCTGTACCTTTGTGGCGTCCGGTGCTGGTGCGGGCTGGAAGTGTACTGAAGTTTGGTCAATGTCGTCATGGTTTGCGTGGATATCTGGCGATTGCGGGTGGAATAGCTGTGCCTGAAGTGATGGGCAGTCGAAGTACAGACCTCAAGACAGGTCTTGGCGGTATGGATGGGCGAGCCTTACGCGTGGGGGATCTGTTATCCATAGGTGAACCTTCTGGTGAAGCGCAAGGTTGGATGCAGCGTATGGAGCAGCAGGTAAAGGAGAGTGAGCGGGACCACCGAATATTGGCGCCTGCGTGGCTTTTATCTGAACGGGAAAGACCTGACTATTATGGGCAACCTGTTATTCGTGTGATGGAGAGCAAGGATAGTTCGCTGTTCAGCCAAGAAAGTCTGGGACAATTCTATGCCGAAAAATACGTGATCACTTCACAATCCGATCGGATGGGCTATCGCTTGCAAGGCTCCAGACTGGAGCTGGATCAGGCCCTGGATCGGCTGTCAGAAGCCGTTACCTATGGCACAGTGCAGGTGCCACCTGATGGCCAGCCCATCATCTTGATGGCGGACCATCAGACGATTGGAGGTTATCCTGTCATTGCACAGGTAGCTCGGGTGGATATACCTATCCTGGCTCAGGCTAGGCCAGGAACCCAAATTTCTTTTAAAAAGATTATGCATGATCAAGCTGGACAGTTGTATATGGAACAGGAAATCAATATGCAGCTCATGGATAAGCTGATACGCAGAAGAATGGCAGGAATGGAGGGCACTTAATGAATACCCCCAAAACCTTGGATATCAATTGTGATCTGGGCGAAAGTTATGGTATATATCGTACTCTGTCGGACGAAGCCATTCTACCCTTGATTACATCAGCCAATATTGCCTGCGGGTTTCATGCAGGAGACCCGGCTACAATGCGGCTGACGGTGGAGAGGGCATTGGAGCATCGCGTTGCGATTGGAGCCCACCCCGGGTTGCCGGATTTGCAAGGGTTTGGCAGAAGACGTATGGACATTACCCCACGGGAAGCATATGACATGGTGGTATATCAGATGGGTGCGCTGGATGCCTTTGTCCGTGCAAGTGGGGGGCACATGCATCACGTAAAACCACATGGTGCCTTATACAATATGGCCGCAGAAGATGCAAAGCTTGCTGAAGCCATCGCCGAGGCGATCTATCAAGTAAAGCCTGACCTGTATTTGTATGGTCTGGCGGGTAGTGAGTTGATTCACGCTGCGGATCGCATCGGTATTCGCAGTGTGAGCGAGGTGTTTGCAGATCGAACCTATGGGGCGGATGGTAAGCTAACCTCTCGAAGCCAAGCAGGAGCTGTCATTGAAGAGTCGGGACAAGCGATTGCTCAAGTACTCCAGATGGTAAAAGACGGCGTGGTTGTATCCACGGACGGTACGCTGGTTCCCATTAAGGCAGAGACGGTCTGTATCCACGGTGACGGAGCGAATGCTCTCGCATTTGCTCAAGAGGTTCGTCGTGTGCTGGAATCGGAAGGCATTAAGTTATCCGTGCATACAACAGAATGATACGCCTGTTCAGCAGAACATTAGTAGTATCAGGTTGTTCGGATTGAACTTTGAAATCTTGGAATGACAAGGAGTGAATGAACAGAATGAAACCCATACGCAACTCGGCGAAAGCTGTCATTGTGCAGAATGGACAATTGTTGGTCATCCGGCTGGAAGATCAATATGGTACTGCTTATGTGTTCCCAGGTGGAGGACAGGAGAAAGGTGAAGAACTCAAGGATGCGGTCGCGCGCGAATGTCTGGAGGAGATTGGTCAGGCCGTGAACGTGGGAGAGCTGTTACATATCCGGGAGTATATCGGAAAAAATCATGAATTCGCCGAGTGGGATGCAGACATCCACCAGGTTGAATTTTATTTTGCGTGCAGCCTGATAGATCCGGAGGCAACCGTTTTTGAAGGCTCCAATCCAGACGACCACCAAGTCGCTGTGGAATGGATTGCACTTGAAGAGCTGTCCCAGATTCGTTTATATCCAAAAACAATTGGCGAATTGCTTCTTAAATCGGATTCTTCATCAATCTATCTTGGAGATCTGAATTAAAAAGATCCTAGGAACAATACGGGATAATCCCTTTATGTAAACATTTTAATAATCAGCTTTGCCGATTTTGTCACGTTTGCGTACAGGTTTAAGGGATTCACCATAGGTGAGGTGGGTACACTATAAGTACAGGCTTATTACAGAGTTGCATTAAGCTGTCTCTAGTTATAAGCGATTAATGAACTGTCATTAAACAAAAAGAGATAGTAACAATTACACTTCTCTTTGTACTTTTATTAATCAACCTTAATTGGGAGAACGGTAGACGTAGTGGAGGGGACGGAATCGATTCTGAGGAAGCGAAGTGTTCGCATGTATCTTGGATTTTCAATCATATATCCTTTGGAATTAAGCATTCACACGATAACGGAGAGGACAGAAGAAACCTGAAAAAGCGAAGCGCTCGCCTTTATCACCGGATTTTCCCTTTAGAAAAAGGGAATCAAAAAAATCTGGGGATAACAGCGATTGGAAGGTTGTTCTGTCATCGTAGTGCCAGTGTGAATCGGTTTTAATCCAATGCATATGAGGAAGAGATCAGGATCATTGAGAGATAACAGCGATCCAAAGAACGATCCGTACCCGAAACGGCCGCCTACAAGAGTCCTTCCAATATACCTCCAAAACCGAAAGGAGCACTTCCCATGAACCAGACTGAATTGGAACAAAACATTGTAAAAGCATTGGAAAACAACCCTTTTTGCAGCTTCTCCACTGTGGAGAATGGTAAACCGAAATCCCGCTATATGGCGCTTTTCAACGAAGGACTGAACATTCATCTGGCAACGAACCGCCGTACACACAAAGTAGAGGAACTGGAGAATAATCCGAATGTTAGCCTGCTACTTGGTTATGAGGCTGGTGGTTCCAAGGAAGTAGTTGAGATTGAAGGAACCTGTGAAGTGACAAAGAACGAAGGCTTGCGTGAGCAAGTGTGGAACGACGAACTGAAGGCGTGGTTCGATGGACCTAATGATCCAAACTATGTCATTCTGGACATTACCCCTACTCGTATTGAATACACAGGGAAAGATCATGAACATCATGTGTGGGAACAATAATCCGAATATGAACATAACCTCTGCAAAGTAGCGTCCTTATGCGAAAATACGCGCAGAGTTTAATCCAACCGTGAAAGCCATTATGGTTTCACGGTTTTTGGTATGGATGAATAACGCATAATTGGACATACATGTAAGACACATGTAATATACGTATTTTAAAGATAATAAGCACTATATACCTACTAAAATGTTGAAAAAATTGTCGAAATCACGCATGATAATGTAAACTCGCCTAGGTATGTGCGTGTAATGTAAAAAATAATGCTTTTCAATGGCTGAACATTGCGTTATGATTTGGAATGTAAACGACAAGCACAGACATAAATAGATGTTCATGTGAGATAAACTTACCTGAAATTCCGATGCATGTCATCAGAGCGTCAGTACGCACAACCCATGAAATCTATCTTTTTTCTGCGCTCTTCGTTTGCCCATTAATGCATGATTCAATGTACATAACCGGGAGGGGTTATTTTGAAAACGAGTAAAAAAGTATTATCAAGCCTGACTGCCGCTTTGGTTGCATTAAACGTGCTTGCGGTGTTTCCGGTACCTGTATCGGCTGCGGATGCTGCCAAAGTTAAACTGCGGATCATGGAAACCACAGACATTCATACCAATCTGGTTAACTATGACTACTATTCCGACAAAGAGACAGACCAGTATGGACTTGCCAAAACAGCTACACTGATTAAGAAAGCCCGTGACGAGGCGAAGAACAGCCTGCTGTTTGATAATGGGGATCTGATTCAGGGGAATCCGCTGGGAGACTACTCTGCGAAAATTGATCCACTGAAAAAGGGTGAGACTCACCCTGTATATAAAGCGATGAATCTGCTCGATTATGATGCAGGTAACATCGGTAACCATGAATTCAACTATGGTCTGGATTTCTTGGACATGACGCTGGAGGGAGCAAACTTCCCTTACATTAATGCCAATGTCTATGTAGACGATGGTGATGATGATGAGACAAATGACAAGAATTACTTCACACCGTATGAGATTTTGGATAAAAAAGTAACGGATGAGACTGGCAAAGAACATACGATCAAAGTGGGTGTGATCGGATTTGTGCCGCCTCAAATTATGCAGTGGGATAGCGCTAACCTTGAAGGTAAAGTGATCGCCAAGGATATTATTGCTACCGCGAAAAAATTCATTCCAAAAATGAAGGCCGAAGGTGCCGACATTATTGTAGCCATCCCTCACTCCGGATTTGAGGATATCCCTCAAACGGATCTGATGGAGAACTCAGTACTGTACCTGAGCCAGGTAGAAGGCATTAATGCGATTCTGTTTGGACATGCTCACAAAGTATTCCCAAGTGCTGATTTTGCCGGCAAAAAAGGGGTAGACCTTGAGAAAGGTACAATTAATGGCGTTCCTGCTGTAGAACCAGGGTTCTGGGGTGATCATCTTGGTATCATCGACCTGGATCTGGAGCTGGTTGATGGCAAATGGAAAGTGGTGGATTCCAAAACGGAAGCACGCCCAATCTATGACACAGCCAACAAAAAACCATTAGTAGAGGCTGATCAGGACATCATTGATGCGGTTCATGAAGAGCATGAAGGTACATTGGAGTATGTTCGTGGTCCGGTGGGCGAAACGACTGCACCTATTAACAGCTTCTTCGCTCTGGTTCAGGATGATCCATCCATTCAGATCGTAACGAATGCACAGAAATGGTATGTCGAAAAACATATGCAAGGTACGGAATATGAGAAAATCCCTGTATTGTCAGCAGGTGCACCATTCAAAGCCGGTGGACGTTCAGGCGCTTCGTATTACACGAATATCCCTAAAGGCACCATTGCGATCAAAAACGTTGCTGACCTGTACGTATATCCAAATACGGTACATGCTGTAATGGTTAACGGCGCAGAACTGAAAGAATGGCTGGAATGGTCTGCAGGCCAGTTCAACCAGATCGACCCGGCTAAAGGTGGACAACAACAACTGATCAACAATGACTTCCCAACGTACAACTTCGATGTTATTGATGGTGTAACGTATCAGATTGATGTGACGCAACCAGCCAAATACGATAGCAAAGCTACGATCGTTAATGCATCCGCAAGCCGGATCAAGGACCTGAGCTTTAACGGAAAACCGGTTGACCCAGCTCAAAAATTCATTGTAGCGACAAATAACTACCGTGCTTCTTCATCCAAACTGGCTAACCCGGACGGCAAACGGATCGTTCTGGCTGCACCGGATGAGAACCGTCAAGTGATCATCGACTACATCCGTGAGAATAAAACGATTAATCCGGCAGCGGACGGCAACTGGTCCCTGGCACCAATTAAACCATCTGCTGGTGTAACCGCAGCAGCACTGAATGATCTTGAAGTTGTGTTTGCTTCTTCCCCGGATGCGAAAGGTCTGGTTGAAGCGAACCCGGCGATGTCATTCATCGGTACAAACAATGAAGGTTTTGCAGAGTATGGCTTGAAACTGACAGGTGAAGCAACGACAACACCTGAAACAGGTACGGAGCCAGCTCCAACGCCTAAACCAACGCCAACACCGACGCCTAAGCCACAACCTGAGAAACCGGCAACCAACAACAAGGTTGTATATGTAGTGAAAAAAGGGGATAACCTGTACCGCATTGGTTTGAAATATGGTGTGGACTGGCGCAAACTTGCGACAGCTAACAAAATCTCAAATGTGCATAACCTGAAAGTTGGACAGAAAATCGTGATTCCCGCTTCTTAAAGTTTAATAAGTGGTGAGGAGACCGACAGTCATCAGACTGTCGGTCTTTTTTTCTGCAAATTTGAATATATTTGTTCCAAGAACCGTCATACAGGAAGTCATCAAAACAGTAGAGATTAATTTTAAGACCCATGATATAATATTTACAAACTTTGGGTATATACAAGTGAACATTAATGGACATGGAATCTAAATTGGCAAGGGGGGTCCTACATGAATTGCAGTGGCTGCAGTCCAATCTATCCTATAGAGGGCCAAGGTACCTTGTACTTGCGTCCCATTTCCCCCGCTTTGCTGGAAGCGCTACAAACGCCGGGAAGACTTATCGAGACGTCGGATGACATGATGTGGATGCATTTTTCGAATCTGGAGACGGTTCAGAGCTTAATAGAAAAGATCGGCGAAATTGATCCGACATTACGTGATTCCCTAACTGTTCAGATTATGCCTATATACGAACAGGCTAATGAAGAAAGCTGGATTAGTCTAACCATGCAGGAGTCCCGTTTCAAACATGCGGAGCTTGTTTCCATTATTCTGGAGCATCAATTCAGCAGTCATATGCAACCCATCGTTGATGCATCGGAGCAGATTATCGGATATGAGTTTTTGCTTCGTCCTGCTGAGAATGGAAAATCCTTCAGTTCCTATGAATTATTTGAAGTTGCGCGTGAGACCGGACTACATTCTTTTCTGGATCGATTGGCGCGTATTACTGCTATTGAGACCAGTGCCCTTTTTCTGCCGCATGGTGTCAAACGCTTCGTAAATTTCCTGCCTTCCTCCATATATAATCCCGAATATTGTCTGACACATACATTTGAAGCGATTGAACGCCTTTCGCTGGACCCTAAAGATTTTGTGTTTGAAGTCGTGGAAACAGAGCAGATTCAGCATATGCCCATCTTACAGCAAATATTTGAGGTATATCGTTCCCGTGGAATGTCGGTTGCACTGGATGATGTGGGTGCCGGATATTCGACAATAGAGTTGATGAATCGGTTAGAACCGGATTTTGTCAAAATAGATCGAAGTCTTATTGACCGTTGTGATCAGGATTCGACCAAACAACAGCAAATTCTTCATATTGTTGAGATGTCGAGTCGATTTGGAGGGCAAGTCCTTGCCGAGGGGATTGAACGGATGGAAGAGTTTGAATTCTGTCGTTCCATAGGTATTGAGCTTGCCCAGGGCTACTATTTTGGTAAACCCTCGGCACAACCGCCAGGCGGTCCGTACTCCAATACTTCATCTAATTCATGGAATAATTAGTAACCTGTACCTTGTACAAGTCGCTTCTGATCAGAGGTGGCTTGTTTGGCGTGCCTGCACATTTTTCTCTCAAATAAAAACCCTCATTTAGCCGATATATAAGATAAGCCTTTTAGATTGATCCATACATACAAAGAAAGAGGGCATTTTTACATTTTGAGGGGGAGAAAGACATGAGTGAAACTCAGGATAATAAACCAATGAAAGCAGCGAAACCTGCCAAACCAAAACATAATCAAAATAAAAAGAAGAAAAAGAAAGGTTTTGTCTGGAATATAAGGAACAAACTATTGGTCTCCTTCCTGGCCGTTCTACTCCTGCCAAGTTTGGCAATCGGCTTGATCACACTAACGATGGCTGAAGATGGCATACAAGAACAATTAGTGGATAGTGCCATGCAAAGTGTGAGCACTGCCAATACCATTGTAGAAAGCCAAGTGAATTACAAGATTCATGACATTAACTATTTCGCGGATGCCCTTGATCCGAGCCTGATCAAAGGGGAGAACGATAGTCCTGAGCTTCAGGTGAAGCTGGAGCAATACCTGGGCTTGCATCCTGATGCCATGAATATTTTTGTAGGAACAACAGATGGAGTCATGGTTCGAGGTAAACCAACAGCGAGCAGCACACGGGGAGATGCATATGATCCTAGGGAGCGGGAGTGGTACAAACTAGCGATGGACAAGCCAGGTACAGCTGTTGTATCAGCTGTGTCTGTTAATACCGATGGTGTTGCAGTTGTATTTATCTCCAAAACATTAAAGGATCAATCCGGTGTTATCGGTTTATCTCTGGACCTGACAGACCTGCAAGAGCAGGCATCCATTAAGGTAGGTAAAGAAGGCTACGTTATTATTATGGATGCAAACAAAAACTATGTCGTATCCCCTGTAGCAGATGCAGGTACGCCGGAAACGAGTGGCTTGCTGGATGAGATGTATGAAGGTCCAGAAGGTCAATTCGATTATGTGTTCAACGATCAACCGAAGATGATGATTTTTTCAACAAATGAAGCAACAGGCTGGAAAATTGCCGGCACGATGTTCAAGAGTGAAATAACTAATGCAAGTAAGGATATCCGCATGGTCACATTTATTGTTATTCTGGCGGCTACGTTCCTTACACTCCTCTTTATTATCTGGTTTACACGCTCCATGCTGCGTCCAATTAAACGACTGCAGGAATCAGCCAGAGCTGTAAGTAAAGGTGACTTGACCGTGAAAATGGAAACAGGACGTAAAGATGAAGTCGGAGAACTTGCGAAGTATTTTGAGCGTATGGTTGATAACCTGCGTATGATGATTCTGGGCGTACAGGAAACGACAGAGCAGGTATCTGCTTCTTCTCAAGAGTTGTCTGCCAGTGCAGAACAAACCACCAAAGCGATTGAACATTCAACACAGGCCATTCAGGAACTGGCTGAAGGTGCAGAGCAGCAGGTAAACAGCGTGAAAGACGGATCGGGACAGATGAGCCGAATGGCAGAAGATGTTCGAATGATGTCGGAGCGTGTGCAATCGATTACGGCCAATATGCGGCATACGTCCGGAGCGGCTTCTTCTGGGAATGAGGCAGCAGGACAGGCTGTGGAGCAGATGAACAGTATTCAGGAAACAGTGGAGCAGCTGGGAACGGTGGTTCAATCTCTGAATGCCCGTTCCGTTGAGATTGGTAGCATGGTTGATGTCATTGCATCCATCTCCAAACAAACGAACTTGCTCGCATTAAATGCTTCTATTGAAGCAGCAAGAGCGGGGGATGCGGGTCGTGGGTTTGCAGTTGTAGCCGGTGAGGTACGCAAACTGGCAGAAGAATCCGGAAGTTCGGCAGCGCAGATTGGTGAGGTGGTTCATAATATCCGTCAGGACATGGATGCCGCTTTAATCGCCATGAATGCGGCTCAGACTCGGGTAGGAGAAGGAATTCAGGCCGTGAATACGTCAGGACAATCCTTTGCTCAGATTCGGGAGGCGGTGGAAGATGCGGTTCATACATTGGATGACTTGTCCGCAACAACGAAGCAACTGGAGAGTGGTGCATCCCACGTTGCCAAGGCAATGAGTGATATTTCGAATGTGACGCAGGAATCGGCTGCAAATACAGAATCCGTGTCTGCATCTTCGCAAGAACAACTGGCATCGGTAGAAGAGATTGCATCATCGTCGGCACATCTGAACAGTATGGCAGAACAATTGCAAGGATTACTTGGCATGTTCAAGATGGTGGAGGATACGCCGAAGGATAAGGGCAAAGAGTAAATCCTAGCATTTCAACACCACAATTTACCACACATTTTATAATAGAAGAAAATAAAGATAGACAATGTTCCTGTAGCCCTGTATAAATATATCGTCTGGTTATTCCGCGCATATAGCGGTGTAATCTAACAATATAAGATCGAATTAACGAATAATATATTGATACAGGGTACAGCAGGAGGCTTTATGGTATACGTAGCAATACTGATTTTTGTAGTGACAATCACCTTGGTAATCTGGCAACCCCGTGGGTTGGGCATCGGTTGGACAGCCTCGGGTGGGGCATTACTTGCCCTGTTGTGTGGAGTCGTCAGCTTGAACGATGCCTCGGATGTGGCATCCATTGTATGGAATGCAACGCTGGCCTTTGTCGGCATTATTATGATTTCTCTCATTCTCGATGAGACGGGTTTCTTCGAATGGGCTGCCCTTCATATGGCGAGGCTGGCTGGAGGAGACGGTCGCAGACTGTTTTTCTACTCCATTCTGCTGGGAGCGGCGGTGTCTGCTCTGTTCGCGAATGATGGTGCGGCGCTCATTCTGACGCCAATTGTGCTGGCGATGGTGCGTGCATTGAAGTTTGATGAGCGTATGGTACTGGCTTTTGTGATGGCGAGTGGGTTTATCGCGGATACCACATCATTACCGCTGGTCGTCAGCAATCTGGTTAACATTGTATCGGCCGATTTCTTTGGTATTACCTTTGTGGAGTATGCGGTACGCATGGTTGTGCCCAATCTGTTCTCAATCGTAGCGAGTACGGGGATGTTGTTTTTGTTCTATCGCAAAAGCATACCTCTTCGCTATGATATTTCAGCAGCGCGTGATCCGAAGGAAGCGATACGTGATCCACGGATGTTCCGAATCGCTTGGTTCATGCTTGGGCTGTTACTCGTGGCCTATGCATCCAGTGAGTTTCTGCCGATTCCCGTGTCGGTTATCGTTGGCTCTGTTGCGCTGCTGTTCGCTTTATTGGCACGCAAGAGCGAGGCTGTTGATCTGAAACGCGTAATCAAGGAAGCACCTTGGTCGATTGTGGTGTTCTCGGTAGGCATGTATATCGTCGTATATGGACTGCGTAATGCAGGGTTAACGGATCATCTGAGCCGCTGGCTGGATGCCATAGCAGAGCATGGTCTGCTGGCTGCTTCGCTCGGGATGGGCATCATCGCTGCTGTATTATCCTCGGTGATGAACAACCTGCCGACCGTGTTGATTAACCTGCTAGCCATCCAGGGCGCGCATACCGAAGGTATTATTCAGGAAGCATTGATCTATGCCAATGTCATTGGTTCCGACCTGGGTCCCAAAATGACCCCGATTGGATCTCTTGCCACATTGCTGTGGCTGCATGTGTTATCCCGCAAAGGTGTGAAGATTACATGGGGGTATTATTTCAAGGCAGGCATCATCCTGACCATTCCGACATTGTTAATTACCCTAGCCGGGTTGGCATTGTGGTTATGGATTCTGGGTTAGTAAAATTAGATTTACATTAAGCATTAATAAGATAGTCTATTGTAATGTAAAAGGCTGCTCTCACAGCTGGTGCTAAGCACTGGCAGTGAGGCAGTTTTTTTGTTTCTTCTATAGAAGAATTGAATTCTCTATTTCAATTAAGCAGTTAAGCATTTACATAAGGCCAGCCCATTGTAGGGCTGGCCTTCTTTGCCTACTCCCCAGGCAGGAGATTGAAATGCCTGAGATCCAACGAGCGCTGACACAGCGAAGGGAACAAAATCGATTCTGAAGAAGCGAAGCGTTCGCCTGAAAGCTTTCTGTAAGAAAGCTGCATCGGAAGCATAAGCTGTCTCCTAATTACAACAATTAAAATTATTAATCAAAGAAATTTGGAGACAACAGCGATCAGAAGAACGATCCGTAACCGGAACGGCCACTCATGGTATGAGCTACTTCACAATACGGATTGAAACAACGTCCGTTCCCGAAGCGACCTCTTCAGGGCTTGATTAAATCCCAGATATTTCAATATACAGCCGATATTTTTAACATTGCGTTTACAAAACACTGATTTTAAGATGACATACCGAAACTACAATGAGTAAAGAGTTGATGGTGAACAAACAAATTCACAAAACGCCATCACTACATTGGGGGAGGAAAACAAAACATGTTTAAAAAGTTGCCGTTTATTTTGATGACCTTAACGTTCGTACTGGTTCTCGCAGCATGCGGATCGAAAAATGACGCTGGTACAGAGGGTGCCGCAAGCAATGGATCAGGAGAAGCTGCTACTGAGCTTAGCGGTAACATTCTGGCAGTCGGATCGACAGCATTGCTACCTCTGGTAGAACAAGCTGGACAGAAATTTATGGCAGTTGATGAATATAAGAACGTAACGGTTCAAGTTCAAGGTGGCGGTAGTGGTACTGGTTTGACACAAGTATCTGACGGACAAGCTACAATCGGTAACTCTGATGTATTTGCAGAAGAGAAACTGGAGGACGAAGCCAAAGTAAAAGAATTGGTTGACCATCAAGTAGCAGTAGTAGCCATGGCGCCAGTTAGCAACAAAGATGCAGGGGTAGAAGATTTGACGAAGCAACAACTGATCGACATCTTCTCCGGTAAAGTAACGAACTGGAAAGACGTTGGTGGTGCGGATCAAGCAATCGTTATTGTAAACCGTCCAAGTAGTTCAGGTACTCGTGCAACTTTCGAGAAGTATGCATTGGGTGCGAAAATGGATGATATCCAAGGTTCGATTCAAGAAGATTCTTCTGGTAACGTAAAAAAATTGGTATCTGAAACGCCAGGTGCTATTGGTTACCTCGCCCTGTCTTACTTGGATGACAGCTTGCAAGTGTTGAAATACGAAGGTGTAGAAGCAACAGTTGAGAACGTAGAAGCAGGAACTTATCCAGTATGGGCTTACGAGCACATGTACACAAAAGGTGAGCCTGATGCAGCAACAAAAGCATTCTTGGACTACATCTTGAGTGACGAAATTCAACAAAACGACGTGACAGAACTTGGATACATTCCAATGTCAGGTATGAAAGTAAAACGCGATGCAGCAGGTAATGTGGTTGAGTAATCTTTGAACTTGCGCATACAGCGAAAGAGGCGGACTTAGGTCCCGCCTCTTTACGCGGTTTGCTCTAAAATAATCCCATATTTTGCATTAATTCTACTATAGAAGGATGGTTGTTATGGAACAGACCGAAGGGGGAACGGTAATGAATAACAAGTTGAAACCGCGCCGGCCCTTAAAAGAGAAACATTATTGGGAAGAGTGGACGGGACGGATCTATACGTCGATTTGTGTCGTTTTCCTGATCGTTGTCATGTTTTCCATTGTTTATTTTGTAGCGTCCAAGGGACTATCGACATTTTTCCAAAATGGAATAAGCATAAGTGAATTTCTTGGTGGGAAAACGTGGAATCCAACTGGAGAGCCTGCGTTCTACGGGGCATTGCCGTTCATTACAGGTTCTTTCATTACAACCTTGCTTGCAGCATTGATCGCAAGTCCGCTTGGCCTGTGTGCAGCACTCTTCATGACAGAGATTGTACCGGGTAAAGGGAAAAAAATCTTGCAGCCTGCGATTGAGCTCTTGTCCGGAATTCCATCCGTTGTGTACGGATTTATCGGTCTGAGTGTCATCGTACCTTTGTTGCGCAGTATCTTCGGTGGAACAGGCGTCGGGATTGCAGCCGGATGTCTTGTTCTCGCGGTAATGATACTTCCTACGGTGACAAGTATTATGGCAGATGCCTTGTCCGCGTTGCCAAAAGGATTGCGAGAATCCTCCTACGCACTGGGTGCCACTCGCTGGCAAACCATCTACCGTGTCATTATTCCAACGACTTTGCCAGCTTTGTTGACAGGTGTCGTATTGGGGATGGCCCGTGCTTTTGGTGAGGCTCTTGCTGTGCAGATGGTTATCGGTAATGCACCGCATGTTCCAACATCCTTGCTCGAATCCGCTTCAACATTAACAAGTGTAATTACACTCAGCATGGGTAACACCACGATGGGTTCTGTTCATAACAATGCACTGTGGAGTATGGCGCTTGTCCTGTTGGTGATGACATTTGTCTTCGTCATTCTGGTTCGCCTGCTTGAAAGGAGAAACCGGGTATGAAAATGAAGGCAAAGACGGTAGATAAAATTGCAACATCCGTTATCGTTGTACTGGCCCTGTTCATTGTTATTCTATTGCTCGGTCTGCTTGGCTTCATCATGTATAGAGGTATTGGGCATATTAGCTGGAACTTCCTGACAAGCGCACCACAGTTGCTTAAGGGTGGCGGCGGGATTGGTCCACAGCTCTTCAACTCCATATTCTTGCTTGTCTTGACCTTGATTGTTACCATTCCACTCGGATGGGGCGGAGGGATTTACATGGCGGAGTACGCCAAACCAGGCAAGATTACCAGCTTCATTCGTCTGGTCGTTGAAGTATTGTCATCATTCCCATCCATCGTTATCGGTTTGTTTGGTCTCTTATTGCTTGTAAATACATTTGGTCTTGGTTTCTCCCTGATCTCAGGTGCCTTGGCTCTGGCGATCTTTAACTTGCCACTGATGGTACGGACAACGGAACAGGCCTTCCGGGCCGTTCCGAAGGAACAGAAGGAAGCAGGTCTGGCGCTTGGACTGTCCAAGTGGAAGATTATTACTTCGATTCTGCTACCTGTGGCATTGCCGAGTTTGATTACGGGTACGATCCTGGCTTCCGGCCGGATCTTCGGTGAAGCAGCAGCGCTGATGTTCACCGCAGGTATGAGTAGTCCACCATTGGACTTTACAGATTGGAATCCAACGAGTCCAAGATCACCGCTTAATCCTTTCCGTCCGGCAGAGACACTTGCTGTCCATATCTGGAAAGTGAATAGTGAAGGTATTGGGCCAGATTCCAAAGAAGTGGCAGCAGGGGCGTCCGCCGTGCTTGTCATTCTCGTGCTGGCGTTCAATCTAAGTGCACGCTGGATCGGTCGGGTTGTATTCCGCCGCATGACAGCTTCGAAATAAGGAGGAACCAACATGGCCATACCTTTTGGTACGGAACAGTTAAGCATATATTATGGACATTTCCAGGCAGTCAAGCAGATTAGCCTGACGTTTCCTGAAGCAAGCGTAACGGCTCTTATTGGGCCGTCTGGTTGCGGTAAATCCACGTTCCTCCGGTCGTTGAACCGGATGAACGACGAGATTGCCGGTTCCCGTACAGAGGGACATATCTGGATGGACGGTAACGACCTGAATGAGCCTGGAACCGATGTAATCAAGCTTCGTCAGAAGATTGGCATGGTGTGGCAGAAGCCGAATCCTTTTCATAAGTCCATCTACAACAATATCGCGTTTGGCCCCCGCTACCGCGGTACGAAGAGTAAGAAGGCACTGGATGAAATTGTGGAAAAAAGCTTGCGTCGTGCTGCGCTCTGGGACGAAGTGAAAGACAGGCTGAACGAGTCAGCTCTGTCTCTCTCGGGTGGACAACAGCAGCGTCTGTGTATCGCCCGCGCCCTGTCTGTTGATCCGCAGATTCTGCTGCTCGACGAGCCTGCATCTGCACTTGACCCGGTATCTACGGGTAAAGTTGAAGAGTTGATTACCGAGCTCAAGAAGGAGCTGCGGATCGTTATTGTTACCCATAACATGCAGCAGGCGGCGCGCATCTCGGATTATACAGCTTATTTCTATCTGGGAAGTATGGTTGAGCACGGGGATACAGAGCATATTTTCACGAACCCGGACAATCGTCTGACGCAAGAATACATTATGGGTCGTTTCGGTTAATTGGATCATGGAGTGTAACATAGAGCAATAGACAGAGAGATTAAGAAATAATAGAGACAAAAGAAAGCACAATGCCTGGACGGTTGTTCGGGGGTTGTGCTTTTTTAATTTATAATTTTAGTGGGATTTTCTGTATGCGGGATAAACATTATGCTACGATATTTAGTGTGAAGAGAACGTTTACATGACTTCGAAGGAGATGTTGATAATCACTACGAATCAGATGTCTTACGACCATATGGCAGCTCAGATTATACAGAACTACACTATTGAGAAACCTGTCGTTTCATATATTCGCCACAATGAGAATCTGACATATCATGTCGTCGATGAAGCAAGCGGGAAGAAGTATCTGTTACGTATCCATCAAGCCGCATATACAAGTATGACAGGCATTCAGCATACGCTTCCTGTTCTGAAGGCAGAGATGAACCTGCTTCATGAGTTAAATGCAACGACGGAATTGCGCGTGCAGCATCCGGTACGGAATGTATCGGGAGACTGGGTCACGGTATGGAAAAGTGAAGCGGGTAAAGAAATCTGCTGTACAGTACTGGAGTGGATTGAGGGAAGGGACATCCAGCAGGGAGAACGCCTGACAACAGAGCAGATCTATGATCTTGGGGCACAACTGCAGATGCTTCATCAATATGGGCGTGAGCAGAATCAGACAGATCGAACAAAGGTGCGGCCGGCATATGGCAACATCCATGAGAACTTGGTCATGCTAGGGCAGCTAGAGGAAGGCGTCCGACTGGGGATTTTTACAACGGAAGACTTCGACCTGCTTCGTGAGACGTTTGAGAACATTAATGAACAGTTAGAAACATACCCGCAGCACGCAGGAACATGGGGGATCATTCATGGGGATATTACTCGCAACAATCTGCTGATAACGGATCAGGGCATATCTATGATTGATTTTTGTCTATACGGGTATGGGTACTATCTTTTTGATGCTGGAGGAGCAGCACTTATATTCAACCGGGAGGAACGAGATATATTCTTATCCGGTTATACCAAACAGATCGCACCACTGACGGATCGTGATATCCGATTAATGGAAGGATTCATGTTGATTTTTACACTGGGTTATTATGCCTTTCAGATGGCGAATGAGTCGAGGCACGAATGGATGAAAGATCGCATGCCGAAGCTATGCAGCAAGTATTGCAGACCTTATGTACAGAACGAGAGCATATTTTATGAACTGTGATTTATAATCCAGATGTGCAGACTCGGATGGGTTAGTGAGCAGTGTGGATCAAAGATTATGGTTGCCTGAATACCCGAACGGTTTCATGGACAATATCATAAATAATAGTAAGCACATCATTGATTGAAGTAGAACGAAATGAGCTGTTTAAAAGATCTTTTTAACGTATTAATGTAATGAAAGCTGACAAAATATTCTGGTTATCATCGCTTCAATAGGAAATGAAGGAAATACACCCAAAGAAATCGTTAAGTTTGTTGACACTGATCTTCCGGTCGATTAATCTTAATGAAGAAGAAATTAATGACTTCCATGACTGTTCTGACATAAGCTCAGAATGGTTCCATATAGCGGATGATAACGAGCGGGAGAGACCTGGGTTAGCCGAGCACAATGGCTAGTATTCAGGCACCGAAGGAGCAAGCTGCTGCGCACCCGGCGCAGTGGTTAATCTCTCAGGTAAATGTACCATCGTTGGACGCAACTCTGGAGAGTGCGCGAACTGCGCCACCCAAGGGGTATATGATCAGTGGGACCGGTGAACTTGTCTGTAATCGCAGGCAATGCACCTTGTCGTGAGACACTGCTGATCGTGAAACTCTCAGGTATCGAGGACAGAGAGAGGGCCTGAGGCCTTCTTCTGTCCTTTTTTGATGTCATCATTCAGTAAATAAGGAACAATATGGATTAGATTCTGGATGGAAATGACGAATACAATTGGAGGGTTATAAAGTGCGATTTAAAGATGTTTTCTCAATTATTGGTCCGTCCATGACAGGGCCTTCAAGTTCACATACAGCTGGAGCGGCAAGGTTAGGGAGAATTGCTCGTCAGTGGCTTGGATGTACGCCAGAACGTGCCCGGCTGACGTTATATGGTTCATTCGCTGACACGTATCAGGGGCACGGAACAGATCTGGCACTGATCGGCGGTCTTTTGGACTATGTCACAGACGATCCACGTATCCCGGATGCAGAGCAATACGCAGAGGAAGCAGGCATGGAGGTTGAGTTTTATACAAGTGGCCTGCCTGCTCCTCATCCAAATACGGTCAAAATTGAGTTATGGCATGGAGAACGTGCCTGCTCCTTAATCGGTGCATCCATTGGTGGTGGCAGTGTATCGGTGCATGCGATGAATGATTTTCGTGTTCAGATTAGTGGTGAGTTTCCAACACTTGTTCTGCGACATGCGGACAAAGCAGGGGTGCTTGCATCTGTAACGTCCACGATCAGTTCATCCGGGGTTAACATCGGGTATATGCAGGTGGACCGGAAAGCCCGTGATGGCGAAGCGCTTACCGCGATGGAAATGGATGGTGTGCCTAATCCCGATATGCTCAGGCGTCTAAGGGAGCTGGACCATGTGCTGGACATTCGTGTTATCGATTTGAAGAGAGGAGTTGATTCGGATGCGGTTTAAACATTTGCACGAACTGAATACGATCTGTACAGCAGAATCCAAAACCATTGCTCAGCTGATGATCGAGGAGCAGGTTCAGGAGACCAATACACCGGAAGCGGATGTTGTGAAACAGATGTCTGAATATTATCAGGTGATGAAGGAAGCGGTACGCAAAGGGTTAACGGAAGATACGACATCACGCAGTGGGTTAACGGGTGGAGACGGTAAAAAAATGGCCGAGTACATTCGCAAGGGTGAGACTTGCTCAGGAGATGCTTCCGCACTTGCCATGGCGTATGCCCTGTGTGTATCTGAAGTGAATGCCTCCATGGGTCGGATCGTGGCAACACCAACAGCCGGTTCCTGCGGCATCATCCCCGGTGTTTTTATTAGCTCACAGGAGCGTTTTGGCTGGACGGACGAACATTTGGTGAACGGGTTGTTCTGTGCGGGAGCGATTGGTTATGTTATTGCCAACAATTCATTTATCTCCGGGGCCGAGGGTGGCTGTCAGGCGGAAGTGGGTTCCGCGATCGGCATGGCTGCGGGTGCCATGGTTGAACTGCGTGGAGGTACACCGGAACAGGTCGTTCATGCCGTTGGTTTGGCGTTAAAAAATACACTGGGCCTTATCTGCGATCCGGTCGCAGGCCTTGTTGAAATCCCGTGCATCGTCCGTAATGGACTGGGTGCGGTTACGGCGCTGGCTGCGGCTGACATGGCCTTGGCCGGAGTGCGTAGTGCCATTCCGTCAGACGAAGTCATCGACGTCATGCTGGAAGTAGGAAGTGCGATGCCGAGCCGCCATCGGGAGACAGCCCAGGGCGGACTGGCCCAGACGCCAACCGGCCGCAAAATGATGCAAAAGCTGGCTAAACCAAAGGCAAAGCGTGCCGAGCCTGAGCAGGAGTCGAAGCCAGCGGATTCTGACACAACTACAAGTGGGGCGGAAAATGCTCAAGTGGACAAGGATACTCAGGTTTAAGCTGAACCGGGACCACCGATATATAAATCAGTGACATTATTATGTATAACGGCGAATACAAAAATACAAAAACAAGCGTCCGCGAACCCGAATCCGGGTTATGCAGGACGCTTGTTTTATGCTGCCAGATGAAGCGAAGATAGGATACTTATATCAGATGAATGTGTATTATGACTCTAGTTCTGGCTCACAGCCGTACTCAGTACGGCATATCCATACGCAGGCAGTTCAATGGCGAGTACGCCATCTTCCTTGGCGGTACGATGGTTTCCGCCGAATAACTCGGTCCATTCTTCGTCATCAGCCTCCAGCTCGACAATAGCCGTCTCTTCTGACCGATTGAACAGAACCAGAATGCGTTCCTCCTCACTTTGCCGCTCAAATACCAGTTGGCTGCCATCGGGCCGAGCCTGCAGGAAACGAACGGTGCCTTCTGCACGCAGGGCAGGATGAGCATGACGCAGGGAGATTAGTTTCTGATAAAAGACGAGCAGCTCCCGGTCCTGCTTCGCTTCGTCCCATTCCATGCATTTACGGCAGCCCGGATCATGTTCGCCGTCCATGCCAATCTCGTCTCCGTAATAGATGCAAGGAGCACCCATGTAACTGAACTGGAATAACGCAGCCAGCTTCATCTTGCGTTGGTCGCCTTCACACAGCGTGAGCAGCCGTGGGGTATCGTGGCTGTCCAGCAAGTTGAACGCCACTTCGCTGGCCTGAAGCGGATAACGGGATAACTGTCGTCCGATGGAGTTCGCGAACTGTTCTGCGTGCATTGTATTTTTCACAAAGAAAGCATTTACGGCATCGGTAAACGGATAGTTCATGGACGCATCGAACTGGTCGCCTTGCAGCCAGGCAGAGGACTCATTCCATACTTCGCCCAGAATATAGGCATCCGGATTGGCGGCTTTGACTACACGGCGGAAATCACGCCAGAATGCATCGTCCACTTCGTCTGCGACATCCAGCCGCCATCCGTCCGCACCCACTTCCTTGATCCAATACTCGGCAACCTCCAGCAGATAGGCCTTAACCTCGGCATTCTCCGTATTCAGCTTTGGCATATGCGCTTCGAATCCGAAGGTCTCATACGTAGGAATGCCGTCCTTCACGTCCAGCGGGTATTCATGTACATGGAACCAGTCCTTATATTTGGATTGTTCTCCGTTCTTCTGCACATCCACAAACGGCGCAAATGTCTTCCCGGAATGGTTAAACACAGCATCCAGAAGTACACGAATTCCACGTGCATGGCATAGCTCGACCAGTCGTTTCACGGTATCTGCGTCACCAAAGTGCCGGTCTACCCGCAGGTAGTCCTCAGTATCGTATTTGTGATTGGTGGTGGCTTCGAAGATGGGTGTGAAGTAGATCGCATTAATGCCAAGATCGCTGATGTAATCCAGATGGTCGATCACGCCCTGAAGGTCACCGCCGAAGAAATTGAAAGGTGTTGGCTCGCCGCCCCACGGCTCTACCTTTTCCGGACTAATATCCGGGTTGCCGTTAGCGAATCGTTCAGGGAAAATCTGATAGAACACGGCATCCTTAACCCATGCAGGGGGTATGAATACAGCTCCGGCATGAATATAAGGGAACTGGAACATACGACCCGGATCGTCCGGCTCTTCTTCCTGGAAGTCCGTCTCGGTCATCCAGATCTGATCTTCGCCGCTTTTGAGCAGAAAAGAGTATTTGAGTCGGTGGTAGGGAGGTTTCACTTCACCCTCGTAGTAATCGAACATGGAGTCAGAGGTGAACTTGGTTAGGGGAACCAGCGCTTTGGTTGCATCCCACGCATATTTATCCCCGGTCAGGGCATGTACCTCGGTCAGATCATTCTTTTTGGCACGCAAACGCAGATGGATTGTATCTTGGTCATAGGCATAGGCCCAGTTTCGTTTCGGTTGATGATAGATGGCTTCCAGCAGCATAATGAATTTCCTCCCGTCAGGTGTGGATATAGTATGTACTTGGTAGACTTGATTAATATGACATTCCCCACGTTAATGAATACGCTATAATTAGAATGTGTGGTAACGTAAAGGACTTTAACATTGTTTCAACAAGACATGAATCCATATGTTATAGACAGCTTTTACCATGATGATGCTCAGATATATCATTAACCCAATGGGGGCAGAAAGGAAACGAATATTCGGATGAAAACCAAACTGTTATATATTGAAGATGATACGGAAATTGCGACTTGGGTCAGAGCCGATCTGGAGGAGCGCGGTTATGAGGTGGTATGGCTCGGCAGTGGTGAAGGTGCAGCGGAGGCTGCTGTCGGTTGCTCACTCATTATTCTGGATGTCATGCTGCCTGGGCTGGATGGATTTACGGTGGGACAGCGACTGAAAAAAGAACATCCCGCCGTGCCCATTGTCATGCTCTCGGCCAGAACGTCCATTGACGACAAGTTGCACGGTCTTGATTTTGCCGATGACTATGTGACCAAACCATTTCACCCCGATGAACTGGCTGCCCGGATTGAAGTACAACTGCGTAAGGCAGGAACGGCGGTATCCACGGATGCTGCCCTGAAGCTGGATCATCTCTCCATCTATGAGAAGGACAACCGGATCGTCAATGAGGAGACGGGAGATGAGATTATTTTATCGGGAAAACAGTTCCACATCTTCGCCTACCTGCTACGACATATGGGCATGATTCGAACCAAAGAGCAGATCTATGAAGCCGTCTGGAACGAGCCCTATCTGGATGGGGACAAGACTTTAATGGTACATATTCGGCATCTACGCGAAAAGCTGGAGCTTGATCCGGCCAATCCTGTAGTTATTCAGACGGTCCGTGGTGTGGGATATCGTGTGAAGAAGCCATGATTCGGTGGTTCAGAGAACGGAAGATCATGAAGGGAGAACGAAGTATGGATCAAAAGCAATCCGGGCGGCGCAAGCTTCGCTTTGGGCGATCCTTGATGTCCAGATACATCCTACTGATCTTGGCGGCTGTATTATTTGTGCCCGTTGTCCTTCCGATCATATCCGTTATATATATTGTCGTAGTGAATAACACGAATACGAACCGCGACGCGCCTTACGGTGATGTTACCCGGATCAGTAACCTCTGGTCACGTGAAGCGAAGACCCTGGATGGTGCTTCGGATGAAGAGATTAAGGCCCGGTTGGAGCAATTACATGGCTCGTATCCCAAATCTTCCATGTATCGTGTGAATGTGAGCGGTGAGACCCTCTTTATTCTCGGTGGTGAAGATGTAACGCTTCTGAAATCCACGTCGCCGGATGGCAGAACAGACACGACATTGAGATGGTCACTGGATTCCGGGCAAACGACAGAGACTCATATTCCATCCTTATGGAATGTAAACAATACGGTGCAATTCATGAAAGAAGCCTCCTTTCGCGATCCACTGACCGTAGTTGCATATATTGGCGGAGCTGAGCAGGACAAAGGACAGGGATTCATGATCATTGAAGTGCCGCGGTCACTTCTGCAAATGAATCAGAGTAACTGGCCGATGGAACTCTTGTATCTTGGTATCGTAATGACCCTCATCTTTCTGATCTTCATCATTATGTCGATTCTCTTCTTCGCACGCATTCGCAAACGACTTATTCGTTTGCAGACGGCCATGATGACCACAGGCAAGGAAGGCCTCCCGCTTCCGGTAGATATCCGCCGGTCAGACGAGATTGGTCAACTGGAAGAATCCTTCAATCAGATGGTGCATCAACTGTCCGACAGCCGCCACCGTGAACGAGAGGAAGAACAATTGCGCAAACGTCTCATTGCGGGGCTTTCTCACGATCTGCGTACCCCGCTAACGGTGATTCGTGGACATATGCATGCTTTGCACAAGGAAGAGCTGAGCGAGCAAGGTGACCGTTCATTACATCGCATGGAAGCAAAGATGGAGGACCTCGGTGGGCTCATTGACAACATGTTATCCTACAATTTGCTCACGAGTGGGAAGTATACACTGAAGCTGGAAGAGAAAGATATACTGCGGATCGTCAGGGAAACGGCGGCCGCCTGGTACCCGGTCTGGGAGAAAGAGCAATTTGAGATTGATATTGACCTGCCAGAGGAACCATTGATCTGGCATATGGATGAACAGGGCATGCGCCGTATTCTTGATAATTTGTTCCAAAACGTGATCCGTCATGCCGCCAGCGGGAAATATATTGGTATATCAACTCAGGAGATTCAGGGTGAGACGGCCGTCGTTATTCAGGATCGGGGTCCGGGAATGCAACCGAATTCCGACACAAAAGGCACAGGTCTAGGCTTATCCATTGTAGACCTGTTGATTCGTGAGATGGGCCTGCGCAAGCGGGTAGACAGTTCCAATACGGGTGTCCAGACATATATCTACAGTGGTAAGGGAAGCAACAAACCGCTGAAATAACTTTTTTAAACTAAACTTAAACTGGAGACTACCTTGGCTTTAACCTTGGAAGGTTACGATAGTTCCGAGGTGATCATACAGTGAGTGAAAATATTATTCAAACGGCGAATTTATGGAAAACATACCGGGACCGTGCAGCGGTCCGTGAACTTGATCTGCATATTAAAAAGGGAGATATCTACGGCTTCCTCGGTCCCAACGGTGCCGGCAAAACAACAACGATTCGCATGCTTCTCGGCTTGATTAAACCAACCAAAGGTGTGATCCGTATCTTCGACAAGGATATCCGCAAGGATCGCATGGATATTTTGCGGCATGTGGGTTCCTTGGTCGAATACCCGTCCTATTACGGACATCTGAACGCAGTAGAGAATCTGGAAACTTTGCGCCGCATCATCAATGTACCAAAATCAAGAATTGCTGAAGTGCTGTCCATTGTAGATCTGACCAAGGATGCCAAACGTTCAGTGAAGGGATATTCCCTTGGGATGAAGCAACGTCTGGGTATTGCCAGCGCTTTGCTGGGTGAACCGGAATTGCTGATTCTGGACGAACCAACGAATGGTCTTGATCCTGCCGGTATTCAGGAGATTCGGGAACTGATCAAACGCATGCCTCTGGAACATGGCATTACCGTTCTGGTTTCCAGCCACTTGCTGAGTGAAGTCGAACAGATGGCAAGTCGCGTTGGTATTATCCGTGAAGGCAAGATGGTGCTTCAGGATACCATCGCAAGTCTGCATAGTCAGACGGGTAGCTCTATCCGGTTAACGGTTTCCGAGCCGGAAGAGGCTATGAAGCTGGCGAGAGAACAGGGACAATTTGGTCAGCAACAAGGTTCTGCGTTAACGTTCCCTTATATGGATAACAGTTCAGTGGCACTGCTTGTGCGCCGATTAATTGAGCAGGATCATGATGTGTATCGTGTAGAGGAACAGCGTCAGTCGCTGGAAGATCTGTTCATGCGGGTCATTGGCGAGGGGGCTTCCATATGACCGGGCGTGCATTATCATCAGACTGGCTCAAGATTCGGGGGAAAGGGATCTGGTTTCTTGTCTTTCTGGCCCCTCTTGGATTAACAGCGATGCAGGCGCTTAATTTTGGCTTACGGCTGGACTATCTGAAAGAGCAGTATGCAGATAACCTGTGGGGCGGATTGCTGGGCAATGTGGTGGTCTTTGTGCCCTTGTCTCTGATGCTGGGAGCAACCATTCTTAGCTCCATGATCGCTAATGTTGAGCATGAACAGGGATCATGGAAACAGCTGCTCGCGATGCCGATTCCCAGACCAGCCGTGTATTTAGCCAAGTTCCTGCTTGCTTGTGTGCTGCTGGTGATCTCCTGCCTGCTGTTAACCGCAGGAATTGTGGGTCTGGGTCTGATCCTCGGATTCCATGCCAGCGAAATACCTTGGACACATGCGATCAAGCTGGGGCTATTGCCTTTGGCTGGTGCACTTCCCGTGTTGTCACTGGAGTTGTGGCTCACGATGGTTAACAAGAATCAGGCACTTCCCGTCACCCTGGGCATCGTTCTCGCGATAACGGGCATGTTCGCACTCAGTATCTCACCGAACTTTCCACTCGCTTGGGCACAGATGGCCTGGAATGGACCCAATCCATATCTGTATGCAGGCATGGGGGCAGGTCTAGGGTTATTGATTCTGTTGCTGGGTATGGTGCACTTTAGCCGGAAGGATGTGGCCTGACATGAGCTTTGCGACAACTTACTTCCGAATTTTGTCCGCTGAACGATTGAAAATGGGCAAGTCCCCCATATGGCTTCTGATTCTGCTGAGTCCACTCATTGCGCTGCTCATCGGACTGTTGTCTACTCCATCGGGAAATTGGCAGGTATTGATGAACACGATGGTTTTCCTGCACGGATTGTTATTATTACCGATGCTGACTGGCGTGTTTACGTCCTTTGTCTGCCGTTTTGAACATGCAGGTGGAGGGTGGAAGCAGATGCTGGTTTTACCGCTCACACGTTCAGGCGTATATGCAGGTAAACTGACGATTGTGCTCATGCTTCTGGCGGGTACACAAGTATTATTGCTGATGTCCATTCTGCTGGCAGGCATGATTCACGGCATTACGATACCTGTACCTTGGGGATTCTTGGCGAGCAAACTGCTGCTTGGGTTGCTAGCTTGTGTACCCTTGGCTGCCCTGCAGATGTTCGTTTCATTGGCGTGGAGCAGCTTTGCCGCACCGCTCGCACTGAATTTTGCACTGACCATACCGAATATTCTCATTGTAAACTCGGCGACATATGGGCCGTATTATCCATGGGCACAACCGATGATTCTGATGACACCCGTGGACGGCGCAGGTTTCGGAGCCTACAACGTGCCACTGATGACGATGCTGGCGGTTGTTGGAGGCAGTGCTGTTATTTTTATTGGAATCGGCATGATGTATTTTGCGAAAAAAGAAATATGAATAATCCGTTACACATTTGGTTATCGTAGATCAAAATCCTCTTTAAGCAAAACATGCAAAGCTCTATTGTATGTATGCTTCAGGAGGATTTTTTCTAATGTCTGACCCACCCATCATGAATGGTCAACTCCCGAATGATTTTGGCTGGTGCCCCGGCTACAAGTGTATTTTCGGGTACATCTTTGGTCACCGTGCTTCCTGCTGCCACAACTGCATTTCTGCCAATGGTCACTCCGGGCAAAATAAGCGCGCCTGTACCAATCCAGGCATTATCTTGAATCACAATCCGCTTGGCAGTCTGGCTCCCGTCATCCAGAGAGTCAATCCGGTGATAGGCACTGTCGAATATGCTAGTTCGAGGACCAATCATGACGTTATTGCCGATGGTCACTTCAACGTTAGCGGCAATCCCGACTCCTGCATTAATCATGACGTCATCGCCAATCGTTAATCGCGCGCCTTTGACTACGGTTAACTGGGTTCCCCATGGTTTGCCTATAATGTTAAGCCGTTTTCCCACCTGCAAGTCACCCAATCTATTCAGATAAACCTTACCCCTGATTCGTGGCAGCAGGCCCATAGAGGGCTGGATTTTACCAAAGATGGCCAAGCCTCTTAGTTTACCGTAAGCAATTTTAACTCTGTTGGGCAGCATGATTCATCCGTCCTCTCCGTAGTTGAAAATCGTTTTTTTAACGATTATAGCCTTTTTGATACAAATTGTATCGTTGATTTTATATCCAGGCATCGCAAGAGCAGATGATCTCTCTTTCCTTGAGAAGATTTTGCTTTAGGCGGGGGGCAGGTTTATCCTCTCAACTCCCTAACGAATCTAAGGAGTCTTATTCAAGGATTTGAAGTGATCTCAGAAATCTAAGAAACCTGAGACATGTTATATCCAATGAAACGACCGTTTGCAGCGTTTATGACAGGAGATTATGGGGATTAACGTGTCTGATGTTCTTTAAAATTTAAAAAGGCCACATGGACACCAAATAAGATGTCCTGAGTTCTTTAGAAAATCGTTTAGCCATTCGCCAGAATCAGCTGACTTGGAATTGAACTTCAAGCTTGTTAGAGGCTTACATTGATTCTTGTATAACTTGTCTTTCCTTGAAGACGTCTCCTGCGTAAAATCAAAATTTCCAAGTATTACATCACACATCATGTGAATTGGATCATAGATTGTAAGCAAAATGAGACGAGAATCTGGTAAAATAAAAAAAGCTGTTTCTAGGCTGGCTTACGTGGTTATTCGAGGGTAGGCCCATTTCTGTAAGGGATAATCTATCCCTGTTGTTAGATGAAGATATTGGCTGAGAAAAGAGGGGTAAGCCTTGGATATTAATAAAACGGAAACCCTAAAGCGCATTATTTCTGAGGGAAGTTCTTACCAATCACTGTTTTTTAACCATCCGGATGCCATTTATGTGATGGACATCCATGGAAACTATATTGATGCTAATCCCTCGGTAGAGCGGATATCAGGGTATACACTGGATGACTTGATTCGTATGAATCAGAGTGAGATCTGTCCTCCAGACAGTGAAAATTCACGGAAAGAATATATTAAAGAAGTGCTGGCTGGACGTTCAGTCAGTAATTCCATTACTTTTTATCATAAAGATGGTTCCCTGAAACAGGCAGAGATCACGTATGTGCCTATAACGGAGGGAAACGAAGTTGTAGGAATCTATGGTATTGCCAAAGATGTTACCGATATCCTGGAAGTGCAACGTGAGCTTAAGGAGGCACAGGAGAAATATCAGGTGCTGGCTGACCATGCGCAAGATCTGATTACGACTTGTTCTGCGGATGGAGAGTTGTTATATGTCTCCCCTTCCGTGTACGCCTTGCTCGGTTATAAGCCGGAGGAAGTCACGGGCAAGTCCTTCAAGGATTATTGTTATCCGGGAGACTATCCGGACCCTATGGATCTTTCCAAGATCGGCAATGGCTGCAAGATGCGTGTGTTGCACAAGAAGGGACACTATATCTGGATGGAGACATTGGCGAAACCTGTGGCTGGAGAGCGTGGCAAGAGTGTCCAGATTGTAAGCATCAGCAGGGATATCACCCAGCATAAGGATGCGGACAGACGTCTTCGGGAAAGCCGTCAGCGATACAGATCGTTGTTCGAACATAACCCGGCAGCTGTGTATTCATTGAATCTGGAAGGTAAATACAGCGCAGTGAACAGCAAACTGGTGCAAATGCTGGATATTCCGCGTAATAAGCTTATTGGCCAATCTTTTTTATCCAATCTGGATAAATGCGAAGTGCAATACGGCAAACATTATTTTGAAATGGTGAAGCAAGGCGAACCGCAATATTATGAGACACGAATCGTCAATTCAAGTGGTCGGAAGATTGAAGTATCTGTTACGAATGTGCCCATTATTGTGGATAAGGAAATGGTAGGCGTCTATGGGATCGTGTCCGATATTACCGAGCGCAAGGAATATACGGAACGGATTCAGGAGCTTAGCAAGCAACATGAGCTGATTCTCAACACGGTTACGGAAGGAATATTTGGTTTGGATGCGGATGGAATCACCATGTTTATGAATCCAGCAGCAGCTTCGATGTTCGGTTATGAGGCGAAAGAATTCATTGGCAAAAACTCACATCCAATCATCCATCACACCCGTGCAGACGGAAGTCATTTGCCACAAGAAGAGTGCCCGATCCACATGACCGTGTTGGATGGACAGAGACGTTCGATCAAGGAAGATGTGTTCTGGCGTAAAGATGGCAGCAGCTTTCTGGTGCAGTATCAGGTGACGCCGATTATTGAACAGGGACAGATTCAGGGTGCTGTGGTTGTGTTTAATGATGTGACTGGCGAACGTGAAATTGTACGTGCCAAAGAAACAGCTGAGCTGGCAGCTCAGGCCAAGTCAGAATTTCTGTCGATGGTTAGCCATGAGATCCGGACACCGATGAACGGGATCGTGGGGATGACAGAATTGTTGATCGGTACCGATTTATCGGAAGAACAGCGTGAATATGCCGAGATTATTCGAGACAGCGGCGATGCTCTGCTGAACATCCTTAATGATATTTTGGACTTCAGTAAGCTGGAATCCGGGAAAATGGCACTGGCTTATGAACCATTTGCATTACGCAAGATGCTGGAACAGGTTGCCGAGCTGTTTAAACCGCGTGCAGATGAGAAACATCTGGAGATCAGATATCGCCTCAATCCAAGCATCCCTGAGTTCATGGTCGGTGACGCTATACGTATCCGGCAGATTCTGGTGAACTTGGTTGGCAATGCGCTCAAGTTCACAGATCAGGGAAGTATTGATGTTAACGTAGATATTATCAAGGGCAGAAAGCCTGAAGACAGCGTTCTTGATTTTGCGGTGCAAGATACGGGAATTGGCATCCCGGCTGACAAGCTGGATCAGTTGTTTCAGTCCTTCTCTCAACTACACCCGGTGATTAACCGGAAGTATGGTGGTACCGGACTGGGACTGGTCATCTCCAAGCGACTCGTGGAGATCATGGGAGGCAGCATCAGTGTCGAGAGTATAGAAGGGGAGGGCTCAACCTTCCGGTTTGCTGTTCCTGCTGCGAGTGTAGATGCTTCAGCAGAACAGACAGCAAGTCAATTCCATCATGATCGTACACGTCAGAGTGATAAGGTCGCCATGCGTATTCTGGTGGCGGAGGATCATCCGGTGAACCGGAAGATTTTGCGAGAATATCTGGAGAAGCTCGGATACCAGGCAGATGTGTGTACTAATGGCGTGGAGGCAATTGATGCCATCTCTCAGAATGCTTATGATATTGTCCTGATGGATATTCATATGCCTGTGATGGATGGACTGAAGGCGACAGACCTGTTACACCGCCTAATTCCACAGGATCGCATACCTCCAATCATCGCAGTTACAGGCAATGCCAAACGTGAAGATAAGGAAGCTTGTCTGGAGATTGGTATGCGTGATTTTATTAGCAAACCGGTTATGCTGAGTGAGTTGAAGCGGGTGTTACAGCAATGGGGGCCAAGGGACGAACCTCAACTTGCGCCAAATTGAACAACTACTCAAATCAATTTCATAACTCACTAAAATAGATTTCTGTAACTAAATATAGACAAAATGAACCGTTTTGATCTATATCTAGCCTTGATTGAAGCAGCTGAAGGTATTATGAAATTGATTCATCTGGCTGTGAAAAATAATAAACGTAAACACGCCAATAATCCTCCACTGATGGAGTGTTATTGGCGTGTTTGCGTTGGCAGGCTTTTGAAGTTGAGCCGAAGCATACAAAAGTGGAGTAGTATACAAATGGCTTATACCAGTGTCAGACGATTGATGTTACCAGATAGGATTTCACAGGAATTGTTGAATTTCTCACGTTCCGTTGCATCCAGATTCAATTCGATAATCTCCTGAATGCCATTGCCACCGATGATTGCAGGAACACCGACGCAGACGTTGTGTTGCTCGTACTCTCCGTCCAGAATAGCCGATACGGCGATGATCTTGTGTTCGTCATTGAGGATGGAACGAGTGATGTGCGCGAGGGCATTGCCGATTCCGAATTGGGTAGAACCTTTACGGGTAAAGATTTCCCAACCGGCATCCTTCGTTTTGCGTGCAATATCGTCCAGATCCAGATGTTTGAAGCGCTCCTTGTGCTGATCCATGATGTGCATAATCGGTTTGCCACCGATGGTCACATGAGACCAGGCTACGAACTGGGATTCTCCATGCTCCCCGAGGGCATAACCGTGCACACTGCGTGGATCGATGGAGAAGACTTCAGACAGCAGCGTTTTAAGCCTTGAAGAGTCAATGGACGTTCCTGTGCCGATGACATGCTCACGCGGCAGACCAGATAATTTCCATACCATATAAGTTACTATGTCAACCGGATTGGCAGCGACGACAAAAATCCCGTTAAATCCACTTTTCATGATCGGGACCACGATGTCTTTAGCAATCGATTCCGCTTCCTCCAGAATATCCAGCCGTGTCTGTCCTGGCTTGGGATTCGCTCCGGCAGTTAAGACAATAACATCCATATTGCCACAATCCGCGTACGTGCCTGCATATACCTTGGTGCGGTTATGTGTGAAGTCCATACAATGGGAAAAATCCAATGCCTGTGCTACAGCACGGTCGTACGTCCGGTCCACCATCATAATTTCCCTGCATATCGATTGATTAATCATGGAATACGCACAACTCGAACCGACAAGACCCGCCCCGATCACCGCTACTTTGCCTGATTTGCCTAACACTGCCGTTCAGCCCCCATTTAGATTGATATTTATCCGTTACTAATGCGTCCTATGTTAAGTATAGTCCTTTATTTTATGCTGGAATGTACTTCTACGTTACATAAGATAACACATGGAAAAGCTGTGCAGCAATGATATCCGCTATCGCGGGAGCGTATTGGAGTAACGGAGTTAACAAAATTGACATGAATAATTCCTAATCATATGATTTGACGGCGTTTGCAACTGTGTCATTCGACATGACAGCATTCATGCTCATTGTCGGAATGGGGGTTATTTGTGCGGATCATATACCTGACAAAACTTCTTAGGAATCCGCAGAAACAGAACAAAACCGCCAAAGGGATCTGCCGAGAAGCTGACGAATACATACGGACAAGCAAAAGATAAGCCATACTTGATCCATGAGACAGGTTGCCCCGATCCGATGACGGTTCCAAAAAAAAGGAACGCTGAAGCCATAATGTTTTTATCCAAGAATCAATTTCATAACTCACTAAAGGTATTATGAAATTGATTCCCAAAAGACTTCATTCCGGGAGGGAATTAATGATGATTGAAGAAGCAGGAGCAACGACGGAAACGGCCAAGAGCCTGGGCATAGGTGCCAGTACTCTTCGTAAATATGCGGCGGCACTGGAAGAGCAGGGATACCGGTTCGAACGTTCCGCCAACAAATCCAGACTATTCAAGTCCGACGACATCGAATGCATTGAACGCCTGATGACTGAACTCAGAGAGCATAATCTACCCCTGGCTGATGCTGTGGTGACTGTATTGGCTCCAGAAGTACCTGTAGCTGTAGTAGAAGTAGATGTACCTGAGGTAGGGATCGAAGGTCTGTCAGAGTCGGAATGTGCAGCAACATCAATGTCATCCGTATTCCCTGAAGAACCTGAAATAATGGGTAATCTGAGATCCTATGAAGGTCTGGGGCAACTGGTAAGTGAGGTGACTTATGGTGCTGTAGAACAACAGCAGGATGATCGGGTACAGTTGCTGCAACAGCGGGTCGATGAACTGGAGCTGACCCTTCAGCATCTGGCGGAGACACATATGGCGCTCCAGGAACAGATGGAGAAACAGCGCCTGTGGATGAACGAGAAGCTGGAGGAAGAGCGAGATCGCGAACTCGTGACCAACTTGCGCAGCTTCCAGGGAAGAAAACGCAAACCAAAAGGAGTATCCCTGCGTATGTTGTTCGGGTTCCTACCCAAGAAGCATAAGGAAGCTTGAATGACAGGCTCTTGCTCATCGTGATTTTGCATTATGGGCCTGATATAATAAGCTCCATACAACATGAAGACTGGCAGCGGACTGCTCAGTATAGATAAAGACTGAGTGGATCAGGAAGCTGGCGTGGGAGGATCTGTGGAGCTGCGACGAAGTTGGCAAAGATTGCTCGGACTATGGACGGATCGTCCTCGGCGGGAAGGCACGACCATTGCTGAGCGTTATACAATAAAGGAATTGCTGGGTATGGGGAGCTATGGGCTGACATACCTGTGTACAGATGACCAGAATGGCAGGGAAGTGGCGTTGAAGGAGTCCAAACCTAGCAAGGGCAGACTCTCTGCGCACCTGTTGGAGCGGGAGGCGGACGTGATGAGGCGTCTGCATCATCCGGCGATCCCTGATCTATTGGATGTGTTCACATCCGGGAGACGAAGTTATATCGTTACCGAGTATATTCGTGGACAGACGCTGGAAGATTGCATATTTGAGCAAGGTCTTCGATATACGGAGCGGGAATGTCTGGAATTGGCAGGACAACTGCTGGTTCCGGTGGCTCATGTGCATGAGCAGGGATATATTCATGGAGATGTGCGGATTCCCAATGTTATTTTACGTGAAGGGGCGGTACATCTAATTGACTTTGGCCTGGCGAGACGCTTGGGGGAGCCGTTGTTGCCGGAGCTGAAGCGACGTATGCGTGAAGTCCCTGAGCCTGAAGATGAGCGGGCTACACCGGATCATGATTTGCAGGATATCGGCCACTTTCTTCTCTTCATGCTGTATTCGGCTTATGAGCCAGAGAAGGGCCGTGAACCCGCCAGCTGGCAGGAGGAACTTAAGCTTACGCCGGAATTGCACCAGATGCTGGAGCGACTCCTTGGACTCCGTCCAGGTTATGAGGGTGGGGCGACAGAGTTACAGGCGGAGATTGCGAATGTGTTGCTGAAATTACAATGAAATAAGCTCTGTAGGTGGACCTATATTTGTTATCCGTGACCTCTTCGTATGATATCTATAGGGGTCTTTTTCCTTTTTGCTATATAGAAACAAATAAAGGGGTGTTCTGCTGGCCGTAAGTACGGCTAGCGAACACCCCTTTATTACATATTCATTTATTGTAGCGTCTAATAAGCTGGCACGATCATTGCTCTTTAAAAGCAGTCGTGAGAGCAGCTTAGCTGGAGCTGTATTTTCTGCTTTTGTAATACCCGGAGCCACTGCGGCTGTCCCGGTATTTCACATCTGAAGAAGAATAGCGCTTGTAGGAACGCTTGCCTGAAGAACTGCTGTGACGTTTATAGGAGCGCCTGTCCGAGGAGCTGTAACGTTTGCGGTGAGATGAAGATTTGGAATCGATAAGTTTGCCGATAATCTTTTTGAACATGAGCTTTCACCCTTTCGACTTCAACTGTTTTAAGCATATACGTGGCTAGATCAGAAGGGGTTTCGATTTTTTCATGGATAATTGTATTCATTGGACAGGCGCTTGGCGTATAATAGGATGTTGCTGATTGCGCGGAATTTTTTATTTTGAGTGTTTAGCGTTACAATAGAGGACAGGATAAGATTTTAACGGACAGGAGTAGTTATTATGATTACATTGAAGACCAAAGAACAGATTGAATATATGAAAAAAGCCGGAGAAATTCTCGCCGCATGCCATAGAGAAATTGCAAAGATGATTCGTCCAGGCATTACGACACAGGAGATCGACCAGTTTGCAGAAGCTTTTATGAAGAAAAATGGCGCTACGCCGGAACAAAAGGGATATAACGGATACCAATATGCGACATGTGCGTCGGTTAATGATGTGATCTGTCACGGGTTTCCGGGAAAATATGCACTGAAAGACGGCGATATCGTTACAATCGACATGGTGGTTAATCTAAATGGCTGGCTGGCGGATTCGGCTTGGTCATATGCTGTAGGTGAAGTGACTCCGGAAGCACAACATCTGCTGGATGTAACCAAAAACTCTCTGTACAAAGGCATTGAACTTGCCGTGGTGGGCAACCGGGTCGGAGATATCTCCAATGCGATTCAAGTCTATGCAGAAGGTGAAGGCCTATCGGTTGTGCGTGAGTTTATTGGACACGGCATTGGTGAGAAGATGCATGAGGAACCACAAGTCCCTCACTACGGTCCGCCTCATCGGGGTCCGCGTCTCAAGGAAGGCATGGTTATTACGATCGAACCAATGCTGAATATTGGTACGTTCCGAAGTAAGCTGGATTCAGATGGATGGACTGCTCGTACTATGGATGGAAGTCTGTCTGCCCAGTATGAACATACGATTGCGATTACGGCGGATGGTCCAGTGATTTTGACAGCACAATAATAGCCAAAAGCAGCTACAATGTGACGATATTTGCATATTTCAAGGCGGCCCACGTTTGTGATCCGCCTGTTTCGGTTTAAACTATTAAGAAGTGATAACACAGAGCCAGTGGTAAGTGATCTCAGCTGACAAGGGTTAACCTTGCGTCCACTTGGCAACAAGGAGGTAATTTTGGTGTCTTTAAATAAACAGATCGTACTTGCGTCTCGTCCCGAAGGTGCCCCTTCCAAAGAGAATTTCAACTTCATTGATGCACCTCTTCCTGAACCGGAAGCTGGGCAAGTTCTGGTACGTACATTATATTTGTCGGTCGATCCGTACATGCGGGGCCGCATGAAAGATACAAAGTCCTATGCTGCACCGTACGCGTTAAATGAAGTGATCATGGGTGGAGCCATTGGGCAGGTTGTAGAATCTTCGGAACCCAATCTGCGCAAAGGAGATCTCGTATCCGGTATGTGGGGCTGGCAGCAATATGCCGCAGTGAATACGGGGGATCTGTCGCTGATCGATACGGAAGAAGCACCAATCACCGCTTACCTGGGTGCGCTAGGCCTGACGGGTCTGACGGCTTATTTTGGTATGGAGGACATCGGCAAACCGAAGGACGGCGAAACGGTCGTTGTATCGGGAGCAGCCGGAGCGGTTGGCATGATTGCAGGTCAGATTGGTAAAATTGTGGGAGCACGCGTGGTTGGTATTGCAGGCTCTGATGAGAAATGCGCTTATTTGAAAGAAAAGCTGGGCTTCGACGTGGTGTTGAACTACAAGAAGGAGCAGGATATGTCAGCGGCCATTGAACGGGCTTGCCCGGATGGTGTAGATGTCTACTTTGACAATGTGGGCGGTGACATCTCGGATGCAGTCTTGCGCCACATCAATCGGAATGCACGTATTCCGTTATGCGGTCAGATCTCATCCTATAATCTGGAGAAACCGGATATAGGCATGCGTCCACAGACGTTGCTGTTAACAAATACAGCATTAATGAAAGGTTTCCTGCTGGGTGACTATACGAAATCCTTCAAAGAAGGCCGCGCCAAGTTGGCGAAATGGATCAAGGAAGGTCATATCCAGTATGAAGAAAACATTGTGGACGGCTTCGAACAGACGCCGGAAGCATTCATGGGCCTCTTCTCGGGAGATAATCTGGGCAAGCAGCTGGTTAAGGTTGCAGATCCTGAATAGATATTGAATGGTTTACATGTACAAATTAGGTTGAAAACGAAAAGACACGTTCTGCACACCGAGGGTGCAGCAGAACGTGTCTTTTTATCTGTAAATCTGTGCGTGGTCTATGTAGGGTGACTAGTGTTCGGCGACCAGCACTTCTTTGTAGTGTTTGTACATATATACACGCCAGCGTACAATCATGCCAAAAGCCAGCAGGAAAAACAATCCGCCCGTTTGCGGAATACTTACATATCGCTGGATGACTTCATGCAGGATCAGGCGTACGGCCAACAATCCAAGCAAGATAAAAGCAAAGCTGCGAGAACGTGTGGCAAAAATTTCTTCACCTACTCGTTCAAACCGTGTACTGCGAATGAGGGGATAGGAAAAGAGGAACCAGCCCACCAGAAACGCAATGAATGCCCAGAGTAGAGGAACATGAGTCTCAGGTACAACAAACATGAGAAATCCTGTGCTCATGCCGAGCGGAGGAATAAGGATTTTACGAATGGTCACCGGTCTGTGACTGGCTTTCATGCGGATGAAGATGGCAAGCAGTGCCATGACAAGCATGCCCACGGTTGCTCCGATTTGCAGGTAGTACGGACTGATTTGAGCCACGTAGAACTCCC
Organism: Paenibacillus sp. CF095; assembly: GCF_900101225.1. Classification (NCBI taxonomy): domain Bacteria; kingdom Bacillati; phylum Bacillota; class Bacilli; order Caryophanales; family Paenibacillaceae; genus Paenibacillus; species Paenibacillus sp. CF095. The sequence continues at coordinate 191,327 of NZ_FMZN01000005.1, forward strand.
TCTTTCTGGAATAATATGTTATCCGGAGATCCGGAACCCAGTACGAATTGCCGGAATTTTCAGTTCCTATTATATCACAAACGTAGAAAGCCGATAGAAAGCTTAGTGTATCATATACCCGATATGTATTCACAGGGTGCATTTGAAAATTTTGTATTATTGTGCCCGTTGTAAGGCCGTTTATTCGATTAAGGGGAAATCATGCAATGATTGGACAACAATGGATGTATATCAAGCTTATCGGCTCACATCATAGAGGGTGGCTTATGGGTAATACAGATTGGTTAGTACATCTGGTCAGCCTTGTGTGTGCAAGTGTACTAGTTTTTTTGCTGGTTATCTACGGTTACATCTTATGGATGAAATATAGCAGTAGGCGCAGGGAAAAGGTTAAGACAGCGCTGATGCAGGAATTACTTTCCGAAGATTCGGTGTTACAGCGGTATTTGGGCCAAGGAGAAGTAAAAGTAGACTTATTGAATATGAGTGGAGATCAACAGAGCGTTTTGCAGCAGCTGTTATTGCAACGGCTTGCTCAAGGTCCGGTAGAGCACGAGACTCTGCGAATTCGTCTGTTATCCTGGCAAGTCTTTGGAAGTTCATACCGGTCGGTTCTGAAGACGAGAAAGTGGAGTGAACGGGTTAACACGTTGTTATATATTGAACAGTTTCATATGATAGAGCTTCTGCCCAGGTTAGAGGATATGCTGCGGGTTACTTCCTGTACGCCGCTTGAACGCTTCATCATTTTGCGCATATATGCCCGAACCGGTTATTTCAGAATCGTGAAGGAATTGTTGCGTGAGCAATATGTATGGTCCGATTCGCAGTATCTGCAGATTCTGTTGTTGCTTACCGATTCATCCTGGACTCGTCTGAAGGATCATTTCAAGGATGTACCTTATCAGGTCCAGTGTAATATCGTCCATGCCATTCGTATTCGGGATGACCAGACGGAGGGTGCTGTTGTTCTACTGGAGAAGCTCATTCTTGGAGAGGATGCGCTGCTGCGTACCCTCGCTTATCAGGCATTGGCTCAAGTGGGCAGAGGGCGTGAAGAGTTGCTGAAGGGGCTATTGCTGGTATGGAACGAATCTGGTGAGGAAAGGCAACGCTCGGAAAGACTAACAGTGACCCGGCTTATGGGTACTGTTCATGCGGATGCTTTTATTCCTAGACTGAAGATAATGATGGGTGATCCTTCTTTTCAGATCCGACAGGAAGCGGCGAATTCTCTTGCCCGGTACGAGCAGGGACTTGAAGAACTCCGGGAAACGGCTGTAAACCATCCGGATAAATATGCAAGGCAGATAGCGGAGGAAACGCTGGAAAGGATGCAGTATGGACGAAAGATGGATTGAGATGTTGCAGAGTTTTGTTTTGGCATGTTACGAGGGGGTATTTATCTATCTGGTGTTAGCGATTGTGATGTGCAGTGTTCTGGTAGTTGCTGCCGCTCGCACATTGATTCGCCAGAGGGATCTGGACCCGCTGCAATATCATGAGATGTTGGATGAAGAACTGGCTCCTGCGGTATCCCTGCTTGTCCCGATGCGTAATAGAGAGAATACGATCATACAGCGAATTAATTGTCTGCTGGATATTCAGTATGCACGCTATGAGGTTATTATCATTAATGATGGATCAGAGGATGGAACAATGCCACGGTTAATAGAAACCTATGATCTAGTGCCCATTCGGAGTAAAGTTCATTATTCGGGACTCGGCCAGGAGACGGCTCAGATTAAATGTGTCTACCAATCCAGGTTGCATCATCGTCTGATTGTGATCGACAAGGAATATGGAGGACGAATGGACTCCCTGAATGCAGGCCTGAATATCTCGCAATATCCTTATATCGCCTCTGTTGGACCCTGGACAGTTCTGGAACGGGATGCATTGGTGAAGATTATGAAACCCGTTATGGATGCTCTCCCAGGAGAAGAGGTCGTTGCTTGTAGTGGACGATTAGATCTCATGGCCCCCAGAAATACGGATCATGCAGATTTAACGGATAACAGCACAAGACTTACGGGCAGTACGTTGTATGTAATGCAGACCATTGAATACGTGCGTGCTTTTTTGATTAGTGGTGTGGGACTTGTTCGTTACAACATTAATGTGCTTTTATTTACGGCCCAAGTATTCGGTGTATTCAAAAAGAACCGGGTGTTGGAAGTTGGGGGTTACAAGCGCGACGACCAGGTCGCTCACATGGAACTGGTGATGCGGTTACAGAAACATATGAAGCAGATCCGGGAACATGGCCGTATTATATATATTCCCGATCCGATCTGCAGGGTAGAAGTACCCGGTACATGGCGTCAGCTGTGCAGACAGCGTATCGGTTGGCACATGCAGCTTGCAAGCAGTCTATGGACTCAGCGGAGCATGATCTTTAATCCGGCCTATGGCTGGATGGGGATGGTATCCATCCCTTATTTTATTCTGATCGAATTGTTGGGGCCTGTGATGGAACTGGGAGCGATTTTGCTGTTCATTGCAGGCATAGGGCTACAGTTGGTGGATATCAACCTATGCATCATTCTCGCTTTGCTGCTCACGCTCTATGGTTCACTGTTGTCCGCTGGTATGGTAATGTTCGAAGTATGGTGTTCACGCAAAGCGTACACGTCCAGAGCAGTGACGCGTCTGTTATTGTATGCTTGTTCGGAGACGTTCTGGTTCAGACCGCTGAACAATATATTCCGTATGTTTGGCATTTTGCAGGCTATGGGATTGCGGAAGGCAGAGGAAAAGGACAGCAGACATGGATTAGGGTAATCTAACGACCGATCCTGACAATACCTTGGAACAGAGCAAGGAGGAATACGCTTTATGAAAAAAAGTTACAGGCCAGCCACGATGTGGACGCTGGCTTGTTTTACAGTGGTATCGGTGGTGCTGGTTGTCCCCTGGATTATGTGGCAATCTCAGGCCCCTGTTCCACTGAACATTATGATTATTGACAAGAGCAGACCGGACTTGTCCTATCAGGGGCACAAGGGATTGGTCTGGCTTTTGAATCAACAGAAGATTGTACAGCACACAGGGGAATACTACTCGTATGAAGAGGATTATTACGGCTATGATCTTCAGGACGGGCTTCCACGAATGAAACAAATGCTGCCTGATGAGGTGACAGACACGGATCTGATCTATTTGACGGCGAATCGCAGTAGTCTGTCTGCACAGAAGAGTGCAGGGAAACAAGGCGGAATCTATGAAGGATTAACGATATATGATGTGCAGAAGATCCGCGAGGCTGCGTATAAAGGGGTAACGATTGTCGCCGAATACAGTGCCTTGGCAAATACGGCTTCGAAGATGACCAGGGAGCAACTGTATCCCAGTTTGGGAGTGAACAGCAGTGGATGGCAAGGGAAATCGGTATCTAATCTGCAAAGTATAGAAGAAGTCCCCCGGTGGGTTCGGGCGAATTATGAGCAGCGGGAGAAGAAGAAATGGTCATATTCCGGAGCAGGTATGCTGCTGATACATATGGATGGACAGGTCATGGTACTGGAGAAAGGTCCGGATGTGAAGACAGGCAATATACAGATTGCATTTACACCGGAAGGCAGCGATTGGAGCGGTATAACCCAGGATATACATTACAATGGCTGGTTCGATATCATTGTGCCGCAACAGAAGAATTCCATACTGGCCTGGTATAAGACGGATTTGACGAAGGCAGGCGAGCAGAAACTGGGGAATGCAGGAATACCCGCGGAATTTGCTGCACTTGTCCGCTACGATGACTATAATCGGTCGTATTACATGGCAGGGTCATTTGGTGAGATGAAGCATTATTCCTTCTGGCGCCGAATCCGGGGATGGGAGGTCGTCCGGTCCAAGCTTACGCCAGATCAGAAAGATATCCCTGACATGTTCTACTGGAAGGTGTACGTGCCAGTGATGAAGCATATTTTGAATGAAGTGCAGGATGGACGGCAGCAATGGCCATAGGGTGGGTGTAAAGAAAAACGTTCGGATGGAGAGCAGGTAGTGAAAGGCCGTTCTTCTGGAGTGAGGACCGGGAGATGTACATATTAGAGAAGCGCGTAGATGTGAGGGGCAGGAGTTTTGAGCGGAGCACGATATGTATCAGGCGGAAATTGAATTGCAATGTGTAATGCGATGCCGCTATGGCATCATGAACTGAAGTAACATATGTAGCAGACTCTAACGAACTTAGCACGTCTTATTCGGCCTAATTTGCTACGTTGGTAGATCTAACGAATCACAGACACGTTAAATGACGGAATATGCTCATTTTGTCTGTCCTACTGCCAGTTTTCTGCGAAATAGGATGTGTGGAGTTCGTTAGATTTTTCTATCCGCTCTAATTGGCGTTATAGAGTGTCCTGGGTTCGTTAGATTTTGGCAAGAAGGTGGAACAGCAACGTAAAAAGGACTGCAGAGGATCTGCAGTCCTTTTTCATGATACAACCCGTGCGTACTAGTTTTCGTGAAGATGCCGGAGTCCGTGCAGGAAGGCGGATACGGTCAGACGCAGACTTTCGTCCGGATCAAAGTTCATGCCGAAGCCGCCCTGTGCCTCAATGGAGGCAAATCCATGGCAGAGGCTGCGCAAACCACGAACGGCGTGCAATGCTTCCGCTTCGGTTAGCGGGTAGGGCTGCAAGCTGTGCAGCAGCAACTCCAGTGTGGCTGTGCTGGCCGCGGCGAGCTGTGGCTCCTCGCGGTCCGGGGCATGAAATGAGGCTTCGTAGAGCCCGGGGTGCTCGCGGACGAAGCCAATGTATGCCGCAGCGATGGCCTGAATGGCATCGTCGCCTGTGCGGTCAGCGATAGCCTCGGTTAATGCGCGGCTGAGCTGTTGTACGGACATCAGCGCCATTTCCTGGCGAAGCCCGGGAAGTCCGCTGATGTGGTTGTAGAGCGACGGCGAGCGCACATCCAGCCGCTGTGCCAACGCGGCGAGTGTCAGCGCCTGAAAGCCGTCGCTGTCAGCAAGCTGGATCGCGGCGCTGAGCAGAGCGCCGCGATCCAGCCCTTGCCGGGGGCTCATAGTTGCCCTCCGGCAAGATCAAACCGCTGCTGTGCATCAGCGGTTGCCGCGCGCATGGCGGCAGCGGGCTGGCGCAGCATCCGTCCGTGGCCTACAGCCAGCACGGACGGTTCCAGCTCCGCAAGACGCTTCGCGCTGGCCAGAGCCGCTTCGCGGTTCCACGTCGCCAGCGCGGGGAACGGGAAGAGCGGGCGCACGCGGCCGGATACGGCAAGGCCGCCTTGCAGCTGGTACGCGTCGCCAGCGATGAGCACGCGGCTGCGCGTATCCATGAAGGCCATATGCCCCGGCGTATGGCCTGGTGAGGCAATGGCGACTAGTGAACCAATCTGCTCACCGTCATCCAGCAAGTGGTTTGGCTGGGTTCGCACCGCTTTGGGCTTAGGCACTCCGCCGCGTACCGGAGTTTGTGGCTCACCGGGAAGAAGGGAAGTATCACCCGCCAATAGCCGGGCATCCCGTCTGGAGATGAAAACCTCGGCTTGGTGCATTGCCCCTTTGAGACGATCCAATGCACCAATATGGTCGCTATGCGCGTGAGTCAGAATGATCTTGGTAATGGGCTTTCCAAGGGACTGGGCAGTTGCCAAAATCCCCTTAAAACTGAACGGTATTCCGGCATCAATCAGGGTTAATCCATCTTCCTCTTCGACCAGGTATACGTTCACAGGGAAGAGTCTTGGAAAAAACGAAACTTGAACGACATCATATTCTCGGGTAATGCGCATCGTTGAACCCTCCTTAAAACTAATGGTATTAGTATAATAACTAATGTCATTAGTTTTAGCAATACATGTCGTTCATTTTATTCAAATAAAAAAAATTTAAAATAATGATGCACTTTACAAAAAAAGCGTTTTCAAATTGAAGATTACCGATTATAATAATCACGTAAGCCCTTTCATATGTCTATCTTATTGGAGCCCTTCGCGTAGCGAAAGGCTCACTTTTTTGTTCTTTTGGATTAAATGGAAGACGGGATGTTAATCCTAGCTTAATTGTGTTGATGAGCTGTAAGTATTGGTATAACAGGAAAAATCACGTTTGATCTCCATGCTGGGTGAAAGTTGACAAACATAACTGTTATTCATATAATGACAGTTATACTTACCTTGGGTTGGAGTTCATCGGTGTTGTAAGCCGGGAAGGAGTAAGTTATGAACAGCGAATTTACCATAGCGGTGCATTGTCTTGTTTTTCTGTCGATGAGAGATGAGTGTATGGCCAATAGTGAAGATTTGTCCCAGAGTGTGGGTACACACCCGGCCAGAGTCCGTAAGGTACTTAGTGTTCTGCGCAAGCATGGTTACCTGACGACCAAGGAAGGTGCTCATGGTGGGTACTTGCTTAGCCGTCCAAGTGAAGAGATCAAGCTGGGAGAATTGTACAGACTGGTAGCTGGTGGTTCACTCGGTCCCAACTGGTGCTCAGGGGAGTCCGGTTCATCGTGCGTGGTATCTTCCAATATGCAAGATGTGATGGGGAACATATATAACGGAGGCGAAGAGGCGCTCAGCGCTTATTTTGACCGTATATCCATTCAAGATGTGAAAGAGCGCATAGGTCATGGGGAAGCGATAACCTTGTCGCTAAATGGATTGCCTGCAAAGGAGAAGTCCTGACGGAGTCCACAACGAATGGTCCTTCATGACATGGCCTTGGTTTAGTCAGGCATGGTTGGACAAGTTATGGCATTGGCGTGTGCTCCGGTGAAAGATCCATTGATGTTCTCAGGCGATTCCGGGCATAACGTGAACACAGATGGGGAGAGATCGTCTGCGCTGATGTTATTTTCGGAAGGCAAATCCTTGGTAGAGTATACTTCAAGATCACCTTGCGAAAGTAAAAGAAGTATAAACAAATTAGATTCTGGGGAGTGGAACACATGTCAGGCATTGAAAAAAATGAAACACTTCGCGTTATTAGCGAACGCCATGCTGTCAAAAAGTACGAAAAAGGATTTGAATTGCCTGAAGCTGATCTCAATGCGATTCTGACAGCAGCTGCGGAAGCACCATCTTCATGGAACCTGCAACACTGGAGATTCCTCGTGATTGAATCCGAAGCAGACAAAGCGAAATTGCTGCCAGTTGCTTACGGTCAAAGTCAGATCGTGGAAAGTTCAGTTACGATTGCTGTTCTTGGAGATTTGGAAGCAAACCGTAACACCGTAATCTACGATCAAGCTGTTGAAGCAGGCGCACTGACTGCTGAGGTTCGTGACGCATTGGTTGGACAGATCAACGGTGCTTACCAAAGCCCGCAGATCGCTCGCGATGAAGCGATCCGCAATGCATCTTTTGCTTCCCAAAATATTATGCTTGCTGCACGCTCCCTGGGTTACGATACATGTCCAATCGGTGGATATAATCCACAAAAACTGATCGAAACATTCAACATTCCTGCACGATTTGTGCCTACGTTGTTGATTACTGTAGGTAAAGCTGCACAGCCAGCTCGCCCGTCAGGACGTTTACCGTTGTCTGAGGTTGTTGTTAAAGGTTCTTTCTAAGTTAGAAAGTTAAATCTGATGATTTTGCATCAGTGATATAAGTATAATACAAACAGCCGCACTTTCCTGTTGAGGGAAGGTGCGGCTGTTTGGCATATTGAGGTTGTATGGAAAAGTCTACTAACGGTGACTCCAATCGAGCGGATTCACCACTCAAGTGAGTTCTTAGCTCCTACCATGAAATGATTACTTCTCAGGTGTTTCCGGGATTTGTGGTGCATGGAACGATTCCATGTACTCGATTGCGTTAAACATCATCACTGCTGCTTCAGCGCGAGTAATCGTTTGTTTGGGATTGAAGTTTCCGTCGGCATCCAGTTCATTGATTTTGAGAACGAGTGAACGCTGAATGGCACCTTGATACTCTGGCGTAAGTTCCTGTTCGTCGGTAATGTCCACAGGTTTGATATTAATCATCGGCAGACCGCCTTTGGCCTCGATGCCTTGCATCAGGAACAGTGTGAATTGTTCACGAGTAAGCGGTTTGGACGGATCGATATCCTGTGACATCTGAATGCCATTATATTGTGCGCGGATAAATGCATCACTGTACCAAACGCCATCTTTTACATGAGAGAAGTGGTCACTTGGTAGCGGCTGTTTGATAAAACGGATCGTGTCCAGATTCAGATTCAGTCCGTCCGCAATCAGTTGAATACCCTGAGCGGTATTTAACTCCAGTTCAGGTTTGAACAAGCTGTCACTCACACCTTTGATGAATCCATCCTGATGGAGAGATTCGATTTTGTCTGCTCCTGCGATCCCTTGAATATCCGTGAATTGGGCCTGCGCAGCGTTGATCGGGCCTGCACTTAGAGACAGCGTGAGTAGAGCTCCAGCAGTTAATGTAGCAAGTATATTTTTTTTCATGATAGGTTCGCCTCACTTTTCCAGGGATGATCCCTTTATATAAAAGTTATTTGCTCCTATAGACGACCCTTCTGTTCAAAAGGTTGCTGCAATTTTCCAACTGAATTCATAATCATTTAGAAAGGGCTAAGTGAAGGCACTGCCTCTAACCTTTGGATTTATTTCGATAATCTGTGGGTGAACGTCCCATCATTTTGCTGAACAGACGGGAGAAGTAGTACGGGTCTTTAAATCCAAGCTCGGAACTGATCTGCTTCACGGTCCAATCGGTAAAATCCAGATAGCGGCAGGAATGCTGAATCTTAAGCCGTAGGAAATAATCGATGGGCGAATGCCCCGTAGCTTGCTTGAACAACTGTGAGTAATGAGGGACAGACAGTCGCGCGTGAGCCGCCAGTTCCTTGAGGGTGATTCCATTCTCCAGGTGCTCCAGCATATATTGAACGGATTGTTCAGCCGCACGTTTGCTGCTCACGATCCCACCATCTGTTCCTGTCGTCTCCGGTCCATAAGCGAGCATACCAAGCATATAACCGATAATCTGGGAGGCATATGTCATCGTCTGCATGGAGTAACCTGTCTCTAGTGCGCAGTAACATTCATGAAAAAGCTCAAGCCATTTTTGAGCCTTGGCCGGTGGCATGGTAGTGATATGATGGGTTAACAATGGTTCTATGTAAGTTAAAGCGTGTTCCCCGCGCAGATGAATCCAGAAGATGCTCCATGGTTCAGCTGTGTTGGCACCATACACATGAGGAACATGTGCAGGCAATATGACAAGGTTTCCCGCGCTGACATCATATGTCTTGCTGCCATCCATCGTATACCAGCCTGTGCCTTGGACACAGTACATCAGAATGTGTGATTCACAACCATCGGGACGATCACGGTAATGATGCTCCGCTTCGTGAAAATAACCGATATCGGTAACATATAGTCCGGACGTGACTGGATAAGCTGCGGTTTCTTGCAGCAGTGAGTCTGGAAGCACAATGAGTTTTTGCATACGAAATCCGTCAGATTTACGCTGTAGGGGTGGTCTGTTGTTAGGTCTCATACTTTGTATTATGGTGAGAGGGGATAAGGGAGTCAATGACGGATATGAGAGCGCTCACCGGGGTTGTTATCGATTTAGAAAGCCACGTTACAGGAAGTGAAGCAGTTGCCTGTGAATTGGGTAAGTACATATCAGTGGGAAGAATCAGAACAGTGAATATACAGGATAAGGGAGAGATTAGATATGGAACCAGTCACAACTCAGGAAACACTTTTCTATACAGGTACGTATGCGTCAGCGGATGAACCAGGAATATTCCTATGTGCGTTGAATGCGGATACAGGAGAGATGCGAATCGTCAATCACATGGATGGTGTGGATAATCCGTCTTATCTGGCACTATGCCCGGATGGAAACTGTCTGTATGTGGCGAGTGAGACGGACGAGGGAGAGGTGTTGGTCTATCGGAGAGATGCGGCAACGAGTGAGCTGCACTTGATGGATCGAAAACAGACCAGAGGGGCTTCTCCATGTTATGTGTCTGTCTCCACGGATGGTCAGTGGGTGTTCTCATCCAACTATAGCAGCGGCAGTGTCAATGTATTTCCTGTTGGCGATCAGGGGACGCTTGGTGAGATGAGTGCATGGGTGGAGCACACGGGAAGTGGAATCAACGAAGAACGCCAGGAAGGGCCGCATGCACACTCCATTCAACCAGATCCTTCCGGGCAGTATGCTGTCGTATGTGACCTCGGTCTGGATCAGATCATTGTGTATCGGTTGGAAGAGGGACGTCTGGTTACCCATCGTGAGATGGATCAGCCACCGGGCGCAGGGCCAAGACATCTTGTGTTCCATCCCAACTCGAAGTGGGCTTATGTGATCAACGAATTGGACAACACGGTCACGGCATTCCTGTACGATGAGCGCAGAGGGGAGTTCACTACGGTGCAGCACATTTCCACACTTCCAGAAGGGCATAAAGGAGAGGGTACGGCTGCAGATATTCGTGTATCTCCATGTGGACGTTTCCTGTATGCATCCAATCGGGGAGATGACAGCATCGTACTCTATCATATTGATCAGGAGAGCGGCGAGTTGGAAGCCGTAGAGTGGACATCCACGATTGGGCAGACACCACGTAACTTTAATATTTTGCCAGGCGGGATTCTGGTCGTGGCGAATCAGGACAGCAATAACCTCGTAGGTTTCCAGATCAGCGAAGAAGACGGACGTCTGACGCATAATGGATTCAAGCTGGAACTGCCTCGTCCGGTATGTATTGCGCCTGTAGTATAAGATGTAATACGGTGAAGTGAAAGTGGAATATTACATCTGAAAAGTGGTCTATAAGCTGTGAAATCATGGAGAAACACATGGTTTTACAGCTTTTTTAGGCTAACATGGGAATCGTCCCATATCCGTGAGTCAGTTGATTGCGGTTCCAGTCGACTGAAGCAATTCGAAGAACGGGCAACGGCTAGCCGAAGGAGAAATCCTTTGGCGTTTTTCATATGCCAACCATCCAATTACTAAATTAGACCTATAGATGGAATTATATGTTTAATTTAAAATAAATATATTAAAGCGCTTACATAAAAGATGGCGCTACAAGGGCATCGGGCTTACCAATACAATTGGGGAGGCAATTGTTTATGGGAAATCGTTCATCATTGTGGAAGCGCACATTACGTACAGCGGGAGTGTCCCTGCTGAGCTCCGTGCTACTGGTGACTTCGCTTGGCCTTGGTAACACGCCGGTTACACATGCAGCGGGTGCGAGGCAGATGGAATATCTGGATCGCGGTGTGGTGGCTGTGAAGACCGGGACAGGTGTGTTTGTCAGTTGGCGGCTTCTGGGTACGGAAGGTTCGAATGTATCATTTAACGTTTATCGGGATGGAACCAAAGTGAACGCTACGCCCATAACAAACAGCACCAACCTTCAGGATGCAAGCGGGACAAGCAGTTCCAAATACACGGTTCGCGCTGTAGTGAGTGGAACGGAGCAGGCTGCTTCAGCGGCAGCGAGCGTATGGGGCAATAATTATCTGTCCGTACCGCTTAGTGTACCCGCAGGTGGGACAACGCCTGATGGAGTAGCCTACACCTACAGTGCCAACGATGCCAGTGCAGGTGACCTGGATGGTGATGGTGAGTATGAATTGATCGTGAAGTGGGACCCCTCCAACTCCAAGGATAACTCCCAGAGCGGTTATACCGGGGAAGTGTTTATCGATGCCTACAAATTAAACGGAACACGCCTCTGGCGAATTAGTCTGGGCAAAAATATCCGTGCCGGCGCTCACTACACCCAATTCATGGTGTACGATCTCGACGGTGACGGCAAAGCCGAGGTTGCGATGAAAACAGCCGATGGCACAAAGGATGGTACTGGGGTGGTCATCGGTGATGCCAGCAAGGATTACCGCAATTCCAGCGGTTATGTATTATCTGGCCCCGAATTCCTGACGGTTTTCAATGGGCAGACCGGCAAAGCACTCTCCACGGTGAACTACGAACCGGCGCGCGGCAATGTGTCCGACTGGGGAGACAACTACGGCAACCGGGTGGACCGATTCCTTGCTGCCATTGCTTATCTGGATGGAGAGCGCCCAAGTCTGGTCATGGCGCGTGGGTACTACACCCGTACCGTACTGGTAGCTTATAACTGGCGGAATGGACAGCTAACCAAACAATGGACATTTGATTCCAATACCTCCGGTAACTCGGGTTATGCCGGGCAGGGCAATCATAATCTGAGTGTGGCGGACGTAGACGGAGATGGGAAAGACGAGATCGTTTATGGTGCGATGGCGGTGGACGATAACGGCAAAGGATTGTACACGACAGGACTTCATCATGGCGATGCCATGCATCTGAGTGACCTCGACCCGGACCGCCCTGGACTTGAGGTATTTCAGGTTCATGAGACACCGTCCAATGCCGGAGTGGAGTTCCGGGATGCAGGCACAGGTCAATTAATCTGGGGAGTCAAAACAACAAAGGATATTGGACGCGGCATGGCGGCAGATATCGATCCAAGATATAAAGGTGCCGAAGTATGGGCAGACGGCAGTCTGTATACGGCCAAAGGGCAGAAACTAGGAACAACCCTACCTTCCTCCACGAATTTTGGGATCTGGTGGGATGGTGATTTGCTTCGTGAACTGCTGGACAGCAACCGAATCGATAAGTGGAACTATGCCAATAACACAACGATGAACCTGCTCACCGCTTCCGGCGTATCTTCGAACAACGGAACCAAGTCTACGCCGAATCTGCAGGCCGATCTGTTCGGGGACTGGAGAGAAGAAGTGGTATGGCGGACGAATGACAGCTCAGCACTGCGGATCTATACCACAACAGCAGTTACGGACAAACGCATCTACACGCTGATGCATGATCCAGTGTACCGTCTTGGCATCGCTTGGCAAAATGTAGCCTACAATCAACCGCCGCACACCGGTTTTTATCTAGGGGAAGGCATGAACACACCACCCGTACCGAATATCCGGTATGCAGGCAGATGAGGAATGGACAAGGTGTGGCCGTCCAATTCCGTTCATGTTTACAATAGTCAGCGAAGCATAGGATTCGCTGAAGGGAACAACGGACGATGGTTCGTTGTTCCTCTTTTTTTGCCAATAGCCCAGAAATACGGTAAAAATCGGAAAAAACGTTTGACAGGTATATAGACTGCCTTTATTATACGTATATAACTTACTAAACAGGTAGGAATAATAAAAATGAATCTGTTTTCATTGTGAAAACGGTCATTTTACAGACAGATGCAACCATGCAACCTGAACAGAATAACGTTCTCACCGTATAGACGGAGGAACACCGCAGCGCATCCTTTCCGGATGAAGCATGCACGGCCTTAAGCCGGCATGACTTTATGGGGAGAAGTGCGCGGGGGTTCCTCCGTCTTCTTGTTTTTTTACGGGGCGTTCGATCCTGTTCAGCCGGCCTGAGGTAGTCATGCAGATCTATATCGGGGGGAGTATTATTCATGAAAAAGAGAATTCATAAGGGTATTTTGGTTGGTCTGGCACTGGTATTAACAGGAGTTCTGGCAGCATGCGGATCGGATAGCGGCGGGTCCAGTGCGGCAGGAACATCGGGGGGAGCGGAAGGCGGCACAGAAGGGCCCAAGGCCATCGAACTGCTGAATGTTTCCTATGATCCAACGCGGGAACTCTATGAACAATATAACAAAGCGTTTGCGGCGCATTGGTTGAAAGAGAAAGGCCAGGAAGTGACCATCAAGCAATCCCATGGGGGATCGGGCAAACAGAGTCGTTCTGTTATTGACGGACTGGATGCAGACGTGGTGACGCTGGCATTGGGATACGATATTGATGCGATTGAAGATAAAGGTCTGATTAACGAAGGTTGGCAGGATAAATACGAGCATAACAGCTCTCCGTATACCTCTACGATTGTATTCCTTGTGCGTAAGGGTAATCCAAAAGGCATCAAGGACTGGGATGATCTGATCAAAGGGGATACGCAAGTCATCACACCGAATCCCAAAACGTCCGGCGGGGCGCGCTGGAACTATCTGGCGGCATGGGGATATGCCCTTAAGCATAATAACAATGATGAAGAGAAAGCGAAGGAATTTGTTGGTGAATTGTTCAAACATGCGCCTGTGCTGGATTCGGGTGCTCGCGGATCTACGACAACGTTTGTTGAACGTGGCATCGGGGATGTGCTGCTTGCCTGGGAGAATGAAGCTTTCCTATCGGTAAAAGAGTTGGGTCCGGACAAATTCGATATTGTCGTGCCTTCGGTTAGTATCTTGGCTGAACCACCCGTTGCAATTGTGGACAAAAATGCAGACAAAAAAGGAAGCCGCGACGTGGCGGATGCCTATCTGAAATATTTGTACAGTGAAGAGGGACAGACGATTGCGGCTGAAAATTATTACCGCCCAACGCTGGACAGCGTGGAGGAAAAATTCAAGGATCAGTTCCCGGCGCTTGAACTGTTCACGTTGAAAGATGTATTCGGTACATGGCGGGATACTCAGGCCAAACATTTCAATGACGGTGGTATCTTCGACCAGATTTATGTTCCAGGCAGCTAAGGTTGCTCTGTTCAATGAACACCCGATCAATCGCGCTGTGAGCGGCCAACCAGCCCTACCGGCTGAAGGCAGAGAGGATGAACGTGCATGAGCAAGGTGATGGTGGCGCGGAGACGCACATTGCCGGGATTTGGATTAACGATGGGTTACAGTGTGTTCTACCTGAGCCTGGTTGTACTTATTCCACTGGCTGCGCTGTTGTTTAACTCAACAGGGCTGACGTGGGCAACCATGATTGAGGTTGCGACCAATCCCAGGGTGCTGGCCTCCTTCCAGGTCAGCTTTCTGACCGCAGGTGCAGCGGCCCTGATTGATCTCGTGCTGGGGTTACTCCTGGCATGGGTGCTTGTTCGGTATGAGTTTCCTGGCAAAAGGCTGTTTGATGCGGTCATTGATCTGCCTTTTGCCTTGCCAACAGCAGTAGCGGGGGTTGCCCTTACGGCGATCTATGCCGGCAATGGCTGGATTGGGCAGTTTGTAGAGCCTTTGGGCATTAAACTGGCCTATTCACAGGCCGGGATTACACTGGCGCTGATGTTTATCGGGATTCCGTTCGTGGTTCGCACAGTGCAACCGGTGTTGGAGGAGCTGGAGGCTGAGGTGGAAGAGGCGGCTGCCACACTGGGAGCAGGAAGATGGCGGATATTCCGTACCATTCTGCTGCCGGATCTGATTCCGCCACTGCTGACCGGGTTTGCTCTGGCTTTTGCCCGGGGCATTGGTGAATATGGCTCCGTTGTATTTATCTCAGGTAATATGCCGATGAAAACGGAAATTGCCCCCTTGCTGATCATGGCCAAGCTGGAACAGTTCGATTATGCAGGCGCTACAGCTGTAGCTCTGCTGTTGCTACTGGTTTCTTTCATCCTGCTGCTGATTATTAATTCCTTGCAGCGTTGGAGTCGGAAGGCGGGCAGGGCATGAGAATGAAACATGATGCAATAAGGATATTAGAAGACGTCACTCACCCAAACCAAAGGAGGTGCAGCATATGGCGGGTTCTGTCCCACTGAGCCCTGTTCCACCCGTACGAGCTGGCCGCGGAACGAACCGTGCAACAACGGAAGCTCCATGGGTCAAATGGTTATTGATTGGACTGGCGAGCTTGGTACTTATATGGCTGCTTATATTGCCACTGGCGATTGTGCTCATGGAGGCGTTGAAGCAGGGATGGGGCGTGTATATTGCCGCTCTTACCGAGCCGGATGCCATGTCTGCACTGAAACTCACATTATTGGTTGCGGCGATTACAGTGCCGCTGAATACGATATTTGGTGTGGCCGCTGCATGGGTCATTACCAAGTTTCAGTTCAAGGGCAAGGGACTTATGATCACCCTGATTGATCTTCCCTTTTCGATCTCGCCTGTGGTGGGCGGGTTGATCTTTGTATTGGTCTTTGGTTCAAATGGGTGGTTTGGGCCGTGGCTGTCCGAACATGATATCAAAATCATTTTTGCGCTGCCAGGCATTGTGATTGCAACGCTGTTTATTACCTTCCCCTTTGTAGCCAGGGAGTTGATTCCACTAATGGAGGACCAGGGAACCCGGGAAGAGGAAGCGGCGGTTACGCTGGGTGCTTCCGGGTGGCGAATCTTCTGGAGTGTAACCTTGCCCAACATCAAATGGGGGCTGTTGTACGGCATTATTCTGTGTAATGCCCGTGCTATGGGTGAGTTCGGAGCGGTATCTGTGGTATCCGGACATATCCGTGGAGAGACCAATACGCTGCCGCTACATGTGGAGATTTTGTATAACGAATATCAATTCTCAGCTTCGTTTGCCGTAGCTTCGCTGCTCCTGATTCTGGCTCTCGCCACGTTGCTGCTCAAGAGCTGGCTTGGACATAAAGCCGTTTCAGAAAAGTGATGATGAGAAGAAGAAAATACAGATTGACAGCTACTGGAAGCCCTGATAATGTATAAACCAAGTATATAGGTTGGATAAGAATGATTTATAAATCCGTTGGATGACAGCGTACTTAGGAATATGGCGGGCGGTAGCCCGAGAAGAGGAGGCGGCTCTATGGCTAAGCCGTTAAAAGTGGATGAGGTATGGTTGGACCGAATTGCCGGACAGCTGAATGACATGGAGTTTGGTTCTTTGCACATCGTGGTGCACGAAGGTCAGATTGTGCAGATGGAGCGGACCGAACGCAAGCGTTTTGAGAACACGCCCTCAGGCAGCGCCTCCAAATCCGGAAGCACGGCACGAAGCAGTTCAGCCCGTTCACTGCGCGGATCAAATGCGAGTGCAAAGGGATAGAGAGTTCTGTTGTGTCAGGGAAGGATTGGTGTATAGGAATACACATGTATAATCCAGAAATTCATGGGAAATGTATGTTTCACACTGTCCTACCTATTGCGCACGACTTGTTTCCTTATGCTCCTTATACCAATGATTTGCTTCAAGCAGCACCTGTTGCCCACCTGCATCCTTAAATTCTTCCACATAAGTATCGAAATACCCCACAGGCTGATCGCCTGTGATGATGGAGATATACGCTCTGTCTCTCATGCGAATCAGCTCAGATGAATATTCAATCAGGGCAGGGGTTGCAACCTCCAGGCGATTATAGATACCATTCTCCGTCAACCCTGAAGATGCAGCCCACTGTTCACGTTTGTCCGAGGGTACACCTGGAACCGTCATGCCAATACTTGAGCCGATCATATTCGTATAATTCTCCATTCGGTTGTATGGATAAAGTAAGTAGAACGAGCTTGAAGCATCGGCGCTCCAATTCCAGTGTTTTCCTGGAAGGCCATACTCCATTTTGATCTGCTCCACCGGATCGGGGTTGGCACTTACATAATCGAGGATCTCCAGAATTTTCTCCAGTTTTCCCGGCTCCTTTGCAGCCTCAGCGCCTATAGCAATAAAATTCATCAGCAGATTGTTCCCTTTTGAACCGCTACGTCCATCTGGACCAATAACAGGAGAACCAAATACAACCTTTGCAGTTGCGTTCTTCTGTAGCAGCTCATTGACATTGAACGAGGGTTCCACCGGGGTTTCCTCGCCATTTTCATTGAGGACACTGTAATCTCCCTCTTGATTCCAATGATAATAGTTGCCCATCGAGGTCATCCCAATTTTTCCATTAATAAAAGCATGGGATAGATGTTTATAACCGCCTTTGTTTTCACCGGTTATGAACTCAGGGTCGATAATCCCGTCCCGATACCATTTTTGCATATAAGTCAGGGCTTTTTTCATCTCCGGCTCCAAAGCACCGATCACAAGTTGGTTGTTTTTTTCATTAAAATACAGCTGCTCGGTGAAAACGGACTGTCCAAAAGAGCCAAACACTACATTTAAGCCCTCTCTGGATAGGCCATACGTATCCTGTTTACCATTCCCGTCCGGATCATCTTTGGCAAAAG
Organism: Paenibacillus sp. CF095; assembly: GCF_900101225.1. Taxonomy (NCBI): domain Bacteria; kingdom Bacillati; phylum Bacillota; class Bacilli; order Caryophanales; family Paenibacillaceae; genus Paenibacillus; species Paenibacillus sp. CF095. Next base: position 209,220 of record NZ_FMZN01000005.1, read on the forward strand.
CATACATAACCGTTTCAAATTCATCTAAAGTCTTCGGAACGTCCAGACCAAGCTTTTTAAGCCAATCCTCTCGGTATACGACTGGAGTTCGATAGATGTTGGTCTGATTGATGGCCGGTATTCCATATAAGGAGCCGTTTATTTTTCCATACTCTAAGTAACGTGAATCATAATCGCGAATCCGCTGTACGATATTTGGCGCATATTGCTCAAGTACATCCGGGGGGATTTCCGCTAAAACCCCTTGCATCTGATACTTAAGCAGATCATGCGGTTGTCTGATTCGGAACAGATCCGGTATTTTACCTTGAGCCAGCTCCAGATCAAGCAGTTCCTCGTACCGCTTGTTCTCCAGGTTCCATACCTCCAGATCGACATCAAACCGATCCTCAATATATGCAATCATCTCAGCGTCCTCAGGAACAGGGATATTCTGATGCATGGTCCAGGATATCGTATACTGCGATGCTGTATCCTTCTCAGGGCTTGCTAGATGGTCCTGCTGTTGCACTTGTGATCCTTCCCTGTTTAGAAAGGTACAACCACTTGTAAATGCGAGAAGGAGAAGCATTGCGGAATATAGACATATCTGTCTTGAAAGGTTGATGTTCATAGCAGCTCCTTTACTAATTTTAAATTCTATATAGGTTCAATTTAACATTTACACAATAACGGAGAGGACAGAAAGAACCTGAAGAAGCGAAGCGTTCGCCTTTATTCCCGGATTTCCCCTTTTAGAAAAGGGATCAAAGAAATCTGGGAATAACAGCGATCGGAAGGTTGTTCTGTCATCGGAGTGTCCGTGTAAATATTCCTAATTGACCCTATATAGATCCCTGTTCCATTAGACTGCGCATGAAGTTTTTTGGCGTACAGCCGTGAATTTCTTTGAACTTCTTAATGAAATAGGCAGGGGTACGGTAACCGACCGTACTTGCGACCTGCTCAACCGTAATCTCACGTTGTGTCATGAGTTCCCGTGCGCGTTCCATTCTTTGATTCGTAACATATTCGGAATAAACAATCCCGGTTTCTTCCTTGAACAGTTTACTGAGATATTTAGGGCTGATGAACACTTGCTCTGAGACATGATCCAGCGTGAGATCGCCCGATAAGTGCTCTTGAATATAGGCTTTGACAGCCGAGATGGTATCCACACTGCGCACCTCGCTGCGCTTCTCCATATGCATCACAAATTCGGTCACAAGATGAATCATCCACTCTGAATAGCGGTTGATATTGTAGAACAATGAAAATTGCTTGTACATACTTAATGAACTCGCTTCGGGGGGTTGCCAACGCACCTGATTAATACACTCAGCGTAAATAGATACCGTTTTTAATAAGATGATCCGACTGTATTCGGCTGAATAGGAGTCTTCCTTTAGTGCCGCGACCAATTCCTGAATGGCCTGAACTGTACCTTGCACATCCCGAGTCTGCAATTTCTTTTCAAAGTTTACGAGGTATGACTCCGGAATCTCCAGACTGCTGGCTTCCCTGCTCAGAAGATCAAGATCCTGAATGGCAGACTGCTCGGGAAAGAAGTAGCTGTATCGAATCAGGGTATTCGCTTGATGATAGCTTGTGTGAATCTTCGTGAAGTGTTCTACCCATCCGCCTAACGATAGTACAAATTCAAGACCAAATCTGCTGCTCGCCTCAGTGTGAATAAAGTCTACAATGTGATCAGAGAGAGGTTCTTCGGGTTGGTTGGTACAGATGATTACTGCTATTTTGTGATCCTGCAATTCCTCTGCCAGCAGTTGAGTTCCATCCATTTCTGCGATCTCCAGTTGCTGGATCATCGTATACAACGTATGCTGCAACTGTCGTGGCTGCAGATCCTTCCACTTCTCATTAACGGGGTCAATGACGATGCAACGGAAGCGAGAGTAGGCCATTGAAATGTGAACAGACTGGAGCTGTTCCGTAAGTTCCTCGGGTGTAAATCGATTATTTAACATATTGAGCATAATACTATGCTTAATCATTCTGTGATTGGCCTGTAAGGTTTCTTCAAGACTATCAACTTTATTGGACAGACTGTTAAACGTTGTATCGATGAACCGATATTCGTCCTGTTTTAAGCTGGTTGGGCTATCCATCCGGCTCTTGATGTTATTCAGGATTCGCTTAAGAGGACTATAGTTGGCCCTGGTAAAGATGGACGACATCGCTATTCCAACTGCAACAGCCAATAAACCGAGAAGAACCGAAATCTCCTTCAAGCTATCCAATTTATAATAGAAGCTTTCATTAGGTGTGGTTGTGTAAATTCTCCATGTATTTCCTTTAAATTGATCTTGGGTAACGACATGAGAGTCATAGTTAAATACAGGTGTGAAGCTCTCATCTGAAGAATGATAGGAAAGGAGCGACTGCGTTAGATTCTCCTCCGTGGAGGTGCCTAGCAACGTTTTGTCCGCTGCAGAAATGACGGTTCCATCCTGATCGATGATTAATGTATTCGCATAGTCAGCAGGGAGCATATTTTTAATGATCTGACTGATCGCTGATTCTTTGATATCAATCGCAATCATGGCCTTTCTGTCCTGTCCAGAAGATTGAAACGGGTAACTGTGGACATAGGAAATTAGAGGGCTCATCTTGCCCTGTTCCCGTGATTCGATATAAACATCCTGAGGCACCATACGAGTCTTCATCCATAAGGAGCTTTCTGGAGTCTCTTTCATTGCAGCAATCCAATCCGACGTATGATCCACACTCGAAGGCGTGTCCTCATAGAGCAATAGCCCATATACAGATGAGACGATGAAGTGGTTCTTCGTATCGTACACATGAATAGCTTCAATGAGATCGGAATAATTTTGCACCATATTTTTGAGGGACTGTTCGATGTCCAGGATTTTGCTATGGTTTCCTTTTAAGCTATCTAAGTCGATACTTGCAGCGTTACCGAGTGCCAGGGACAGATAGACCTGATTCACCTTCTGGATAACGGAGCTCTCAATATAATTAACAGTGCTTTTCAGCGACAATTGATTATTGATTCGGATCTCTTTGCTGTATTGATGGGAGAAGAAGAAATATAAAATGGAGCCGAAAAGAAGCGCAATGACAAGAACAACAGCGAGGTAGGAAAGAACCATCTTGGATCTCACAGACTGAAATGGCTTACGCATTCTTTTTTCCCCCTTCATTTCTCGTTTCTAAACAACTTCATCATTATATAGCAGGCCGAGGACTAGAAATCATGTTGATCGAAATTTAACAAACTCCCACTGAATAATTTACTTTCAGTTAATAAAGCGTTTACAAAAGTAGGTATTTTAATTGATAAATGTAGTATCTAACTCCATTTTTCTTGGCATATAAGCTCCGGAACATACGATTTTGATATAAAACGGAATTTGTTCTATAGATGCTAAACGCTCCCTAATGCTACAGTAACGGCAGATCAGACATCTGTATAGAGTCTTTCTTACTCATTTGCAGATGCAGAAGCAAAAAAATAATTTACCATAACAGGAGCGTGTATTTGCAAGCCATGAGAAAACCACTTAAAAAGTCACTGGCATTACTTCTAATGTTGTCTATGGTAGGTCCGACATTTGCAGAGAAGAGTTTTGCAGCCGATCAGAAGATTCAGTTCTCTGATATTAAGGGACACTGGGCGGAAGCGAATATTCAAGCATGGGGGGATGAAGGATTAATTCGAGGTTACCTGGATCGTTCATTCAAACCGAACACGTATATTACCAGAGCAGAATTTATGAATTTGGTAAACGGTGCTTTTGGATATTCCGGACAAGCTAAAATTACCTTTAACGATGTGTCTGAGAGTGCATGGTATTACGAAGCAATTTCTATTGCAAATGCGAATGGATATATAGATGGATACACCGATGGCACAATGAAGCCGCAAGATCCGATCACCCGTCAAGAAGCAGCTAAAGTGATCGCTGGCATTTTGAATTTGGAGTTAAATGAAACAGCAGCAAATGTATTTAGCGATTCATCGTCTATTGCGGCGTGGAGCAAGGGAGCTGTAGGTGGAGCGGCAGCAGCGAAAATTATCTCTGGTTATGCAGACGGAAGCTTCAAACCGCTTAATTCCATTACTCGTGCCGAAGCGGTGTCTGCGCTCGTTAAGGCGGTGGAAACAGATGCTACTACAGCTGCCAAACCAGCTAAGCCAAAAGGAACGGCAACCGTACTGAATGTTAATCCTCCAGCAGATGAAGCTCGGTTGTCCGCCGTGAAGCACGGAGCCAATGCCGGAGACGACACCTTAAAAAATATTGCGGAAACCAATCCGTTTATTGATATTTTGGACGGTTTTGATCAAGTGTGGTCCATGAACCAAGCGGATTGGAGAGATGGAACAGCGGCAACTAAAATTGGAGCTGACGGAAAAAATGCAAAGTATGGAGATGGACCGTCCCCATATTATGACGGCTTTAAGAATGATCCAACCGTAGCTGTCGCTGATCAGAAAACATATGCAAATGAAGAGATCCGAAACAAAGCAACTTGGGAAGCCAATATCAAATATGTAGAAAAGGTCACGCAAAATCGCACAGGTGAAGAGACATTGGCAGCCTATTATGATGACCAAAGAGATAAGATCTATAGCGTGATGGAGGGCTTTGGTCCGTTGGCTAACACGTATGTAGATATCATCAAGCCAAAGACAAACGTTGAACGAACGGTGGACGAGATGAATGTGGTATTGACCGAAGAAACAGTGGAAGATGAAAGCCAAGGCATTGGAGATTGGGAAGCAAAGACGGAACTTTCAGACTTGGTCAATTTAGTTGATCTGGCTCGATTCAAAATTCCTGCCTCATCTAATCCCTCTAAATATTTCTACTCTTCCCCTAGACCGTGGAGAATGAATTCCAATGGAGAAGTGAAAGAAGTTGTTGACAGCAAGGGACTGCCTGTATGGGAAACCTTGGGCGAAGGTGAGAAAAAAGAAGTACCTTTGGCTTCAGGCGGCACCAAATCAACAGGAGAAAAACATTACCAGCAATACGAAACCAACGTTAAGCTTATTCCTGCGTTAACTTATGTCAAACGAATCGCTGAGGATGGAAGAGGAAAAGATGGCGGATTTCCGAGCGGACATACCAGTGCAGCTTACTTATCCGTATTTCCTTTGGCATACGCTACACCAGAACGATTCACTGAATTGTTAACGAGAGCAGCTCAGTTGGGCGAGAATCGAATCGTAACGGGGATGCACTCACCGCTTGATGTTATAGGAGGAAGAATACAATCCACAGCCATGGCTGCATATGCACTTAATCAGGCTGAGAATAAAGATGTGTTAGAGAAAGGTTATGAGAATGCAGGAGAAGTATTTGGAGCTGCAGCCAAGGAAAAAAATATGAGTCTGTATGAGTATGCACATACCGTAACAGAGGATTACACGTTCAAGAGTGCTTACGATGAACACAAATGGGAAGATCATGATGCCAATAAAGCCTTCTATAGAGAAAAGATGACTTACGGTCTGCCACAAACCGGAACCAAAGGTTTGGCTCCAGTTGTCCCGCAAGGAGCAGAAGCCCTGTTGGAAACACGTCAACCGTATTTAACAGATGAGCAACGCAGACAAGTATTGTATACAACATCCATTGACTCTGGATATCCTGTACTGGATGAATCCAAAGGCTGGGGTAGAATTGATCTGGTCACGGCTGCGGATGGATACGGTGCATTCTTGAACAATGTAACTGTGGATATGGACGCTTCCAAAGGGCGCTTCAATGCACAAGACTGGTGGAGAAATGATATCACCGGTAGTGGAATGCTTACGAAAAAGGGAACAGGAACCCTTACATTGACAGGGAAAAATAGCTACAATGGCGGAACATTGCTGCAAGCAGGAACGCTGGTAGCCGAATCTGCAGCTGCTTTTGGTACAGGTGATCTGTATGTAGAAAATGGAACAGTTGTTGTAAATGTCGATGGAGCATTAACCTTGAATAGAAACTTCACCATGGATAAGGGGACACTGGAATTGGTTGTCGCTGATGGAAACAGTCAACTGAATGTTGGCAGAAAGCTCTATATTGATGGAGGAAACCTGAATCTGGACTTGTCCAACTATAAGATTGAAGGTTCCAAAGATATTACGTTAATTACGGCTAATGGAATTACAGGTGAGTTCGACAGTGTAACGGCAGATGGTTATGACGTGACTGTCACGTACGAAAATGGTCGTGTCATTGCACATGTTGTAGCCAAATAAGTGAAGTAATTATGCATGATACAAAGTGAACTAATAAACGGTACACATGCCACTTCGATGACAGGGTAACTTTACGATGATTCTTCGCAAGACAAAATAAGTAATATAGAAAAGAGCTGAAGCTACAATGTAGTTTCAGCTCTTTTTGCGTACAGACTTGCAGAATTTAGAGCGTGACTTCAAACTTACTGAAAGCCGAGGCGCCCTGAACAGGTACGGAGTAAGTAAGCGTACTGCACATTGGATGTTTGAGTAGGGGATCAGGATGCCGCGCGGCTTTACTATTTTCCTCTAACAATGAAATTTCGCTTCGTACGAGAGGGACACGGGGTGGTCCCTCTCAGTCGCGCTTGGAACAGAGCATGAGCAGCGATTGAGCGCTAACGAATCTGAGACACGTTATATCGAAATGTATGGCGTTTTAGAGCGTTTTTATCGAGCGATTTTGGGAAATAACGAATCTGAGGTTCTTTACAATTTTGAAAGAGGCTGTAGAGGTAATATAAGACGTCCTGTGTTCCTTAGAAAATCGACTGGCTACTCAATAGGAACAGCCAGACGGGAGCTCGATAATTTTGGGACACTGACATTCATCATCGTATAGCATGCCGAGTAAGGAGACACGACCTGATCGGTGGAAATCCAGTCGAGAGAGGAACGAGTCTCGTATCATCGAGGTGAGTATCTAAGTTTAATCATACGGAAGCGGCTGGATGCGTAGGTTATTCGTCGGTTTTGGTACCAGATGTACGACGTGTATTTCCTTCCATCTCCGCAGAGACTTGCTTCGTTGGTTCCAGATCCGTATGTCCTGCGTAGGGACGGTCACTGCGAGAGCGTGTCCCAGTCAACCCGAAACCCGAAGTAAATATAATCAGCTGTAATCCCAGAGCATAGGGAGCAGCAACAGGTCCAATCAGATGGAGCAAGGAGCATAGCGCGATCAGCAAGGAGAGCAATTTGGTTACTGTACGTGGCCTATCCCGGCGTGGGCTGGCCCAGAGCAGATAACCATATATTATGGTGATCATTAGGGAAACCGCGCGAATCCATGGCAAGATGCTCACCCATGAGTCTACAGGCACGTCCAACATTCGCTGACGAAATAACATATCTGTTACGAGAAACCCTGTGGCCGCCAGTGCGGTTGGTTCGGCTACGGGCCGAAGGATGGTCCAGAGCGCAGTGCCCCAATGATCTGCATGAGTATCCCGGCTGAGTTCATCCGATAATAAGGTGCATTCCCGTTCCAGTGCTCTGTGCATCAGTCCGATTCTGGCAGGATCATGATCCTTAATACAGTCACGGATCTGGTCCTGTAGCTGAGGGGATAGGTAAGATGCAGCTTTGCAGGCTAACATTGCTGTTATCAGATCATTATGTTCGCCTTCCGACCGTTCATAATTCCGATTTTCCTGGATGGTAAGTTGTCCCAAGAGGGCTGTACTTATGTATAATGTATCTCGTATCCTTTGCATTCGCCTTTCATGGCTGCGGCGAACTTCAGTGGCAGACCATATGTATATCCCCAGAAGCAAAGCCATGACTCCAAACAGCACAGCCACAGTGCCTGGGCGCGATGTTAGATCTTCAATCCAACGTTGAAACACTCTTGTTCCTCCTTTGCACCAACTTCATGTATCATGAAACACGCTTCACGTAAGCTTTCTCTCACTATTACACAGGAAGTAGATGAATTCAAGCAGAAAGGGGCACAATTCATGGATCATGTGAATATTGAACACACACCACCCGCAGCAGTGGAGTATCTTGCCTTGCGGCAGATTGCCGGCCTTAGTGCAATGAGCAGGGAAGGGGCGGAGATTGGATTACCGAATAGCCTGTTTGCCGTATGTCTGCGTGAAGAGGATATGCTGATAGGCATGGGGCGAGTGATTGGAGATGGAGGTTGTTTCTTTCAGGTCGTCGATATTGCTGTACACCCGGATGTTCAGGGAATGGGGTATGGAAAACTGATCATGAGCGAGATTATGAATTATCTGCGTAAAGCAGTTCCAGCCCGTGGTTTGGTCAGTCTGCTGGCGGATGTTCCGGCTGATCGGCTGTATGCTCAATTTGGATTTGAATACACCAGCCCAAAATCGGAGGGGATGTGGTGGAGGCAGGGAGACTAGCGAACTAGTTAAATAACATATTCGGCGAACCTTTGGATAAATCCAAAGGTTTTTTGCTTTACAACCAATTATTTACAGGTATAATGTAATTTAAAACCAATTTACGATTTACAAATTACGATATACGCGTGTACTCGTGAAGAATGGAGGAATTAAATATGTACAATGACCAGAAAGCTCAGTTTAACCAGATGGTGGAACGATCTGTGGAGCAGGCGAACAAAAATCTTTCGGGAGCCAAGGGAGTTGTTTCCGTTCGATTAAGTCAGGAAGAGATTGATATCATAGATCAGCTTGTATTTCTTGAATTAGCGAAAAACCGTTCTGATGCGACTGCAATGTTGATTAGGGAAGGCATACGAACCCATCAGACCTTATTGAACGAGATACGCGAGTATACGGCTGAACTGGAACGGGTAAAAGCCAAGATACAACAGACCATTCGAGATTCAGGTTTGGTTACGCGTCTGCATCGTATTAGTGATGATGAATCTGTTACGTACGAGGGAGAGGTGCGTGAAAAAGATGAAAAATGAAATTCGCGGCGACAGCTATCGAGCGGTTTTGCGCCTTCCTTCTTTTGTTGTGCTTCTTGTTGGTAGATTGGTTTCTGGCGCAGGTCAGATTTTATTTTCTATGGCGACGATGTGGTATATCCTCCAATTAACAGAGTCGGCACTCGCTGCGGCACTGATTCCGATGCTGCCGTACTTGATCTATGCATTTTTGGGCATTCCCCTGGCAACGATCAGTGATCGCCTGCCCAAAAAGCAACTTTTGATCTGGACAGATATATTGCGTGCAGGCATAGCCTGCATATTGGCGCTTTTGTTCATGACAGGATCCATGCTTCCGTGGCATATTTACGCAGCCAATCTGCTCATTGCAATCCTTGGTTTTTTGTTCAATCCGGCAACCCAGACAGTCATCCCCGCTATTTTGCCAGAACCTACAAAACAATTAGCTCCAGCCAATGCACTACTGAACTCTTCCTCCAAAACGATTGAATTGCTTGGATACGCCTTGGGGGGGATATTGATCGCGCTCATCTCCGTTCAGTCCATCCTGTTCATCTATGCCGTTACATTTCTGCTATCCGCCATATCCATTTTCTTTATCCGCATCCCTGTAACCAAAGTAGTGAAACAAAAAGGAGTCTCTGGTTTTGTTAAAGATAGCATGCAGGGAATTACATTCCTGTTTTCCCGTAAAATTTTGGCCTGTTGCATTATCTTTGGAGCTATTATCAATTTTGCGGGGGCGCCACTGCACATTTTCACGCCGATTTTTGCCAATATGGTGCTGCAAGCCGGACCACAAGGCTACGGTCTGCTTCAGTCAGCCTTTGCCGCTGGCAGTATTGCAGGTTCTCTGCTCAGTGGTAAATATGCCAAACGACTCTCGCTCGCTCACTGGTTTTTGATCAGTTATCTCATCTCAGGTACAAGTCTGCTGTTCATGCCGATGTTTCCTAACCTGTATATCGCGATTGCATGTTCATTTTTGTTGATGATGGGACTAGCTCTTGTGAATGTACCATTGGTTACTTCCATTCTTTTATCCACCCCGGAAGAAAAGAGAGGACGTGTCATGAACAGTATGGGTGTTTTGATGAGTGGCATTAGTAATCCGCTTGGGCTGTTGCTGGGAGGGTGGTTCATTGAAACGTACAACCCTTCATGGGTGTACATGGGGATTGGTACATTTGTTATTTGTATGGGCATGGCAAGCCTATTTGTCCGACCTTTCCGTGAAGAACGTAGCAAGCGTACCCAGCGTACCCGGCAACAAACGACCTCGATGTAGTCTGGAATCTGATGTCATATTGCACCTCTTTTTAGTCTGAGGAAACAAGTAATTTGACATGATCAGGCGAAATAAATGGATTAAGTAAATAATTTATGTAAAATAATTCAATTAAAAAGAAGGAATATCAAATTTTATGTAGAATTTGGTTTATAAGAGGGGGAGACAAATGGGAGGTAATATATCATGGAAAACAAGGAAATTTTATCTGTACAGGATTTGATGGCACTAGAGGTTGAAGAGGATAACAACATGTTTGAGGAAACAAGCTTGTGTACAGTGTGCAGCTGGACTAGCTCACAAACAATCGTTGTTGAGAGCTAGGAACTTCTTTACACGCTCTATTCACTGAATCATTTGAAAGATAAGTCTTTGATTTTCGCGCATTACTAAAATAATTGTACCTCCCCCTCTTACTTTATTCAAAAAGGAGTGATTCTCATTGAAATTCGCAAGCGTAACCCCCAAGAAGGACGCCTTTGAGAACGCTTTGGAACATATAATCCGGGAACTTCCCCAATCCATCCAATGGTCGAATGACGGCCATTGGATTTGTTTTAGACCGGAAGAATTAAGGCTTCCCGCACAGGGCTGGAAAATTCATCTGTCTGTTATCCCTGTGGAAGGAGCTGAATTGCTGCGACGCATTGCACCTGTTCTCACAGAAAATGATGTGCAATGGAAAGTAGTGAGCAGCGGTCTGAAACTGATTGAAACATCTAACGGTTCCATACCTCTCCCTCAGACTGGGAAGTGTGTCACCATCTATGCACGAGACGAAGAGCAATTCTTGAAGTTACTTGAGCTAATGCATTCATGTACAAGCGATCTGAAAGGACCAGCTATTCCGACAGATCGGGCATACCTAGGTAGCCAGTGTGTATTTTATCGTTATGGTGCATTCACTGATCGTTTCTACTATGACCGGTACTCGGGTGCAAAAGTGTATGCCATCCAGAATCCAGAAGGCATGCTGGAGGAGGATCGAAGAACACCTGGCAGGTATAAACCGGAGTGGGTGAATGAACCTGAGGAGTTACTGCGGATTCAAGCTATGGAGAAGAACCAGGCTGCTTCTCGTCACTCCGATTCCAATAACAATGAGTTTGGTATACGAAATATTCGTGTGAGACGTGTTCTCAAGAAGTCCGGCAAGGGAGGAGTATTTCTCATCTCTGGTACATCCTATGAACAGGCTGTCATGAAAGAAGCGGTTTACCGCATGCGTGTAGACGGTGGTGGGCGCTCTGCTCATAACTATTTGGACAATGAATATCGCGTGCTTGATCTGATGAAGGATACGGGGGTTACCCCAAGGCCGCTTGATCTGTTTAGTACTGAAAATAACCGCTATCTGATCCTGGAGTATTTTGAAAGCATCAGCTTGCGTGAATATATCCATCGCAGACATGTAGCCGCAGATTACAACCGGGCGGATATGCATCGGATGGGTATACATATTCTCAATATGGTGCAGCAATGTCACGATAAAGGAATTGTGATCAATGATCTGACGCCCAACAATATTGTTGTACTGACGGACGGAAGTGTACGCCTGATTGATCTTGAACTGGCTTATGTCAGAAGTGATGAGAGTCAGGCTGATCCATTGACTGGTCATACTCCGGGCTATGTACCACGGGGACGTGAGCACAGCAGGCGATCCAGTTATGCGGATGATCTGTATGCACTGGGAGGTGTCTTCTATTACATGGCTTCATCCATCGACCCCTATCTGAAATATCGGCAATCCCATCTGGAAGCTGCACAGGCTTATCTGAATCATCAGAGTATTACACAGCTTCGTGGCTTGGGAAGTCTGGGCATCGAGATCATGTCTGGCGGATATGTGGAGTTATCAGAAATTCGTGAAATACTGGTTGCATTGCTGGAGCAGCAAGAGGTCAATTCAGGAGGAAGCATGGATGTAATAGAGAAAAATGAATGCAATATGGAGCCAGAAGAAGTACTCCGTCAGGCCGAGCGTATGGTAAACACATTGTATACTTCTCTTGATTTTAATAGCCCCTTGCAACTGTTCCCGGAAAACAGCATGAGCAAGATGTTTCATCCGGCGAATTTCAACTTTGGCTGGACAGGGATGATCTTTGGTTTTAATCAGCTTGGTCAGATTACACAAAACAGACAATACCATCAATATGCACGTGAAGTATTGGAATGGATTTTGACGAATTACCCTTACGTTCCAGATGAGACACCTGTAGCATTATACTTTGGATATGGCGCTGTTCCCTGGGCAATGGCAGAGACGGCTGAACGAATAAATGATCCATCGTTGCTTCGACGTGCAGAGGATCTGGCATTGGAAATCACCCGGCATGAGCCGGTACAGACCAATATTAGTCATGGAGCAGCGGGGTTGGGATTGATGCTGCTTGAGATATACCGTATTGGTGGCCGTCCTGAACTACTGGCAAGAGCAGAGGCACTGGGTGTTTATATTTTGGAACAAGAAGAGCAGACAGATGAATCATTGAGTTTGTGGAAAGTGAAAGATAAATCGGACAAAAAAGGCCATTATTCCCTTGGATTTTCTCATGGCATCGCAGGTATCGGATATTATCTGCTTGCCTTGGCGGAGCGTACAGGAAAGGAAGCGTACTATTCTGCTGTGAAGCGAATTGTAGATACACTTGATCGTACGAGTCATGGAGGACAGAATGGCGTGAGCCTGTGGCCTGCATCCCCCGAAAAACCGGATACACTCTGGGTACATTGGTGTAATGGATCGGCGGGTATTGGGCGATTTTTGATGGCAGCGGCTGATATTTTGCAAGATCCCCTCTGTACCAGACTTGGACTTCAAGCAGCAGATGCAGTGGCACAGTCAACGGTATTTGCTTCTTTTGGGCAGTGTCACGGAATTGCAGGCAATGGAGATTTTCTGCTCTTGGCTAACCGCAAGTTCCCAGGCAGATATGAAACCAAACTAGCTGAGTATACACAGAGCTTGTATGTATTGCGAAGTGATCCACAGGAAGACATATGGATGTGGCCTCTGGAGGACATGGAGTCCTTCTCCCCGGATTATATGACCGGTTATATGGGGATCTATACATTCCTGCTACGCCGGTTTTATCCGTCTGTTGCATCCGAACCACTGGTTTATTCAGGTTTCGATTATAACAGGGAGGGGAAAGCGTATGATGCTAACATCCATATCTGATATCCTGCCGCAATGCCAGCACGAATCGGGGAAGACCGGGGATCGCTATTATGCAGTTGAACCTGGAAATGAGGATACCCTATCTTCGTTCATGATGATTGATCAGGGTGAGGGGCAGTACACATTGGATTTATGGAGTGAAGCACATTCCAATCCTTATTGGGGAGATCGGATGTCATCCGTTTTGGATAAAATCACATGGTCCTCTCTATATGCAACTGCTCCTGCCTCATTTCCGTGGGAGAAGCTTGGATACCGGGCGGATGTTCTTGCCCATCGGTATCGATTTTTCGGCAAGTTGAGGGACGTTCCCGTGCCGGCTATGCCTAATGAAGACGCGGTTTGGATGTCTGCGGAGGGGCAGGCGGATTCCCTTGCACACTTGCTCCAGGCCAGTGATCCTACCTGTCCAGGTTGGGAAGCTGCTCGTCAAGCTATCGGAGATATTTATCAAGGGGTATATGGCAAGTTGCTGAAAGGTTCCGGGCTTGTGGAACTGGAGGGAAGTAAGATTGGGGGCTGCCTGTTAAGCGATGAGTTTGGGAGTGTACTCCTTGCTCATATATTCACAATACCAGAAGCGAAACGTCAAGGATGGGCCCGATGGCTTGCTGCATATGGTCTCCATCGGTGCAGTTCAGATCCGGATCAGCGAATTAAAGCTTCACTTGATGCAAACAACCGGGGCAGTTATCAATTGATGACGGCGCTGAATTTACAACAGGTGCCTGAACTTATACACGTATGCCGAATCACGAAAGAGAGTGAACTTTCATGATGCCTGTCTCACTGGAAAGTACGGATTATCATGATCTGAGAAGTAAATGGTTTCGTGTGAGTCATGAACCTGGATTGTTTGTTGTTGAAGGGACATCAGATGTGGTGAAGCATGAAATTCACAAACTGAGAACGCATTGGCAGGATAAGGTTATACAAATTGCGGTTGGTGATCCGTATGCTACTCTCCCGCTGATCTATCAACTAAATCCATTTCAGCCAATAGATGATCTTGTGGCATGTAAAAATGCGTTATTGAGATTCCAAAGATCAGGGTGGACGCCTGGTAATCGGAAATGGGTTCTGGTTGAAGTATCTTCCTACCTTCACCCTGCGGATCTGGGAGCCATCCACTATATCCTGTATCGACAGAAACTAAGGGGAGTAAGTGTAGTGCTTTTTTTTCATCGCTATCCAACCATGGCGAATAATCCTGAGGATATACCCAGACTTCCGGTATCTATTGTCAGGGATACGCCCGATCAGACCCGACGTTTGTTGGAAGAACAGCTACAAATGGTAAGCAAGGATAATGGAAAGGAAAAAGAGGCAGCGTTGGCGCTCTACAATAGGCTGGCCTGGGTTTTGTTGTCCAAATCGGCTGATCCGGCCCGTTACAGGTCCTGTTTTCATTTTTTCGACCATAATTCTTTATTTCAACGGTTGTCGGCGACACAGCAGGCAGTACTCTGGTTTGAGTTGGGTCAGCTGTTGACCAAAAACGGGAAGCAGTATACCGAAGCACGACACTGTTATTCGAAAGCTCGGGAAATCATTGACCATGAAGAACTAACTGAAACGTATCGTACTGGGAAATGGGCTGCGCTTGATAATGGTGAGGCATTAATTGAGATGCAGGAGGGCAATGTAGAACGCGCAATTATGCTGGAGCAACAGGCGGGCCAGCGTATACGCCAGCTTTCTGATGGACCCGATAAGCGAGTTTTTCAGATTCAGACGTTACTAAACATTGCGGGCTTGCAGCTCCGGGCGGGTCTCTATGCAGAGGCAGGTAAGACGTTGCTGGCTGCGGAGAAGTTATGTGTTGATGCGTATGTAGATTGGCTGGGGCATGTACTGCAATTAAAAATGGTATTACATCAACAGCTGGGTGAGCAGGAGCAGGAATATGAACTGTTGATTCAGTTGTTACGTATGAAGACAAACACTATCCATTCCAAACTGCTTGGCCGTGCGGTGGAAATCGCTGGTGCGCTGATTACTCAAGGGTTAGAGGAACGGGCATCCCGAGTGTACCGTCTATTGATGATGGGGCTGCCGGTTGCCAGTCTGCCACAGATCAGATTGATTCGGGAAACATTAGGCAGACTGGGGACCGTTACTCCCCTAGATGCATACACGCAGGACCAGTATATTGATAAACTGGAATCGCAATTGGAGGGATGGGAGCAGTTAAAGTGCTGGAATGAGAGGAGGAAATCCGGTTGGGCTATCCATTCCTGACACGAATGAGTGTGAACAAGGAACGAACGAGTATGCTCTTAGGCTATGATGACAATACATGCGAATGGTGCAGTCTTGATGATACAGGCCGCATGGATAGCCGTCAGAGCCTTTCTGAACATGGGACAGAGTCAGATCAGCACACGCATCATATTCAGTTTATGGGCAGGAACCGTGTTCTGGTGATCACACAGGACAAGTCGGGGAAATGGCTTCATATATACGAGAATGAGAAGCAAGCAATTCTGGTTCAGAGCCTATTTGTGAAGTTTCCATTTCCTGTGATGCAGGCCGCTTGGCAAGAGGGGCAGTTAATTCTGCTATTTTCCATTAGACGTTCAGGAGCTGTCCGTATAGGTCTTTACGATCCCGAGAAGGATGAGGCGCGATGGGTTACTCCTGATCTGGACAACCCGCAATTTGTATTCTGGTCTGCATCAACACGAGAGGTTGGTGTAAACGTTGGTGGATTCGGAAGAGTGTACTCATATTCCAAAGATATCCTTCCATCATCCGAAATACCCTACACGGAGTATGCCTACCCTGTGATGGATAAGCAGGGGGATCTGATAGCCGTTTCTATTCCTGTGGAAGATGGCTTCCAGCCGGGATGGATCAGGCAGGGAGAGGATCGGGTGCATGAATGTTCAACGGATAGCCAACCCTTCTCTGAAATGATTAGAATGCAACTCGATCTACATCAACAGCTAGTCCTCTGCGAAGGGATAACCTGCGGCAGGTGGCAATATGTTCAATATACATTGGACAGAGAGAAGAGGTATGAGCTGTATGATTATCCGGGAATCTTGACACAGGCTGTACTCAGCAGGGACAGGCAGGGCTTGATCGGAAAATATGAATCTATCGTAAGTCCTCCGGTGCCGGGGATATACCGGTTTTTGGAACAAACGCGTACGATTACCCGTTTCCCGGTTGAGCGAGATGAGAGAATTGGCAAGCATCCTGACGAGGAACCCGATGTAATCTATGGATGGGTTCGTTATGGACATGAGATGATTCCGTACATGGACATACACCCGGAGGGCGCAGAACACGTGGTCATCTATCTTCATGGCGGACCTCATAATTGCCTGTTTGACAGCTTTAGTCCGGTCATCAGCGGATTATATCAGGCAGGAGTGCGGGTTATCGGGCTGAACTATCCCGGTAGTTCAGGGTTCGGCATGGATTACAGGATGCGCATTCAGAACGATTGGGGCGGCGTGGATGCAGATGTCATCCAGTTCATGCGGGAGCAGATGTTATCTTCCTATTCACACGTATCTCTCTATGGGGTGAGCTATGGGGCTTATCTGGCATTGCTGGTAGCAGGTAAAAGTCCGGCGTTATGGAGTACTGTGGTTGCCTGTGCACCCTTTACGGATCTGGAAGGACTGTACGCAGGCGGAGGAACGAAGCTGAGGTCATTCTTGGAAACTGAAATCGGTGAGCTTTTGCATGATCAATCTGCCCTGCGGGATAGAAGCCCAACAGCTTATGTATCCGGGCTCAGTGAGGTGAATATTCAGCTCATTCACGGTCAGTCTGATCAACTGTGTCCCGTAGAACAGACGGAGAGGTTATATCTGGACATCATGAAAAACAAGCAGATGTCTGGAGCTGTAGGCAGGATTGAGCTTCATATTGTACAGGATATGGCGCATGAGGCTTATTCGGAGCGAATCTGGGCGCAGAAGGCTGTTGATTTTCTAACCTATAGTAGAGTATCCACGTAGAAAAATACGTGATGTTGAAGCCGCAAATGCGGCTTTTTTGGCGATGTTTAAGGTAATGATATGGAAAGGAAAGCAGTTGGGGAAGTATTGTTCGTGGTCTGGTGCATAGTTTGAGAGGTTAAGCGGATGAACATTAACGTTTACAAGATGTCTCATCCGGTTTAAGATGGCGTGAGCCGTTTAAGGTATATAACAATAGGATTAAGTATTAAAATAACGGTAAGTTGATGAGAAGATATCTACAGAAAAGAGGGAATTTATATGAAAGTAGCCATTTTTGGAGCAACCGGAGCGATTGGTAAGACAATACTGTGGGAGCTGATGGATCGTGGGCATGAAGTGACAGCGGTGGTGCGTGACCCGTCCAAAATTGAGATGGTGCATGAGCGTTTGCGTGTAGAACAGGGAGATCTGCTTAACCCGGATCAGGTGGCTGATTTTGCAGCGGGTCAGGAAGCGGTTGTGAGTGCATATGGACCGAAGTTTGGTGGTGAAGAAGAGATGCTGGAAGTGACACGTTCGTTAATCGAGGGTGTGCGCCGGGCAAAAGCAGGACGTCTGGTTGTAGTTGGTGGAGCGGGAAGTTTGCTGACCGATTCCGGAGAGATGCTGATGGATACGCCGGGATTCCCGGAAGAAGTTAAGCCACTTGCGAAAGCCCATGCAGAAGCATATGACCTGATTGAAGCGTCAGGTATTCACTGGACCTACATGAGCCCTGCTGCAACAATCACAACAGGACGTCGGACTGGCCAGTTCCGAGTTGGTATGACCCGTGTGATTACAGATGATATCGGGGAAAGCTCAATTTCCGTTGGCGATTTTGCAGCGGCTTTGGTGGACGAACTGGACGATCCGCAGTTTATTCAGGCACGATTTACAGTAGGTTACTAAGCGTAGACAGGCTTTGGAATGGATAATTTAATCTGAAGGTCTCGTACACGGAATCGATAGAGTTTCCGATGATGTATCGATTGGATTGTGGTAACTGGATGGGGTAAGGGAATATAGTGATACACTTACAGAACACAGCGTTTAGGTGCGAAGTTGTTGCTTTTAGGTTTGAGATGAGCTTGTCACGGGGAGGGATGAACATTGTTTATCGTAACCGCTGAACAGATGAGAGCTGTGGACGAGCATACCATTCATCAGCTCGGTATTCCGGCAGCTAGTCTAATGGAGAATGCAGGCCGTGCCATAGCCGAGGAAGTCATCAAGCTGTGCCGGGAAGGGCAGGCAGAAGGCCGGCTTGTGGATTCAGGGCAGCTTGGCTATAGCAGCAAGACAGGTGTGAGGCGGGCACACACCGGGCCCGGTGATCGGCAAGGTTATGGTGGCGACATCATCGCCGATCCGGCGCTGGTGATGGAGCGTCCAGGAGATCAGCAGTGGTACATGCTGATCGGCAAGGGCAATAATGGCGGCGATGGACTGGTGGCCGCGCGCCATTTGGTTGAAGCAGGGCTTGGCGTGACATTGGTCTACGCCGATGCCCCTGAGGCACTGCGTGGCGAAGCTGCAGTGCAACGGGATGCCGCTGCTCAGCTCGGCATCCCTGCTCTTGTCCACGTGCGCGAAGCCGTGGACTTCAGCCGGTGCACAGGCATCGTGGATGCGCTGCTGGGCACCGGGTCGCGGGGAGCGCCGCGGGGGGCTTACGCGGCGCTGATTGAGGCGGCGAACGACAGCGGCAAGCCGGTCGTGTCTGCCGATGTGCCAAGCGGGCTGGACGCCGACACCGGAGAGGTGCACAAGCCCTGCATTCAAGCCCGGGTGACCGTATGTCTCGCGCTGCTTAAGCGCGGGCTGGTGCAGTACCCGGGCGCTTCTGCCGCGGGGCGCATTGTGGTGCGCGCCATCGGCATTCCCGCGCGGCTTGCGCCAGAGCATGGCCCCTCGGTCCGTCTGCTGACGGACGAGGTGCTGCGCGGTGCGCTGCGCGTGGATACAGGCCGCCGCCGGGCACCGGACGGTCACAAGGGCACCTACGGCCACGTACTGCTGGCCGCAGGAAGTCTGCCGATGAGCGGCGCTGGCCTGCTCTCGGCCAAAGCCGCGCTGCGCGCAGGTTGCGGGCTTGCCACATGGGCGCTGCCCGCGGCACTGCTGCCGCATGTCATCGGCACCGTGCCCGAACTCATGCTCGCTGCCGCCGCCGATGGCGACAGCGGCGAATGGAACGCGGCTTCCGCGGGCGTCGTGCTGCGTCTCGCGGAGAGCCGCGACGTGCTCGCGACCGGCCCGGGCCTCGGCCGCTTCAAAGGCGACACAGACTGGCTGCGCTGTCTGTGGCAACAAACGGATCGTCCGCTCGTCATCGACGCGGACGCCCTCAACATGCTGGCAGACGCTGGCCCACATGGGCCTCGCGACTGGGGCCAGCGAAGTGCGGCGACAATCCTGACGCCGCACCCTGGCGAAATGGGTCGACTGCTGGGCATGTCGACCCAAGAGGTGCAGCGTGACCGCATTGGACACGCTGCAAAATACGCCCGCGAGCAGGGCGTGACCCTTGTGCTCAAAGGAGCACGAACGGTCATCGCAACGCCATCCGGCGAGGCGTACATCAACACCACCGGGCACGCCGGCATGGCGACTGGCGGTGCCGGGGACGTATTGACCGGCATCATCGCCGGTCTGCTCGCCCAAGGGCTCAGCGCGGAGCAAGCCGCCACGTTCGGCGTATATCTCCACGGACAGGCCGCCGAACGAGCAGCCCTGCTGCGCGGTGACCCGTCGTCCCTGCTGGCCGGAGACATCATCGAAGCATTGTGAGGATGGGACAGGTATGGGACAAGCTCGCGGTTTTGGGTTACTGCCTATGCCGATTCATTTTCAAACTGCAAGTAATCCAACGAACCAAAGAACCAGCGCAACAGCGCATCAAAAGTAGATGAGTGCACGTTGATCATTGTCCATTATTCAATGATCAGTACTCAATGCCTAATGCCCAATGCCCTAACGAACCTGATTCACCTTATACCGCGCTTTACATCGAGGGTCAAAAGCTAACGAATCTCATCCACGTTATTTCTGCGTATTTCAGAGAAAACACTGAAAAACCAGGCTAAATTAGGGAATAGAGTGCCTGAGATTCGTTAGATTTAATAATCTGCAATTAATGGCCCAATAAGGTTTGCACGGTTCGTTAAACTTTGGATCTGAAACGCTGATGCCTTGTATCTATATAAGTTGAACTAAAAGAATATTTACACTAGACACTCTGTTGACAGAACAACCTTCCGATCGCTGTGATCCCCAGTTTTTTCTTTTATAAATTAGGAAATCCGGGGATAGCGTATGCTTCCGAAGCAGCTTTCTTTCAGAAAGCTTGTAGCTCCGCTTCTTCAGGTTTTTTCTGTCCTCTCCGTTTTTTGTATATGTTTAGTTCAATTTATATACTTTCATATCTTTGAAACGAATTAATTTTTTAGATGAAACGACAACGATCAGTTACTGAAAAGGGGAGCCCTGTCATGATTCATGACGGAGGCTCCCCTTTATTTGTTTGTTTGTATGCTCACGCTGCCTGATCCTGGCTCGGATCTAACCTGCCTATAATCTGCCTGAAATTTGCATCTAACCTGCATCTAATCTGCATCTAAACTACATCCGGCCTACGTCCGTCCCGAATTCTCCCGGCATCCTGCTTATAGCCGGAATCGCAGCAGTTCCTGATGCATCTCCGCACTGATATCACGCAATGACTTCACTTTGATACTTGCATCAGCGAAGGAACGTTGTTGTTCCGACGTGGAGGCGGTAATCTCTTCACTGCTGGCAGCCGACTGCTCGGTGATAGCACTGATATTTTCGATGGCCTGTTGCACCTGTGTACTGAGTTCATTGGAGTGTTGCATGTCCTCAGCAAGCTGGTGGATACCCGTACTAATACGCTCCACACTTTCACGAATGGCAGAGAAGGATTCACGAGTCTGGCTGGTAGCTTGTTCCTGTTCGCCGAATAACTGCATGCTCTGTGCTACCGAGTTCTTCACCTTGTCCATGGAAGCCGTGATCTCGCCCACAGCCGCGTAGATATGTTTCACCGATTGCGCAGATTGTTCGGCGAGTTTGTTCACCTCGCCCGCAACAACAGTGAAGCCACGTCCGGCTTCTCCAGCGCGAGCAGCTTCAATAGAGGCATTTAACGAGAGCATGGTCGTTTGTTTGGCAATCTCCGATACATATGCCGTCATCGTAGTGATTCGAACCGCGCTTTCTTCCAGTTCCCGCACCGTTTCTTCCACCTCGGACATCGCCATGCGATTCACTTCGGCCAGGCGGAGTTGCTCTGCTACAGCCTTATTACCTTCCTCAACGGTAGTTAATACTTCACGACCATCGATCACCGATTGGGAAGTGGCCTCCAGATTGCTATTGAAAGTAGACTGCATTTTGTCCACAACCATCACCGTCTCACTTAGATCCTCGGCAATCTTTTGACTGCCAATCGAGAGTTCCTCCGTGGTGCGGGATACTTGCTGCACGATCGCTTGGGCTGTATCATTACCGCGGTCAATATCTTGCGCCATCCGATCGACACGATGACCCGCTTCACCAATGGATTGAATAATGCCGCGGATATTATGAGTCATGATACCGAAGGAGCGACTCAGGTCATCGAGTTCATCTTTGCCCCGAGCTTCCGGTAATTGTCCGGTCAGGTCACCGTCCGCAATTTGTCCCGCGGCGTCTTTGAGCGTACGAATACGCCGGGCGATTTGGCGTGAAGTATACATATTAAACAGCATTACGGCGACGAGCAATACGATGGCTCCTACCAGAGCGGCTTGCCATGTTTGCTGAATGTCATGTTCCAAATCGACGGTGTATTGATCATAACGATCCCGAGTCATCTCATCTAACGAATAGATATCATTCTGTATGCCCCGAACCCGAGTGCTGTAACGTTTTGCTTCCGCACTGTTCATTGCACTCATCGCTTCAGTGGCTCCCTGGTTGAGAGCTTGTAATTTTGTCTCGATGGACTGTATTAGTTGTAACTGCTGATCGGTTTCAAGCAATCCGTCCGTGAGCTCCTGAATCATCGTTTGGCCTTCATCCAGCAAGCGGAGTACTGCGTCCTGATTTCCTGCTGTCATGGAGAACGAATAGACATCCAATGCCTGCTGGGTCTGAATCTGATTGGCATTCAGTTCACTAACCTTGAGCATGGCTGGTACCAGATTTTGATTTTTGGCATTCATACCGAGCAGTTGCATGATGATATAAGCGACCAGCACAAGGCTTAAAAGTAGTGAAATTAGAGCATTAAGTATCAGTTTTCCCTGTAGTTTCATGTGCGTACCTCCTTGTATCCGATGGGTTATTGATCAAGCTTAATTTTGATTTGACCGGAAGAGATCTTTGCCTTCAGATCTTCGAAGGTTTGCTGTTGTTCATCACTGAGCGTGATATTATGTAGAGCAGTCAGACCCACGGCGTTCTCCGCCAGCCCCTCCACGATTTCCTTTTGAGGGAAGGTATGATTGTTTTGGACAAACGTGTTAACGGCATTATAGATAGAGACATCCACATTTTTCAGCATGGACGTAAGAATGGCTTTTTCCGCCAAAAAGAATTGATCGGTATCTACACCGATGGCGTATTTCCCTAATTTCTGAATCTCCGTCAGTGCGCCCACACCTGTGAGACCGGCAGCCACATAGATCACGTCAGCGCCCTTTTCCTGAATCATCTGTGCAGCCAGTTGTTCACCGAGCTCGGCATTACCGAAGTCCCCTGCGTAGATAGCATCAACGGTTGCATCCGGCTTGACAGCCAGAACACCTTGTTTAAAACCCTGCTCGAAATTACGAAGGACCGGTATCTCCATTCCACCAAGGAAGCCGACATGATCTTCCTTTGAAGCCATAGCGGCAATAACACCTGCCAGATAACTCCCTTCTTCGGCCCGGAATGAAATGGAGGCGATGTTAGGCAGTTCGGACTGACTGTCAATCATGAGGAACTGTTGGTTAGGATATTTGGCTACAACTTTCTCCATATCCGCTTGAACTGTATCACTTAGGCCGATAATCAGATCGAATTTGGCTTCTGAAAACTCCTCAAATGCAGCTTCGGCAGTTAAATTGTCGCCCGGTTCACGATAGTCAAAGACAATGCTTTTCTCATTTCTGGCTTGAACCAGCCCATCAAAAGCAGCATCATTAAAAGAACGGTCACCCAGACCCACTTCCGTAAGCACGATCCCAACCTTTGTTCTTGTGTCTGTTGCCGTTGTTGTATTATTGGCTGAACATGCCCCCAGGATCAGTACCGTCAGGATCATCATTAGGGTGAGACCTAGACCTGCGCGTCTGTTCTTGTTTGTTTTCATGTGTGTTACCCTCATTTCTGTAGTCGCATTTTTCTTTTTTTGCATGGTTCCTTAGCTCCAGGGAATGACGTGTACATGATGACACGTATGGTGAGGATTTCCCTTTATCTATATCGGCAGAAAGGCACTGTGATTTATGGTATGTAGTGAAAATTTACGAAAAAATAAATATTTTTCATGAATTATACAGTATTTTTACATTTCTCTGGTTAAAAGGGTACATAAATATCTACAGTATGTTGTTTGCTGATGTTATAAGTCCAAAAAAGGCACAAGAGAGATGAAATGGATCATCTCTCTTGTGCCATAGAATAGCACCCTATACGGATGATAAGGTGATCATCCTATGATAAAAATTACGCGAGTTTTACCAAGCCGCAATCGAGCCATCCGCTCGGGTTTCCGTACCCCCGCATAATACGCCATTGTCCGGGTTGCGCCAGATGATCTGACCGCGTCCAAACTGAGATGGATCAAGCGCCACTTGAATATCATGTCCTTTGCGGGCGAGTGCCTGTGCAATGTGCTGCGGGAAACCCGGTTCCACGAGAATTGTTTTGCCTTTTGTCCACTGCCAGCGTGGAGAATCTAAGGCGGCCTGTGGGTTCAGATGATGATCGATCGTATTCATGACCACCTGTACATGACCCTGCGGCTGCATGAAACCACCCATGACACCGAATGGCCCGACCGCTTCGCTCCCGCGGGTGAGGAACCCCGGAATGATCGTGTGATACGTCCGTTTACCCGGCTCCAGGGCGTTTGCATGATTCGGGTCCAGTGAGAAATTATGTCCGCGGTTTTGCAGAGCAATGCCTGTCCCCGGAACAACAAGTCCGGACCCAAAGCCCATGTAGTTACTTTGGATAAAGGAGACCATGTTGCCTTCACCATCCGCTGTAGCCAGATAAACCGTTCCGCTTGCTCGTGGAACACCTACTTCGGGTGCACGTGCGGTAACACCAATGAGTTTGCGCCGTTCTTCCGCGTAGGCCTCGGACAGCAGTTCCTCCACCGTCACACCCATTTTGCGTTCTTCAGTAATATATTTCTCCCCGTCGGCAAATGCCAGCTTCATAGATTCAAGTTGCCGATGATATGCCAGAACGGATTCTTTCTCGTCAAAATCATATCCCTTCAGGAGATTAAGCGCCGCCAGAGCAATCAGTCCTTGTCCATTCGGCGGAATCTCCCACACATCGTATCCGCGATAGGAGACGGAGATGGGATCAACCCACTCGGGCTGGAATGCCGCCAGATCATCTTTGGTCAGATAACCACCGTGTTCTGCCATAAAGGAATGAATGCGCTCTGCCAGTTCTCCTTCGTAAAAGTCTCGCGCTTCGCTCTCGCCAATCTGGCGCAAAGTCGCCGCATGATCCGGCGATCGCCACATCTCTCCAGCTGCGGGAACACGCCCGCCTGGAGCAAATGTCTCAAACCACGCACGCCCTGCCTCCGCATCACCCTGGCGTGCATAAATCTCGGCTGCCCTTGCCCAGTGGCGGGCCAGCCCAGGCGCAAGCGGGTAACCTTCCTCCGCATAGCGGATGGCCGGTTCCAGCGCTTCCGCCAGCGTGAGCCGCCCAAAACGGCGGCTCAGCTCAGCCCAGCCCGCCGGTGCGCCAGGCACCGTCACCGGAACAACCCCAAGCTTCGGCATCTCCGTATAGCCTGCCGCTTGAAGCGCCTCAATGGATATGCCCTGAGGCGCAGGGCCGCTGGCATTCAGGCCATGCAGTTTGCCCTCGGTCCAGACGAGGGCAAAAGCATCGCCTCCAATGCCATTAGACGTAGGCTCCAGCACGGTGAGTGCTGCCGCAGTTGCAATGGCGGCATCAATGGCGTTGCCGCCTTTTTTCAAAACATCCAGACCGGCTTGTGCAGCCAGTGGCTGAGACGTGGCGACCATGCCTTGCTTGGCATACACAGGCACGCGGTAAGAGGGGTACGGTTGGTAGAGTGGGTCGAAGTTCATCAGGTTGTTCAGCTCCTTGTCGCTAGATGTCAGGCTCCGGCATAACCGGATCATACTCCTAACCCTCTTCGCAACTGGACACCCGATATCCTGCCACACCTGCCAAATCCAACCTGACATCAGCCTAAGTCGTTACCATATCGCCGCCATTTACATGAATGCATTCACCTGTGACGTAGGATGAATCGCGGGAAGCGAGATAAACGTAGGCTGCCGCCAGTTCGTAAGGCTGACCAGCTCGACCCATGGGTGTATCTGTTCCAAATACCTGTACATCCTCAGCGGAGAAACTGGCAGGGATGAGCGGTGTCCAGATGGGTCCCGGGGCGACGGAATTCACACGGATTCCCTGTGCAGCGAGTGATTGGGCGAGTACACGAGTCAGCGATACGACGGCTCCTTTGGTAGAAGAGTAGTCGATCAGTTGGGTATTGCCTTTATATGCTGTAATGGAAGCCGTATTGATAATGGAGGCACCTCTGCACAGATGGGGGAGAGCGGCCTGAATCAGAAAGAAATAAGCGAACACATTGGTCTGAAAGGTGTGATACAGCTGTTCTTCTGTAATATCAACGATGCTGGGCTGTACATACTGTACGCCATGATTGTTGACCAGAATATCGATCTTCCCGTAGGTTTCCATGGTTG
Organism: Paenibacillus sp. CF095; assembly: GCF_900101225.1. Lineage (NCBI taxonomy): Bacteria > Bacillati > Bacillota > Bacilli > Caryophanales > Paenibacillaceae > Paenibacillus > Paenibacillus sp. CF095. Next base: position 235,517 of record NZ_FMZN01000005.1, read on the forward strand.
TGCGAATAACGGCTTCACAGTTTTTCTTTAAGCGGAGATCAATCTCGATTAAGAGACAGCGCTGTCCCAGCTCTTCGATCCGTTCACGAGTCCTTTCGGCATCTGTCCGTTCATATAGATAAGCAATGACGATATCCGCACCTTCCTTGGCAAAAGCGATGGCGGCCGCCCGGCCGATTCCACTGTCACCACCCGTAATAATGGCAACTTTACCTTGGAGTTTGCAGCTGCCGATATAGGCAGGATCTTCACTGATCGGTTCAGGCACCATCAGGGTTTCCAGACCAGGTTGCTGGTCCTGATGCTGGGGTGGAAATGCCAGCTTTTGCTCCTTGCATACCGTTTTCTCACCATAAAAAGGATAGACAGGATTCATTCGCTTTACATCCTCCTCGAACGTTCATTGATACGGATAACCTATGCATTCGCCCAGAAGAAGGTGCGGGAGGAAGCAGCAGAGCGGTTGTTTTTTGCACAGAATATACCATAATAAGGATAGATCCTTAAATTGATGGAGGTGTCAGGAGCCACATGAATATTCAAGGAATTAATCATTTGTGCTTTTCCGTATCCAATCTGGAGCGGGCCATTACCTTTTATGAGCAGGCTCTCGGTGCCCGAATTCAGGTGAAAGGACGCAAACTGGCTTATTTTGAGCTTGCCGGTCTGTGGATTGCCCTGAATCAGGAGGATGTTATTCGCAACTATACGGAACGAACCTATACCCATATTGCATTTACCGTTACAGAAGAGGAGTTCGACGCGTCTGTGCAGCAGCTGCGAGCAGCGGGGGCTGACATTCTTCCCGGAAGGCCAAGAGATCCGCGGGATGCATTATCTGTATATTTTACCGATCCGGATGGTCATCTGTTCGAACTGCATACAGGTACGATGAAGCAAAGGCTGGATTATTATCGCGAAGACAAAGCTCATATGACCTTTTATACGTGAGTTTCATGTACAAATCGAGAAAATCTGGAATTATAACTCACATATCTATTGTCTAAACATTGGCATTACCTATAATATGGACAAATGGTACCTTAATTTACCAATGTTAAATTCGTTGGTTCCATTCCAAGGAGGTTTGTCATGATTCAGTTCCCTAAACCGGATGTTGAGCAATATTTTCAGACGTACCGTATTTCGCATTTTGCCGTATCGGCAGACGAGAAACGTTTGTTCATGGACAGCAATCTGAACGGTCAGCCGAATATTTGGGCGATGGATTTGCCTGGAGGATACCCGTATCCTTTAACGTACTTGAATCAGAGCAGTCAATTTATCAAAGCAGACCCGCAAGGACGTCATCTTCTTACCGCATTTGATCGAGATGGAGATGAGAACTATCATCTGTATGCACTTCCACCCGAGGGTGGCGTTCCACTGCCTGTGGTTTCGGCAGAACCAAATGATCGCTGTTATTTCTCTGAGTTGTCCGAGGATGGACAGCGTCTCTATTATGTCACCAGCGCGGGTAATCCAAATTATCTGAATTCACGCCGCATCGATCTGGAGACAGGGGAAGATGAACTGTTATACAGTGGAGAAGAGGTTACGAGCAGCCTGTTTGCTGTAAGCCCTGACGAGAAAAGTTTTGTTATTTTAAAGATGTACTCCAATACGTATCAGACGGCGCATCTGTATCGTAATAATGAAGAAATGGAGATTCTGCCAGCTTCAGAACGTCATAGTCAGGTATCTGATCTGATTTTTGCAGATGACAATCGTCTTCTGTTCATTACCAATGATGACTCCGCATACGCCTATGTGGCTGAATACCGTATCGATACCCGCGAATTCCGTTTATTGTGCAGAATCGAAGGGGAAGATGTGGAGTTCATCCGCTGGCATCAGGCTTCCGAGACCTTATATTTCTGGACACTCACAGGGCCGGAGAATCGTATGTACGTATTGGGCAAAAACGCCGATGAGCCTCGGCGCATAGAGATGCCGCTGGATACGATAGAACAGGTGAACGTTACGAAGGCTGGCAATGTATATATCCTCGGACGTGGAGCGATCCAACCGCATAACATTTATCGCAAAATCGCAGGTTCTGAGTCCTGGGAGCCGCTGACTGCCAATCGGGTAACCGGACTGGACCCAAGTGATCTCGTGTACCCTGACGTTATTCGGTATAACTCCTACGACGGACTGGAGATCGAAGCTCTCTTGTTCAAAGCAAAGCCAGAGCAGGCCAATGGCTACACCGTATTTTGGCCTCATGGTGGGCCGCAAGCATCCGAAGCGAAGTTTTTTCGGCCGATGTTCCAGATGATGCTCGCTCAGGGCTATCATGTCTTTGCACCGAATTTCCGGGGCAGTACCGGATATGGTGCGGAATTCGTCAAAATGGTTGAGCGTGATTGGGGTGAGGGTCCAAGGCTGGACTGTGTTTCCGGGATCAACTGGTTGTTTGATCAGGGAATTACATCGCCAGAGCGGTTGTTTGTGGTAGGTGGAAGTTACGGGGGATATATGACCCTGTTATTGGCAGGTCGCCATCCGGAGCTGTTCCGGGCTGCGGTCGATATTTTTGGGCCAAGTAACCTGTTCACATTCCTGGAATCCGTACCGGAAGACTGGAAGCCGATGATGGATAACTGGCTGGGTGACCCGGTCCGTGACCGCGAACGTTTAACGAAGGATTCACCCATTACGTATCTCGATCAGATGGTTAACCCCATGCTGGTCATTCAGGGTGCCAATGATCCAAGGGTCGTGAAGGCCGAATCTGATCAGATTGTGGCTGCGCTCCAGTCCAAGGGAGTTGATGTGGAATACATCGTTCTGGATGATGAGGGTCATGGCTTCTCCAGAAAAACAAACGAGATTCTCGTGTACCGCCGGATGCTGGAGTTTTTGCAGAAACATCAGGAGTCACCCGTCGCACAAGCTTAGTTGAGAGATTCCATCGTTGACTTAAATATAGTGAGATGAGGAAAACCGCCAAAGATCAAGGATGATCTTTGGCGGTTTTATGCGTGCGCCAGGATGTTGGGCGACATATATGGAATGATACATTCTACTAATCTAGCAATGTGACAATCGAATTAATGGACTGCTGCGCCCACTGTGCAAAAGGCAGGTCGGCTGCCCACGTCACTTGTCCTGTCGCTTTGGCTTCCCCCCACCACAAGATACGTTGATAGAGCAGATGCATGCTGAGACGTGTGCGGAAGTGTTGGCATTTCTCCTCATCTGCTGCACAGACCAGATCCCGGTAGCAGCGAAGGAACTGTGCGGCCAGTTCTGGTTGACCCTCACGAACATACCTGGTGGATATTTTGGTTAGGTCAGCTGTGCCGTCTCCGAAATAGGCAGTTGTAAAATCGAACAGACCACTAATTTGCCACCCTGAAGTACGGTCGTCCAGATTTTGAATCAGAACATTCTCGACCTTGAAGTCTCCCATGACAAAACCCGGAACAGCTTTGGAACGAAATGCCGGTTCAGCATTCTGGAATTGCTCGTCCACCCACTGAACATCTTCATCCGTAATTACCGAGTACTGTTCAGCATCATGTAACCAGTGACGAATGGTTCCGTACAACCAGTCCAGATAATCGCCTGCAAAGGAAACAATCTGCTGCGCTACAGGATCATATTCCCCTGCATCAGGAACCTTCCAGCGGTGCAGTTCTGCCAAAGTATGGGCAAACATACAGGCGATCTCTTCCTGATCTTGCTGTGACAGTGAAGCCTGGAATGCTGGATCATACAGGTGATTTCCGGGCAGGCGTGGCATTATGGCATAACTCCAGCCTAGCAGATGGGTATCTTCATGTAATAGATATGGATCAGGGACAGGAATGGACGTATGTTTCGCCAGTTGTTCTACAAAGAACTTTTCTTCCTGTAACTGTCCTGCATATAAAGGATTGCCTTTCAGAATATACTCTCCACGGGAAGAGCGAATGAGCAGTGTCTGACCCATAACACCTTTATCCGTTCGTCGATAATCTTCAAGTTTTCCCAGGTCAAGCTCATTCAGCGCATCCTGCAATGAAACTGCGGCCACTTCGCCAAGTTGATTGGAACCAAAATATATACGGGTTGTCATATGGCCGGACCCTCCTGGATTTTAGTCCTCATTCTCTTCGTCAGACAGGTCATACGTATCCTCATCGACCAATCCACGGATGAAAGCTTCAAAATTCGGCGCAAGATATGTAATCTCATAATCATTTTCTTGATCCACATGGACTACACAGGGTTCGCCTTCAGGACCACAGAAGCGATAATCCAGCATAACGACATCATGACCAGCGGATGGACAATCACAGATCACAATACCCAGATCGGGGTATCCCCAATCTTCGATCATGAACCGACTTCCCATCTCACCAGCGAGTGCGTATATTTTATCGTGTCCGATTCCCATAATGCTTGAAATGGCTATGTGATCCTCAGCCCAGGAAGTTGCTTCTTTGGTGGGAAATACAGTGAGTGCAGGGATACCGCCGTTCTGCGTATTCATTAGTTGAATATAGGATGCGGGCAGCTTGTAACCTAGTTCTTGCTCAATAGATACAATTTCTTCTTCGTCAAAAGGTTTTGATACATGGTTGTCCAGTGCATAATCGCTCTGTACCCAGAACGTTGCCGGATCATAGGTCCCTGAAGCGGCTCTTAGATGATTCTGTGTACCGCTCTGCTCTAAAGCTGCGATATTCTCCTCATGGCGTTGACGATCCAGCCGCATCTTCTCCGCTTGGGGACGAATCTGGCGAAGGAATTCAAGGGTAGATTCATCATGGGGCAGAAGTTCATCAGCTCTCTCAAAAGCCAGTAGTGCCTGTTCATAACTTGCGATGTAACAGTATGCGTAACCCAAGCGATATTGCCAGAGCGGGTCGTTTACCCCTTGCTCCTCTACAGACAACAAATGTTGAATAGCTTCGCGGTAACGTGCGTCATTATTATAGGCTCTGGCGAGTTGACCAATCAGATCATAATCCCGCTCTGAGACGGGGATACGTTCAATACGTTCAATAATCAGACTGAATTGGTCCTGCTCATGCCACAAGTTGATTTGTTCCAGCAGTTCTCTTTCCATGAATAGGCCTCACTTCCGTAGAGGGGTATGAATCTCTTTCATTATATAATAAGTGTGTGTTGGTTGGAGAATGTATAAATCAAGCTCTTCGTAGCATACTGTTTAAGTATACTTTAAGTTTAATTTATATAGTTTAAGTTATGTTTAACTTTATTTAAGTATTATGTTGAAAGTTAAACTTTACTATCCTATACTAGGAGTGTGAGGTGAGATGGATATGGGAATCACAAGAGTTGAGAAGAATATATTTAGTCAGAACACGGATGAGATCGCTTCTGAGTTAGTTCAGAGCTTGAGTAATTCGGATAATAGTATTTTACTTTTCAAAGTGCTGGCACTTGCAGTCAAAAATAATGCTGAATTTGTTCGTAGCCTGGATGAATCTATCTTTGAAGATGCTGATATTTTTAGAGAAAAGTATGTTACTCTTCTCAAACACGCGTTAAGTCAAGCAGTGGATGTACCGACAGGAATTACAGACAGTGGTGTTCCTTCTACTGAGGTTGTACGTTCTTATACTCCTAAAGAATTATCTGTGTTTTTTGGAGTGAGTATTACGACGATTTTCAACTGGATTGATCAAGGCCGTTTTATGGGGATTCAAAGAGCCGGGTCCAACAAACATAATCTCATCCCAGACGATACTACATATGTGTATGGATCAGGTAAGAGAACGACGATTAAAGACATTGTGACTATGTGGAAAAAAGAAGAGGCAGAACACCAATCCACAATAGAAGTCAGTGACCTGGATTACCACACGGGGCAAATTGCCTTATATGAAGATAAATACAAAGGGGAATTCGAACGGACACTCGGAACTAAATTGAACTTAACACCTGAAGAAGAAACCGATGCACAAGTTTGGAAACACCATTTGGGGAGGCAGCGTCTTGGCTTTAAAAATACCGAAAAGTAATTTTCGTTTTATTGAGAATGATTTTTCAGATATTATTATGGAGATTCGAGATGGTGCCCAGGGTCTTCCGAGCAGCGCTAGAACTATTCGTAAAACAATTGTCTTTAATGATTTATCGAAGATGTACTGTGTAGAGGAGATAGATCGAAACGGGGGATTCATCGAGTTATATTGGTATGATTGGTATGATGATCAAAAGGAGTTGATTATGAAATTCCATGCTCATTATCATCCTGATGAAACACCCGCTAATATCACGATGTATGACCCGTTTCATATTCATACAGCAAATGAAAGAAGATTGAACAATGAAAATTTCAAGAATTATATACGATTCTTGAATTTATTAGATTAAGAAATATCTCTATTAAGTTATAATAGTTCAACGCTGATATGATGTTTGTACATACGAATTAAACAACACTCCCTGAACTTAGGCATTATAGCCACAGTTCAGGGAGTGTTGTTTTTATTTATATTCTATTTTTTATTACAAATCGTCAAATCCGTTATCGTCGCCAACTTTACCGTAGTTACGGGATTTAGCTTCGAAGAAGTCGGTTTTGGTTGCATTCAATGCTTCATCGGAGAATGGTTTGATCCAAGGCATGCAGTTTACATCTACACCTTCATATGCTTTTTCCATACCCATCAGACGCAGACGTTTGTTGGCGATGTACTTGATGTAATCTTCCAACTCGTTCAGGTCAATACCACGTACGTTGCTGAGTGTGTAATGTGCCCAGTTGGTTTCAAGCTCAACAGCACGATGGATGGTTTTGTATACGTAGTCCATGTTCTCAGGTGTGTTCAGTTCAGGGAAGTCTACCAGCAACTGTTTGTACACTTCAGCGAAGAAGTAACAGTGTTGGTTTTCATCGCGCTGGATATACGAGATCATCTGGCTGGTTGCCATCATTTTCTGGTCACGGGCCAGGTTGTAGAAGAAGGCAAACGTACTATAGAAGAAGATTCCTTCGAGTACCAGATCGGCTACCATAGCCTGGAAGAACGTCTGTGGAGATGGCTCGTCCCGGAAGTTCTGATAGATATCAGCGATGAAACGGTTGCGGTCAAGCAGGACTGGATCATGTTTCCAGTATTCGAAAATTTCCTTTTGCTCCCGATCAGATACGATCGAGGACAGGACGTAGGAGTAGGATTGGTTATGAACGACTTCCTGTTGTCCGATAATGGCCGAGATCGCTTCGAGTGAAGAATCGGTAAAGTAACGTTTTACATCACCAACAAACATCGTCTGCATGGAATCAAGTACCGCGAGCAGGGAGATGTTGATTTTAAACGTACGTTGCTCTTCCTCGTCCAGTTGAGCAAACTGGGAAGCATCTTTGGACATTGGAATCTCGTCTGCGATCCAGTGGTTGAGCAGCAGTACTTTGTACAATTTGTACATATGAGGCATGCGAATGTCGTTCCAGTTTAGGATACCGGAGCATTCACCTTCAATAATACGGGTTGATTGGTTAGGGGCTTCGGTGTTGAAAATTTTCTGTACTTGCATAGTCCGTTCACTCCTTGAAATTTCATAATGTTCTGCTGACAGAACTTTGGGGACTCATCTATATCAACATCTTGCGATGCTGTGATCGTGTTTTAGGCAAAAAAGAACCAGGGCAACGCCATTTTGCAATCAAAACAGGATGCCCTGGTGGTCATCGTGAATCTAGTCAATCTTCTCTATCATGGATAAAACTTAGCTTGCGCAAGAATCGCATTCTTCAATGGTTAATGCCCGGCTACGAACGTAATACGTCGATTTCATGCCGGCTCTCCAAGCGTGCAAGTGCAGTTCCAGGAATTCCGTTGCTTTGATATCCGGACGAACATACAGGTTGAAGCTCTGTCCCTGATCGACGTGGCGCTGACGCGCAGCAGCCATATTGATGGAAGCATGTTGATCGACCATGAATGCCGTTTTGTAATACCAGATCGTTTTTTCGGACAGATCAGGTGCCGGATTGGCAATCTTGTATGTTGTTTTCTCTTCATAAGACAACAGCTCATAGAGCGGGTCAATGCTGGCCGTAGAGCCGGCAATGATGGACGTGGAACCGTTTGGTGCAATGGCGAACATCCAAGCATTACGAACACCGTTTTGCTGTACTTGGGTTTGCAGTTCTTTCCACTGTTCGGTTGTTACGAACTCGCCTACGCGCTCACCTGACGTGTACTCGCGTTGGTCGAAGTAGTGACCACTTTCCCAATCGGAACCTTTGAATTTCGGATAATGTCCTTTTTCTTTGGACAGCTCCATGCTGGCTTTCACAAGCAGGTAGTTAATTTTTTCGTACAGATTATCGTTATACGTTACCGCTTCATCAGATTCCCAGCGAATGCCTTCGAGGGCAAGCAGATGGTGAAGTCCGAATGTTCCCAGACCGACTGCGCGATATTGGCTGTTGGTGTATTGGGCTTGCAGCACTTCGATGTTGTTAATGTCGATAACGTTGTCCAGCATACGTACCTGAATCGGTACCAGACGCTCCAATACATTGTGAGGCACGGCACGTGCCAAGTGAATGGAGTTCAGGTTGCAGACAACAAAGTCGCCAGGCACTTTGGAAATCACGATGCGAGTTTGTCCATCTTTGGTTACGAGTTCTTCCTTTTCTACCACAGTGGCAGATTGGTTCTGCATGATCTCGGTACAAAGGTTGGAAGAGTAGACCATACCATGTGCACGGTTCGGGTTCGCACGGTTAACGGTATCCCGATAGAACATGTACGGTGTACCTGTTTCGAGCTGGGATTTCATCACACGTTTCATAATATCAATCGCCTGAACGGTGATACGGGACAACAGCGGGTGGTTAACTGCTTCTTCGTATTTATCACGGAACGCACCTTCACCAAATGACTCATCGTAGAAATCTTCCAATCCGAGTGGACGACCGTTCTCGTCTTTCCAACCCATCACTTTCTTCGTTTCGTGCGGGCAGAACAAGCTCCATTCGCCGCGGCTAGATACGCGCTCCATGAACAAGTCAGGCAGACAGATTCCGTGGAATACGTCATGTGCACGCATCCGCTCGTCACCGTTGTTCAGCTTCAGATCGAGGAACGCCAGAATGTCTTTGTGGAAGACATCCAGATATACGGCAATGGCACCTTTACGTGTACCAAGCTGGTCTACGCTGACCGCTGTATTGTTCAGTTGGCGAATCCAAGGTATTACACCGGAACTTGTGTTTTTGTGTCCACGGATATCTGATCCACGTGCTCTTACTTTACCGAGATAAACGCCGATGCCGCCGCCCATTTTGCTCAGACGTGCTACATCTGTATTGGAATCGAAGATACCTTCAAGTGAGTCGTCTACGGTATCAATGAAGCAGCTTGAGAGCTGTCCAGCTACTTTTTTACCGGCATTGGACATCGTAGGTGTAGCTGCTGTCATATACATGTTGCTCATCGCCCAGTAAGCTTCCTTAACGAGATCCATACGTTTCTCAGCAGGCTCCTGATGCATCAGGTACATGGCGATAACCATGTAACGCTCTTGAGGCAACTCCATCACTTTTCCGTCAAAATCGTGAGCGAGGTAACGTTCTGCCAGTGTGAGCAAGCCGATGTAATCGAAGAGCAGATCGTTGCGGTAGTCAATGCATTCAGCAAGTTCGTCGATCTGTTCTTTGGTGTAACATTCCAGCAATTCTTCACGGTAGATCCCTTTTTTCACGAGATCTACAAGAAGAGGGTGGAATGCGCCATAAGGCTCGTCCGGATAAGACTTGTATCTGCGGTTGGTAGCCGCTTTTTTGTACAGGGAAGTGAGCAGGGAGCGTGCCGCTGCAAATTTCCAGTTAGGCTCCTCTTTGGTTACCAGTTCCAGTGCGCTCATCATAAAAGCGTTGCTGATTTCGTCTCCGGTAACTTCATCACGACGGAGCTTGCTGTTTACCCCGCGTACCAGACGTTCCTTGTCGAGCATGTCCAGTCCTTCCAGAATACGGTCGGCATATACCGAGATGCGCATATCATCAAAGGCAAGCTGGCGGTTGTTCGGCTTGGTCACAACTTGTGGCATGAATATTCCTCGCTTTCGCATGTTTAAGAGATAAATTGGAGAAATTCTTTATATAAAGAATTGAGTGTCTTCTTACGGTGAGAAAAAGAAATAGGTTACGTTTTGCGGACTGAAACGGCGGTGACAAGTTCATGTCTTAAATCGCTCAACTTGAGGTGCACAAAGCAGCACAATGCAGAACATGCTCATATAAAAAGCATTCTCCCGCCTCGCGGCTGAAAATGCCCATGGATGCTCTGGCTTCCTTACTGTCTTAGAGGTTCAGGATATCGACAGAAAAGAGTGCTTATGTAAGCTTTTGTCTATATGCAGATGTGCCTGTAGTTTGAGGATACCGGATGCAGTCCAAACAGCCCCGTTAACCTCCGTGTCAACTCTGTTTCGAGAAAGCGATTTACACCTACAGGGACGTGCCTTTGGAGGTGATTTCATCCTGTTTTTCGCGAGATTGCAGAAGGTGACTATTAGAAGCGGAGAAATCTAGTGTTACTACATTTTGTAGCTGTCAACATACTGTAACCCAACATATTGTGTTTGTAAAGTGGGCAGAACCAGTAAAACGTAATTCCGAGTATACCATTTAAGCCAGGAATCCGCAAAGGAAAAGGACTGGAAGATTTGAAGATTTATCAAAAAAAATTTTTGAACAATTTGAATGACGTCTTCACGTCAGTTTGAATTGTAACGCATTCAACTGGTAGAATAAAAGTAGTCAAAAATCGACTAAAATCAGCGGCAGCGGTTGTTCACGGGGCCCAGAGGAGGCGGAGCAAAATGGCAATAGCAGAAGTGACTGTAATTCCAATCGGAACGGGTACAACCAGTCTAAGCAGTTATGTGGCGGACATGCAAAAGGTATTGGAACATCAACGGGGCATTACATATCAGCTAACTTCCATGAGCACCATTATTGAGGGACCGCTTAACGAGATCTTTACAGCAATTGCGGCTCTGCATGAAGCACCGTTTTTGTCAGGAGCTCAGCGTGTTTCCACATCCGTCAAGATTGACGACCGTCGTGATAAACCGGATGCCTCAAGTATACAGAAGTTACAATCGGTTCAGGATAAACTGTCGTCACATCAGGCAAGACCCAATTAGTTCCTAATGTAAATACTTTATATCCCTAAAGCGAATGTCAAAAAGACCAGTCTTTTAAAGAGCTGGCCTTTTTGTATACTCATTTAACATTTTAATTAATCTGCAACTACCAATGAGGCTCCAATTAACGTGGCGTTGGTGTAACCACCGCCAACATTTTCAAAAGAGAAGTTGGTAATTGGAGCACCGATAACAGTGGCATAATCACCATCAAGCAAATCTCCGGTCGTTGCAGGATATAACGCTATAATATCGTTTCCGTTCTCATCCATGACATGAACGATAGAGAAAGTTGCTCCGAGAGAGCTATCTTCTTCAACGGAAATGACTTCCCCGTTAACTTGTACGAAAGTATTGTAATAGTTGGCTACATTTTTATTCAGATGACGGGTCGTTACATTGGAGTCAACGAGCCCCTGTACCTTTTTGCTTAGTTCTGCCGTAATGGCCGGGAATACATCGTTATGTTTACCAAAGAAATCATAAGATGCCTGCTCCATAAAGGCTGTGTCTTCTGTAATGTAGGGAGTTAACTCATTAAAGAAATCCGCAGCTGATGTTGTGGCAGATGTATTTCCAGTCGTTGCAGTTGTTGCTGTTTGCTCCAGAGGAACAGTAATGCTTAGGGAATCCAAGATATCTTTGATCTCATCCTGATTATAAGTATCCTTGGCGTAGGTTAACGTCATGGTATAGAGTTCTGTATTGGTCGGAATCAGATATTGGACAAGGACAACATCTGTACCCGAGGTGTGTTTATAGGCTCCTTCCAAGACACCCGCGCTATATTCTTTATAAGGCTTGTTTGTATAGCTAGTTTTTTTATAATCGGAAATGCCGATGCTTGAACCGTTTTGTGTGTAATAATCCACTATATTATTGGCGTATTCTTCAGGATTGATTGAACCGGTTGAGCTGGCCTCAATCGTCAGATTAATATTATCTGCAAATGTGGCTGATGAAGATTGGTCTGAAAAAGCAGCTTTAATGGATGGAACATTCATTTGACTTGTATCTACGCTTTTCCAGGATTCAGGATATGCAAAAGAAAATCCTTCTCCACTATATGTAGTGTATTTCGTAGCTTTTGCTTCTGTTGAGACAGTTTCAGTTGCCTTGGATGCTTCGGTCGTTTGGCTATTGGTTGTTGTGTTTGTTTCTGAATTACCACAAGCACTAAGCAATGTGGCTAATGCCAAAATCGTAATAAGTTTCTTCATTATGTCTAATTTCTCCTAATGTGCTTCCCATCGGTTGGGATTTTTTCTAAGGTCTTCATTTCGTTTTGGATAATCTAGTTTAAGTGGTGAGCATAGAAACTCCTTTCTACTTTATTAGTAAAATAATAACATAAATAAAGATTTTAGTATTCATAATTACTAAAAAGGTAATTTATCTGTATTTAACAAGTTAGAAGCTAATAATATACCGTATTGGTATCCATTTTGAACGATAGTACATACATTTGATGGATATAACCGTGAGATTTAAGTATGACTTAAATGTATTTGAATATAACTTTCAGACTTAAGAACTGACCCTTTATGTAGGTGCAATTAACGAATCGTCGGTGGAAAAAACAGCCCATTTTCGACCTGAGCCCGGTCCCATGTGTGATTGGTGCATATAGTGAACTGTACCTCAAATCAAAGGAGGGGTTTACATGAGTGGAGTAGTAGGTGGATACGGCGGCGCATGGACATCGACTGGCGCGATCTTGGTTCTCTTTATCTTGTTGGTCATCATCTCTAAAGCATTCTTGATCTAATAAACCGCTTGGACCCTAATATATTTGCAAAGGAGGGTTCTGCATGAGCAACGTAGTTGAAGGCGTAGGATACGGCGGCTGGACATCGACTGGAGCAATCCTGGTTCTGTTCATTCTTCTCGTAATCATCACTAAATCATTCTGGGTATAATATGACGAGCTCTGCCGGGCAACCGGTGGGGTTTTTTTCTAGAGGACAAGCATGGTGGAGAGCCAGGAAGATAAGATAGCGTGTGGTTGAAAGGTAGAATTGGTGGAATTCAAGTAATGGAATGACGGCGTATGCTTGGAAAATGGGGAAGGTACCTAATGGCTAAACGCCCATTTTGTCAAAATGAGGGCGATAGCCCGGTCCAGAGGTAGGCTGAATACATAGCTTAGGGGTGTAGGCAAATGTTAAGGAGGAATGAACAATGAGCGAAGTAAAACCGAATTCACCGAACGGACAGGGACACGTATACGGACATATGGGAGGTTATGAGCATATGCAAGGATACCAATACACAGGTCATGAAATGCATGGGTATGGATATGGTTGTGGAACAATGCCAATGGGATATGGCTATGGATACGGACACCATGCCAATCAGGCTCCAATGATGCACGGTTATCAACAGGGTTGTGGAGTATCCTATGGTCATGGCGGCGGAAGCTGGGGTTCGATGGGTACGATCCTCGTACTGTTCATCTTGCTGGTCATTATCTCCAAAACGATGTTTATCTAAGAATTTGTGAGTGCAAGGAGACTTTGCTGATCGTGGATCGTTGCGATAGGTGCTCTAAATAAACTCCGAGTTTGAGTTCCATGTTGGGGCATAACGTACCTATGATTTAGAAAGGGACAGCGTAGGATTTCATCCTGCGGTGTCCCTTTTTTATTAAAATTAAGTGAAGGAGCGTTGGGAGTACTTTCTTTAACGAACTCCACAGCCTCTATTCCATGCATTTTTGCCATTTCACAAGTTTAACGAATCGCAGACGTCTTAATTCCTCAATCTGGGCATGTTTGGAGCCTATATCCATGAAGTGACATGGATTAACGTGTCTGAGATTCGTTAGATTTTACATAGCACAGAAATCCACAATATAAGGTGTGCATGATTCGTTAGCGTCTGGTGAGCGTAAACATTTGCTTTATAAGCAGGGGTTATTTGCACAATTGGAGAAGTAAGGAAGTAAGGAAGTAAGGAAGTAAGGAAGTAAGGAAGTAAGGAAGTAAGGAAGTAAGGAAGTAAGGAAGTAAGGAAGTAAGGAAGTATCGAGGAGTGCAGTCAGTGGGAGAACGGAAAAGTTTTAAAAGCAGAGCCGAATATATCTGGTTAGTCTGATAAGTGAAAGGAAGACTTTTCTCAATGGTGGGGGGCGATTGTCTGTAGATGTTGCTAAATTGAATATGTAGACATGGATAAACACCCGGAACCCAATTCCGGGTGCTTTGTGTATGTTTTCAATCTTCTCAAGAATAAGTGATATCCAAAACAACAAAAGCCCTACCTCTCTTTTGTCCTTGCGGCTCCGATGACCGCGCCAGTGTGAATGGGAACATCTTGTGAAACTCTGTACTACCGGGTTATTGTGATTCAGGTTCTTCAATCTTCATAGGTTAGTTGTGCTTAAAATTCGCTGCGGTCGCAGCATGAAGAAAATATTCCGGGGTTTAAAGAAGACAGAAATCATATGAGGTTGTTTAATACAACTTTTATAGTATACCACAGGTTGTAATTTTCTGCAATAAAAAGGAAAGCGCGACCAGAGCAACTATGTTTTCGGACTGTTTTTATGTTAGAAAGTGAAAGATTGTTTTGAAAAGATACAGAAAATTTTTCAAACTATTTCTTCATAGGGGTAATCCTCTTCAAAAGATTCTGCGTAGGTTATAATAAGAGGGAAGAAACAGAAAGGGGCCCTCGCATGACTGAATCGATGGAGGACAGCAGGTTAATGCGGCAGATCGCGGAACGTGATGCCTCCGCACTGGAGCTTTTATATGACCGTTATGAGCGAGCGGTGTATTCTTTTGCTTATCGGATCGTTGGTGATTCCATGACGGCAGAAGAGACCGTTCAGGAACTTTTTATGCGGGTCTGGAATAATGCTGATCGTTACGATGCCTCACAGGGGAAGCTGACCACATGGATGTTTGCGATTACGCGTAACATTGCAGTGGACATGCTGAGGCGGAGATCAAAAGGGGCAGCGGCTACTTCAGTTGAACACGAGACACTGGCGGCCTATGCCGATGAAGATACAAACACGGAAGAAGAAGTGCAGCGTAAATGGGAAGGTACCCGGATTAAAGAGGCGTTGTCCCAATTGAACGGTGATCAGCAACAAGTTATAGAATCGATATATTATGCGGGATTAACCCAGCAGGAAGTATCCAGCCGATTCGGGATTCCGCTGGGTACAGTAAAGAGCCGTGTCAGGCTTGCCATGCGACAGCTCCAAAAGTTGCTGGCCGATGCTGAATTGCATCCGGACGCGGGAAGGGAGGGCATACATCCATGATAGAACGACATGAGGAGTGGTCTGATCTGGCACCGATGTATGTGCTGGGCGGACTGGAAGCAGAGGAAGTGGCGGCGTTTGAAGCGCATATGGCAACTTGCGAACCTTGCCGCCAGGAGGTAAGGGAATTGCAGGAAGTGACTGGCTTCCTGCCACTTGCGGCGGAACCTGTAGCACCGCCGCCAGGCATGCGAGCACGTGTGCTGGGCAACGTGCTCGGACATGCGCAGGAGAGCGCCGAGGCGAAGCCAGCGGCTGCTCCTGCAGAGCCTGAAGCACCCGTGGTGCTTCAGGAGGATCTTGCGCCGCAGCACGAACGTGCGGCGCAGCCCGGGCCAGGCTTGCCGCCGGCAACGGCGGTGCCTGCGGCCCGGGTGGAAGAGGCTGCCCAGGCACAGCCATGGCAGCCACAAGCGCGCGCGCGTGCGCGCAGCAGCAGCGCCTGGCGCATAGCCAGTGCCGGCCTTGCGGCCGCGGCACTGTTGCTGGGCGTGTACACGGCGCAGCTGCAGAGCAAGATCGACTCGCTGACGCAGCAAGCGGCGGGCTCGTCGGCTACGCAAGAGCAACTGGTGCAGGCACAGGCACAGAATGCACAGCTGCAAGAGCAGCTGGCATCAGCTCTGGAACCTGCACAGGGCATGCAGACTGGCGAGGCAGTGAAGCTGAATCCTGCAACGCAGGACATTGTAGCTCAGGGTCTCGCAACCATCGTTATTGACAGCAAAGGCACTCACCTGGTTGTGCAGGCTGAGAACCTGCCGAACCTGGAAGGCAACGAGGCTTTTCAGGTCTGGTTGATCAAAGGAGATACCCCTCAGAATGCGGGTACTTTCCTTAGTCGTGACGGAACGGGAGCGGTATATTACACATTGGATTCGGCCAACGACTATGATACGGTTGCCATCACGCTTGAACCGGATGCAATGGGAGATGAGCCGCGCGGTACAATGATTCTGGCTGCCAAGATTAAAGGATAAATATAGGATATATCAGCAAAGGCTGCTCCGTCGTGGAGCAGCCTTTTTGTGTTCTCCAGTTCTGGTGCCCACCCATTGGATTTTATTAATTTTTTTAGTCGGAGCAACCGATAAACAAATAGAAGGCAATACCCTTAATCTCCCTGTGTCTCAAGGGAGAACTGGTTGCACATAGAGAGTGAGGGGTTCAGTTGGAAGCATACCGTTCATTTATCTTTCGCCTGATACGCAATTATCTGATCGGTTCACTGGCAGCTGTTTTTGTTGTCGGTACAGTAGTTATGGTATCTACTCTGCAAATACCCAATATTCAATTTGTTCGACTCATCTTCATTGTACTGATTTCACTCTTGTTCATGCTGGTTGCAGAATTAATTACGCTGTGGGTGCAGCTTGGCCCCATAAGACAATTTTTCACTTCCGAGCATCATGAGAGAGACGAATTAAACCACATGTATGAGAAAATTCATCGCTTCCCGGGACAGACCATATATCGGATCATGGGTCCGCACATGCTTGGTTTTTCACTTCCGGCAGCCGGATTAACGATATGGATGATATCCACAGGGTGGCTTGAATTCCCTTACTTGTATATTGTCGTGGCCGCTGCGTGTGCCTTTCTGATTGCCATCATGCATGCGCTGATAGAGTATTACCTAACGGTGCGGGCGATTAGACCCCTGTTACTTGAGATTCGTCATCGAGGCAAAGTCCAATACGGGATGGAACCTTCACTGGGAGGGCGCATCCTGGTATCGATCCAGCGTAAATTTCAGCTAAGTACGGCACTGATTGGATTATTTCCTCTATTTCTATTTTTCCTGGCTACATATATCAGACTTCAGTATATGGACAGTGAATTTGCGAAAGAGTACATACTGTGGGGAATTCTCATCGTTGTTCTGGGCGCGGGGTTTGCGCTGGTGGGAAGCTGGCTGTTGATTCGTGATGTTCGTGATCCAGTTGCTGAACTGACGCATGAGATGAACCGAATTCAGGGGGGAGATCTTGGCAGACGAGCTCCGGATCTATATGCGGATGAGTTTTCGGCACTGATCTCCGGCTTTAATATGATGATTAATCGGCTGGAGATGAGACAGGAACGCAATCGACAGTTATTGCAAAGTTATTTTTCTACGTTGGCTGCTGCTTTAGACGCCCGAGATAAGTACACGGCAGGACATTCCATGCGTGTGGCAGAGTATTCGCTGATGATTGGTAAGCTGAGCGGAATGAATGAGGAACAGGCGGATTTATTGTACAAATCAGCCCTGCTTCATGATATCGGGAAAATCGGCATACCTGATGAGGTACTGCTGAAGGATGGAAAACTAAGCGATGAGGAATTCGCGATTATTCGCACACATCCCGTGCAGGGAGAGAGTATTTTGTTGCAGATAGAGCCTATTGATGCCATGGCCGACTTTCTGCCAGGTGTACGATCTCACCATGAGAGATATGATGGCAAAGGATACCCGGATGGGATGGCTGGTGATGATATTCCCCTTTTTGGCCGCATCATTGCGGTAGCGGATGCCTTTGATGCCATGACGTCTGATCGACCATATCGGAATGGGATGAGTCACGAGAAAGCGCTAACGATTTTGGAAGAAGGAAAAGGGACCCAATGGGACCCCTATTTTGCAGGTTTGTTTATTGATGAATGGAGACGACAACAGCATCTTCAGAAACCATCGAAGTGAGGGATCAGTTGATCCCCTCTGTCCACTTCGATTCTTTTCTGCGTCTCCGGTGTAGAGCGAGGCCTGTTATGATAGTGAGAACACATTCGCCGAGTATGACTGCACCCAAGGCGTCATAGATCACATGTTGTTTGATCATTAGCGTGGATACGATAATGGTTGCTGCCCCGGCGGCCACCAAAATCTTGATGGGTTTGCGGATGCTTGGAACCGAGAGAACGGCACGCATAACCAGATAAGAGTGAAGAGAATGAATACTTGGGAAACAATTATAAGGACGATCCTGGCTGTAGAGCCATCCAAGAACAGATGCTCCCAGACCTGTACCCGTCAGTTCCGGGCGCGGTACCATGGTCTGAAAGTTGAAGTAGATCAGATAACAGATCCAGACACAGATATTCATGGATAACAAGACGCGGTAGTACGTCAGTCGATCCTTGGCACACAGGTAAGCGAGCACACCGAATACAAACGGGTACCAGCCCAAATATGGAATGGACATGGCAGGTACGTAGGGAATGATCCGGTCGAGCGGCGAATCAAGTACTACGAACCCGCGTTCTGGACTATTAAGAATATCATAGAACAGCCCCATGACGGCCAAAGACAGCATTAAACTCAATGACAGCCAATAGGATTTGCTTTTTAACAATTGCACAACATCTTTCTCCTTTCATTCATGTTCCGACGAACATGACCCCAGCAAATAACTATATAAGTTGCACTATACTTTCATTTACACGAGAACGGAGAGGACAGAAATAACCTGAAGAAGCGGAGCTAAAAGCTTTCTGAAAGAAAGCTGCATCGGAAGCATACGCTTCGCCTTTATCCACGGATTTTCCCTTTAAGAAAAGGGAATCGAAAAAATCTGGGGATAACAGCGATCAGAAGTTGTTCTGTCATCGGAGTGGCAAGTGTAATTATTCTTTAGTTCAATCTATATAGTAGTTTAAATTTAAACAACAATATATTCTACTACGACCAGCGCACAAATTGAATCCTGATTTGTGTATTTTTGTGTATTTTTTTGACGAAGAAGGAATGCGGAAGTTTCAATGGGCATGATATGATAGAGACACATACGGACGAAGTCACTTTGGCCAGTAAAGTCGGTACAACAGGAGTGAGTGAATGCAATTTTCAAAAATGTTCGTATTGAATATGGGGATGCTTATTACCATTGCATATCTTGCTAGTGTGTTCTATAAATATGTCGTAATACGTACCTCTTCCCGAGTGAAGCAGATCAGTTCCGTACTTGTCCTTATTTTTGCAGGTTGGATCAGTACGGTTTTTGGGTTTCAACTCACCGATGAAGTGGTCTTTGACCTTCGATATGTTCCTTTAATTGTTGCCGTTCTAACGTATAGACAACCCTATAGCGTAATCATCGTGGGTATTGGAATTGGGCTGTCGCGGCTGACTTTTGGCATCACGGATGCTACATTGGCGGCAGTACTTAACATGTCTATTTTGGGCGTGATATGTGCAGGTCTGAATATATGGATGAGACGCAGCAACTACAGGCTGATTATTAAAGGAATCCTTGTTACAGTTATCGTCAATGTGGTCAATAGTGTAAACATTGCTATCGTTGGTGTAATCCCGGCTACATACTTCTTTTCACATATTATGCCTTATACACTCCCTACAGGCATTTTGCTGAGCCTTATTTTTGCATTTATTTTACGTGATTTTCAGAATGAACAGAATCGAATTTTGCTGATCCAGAGTACAAACCGGCTTTTATCTGTGCAAAAGGAAGAGTTACAGAAAGCCCAGATTGTACTGGAGGATCGAGCGAAACAATTGATGATTGCCTCACAGTACAAATCCGAATTTCTCGCCAATATGTCCCATGAACTGCGTACACCACTGAACAGTGTCATTAACTTTGCCCAGATGATCAGCGAGAATGCGGACACGATGGATCAGGAGGATATTGTACGTTTTGCCAATATGATCGACCACTCCGGGCAGGAACTGCTCACGCTCATTAACGATATTCTGGATCTCTCCAAAGTAGAAGCGGGGCGGCTGGATATTGTACTGGAGGATATCAGTGTCGCACAACTTACAGAAGATGCCATGAGCCACTTTCAGCTCGTTGCCGAGAAAAAAGGTATTCAGTTGGTTCTGGACAAAAAACAGGGACTGCCCGAGACGCTCTGGTCTGATCCCCAGCGGGTTCAACAGATTTTGCGGAATCTGATGTCCAATGCCGTCAAGTTCACGCACCGGGGGAAGGTCACACTGACCGTAAGCACCAAGCAGATTAAGAATGCAGGTATTCAGAATCGATGGCTTATTTTCTCTGTTCAGGACACAGGCATTGGCATTGCTGAGGACAAGCATCATTCCATATTTGAAGCATTTCAGCAGGCTGACGGGTCGATTAGTCGAAAATTTGGCGGTACCGGACTAGGCCTGTCGATCAGTCGGGATTTAGCGAGATTACTGGGGGGATCGATTGAACTGGAGAGCACTGAAGGTAAAGGAAGCACCTTCCATCTCTATCTTCCGTTGGACCGTGAAAAAATGAGTTGACAACCTTCGCGCCGTGAGTAGAATTTGGGATGACAACTAGCATCGACCGGCTTTTGAGACCCGGTCTAAGGAGTGTATCCCCATACAGAAGACGGTCAACGTTAACCCTCCCCCGTTAGCAAGCAAACCACGGCGCAAGGGTTCGACACAACGCACGAATTTATCGATTGCAACATGGGAGGGTGTACCGGCAATTATTTTACAGACCTTGCTGGGCGGCCCGTTTTTAACCGGATTTCTGCTGTACCTTGGGGCCGGGTCGAGACATATCGGCTTTGTGCTCGCGATTACAACATTTGTGAACATTGCCCAGATCGGAGCAGCTTACTGGATGCAGCGTATTCGCAGCCGTAAACGCATGCTGCTGCTGTTCGTGGGCACACATCGTATTTTGTGGAGTGCAACGGGACTGATTCCGTTTATATTCCCCAAAGAGTGGTGGGTAAGTGTATATATTGGCGTGTATACGGTTGCTTTTATATCAAATACCATCGGCGGTATGATCTGGACTTCACTGATTGGCGATATCGTACCTGCCAAGGTGAGAGGGCGTTATTTTGGAATTCGAAATACGATTCTGAATGCTCTTGGAAGCGTATGCTTATTCGCAGGCGGTATTGTTTTGGACCGTTACCCCGGAGAAATGGGCTTTCTGATCCTGTTTATTCCGGTTTGGATCTGTGCCATTGCCAACACAGTCATTTATTTCTTCTATCCGGACGTGCCATTTGAACGTTCTACCGAAAAGGTTTTCTGGCGGATGTTCATCAAGCCGTTCCAGGATCGTTCTTTCCTGAAAGCAACGCTGTTCCTGGCTGTCTGGTTATTGATCCAGACCTTGATTGTTCCGCTCTATTCCTATGTTATGTTGGATCTATTGAATATTAATTATCAGACGGTATCCCTGATCACGGTAGTCCAGACGCTGGTTATGATGGCCGGTTTCTATGTCTGGGGCAATCTGAATGCCAGATTCAGCAACAAAACCCTCCTTTTCTGGACATTGCCAGTCATTGCACTCTCCTGTCTGTCGTGGGGTTTAATGTCGTTCATGCCTGTATTGATCGCGCTATTTCTATCGCATATCTTCCTTGGGATTGGTGTAGGTGGATTCAATCAGCTGGCATTTAACTTTACGATTGGAGACACACCCAAAAGTGAAAGACCAATGTTTGTCGCGGTGTATTCGGCTCTGACCGGAGTAACTTCGTTTCTTGGGCCGTTGTTGGGTGGCTGGTTGTATGAAAAGATGGAAACCTGGTCCGATGCGCTCGCTTGGATCTCAGCCTATGGATTTCAGGTGGGGGTTGGTGTCGTGATGCTGATTCTGACATTTACCCTTGGACGTCGTGTACTGTTAAAATAGAAACGATATAATTTCAACTAATGAATATTTACACTGGCACTTCGATGACAGAACAACCTTGTAAATGTTTAGATTGATCATATGTATCTGGTATGACTTCAAAAAAGATGGCGAAGTGGAGGGATGTATTTGAATCGTCTCGAACGGAAAGCCATGGTGATTGGAGCCACGGGGCTTGTAGGCGAATTACTGGTTCATAATCTGCTGGAGCACTCGGCATACAGCCTGGTTCGGGTTCTGGTTAGACGTCCGCTTGAGCTGCAACATCCCAAACTGGAACAGCATGTGGTGGACTGGGAACAGCTGGAGAGCCAAGACCACTTATTCGATGGAATCGATGACCTGTATTGTTGTTTGGGTACAACGATCAAAAAAGCAGGCAGTCAGGACAATTTTCGTCAGGTGGATTATCATTACCCGGTTCGTGCAGCTACTATTGCGAAGCAACAGGGTGTATCACAGATGATGGTGATCTCCTCCATGGGAGCGAGTGCAGATTCCCGGGTCTTTTACAGTCGGACCAAGGGGGAAATGGAGGATGCATTGTCCGATATCGGTTTTCAGTCATTGCATATCTTCCGCCCGTCCTTAATCCTGGGGGATCGAAACGAGAAGCGGTTTGGTGAGCAGATGGCTGCCCATGCCATGAAGTTTCTGGATCGCTGGATGAAAGGCAGAGCGGACAAATACCGGGCGGTCCACGCCGCAACCATTGCACAGGCCATGACCAATATTGCGATGGTGCAAGCCAAGGGAAACCATGTGTATCCGAATGATGTAATTCATGTCCTTGGTGTGGACGGGGGCTAAGAAACCTTTGAACGAGCTGTTTACTTCATGTGGCTGGTGAGGAGCGTTTCTCGCTTGAGGTAGATCGTGGTATAATAGGCAACAATAATAAGTTCGAACCCTGACTCCATGCGGCAGCAGGATAACGAACATGAAGGAGAACTCGTCCATGAAAAAACCAATCTCTACCGATCAGGCGCCAGGCGCCATTGGTCCATACAGTCAAGCCGTTGATGCAGGCGATTTCATCTACACTTCCGGGCAACTTGGCCTGAATCCTCAAACGGGAGAGTTCGGCGCAGATGTACAGGAGCAGACACGTCTGTCCCTGAGCAATGTAAAGGCTATCCTTGAAGCAGCAGGAACAAGTATGGATAAAATCGTGAAAACGACGGTGTTCCTGAAAGACATGAACGACTTCGTTCCTGTGAATGAAGTGTATAGCACGTTCTTCGAACAGCCTTATCCTGCACGCAGTGCAGTGGAAGTTGCTCGTTTGCCAAAAGATGCACTGGTGGAGATTGAGGTTATTGCCCTGAAATAGGACAACCTTCATTCGCTAAGGTATACATAAAAAGCCGATTTCAGGTCAAATGACCAGGATCGGCTTTTTGCATTTTTGCGTTATATTTAAGCGCTATATCGAAGGAGAAATCTTAATCGCGATCCTGATTACGGGCGAAGAACAGCCATACCGCATAGATGGCCAGTACGATCGCAATGATGATTGCCGTATAATATACGGAAGTGACATCCTTTTGTTTAAGTGCAATGGCGATATATGCCCATGTAAATACAAGTGGATATACACTGTCCCGATAACGGAAGCTAACGAGTACAGCCAGTACCATACCCACAATCAGCATAATGATCGTCCAGGTTGGTTCGCTGAGACCAAAACCATCCCAGCCAATTTTATATAACAGCACAGCTGCATTGACAATGGTTGCCACGCTAATCCATCCAAGATAAATGCTGAATGGCAGCTTCACAAGCCAGATCTCAGCAGTGGTTGGCACAGTAATGGTACGTGTTTTTACATACAGCATGATAAGGCACAACAGAAGCAGTACAATAATCAGTAAAGCGAGACCGGTCTGCAAGTTTTGAAAAGCAAAAATCCAGGCTACATTGAAGGCACAGCTTGCCAGAAACCAATACTCGAGACGGGTAATCGAGTCCCTTTTCCAGGAAGCGGGCACGAACTGATAGATTACGAACCCTGCTAATAGCAGGTAGATCAGACCCCATATAGAGAAGGCATAGCCTGAAGGTGTGAGCAGCACAGGGTACATATCCGATACTTCTTTGTTGGTCTTGCCCCCGATTGGCAGAGCGTTGGAAAGGTAGTTCACGATAATTACAGCGATAAAACCAATGGCGTTTAACCACTTGTACGGATTGTTACGTGACATTGAGTTTCCTCCTTGGTTTAACGAAATGAATGAACCACGGGTCAGTCTACAATGAATATACCCAGTTCTTGCACATTCTAATAACAGCCGCAAAAAATTCACAAGTTGATCTTTCAGATTCTTGTGCTCTGCCACTACGTTGGAGCGTTACTCTGTCCCAATGTACGCGAAACGAAGCGGAAATATGTCCATGCCCATGATGTCCCACTGGAAGAGGAGGCAGAGAATGCTCACAAGAGAAACGATGGAGCAACAGCAAACCTGGTTCTATGTAGTTGCATTGTTCTTAGGAGCAGCAATAGGGCTGAGTAATCCGGTATGGGGGAATGTTTTACACTACACCGTGTCCCCGGTTCTTGCCGTTCTGTTATATAGCATGTTTGTACAGATTCCCTTTCTACAGTTAAAAGAATCCTGGTCCAACCTTCGATTTATGGGGGCGCTACTGGTGGCTAATTTTATCGTTGTACCTGTAGTTGTTTGGTTGCTTACATTGGTCTTTCCACAATCACCAGGCGTTCTGATCGGAGTTTATCTGGTACTGTTAACACCCTGTATTGATTACGTCATTGTGTTCACACAACTCGGCAGGGGCAATGAGAAATTGATGCTGGCCGCAACCCCCCTTTTATTTGTTATACAAATGATCCTGTTGCCGTTTTATTTATGGTTATTGATGGGTGCTGAGGTGGCGCAGGTCATGCAGGTAGGGCCGTTCGTGGAGGCTTTTCTGTTCCTGATCGTTATTCCACTGCTGCTCGCTGTTTTTACACAAGTTCTCTCAAGAGGTAAAGCGAGCGGGGAGCGGGTCATAAATGCGACGGCATGGCTCCCGGTTCCGATGATGGCACTTGCGCTGATCGTGGTTGTCGCTTCCCAGATTGGCAAAGTCTACAATGATATGGCGATCATCGTGAACGTGATTCCGATCTATGTTTCTTTTCTAATCCTTATGCCTTGGATATCTCGACTCATTGCTACTTGGTTTGGATTAAATCCAGGCGCTGGGCGGGCGTTGATATTCAGTTCAGCCACACGGAATTCGCTGGTTGTTCTGCCACTGGCGCTGGCACTCCCGCCAGAATGGGCAACCATAGCCGCAGCTGTTATTGTTACACAGACGATGGTGGAGCTTGCAGGGGAGCTAATCTACATTCGACTTGTACCTGCGGTGATTTTGCGGGATCGGTGAGCAGACTAGGGTATATCTATGTTATGATATATCACAATTAATAAAACCATTTTTGGTAAATAAAAGGGAGGTGAGAATCCCTATTTATCGGAAGATTATGTTTTACCTGGATATTGTCCTATTACTGTTCAGCCTCATCTATTTCCCCGTAGTGGCTCATAAGACAGGAAATAATATGGCTTATGGATTTATGGCTGTGATTTTAATCGGGACAATATCTCGGAGCGTATCCTATCTTAGAAAAGAAAGAGCCAACAAGTCGTCATGATATAGGCTATTTTCTGTAAAAGTAAAATAAAAAGAGTACTTCCGATGGGTTATGCCGGGAGTACTCTTTTTAATTCGGATCAGGTACTCGTTACGTACCAGCCTCCAATAATGTTTTACGATATTCAGCTGGCGTGATGCCCTCCATTTTTTTGAACACTTTGCTGAAATACTTTTCATCCTGGAATCCAACCATCTCCGAGATTTTGGCAACTCGCAGGGAAGGGTTTTGCAGTAGCAGCTTGGCGTTATTGATTCGCAGTTTGCCCAAATATTCCGACCAGTTCAGACCAAATTGCTGTTTGAATTTACGGGAGATATACTCCCGGCTCAGATAGAAACGCGCGGCAATCTGCTGTAAGGACAGGTCCTCCTGATAATGGGCGTCCATATAACGTGCAATCTCACTCATGGGATCGGGATTGGCGTGGTGATGAGCGGTGAGCGCCTTTCCTGCGGCAAGCAGTCGTTGTTCCAATAATGAACGAAGCAGGGGGAAGGATAAAAGTCCTTCAGCGTCCAAAGGTAACTCGGCAAAGGGAATAGACTGTTCCTCCGTCACTTCTTCCTCTTTGAATGACGAACCTGCCGTATCATCAAGCCAGCGGCTCAGCATCCATTCCAGCTCGTCGATCCATTGCTGAATCTGCTCAGCACTGACAACTTCAAGATCAGTAATCGGGTCAATCCACTCGGCGACCGCAGCAGATACACTGGAAGACCGGCAGCTCATGGCTGCCATACGCAGGGGTTCTTCATGGGCGGTTAAACGCCTGATTTTCTTCCCATTTGATGATTCCACTGACGCATGGATTCGCTGTTTAATTTGCACAGCATTACGTCTCCACAACCTTGAACTTGCTTCCAGATAGGCCGCTGAGATTCCGCCAGGGTAGGACTCACAGGTGGAGATGCCAAAATGAAGCCTGCGCTGAATCGTCTGCTCCAATCCATGATTGACCTTGTCCAGAATATGTTCCAATGAAGTGGATGAACCCCAATGTAGCAGAACAATCTCGTCCGGTTGATCCAACTGACGAAACATTACACCTTCGTCTGGTGTGGATAACATCTCGGCACAGATATTGAGCACCGAGAACACAAGCAGATCTGGTTGACTACGGTATTTTGCCAGACAATCTGCATCCAGATGGGACAGGCTGGTGACAGCGACACTACAGACAGGGATTAGACAGGGGAGATTTAACTCATCCTGCAATCGCTGCATGTGTGATGGGCTGCTGCCTCTGCCGACGGCAAGTTCGGTGAGCAGACGATCCTGGTAGTGGGGACGCATTCGATTAACGACAATGGATTGCCTGGTGGATTGTATCCGAATGGCGTCTTCCTCTTCCCAAGCTGTAACGGCCTTTAATAGAGATGCATTCAGCTCATCTGCTTCCACAGGTTTCAGGAGGTAGTCCATGCCACCATGCCTGATTGCATGCCTCACGAGTTCAAAATCATCATATCCGCTGATAACCAGCACCTTGCTGTGTGGGGCATGAGTCGATATCCATTCAAGCAATGCCATACCGTCCTTGCCTGGCATACGCATGTCACTGAGTATGATTTGAGGTTGATGTACCGTGATGGCGGCGATGGCTTCATCCCCGTCTGCTGCTTCAAGTAATGTATCAATGCCAAACTCTTCCCAATGACCAAGCAACCTTATGGCATCGCGGACATGTTTTTCATCATCTACAAGCAGTGCCTTCATGTTGTTCACTCTCCCGCGTATAGTTTAACCGTGATCTTCACACCATTGGGTTCCCGATTACTGATCTCAAGCCTGGCTGAGTGACCGGGATGTGAGTTCAATTGAAGTCGGCGTATTACATTTCGTAGACCGATGGATTCAGACTCGTCGGATTCTTGTGTGGATAACCCGGTTGTTGTATGACTTTGATGCAGCCATCCGCGGATCTCCAGTAATTTATCTTCAGGTATGGAGGGGCCGTTATTATTCAGTTCTAATTCAATCCAATGATCGTTGATCCGGCGGCTGGATAGGGATATGTGACCTTTGCCTGGCTGAATATCTGCTCCATGTTTGAAATAGTTTTCAATTAAAGGTTGTAACGTCATTCTTGGCATTTCGACAGACAGGGTATCTTCGGCAAAATCCAAATCCACCTCAAGGCGGTCACCAAACCGCTCCTGCTGCAGTTCCAGATATAATCGGGCATGCTCGGCCTCTTCGCGTAAGGTCACGCGGGTCTGATCCCGCATGCTGTAGCGCAGCATTTTGGACAGGCTAGAGAGTAGTATATACGCCCGTTGTCCCTGCTGTTGAAGGGCAAGTGTACCGATCGATTGCAGTGTGTTATATAGAAAATGCGGATGAATCTGCGCTTGCAACGCTTTGAGCTGATTTGTCTTATTGGCGATTTCGAGTCGATATTCCCGCAAAATAAGATTATTTACCGTATCCATCATATCTCGGAAATGACGAGCGAGCACCCCGAATTCATCGCGACTGGATAGATGGATATCCACATGCAGACGCCCGGCTTGAATCTGGTTCATATACCGCATGAGTTGCTTGAGCGGACCGGTGATTCGGATGGAGATAAACAAGGTTGCAATAATGACTAATACAAGTGCTGCGATGGCAATCATCGCGTTATTCCGCGTAAGTGTGGTGGCTCTGGCATATAACGTCTCATTCGGAATCTGTTTGACGATGGTCCAGTCAGCGTACGTGCTGCCAA
This sequence comes from Paenibacillus sp. CF095, assembly GCF_900101225.1. Classification (NCBI taxonomy): domain Bacteria; kingdom Bacillati; phylum Bacillota; class Bacilli; order Caryophanales; family Paenibacillaceae; genus Paenibacillus; species Paenibacillus sp. CF095. Next base: position 263,899 of record NZ_FMZN01000005.1, read on the forward strand.
GTTGCTGGTATACATACATGGAACGATCCTGTTCAAAATGTCCTGCGACATTCTGGGCTGTACCTGCGCTAGATCGCGCGATATTCAGTTCACTAGCCGTTTCCTCTCGTAGTGCATCCGTATGATTGACCTCGGAACGTCCTTGGTAAATGATCTGATTCTGACCATCCACAACATAGATTTGTTCCTTAGCCGGATCATACAGCCTGCCACAGATTGCTGCAATGGTATTCATATTCAGATCAATGGCGAGTACACCCAGGCGCTCGGTGGACGGAATATCCTTGATCACCCGATGCAGGGTAATGACCGTTCTGGCAGGGTCATCGGGGGAGGCTGCCTTGAATCCGTACGTGTGACTCATATGTGCCGATTCCACCCAGATGTCCGGGCTATCACCGCCTGTTTTTCCATGAAGCGAGCCGGAATAGGCCTGTTTGCGTTCCTCCCGCTTCGGAAAGGGATTTGTAATCAAGGTGGATTGATTGGCGGCAAAAGAGTGCAAATACAGCTGGAATACATCCGGCACAGCCGCGCGTATCGTCTGCAAAGTGGTGTACACCTCGGCAACCGCACGATAATCACCAGGAATTTTTGCCAAGTTGCGCAGAAAGTTCGGGTCATTATACACAGCCAGCGACGCTCTGGCCACGTTATCCACATAGTTGTTGAGATTGGTGGACGCTTGGTAGATCAGGCGTTTGTTCTCTTCAACAGCCTGTTCCCGCAAGGCTGTCTTGGTCTGAATAAACGTCATGCTGATCGAAGCGAGCAGTGGAAGTGTGGTAGCGATGAGCATAAAGGCAATCAATTTGGTGCGTATACTGTAGTATTTGGACATCGGAACACCCCTTCTGGTTGCAGGTTAAGAGAGGACAATATTTTACCCCCAACTGTTCACGAGGGTCGGTGTTTCCCACGGCGATATTGGGGTTTAATAGAAAAAGAGACCAATTTCATCCATCTATAGAAGGGGAGAACGATATGAAGCATCGCAAATCTTCACAGCTGTTACAGCAGCTTGTGTTCGTGGGTCCCTCCATCGTGTTTTTTATTCTCATCATCGTGGTCCCTTTCCTGCTTGGCATGGTGTATTCCTTCACGGATTGGAACGGGGTATCCGAGAACATTAATTGGGTAGGATTCGATAACTTCGTGCATGTTTTTGCGAATGATCCCAAGTTCCAAACGGCATTTTGGTTTACGGTGCGCTTCACCGTGGTTGGTGTAGTACTGACCAATGTGATTGGATTTTTCCTGGCGTATTTCCTAACCAAACCGCTCAAGACGAGAAACATTCTGCGTACGATCTTTTTTATGCCTAACGTGATCGGTGGGTTGTTGCTCGGCTTTATCTGGCAGTTCATATTTGTGAAAGGGTTTTCAGCAGTAGGCGATGTAACCGGCTGGTCCTTCTTCAACCTTCCTTGGCTGGGAGACGAACCAACCGCCTTCTGGGGAATCGTGATTGTGTTTGTATGGCAGACCGCAGGATATCTGATGGTCATCTACATCTCATCTCTGACAAATGTATCCCCCGATCTGCTGGAAGCTGCAGAGATTGATGGCGCAAGCCGCTGGCAGGTACTGCGGAGCATCATTCTTCCGCTCATTATGCCGGGTGTGACAATCTGTTTGTTCCTGGCGATCTCCTGGTCGTTCAAAATGTTCGATCTCAATCTGTCGCTGACCAAAGGTGGACCGTTCGGATCAACAGAGTCGGTTGCACTTAATATTTACAATGAAGCCTTTGTGAATAACAGATATGGCATCGGAACCGCCAAAGCACTCGTGTTCTTCGTAATCGTTGCCATCATCACCATGATTCAGGTACGTCTGACGAAGAGCAAGGAGGTAGAAGCCTAATGGAGACGACGAAAAATTACCGCTTCAGTACCATTTTAACCGAGATTGTCATGGTACTCCTTGGACTTTTATTCCTGGTTCCGTTTTACTTCCTGTTTGTGAATTCGGTCAAAACCTTCGGTGATCTGCTAACCAATTCGGCTGCATGGCCGGAAGTGTTCCAGTGGGGCAACTATGCGAACGCTTGGGAGAAAATTAACTTCCCGTCCGCGCTGATGAACTCGCTTATCGTTACGGTGGTCAGCAATCTGTTGCTTGTGCTGATCAGTTCCATGGCCGCGTACCGAATGGTCCGCAGTGATACCCGGTTCAACCGGATTTTGTTCGGCATGTTCATTGCCGCCATGGTGATTCCGTTCCAGTCTATCATGATTCCACTCGTTACTGTAACCAGTAATCTGGGATTGATCGACAGCCTTGGCGGACTCATTATCTGTTATCTCGGTTTCGGGGCACCGATGTCTGTCTTCCTGTTTCACGGATTCGTAAAATCCGTCCCACTGGAGATTGAGGAAGCGGCACGGGTGGATGGAAGCTCTGCCTACGGGGTGTTCTTCCGGATCGTATTTCCACTCATGAAACCGATGTATGTAACCGTCATCATTCTGAACACACTCTGGATCTGGAATGATTATCTTCTCCCATCCCTGATCCTGCAAAGCTCCAACCTGCGTACGATCCCGATTGCGACCTTTGCACTCTTCGGTCAATATACGAAGCAATGGGATCTGGCTTTGCCGGCACTTGTGCTCGGCATCATGCCGATCATTATCTTCTTCCTGCTGATGCAGAAGTATATCATTCAGGGAATTACCGCTGGATCAGTTAAAGGGTAAGTGCGAGTGAAAGGGTCGCTGGCGGGATCAAGCGTGGAGTGCGAGTGCAGGTCGCTGCGGGATCAAGTTGCGCTTTCGGTCGCTGTTGCTCCTCGGTGGTCTGAATGTATTGGGGCAAGGAAGCCACCGAGTATCAAAGGCGAACGCTCCGCTCCTACATCGCATCCTTGATCCCTTTGCTCTCACCTCGCATGGAGGTATGCAAAGGGGGTCATGCCCGCATGGCTTGGGCATGACTCCTAGGGAAGAGAAAAGACAGATAAAGAGAAAAGACCAAGAAAGAAGCTTGTATAGCCAGGAACTTCTTCTACAGAGTGAAGTGATGGTATGCTCCCTGTTCAAAGCGCTAACGAATCCACCGCACCTTAATAGGTAGATAATCAAGGAATACAAATTTTAACGAACCTCAGTAACGTTATTCGGGTACAAAAAGGCGTCAGAGCCTTGAAATTCGACCAAAACAACGAAATAGCGTCTCTGTAATTCGTTAGGCTGAAGATCTGTGCAAATAGGTGCGAATAACGTGCGCTCAGTTCGTTAGAATGAAAACACGCATCAAGGGAAGGTTATTCTGTCATCGGAGTGCCAGAGTAAATATTCATTAGTGGAACTGTTATACTGAAACTACTATAGGGAGAGTGTATGTATGAAAAGAATGACGAAGTTGACGTTGCTTATGCTGATTGCTTTTTCGGTAATGCTCGCGGGTTGTGGCAATGGGGACAAGAGTGGCAGTCCGGTCAACACGGATGCTCAAGGTGGCGGCGAGGCTGCTGCCGGGGATAAAACCATTAAAATCTTCCAATTCAAAGTCGAGATTGCGGAAGCGCTCAATCGTCTTAAAGCGGAATATGAATCCTCCCATCCAGGCGTCAAACTGGACATTCAAACCGTAGGCGGCGGTAGTGACTACGGTGCTGCATTGAAAGCCAAGTTTGCCGCTGGCGAACAACCGGACATTTTCAACGTAGGTGGTTATCGTGAGCTGGATACATGGCTTGAATATCTGGAAGATCTGTCTGGAGAATCATGGGCCAAGGATGCACTCGAAGTAGCCAAAGAGCCAATGACCAAAGACGGCAAGCTATATGGACAGCCGCTGGCGCTGGAGGGTTATGGTTTCATTTATAACAAAGACCTCTTCCAAAAAGCTGGTATTACCGAAATTCCAACGACATTGGAACAATTGGATCAAGCTGCACAGAAACTTCAAGCCGCAGGGATTACGCCTTTCTCGAACGGATATCAGGAGTGGTGGGTGCTGGGCAATCATAACGTAAACGTCGCATTTGCAAATCAGGCAGATCCGGTGAAATTCATCCAGGGACTCAACGAAAGTACGGAGAAGATTCCTGGCAACCAAGTGTTCGCCGACTGGATCAACTTGCTCGACTTAACGCTGAAATACAGCAACAAAAACCCGCTGACAACCGACTACAATACGCAAGTTACGTTGTTTGCGAGTGGAGAAGCGGCGATGATGCAGCAAGGGAACTGGACTCAAGTACAGATCGATGGAATTGATCCAGATCTGAATCTGGGTATCCTGCCAATGCCAATTAACAATGAACCAAATGACAAATTGTTTGTCGGCGTGCCGAACTACTGGGTTGTGAATAAGAATTCCCAAGTGAAACCGGAAGCGAAAGAGTTTCTGGAGTGGCTCGTAACTTCGGATATCGGGAAACAATACATGACAAAAGAATTCAAATTCATCCCGGCGTTCAGTTCCATCACAGCATCCGAAGAGGATCTGGGTGACCTCGCCACAGAGATCATGAAGTATAGCCAGGAAAATAAAACACTCAGCTGGAACTTCAACCGCTTCCCTGAGGGGGTTCCACAAGAGTATGGCAGCACAATTCAGGCTTACGTTGCAGGCAAATCGGATAAAGCCGGATTGCTCGACGCATTGCAACAGAACTGGGATAGTCTGAAAAAATAACGGCTTCCCCTTCAATGAATGAAGGTGTGGATAAGTAAAAACATATAAAAAGGTGACTCCAGATTAATCGGAGTCGCCTTTTTTTAATGAGAAAATTTCCAGTTAAAAAGTGCAAATATGAACCCAAATATCGACTAATACAGATGGTCGGGTGTTTGTATGGTGTCTACAACCTGTTGTTAGTACACATCATGGCAACAAATAGCCAAACTTTAAATATTTGTAATTTTTAGATTGACAGTTCCATGTGATATCCATATTATAGAAAAATATAGCAGAAAGTAAAGATATTTGAATCGGAGGTGAAGTTCTTTATGAGGGATATTGTATTCCTGTGTGACAAGCGGATTAACACCAAAACAGGGTTTCTCGAAGCCTTGTCCAAAATTTCGGACACAACCAACATTTTGCTGGTGGAACAGGGCTATGAACAGTTTGCTACATTACCAGAAGGGCTGTTCAGTGCAGTGTTCGAAGTGGGTGATATTACTCGGATTGACCAGGTGGAAGAGGTTTTTGAGCGCATTTTGGATGAATATGATGTGGAGCGCATCATTGCCCCGACTGAAAATGTGGTGGAGACAGGCGGGTATCTCAGAACACGTTTTGGTATCCCTGGTATTCAAAAGAATCAGGCTGAGACGGTACGTAACAAATGGATCATGAAGGAGACATTGCGGCAGGCGGGAATCCACACGTCACAGACACGTATTGCGTCCAATGCAGTACAGATCAGAAAGATTGTCGCAGGCATTGGTTTTCCCATCATTATCAAACCGATTAGTGGGTGGGCGACGATCATGACGTACAAGCTCAATAATCAAGAGGAGCTTGAGCAGTATATCAACCATTCCTGGAATCGGGAATCAGTGCTCATTGAGGAATTTATTACGGGTAGGGAGTTTCATATTGACTCCATCGTTTCAGAAGGTGAGCTTGTATTTTCCTCCGTCTCTGAATATTTGTTTAATTGTCTTGAGATTGTCCAAAATGATCGCCCTTCCGGTACGATCTGTTATCCCACTAATACACATTATGAATATGTAGAACGGATGCAGTCGTTTAATGAAGAGATCATACGGACACTGGGGATACGTAACAGTGTGTTCCATGCAGAGGTATTTCTTTTGCCGAATGGGGAGATCTGTTTTGGAGAGATTGGAGCAAGAATTGGAGGGATTGTCATCATTCCACCTATGGTGTTGAATTCCCATCAGGTTAACTTGTTTGATGCAGCCATTCAAACGGAACTTGGAATATATGAAGCGCCAACTTCGGTTAATACAGGCAAGTACACCGGTGCGGTTAATTTTCCATCTGCTGTAGGCAAGATCGAAAGCATCTCATCCGCAGAAGATTTCAAATCGATGGAAGGACTCATTGATATTCGAATTAACTATACATCAGGCCAGTCCATTTCAGGTGGTCGAGATACGATGTCCAGATCCGGATTTGCCATTGTGGAAGGCCCGGATATTGAATTCGTTAGAAAACAACTTCTAGAATTACATGACAAGTTTGTCCTGGTTCACCATTAAACCATTCTAGGAGGGCTTTGGGTTGTTGCTAGATAACGCTGATGTGAAGAGATTGGATAGTCATGATTGGAGAAAGCAGGAATTTGAGCATTTTGAAAAGGATATGACCAGTGACAGCCCTCGGTTTCCCTGCATTTTCGGTTCCATGGGATTCAACCGCAATGAGTTGCGATTCTCCTTTTTGGATGATGTAGAAGACCATTCCATAGAAGAGCTTGCAAAGGCATTGAGAGAATATGTGGAACAGGCAAGGAGCTTCGGAAACTACACCTCCATGGTTACATTTTTTAATATTAATAAGGATCTATCCATCCATGAATATCAGCATACGTTTTGGTCCATCCTGACCCGGCTGCACACCATCGACTTGAAAGAATGGCCAGAATTCATACCGAATGAAGAGAATGATCCTTTGTGGGAATTTTGCTTTCATGGGGAACCCATTTTTGTCGTTTGTAATACACCAGCACATGAGGTGAGAAGGAGCAGACATGCCAATACATACATGATTACCTTTCAACCACGATGGGTCTTTGAATCGATTGGCTTGGGAACACCAAAAGGAGATAAATCCAAGGATTTGGTGCGAAGCTTGCTTCGGCAATACGATGCCATTGATCCATTCCCGCATCTAGGGATCTATGGGAATCCGAATAATCGAGAGTGGCTGCAATATTTTATTCCAGATACCAATGAAGTTTCTGCTACAGCGCAATGCCCATTTCATCATATGAGGAGGAATAGTATGAGTTCAGTTCAATATATTAAAGGGTCTGACATAACACTTGAAGAAGCTGTAATGCAGTTGCTGCCTGTAACCGGTTCGGTAGAGGTTCAAAGAGATACACCATTCAGGGAGCACAAATCCCACACCCATCCTACAGACGAGACACTTCTGATTATCAATGGAGATATTACCTTCTTCACAGAAGAAGGAGAACTGCATTGCACGCCAGGTGACCGCATTTTGCTTCCGGCTAATACGGTGCACTCCTCCAAAGCCGGGGAGAAGGGAACGTTGTATATTATCGCTTTGGAGTTTGTGGAGCAGCCGAAAGAAGAGGTTCTGGCATGACTCGTTCCTCCGTTGGTTTGCTCATGAGAAAAGGCTTATCCCTGCACGGGGATCATATTGAAGCTCTGGGAAGAATTTTCGAAGAGGTCCATTTATGGACCTCTGTTTCTGGATTTGAACAAGATCCTCGCTTTCGTTCTGTTCAGCATATTCCCAAGAATGAGAATGTGGAAGAAATGATCGTGCAGGCGAGACAAATAGGCGTTCCGTTTTTCATTACCTGGCAGGAGACGGATATTGTACTAAATGCGAGATTAAATGAAGGATTGGGAAGACAGGATATTCCTGTCCAAGCGGCCGAAATTGCCAGAGACAAGTCCAGACAGCGTCAGTTCCTGAAGCAAGAGGACGTGGCCTGTCCTGAATTTTATGCCGTAAATACGTTGGATGAGGCTGTTACAGCCGCAGCAAGTGTAGGCTATCCGGTAATTATTAAACCCACACTGGCCGCATCCAGTAGCCATGTTGCGCTCGTTCATTCGCTTGCCGAATTGAAGGAGGCCTTCGATAGCATATCGCAACTTGCCATTTCGCAATCCGGGCTATATTTTGATGAGGAATGTCCTGCAATAGCGCTGATTGAAGAGTTCCTGCCCGGGGAAGAGATTACGCTGGATGGCGTAGTTGTGAATGGACGGTTTTATCTGGGAGGAGTACATAACAAGCTCAGAATGCCAGGTCCGTACTTTGAAGAGGACGAATATACGCTACCTTTTCAGGGAGAATCCAATGTGGAACAAGAACTTTGCGAGATGGCTCAGCAGATATGCACAGGTCTGAAACTTGAAAATGGTCTGTTTAACGTTGAAGCCAGACAAAACGCCAATGATGAGTATAAAGTGGTGGAGTTCAGCTGTCGTATCAGTGGTGGGCATGTCTATCGCAATATACGTGATGTGTATGGGATTGATCTGGTGACCGCTCATGCTTATGGTCTTCAGGGCGAGGAAACGTTGGCTGTCCATTTTGCGAAAAGAACAGCTCCCAAGTGTGCTACCTGTATCAAATTTGTATACCGTGATGGCAAGGTGTTGAATAATGCCAGCGGTGAGGCAGCAGATGATGTCAGGTACCGGGCTTATTATCCAGTGGCTGCCAAAGGTAGAGTGGTCCATTCTGCTCCGAAAGGATTCGATATTACAGGTCTGCTGTCTGTGCGTACCCGATATGAGGGACCTGAGGACATCGAGTCGGTAAAACAAGCCGCAAGATCTCTGGAACAAAAGCTGGATTTGCAAGTTGCTGAGGTGAGACAGCTTCAATGATACAGACTATTTTGTTCATACTATTTCTGTCGATTACCCTATGTGGAGATACGATTCTAAATATTACTCTGATCTGGTCTGTACTGGAGCAGGGCGGATCTATTACTCATCTGAGTATTATTATTACGATCATGAGTTTGGTACCTATTTTATTGCAAAAATATAGCTTTTTTCTCAAAACTGCGCTTAAAGAACGACCCTTGCTGATTTTCAGCTTGGCACGCATCCTGGGTATTGTGTTTCTGCTTGTGTTTTTAATTCAATTTGCGGGCAACACCAATGTGTATGGCTTATATCTGATTGGTGGCGTATTCTCCGTGATTCTGTTTTTGACCAATCAGAGCCTGGAAATCTACATGTCCCAGATGGTGCTGGATGGGAAAATCAAATCACACAAGGCCTCGCATGACTTGCAGACTGCGATTCAGATTGGTGCATTTGGAGGAAGTGCCGTAAGTGGAGTTTTACTCAGTATAGGCGGGTTGCCAATGATCTCAACGGTACTGATGGTGACACTGGCTGTCGGTATGATGGCTCCATGGCTCATTCCGATTCTGTCTCGATCCGGTCAGGCTGAGCAGAACATACAGAAAGAAAAAACGGAGGCTCCGCAGATTACATACTCCGACGCCGTGCGAAAAAAAGTACTGAACATGACCATATTGGCGGTAGTTGTATTAACCGTGCAATTGGGAGCAATTAATTTTATCGTACCGATTTTGTTCCACGATATCTTCAATTGGGACTCATCCCGTTACGGGGCCATCGGAGCAGCGATGGGGCTAGGTGCCTTTCTTGCAACGCTGATTCGTAAGTGGGAACACCGAATTCCAATGTATCTATTTATACTGATCGGCGTGATCGATATCATCATTGGCACGGTACAGGTGTTTGCGGTGTCGTTAATCTGTGGATTCATGCTTGGGTTTGTGTTTAACCGGACTCGTATTATGCAAAGGTCTGTCATGTTTGATAACTTACGCAGCCGCGAAGAGACCATGAAGTGGTCGGGGAGATCAACGTTCGCCACTCAATTTACAAGATCAGTTGTCCCATTGGTACTGGCACTTCCGTTGTCCCTGATGGGGCAGGAGAATACAGGCGTGCTGTTAGGAACACTCGGTGTTACGGTGACGATAATCCTGTTTGTCGCCATCCGATTGGAGAACAGATTGCCGCTTCAAGGTACCGAACCGATTATTGCTGGGGACAGTAAACCTTCGGTTTGAAGCAGGGAAACAAAAGTAACAGTTGGAAAATGAATTGTACGAAGGGTCAGCCGGGTGCGTTCTGGTTGGCCTTTTTTTGTTTTATTCACTGGAATACATGTGGATAACCCAAAAAGTAGTTTAATGATCTCATGACGTATTTAACACAGAGTTAATACTATATGTGGATATCCTGTGTGTATAACACTCTAAATGTGGACAAGTATGGAGTAGTTGGAGTAAGAGATCATCTTTTGTTAACAGAAAAACTTGTTTTTATTTAACTAGTACTATATAGTTCTAAATATGACAAATCAAAAAATGAACACGGGACCTGCCAAATCCAAGAGTTCCAATCCGGTGAACCGGACCAAGGCAGTTGAAGTGGCGGCACAATTATTTCTGCGTCAGGGGTACAGCTACGTCAGCATGGATGAAGTCGTGCGAGTGAGTGGGGTATCGAAGTCAAATATTTATTATCATTTTAAAAACAAGGAGGAACTGCTCCAGGCCGTGGTACAATACTGGATTGCCCAGTATGAGTCGGAGCTGTATCTGCTGCTCAGTCAGCGTGAGCGAGGAGTGGAGGAGCGTATCTACTCATTTATGGCATTGCTGTCGGCAGGTATTGAGGGCCGAAATTACGAAGGGAGCTGTCCTTTTGTTACGTTATATATGCAGACACCAGACAGTGCACCCCAAGTGAAGGAAAGCATATCCAGATTCTTTCGTGAGCTTAGACCTATGGTGGAGAAGTTGTTTCAGCAAGGTTTGGATCGTGGTGAATTTCGCCAGGGAATCGAACCGGGACCGGCTGCGTTGTTGTTTATTGCAGCATTGGAAGGTTCACTGATCCTAGCGGGAACTGCCCGTGATGTTGGGATTATAGAACAATCGGCACGTACGTTTTGTCAGATGCTTCGTTAATCGAAGCTCTTTTTTTGAATATAACTAGTACTATATAGTACTAAAAGGAGCCGTAACAGAATGATTGTACATACTAACCGTGTATCCAATGAAGTAAACACAGCAGCAAATTCAACAAACATGAATCAGGTAATAAGAAAATCTGATATTGCAGCCACGACCATTTTTATGACAGGAAGCACAGGTTTTATCGGCAAAGAAACGGTCAAACAACTCACGCAGGGAGGCGTAAAATTGCTCTTGCTGGTTCGTTCGGAACAGCGAGCCAGAACTGTGCTGAAGGCTTATGGAGTGAAGGATTTCGACCGAATTACTTTTATTACAGGTGATTTGTCCATGTCGGGTCTTGGCCTTACCCCAGCGGATCGGGAGCGTGCTCTTGAAGCAAATGTGATCATTCATGCGGGAGGAACGATGGACGTCACTTTGGAACGAAAAGTAGCTGAGCAGATATTTATGAACGGGGCCAGAGAAGTCGCACAGCTAGCACAGGAAATCCATCGTACTCATGGATTGAGACACTTTATCCACGTTGTTGGTTATATGAGTCCTTATGGAGAGCGAAATGAACAGGGGAATTATCTACAGGTTGAGCATGTGGATAACAATGAAAGTGCATATGAAGAGATGAAGTTCCATGCCGATCTGCACATTCGCGAGCATGCAGAACAGCATCACTATCCCTTATCCGTTATAAATCCGAGTACAGTGGTTGGACCACGTCCCACAGGTGAAACCGAGCAAACGGGTGGGATTGGACTGCTCATTCAGGCGATTCAGAAAGGACTTATGCCGGTAGTGCCGGGAGGTTCATCCTATTGGTTACCGCTTGTGGAGAATGACATTGTTGCACAGACGCTTGTTTTTCTATCCAGGGAAGCTGCTCCAGTTGGAGGAACTTATCCACTGTTGGCGCGGAAGGAAGACAGTCCCAATATGAAGGAACTGCTGCAACTCTTGGCGCAGCAATTGGACGTACCCAAGCCCAAAGGGGCTGTGCCACTACCATGGATTCAATGGATCATGAAATCAGGTGGTACACGTATCAGTGGTGTTCCAGCGGAGTCGGTTGCTTTTATTACTAACAGGTCATTCCCGGTTGAAGAGACGGAGGCTCTGTTCACACGTATGGGGCAATCCTGGCCGGACATCCGGGAACAGCTTCCGCTGGTTACAGCCGATCTGGATTATCGTCTTCGTTATACGCCGTTACCTGAGGGTTTTCCGACAGATTATACCCGGTCACGGAGCGGAGATATGGCTATGCTTGGTTGGGAGGGTAAGGGAGAGCCTTGGATTATTGTACATGGTCTGCTTCAATCTGCGGATGAGATGTTACCGTTAGGAAAACAGCTTAGGGACCGGACCGGGAACCCGGTATGGTTAATCGATCTCGCTGGATTCGGACGGTCCCCGGTGCATCAGGGGGATGAAGCGTTTGAAGGTCAGGTGGATGCACTGCTTACGGTTCTTGGTGAGTTTGAAGGTCCGGTGAAGCTGGTGGGCCATTCAATAGGGGCTGCTATTGCAGCTGCGGCACAGATGCGTAGCGGGCGGACAGACATTCGGTTAGGTTTGCTTCAGCCAGTTGCCAACAATTCGAATCCGAATGTGCTAAGATGGCTTTCCCATTTGCCAAGAGGGGTGATGCGCTCCCTGCTGCGTGGACGATCGGAGAAAAGTTGGAATCAAATGTTCAGTTCACATAGCGGTGTAGGCGACAGCAGTGTTATGGCCCATACCATGGGCAAGAGAATACGTTCCAGTCTCCAATCCCCTCGCATTGCAGGAGCACATGCAGACTTGTTGCGCTGGATTCACTCGGGTCAGAGGAAAGGCGCCAGATCAACGTTGTGGGCGAAAATGGAAAGTCAGCATTATGCCAAGAATGCATTAGTTGTATGGGCCAATCAAGATCGGGAATATCACTATCCCCAGGATATGAACTCACAGGTCAAACGGATAGATGTACCCTATGGACATTACTTTCCGACGTTTCAGTATAAGGAAACAGCTGCAATTCTCGCCGAATGGGCCGATACCTTAAGGTGAGTTCAGGTTTGGACATGCAGGAATCCCGTGCCAATTGTCGAAAGGGTCAAGTCGACTTGTGAGAGCTGAACCAAAGACAGGAGAGATGAATGTATGAGCAAGCAACGTGTGGAAATCAGTAAAAATGTGCTAACGGAATGTCTCGGACTGCGCAGCGGAGAGAATCTGGTAGTTGTCGCAGACGATATGAAACGGGATCTGGCTGAATCCATCTATGAGGCAGGCAAAGCACTTGGTGCAGAGTCGGTCCTGTTAATTATGGAGGAACGCAGCAGATCTGGAGAAGAGCCACCTGCGCCGATTGCAGAGGCCATGATTCGAGCAGATGTAGCTGTGTGTGTAACGCGATATTCATTAACACATACCCAGGCACGCAAAAAAGCCGCTGCTTCAGGGACCAGAGTGGCAACCATGCCTGGTATGACAGAGGATATGTTTGTGAACGGAGCCATTACAGCTGAATATTCGCAAGTAAAGGCGTTGACAGAGAAGGTAACGGCTCTATTAACCGCAGGTCGCCATGTGCGAATAGAGAAGCAGGGCCATAGTCTTTCCTTTTCCATTGAAGATCGTGACGGTGTACCAAGCACAGGTATGTATTTGAACCCTGGTGAATCGGGCAACTTGCCGTCAGGAGAAGCCTATATTGCTCCCGTTGAGGGCAAGGGCGAGGGCAGTATTGTTGTAGATGGTTCCGTTGCTGGAATTGGGGCACTCCGTGAACCGATGTTATTGACCGTTAGTGAAGGACGGTTGGTGTCAGCTGAAGGACCAGATGGGGCTCAATTACTGGAAACGCTTGGTGAGGGCGACGGTCGTTTTCTCGGCGAATTCGGTATTGGTACCAATAACAAGGCACGAATCACGGGTGTAGTGCTGGAAGATGAGAAGGTGTATGGCACAATTCATGTAGCCTTTGGCAGCAATAACACATTCGGTGGAACAATTGCTGCGGGTGTTCATATTGATGCGGTTGTGCAAAAGCCTGATGTGTATATCGACGATAAGCTGATCATGCGTCAGGGTGAATTGGTCGAATAACTACAGTGAAGGAAATTGGGCATGTCCACAACGTGTCCACAGTAAGGGATAACTGAAGCGGAAATTCGGATTTTACGTCAGATTTACAAACAAATACACAACATGTCCACATTAAATTAATGAATATCCACATGAAACGCCAAAGATATCCACAACATGTGTGCAATATGTGCACAACTTATCCACAAATCAGGTATAACTCGTGTTTTCATCCGATAAAACAGTCGTTTTGGAGTAATAAAACAAGTTATCCACAGGAATATCGCTTTTTTGTTCCAAGTATTTGAAAACATAGAAACAGATCCATAATATATGGGGATAAAAAAAGACCAAAAATCGGCATAAAGCTGATCTTTGGTCTTTTTTTTGAATATAATTTTTCAATCCAATGTCAGGTTACTTACGCTCAATACTAAAACGACTAACTTCCACCACCCTCCATAATAGGGCAAATGAGCAGAGCGGAGACAGCAACCGTAATGCAACGTCTGTTGAAGTTGGCAAAATTGCTCTGAAGCCTAAACATTTGATCAAAAATAACCGATACACCAAAGTAACATCTAATGGGACGAAAGTACCTGTGGTGACTTGGTGAATGCGAACCACAAGCAGGTCACTTAGCCAAAATAAAGTGCTCTTCTTATGGTTTTGTTTTTATATTTTATAATGATCTGATTATACGGAATGAGAGGATATGGGGATAACTATGGACGAGGGAATGCAATATATTAATTTTTCGGTAGGAGACCAGATCTTTGCACTACGAATTGATGAAGTTCATGAGATCATCAGGATGGTGCAGGTAACAACAGTCCCATTTGGAAGCCCGGAGATCCGAGGTTTTGCTTCGTTGTATGGTAAGGTCGTTTCGGTTGTGAGTCTTCGTGTATTGTTAGGCATGCCAGACCAGGAGGATACCTCTTCTACACGTATTATTGTGGTGCCTTACAAAGGTGGATTTGTACCTTTGATCGTAGATATGGTCGATTCTGTCGTAAGTTACGATCGTTTCGAGGAACCAGCTGAGGAACACCGCCGTTTCATGCTTGGCGTTTTTGACAAAATCGGGTTCTGTGCAGATCACCGTGCAGGCATTTTGAACCTGGATGTATTACTGGGCAGCTTGATCAGATCATAGTAGTATAACGGTCCGTAATTCTTTCAATATTCAGTACAATCCTTCGGTTTACCCAAATGTTCCTCATCCGCTTTTCGGGAGAAGGGACATTTTTTTGTGCCGCTAGGGCGTTTTCAGACACGCCCTAACCATCGAAATAACCACTTTTTATGGGCAAAGGTTTTTAAATCCGGTCATTTTCGTATATGATGGAGAGTAACAATGCGAAGGGATGACGGGAGACTTTAATGATGCAATCGCTGTATGGAGTATGGCTTGGTGACGTATTTTTTTGTTTTTCCGGTGAAACATCGGAACCGCGTGTGGATGCATGGAGCCACGTGGTAAGAAGGTTGAATTTTGGCGACGGGGGTCGTCTGTTTCAGCCTGCCGCTCTGCGTCTTGCGGAGCTGCGCTGGCCGAATCCGCTGAGGAACAAGGCTGAAGCCAAGAACACGAAGCGGCGTCAGCTGCTGGGGCGCACATTGGAAGGATTGGCAGTCTCGCCTAAGGATGCCTTCAGGTTGCTGCTGCAATGGGATGACCGTTTGTTAAATGCAGCCGGAATTCAGGTTGGAGAAGAGATGCGTTACTGGATCAAAGCAGCGCAGTTCACACAGGAGCTGCTGTTGCGGGGAGCAATTGCTCCATCGGCTGAATTCGCAGCAAAGACCGGAGCACGGCGACGGACCGGGCAAGAGACATTAACAGGTGTATGGCGGCCACGCTTGCAGCAGGAGGAGGACATCGAACGCTTCCGCGATCTTGCAGAAGCGATGCCTCCAATTGGATTGGCTGCTCCTGGAGCTTATGCTTCATTGGAACCAGAAACGCGTGAAGAAGCAGGGGCTGCGGTATTATTTTCATTCATGAGTGGCATGATTCATGCTGTAGTGACAAGTGAACTGGAGGGCATGGACAGTGAACTGTCCCGTTATCGCACCCCATATCGACGCGGATCTTCGCCAGTAGCCGAACTCTGGTGGAACAGTCTGATCTCAATGTTCCGTCCTGTGACGGTGCAAGGGCCGACGGACGATATGACAGCGTTTATTCATACGCTGCAAGAAGTTGGTGGAACGTCAATGCCAATCGTGGGAGCAGAAGAGATGGCGCCTGCTGAAGGCCAATTAAAGCTGGTGCTCCGCTTGGAGCCTCCACTGGGCGAACATGAAACGATCTGGGGAATAAGCTTTTGGGTGGACAGTGAGCAGGAACCAAGCCTGAGGTTGCCTGCACGGACCATCTGGGCACATCCGGAGCGAGATCTGGACCGAGGTAAGGTGTTATATACCTCGGCGGCAGAGCAATTATTGATGGCACTCGGGCAAGCAGCAGAACTGGCACCTGAACTGGAGACGGCGCTGCTTACCGCCCGTCCGGAGGAAATTAAGCTGGAGCAGCAGGGTTTCTTCGAATTTCTCACGCATGCAGTTCCACGTTTGCAGAAGGCCGGGATAACCGTTCTCATGCCTTCTAGGTGGAGTCGTGCCGGGAAACGTCGTGCGGGACTACGTTTGCAGATGTTGAATCGGGGAACAGAGCGGTTGCCTGGAGCCACATCGGCACTGGGCATGGAACAATTGGTTGCTTTCAAGGCGGAGCCTATGCTGGATGGTAAACCGGTCACGGCGGAGGAACTGGCAGCGCTCGCTGAATCCACGGTCCCGTATGTTATGTTCCGCGGTGAATGGATTGAAGTGGATACAAAAGAGATTCGCCAAGTCCTGCGTTATATGAAAAAAGAAGAAGAACAATACATGCCTCTCTCCGAATGGCTGCATCTGGCAGCGGATGAAGGGGAGGATTCCGCATGGAAGGGTCTTTCCGTCTTTGGTGCCGAATCTGATGGGATGCTTGCTTTCCTGCTCGATGGACAGGTGCTTCGCAGCATTGAGCCTCGTCAGGTTCCGGCAGAATTGCATGGTGAACTAAGACCTTATCAGGAACGAGGCTACCAATGGTTATCCGCCATGCGCGAGTTGGGCTTTGGCGTATGTCTCGCGGACGATATGGGACTTGGGAAGACGATTCAGGTAATTACCTGTCTGCTGGACCGCAAACACGAGGAACGCCAGGCGGCTGAAGAGGAAGCCCGCGAGAATGAGCTGCTGAATGGATCAGATGATTCTTTCCCGGCGGATCAGCACACGAATGAGCAGCCTGTTCATCTGCCTGCACTTATTGTGTGCCCTACCTCGCTGCTTGGAAACTGGCAGCGTGAGCTGAAGCGGTTTGCCCCGGATCTGTCGCTATATATTCATCATGGCGGCCAACGGTTGCACGGGAATGATTTTCAGGCAGAAGCGCAGACGCATGACATTGTACTGACGACCTATCATCTGGCAGGCAGAGATGGCCCGGATCTGGCTTCATTGCACTGGTCCACCATTGTGCTGGATGAGGCACAATATATTAAGAACTACCGTACCAAACAAGCGCAAAGCGTCATGCGCTTGTCTACACTTCATCGTATTGCGATGACGGGAACGCCTGTAGAGAACCGGCTGAGCGAACTTTGGTCGATTTTCCAGTTTCTCAATCCGGGGTACCTGGGCACAGCTTCATCGTTCCGCCAGCGGTATACGGGACTGGGGCCATCCGAAGAAAATGCAGCATCCTTGCGTGAGCTTCATCGACTGGTATCTCCATTCATGCTGCGCAGGCTGAAAAGTGATCCGGATATTCGCAAGGATCTGCCAGAGAAGCTTGAACTGAAATCCTATTGTTCTCTTACGCCGGAGCAGACGGTGTTGTACCAGCGTGTGGTGGATGATCTGATGGGTGGTCTGGACGGCAGAAATGGCATTGCCCGGAAGGGGATTGTTCTGTCCTCCCTGACCAAGCTCAAGCAGATCTGTGATCATCCGGTGCTGGCGGACAGTAATCGGAAAGACCACGGTAAGGCAGAGGCATCCGGTAAGATGGAACGATTGCTTGAGCTGCTGGACGCCATCCGTGATAACGGGGAATCGGCCCTGATCTTCACGCAGTATGTCGCTATGGGAGATCTGCTGGTATCGAGGTTGAAACAGCGATATGAGGAAGAACCTTATTTCCTGCATGGTGGTGTGTCGAAGGCGCAAAGAGATGATATGGTGGAGACTTTCCAAAAAGGAGAGGGGCCGTCCATGTTTGTTCTATCTCTTCGTGCCGGAGGTGTGGGTCTGAATCTGACACGGGCGAGTCATGTCGTTCACTATGATCGGTGGTGGAATCCTGCGGTTGAGAATCAGGCGACGGACCGTGTATTCCGAATTGGACAGAATCGCAACGTGCAGGTGCATAAGTTGATCTGTCAGGGAACACTGGAAGAACGGATTGATGAGCTGATCGAAAGCAAGAAGGCACTCTCCGAGCAGGTCGTCGGTTCAGGTGAGAACTGGCTGACAGAGATGTCGGATGATGAGCTGCGTGGTCTAATCTCACTTCAGGGTGAGACGTGGCTGTGACCTTGAACTTTCAGAGGAATATAGATGTTGAGAAAGGGGGATTATTGTGAGCGAAAAATGGAAGATCGAGCTGCATATGTCCCCCGGTGGATGGACAGCAGAAGTCAATACAGCAGCGGAAGCGGACCAGGAAGTTTCCGTTTCCGCTTCCGCTGCTGAGGGCAAGACCGGATCGGCCGCAGGCATGTTCACGGTCACGGGAACGCCGGCGCGACTGAGCGAAGCCCAGCGCGAGGCTGTACTGGCTCA
This sequence comes from Paenibacillus sp. CF095, assembly GCF_900101225.1. NCBI lineage: Bacteria > Bacillati > Bacillota > Bacilli > Caryophanales > Paenibacillaceae > Paenibacillus > Paenibacillus sp. CF095. The sequence goes on from NZ_FMZN01000005.1 coordinate 282,470, forward strand.
GCTGCGCAAACGCCCGCTGACGCTGTACGCCCTGCTGCGCGGCGGCCCGGCGCCCGAGGAACTTGCCGGGCTGCTGCCGGCTGCGCAAGCGCCCGATGGCTCGCCAGGCGCAGCAACGGCCAGCGCGGCCGTGGCGTGCACCTGCGGCCGCACTGGCTGCGCGCATGCCGCGGCCGCTGAGCGCGCCGTAGCCGCGCGCCTCGCGGCCGAGCCGCTGTTGCAGCTGGCGCACGCCGGCCTGCCGCGCGAAGCGCTGCTCGCCGGCGTGCTGGGGGCATGGGCGGAGGAACTCGCCCATGATCCCAGCGGCCCCGGCCGCGCAGCGGAAACGGCTGGCCGCCCGCAAGTGCGGGGCGGCGAAGGCGGCGCGGCCGTCGGCGAGTGGATCGCCGAGGCTGCCGCGGACGGCGCCATGCACCAGCCGGGGCCGGGCTTTGGCGCCGTTGAGGTGCGCCTCGCGCAGCCAGGCAAGCCGCCGGCGTTGCCGGAGCTGACGGCGCTGCTGCCGGGCGTGCCGGCCACCGCAGGGCTGGATTTGATCCGCGAGCGTGTAGCCGCGCGGATGTGGCAGGCTGTCCAGAAGAAGACGGACAGCCCGGCAACCAAATGATGCACCCATCAGAGCGGGGGAGATCTCAGATCACCCCTGCTTGTTTTTATTGCAGCATGTTGCATTATTCGATTTAATTCATTTCCCGGTACAAGATGAATTTTGTCTTTATCCAACAATGCCAATGCTCATTAGTAAAGTGCATCTCGGTATAATCGCTTTTTTGCATATTGGATATATGAAGGCATATTCCCACTTCACTTCTATTTGTGTACAGCACGGGGATGTTGCTCTAAAAGTCCAAAAAACGATCATACAGGCTGTACAGCCTGCATATGTTCATTCGGATCTCTTCTAAAGGACGTCTTTACCGGTGGAGCTTCGCTCCCAATTAAGGTATACTGTCGCAGGGAACACTGCACGCAGAGGACTATATAACATTTATATTATTGCGATAGGAGTTTTTACATGAAATCAACTACAGGAAGACAGCGCCGTATGGTGGTTATGCTGTCCTCATTGATGATATGCGGAGCATTGCTTGCCGCGTGCCAGAACGGTTCAGGCACAGAGGAGAGCCAGAATCCGAATGGAACAGGTAACACACAACAGGAGACGGACGGCACAACGGTTCATTTTACGGAGGATAAAGGAACGGATGGCGACAATGCTGGCGGCGATGACACATCATCTTCTGGCAACAGCGGTGAAGGCACGGATAGCGAGTCTGGGAATGCTTCAGCGGGCGAAGGGCAGGGCTCTTCGGACAATGGTAACGGGGCGACAGCGGAAGATCCATTGCTGGAGAAACGCAGTATCAGCGCACTGCAAACGACAATTGATGCAAAATCCGTGGTGACCAATGCCGAGTCTATGACCGTTATTGTGAACAAGCAACGGAGTCTGCCTGACGGTTACGAGCCGGACGATCTGGTAGAGCCGAATGTACCGTTCTCCTTCGACGAACCACACGAGAAGCGGCATATGCGCAAGGAAGCAGCGGAGGCACTGGAGAAGTTGTTTGCAGGTGCAAAAGCGGATGGCATTGAGCTTCGTGCGGTGTCCGGTTATCGTTCATATCAGCGTCAGGTATCCATCTATAACAATAATGTCAAAACCAAAGGTCAAGAATACACAGATCGCGTGAGCTCTGTGCCGGGCCGAAGCGAACATCAGACGGGTCTTGCCATTGATGTATCCAGCCCGAGTGTGGGCAATGTGTTGGAAGAGGTATTTGGCACATCGAAGGAAGGCCAGTGGTTGGCTGAACACGCTGCAGAATACGGATATGTCATCCGTTATCTGCAAGGTGAAGAAGATACCACAGGTTACGTCTATGAGCCTTGGCATATCCGGTACATCGGTACAGATTTGGCACCGGATGTGGCGAAGAGTGGGTTAACTCTGGAAGAATACTTCGATGAGGCTAATATCAAGTTGTAATTTGGATGTTTCATCCTTAAAGAAAAGATACTAATACTAATTCTCATAAATCCCCGAATGAACCGTCCTTGATCTAACCAATGGGTAGTCATTCAGGGGATTTTTTCTGTGCAAAAATGTTAATGGAGTTAAGATAGAATTAGACCTCATTCCATTGTTTTGGATGATGATAGACTGATATAATTCATGTTTAATCCGAAGAGACAAATACAACCAAAGCGAGGGACGAGAGAATGAGCAGACAGCAGGTATTTACGGGCTCCCCATGGGAACCATTGGTGGGATATTGCCGTGCCATCCGTGTAGGGAACCGAATTGAAGTGGCGGGTACAACCGCGATGCAAGATGGTGTAGTTGTTGGGGCGGGTGATCCGTATGCACAGACAAGGTTCGTTTTGCAGACGATCGAGAATGCACTGAAAGAACTGGGGGCTGACATGTCGCATGTGGTGAGAACCCGGATGTTTGTGACCGATATCTCCAGATGGGAGGAAGTTGGCAAGGCGCACGGTGAATTTTTTGGACAGATCCAGCCTGTAGCCACCATGGTTGAAGTTAGTGCACTCATTGATCCCTTGTTGATGGTTGAGATTGAAGTGGAAGCGATTGTTGAAGATGAAGTCCAAGCCGATTGATTCTGACCGTTATCCGGAAGATATCTAAGGAACACAGGACGTCTTATTTGGCCATCAGGTCCTCTTTCTAAAATGTAAGGAACATCAGACACGTTATTTCCCGAATTCCTCTGATAAAAATGCTGTAAACAGCTATTTATTCAAACATAGCGTGCCTGAGATTCCTTAGATTTCTGCGGGTGCTTCAAATCCTTGAATAAGACGCCTCAGATTCGTTAGCGTTAACTCCGCTTGCTCTTACATTCAGTATGCAACGTATTTCGTATGCAGCGCACATCGCACGTGTCTGCTCCGGACAAGTTTCAGGTACGCTTCGCTTTGAGCAAGTTTGAAGACACGATCTAAAAAACTAAAAACTAAAAACTAAAAACCAAAAACCAAAAACCAAAAACCAAAAACCAAAAACCAAAAACCAAAAACCAAAAACCAAAAACCAAAAACCAAAAACCAAAAACCAACAAACCAAAAAATAACCTTACCCGTGCTTGTCAGAAGACAAGCGGGTAAGGTTATTTTGAATTGACTTCGCCGCCTGGCCGCACGGCTGAGCTCTTGATGCGCCAAACTCATTACACCGCGCGCCAGGAGCTACATGCGGATGGCTGGTCATTATGATGCTACACACTCATAACCCCGTGCTAAGCGATGCACACGGTCGTCTGCAACAACATATAACATGTGTTTCAGCCAGACGTTTTTCTAACCGTATTATTTCGCTTCCAGCTCTGCTGCAGGTGTTTCAACAAACACTTTCCAAGCTGTTCCGATCGGAGGCAGGCTGCGTGTCAACACAGGGCTGTAGAACCCAATGACTTTAGCGCCTTTGGTCAGTTCTTCGGCTTTCACCGTTTCACCTTCGTGGTTCACGATCATCGTGTCTTTAGCAATGTTCAGCACGACATGGTCAGGAGCTGTTTCTGTTAAGCGTGTACCTGTAATCTCAATCTGTGAGATGCTGCCTTCAGCTGTTGTTACATTTTCAATCGTACCCGCTGTCCCCAGAACGTCTTTCAATTGTGATTCCGCAGCGTCATCCAGTACAGTGACTTTGTAAGTCGGCGTTTGTGGTGGCAGACTGCGGGTGGTAATCAGGGAATGTTCAGCTTCCACGTTCATGCCAATGGCCAGATCAGTCAGTGCAATCTCTTTCCCTTCAACTGAGATGAATTTCGTCTCATCGCTCAGATTGAGCACAATACCATCCGTACCTGCACCGCCAATCTGGATGGACTTATATTTATCTTGGTTCGAGATTCTGGTAATTACACCACGTTCAGTAACCGTCTTCACGTCCTCTTCACTGGTGATCGTCACCTGATTTCCTGTTGTGTTCACTTGTCCATGCAGTGCTTTTTCTGCAAAAGAAACCGGTACATACAATTTGCCGCCTGTGATTTCGGGCGCTGTACCCAGCGTGAGCAGCATTTTATTTACGGAATATTGATCCTTGCCTGTGATTACCTGTGTCCAGAGAGCACCACGAGTCAGCTCTGCAGTTTTAGTTTCTTTATTCCATTCCAGTTCAATACCCAGTGCGTCGGTAAGATCACGCAGCGGGATCATGGCTACTTTGCCATCTTTGTTCCAATAACCATCAGAAATGGTTGCACCATTCACGGATACGTTTACTACACTCACTGCGTTACTATCTGCTGAAACGGATGTTTGATGGACTGGTTGTGTGTTGTCCAGTGTTGCTGCATAAGCGGCTCCACCACCCAATGCCATGGATAGGGCCATCAGTGCACTTACTTTTTTCATGTTGTTGTTCATCAATATTCATCCCTTCTAATCTGTGTACTGACGCGGTAAAATCTTCCTTAGGGCCGCGCTTCAAGTTAATAGACGGGACAAATCGTCTAAGTGTTGCAGTTGAAATGCAATGAATGTAAGCGGTAGATTATTTTAAATTAGAAATATCGCTTGTATTGCAGGTTATCCGCAGCAGGATCAGGTTAATTTCAGGTAAGTGACCAAACCTTTGTCCTATTTCACATTCAAGTACGAGGAGGAACGGATTAGATGAGTGATATGTTGGTAGCGCTCTATCGTTTACCGGAGCAAGAGAGTGGACTGAGAGCGTTGGAGGAATCCTCCATTGTGATTCGAAGAGCCATTGCCCCAGAGAAACAGCTTGTACTGGATTGGGTGAGGTCACATTTTAGTCAGGCTTGGGTGGATGAATGTGAGGTCGCTTTTGCGCGTCAGCCGGTGTCCTGTTATATTGCGGTTGAACATGGGAAAATGATTGGATTTGCCTGTTACGAAGCGACGTGTCGCAACTTCTTCGGACCGACAGGTGTGAGCCAGGATGCACGGGGCAAAGGTGTAGGCACAGCCCTGTTACTGGCCTGTATGCATGCGATGAAGGCGGACGGTTACGGGTATGCGATTATCGGATCAGCGGGACCTGTGGATTTCTATGCCCGGACGCTGGGTGCCGTGAAGATTGAAAATTCAACGCCGGGTATTTACGAAGGCATGCTGCGGGCAGACTAGACGATAATGATGTTGTGGAAGTTGTGGAAAAGGAAGGGAGGACGATGATGAGCACGAAACAAATGTTACACATCGGAATGATCGGTACAGGATCAATTTCGGATCTTCATATGAGGTGTTATGCCAAAAACGAGGATGCCGTCATCTATGCCATCTGTGATCTGAACGAAGAGCGGGCTAAAGCTGCTGCGCAGAAGTATGATGCTCAATCCGTATACACTGATTATCGGGAGATGCTGGAGGACCCGCATGTGGATGCTGTCAGTATCTGTACCTGGAATAATACACATGCGGAATTTGCCATTGCTGCACTGGAGGCAGGCAAGCATGTATTGCTTGAGAAACCGGTCGCAACCAATGTGGAAGATGCGCTCCGGATTGAAGAAGCGGTTAAGAAGAGTGGCCGTACCTTTATCGTTGGATTTGTGCGTCGATATGATAACAATATGCAGATGATGCGCAGATTCATTGATGCCGGGGAGTTTGGTGAACTGTATTATGCCAAAGCTTCCATTCTGCGGCGTCATGGCAATCCAGGCGGTTGGTTTGCTGACAAAAGCCGTTCCGGCGGCGGCCCCCTGATTGATCTCGGCGTACATATTATCGACCAATGTTGGTACCTCATGGGTAGGCCGAAACCTGTTTCGGTCAGTGGTAATACGTATCGGAAGTTGGGCAATCGTGCCCATATCGAACATCTTTCTTTTTACAAAGCAGCCGACTACAGCGCAGCTGTGAATGACGTGGAAGATATGGCGAATGCACTTATTCGGTTTGAAAACGGGGCTTCGCTGGCGGTAGATGTGAGCTTTACCCTGCATGCACGCGGAGATGAATCTTCTGTGAAATTATACGGCGAGCGTGGTGGGTTCGAACTGGAGCCGGAGACACTGATCGTCACGGAGAAAAATAATACCATCCTGAATATTGAACCCCAGACGGACAATACGGGTCTCCATATTCATAGTGCATTCCAGAACCAGATTGACCACTTTGTGGATTGTTGTCTGAACGGTACAGAGCCGATCAGCCCAATTGCGGATGGTGTGGCTTCCACGCGCATGTTGTGCGGAATCTACGAATCCGCTGAGAAAGGGCAGGAGATTCGTCTGGATTGAGTTCATTTTACATGGCAGTTGTCCTTCATCATATTAAAAAGCATGCGTCTTCCGCGTGATCTGCGGTTACGCATGCTTTTTGGCATCAGGTCATTTATTCAGTGGTGAATTCTCGTACCCAGGGTCATCGTAATCCGTATCCTGCAGCCTTGGAAGCACGTTCATGCTCTCAATTGCCTGCCGGGTATCCGGCGTGCCATGGTCATACAGAAAGGTATACAGCAAGGTCATGCCATCTGAAAATTGCTCTGTTGCCTCATCGTGGTCTGCTGATTTGTAGGGTACGGGAGCCCGTTGCAATGTATAGGCATCGTCATCCTCCAGCACCTTCATCAGATCTTTTAATCGGCCCAACTGTTCGTCATCCACCAACACCTCAAAGGGTGTAGATTCGTTCTTTGTTTGCTCAATAAGATTATGTGTTACCGATACATACAGCTGTTGTTTGCCGTCCTGCATAATCCAACCCCCATTCTGAAATGGAAAAAAGACGCTTCTACTGTTAATAAACAGCAAAAAGCGCCCTGAAACGAGCTATAACGGTATCCCGTTTCGTTTATTTCCCAAATCTCCCCGTTACGGGCACCTGGCGGGTACCGGCCTCCATCGATCCTGAACACAGGGGACAGGCGGGAGGGCCTGATGATGCCTTCTTGGTTGCTTTAGAAGGCACAGCTGGCTTCTGTCTTAGCCACGCTTTACAGGTGGATGAACTGCACTTCCAGACCGCAACGGTCTCCGTACGTTCAGCATTACCTGAACCTGAAGTGTGCGACTGTGAACTGGAGGAACTCGCAGCTGTCGGACTTATGCCTGTGGTGCTGAATGCCTTATGATTGCGAATTTCACCACTGCCACGCCGTTCACCGAGGCGATCCTCATCACGTTCGTTGTGGACCTCGAAGTCACGACGGTCACTGTGACTGATGGCTCGGCGCTGTGCCACATCCCGACCTTCGGAACGTGCACCCGAGAGAGACGAGCGAGCATACTGTCCATTACCTTTCCCATATGAAGTCTGGCCGCTCGTCCGGCTCTCCTCACGAGGTTTACGTTTGTCCGGAACTTCCATGCCGAAGGCTTCAAGCAGGAAGCGGGACACATCCGCTGGCTTTCCGTGATGGCTCGCCGGTGAGGTAACGTACAAGTACTGCTTGGCCCGTGTGATGGCAACGTAGGCGAGCCTGCGTTCTTCCTCCAGTGCCATGTCCAGTTCGGCGTCTGTCTGTTGCACAGCAAGCGCAGCTTTCTGATCCTCGGGGATATCCTGGCGTAGTGCGGTACTGTGGGGCACAATGCCTTCACTGGCTCCGATCCAGTACACACAAGGGAACTCCAGTCCTTTGGCCCGGTGAATGGTCATCAGTTGCACTGCGTCACTGTCCTGTGCACGGCGCAGAGATTCCATCTCACGGTGTCTGCGGGAGAGCTCATCCGCGAATTGGATGAACTCTTCCACGGTTTCGAATTTTTTGACGGCAGCTTCAAATTCATCCAGGGTTTCCAGCATCGTTTCCTTATAATGGGTGAAGATGCTGGGATCACCACTTTCCATATACTTGTCGTAGAACTGCCTGCGCATCTCCTGAATGGCGATGATGGGTTTTAGTTTGTGCAGTGATTTGATCAGCTTGATGCGTTCCTTGACCTGTTCCTGCTGGAACGGTTTCAGCTTGTCCCATTTCACCAGATGAATGAGCGGATATTTCTTCGCCTGTTGTTGTTCACAGCGCTGAATCCACTCCAGCCCTGCATCCCGTGATACATAGAGCGGTCCCAATGCACTGGGGAGAGCATCCATGGCACGTGGATCAAGGGACAGACGCAGATGATCCATCAGGGGTCTGATGAGAGACTGGTCATAGAACACCGGAGAAGCACCATGCTGTACAAAAGGTACATCTTTCAACACAAGCTGCTCGAATACAGCCCGGCTGCTGCTTGCTGTCCGGTGAAGAATCGCAATATCACGATAGGTGTGTTGTCCTTCTTCAACCTGTTGACACAGCTGGTTTACGACCCATGCCGCTTCTTCCTCCGCATTGGATGGTGTGGCGAAACGGGGCGCATCGCCGCGGTTTCCGGCGGCACGCAGCCGTTTGTCACGTCTGCGTTTATTACGGGCGACCAGTTCACTTCCGAGTCCCAGAATGCGTGCATCACTACGATAATTGATATCCAGCGTCACAATGCGTGCACCGGGGTATACTTTATCGAATTCCAAAATCGATTCCTGGCGTGCGCCATTAAAGGTATAGATCGTCTGGTCATCGTCTCCCACAACCATCAGGTTGCGGTGAGCGGAAGCCAGTTTTTGCACAATTTCATACTGTAGGTGGTTGGTATCCTGAAACTCATCGACCATAATGTACTGAAAACGCTTCTGAAGCGGCCCCAGAACAGCAGGGTCACGAAGCAGGGCGGCTGCCCGCAGTAAAATATCATCAAAATCCATTTTGCCCCGATCCTGTTTCCAGGCTTCGTAACCTAGCAGAACACGCTTGGCATCGCGTTCTTCCTGCGATTTTTCAGGCAGGTCGGTTGTTTCCGATCCTTGCATCTTCCATGCGGACAGCATGGCCAGCAGACTTTCAGGCTGGAAGGCTTCACTCATGCCATTTTGGCGAAGAAGCATCTTCAGAACCGTATGCTGAGCCCGCGACTCGCCAAAGATCTCTTCCTGCACACCGTAATGACGCAATAATGTCAGGGCAAAAGAGTGAAAGGTACGAGCCTGCACGGCTCTCGCGGCTGCCGGGCGTATACCTGGCAAAGCCGCGATCCGGTCTTTCATCTCGGTGGCGGCCTTGTTCGTGAACGTCACCAGTAGGATACTGCCAGCATGTACGCCGCTGACTTCTATGAGGTAGCCAGCTCTTGCAGCCAGCACAGTTGTTTTGCCACAACCGGCTCCGGCGAGCGTCAGAATCGGTCCTCTGCCGTGACGGACTGCCGAGATTTGTGGTGCGTTTAACTTGATGCCTGCCTCTTCCAGAGAACGAAAATAAAAGGCATCCTGTTGCTCATTACCCACGAGTTGCCGACTGGTCTCCAGCGGAGCAGACGGGGACTGGGGCAGGGACGCCGCCGGGGTAACCCCGAGCGGACGGGGGTAGAACGTTGAGTTCGGACTTAACATGTTTCATCCACCTCTGTATGCATTCAGGGATAGGAATATCCCGGTTAAAAGTAAACCATTTGCCCTTTTCACAATCGCATTGTAAATTGGTATGATAGAGTTAGTTGCCTAATCAGGCGGTTAAGTATGGTCAAAGCTTCATTATACCCGAACATATGGTCTTGACGAAAGCCCCCGATTTCATCCAGTATCGGTATAAAACGGGCACCTGCACGAGATTACGCAACTTTTTGGCATGATATCGTATAAGTTATATGCCTGAGCATTTTGCATGAAAGATGTAATATGCTAATTTACTACAAGTATGTGTTCAAAAAGTCTGGTTTTCAGTACCTCTTATTCGGCTGAATCCCATATTCGATGCTGAGGATGCCACTGGCATCCTTCGTAATCAAAAGCGGACTTTTTGAATAACCTCTAAAATTTGAAATGATAATATTGGTTTTGACGGGACAGAGGAGGAATGGTCATGAAACTGCTTCAGCGCATCAAAGACGGAGCGAACAAAGCAACAGAGCGTGCCCAGCACGCCGTTGAGATTGGGAAACTGAACAACCAGATTGTGGGCTTGCAACAGGAACAGGAAGTCCATTTTACAGATATGGGTCGCATCTTCTATGAGGGTTATCGGGCACAGGATATGACGCGTGCGGAAAAAGAAATGGTGGATCTGTCGCAGCTCTGCGACGAATTGCAGGACGAGATTGATGGTCTGCGCAACAAGATTGCACAACTCAAGAACGAACGGTTGTGCGAGTGTGGACACGTCGCTTCCCTGGATGCCAACTTCTGCCCTAAATGCGGACGCAAGTTGGGTGAACTCAAGACGCCAGCACCTACAGTAGGAGCTGCAGGAGTCGCAGGAGCCACCACAGCCGCGAGACAGGAGGCAGCTGTAGCTCAGACCCAAACTCCAGAGCCGGACTTCTACGATGCGCCACCTGAATTGGAACTGGAGGAAGATGAGCCGTATCACACGGTCATTCCGTCCATAGCGGATCTGGAGACAGAATCAGAATATAACAGTACGGAATTTACCCAGGAAGAAAAGGAAGCGTTCGATGCAGAGTGGGAACGTCGCAGAGATGAAGAGATGCAACGGGAACGTGAGCGTCAGCAAGAACTGGACGAACGCATCCGCTACTGGAAAGAAAACAACCCGATCGTGAACACGGTGGACGTACAGACCGAAGTATCACGTGAAATGGTGAATTGTCAGATTTGTGCAGCCGAGCTGCCCAAAGGTTCGAAGTGGTGCCCGCGTTGTGGTGCTGAACAGATCTGATGCAGTAGAAGCACTGCTGCATCATTGTGAGGCAGTGCGGGTTGCTGACAGCATGGGGGGACGGGAATATGGACCAACTGCTGCATCATTTGCGTCATCTCGGGTTTACCGAGATGGAATCTAAAATTATGGTGGAACTCGCCCGTCAGGGATCAGCCTCAGGATATGAGGTTGCGAAGCGGCTGGGCGTGTCCCGTTCCAATGTATATGCGACCCTGCAACGGCTGGAACAGCGTGGGTTCTTGCGGTGTAGTCCGGGGGAGCCGGCGAAGTATAGTGTGCTGAAGCCAGAGGAGATGACACGTATGATCTCCGATCAAATGCGTACCTCGCTGGATTATGTCCAGAGCAGCATGCCCAAGAGTGAACCGGAGAAGCCGGTCTTCTATAACGTCGAAGGGGACAAAAATGTGTTTGAGAATCTGAGCCGTGAATTGGCCGAGGCTCAGCATGAGATTGTTGTAGACGTTTGGCGTGAAGAGGCAGAGTTGCTACGTAATGACTTACAGCAGGCTGAAGCTCGGGGTGTGCGGCTGTTATGGTCGTGTGATGGTGGCGAAGGTATGCTTGATCAGCCTGTCCCTTGGCCGGGACTACCTTTGTATGGCACAGGTAATGGTCGGAAATTTTCCCTGGTGGTGGATCGCCGCTGGTGCATGTTAGGCATGCGCGGTGAATCATGCGCCACACAGGCAGTGGTGACGGAGCATCCGGTGATGACTGGACTGCTGCTGAATCATTTTGCTCAAGAGCTGGTGTTGTACGAACTGGAACAGGATATGGGGGAGGAACTGGAGTCCCGCTATGGGCACCGGTACGAAGAACTCTCTGCGCGTTATTGGTCTTCTCCTTCAGGAGAAGGTGACCAGAGCTAGACAGATCGGCGACTAATTTATCTCTGATGGAGTGAACATGCCAGCACAAAGGTATATCTTGATGAAACGAATACGTGTGTACATAAAGCAGGCGCTGCCCGGAGGCAGACGCCTGTTTGTGCTGGTTTGAGATATGACAGTGATGTTCGTCACAGCATCTGTTTCCAGTCAAGTCGATAGTAAAGGTATGAAGTTATGCTATTTTTGAGAAAATGAAGCTATGAACATTCGATTGAACTGGATCGGGTTGAACTGGATCGTACATGATCACTCTTTGGGCACGTGATACAGAGCTTCCAGCACATCGATATAATAAGCTGTACCATGGGGTACAAATTCCGTTGCCCGAATCTCGCGAACGACACGCTCAGGTTTATAAGCTGCCTGATCGCTTAACGGGTGGGTCTGAACTCCAGTAGCTTGAATGACGTCTATCTCATTACGAAACAAAGCGAGTAGATCATCCAGCGGCACTTCATACAGGCTATCCACCTCGCTGGGCTGCAGAACGTAGGCTTCGAGCGGCTGGTTCAGACATAGTCCATAGACGGCGCTGAATTCCCGATCTATGAATGGGACACCACGGACCTCTCCTTGGAGCTGCTGTGTAGCCGTGAGTAGATAGGTTAATGCCTCGAATGGAGTATAAACACCCAGTTCTTCCTCCAGCTCACGACTGGCGTCTTGCAGTTGTTCACCTGCGGTAAGATGGCCTGCTGCTGTAATGTCGTAACATCCGGGGAAGGTATCCTTAATATCACGCCGCCGCTGAAAAAGAACCCGTCGTTGCTCGCCTTTGTCACGCACAATCCAGCAGTGGAATGAACGGTGCCAATATCCTTTGGCATGGACCTCGCTGCGTAGTGAAGTGCCGATCCAATTTTGCTTATCGTCATAAATGTCGAAACGTTCTGGTGTCATGAAACGTATCTCCTTATATAGCAGATTTTAAAGTTCAAAATTTCACAAAGTATGTTTTAAACGAAAGGGGAACGATCGTATGGAATGCATTGTACACTTTCAGGTGATTTATCCGCAACCTCAGGAACGTAAAAGTCTTAGAGGACTTATATTTGTAGGGCAAGGTCAGGAACCGGCTAACAGTCAGTTAAGCAGCATGTTTAAGGATATGGGATTTAATGTACGTTTGGAAGATGAGGCCCAATTGTTGTTCAAGCCAGTGGATGCTTCGGCAAACTTTGAATATATTCGCGTGACAGAACTGGATACCGGGGAAGAAGTTTACAAGGAAGATAAGGATCTGAAGTCGATCCTGGAGCATTTGCTGCCACGCCGGTTCTAGTTCATGAGCATGGCTGCAAATGACATTCACGGGGGAGCACGTGTAACACATGTATGTTAGGCACAAAAAAAGGCCCCACCTTTACGGTGGAACCATCAAACCTTTAAGCTGCGCAACCATTGTTAATGAAGCCCATATGGCTTTTCATACATACACCCTAGCAAGTAAGAGGTTGTCCCCCGCATCAGGATTTATATCCGTAATTCAACTCGGTGCGTCTTTAAACGTTCATTGTGATTATGCTAGAGCGCCGGTGCCTTCAGCTTCGAGCTCTGAAGTACAGTGTGAGCAGCGGGTAGCCGCGGCTGGAATTTCCGATAGGCAATACTTGCAAGCCTTGGTCGTTTTTTGCGGCTCGGGCTTTTTGTGTTCTTTGCTTTTGATATAGTTGATGCCCTTCACAAGCATGAAGATACAGAACGCAACGATAATAAAATCAATCATGACGTTGATGAACTGCCCGTAAGCAATTACGGTTGCGCCAGCTTCGTTGGCTTGTGCTAATGTCTTGATTTCCTGCCCGCTGGCGGTTTTCATATCCCAATCCAGATTGAAAATCTTCTGGCTGAAATCAACCCCTCCAAGCAGTTTTCCAACTGGAGGCATAATGATATCATTCACAAGGGACGTGACGATTTTACCAAAAGCAGCCCCAATAATGACACCGACCGCCAGATCGATGACGTTGCCGCGGACGGCAAATTCCTTGAATTCTTTAAGTACGCCTTTCATGTTTGCATATCTCCTTTGATCATTCAATTCAAAATATAGGTCGCGTTTCCATCCATTCTCCGTTCAGATCCGCGCTTCCGTTCTCATATTGTACATAAAAAATAGATTCCAATCACCCCCTGTTTGCAAATTAAGACAAGTTTCCGCAACTTCCATGAAAATACTTCTTTATTTCACGCCGCCGATTCGGTATACTTCTAACATTGTCAGTTATGTTTAACCTTTTACATTCAGGTTCGCGATCATACATTGTAACGAATCATGGAGCCAAAAAATTAAATATGCCGTTACTCGTATATGTGCAGGAATAGGCCTGCATGTCTCTACCCGATCACCGGAATGATCGGACTACGGGAAAGATGTTGCAATGTTTTGTATGGTTGGCATGAGATTATTCTCAGGCAGTTTGACTGAAGAGCAGGTTCAAGTAATTTCTATCTGTTTCTGATCACACTGTTTGGAGTTTCTCACGTCAGGAGTTATATCCTGTCATTCTGTCCATCCAGTACACTTGCAGCATCCATACGGCTTGTCCATATACGTACAAGTCCGTCTTTCCCGTCTCCGGTTATTCCGCAGCGTGTGAAAAGGCGGGCTTTTTGCTTTTTTACCATGCGATTGGAAGAGCGTGTGAGCTTCTGTGCGGAGGGCATTCAGGGGGAAGAATTACAATGCAATTGTTAAAAGACAAGGTAAGACAGGAAGGCATCGTCCTGTCCGAGCAAGTACTCAAAGTGGATTCATTCCTGAACCACCAGATGGACCCGGTTCTGATGAAGGAAGTGGGCAAGGAATTCATTCGCCGCTTTGAAGGTGAGAATATCACACGTGTGCTGACAATTGAGTCGTCAGGGATTGCACCAGGCATCATGACCGCTTTGGAGCTGAACGTACCGCTGATCTTTGCACGGAAGCAGAAGTCGCTCACACTGACGGAAGACATTCTGGTGGAGAAGGTCTACTCCTTCACGAAGCAGGAGACCAATGAAATCACCGTTGCCAAGAAATTCATGAAGCCTGGTGATCGCGTGCTGATCATTGATGATTTTCTGGCGAATGGTGAAGCAGCATTTGGTCTGGCTCGCATTGTGGAGCAAGTTGGAGCCGAAGTGGTGGGTATCGGTATTGTTATTGAAAAAGCATTCCAGCCGGGAGGTCGCTTGCTGAAAGAAGCAGGATACCGTGTGGAATCGCTGGTTCGCATCGGGGCACTGTCGGATGGACAGGTTACATTTGCGGACGAGGAGGGCACGAACTAATATGGCACGCGAACGTATCTTTCAACGGCATCGGCATCCAATCAAAACGTTCTCCCTCGGACTACAGCATGTGCTTGCTATGTATGCAGGAGCCGTCGTTGTCCCATTGATCGTCAGTAACGCATTGGGCTTTACACAGGAACAACTAACCTATCTCATTGCCATTGACTTGCTCGCATGTGGTGTGGCTACACTGCTTCAGGTATGGGGAAATAAATATTTCGGCGTAGGGCTGCCTGTCATGCTCGGTTGTGCATTCCAGGCCGTGTCTCCGATGATCCTAATCGGGATGAACAGTGGGGTATCTGCCATTTACGGAGCAATTATTGCCTCAGGGCTGTTCGTATTGATCTTCTCCGGAATCTTTGGGAAGCTTATTCGGCTCTTTCCACCCGTGGTTACGGGTTCGGTGGTTACGATCATCGGTTTGACCTTGATTCCGGTTGCTTTCCACGATCTGGGCGGCGGTCAGGGGTCAGAAGATTTTGGCAGCGGAGTGAACTTGTTACTCGGTTTCGGCGTGCTTCTGTTTATCATTCTGATGACTCGTTTCACAACTGGATTTATCCGTTCCATCTCGGTACTGATTGGTCTGCTGGTAGGTACGGTGGCAGCAGGGTTCATGGGTGAGGTTAATTTTGCTCCTATTCGTGATGCAAGTTGGTTCCACGTTGTTCAGCCGTTTTACTTCGGTACACCGACATTTGAGATTGTACCGATTCTGACGATGATTCTGGTGGCGATTGTCAGCGTGGCCGAGTCCACAGGTGTATTTATGGCTCTGGGCAAAATACTGGACAAGGACCTGTCGTCCAAGGATCTGGCGCGCGGTTATCGCGCAGAGGGTCTGGCCATTGTGTTGGGTGGTATTTTTAACTCGTTCCCGTATACAACGTATTCGCAAAATGTAGGACTGGTACAGATGACACGTGTGAAGACACGTGATGTCATTGTGGTGGCTGGTGGAATCCTTGTGGTCATTGGATTTGTACCAAAAATTGCAGCCCTTGCACAGCTCGTTCCAGGGGCAGTACTTGGCGGAGCGATGGTGGCCTTGTTCGGCATGGTGGTATCATCAGGCATTCGGATTATCGGCAGTCAGGTCGATCTGAACCGACATGAGAATCTGTTTGTCATCGCTTGTTCTGTAGGTATGGGGCTTGGGGTTACCGTTGTACCTGAGTTGTTCGCAGGTGCACCGGCCTGGGCTCAGATTATGCTCGGTAATGGTATCATTGCAGGCAGCTTCACAGCGATCTTCATGAACCTGCTGTTTAATGGTCTGGGTACCAAGGAAACAGCCACCAAAATGGCTGAACAACAGGCAGATGCCATCCTTGGAGAGACGGGCAAGTCAGCTTAATTAGCCGAATTAGGCCAGGATTATTATCCAGCAGGATTGTTATGTTAACTGTTATAGATAGACGATTCACAAGATGAATAATGAATCAGATTAATCATGAAGATATACAGCATGAATGGTTTATGACATACATCGTTTATGCTATGAATGTTCAAGCGCATGAACAAGCCCTCTTTATATGTGAAACACCGAAGATCCGTTGAAGTGGGACATATAATCAAAAGACGATCCAAACCCCGTTTGAAAGGGGATGGATCGTCTTTTCTTTTGAATCATGTCTTCCTCAAATTACAGATGACGCATCTGTTTCTCTGCAAAATCGCCAACCCACGGCAGCTTCAACCATTTCCCCTGCAGGCTGGTAACGACCATAATAAGCCAGACCACTACACCAAGCAGGGATAACAGCGATGCCACCAGTGGTCCAAACAACGGAAGGAAAGCCGATAATACATGCCCGACCATAATGATGCCAAAGACCGTTACAGATTGCAGCGCATGAAATAACACGAACCGGCTCCGCTTCTCCACAGCGAGGAAGACAATCCCACCTACAAAGGTAAACAGATAACAAAGCATACCGGCAATATTTTCATCCAGACCGCTAGACGATTTCATGGGGGACATCCGGTCCAGCCTCCTTTGACCTTTTTAACTAGGTTATGAGAGAGATGGACAGAACTGAACCGATGAATTTATTTGCCTGTGAACGGATGGGGATGCAACACATAGGAAAAAGCAAACAGGGGCAGAGCAAGCCATTGTACAGCTTGCTCTGCCCCTATTGTCGTTTACGAATAATACGTTACACGAACGAAATCGTTATCCGCCCTCGATCTGTCTGCGAGGGTTTGTAATCTTGCCAATTTTATCGGTGTCGTTTTCTTTGGGAACCAACCGCTCATCGGTTCGTCCTTCGTGGTGATTATCATATGCATATTCGGTCAGTTTCCATTCCGACTTGCCAAGAACGGGATCGGCCGGGAAATGTTGCCCCCGGTGCAGATGTTCCTCACGTCCGGCTTCATTGATGTAAACTCCGTCTACTTCCACCTTTTCATGCGAAAGGGGCAGCATATCTTGTTCTTTGCGGTCCATGAGACGACGCCTCCTTTGGATACCAGTAATTTAACTGTATGGGTTGTCCGTGATAATATCCCCCGAATAGTTCAGTGTTATGCTGGATATATTAATTCCGTATAGAATGGCGGCATTCATAACATATGATTCGGAATTAAACTTTTTGGGCA
The DNA here is from genome assembly GCF_900101225.1 of Paenibacillus sp. CF095. Lineage (NCBI taxonomy): Bacteria > Bacillati > Bacillota > Bacilli > Caryophanales > Paenibacillaceae > Paenibacillus > Paenibacillus sp. CF095. The sequence goes on from NZ_FMZN01000005.1 coordinate 299,921, forward strand.
TGAAAACCGTTATATTTATTAGAGGAAATCGTCAAGTCGTAAGATACTTCCGAATATGCTACAATAAGATTATGATTCATTCCGAATCATATCGGGTATTTATAGTGTCAGGTACTTGCTTTCTAGCGAGGTTCCCGACCTAAAGCTTGCTTTAAGCCGCGCACACAACTTCATGGATGGCATTTAAGACTTATTCGGCATTCTCTAAACGGAGCATTCACTTTCAACGTTTTGGGAGGGAATTACAATGGCAACGAAAGGTCACAATGAGGTCAAAGAAAGTTTGAGGGAAATGACTCGGATTTTCCGTCCTAAAGATCCAAAAAAATTCGTGAAGGAGTACGTGAGAAAATACCGGATTACGGGTGGATACGAGGAAGAATTGACTTCTGTGGTTGAGCATGAGCTTGTCAAGATGGATTCTTCCGTGTCCTGAAACAACACACAACTCTGATTATACTGTTCCGATAATGAATAGAACCGTCTCCCGGGCGATAAGCTCCGGCAGGCGGTTTTTTTTGCGTTCCTGCTGCATATATATGGGAGTACACCTACAGCGGGAAGGATGAATGCATGTGGACCCTATTTTGAAAACCAAAGAAGAGATTGGCTACATGCGGGAAGCTGGACGGATTTTGCGAAGTTGTCACCAGCATATTGAGCAGTGGATGATCCCCGGTATCACGACAGCAGAGATTAATGAGCGGGTGGAAGAGTTTCTGGCAGCACGAGGAGCCACACCGGAGCAAAAAGGGTACAAAGGATATCCGTACGCGACGTGTGCCTCTGTTAATGAAGTGGTCTGCCACGGATTTCCGGGGGAAGAGGAGCTGGCGAGCGGGGATGTAGTGACCATCGATATGGTGGTGAACAAAGACGGCTGGCTTGCTGACTCGGCCTGGACATATGGAATTGGTGAAACAAGCAGATCCATTCGCAAGCTGATGAGACGCACGGAGAAGGCACTTGAGCGGGCGATTGCCCAGGCAGTTCCAGGGAATACACTCGGAGATATTGGAAGTGCCATTGAACGAACAGCCAGATTGTATCGGTACGGAATTGTGAAGCCTCTCATTGGTCATGGGATTGGTCAATATATTCATGAACCCCCAAATGTTCTGCCTTATGGCAAACGCAGAACGGGCACGATGCTCACCGAGGGCATGGTTATTACGATTGAACCAATCTTTACAAAGGGCAGTTCCGGGGCCGTTGTGTGGGATGAAGATGGATGGACGGTAAGGACGGTAGATGGCAGCTGGGGGGTCCAGTATGAGCATACGGTTGCGATTACTGGGAATGGCCCCTTGATTCTGACCGATGGCACGTGAGATGAAGTCAGTGAAGAAGAGGACTTGAGTTGAACTTTCTCCGAAATGCTCCATGCTGTTTTGAGCTTGAAGATAGCGGTATGGAGCGATAGGCATGTCTTCTGAATGGATATGGAAGAGGTTTTCCATAAATTCTGATCTTTCTTTTGCATAATAGCACATGTTTTCAATGTGAGAAAAATCACCAATAAATCGAGTTTTATCACCGAAATTTGGCAAAAATTTTCAAATGTAGAGTGTAATACTTTTAACTGAAATCGTTTGCAAATCAAGTTGTAGAGCGGTTTTTTACATAAAGTGAACAATTTGTGAACATGTGTCCAAAGATTGACAAAATCATACCCTCAACTTATATTTAATAAGTGATTGAAGCATATAGAATGAATTGGAAGAATGCGCAGACATGCCCTGAGCAGGAAATCACGGGAGTACTGGAAGCGTTATTTTTGTAAGCGTTCTGTATGATGAAGAGGATTATGCGTATCGTGCTGAAACGTACCTTTTGTTGCCTTTCTACCGAACGACAACGGTAATCTACGAAAACGTAAAAAAGTGGGGTAGATCAATGATGAAACAGTGGCAGGTTGCAAAGCGAATTCTCCCCTTGCTGGCGGTGTTCTCTTTGCTGCTATCCGCATGCGGGCGGGAAGACTTGTCGGTAATGAAACCTCAGGGTCCTGTAGCGCAAGGCCAATATGATCTGATGAAGTTATCCATCGCGATTATGATCGTGGTGCTCATCATTGTATTTGCCATAGCGGCCTATGTTCTGATCCGGTTTCGTAGACGAGCCGGGCAGACTGAGATGCCCGAACAGGTTGAAGGTAATTTCAAGCTGGAAGTAATCTGGACAGCCATTCCGTTATTGCTGGTTATTGTTCTGGCAGTACCGACGGTCCAAACGATTTTTGCCCAAGGCGAAGATCTGTCCAATGACAAAAACGCACTTAAGGTCCAAGTCACCTCACATCAGTACTGGTGGGAATTCACTTATCCTCAATATGACGTAACCACCGCTCAAGATCTCATCATCCCGACCGGAACAAAAATCGCATTCGAATTAAAAACCGCTGACGTGCTTCACTCCTTCTGGGTGCCGTCACTTGCGGGCAAAATGGACACAAACCCGGATGGAACACTTAACAAGTTCAGTTTCTCTGCACCGAATGAAGGCGTTTACCGCGGTAAATGTGCCGAATTATGTGGCAGATCGCATGCTTTCATGGAGTTTAAGGTAAAAGCAGTGAGTCAGGAATCGTTTGACAGATGGGTGAACCAGATGAAAGCACCCGCAGTCCTTCCTGAAGACACTCAATTGGCCGAAAAGTTCAAAACAAACTGCCTTTCTTGCCACGCTGTTGGTGATCAAGGTGGACCGGTTGCACCTAACCTGACGGGAATCGGCGGCAAGGAATCTGTCGCAGGCATTTTGCTGAATTCTCGCGAGGGACAGGAAGAAGGTAGTCCGGTACTGGATAACATGAAAGAATGGCTCCATGATCCACAATCCGTGAAGCCGGGCAATACTATGCCGAATCCCAAAGATCTTGGGTTGACGGATGAAGAAATCGACGGAATTGCCGAATATCTGGCCAACTACAAATTGGACTATGAATAGAACAGCAAGGACGAAGAAGGGGGTACACAACCTTGGCTCATGCGCATAGCGTCAAGAGGTACAGGGGCTTGATGGATTGGATCACCACCGTCGATCACAAAAAAATCGCCATTCTCTATTTGGTTGCGGGTGGATTTTTCTTTGGAATCGGCGGCATTGAAGCCATTTTGATTCGGATTCAACTGATGAAGCCTATGAATGATTTTGTATCGGCACAGGTCTTCAACGAATTGATTACAATGCATGGAACAACGATGATTTTCCTTGGTGTCATGCCACTTATTTTTGCCATTATGAATGCTGTCGTACCTTTGCAGATCGGGGCACGGGACGTTGCTTTCCCGTTTCTTAACGCGCTGGGTTTCTGGACATTCCTGTTTGGTGGATTGTTGCTGAACCTGAGCTGGGTTATGGGCGGAGCACCGGATGCGGGCTGGACCTCATATACGCCGCTTTCGGGCAGTGAGTACAGTGGAACGCACGGTGTGGATTTCTACACCATCGGCCTTCAGATCGCGGGTCTGGGAACGCTCATCGGGGGCATTAACTTTCTCGCAACGATTATTACAATGCGTGCTCCAGGCATGTCCTACATGCGGATGCCGATGTTTACATGGACGACATTTATTACATCTGCCATTATCCTTTTTGCTTTTCCTGCCATCACGGTAGGGCTTGTACTTTTGACGTTTGACCGTATACTGGGAGCGAATTTCTTCGATGTCGCAGGTGGCGGTAACCCCGTACTCTGGCAGCACATCTTCTGGATCTTCGGGCACCCGGAAGTATACATTCTGATTTTGCCCGCATTTGGGATTATCTCGGAGGTTATTCCGACCTTCTCGCGTAAACGGTTGTTTGGATACAGCTCCATGGTATTTGCCACCATCCTGATTGCCTTCCTGGGCTTCATGGTATGGGCGCATCACATGTTTACAACAGGTCTGGGTAATGTAGCCAACGCGCTTTTCTCCATCTCCACGATGTTGATTGCCGTACCTACCGGGATCAAAATCTTTAACTGGCTCTTTACGATGTGGGGTGGACAGATCCGCTTTACAGCGGCAAATCTGTTTGCTGTTGGATTCGTTCCAACCTTCGTTATGGGTGGCGTTACAGGCGTCATGCTGGCATCTGCTCCAGCGGATTTCCAGTTCCATGATACGTACTTTGTTGTAGCCCACTTTCACTACGTTATTGTAGGGGGACTGGTGCTCGGCTTGTTCTCGGGACTGCATTACTGGTGGCCGAAGATGTTCGGACGTATTCTGAGTGAAACACTGGGCAAATGGACGTTCTGGACGTTTATGATCGGTTTCCAATTAACGTTCTTTGTACAGCATTTCCTCGGTCTGATGGGGATGCAGCGCCGGATCGTTACATACTTGCCGAATCAGGACTTTGACCTGCTTAATCTGGTCAGCTCCGTCGGTGCGTTTCTAATGGGTGTTGGGGTTATCATGTTCCTCGTGAACATCGTAATCACAATGAGAAAACCGGCTGGCGCGCCAAACGATCCGTGGGAAGATGGCCGTACACTGGAATGGTCTATTCCATCTCCGCCGCCGGAATATAATTTCAAGCAGACGCCGCTGGTACGCGGAATTGATGCATACTGGAAGGAAAAAATGGCAGGACATACGGAGATGACACCGGCAGAACCTGTAGGTTCGATTCATATGCCTTCAGCAACGCCGTTGCCGTTTGTAATGTCAGTAGGTATCTTTATCGCCGGACTTGGCTTGATGTTCAGCAAGGATGAATTTGGTAATGCATTTATGAATGTCATTTTCAACAATTATATTGTAGTTATTATTGGTCTCGTAATCACATTTGGCGCAATGGCACTTCGTTCACTTTATGATGATCATGGCTGGCATATTGAACCGGAGGATCAGGATGAGAAGGGGGCTAGAACATGACAACCTCACATGCCGAACCGGTGAACAACAAATTGCCGCATGAACCGGAGAAAGCAACGCTTGAAGGCCGTAACAAGCTTATCGCCTTCTGGTTGTTCCTTGGCGGCGAGACGGTACTGTTCGGTACACTCTTTGCTACCTTCCTGGCTCTTCGTGGCCAAACCAATGATGGACCTACGGCGAATGAACTGTTCCACCTGCCACTCGTGGCCGCTGCAACGTTCATTCTCCTGGTCAGTAGTTTGACGAGTGTATTTGCGATTCAGGCCATGCATAAGGGCAAGCGAGATGCACTGGCGTTGTGGCTTGGCATCACGGTAGTACTGGGTATGGGATTTCTCGCACTGGAAATTTACGAGTTCTACGAGTATGTGAAACATAAAGAGTTTGGAATGACCACGAGTGCATTCAGTTCAGCATTCTATACACTCGTCGGGTTCCACGGAGCCCACGTTGCTTTTGGTATTGTGTGGATAGGGATCATTATCGGTCAGCTGTTCAAAAAAGGATTGACGGTCGTAACCGCACCTAAAGTATACGTCTCCGCAATGTACTGGCACTTTATTGACGTGGTCTGGGTGTTCATCTTTACGGTCGTGTACCTGCTCGGAAAGGTGGGGTAGCACATGTCGGCACAGGATAAGACAGATCAACAGCCTGTGAAACACCGTCACCGGACGGAAGGGCCACAGAAACACGTCGTGGTGTTTATCTTCTCCATTATTCTCACGCTGATTGCGTTTGCGGCTGCTTCTGCCGGAGGGGTCAACACAACCTTTATCATTATTATTTTGCTCGTCATGGCTATTCTTCAAGTATTCGTTCAATTGGGTTATTGGATGCATTTGAAGGACAAAGGGCACTTGATGCCGATTCTATTCATGGCCTTTGGTTTTTTCGTAGCCTTTACGTGCATCATTATGGCACTCTATTGGGTCTGGTGGTAAAAGAGATGGCGGCGGCGCATTGCCGCCGTCTTTTCCCCTTTTTGGCGAATGAATCTTCACAAAGTAATGAAGGCAACAACCAAATCAGGTCACGGGGAGGTTTCCCGTATGCTCGGGTTGCAATACTTTAGCTTCAACGACTTATGGAGTCCGCTTATATTGGCTTTATTTCTGATCATTGCTGCGGCGTATTTGGTGCTTGTGGGACCGTTAAGCGAGCCAATAAAGGATGCAGAACCTGCGACTGCTGCACAGAAAATCATGTTTATTACAGGACTGTTTGTCCTGTATCTGGCTCAAGCTGGCCCATTTAATCTGCTTGGTCACGTAATGTTTAGCTTCCACATGGTGAGTATGGCGTTATCCTATCTGGTAGCGCCGCCGCTGATGATGAAAGGTTTGCCGATCTGGGTATGGCGCAGAATCGTACGCTGGTTGCCAACGCGCCAGCTATCGTTCCTGGCTCATCCGATCGTTGCGGCTGTGATCTTTAACGGGCTTTTCTCGCTGTATCACCTACCGATTGTACATGATTATGTCATGCTGAATTTTACCGTTCACCGGTTGTATTATATTGCACTGTTCATCACCTCGATGCTCATGTGGTGGACATTGCTGAATCCGTTGCCAGAGGGTAGACAAGCGTCGGGGTTATCCAAGATTGGTTTTATTTTTCTGAATATGGTACTGCTCACGCCTGCGTGTGGATTGATTATTTTTGCGTCCGAGCCGTTGTATCAGACGTACAGCAACCCGGCAGTATGGGCTGAAGCCATGCGGTATTGTGTGTCTGGAGATTCTACGGCGTTACTTCGCTCATTCGGTGGGCCTGCGTTCTTCAACTTCCTGTCTTCCGCGAAGGAAGATCAGCAGGTTGGTGGCATTGTAATGAAGTTTATTCAGGAAGGAATCTTTGCCTCCATGCTGGCTTATGTCTTTTTCCAATGGTATCGGAAAGAGAAGCAGGAAGATGATGATGATTCGTATCCTGCAGGGGGCGCAGGGGGGCCGCTCAATCCGGCTGCCAAATAATTAAGTCAATGTTCTGACAAGAGGGGGAACACACGATGGATATGTATTTTTGGCTACCCACGATCAGTACTTCTTTCATTGTGATTAGTGCAGTACTGGTGGGGATTGGATGGGTACTGATTATTCGGGGTAAACGTGAGGCTCATCAGTCCGCCATGGTAGCAGGTGCGATTGCAGCTCTAATTTTCTTTGTGATCTATATGTCGCGAACGGTGTTCGTGGGTAATACGGCTTGGGGCGGGGACCCGGATCTGGAGATCTTTTATCGGATATTTCTGATCTTTCATATTATCCTCGCTACCGTGGCAGCGATATTCGGCATCTCCACACTGGTCCTGGGGTTCAAAAAGAAGTTCGGAACACATCGCCGCTGGGGCAAGTTCACGTCCATGATCTGGTTCGGATCAGCGCTAACAGGTGTTGTCGTGTATGTTCTTCTATATCTCTTATATCCTGGTGGTCATACACGTCCCGTATGGGAAGTTATCCTCGGCGTATAAAAGTATAGATATAACCTCCGGCTACTTGGGCGTGTGTCACTATGACCTTCTGAAACTATGAAAATAGACGAATCTAGTAGACGATTCGTCCACGCTCCCTCTCTCATTCATTCATAGAATGAGTTTGAGAGGGGGAAAGTAAATGAAAAAAACAGTCAATGTCAGTCAAACGTATCCACGTCTCACGGTGTATTCTGAAGAGAACTACAGAGGGAGAAGCCGCATTTATCGTGGCAATACGGGGCTCCGCAACCTGGACAATATTTTGGATGGGGTGGAGAGCCTACGCTTTTTCTCAACAAGTTCGAATGCAACGCTGGTTGTGTTTACGCGTCCTAACTTTCAAGGTGGATTCCGTGTCTTCCGTGGCAACACCAACTTGAGAGATTTGGATGATCTGATCCGTGGCAATGATGTGGAATCCCTGATCTCCACCAATCAACGGTTAACGCTGGCTCAGATTCGCGCAATCCGCAGGGATCGCAGTCTGCCTAGTGGCTACAACCTCATTTAATCGTAAGACCTCTTCTGTAAACAGGTGCTAGAGAACGGCAAAGGGCTGTATCCGTTATTGTGTGTGTACACAATAACGGGTACAGCCCTTCTTTTGTGCTTGGGGAATTTCGTATATTCCCCTAATCCCCGCCACCCCCACTGTCGCCGCCGCCACTATCCCCACCACTGTCGCTGCTGCTACCACTATCGCTGTTGTGATGAGAATGTGTGTCTGATGAAGAATCCGACTCATGATGTTTGTGATCCGGTGTGTGTCTGGAATGTCGATCGTAGGAGTCATCTCCTGTAATGACCGGATATCCCGAAGCAGAGTCGGTATAACCGTTGTTACGACGGATGCGATGTCTCCCTTTTTTGGCAGAATGACGATGAGGCTCATCCCGGAGGACCAACCAGATAACGACAATGAGGAAAAGGAGGACAAATCCGATCTCTACCAGCCAATCCATAGCTGTAACCTTCCTTTCTTTGAATCGTGACTTTAATTTATTTTAACGTAAATTCGTACTGTGTCCCATCCCGTCTTCCTGATTCAGGAAATTTAAGGGTTGACGGGATGAGAATTCGGTCTGTATACTGTGTATATTGATATATACAGTAAACACAGTGAACACAGTAAGCAAGATGAGTGAGTGAATGACAGGTGAAAGGCAGGCAGGCATATGAACGAATGGAAGCAGGCGTGGTGGCTGACCCGCAGTCAGATGAGTAAGGATAAGCTCCAATGGCTATGGTCTGCAATATTCATGATATACACTGGCAGCATGAGCGGTGTGATGTTAGTAGGACAACAACAGACAGATTTCATTAATCCGGTGGTGGATGCCTTCTTTTTACTTATGTTGCCATTTCAAGGGTTTATGTTCTGCAGGCGCTCCTTCCGTTACATACATGAGGATTCCTATACGCAGATGCTGGCCTACTATCGCAGAATTCCTATCCCTGAACAAGCGGTGATGTGGTCCAGGTTACAGCAGTCTCTAATGGCGTTTGCTTACAACGGTATCTTTTTCTACGGATCGTTATATGTGGTTAACCTTCATTCCGAAGGATTCCGATGGGATCAATATCTGGCCTTTAGCCTTACCTGTACAGGTTATGGACTTGTGGTAACAGGATTGTATATTTACGGAGAGTTTCTGAACAGTGGCAAGAAATATTTGCTTCTCAGTACGCTTTTTGTACCAATCGCCATTGGCATGTCCTTACTGATTCGAATGTCAGGCAGTTACGGATTACGGCTTGTACTGGATGAAAGTAAATCATGGGGGCTACTTTCCCCGATCATGTGGATTGCTCTGGTGGCTGGCGTAGCGGGACTATGGCTGTTTAGTCGCTTGACGCTGAAGAAGCTGGTTCAACGGGATTTGAATTAAAATGAGAATTGAGCTTATGTACGAATACAGGATGAAACCGGCACGGTCAGGTAACAGACTGGAGTGTACCGGAGGGCGAGGTGCAAGATGTGAAAATACCCATTCAAATTAATGAAAATAGCGCTGAACCTTTATACCACCAAATTGAAAATCAGTTAAGATCGTTAATTATTACGGGTCAGTTGGGGGAGGGAACACATTTGCCGTCCATTCGTGAGTTCGCCGGAGCACTGAATTGCAGTGTTATTACGGTTAGACGGGTCTATCAGGATCTGGAGAATGAAGGCTTGCTTCGTACGAAGCAGGGGACAGGTACATTTGTGGCCCAGGTAGAAGCCGGCGACAGAGAGAATTATAGATTAAAGGCCGCACAGGAAGCGATGCAAGCAGCGGTGCAGTCTGGGAAATCGGTAGGCTGTACGGAAGAAGAGATGGAGAGCCTGTTCCGGGAAGTCCTGAAGGCTATTTACGCGAAGTAAGGGAGTGATTCATACGTGGAACCGATAGCAATCCAGTTGAACGGCGTATCCAAAATGCGAAAACGCAGAGTTATTGGCCCAATTGATCTGACCATCCCGGAAGGGTATATAGTCGCTATTCTCGGTCACAACGGTTCAGGCAAAAGTACCCTTCTTAACATGCTGCAGCAAGTGGTGCTGCCAGATGCTGGGCAGATTATATGGTTTGGTCAGGAACATGATGGGCCACTTCCCATTGAACTGAGACAACAGATTGGTTTTGTGGCAGATAACGCTGGTTCAGAAGAGAACCGAATAACAGCACAGGAAGCAGCCCATTTCCGGGCGTACTGGTATCCACGTTGGGATATGAAGTTGTTCGACCAACTGATTCATGATATGGAAGTACCTGTTGATGTGAAGCTGAACAAGATGTCCAAGGGAGAACGGCGAAAATTTGAGATTGCAGCTGCAATTGCAGCTCGCCCAAGACTATTGCTTTTGGATGAGCCTTCATCAGGACTGGACCCCTTTGCCTGGAAAGTGATGGTTGAGCAGTTCCGTACCTTCATGGCGGGGGGAGACACCACGATTCTGATTGCCACACATATTGCGGACGAAGTCAAAAGGCTTGCGGATTACATCGTATTGATGCACCGTGGTCAGTCGCTGGGGATGGCCGAGAAAGATATGGTGCTCGATCAGTGGAAAGAAGTCTGGTATGAAGGAGATTTAAGGCCAGAAAGTATTCCTGGTGTTGTGGAATCTTCTTTGGAAGAGGGAGGTCTGGTTCGCGTAATTACAACCCGGGTCAGCGAGGCGCAGGAGAGGTTGGAGCTGTCCAATAACCGGGTATTGAAAATCCGTAACTTGGAATTGGATGAAGTGCTGGCATTCTGGATTGCCGGGTATGCACCCGTACAGTGGAAATAACCGAAGGGAGACGATAAATGATGAACCGATTGGAATTGAAGCAAGTCGTCAAGCAATATGCAGACAAAACAGCCGTTAATGGAGTCACTCTCAATGTAAAAGAGGGAGAGATTTACGGACTGCTCGGAGCCAATGGTGCAGGTAAAACGACAACAATGCGCATGGTGCTTGGACTGATTCACCCTGACGGAGGGAACATCCTTTACAACGGCAAGCCCTATAATACGGAGCTGCAACAGATTATGGGTTATCTTCCGGAAGAGCGCGGATTGTACCCGAAGGTGAAAGTCAGCGAACAGATTAATTACCTGGCACGACTTCGTGGCATGAATGGTAAGGACGCAGATCAGAGCCTCAAGTACTGGCTGAATCGGTTTGAGGTACCTGAGTATTACGATAAGAAGATCGAGGAGTTATCCAAAGGTAATCAGCAGAAAATGGGCTTCATCGCGGCTGTAGTGCATAGACCGCAGATTCTCATCCTGGATGAAGCGTTCAGTGGACTGGATCCTGTGAATGTAGAATTACTCAAGTCCACCGTCAAGGAGTTGCGTGATGAAGGCACAGCTATTCTGTTCTCGACACACCGCATGGAGCATGTTGAAGAGTTGTGTCGTCAGATCACCATTCTGCATCGTTCCAACACGGTGGTACAAGGAGAGATCAAGGAGATCAAGAGCCGGTATCCGCGTGAACAGGTTTTCCTGGGTACGATTGGTAGTGTGGAAGGGCTCGAACAATTGTCTGGTGTGAAGAAAGTTGAGCGGAATGAGCGCGGGTACCTGATACATATTAGTCAGGTGGAAGCTGCTCAAGAGATTCTGAGAACAGCCATGACCCAGACGACAGTGGAACACTTTGAACTGAAGGAACCAACGCTTAACCAAATCTTTATTCGTGAGGTAGGTGAGTCGAATGAATAAAATGGGAACGATTACGGGTTTTACATTTAAAAACAAAGTTAAAACGAAATCATTCATGGTGACGACCATTGTACTTGCACTTTTAATTTCAATCGGACTCAATGTCCCGTATTTCATTACCTTATTTAATGGAGGTTCCATTGGTGGAGCTTCAAGCAGTAATCCTGTAAATATTGGTCTTCTGAGTACAGGGCAGCCTGAAGTTTCCGAGAAACTGGAGAGCTTCTCTGCGGCTCAAGGGGATCAGGCCTATCGATTCATTGCCAGCGGAGACAAAGATGAGGTGGCCCTTGCGGCGGATGTGGAAGCAGGGCTTACCGATGGTTATCTGAAGTTTGAAGCTGTTTCCGGGCAAGAGTTCCCGCAGCCCATTCTATATTCAGCAGAAGACGTATCACCTCAGATCATTGCATCCATTGAAGCGGCATTACAGAGTGTGAAGCTGGATGTGGTTGTGAAGGATGTACTCACAGCGGAGCAGAAGGAACTGATTACAACACCTGTGAAGCTCACCGAGCAAAGTTTGAGTACAGATGAGAGCGGAGCAGGTACTGAGTCTGAAGGTGCAATGAGCCCGATTAACTATATTGTGGTGTACTTGCTGATCATCCTGCTGTTTACCTCAACGATGATGACAGGTAACATGATTGCCTCCGAGATTACAGCTGAGAAGAGCTCACGTATTATGGAGATTTTGATTACGAGTGTATCACCGCTCAGTCAGATGTTTGGTAAAATCATCGGTATTTTCATGGTGGGGATGCTGCAAATCGGGATCTTCGGAGCGGTGGTTGCCGGAAATATCTTGCTGCCGCATAACCGTGCAGTATTAGGTGACTTCAATATGAGTCTGAGTGATGTGAATAGTGCAGTTATTGTGTACGGACTTATATTCTACATTCTGGGTTACTTCCTGTATGCCGTGTTGTTCGCTGCCATTGGTTCAATGGTAAGCCGTACTGAAGAACTTGGTCAGGCTGTTCTGCCGATCACGATGTTGTCGCTTGTTTCATTCTATATTGCGATCTTCAGTATTTCTACGCCGAACATTCTGTTGTTGAAAATCGCAAGCTTCATTCCATTCACGTCGCCGACCGCGATTCTGGTACGAATTGGCGCAGGAGTTGCGCCAACTTGGGAGATTCTAACGTCCTTAGCGATTCTCATTGTATCCATTATCATCTTCGGATGGCTTGCAGCGAAAATCTATCGCACGGGTGTGCTGATGTACGGTAAACGCCCAACCTTCAAGGAATTGTTTAAAGCCATGAAGGCATATAAGATCTAAGATAAATGGTGTTTTTTAAAAAAAGGGTCAGTGTGCGTGCGGCTGCTGTCATATTAGAACGAGTTCAGGAGAGGGTTAATGATCATGCAGCAGTTAAAAGGGTTCTTTATACAGTTCTTGAGGGAACCGCTGTGGTTTAAAGCACTAATTCTCTCTACACTGCTACTTTCCATTGTATTTAGTAGTTCAGCCTTTTCAGAGCAGGGCTACTACCAAAGCATCTCTAAATTAGCTATCGCTATTTTCTTCGTCGCATATGGAGTGAAGCTGCGGGGGAATCGGAAGATTGCTATAGCGTTCTTTTTCCTGGCACTGATCAGTATCTATTTATCATGGAATGGCTTGGACTTGTGAATATCTAGCATCGAACATATATGACGGTTTCGTATTTATTGTTTCTTATCTAAATGAGAGTAATGAAGGGAGAACGTGCTGCTCCGTTTGTGGAGTGGCACCAATTCCCACTTTTATCCGTAGTATCTAAGTATGTCTATTCTATTAAAAATTGGATTGGCAACTATATTCAATAAAGGAGATTACATAATATGAAAAATTGGAAACGCATGCTCTTATCTCTTACCATCTCGGCAGGTTTGCTCGCATCTGCAGTACCAGCTATGGCTGCTCCACAAGGAACTTCCGTCAAGGTTAATGACCAAGCTGTGAAATATGCTACAGGAGCACCAATCCTGGATAAAGGTACAACATTGGTTCCACTGCGGACTACGCTGGATGCTATGGATGTGAAGTTAACAACTGCGACAGATGATACGATCACGGCTGTGGTAGATGGCAAAACGATTACACTCAAAAGCAAGCTTACACGTATCAACGGTGTAACGTATGCGCCAATCCGCATCGTCGGTGATGCTGCGGGTTATGAAGTACGCTGGGATGCTGCAACGCGCACCGTGTTGTTGGTATCCAAAGGTGGAGCAACGGAAACTGCTCAAACCGGTGGACGCGGCTTCATGTGGGAAGTTGAAAGCAATGGCAATACGGTATATCTGGTAGGGTCCATGCATATTGCGGATGAGAGCTTCTATCCATTGCGTCCGGAGTTCGAAGAAGCCTTTACGGAAGCCGACTATCTCGGGGTAGAGATTGATATTAGCAAAGCCGCTGATGAAGAGCAGCAAAAGCTGGTTCTAAGTCTGGGTTCGTACCAGGATGGCACAACACTGAAAGATCACATTTCCAGTGAAACGTATACTAAGCTGGGCGATGTATTGAAGAAAAATGGTCTGGAGTCTAACGCTTTGGATGCATTTAAGCCTTGGGTAGTAGAGAGCACACTTGCAAGTTTGAAGTCCACCACAGCAGGATACGAAGCGTCAGCGGGAGTGGATCTGTATTTCATCCAGAAAGCGATCGAGCGCAAACTTCCAGTTATTGAGTTGGAGAGTTATCAATCTCAACTTGGCATGTTTAACGACTTTTCCAAAGAAACACAAGAGGAAACACTGAAAGCGACAATTGAAAACTTCGACGTGTTGGATAACAGTGTGAAAGAAATGGCTGAGATGTGGAAAACGGGTAATGACGAGCAACTGCTTGAACTGACAAACAGCTTCTCCACTAACGAGGAATATAACAAAGCAATGCTGGTTGATCGTAACATTGGTATGGCGGACAAAATCGATGGTTACTTGAAAAACGGCAAAGGCGAGGAGTATTTCATTGTTGTTGGTGCGGCGCACTACTTGGGCGATCACGGCATCGTGAAACTGCTTGAGGATAAAGGATATAAAGTAGAACGTAAATAAATATAGATTACTATAGAAGGTAACCCTTTCGTCTCGAATATAAGAGTTGAGAGGGCTACCTTCTTATATATAGAAGAAAGACAGATTAAATAAAGAAGATCAAGCTGTAGGATAATAGAATTGAACCTAGGAGTTCAATGTAGATTCATGGCCCTTAATATGGTTAGATTGTGGATTTGATATGTTTTGAAATTAACTCTTTACAAGTGTGTGTGTCGCATGGTATATTCTATTTCCGGCCAAAAAAAACACAAGATACACGGTGCGGCAAGCGAATGAAATAAGCTTCGAAAGAAAGTTAAAAAAAGAGCTTGCAAAGTTGGTTCGGACATGATATTATATAAGAGTTGCTGAAGAGAACAACATTCGGTAACAAAACAAGTTTGATCTTTGAAAACTGAACAACGAGTGAGTAAATATTCTGCTTGCAGAATGAACGCGAAAGTTTGAGACAAGCCTTGGCTTGAATCGGCTGGAGCACAAATGAGATTTTTAATCTCGTCAGATTCAAAATGAGCTTATCGCTCTTTTCAATACTTTATTGGAGAGTTTGATCCTGGCTCAGGACGAACGCTGGCGGCATGCCTAATACATGCAAGTCGAGCGGACTTGATGGGAAGCTTGCTTCTCTGATGGTTAGCGGCGGACGGGTGAGTAACACGTAGGCAACCTGCCCTCAAGTTTGGGACAACTACCGGAAACGGTAGCTAATACCGAATA